>NZ_JBPRLO010000003.1:0-597602 GCF_051417975.1 Planococcus sp. 1R117A | reverse complement strand
GAAACTTCCTTCAATGGAGTGTTTATTCCATTGAAGGTTAGTTGAACCAATCGGACTTTTACGGACCGTGGCATCCGCTCGGAGAAGCGGGAGCCATACTGCCCGTTAAAGCGGGGTAAAGTGAAACTTCCTTCAATGGAGTGTTTATTCCATTGAAGGTTAGTTGAACCAATCGGACTTTTACGGACCGTGGCATCCGCTCGGAGAAGCGGGAGCCATACTGCCCGTTAAAGTCAGATAAAACTGGAGGGTTAATAAGATGATTAATGAAGCCATCAAAAATGCCATACAAGAAAATAACGAAGAAACGATTAGCATTCGCCGCAAATTGCATAGTGAACCGGAACTGTCCTGGGAAGAGTATAATACTTCTCAATTTGTTTATGACTATTTGACAGGCCTTGGAATCGAATGCCGGAAAACGGAACCTACGGGTGTAATTGGCACGTTGAAAGGCGGCAAAGAAGGGAAAACTGTGGCCCTCCGTGCGGATATGGATGCTTTATCAGTAGAAGAACTGAATGTCGATTTGCCTTACAAATCGGCCACAACCGGTAAAATGCATGCGTGCGGACATGATGCCCATACTGCGATGCTGCTATCCGCCGCTAAAGCATTGGCTGGCATTAAAGATGAACTGCCGGGCTCGGTCCGTTTTATTTTTCAACCGGCAGAAGAAGTGGCCACAGGAGCCAAAGCAATGGTGGAGCAAGGAGCAGTTGAAGGTGTCGATGACGTATTTGGCATTCATATCTGGTCACAGATACCTTCACATAGTGTGGCTTGTAATCCTGGCCCATCTTTTGCATCAGCCGATATCTTTAAAGTGCATTTTAAAGGCCAGGGCGGCCATGGTGCTATCCCACAAGCGTGTATTGATGCAGCAATCATTGCTTCATCGTTTGTAATGAATGTTCAATCAGTGGTTTCCCGGACCATCGATCCCCAACAGCCGGCAGTTGTAACAGTCGGGAAAATGATTGTAGGAACACGATTTAACGTAATAGCTGAGAACGCTGAAATTGAAGGCACCGTTCGCTGTTTTGATGCTGAAACCCGGGACCATATTGAGAAGCAGCTGAAAATCTACGCTGAAAACACCGCTGCGATATACGGCGGTAGTGCAACGGTTGAGTATTTCAGAGGCACTCAAGCAGTTATTAACGGACAAGAAAGTGCTGAACTAGTTCAGCAAGTAGCTGCAGCTGCGTTTGGGGAAGGGTCCGTTTATGATGAAAAGCCGACTATGGGCGGTGAAGATTTTTCCTTTTATTTGGATAAAGTTCCCGGAAGTTTTGCGTTAGTCGGCAGCGGAAACCTTGAAAAAGACACGCAATGGGCCCATCACCATGGGAAATTCAATATTGATGAAGAGGCTTTGGCAACCGGTGCGGAATTGTATGCACAGTATGCCTGGGCTTATTTAAATAAATAATACTGCTGGAGGAATAAAAGAATGACGATACACAATCCGCTATTGGAAGATTTACTGAAAGGTTTTGACACCAGTCTGTCTCATTCAGGCGTCAATGGGGAACGTATTGCCCGGCGACTTTATGAATTATCTCACATCGGCTTTACACAAGTAGGGGGAGTTAAACGCCCCGGATTTTCAATAGAAGAAAAATCAGCGAAAGCACTTGTAAAGAAGTGGATGTATGGGGCCGGGCTTGACGTGTCAGAGGATGGTGCAGGAAATGTCGTTGGGCGCCTGCAAGGAGCAAATCAGGATGCAAAAGTCATCGCTTCAGGTTCTCATGTGGACAGTGTCCCAAACGGGGGAAATTTTGATGGACCTCTCGGAGTATTATCAGCATTAGAAGTAGTAGAGGCCTGGAAAGATAGCGGTTTTACTCCCAATAAACCATTTGAAGTAATTATCTTTACCGATGAGGAAGGATCGCGGTTTAATAGCGGCCTAAGCGGCAGCCGGGCGATGGCAGGGGAAATCAGCGAAGAAGAGATCCAAAGGCTGCGTGATTTTAATGGAGCAGACTTGGAACAGGTTTTGAAAGATTATGGAAGTTCAATACAGGATTTTAAAAATGCCAAACGTGATTTTAATGAGCTGGAGCTTTTTGTGGAAGTCCATATTGAGCAAGGAAAAAAACTGGAGAAAGAAAATCAGCCTGTGGGCATTGTCAGTGGAATTGCAGGATTAGCATGGCTGGAAGTTGAGTTTTACGGCGAAGCAGGGCACGCAGGAAACACGCCGATGATTGGCCGAAAAGACTCGCTTGTGGCAGCTGCAGAATTTATCCAAAGAGTTTCTGAATTCCCGCAGAAGGTAAGCGAAACGGCAGTAGCAACAGTCGGCAAAATGGCAGTATCGCCGAATGGTGCCAATGTGATTCCAGAAAAAGTGTCTTTAAACGTAGACATCCGTGATATCCAAGAACAGACACGCGATCAATTGGTAGATCTGATTACAGAAGAAGCAAGAAATATAGCAGCAAAACGCGGAATTCAAGTAGAGATCAAACAAAGCACAAAAATCCAGCCGATTCCGATTGCAGAAAATCTGAAAGAAAAACTAGCGGAATCATTGAAGAAGTTTGGGATAAAGCCGACTTATATACCAAGCGGTGCCGGACATGATGCTATGGTGCTTGGAAGGCATATTCCGGTTGCCATGCTCTTTGTCCGAAGCAAGGAAGGAATCAGCCACAACCCAAAAGAATGGTCATCATTAAATGATTGTGTAACAGGAATCCATGTATTAAAGGATTTTATTGAGAAAAAAATGATGGAGTAAGAAATAAGCCAGAAACCGTCCAGTATAATGGACGGTTTTTATATTTACTTTAAATTAATAAAACTATTAGAATTTTAAGAAATAATTTACAATTAAATGAATAATTAATATAATTAAGGGTATATATGTAAATGAAGAATAAAAAAAGTAAAGATATGGGAGGCAACGATATGGTATCAATGAGAAACAACCTTTCTGAAACCCAGCCATTCACGGAACATAAGATATTGAAAGAGTGCCGGGAATGTTTCGTAAATGAAACAGATCGTATTGCAGAAACAGGAGAAAGGTTTATAAAATATTTTATGAAAAACTCTACTCCAGATGGTGTACTTTTTAAAACCATTAAAGAAATAACTATGGATATGAATATTCCGCATCAAACTTTATCAAAAGTATTAAAAACACTTGAGAGCAGTCACATTATTTATAGACGAAATGGAATTATTGGATTATGGAAAGAATGAAAAAAGAATCGCTTCATTTAGAAGCGATTTTTTGGGCTGTAGGCATCTCGCTAAGTTGAGGCTGTCTACAGTTTTTTAATGTTGCGAAAAAACTGAAAAACTAGTAGCGGTGAACCGTACTGGCAAAACACAATCCAACTAAATAATTTCAATAGGCAATGACATCATCCGAAGCCAGTTAATGAAAGATTCCATCTGATTTGAGAGGTAGAAGCCACACTTGAATTTACAATTTACATATGTCTACAAGCAAGCATCACTTCATAAGAAGTGGTGCTTTTTTGCATTTAGATAAATGCAGGGCTTCTACTTTTTGGACAGCCGACAACGAAACAGCAACTATAAACTATCTGCCATATTCTATGAAACATAAAAATCATGTATTTTTTCGTTTAGGGTATATAGAACTATAATGAATTTTCTAATATATGTTAAAAATATTCTAAGAGTCGAAATACTTAAAAATTCCAATTATTTTTTTGTTTTTTTCTTTAAAAGTGTAGATTGAACTAAAAAAGTATGATATAAATGAACTACAATTATCTGAATTTTAAGAAACCGATTAATCTCTAATTCTATTTGCTCAAAAGGAGGAAAATTCTGTGGGCCAAAAAATCCTTATTTTAAATATTCTGAAAAACCTAAGGAAACAATTAAAAGTGATTCTCAGTATTACCTTTCTTTCAATTGGGGTTGTCTGGTTTTTACTGTATTTTGTTTTAGTGCCCGAATACAAAGCAACTAGCCAGATTCTAGTTGAGCAGGAAGAAAGTTCCGTGCCTTCGGCAGTAGCAGATTCACAGCTTGCTTCACAAGTTCCTGGAATTAATGAAACCTATAGCGCAACCATAAGGAGCCCGCAAGTTTTAGGAGAAGTTATTAAAGAATTGGGCTTAAAGGTCTCGGTTAAGGAATTACACGAAAGAATTATCGTTTCTGAAGCAGCTGATTCTCAAGTATTGAATATAACGGTTTCCAGCGCAGACAAAGAGTTGGCCATTCAAATCGCCAACTCAGTTGCTGTGAATTTTAAAAAGAAAATTCCTGAAATGATGCAAGTGGAGAAGGTTTCAGTTATTCCAATTACCAGCGACCAACTTCCAACTTCACCATTTGAAGAAAATATGGTGTTTAGCTTAGGGGTGGCAGGGGCTTTTGGTTTTATAATCGGAACTTTGGTGGCATTTATCCTGGAAATGCTAAATACCTTGTTTAAAACAGGAAGACAAGACAGCAAAACTACGGCAGCAAAACTGCAAACGGTATTTAAGTAATTTTTTAGCTGAAAAAAACAGGGGTGAAGAGTATGTATGAGGTTGTTGCCATACACGATCATATGCGCTGGCAAAAAATTCTCGACCTTTTCCAAGTAACGGATATATATTACACAAGCCAATATTTTTTAAGCGCAATGAAATTAGACCCCGGCGAGTCGATGATGTTTTATTACAACGATGAGGAAGGAGAAGTTGTTTATCCTTTCATCAAAAGAAGAATAGAAAATGATGCCCCGGGTTATTTTGACATTACGACTCCTTTTGGATATGGTGGCCCATTATTAAAGACCAAGAATAATGCTTCCAAGCTGACTTCAAATTTCCTTCATGAATTCTCTGCGTTTTGTGAAAAAGAAAAAATTATCGCAGAGTTTATCCGATTTCATCCATTAAAGAACAATGCCCTTATCTTTGAAAAGCAATTAAAGTTACTGCCTATGTATGAGACATTTGCCATTAAACTTGATCAGCAAGACCAGCAGCCAAAAGAGCAGGAAGATAAAGAAGAACGAAGTAATGGTGAAAACGGCGTAGTTATTAAAAAACTGGGCACGGTCCGTCATATGTTCGAGTTTTTGGTTTTATATTATTCGACTGTACGGCGGCGAGAAGATGCAGATAGCTATTATTTTTTTACTAACGATTATTTTGAAACGCTTATCAGCTCGCTCGGCCCAAACCTTCATTTATTTGGAGCTTACTGTGAGAATAAGCTCGTATCGGCCTGTTATGTACTAACTATGGGAGATACTATTTATCACCATTTGGACGGTAGTCTGGAAGAAGCTGAAGACTCCAATGCAATGAAGGCTCTCTTATTGAAGATTGCGGAGTGGGGAATAGAAAACAGTTTCACTTTTTTTCATCTCGGCAGTGATTTCAAAGGCGAAGGCAGAAATATCTCTGGCCTAAAAAAAGGAATAGCAAATCAAGAACCATCCACTTTCTATATTTGTGAAAAAGTTCATGACACCTCGATTTACAAGAAGTTAATTTCTATAGAAGAAATTGATGTCATAAAAAGATATCGAAACGTCTAACAATGATATTAATGCGGACTGCAAATCTATAAGCCAACTCAGGAAGGGGTTATCAAATGAGATATTTACAGTATAAAGGAGTCATTGAAAGAGAATATAAGAAGTCGTTGAAAAAGATTATGTTTGATCTTTGTGTCAATGAGGGCTTGACGGCGTCCCAAGGAGCCAAGAAGTTAGGGGTTGCTAAGGAGATTTTTGTCTACTGGCAGCACCATTACCGGTACGAAAGAAAACAATTATTATTTGATCAGACAGTAAATGAATTGGACAAGCTACAGGATGTATATGCCGAAGATGTAAAATCCATCGATCTAAGTAAACCTTTCTTGTATGAAAATGAAGAGTCTCTCCGTGGGCTGGAGGAATTGATCGGGCGCATGATTGATTATTATAAAACCGTTCATTACAATAGTAAGGGATTAGCGGTAGAAACTGCTAAACTTCCTATGTATGAATTTAGCCGAAGAGTGGTTGATAGATACCGCAACGGAGTATTGCTGGAAGAAGCAAAGAAAACAGTGTTAACTTAAAGTAAATATTTATCAGACAGGACGGAAATTTGATGCAGCCATTTACTGAGAAAGCTATTGAAACGATAAAGAAAATCCCTTTTGGGAAAGTGATGACTTATGGACAAATAGCTGCTCATGCTGGCAGTCCAAGAGGAGCAAGGCAAGTCGCCCGGTTGCTTCATAGTATGAGCAGTAAACATCAATTGCCATGGCATCGTGTAGTGAATGCACGAGGGCAAATCGCTATTCAAAATGAAGAGGCGCGCTTTGCTCAACAATCATTTCTTGAAAAAGAAGGAGTCGAGGTTGATCAACACGGGAAAATTAATTTAGAGCGTTTTCTATTCCGGCCAGACCAGCAGGACGATTAATGAAAATACATACTTCAAAATGAACTTTACATACAATGAATCCGTTTCCCCTACCTTCCGTTTTCAAAAAACCATACTTTAAAATCTGTTTATTTGCTTCCCATGACGGGTATACAATAAAAGTGTGTTGTTTTAAATGAAGAGAGGAAAGTAATTTATGAAAAACAATGACAAACCAGTAATTGGTATTACAGCGCGAGTTGAAAAAGACCAAATGTATTCCCTTGATCCAGTTTATGGCCAAGCTATTCTACAGTCTGGCGGATTGCCGTTAATCGTTCCGATAGTAGATCAGGAAGATATTCCGGTATTATGTGAACGCTTGGACGGTTTAATCGTCACAGGCGGTGGAGATATCAATCCGTTGCTTTATGGAGAAGAGCCGCATATACGCTTAGGAGCGGTATATCCTGGCAGTGATGAATACGAGAAAGAATTAATATTAAATTTCTTAAAGTTAGATAAGCCGTTTATCGGTATGTGCCGAGGACTTCAAATGCTTAATATATCGCTAGGGGGCACAAATTATCAGGATTTAGAAGCGCAGTATGAAGGCGATTTAAATCAGCATAAGCAGCTGGCAATGCGGACGCACCGAACCCATTCGGTTGAACTTGAGGATGATAGTAAATTGCTTGGCATCATGGGCGAGAAAAAATTCAATGTGAATTCGTTTCATCATCAAGGAGTCAAAGATGTTTCGAGCCAGTTGAAAGTAGCAGCTAGAGCTGCGGATGGGCTTGTTGAGGCACTTGAAAGTGATTCTTATCAATTTGTGATGGGTATCCAGTGGCATCCAGAAGAATTTGCGGTCCAGGGTGACGAAGCTTCCAAAAAATTATTTGACCGTTTTGTAAAAGAATGCACAAAAGATATGGGACAAAATCAATAATTATTATAATCATCTTTTTGAGGACGCACCTCCAATGTTAGGCACTATCCTAACATTGGAGGTGCTTTTTTGTTTCTCTATTTTTTAAAAATACGAAAGAAAAAATTGGATAGATAATTTGAAAAAGTAGAGGTTAAAGATATCCCGCGGGAGGGTATTGATGCTTAAAAAGAATATGGGAGAGGGTTCTATGAATCGTATTTTTATTATAATGGCGCTTATTGGTGTGCCATTGACTGTCATTGGATCGCTGCTGCACTGGCCCAGTGTGGTGATGTTTATCATCTGTTCAATAAGTATAGTAGCCTTATCCAGTTTCATGGGGCGTGCGACGGAAAGTCTTGCGATTGTCAGTGGTCCACGAATAGGTGGACTCCTTAATGCAACTTTCGGGAATGCGGTAGAACTTATCATCTCTATTTTTGCATTGCAGGCAGGACTCATTGGAGTTGTTCTAGCTTCCTTGACAGGTTCTGTACTAGGGAACTTATTGCTAGTAGGCGGCCTTTCCTTTTTCCTTGGCGGCCTTAAATTTAAAAGGCAGAAATTCAGTATTCATGATGCCTCCCATAATTCTGGTTTATTGATTTTTGCTGTAGTCGTTGCTTTTGTAATTCCTGAAATTTTTGCTATGACGATGAATGATACGAAGACCATTCAATTGAGTGTGGGGATATCGATCATTTTAATACTGCTATATTTAGCCGGATTATTTTTTAAGCTGGTAACACATCGCGGCGTATATGCCCACGCAGATCCTGAAACTGAGTCTTCGCATGAAGAGCCGGAATGGTCCAAAAGAAAAGCGCTTATTATTTTATTAGTTGCTACTTTAATTGTAGCTTATGTTTCCGAAAATTTAGTGCACACGTTTGAGGAAGTAGGAGAACAGTTTGGATGGTCAGAGTTGTTTATTGGAGTTATTATTGTAGCGATTGTAGGGAATGCAGCAGAGCATGCCTCCGCTATAATTATGGCAATGAAAAACAAAATGGATATCGCAGTTGAAATCGCCATTGGCTCTACACTGCAAATTGCCATGTTTGTAGCACCAGTACTCGTATTGATTTCGCTCTTTATGCCGGTGCAGATGCCATTGGTTTTCACGATATCTGAACTTGTCGCAATGATTACTGCGGTATTTCTGGCGATCAATGTAATGAACGACGGAGAATCCAACTGGTTTGAAGGTTTAACGCTTCTCGCTGCTTATCTGATTATGGGCATTGGGTTTTATTTACTGTAAAAAATGTAAGACTTTTGACATCTGCTACATTGTATACATTGAATCATGGTAAACTGAATATATCAAAAAAAGGCGGTGGTTCTTATCGGAACAGTATCATTAAATGACAAATATATAACTCAATTCATTGAAAAAGACGAAGTGATCGCAGTACAGGATTTTGTCAAAGCAGCTCACCGTAAAATCCACGAAAAATCAGGTGCCGGAGCTGAATATTTGGGCTGGCTGGATTGGGCCACTCAGTTGGATAAGGACGAATTATCCCGTATTGAAGAAACGGCACAAAAACTTCGTAAAGATGCAGAGGTGCTGATTGTCATCGGCATAGGCGGCTCCTATTTGGGTGCGAAGGCAGTGCAGGATCTGCTTTGTCCATCTTTTGGCTTAAATGAAATGGAAGTAATTTATGCTGGACAAAATTTGAGCGGCCGTTATATGGAGGAACTCTTATCTTTTATCGAAGGAAAAGAAGTGGCGTTAAACGTAATTTCAAAGTCTGGCACCACTACTGAGCCGGCTATAGCATTCCGTGTGCTGCGTGCTTGGATGTATGAGAAATATGGTGAACAAGCTGCAGAGCGTATTATTGTTACTACTGATAAAACCGAAGGTGCTCTTCGAAAGGCGGCAGATGCTATCGGTTATACCTCATTTGAAATCCCGCCAGATATCGGAGGGCGCTATTCGGTTCTGACTGCAGTCGGATTACTTCCATTAGCGGTTGCTGGAGTAGATATTCGGGCCTTAGTTGATGGTGCAGCTCAGGCAGAGAAGGACTTGGCATCGGAAGATCTATTTGAGAACACTGCCTATCTTTATGCTGCCTACCGCCAAATCCTAAATGCCAGAGGTTACTCGATAGAAGTTCTTGCCAGTTTTGAACCTGCAATGTCAGGTATAAATGAATGGTGGAAGCAATTGTTCGGCGAAAGCGAAGGCAAGCAAGGAAAAGGCATTTTCCCGGCATCCGTTATTTATTCCACTGACCTGCACTCTTTAGGGCAATATCTGCAAAATGGCCGCCGTACCTTGTTTGAAACCATGATCAGTTTTAAGGAAGATCAATATCAAAGCAAAATCCCATTTGATCAAGAGAATGGAGATGGCTTAAATTACTTAGCTGATAAAACGTTGCACGAAGTTAATCAGCAGGCGATGAATGCAACAGCGTTGGCGCATGTAGAAGGTGGCGTACCCGTTGTGACAATCGAAGTTGAACGAGTAGATGCGTTTCATACAGGTTATTTGATTTATTTCTTCTTAAAAGCATGTGCAATGAGCGCCTACTTGTCCGGCGTTAATCCATTTGACCAGCCGGGTGTGGAATTGTATAAGCAGAATATGTTTGAGTTGCTTGGAAAACCAGGATACAAGAAAAAGATTTAAACGAAAAACCAGCGGCTCAAAAAGCCGCTGGTTTTTTTGTTAAATTAAGCTTTGAAATTTTCTTTAACTGACCAGGGTTCCGGAATGCGAGCCTGGACAGCGACTTCGTTCTTCACTGACCAAGGCTCCGGGATGCGAGCTTGGACAGCGACTTCGTTCTTCACTGACCAAGGTTCCGGGATGCGAGCTTGGACAGCGACTTCGTTTTTCACTGACCAAGGCTCCGGAATGCGAGCTTGGACAGCGACTTCGTTTTTCACTGACCAAGGCTCCGGAATGCGAGCTTGGACAGCGACTTCGGATTCAACCGACCAAGGCTCCGGGATACGTGGTTTGACTGCCGATTCATCCGCATTAGCCCCAATGGACAAACTCGTTAATGCAATAATAGCTGTAAACAAAATTCCAAAACTTCTTTTCATCAATTTCACTCCCTATCTTATAATTGTAGTTTTTTTGTATGATTCCCTTGCTTTATTGAAATTAAAAGCAGACTTTTCATACTTCTTTAGTTTATAGTAAACATTACCCAAATGTCCGTAATAATATCCCATCTCAAAAAAATTATTATCAATTTCTAGGCATGGAATCAGTCGTGTATTTACCATGCTTTCAAAATCGTCATACTCATCATTTAAAAAGTGAGTTAAACAAATAAATTCGATATAAGCTTCTTTGAAAGCATGGTTCGTTGGCGAATCCATATTGAGTTTTTTAACTTCAATAAGTTTGACGCCTTTCACTTTCCACTTGTTAGCTTCTTCCAAATTGCCAAGTTCGATATGGCATTTAATCAAGATGCAGTAGCTTAGCAGCATATCAGCAATATATTCAGGTGGAATGAATTCTAAACAGTTTTCAATATGGATAAGCGACAATTCGTAATCCTGAAAAATAAAGTAGGAATAGCCTAGGTTAAATTCTGTTGTAAATCTTAGTATATCAACATCTAGTTTGCTTCCGATTGCCAACGCATTTCGATGGTGCTCCATTGCTGTTTTGTAGTTACCAAAACGTTGATGGGTAATAGCAATATTCAAATGGCATTCTACAATTCTTTTGGGGATAAACTCTTGTTGATAGATTTTTAAGGCTAATTCAGTATATTTATTAGCCATACTAATTTCCCAGCAGCGATTTGCCGTGATTCCAATTGAGTAATAGAGATCGGCTAAATCTGAACTGGCTATAGTCGTTGGAACTATCTTTTCAGCCATCAAATAAGTTTTCAAAGCTGATTCAGGATCGTCTAAAAGATAATGGTAGTTGCCTGTATATTTATGGAACAAGTAAAACTGCTCCTGGTTCATAAATTCTTTAAACCGTTCCATTTCCTTTAGCTTTTCTTCTGCACTCTCCAAATCTCCTGTAATAATGAAATACCGGATTTGCTGAATATTATATTCCAATTCAATATCTTCATTAGCATGCAACAAGGGATGATTATGGATATCTGCATATTGCTCCATAATTTTTCCTTTATTCTGAGGATGAAGCAGCGAAGTTTTGAAGTTTTTGACCAGTACTTGGCCAATCGGGTTTTCTTTTGGAGCTAAAGAAATTTCCAGCTTCTTGCATAATGCTTCTAAATCACGCAATGAGGGCTCTTTAAGGCCGGATTCAATTTTTTTCAGTTCTCTTGGAGAGAGGATCCCTGAAGCGGTTTCTTCTAAGCTGATTCTCTTTTTAAGTCTGTGATATTTGAGGCGTAAACCTGTATTCATTGATTCTCTCCTTTCCATTTGAATGGGCAGAATATCGGTCATCCATGTAGGAGAGTTCTTTTCCAACTTGGTCGCGGCTTCTGAGTGATAGACAGTTGAAAGATTGTTAAGTACTATAATATCCGCCTCCACAACTATTAGTGTACTGCAATTCCATATATTACATTCATGATATCATCAATTTTCTAAATAAACTGCCTTTTTAAGACCTATTTTATTAATAAAAATAAAAGGTAAATAATACCTACAAGGGAAATTATTATAATGCACAAACGATTAGAAGAAGTATGCAAATCCGCTTTTTCAAGAAAATCTGTATATTATCGTCCATTAATAAGCAAATGATTAAAACATCGTTCAATCTCTGGTGCTTACAGTAAGTTTAAATCTTCTTCTTTAAAGGGTAAAGATACTAAAATACTTTATTCCGACGGAGGTTTTTGCATGGGTTCTGAAAAGCAAGTGCTGGCAGTTGTCTATTCAGAGAAAGATTTATTAAATAAAATCTATGATCTTAAACAGCAAGGATATGAAGAAAGCGAGATACATGTTATGGCGAAAGACATGGACCGATTCGATCGAGTGGAAAATCAGACAGCGGCAGAAATCGAAGGAGCCGGTTCTTTTAAAGATAAATTCAAAGGTATTTTCTCCCGCCATGAAAACAATGGAGGAGGAATAAAATCATTGAACCTATCCGAATCTGAGACTGAACGTTTTTCGGATGAACTTGAAAAAGGGGGAATCCTTCTATATATCATTGGAGGGCGAAAAGGCATTGATGAAGTGATTGCTGAAAGCCATTTTCGTGACCGTGAAGGAAATCCGGTTGAAGCTTCCACTAATGAATATGTGAATTCGGTGGATAACACTTTTGATGATCCACAAGATCGTTTTGACCGAGGAGAATCATTTCAGCATGATCCATTATTGATGAAAGAAGAAAACCACATTTCTTTCACTACATTGCCTGAACATGAGAAGAAAAAATAAGATACAGCAAAGAAGCCATACTTTAAAACCTTATTAAAAACTGAGAAGAACAAATTTAGAGAAGAAGCACAAAAAACCTCCGGATTATTCCGGAGGTTTTTTTCAGTATAGGGGATGAATGAGAGTGGAGGGATGTTTTAGCTTTCTGGCCGTTAGGGTAGACATATATTAAAACCAGTTACAGGAGGCTGAAAAAGATGAAACCATTGAATCGAGAAATTGTGTTAGTATACAGCCAAGAAGAAATGCTAAGCAAAGTGGAAGAGTTGAAGATGCGCGGTTATCGAGAAAATGATATACATGTACTTGTAGACGATGATTCAGTACTTGGAGCAGTCGATAATGACCGAAATATCCAAACTCATGAAACGGGTTCTATAGGCAGTAAATTCAAATCGTTTTTTACCGGCAAAGATACTGTGCGTGAAGAATTAAAGAAATTGGACCTTGAGCAAAGGGAAATAGATGATTATCAGGAGAACCTTGAAAACGGTGCGATATTGCTTTATACCGAACAGTCATCAAGAGAAGATGATAACTACTCATCGTTTGGGGATGATGCCCGCCCTATTGATAGCGATGAGGTAAAACGCAATACAGCTATGGCGCCTTTTGGACGTGATATAGAACGCGATGACTTAAGACATAATGATGCACCTATACGGGATAAAGATGTAAGTACCGATTTGGGTACTACGGGAATCCGATCGGATGAAATTTACACCACTGAAGTACCAAGAGAAGAGCAATATGGACTTCCAAGTTATGGAGACAAAACTCAGGATTCCCGGCTGAAAGGCGATAGCATCCACCCGACAACTGGCAGCCAAACTGCCGATGAGAGTTTGCCGGAAGAAAAACTGATGGAACATGAACCAGGCCTCGGATCAGATGCAGGAGGGGATATATTGAACACGGATGATGGAGTCCATCGCAGACAAGATGACCAGTCTCCAGGTGTAGACCCAAATCTGGGCCCGGCACCATTTGGCCGTGATTCCGAAGAAGAGCATTTATTGAATGACAGAAATGATGATTTTGAAAAGCCGCGCAGTCCGAGAGAAGGGAAAACGCTTCACGAAGAAGCCGATAAAAAACCAGGCACTCCACCAACACCTAAATTGTTTTAAATGAAAAAACAGCCTTCACTTGAAGGCTGTTTTTTTCAGCTTGTTGTGAAAGATAAAACTTGTATTGGTGATCTTTCCTTAACCGATATTCCGCCAACCAGCTGCGAAGACATTGGCCGAGGTTTGTGAGGCCAAGTCTTTGCGACGAGCTTGCGCAGGAGCATATGTTTTAGCCGCGGGCGAGCGCCAAGCCGCTTCGTCGCTTACGCTCTTGTTTCTGCATCGCTGCGCTAGCTTCGAAACATGAAAGGGCGTTGCAGGGTCTCGGCTGTCTCGCTATCCCGCAGGCAAGACATTAGCCGAAGCTTGCGAGGCTAAGTCTTTGCGACGAAGTGCGCAGCACTGCAGGAGCAGTACGGTTTTCTCCGCCGTTTGGCTCCATATCTGGAGAGCAGGTATAAACAATAGAGAGCTTATTCAAATAGTCACTATTGCAGAGAACTGCTAAAGATAAGAAACTGAATCTAAATGTAGCGAAAGGCGGCGAGTCCTGAGACCCCACAGGGAATGAATGGGGCAAAAAGCATTTGCCCCATTCATTTGCGACGAAGCTAGCGAAGCGATGCAGGAGCACACGGGTTTCGCCAGCGAGCGAGGAGGCTTAGGGCCGCACCCCGCGAAAAGCGTCCGTCCTGGAGCGAAATGACAGAAGAACATACGAGTTTCTCGACAGCCTAGAAAAAAACAGCCTTCACATGAAGGCTGTTTTTTTCGTTGGATTATTGCCGCTTAAATCGCACAATCGCCATGCCCAAGAGGGTACCAACAATTGCTGGCACGAACCAGCCAATCCCTTGTTCGAATAATGGCAAGACACTGAAGACCTTGTCTACATGATTGAAAGATATGCCGGCTGAACGAAGGCCATCGAATATACTGATAATGCCGGTTAAAGTGAGGGCAATCACATAAACCAATGGCTTTCGGTCGAAAGAACGGTCAAAAAATGACAAGATAACAAGAACAATAGCAATTGGATAAATTGCCAATAACACAGGGAGGGACACTGCAATCAGCTGTGTTAATCCTATATTAGCGATTAAAGTACTGAATCCGGCATATGCCATAACATAAGAGGTATACGAAATTTTTGGATAGATCTTATGGGAAAACTGGGCAGTGGCTGCAACCAATCCGATGGAAGTCGACAAGCAAGCAAAGAGAATAGCAGCCGCTAAAATGACTCCTCCCATTTCGCCAAAAAGAACTCGGGATGCCAGAGCAATAATCGTCCCGCCGTTGTCCTGAAGGCCAATAGCAGACACACTGGTTACACCTATGTAGCTAAGCGATAAGTAAACCAGGGCTAAGCCGGTTGCAGCAATAATGCCGGCAAAAGCAGTCGTCTTCAAAATACTTCTTTGGTCTGTTACGCCTTTTGCGCGGATCGATTCAATAATGACGATACCGAAGACAAGGGCTGCGATAGCATCCATTGTTAAATATCCTTGCAAAAAACTGTTGAAAAAGGCATCAGTATTGTAATTGCCTACAGGCTCTTCTATTTCTCCCATAGGTGTAATAATGCTTTTTACGGCCAATAAACCGATTACTAAAATCAAGATAGGCGTTAAAATTTTTCCGATCCGGTCTACTAGCTTGGTCGGGTTTAATGAAAACAAAATGGTCACGATGAAGAAAATGATAGTGAAAGTGAGCAATGGCCAGAAAGAGGAACCCAAATTGCTCGGAAGAAAAGGCGCTACTCCAATTTCAAAAGAAACAGTGGCCGTGCGCGGGATTCCAAAAAATGGGCCAATAGTCAAGTAAACAATAGAAGTGAAAACAATACCGAAAATCGGATTGACACGACCGGCAATTGTTTGCAAATCACCTCCAGCTTTTGCTATTGCCAAAATACCAAGAAGAGGCAAACCGACCCCGGTCAATAGAAACCCAGTAATAGCAGGCACAATATTATTGCCGGCAAGTTGGCCGAGATAAGGAGGAAAGATAATATTTCCAGCTCCTAGGAACAAGGCGAATAACATAAGGCCGACCATAATTGATTCACTTAAAGTAAGTGTTCTTTTTTGCATAATAAACTCCTTTATAAAACAATTTGCATAAGTCTATATTATAACTGAACTGCAGAACTTTAAAAAACTTAAGTAAAAAAACAAAAAATCCGATCAAATTGACCGGATTTTGAATTCTGTTACTTATTGTCTTTTTTAAATTCGCCAACTTGATCCTGCAAATCGCCTTTGGCTTTATCAATTTTACCTTCAGCTTGTTTTTTATGGTCGCCTGTAGCATTTCCGACTTGGTCTTTCACTTCACCTTTGCCTTTATTTACTGCGCCTTTTAGTTTATCTGATAATCCTTCGCTATTGCTCATTGAAATTCCTCCTCTAAAATGTCTTATTCTATATATAACCGACAGAATAATAGTTAAACATTAAATATAGCGGCAGTAAAAAACTCCCGGCATGCGCGCAGGGAGTTTTGCGAATTAGCTGTCATATAAGTGCAGATAAGGTATACTTAGCGGCATCTTTTACACTGCCGCAAAAATCCTGTTCTGCTAAACGCCTTAAAGTAGTTAATGGAGTACGCGGATTTTCGGCTACTCCTTTTCGCACTTCAAAATGCTGATCCATGGATAAGTCGACAAGTAATCCTATACAAGTGATGGATTTAGCCAGTTCAGCACGCTGCAAATACTGCATTTTTAATACAGCAGCTTCGTCCCAAGGCGTCCACTCCGTCAAACTTGCATAAAACTCCAGATTGCCATTCATCTCATTTTGCACCCCTAATAAAATTTTTGTAAAATTCTAATTACACCGTCATTATAACATGAATTTTAATATATGCCAGAAATTTAACATGAACGCAAATATACAGGGTGATTCAAATTTTAGTATTAGCCGATATGTCATCTGAAAAACGCGGCATTTACTAAGACGTTATGATGAGGTGAGTGAATTTTATCACATTATTTATATAGAAGGAAAAGTACTAATCCGAAGCTATTTCGGTATTCACTCTTATTAAAAGAAACGGTCTTAGAGCTGCAAGTAAACGCGAGAATGAAATATCGGAATTTGTACATCAACACTTGCTTTAGCCGATTAAAATCTTAAAACATTAATCAGACAAACAAAGAACTTGAATTATTAAATACAAAACAAAGTTAATTGATCGGAACTTAATCTCTCAAAATTCGTCTAATGTTTTGAAGCAGAAAAAACATACAAAAATATGGATTTTTTAGTTAGACATGGTATAATGACAATTGGATATGTATGTTGATTAGAAGTTTTGAGGAGGAAAGACATGCTATACCTGACTTTGGTTTTGGCATTTATAGCTTCGATAGTATTGACTCCAATTGTAAAGCGATTAGCTTTCAAAATAGGAGCAGTTGACCGTCCCAATTATCGAAAAGTACATGCGAGAATAATGCCGCGTTTAGGCGGATTAGCTATATTTGGATCATTTGTAATCGGTTATTTTATTCTAAGACCTGAAGAATCGATTTCTAATGCTGTAGAACCCGCATTTATCCCTATTTCAACAGCTGTATTATTAGGGGCATTGATTATTACAGTTACAGGTGTTTTAGATGATATGTATGAAATATCAGCAAAAGCTAAATTGCTGGGCCAATTGCTAGGAGCTGCCATTGTAGTGGTCGGTGGAGGACTTGAAATTTCTTTCATCAACTTGCCGTTCGGCGGTGAATTGGATTTCGGCTATTTTAGTATTCCTTTAACCATCATATGGATTATTGGTATTACGAATGCGATTAATTTGATTGATGGCTTAGACGGTTTGGCAGCAGGGGTATCAACTATCGCGTTAATTACATTATCAATTATGGCCTTTATTATGGGAGATCCTTTCGTTATGTCACTCGCAGCTATTTTAGCAGCAAGTTCAATTGGATTCTTATTTTATAATTTTCATCCAGCAAAAATCTTTATGGGTGATACAGGCGCATTATTTTTAGGATTCATGATTTCTGTTCTAGCATTGATGGGTTTCAAAAACATCACAGTTGTTGCATTGATCATTCCAATCATCATGTTGGGCGTTCCTATTTCAGATACTTTTTTTGCAATCGTACGCAGAGTACGTGAAAAGCAATCGATATCGGCAGCCGACAAATCCCACTTGCACCATTGCTTGTTGAATATCGGGTTTTCACATCGCCAAACAGTCCTCATCATTTATGGTATAGCTGCTTTATTCGGATTGGCAGCATTGTTGTTTTCTCAAGCGACATTATGGGGCGGAATTTTGCTGATCAGTGTAATGCTGATTGCAATTGAATTGTTTGTAGAGATTGTTGGTCTGGCTGGGAAAAACTACCGCCCATTGATCAATCTTGTGAAATTAATCGGAAAATAAAAGGATCGAACGAAAAGCGGTATGCTTTTCGTTCGATCCTTTTTGTTCTATGGCGTGGTTAAGATTTGTCTCTAAGAAATGTAAAAACCGCAGCTTGGCTGCGGTTTAAAAATCTTCTTCATTGGTTTCTTCAGTCAAGTCCGTATTACTGCTGTCCGAAAAAGTCGAAGAGTCTGGCTGAAATCCTAAATGGCCCTTCAAGATATCCTGGACTTCTGTCAATGATTCTTCATCCAGCTGCCAATAATAAGTGCCAGTGGACATATCATCGTATCCATCCAACGTCAGTGTATCAATATTTGGCTTGCCGCCTCTAGCGTATTCAAAAAACGACTGCATGTCTCTGAAGGTTAAGTCGGTTTTCATATTATCGCCGATGGCATCAATGACATTGCCATACTTGGTGAGGGAAGAAGCGGATAAGATTTTATCCATGATGCTCCCAATAATCATTTGCTGGCGCTTCCCGCGCTCAATATCATTGTCGTAATGGCGCGTTCTCGCCAAGGCAAGTGCCTGGCTTCCGTTCAAGGTTTGCAGCCCGGCTTTTAACTCGATAGCATCTTTTTTGTCATTTTCATCTTGTTCTTTTAAGTCATAAGGCACTGTCACTTCAATGCCTCCGAGGGCATCGACTACATCGATGAAGGCATCAAAATTCATACGGACATAATAATCGACAGGCACTTCCAATAGATTTTCAACTGTATCAATAGTAGAACGAGGCCCTTCGTATCCGTAAGCGTGTGTAATCTTGTCATACTCTTCTACAGCAGGAATAAATGCGTAAGTATCTCGAGGAATGCTTACCAGTTTAATTGATTTATCAGCATTATTGAGTGTGGCAAGAACTAATGCGTCAGATCTCGTGCTATTTTCGTTTTGGCTGCGCTTTTCACTATCATCTACTCCGATAAATAAAATCGAGACATTATCATGCAAAGGCTCTACCTGTTCATCCCGCAAGTCTGATTTGTCACCAGCCGCTTCAAAAGATCTGTCTGCTGCATCTTCGGCTTTTTTTACTAAATAAATTCCGTAGGCTGACCCGCATAAGAGCAACGAAACAATTAAAGCGGCAGTAATTTTGATGGCAGTCCGTTTTTTGCTCGATTTCTTTTTTCGGTAATTTTTACGATTCATGGTTATAACTCCTCTGTAAAGGAATGGGCTAACCGACTATTCGATTCGATTGATCCAATCTTTCCGGTGTAATTTGACGTACTTTTGTAGGTCTTTGGTGCATAGTTGCTTTGATTCTCCCTATTATACAGTGAGATAGAAGAAACGTAAATGAAAATTATTCAGGCATTTGGAACTCCAAAAACTCCCTTTCCAGGCAGTTGATCATTGCTTGCCCATTCGTCATTTCGTTAATCCAGCCAGTAAAATCAAGTTCTTTTTCCACTGGTACATGGACTAATATTTCGACTCCGTCAGTGTATTGGATTTCTTTTAGGGGATACGGAGATTGACGGATTTCGTTTTCCGCTTTCCCAAGCCAATTATAATCAATTGAAACTGCCATCAGGCTATGAAGTCTCCGTTCAACAATACCAGAAGCTGAAATTGCTGCAGTTGTCGCTTTTCCATATGCACGGATCAAGCCGCCGCCGCCAAGTTTGATGCCGCCAAAATAACGGGTGATTACCACTACCGTATCTTTTAATCCCTGCTTTTTCAGTACTTCCAAAATAGGGACTCCTGCAGTGCCGCTAGGTTCACCGTCGTCATTGGCTTTTTGGATTGAATCATGTTCTCCTATTATATAAGCGGAACAATTGTGGTTGGCAGAGCGGTGTTTTGCTTTAATTGATTCTATAAATTCCATAGCTTCTTGTTCTGATTCCGCTCTTTTAGCATAGCCAATAAATCGTGATTTTTGTATAATAATTTCACTTTCTGTTAACTTGCCGATAGTTTTGTAATTTTCTCGCATTTTAACTCCCCCTGGTGTAAAATATAATCAGATATTTTGTAATGTCTTTTTAATACGGATTTGCTTACAAAGTGGTATACTTGTGACAGCCGTCACAGGCATAAAGGTGCAAGGAAATTTTTTCTATATACAGTTAAGTATAGCTAAGGCGGTTTTAAAATGGCTAAAAAATTCGATTTGAAAGCGCTAGATTCCATTTTTAATGATGTACTCGAAAAAATGGAAAGTTCCAAGCAGGATGTTTTCGTCATCAGTGAAAAAAGTCGCCAAAGTTATGAAAATATGAAAGATGAACTTGAAGATGTGCGAACGAATATATCCCGTGTGATCAAAGCTGGTGATTTGCTCGAAGAAAAAACTCGGGCAGCACGGCGGCGCCTCGCCGAAGTATCTCAATTTTTTAATTCATTTTCTGAAAGCGAAGTCCGGCAAGCGTATGAGCAAGCAAACGAACTGCAGGTCCAACTATCAGTCAACCGCTCGGAAGAAAAGCAGTATCGCCAAAAGCGGGATAGGCTTCAACGCCGTCTGCAAACGCTGCTGCAGACGATTGAACGTGCTGAGGAACTGGTGAACCGGTTAAATGTCACCATCAATTACTTGGCTTCCGATCATGAGGAGCTTGGGGAAGCGATTGACAGCGTCAAGCTAAAGCAAGATTATAGCCTGCGCATTATTGAAGCGCAAGAAGAAGAGCGTAAAAGGCTGTCCCGTGAAATTCATGATGGGCCTGCCCAGATGATGGCGAATGTCTTGCTGCGTTCAGACTTGATTGAGCGGACTTATCGGGAAAAAGGGCCTGAACCGGCTTTCAAGGAAATTTCCTCGTTAAAAGAGATGGTTAGGGATGCGCTTACTGAAGTCAGAAGGATTATTTATGATCTTCGGCCGATGGCTCTGGATGACTTGGGTTTAGTGCCTACTTTGAAAAAATATCTTGAAACGACTGAAGACTATAATAAAGGAACGATACTCCATTTCCATACTAGTGGAAAAGAAGTCAGGCTTCCAGGCAATTACGAAACAGCCATCTTCAGATTAGTGCAAGAAGCCGTCTCAAATGCAATCCGCCACGGCAAAGCAACTGTAATTGATGTTAAAGTAGAATGGTTAAAAGACCACGTTACATTGGTAGTAAAAGACAATGGTTCTGGATTTGATCAAAGCATAGTAAAGAGCCAATCTTTTGGATTAATTGGCATGAAAGAGCGAATTGATTTAATTGACGGTGATTTCTACATCAATTCATCGTTAGGCAATGGAACTGTTTTGATGTTTCAAATCCCGTTGGAAACTGACGGATAAGATATGGTATTTGAGGAGGACAACATAATGACGAAAATTATTATTATTGATGATCACCAATTATTCCGCGAAGGTGTCAAACGGATTCTTGACTTTGAAGATTCGTTTGAAGTGGTCGCAGAAGGTGGAGACGGCACGGAAGTTGTCAAATTGTACGAAGAACACAAACCCGATGTGGTATTGATGGATATCAATATGCCGCAGAAAAACGGGGTTGAAGCAACGGGGGAACTGATGGAGAAGTACCCGGATTCAAAAGTCATTATGCTGTCAATACACGATGACGAGTCATATGTAACGCATGCTTTGAAAACCGGAGCATTGGGTTATATGTTAAAAGAAATGGATGCTGAAGCCATTATTCAAGCGATTAAAGTGGTGGCTAAAGGCGGTTCTTATCTGCATCCTAAAGTGACACGCAATTTAGTGATGGAATTCCGCAGATTAAGCGAACGCGAAAATAAAGGCTCTTTCCATCAAACTGAAATTCGCCGTCCTTATCATTTGTTGACTAAGCGTGAAAGCGAAGTGCTTCAATTGTTGACAGACGGACAGAGTAACCGGGTAATCGGTGAAACTTTGTTTATTTCCGAAAAGACGGTTAAGAACCATGTTTCAAGCATTCTGCAAAAAATGCAGGTGAATGACCGGACACAGGCTGTAGTAACAGCAATTAAAAACGGCTGGGTTGAAGTCAGATAATAGAATGACCGTTAGAATGGTTTGCAGCTTGCTGCGAACCATTTTTTTGTGAAAAGAATTGGACACAGATTCTTCATTGTATTTGATGTCTTGCTATGGCAAAATGAACCGCAGGAGGAATGCGCAATGAAAAAACTATTAGTAACAATAGGGATATTGCTTACTCTTGCTGCATGTTCAGAGGCAGAAGATTCAACTGTAAACCAGAACACAGCAAATGACGGCGATTTAACTAATGAAAATAATGCAGTCGACCATGGAATTGAAGATGAAAAGGTTGGCTTTACTTTGGATGAAGAAGGAAAAGTAATTGAAGCGGATGTGCCAAAAGAAGAAGCAGACGCAATTCTAGCCGCTTATCAGGAATATATTGAAGCTTTCAATGCTGAAGATCTCGAACGTTATATGAATGTGATCTCAGAAAACCCTGAAGGCTTTGACCGGGAAGAAGATAGTAAGGCTTTGACTAAAGCTTTTGATGTCTATGATACGACGTATGAAACTAGTGATGAAACCATTGTAAAATACGAAAAAGACAGAGCCGAAGTTTTTGCAAATAATAATGTTACGATGGCAGATCCAAAGACCGGCAAAAGCACGAAACAATCCGGCCGCCAAGTTGTCGTATTTAAAAAAGAGCAAAACGAATGGCGCGTCAGCAGCCTTCATTTTATCGGCAATCAATAAAGCAAAATTCGCTTCAGTTCAACGTTCTTTTATTTCTGTCTGAGCGAAAACTTGTTTTATCAGATGAACCAGACAAAAAACTTCCTGAAAATTTTCCAGGAAGTTTTTTTCTATGTCTTTTTGACGGTATTTTTTGGTAAACTGGCAAAGGAGGCTGATTAACTATGAAAACGGCAATAGTAACAGACAGTACTGCATACATCCCAAAAGAATTACGAGAAAAAGCGGATATTCATATGATTCCTCTCCAAGTAACTTTCAAGAACGAATCGTTTGCAGAAGAAGAAGATTTGCTCGTTGATGAATTTTATAAAAAAGCGAAGGAGGAACTGCCAAAAACTTCACAGCCGCCTCTGGGGGAATTTGTAAGTTTGTATACAAAACTTTCGAATGACTATAAGGAAATTGTTTCTATTCATCTATCAAGTGGCATCAGTGGAACTTTTGAAGGTTCACGGCAAGCAAATGATTTGGTGGACGAAGTGGCCGTTCATTCTTTTGATTCGGAGATTTCCTGCGCTATGCAAGGGTTCTACGCTTTAAGAGCTGCTGAAATGGCAAATACAGGAGCAGGTGCTGCTGAAATTATGAATGAACTTAACGACATGAAAAAAACAATGCGTGCTTATTTTATGGTCGAAGATTTGAAACATTTAAGCAGAGGCGGAAGACTATCAAATGCACAAGCGATTGTTGGTGGATTGCTTCAAATTAAACCGCTTTTGCATTTTGAAAATAAAGTGATTGTTCCTTTCGAAAAGATCCGAACTAGAAAGAAAGCGATGAATCGTATTGCCGACTTACTCAAACAAGATGCTGCTTCTGGTGAATCGATTCAGGCAGCCGTAATTCATGCGAATCGGCCAGAGGAAGCACAAAAATGGCTGGAAGAATTAAAGTCTTCATGCCCGGAAGTCGAATTTTCCATTTCATATTTTGGTCCGGTCATCGGAACACATTTAGGTGAAGGTTCAATGGGTCTTGGTTGGGCAAAGAAATAACAGCCCAGGCCCTTTTGGTTTTTCGGAAGGAGAATGCAGATGCCAGAGTTGGAGGAATTTTTAAATGGCCGGATATGGCTGAGAAATTTCACTCCGTTTTCAGAAGACCTTATAAATGAAGCGATTGCCAAAGGTTTTATAACAGTTACCAATGGAATTACTGACGGACGCATCTGCGCCCGTTGCCTTGAAAAATCCCCACATAAAATCATTACTTTCTACTGTTCAAATTGTGATGCCAACTGTTTATATTGCAGGCATTGCATCAAAATGGGAAGAGTCAGCTCATGTACAGAGCTCATCACATGGAAAACCACATCATCAATCCCTTCACAAAATCATTTATTTGCCTGGAAAGGCACTCTTACAGCATTGCAGCAACGGGCTTCTGCTGAAGTTTCTTCCAGTCTTTCAAATGGAAAGTCCCATCTGGTATATGCCGTTTGCGGAGCTGGAAAAACGGAATTATTATTTACGCCAATTTTTGAAGCACTTCAAAAAGGCCAGCGTGTTTGCATAGCCGCACCTCGAACAGATGTTGTACTTGAACTATCCCCGCGTATAAAAGCCGCTTTTCCAAATACGATTGTTCACACACTTTACGGCGGAGCTCCCATAGAAATAGGTTTTTCAAACATTGTCATTGCCACCACTCATCAGTTATACCGGTTTCAAGAAGCTTTTGATGTCATGATTGTCGATGAAGCAGATGCTTTTCCTTACTCCTACGATCCGGCACTTGAACGGGCAGTCATCAAATCAAAAAAGAAAGAAGCACCAATCGTGTATGTTTCAGCTACACCCTCCGCCGCCCTATTGAAAAAAATTGAGAACCGATCCGAAATTTTCCGGCGTTTTCATGGCCATGCCTTGCCTGTGCCAGTTTTTGAACCGTTATGGAATTACAAGAAAGTTTTATTGAAAAACAGAATACCCTCTAAATTAGCCAAATGGGTTCAAGATAAACTGAGCAAAAACGAACCCTTTTTATTGTTTTTGCCAACGATTGAGTTAATTGCCCACAGCATTAAACTATTTCAGGAATTAGACCCTCGCATTGAAGCGGTACATGCGCAAGATCCGGAACGAAAAGAGAAAGTATTGAAATTGCGCAACGGCGAAGTTAGGGGATTGCTGACTTCGACCATCCTAGAACGCGGAATCACCATCCCAAATGTCCAAGTGGCTGTAGTTGGTGCCGACGATCGGATCTTCGAGGCTTCTGCGTTAATTCAAATTGCAGGACGTGCTGGCAGGGCCACTGCAAATCCTAAAGGAGATGTGATTTTTTTCCATAACGGAATTGTAAAGGAAATGGACAAGGCAAGACAAAAAATCCTTTCGTACAATAGGAGGGGATTGCCATGAATTGTCTTATTTGTGATATTGCCATACTTTATCGCCCTTCCTGGAGGAGTCTATTTTTAAATGACGCTGAAACAGTCGTTTGTGCAAGCTGCAAAAGAAAATTTGAGAAGATTGATGGTGCCGTATGTGGAAAATGCGGATTGCCGGGAGAAGAGATGTGCGGGGATTGCAGGCACTGGGAAACAACAGAATTTGCCGGCTTGATCCAGAGTGGGAGCAGTTTATTCCAGTATAATGACGCCATGCAAACTTTTTTGCATCAATACAAATTTTTGCAGGATGTTGCTTTGGCACATGTTTTCGGAGAAGATCTTAAAACGGCTATTCGCAAATCAGAAAACGTTCTGGTTCCCATCCCAATGAATCCCAAGAAGTTAAAAGAACGGACATTTCCGCAAGTCGACCGGTTATTGGATGCGGCGGGATTAACTTATGGCCATTTCCTCATTAAAAGCGAAGATGTCCAAGGAACGAAAACAAAAGCGGAACGGATGGCGGCGAAAAATCTTTTTGCATGGAATGGAGAAAAAGTTCCGAAAAAAATTGTATTAGTTGATGATTTATATACGACTGGCACTACTATGCGCCAAGCGGCAAAAGCAATGAAAAATGCTGGAACGGAAGAGATCCGTTTATTGACACTTATTCGAGGATAGGCCATGCTTCATCATAATGAATGAACCGGAGGGATTAAATGTTTTATAACAGGACAGAAAGCTATCGTCATAGTTTTGGAAAACCGGCTGAAATTTTTATTGAAATGGTGTATGGCAATAACATTCATTTCCCTTGTTACGGTTTATTGCTGGACGTCTCGCCGCGGGGAGCAAAAATTTTTACGGAAAAAGATATCTTCGAGGAAGACAGCTCATTTACAGGGGTTTTTAAGATTAATCATGAAAAAATAGAGGCACAAGCTAATATGGTTTGGAAGACTCCTATTACTGGCGGTTACCTGATCGGGGTACAATGGACAAAAAACCAAATCAGAGAAAGCCTGATAGCGGATGAACTTGAGTCTTGTATAGAAATCCGATAAAAAAGAGTTTGAGTCAACGTGTTTTAGCTATCCTTCGTGCAAAAAAAATTGACCGTGCGAAATTCTAGAGTTTCCCTTAAGCCTGCCGGTACCGGCAGGCTTGTTTCAATGCTCGTAAATCATTTTGCGGGTCATGCCGCCATCGATGGCCAAACATTCTGCTGTGATGAATGAATTTCTTGGGTCACAAAGAAATAGGCAGGCACGGGCAATGTCATCGGATTTTCCAACGCGCTTACTCAGATGTTGGTGGTGATCAACTTCACGCAGTTCTTCAGAACCGGTATGAATCCATCCAGGAGCGATTGAATTGACCCGGATGTTTTTTTCGCTCAAGGTGGCTGCGAGTGAGTGGGTCAATGCAAAAATCCCCCCTTTTGAAGCGGAGTAAGTTTCTGTATTAGGTTCTGACATGAAAGCACGGGTTGAAGCCATATTAACGATAGAACGGATATCTTCAGTCATATAACGGGCAGCTTCCCGGCTGCAGATAAATACACTCTTTAAGTTAGTGTCGAGAATCCGGTCCCAGTCACTTTCATCTACTTCCCAAATCGATTTAAACTCCGACAGACCAGCGTTGTTGATCAATGCGTGGATTGAACCAAAATCTTTATTGATATCTGAGAAGACCCGGATGACTTCTTCGAAATTCCCAACATCACACTGGCGGTATTCCACGCCTTCAATCTCGACATCTTTGACATCCAATCCAATAACATGAGCCCCTTCAGCTTTGAAATGTTCGGCAATGCTGCGGCCAATGCCCTGTGCAGCTCCAGTAATAATAACGGTTTTGTTTGTAAACATAAAATTCATCTCCTTGTCACTATATTTACCTGCAATTCATGAAGGTGAAACTTTTAGCGTTTTAAGAAGGAGAGTTAAGGGAAGATATAGAAATGTATAGATAGGTATAAAAGAAGGAGGAGTTAACATGTTACAATTCAATATTAAAGGTGATAACGTTGAAGTAACTCCCGCAATCCGAGAGTTCATCGAAAAGAAAGTAGACAAAATTGAACGCTACTTTCCTGAAGGCACTAACGCAACCGCAATGGTCAATTTAAAAGCGATTAACCACAGCCAAACTAAAGTGGAAGTAACAATTCCAATGAAAAATTTAGTATTGCGTGCCGAGGAACGGCATGATGAATTATATGCAGCCGTCGATTTGATTGTTGGCAAGCTGGAACGTCAAATCCGGAAATATAAAACGAAGATCAACCGCAAGTTCCGTGAACGTGACGGAATGGGAATGGCGTTTGCCATAGCAGAGCAAGAAACAAGACCAACATATGATTCAAATGCTGATTTAGATGAAGATGATGATGACATTAAAATTGTCCGAACAAAGCAATTTGACTTAAAACCAATGGACGAAGAAGAGGCCGTTTTGCAAATGAATATGCTTGGCCACAATTTCTTTGTCTTCACTGATGCAGAATCAAATGGAACAAATATTGTTTATAAACGCAAAGACGGCAGTTATGGATTGATTGAAACTAGCGTCGAATAATGAAAAAGCCTCTCTAAAAGAGAGGCTTTTCTTTTGCCTGAAAGTAATACATAATCAAGAAAATGGGAATACCTGTCTGCTGTGCTTTCAGAACAATAAAAATGAAGTGTATTTTAGAGGAAAACAAGCCTGTGTGTTGGTCCTCTTTATTTGCACAGCGATACTAGCAATGTTAAAATAAGTAATGAGATTTTTTGCCATGGAATAAAGAGTACAAGGTCTCTAAGTTAAAAAGACCTAGAGCTAAAAACTAAAAGCAAAAGCGATCTGGAGACCTGAATAGGTGAGCCGGACACTACGCAGGGAGCGGTTATAAATGCTTGGAGTATTGAATAAGGTATTTGACCCGAATAAACGGGATTTAAAAAGATTGGAAAAGACAGCCGATGGAGTAGAAGCGCTGGCATCTGAGTATGCGGCTCTTTCAGATGATGCTTTAAAAGCTAAGACAGGCGTATTTATTGAACGGTATGCGAAAGGCGAGTCTTTGGATAATTTATTGCCGGAAGCATTTGCCACTGTCCGTGAAGCATCCAAACGAGTTCTTGGGATGTTTCCTTTCCGAGTTCAAATTATGGGAGCAGCCGCTCTGCATGAAGGCAATATTGCGGAGATGAAAACCGGGGAAGGTAAAACCTTAACTTCCACTATGGCTGTTTATTTAAATGCCATTTCGAAAAAAGGCGTCCATGTTGTAACAGTCAACGAGTATTTGGCCAGCCGAGATGCGACGGAAATGGGTCAGCTATTTGAATGGCTTGGTTTATCAGTCGGCTTAAACTTGAATAGCTTGACGAAAGAAGAAAAGCGCGAAGCCTATGCCTCAGATATCACTTACAGCACCAACAATGAGCTAGGATTCGATTATTTGCGTGATAACATGGTCCTTTACAAAGAAGATATGGTTCAACGGCCATTGAATTTTGCCGTTATCGATGAAGTCGACTCCATTTTAATCGACGAAGCCCGTACACCATTGATCATATCTGGCCAAGCGGCAAAAGCTGCTCAGCTATATGTTCAGGCAAATGCGTTTGCTCGCCTGTTGATGAAAGATAAGGATTATACTTATGATGAATCAACAAAAGGTGTGGTTTTGACTGAAGAAGGAATTGAAAAAGTTGAAAAAGCTTTTGGCATTGATAATTTATTTGATATAAAACATGTACGCTTAAACCATGCCGTTAACCAATCACTTAAAGCCCATGTAACGATGCATAAAGACGTTGATTATGTGGTTCAAGAAGGTGAAGTCATAATTGTCGACCAATTTACTGGCCGATTGATGAAAGGCCGCCGTTACTCAGATGGGCTTCATCAAGCTATTGAAGCAAAAGAAGGATTAGAAGTCCAAAACGAGTCAATGACAATGGCAACCATCACCTTCCAAAACTTCTTCCGTATGTACGAAAAGCTTTCCGGTATGACAGGGACAGCGAAAACAGAAGAAGAAGAATTCCGAAATATCTATAATATGAATGTAATTGCCATTCCGACAAACCAGCCGATTATCCGGGATGACCGCGTTGACTTGATCTACGCTTCAATTGCCGGAAAGTACAAAGCTGTTGCAGAAGATATTGCAGAACGCCACAAAAATGGCCAGCCCGTATTGGTTGGTACAGTTGCTATCGAAACTTCTGAAATCATTTCAGATTACTTGTCTAAAAAAGGAATCAAGCATTCGGTCCTGAATGCTAAAAACCATGCCCATGAAGCAGAAATTATTTTGAATGCCGGCCAAAAAGGATCGGTTACCATTGCCACCAACATGGCTGGCCGCGGTACAGACATCAAGCTTGGCGAAGGTGTTGTCGAAGCCGGCGGATTAGCAGTATTAGGGACGGAACGGCATGAATCACGCCGTATTGATAATCAGCTGCGCGGACGTTCAGGTCGCCAAGGGGATCCAGGTGTCACTCAATTCTACTTATCATTGGAAGATGAGCTGATGCGCCGTTTTGGTTCGGATTCCATGCGTGCAATGATGGGTAAACTCGGTATGGATGATTCTCAGCCATTGCAGTCAAAAATGGTGAACCGTTCTGTGGAGTCTGCGCAAAAACGAGTAGAAGGCAATAACTTTGATGCCCGTAAACGTTTGCTGCAATATGATGATGTGCTGCGCCAGCAACGCGAGATTATTTACAAAGAACGTATGGAAGTTCTTGAAACTGACAATATGCGCCAATTAGTGGAAAACATGATCAATGGTTCAATCGAGCGTATGGTTCATTCTCATACGACTGGAGAAAAGCAGGAAGAATGGCATTTGAAATCATTAGTTGATGTTATTGGAGCTACTTTACTGCCTGAGAACATCATCAACCTGCAAGATTTGGAAAACAAAACACAAGAAGAGCTGATTGATTTCATAAAAGCAGCTGCTATTAAGCATTATGATGAAAAAGAACAAGAAATGACGCCGGAGCGCATGCGTGAATTCGAAAAAGTTGTTCTTCTCCGTTCCATCGATACAAAATGGATTGATCATATCGATGCCATGGATCAACTTCGCCAAGGAGTTCACTTGCGGGCTTATGCTCAGAACGATCCACTTCGCGAATATCAGAATGAAGGCTTTGCGATGTTCGAAGACATGGTTCAAGCGATCGAAGATGATGTGACAAAGTATGCCATGAAAGCGGAAATCCGCAATAACCTTGAGCGTGAAGAAGTTGCGAAAGGCCAAGCGGTCAATCCAAAAGAAGATGGACCGGCTCCTAAAAAGAAAAAAGAGCCTGTCCGTAAAGAAATGACAGTTGGCCGCAATGATCCTTGTCCTTGCGGCAGCGGCAAGAAATTTAAAAACTGCCACGGCGTTACAGCGAAAGTTTAATGGCTGGCATTGATTTAATGAAATAAAGGCACGTAAATACCGAAGAGCATCTGCTCTTCGGTGTTATTTTGAGGAGGAACACGAAATGATGGATTTAGCAGATATCCGCAACGAGCTCGACAAATCAGCCAGTAAATTGGCGGACTTTAGGGGGTCTCTTTGACTTAGAAAACAAAGAGGCACGGATTCAAGAACTGGATGAGATGATGCTTGACCCGAACTTCTGGAATGATCAGGATTCAGCACAAGTTATTATATCCGAGTTGAATGGATTAAAAGAAATTGTCAATACGTATCACAGCTTTATAGATACACAGGAAAACCTGGAAATGACTTTAGAGCTGCTGCGTGAAGAGAATGATGCAGAACTTCACGAAGAAATCAGCTCTGAAATGAAAACATTCATCTCGGATTTAAGCGATTATGAACTCACTATGCTATTAAGTGAACCATATGATAAAAACAATGCGATTCTGGAATTGCATCCAGGAGCTGGCGGCACAGAATCTCAAGATTGGTGTTCCATGCTGCTTCGAATGTACACACGCTGGGCTGAAAAGCGCGGCTTCAAAGTAGAGACACTGGATTATCTGGCGGGAGATGAAGCCGGAGTTAAATCTGTAACGCTTGGCATCAAAGGCCATAATGCTTATGGATATCTAAAAGCGGAAAAAGGCGTACATCGCCTGGTACGCATTTCTCCGTTTGATTCTTCAGGTCGGCGCCATACTTCGTTTGTCTCATGTGAAGTAATGCCGGAATTCACCGGAGAAATTGAAATTGACATCCGTACGGAAGATTTGAAAATTGATACGTACCGTGCAAGCGGTGCCGGTGGCCAGCACATTAATACGACGGATTCAGCTGTCCGCATTACCCACCTGCCAACGGGTGCGGTTGTTACTTGTCAGCAAGAGCGTTCTCAAATCAAAAACCGTGAAAAAGCGATGCAAATGCTTAAAGCGAAATTATATGCTTTGAAAATTGAGGAGCAGGAAGCTCAGCTTCTGGAAATTCGCGGTGAGCAAAAGGAGATTGGCTGGGGAAGCCAGATCCGCTCTTACGTATTCCATCCTTATTCAATGGTCAAAGACCACCGCACCAACTATGAAACTGGCAACCTGCAAGCTGTAATGGATGGCGATCTTGATGGTTTCATCAATTCGCTGCTGCGTTCAAAAATGCAATAAAAGAAATACCAGTGGATGCAGATTCTTTGTCTCCATTAAAATGAATCGAAATAGAGCTGTGCTTTAAGTCATTCTTTGGCTTAGGGCGCAGCTTTTTGCTTTATCCCGATGAAGTTCACAACTTTGCTCTCGTCTGCTATACTCTGACAAGATTCTAATGAACACTAAATGAAAAGAGGAAACGCCATCATGAACAAAACAAAACAGCGCAATCGCCGAGAGCCGCATCCAATGCTGACTTTAGTTAATGATTACTTCAGTATCCTTATTGGTTCAGCAATCGTTGCAATATCATTTAACGTGTTTTTATTGCCCAATGAAGTAGCTTCAGGCGGAGTCAGTGGAATAAGCACCATTTTAAAAGGGCTGTTTGATTGGACACCGGCTTTTGTCCAATGGTCATTTAATATTCCGCTGTTTATAGCCGGTGTTATATTATTAGGGAAGAATTTCGGTATTAAAACGGCTGTCGGCACAATATTTTTGCCTTTTGTTGTATATTTGACAGCTTCCTGGGAACCATGGACGTTAAACCCGCTGCTCGGTGCATTATTTGGCGGCATTATGGTTGGCGCCGGTCTTGGGATTGTCTTTAGAGGCAAAGCTTCTACGGGTGGGACAGACTTGGCAGCTCAGATTATTACGAAATATACGGGATTTACACTAGGAACGAGTGTGGCTTTAATAGATGGATTAATCGTACTGGCGGCTGCAATTGTTTTCGACATTGAAAAAGGCCTGTATGCTTTAGTAGGGCTGTATGTAACCACGAAAACCATCGATTTAGTACAAGTTGGATTTGGCCGTTCAAAACTTGTCTATATCATCACGAACAAACAAGTGGAAATGCGTGATGCCATTTACGAAGAAATCGATCGGGGCGTAACAAAGCTGGCGGCGACAGGTGGTTATACGGAAACGGAAAAACCGATTATTATGGTCGTTGTGCATCAAACTGAATTTACCCGGTTGAAGCAATTAGTAAAAAGTGTCGACTCTTCTGCATTTGTCATTGTCTCTGATGCAGCAGAAGTACTAGGGGAAGGTTTTAAACGGTCCTAACTTTGGTATACTCTATTATGTATGAATAAATAATGGAGGAGGAACCATGCATGAAAAAGCAATTAATGGCTTTGCTGTTCGGTTCTGCTTTAGTCCTGGGAGCATGCGGAGGCGGAGGAGATGAAGCTGCGCCACCTGCTGATACGCCTGACAGCGCGGGCACAGAAGAAACTTCGGTAGACCCTGAACAAGTGGTACAGCAAAACTGTATATCCTGCCACGGTGAAAATCTGGAAGGTGCAGGTAATTTCCCTGCATTGAATAATGTAGGAGCTCGTTTATCAGAAGAAGAAATTCGCGGTGTCATAGAAAATGGCAAAGGCGCGATGCCAGCAGGCATTATCGAAGGTGAAGAAGCGGACGCAGTAGCAAAATGGTTATCAGAGAAAAAGTAAACCGGCTAACTTAGCCGGTTTTTCTTATGTCTCATTATTAATTAAAAGCCACCTTTATATAGGATTAAAGTTCAAAATACCTAGATTGTTTTGAATTTTAGAAACAAAAAAACTTTATGCCTATATAATATTATATTTCAAAACCTGATGTTAATTGATACATAACTGTAATAAAAATATAGGTTTAGGATGTTATAATGAGTCTGCCGGATTTTTTGAAGTAACAGTCAGCTTAGGGAAACTTAATTAATATAGGTGGTTATTAAATGATTCAAATGAAGAATGTCTACAAGAAATATCCGAATGGCATCGTTGCTCTCAATGGCTTGAACGTTGAAATTGAGCAAGGCGAATTTGTATATATAGTAGGTCCGAGTGGAGCAGGAAAGTCGACTTTCATCAAAATGATGTATCGGGAAGAACGCCCGTCTTCAGGACAGATGTTAGTGGATGGCATTGATATTGCTACATTAAAAAACAAAAAAGTTCCATTGCTTCGCCGTCAAATGGGCGTAGTGTTCCAGGATTTCAAATTGTTGCCGCGACTAAATGTCTATGAGAATGTTGCTTTTGCACTGGAAGTGATTGAAGAATCGCCAGCCAAGATCCGCGAACGTGTATTGAACGTGCTGGATATGGTGGGATTAAAACATAAAGCGAGAATGTTCCCGGATGAATTGTCCGGAGGGGAACAGCAGCGAATTTCCCTTGCCCGCTCAATCGTCAACAAACCGAAAGTGGTTATCGCCGATGAACCGACAGGAAACTTAGATCCCGAAACGTCTTGGGATATTATGAATTTGTTTGAACAGATTAATGCAAGCGGAACGACAATTTTAATGGCCACACATAACCGTGAAATTGTAAATACAATGAGACACCGGGTTATCGCTATCGAAGGCGGATTAATTGTACGTGATGTGGCCGGAGGTGATTACGGCTATGAAGGTTAGAACATTAGGACGCCATTTTCGTGAAAGTTTAAAAAGCCTCGGGCGTAACGGCTGGATGACATTTGCATCTGTCAGTGCTGTTACAGTTACATTGCTTCTTGTAGGAGTATTTGTAATGATTATGATGAATTTGAACAAAGTTGCCGATGATTTGGAAAATGACGTTGAAATTAAGGTGTTTGTTTCTCTCGAAGCAGATGAAACAGGGACTAAACATATAGAGCAGATTCTTACTGATATGCCTGGAGTAGAATCAGTTGACTATTCCACAAAAGAAGAAGAATTGACGGATTTGGTACTGGATTTTGGAGATGAATTAAGTTTATTTGAACAAAGTAATCCATTGTTCAATGTTTTCTATGTAAAAGCGGCTGACCCGCAGCAAACTGAAAAAGTTGCTGCTGAAATAGCGAAAATCGGAAATATCGAAGACGTGGAATATGGAGAAGGCAAAATCGAGAAACTTTTCGACTTCCTGAACACGGGACGAAATGTAGGATTGATTTTGATCCTGGCATTGTTGTTCACAGCAATGTTCCTCATTTCAAATACAATCCGGATCACAATCGTTGCAAGACGGCGTGAAATTGAGATTATGAAATTAGTGGGCGCGACAAACTGGTTTGTCCGCATACCATTCATCTTAGAAGGCATGTGGCTTGGTTTACTGGGTTCCATAATCCCAATTGGGTTAGTTGCCGCGTTATACTACAATGTCACTGAATTTGTTCAACCGAAGTTAAGCGGTGAACTGATGCAGATACTGGACTTCACTCCGCTCATTTACCAAGTGAGTGCTTTGATTCTAGTGATGGGAGTCTTTATCGGTGTTTGGGGAAGCTTTATGTCGATCCGAAAATTCTTGCGTGTCTAAAAATAGATAAACAACAGAGAGAAAGAATGAACGTAATTCCGAAAGGGGAACATGAAATTGAACTCGAAGCCAATGTCTAAGTGGATGTTGACTGGTTTATCTTCTGTATTAGCGTTGTCGGTCTTAGTGCCGACAGCTAATGCTGATAAACTAAGTGAACTGGAACAAAAGAAGCAAGAAGCACAGCAGCAACAAAGTGAATTGAATTCAGGAATTAGCGAAAAAACAAACGCAATTTCTGAAAACCAATCAACTTTAGAAAAGATCATGGCTCAAATCAATGAATTAGACGCGAAAATCAAAGAAACTGAAGCAAAAATTACTAGCGTTGAAGGCGAGATTGGGCAAACAAAAGCGGAAATTGAAGAACTACGGGCTTCAATCGCAGAATTAAAACGTAAAATTGATGAAAGAACGGCTTTGCTGCAAGAACGCGCACGCGCGATTCAATTGAGCGGCGGATCTGTAGATTACATAGATGTATTGCTTGGAGCTAATAGCTTTGTTGATTTCATCGACCGTTTTTCAGCAGTTAACACTTTGATCGATGCAGACCGCGAAATTATGCGCGAACAAGCAGAAGATAAAAAACTTCTTGCGGAGCAAAAAGCACAAGTGGAAACAAAACTGGCTGAACAGGAAAAACGCCATGCAGAACTAGAAGGACTAAAAGGGTCTCTTGATGGCCAAAAAGCTGAACAAGCCGGTTTAGTGAAAAACCTTCAAGCCGAGCAAAAGCGTTTAGCGAGTGAAAAAGCGAATTTGGTTCAGCAGCGTGAAGAAGCAATTGACGTTACCGCTGAACTCGAGAAACAAATCATGGATGAACAAGCGCGTCTTGCTGAATTGGCAAGAAAAGCGGAAGAAGAGCGCCAGCGCAAATTAGCGGCTGAAAGAGCAGCTCAAGCAAAAGCGGCAGCGGAAGCAGCAGCAGCCCAACAAGCTGCAGAAGAACGTGCCGCGGCTGAAGCTGCGGCAGCAGCAAAAGCGGAGGCACGTTCGAAGTCTGCGGACTCTTCATCCTCTAGAGCAGCAGCACCAGCACCAGTACCAGCACCAAAACCGGCTGCTGTTTATACTCCACCGGCAGTGAAGCAAGCTGTAAGCTCGAACTTTATCCGACCGACATCTGGCCGTTATACGTCTAAATTTGGATGGCGCGATATCGGGGCTGGACAGGAATTCCACCAAGGCGTAGACATCGCTAATGGAGTTGGGACAAATGTCGTAGCTGCAGCAAGCGGATATATCTCTTATGCTGGATCCATGGGCGGGTACGGTAATGTTGTTATCGTTACTCACTCAATCAATGGCCAGACGCATGCAACTGTTTATGCTCATTTAAGCTCTATTGGCGTGTCTGTCGGCCAATCGGTCTCTCAAGGACAAAGCGTAGGGAAAATGGGGAATACAGGACGCTCATTCGGATCTCACCTGCATTTTGAAATTCATGTGGGTCCTTGGAATGGTGCACGTACAAACGCAGTAAACCCTGCTAATTATATTGCTCTATAAAACGTTTTAGCCGGCATCGCTAGTGATGCCGGCTTTTTTTATTCACTTTGAGTTTGTGGGTGCGAAAACCTCCGAATATAAGAGCTTTCACATAAAAGCCATTTTTAACTGGAGTCTGCAGTGGAATAGTGGTTGCATTTTATCGTATGATGAAGTTTGAATGAGGTGAATGAGGGATGTCAAAAAAGCTGTTCGGCTTATTGTTGATTGCTGCGATGATTGGAATTGTAATAGCCGGCATTGTAAAAAATAATATTGAAAACACATCTGAATTTGATAATATTGCTTTAGGCAGTGATGTCGAATTTTTGGCTACTGATGAAGGCTTGGCTAAAGGTAAAGTGGCGCCTGATTTCGAACTTACCACATTAGATGGTGAAACTGTCAGCTTATCGGATTATCAAGGGAAAAAAGTGATCCTTAATTTTTGGGCGACCTGGTGTCCTCCGTGCCGGGCAGAAATGCCGCATATGCAAAAGTATTACGAAGAACAGGCTAAGAAAGAAAACGTAGAAATCCTTGCAGTAAATTTGACTACCGAAGACCGGGGCATTGACAAAGTGAAAACATTTGTCCATGAATACGACCTGACTTTTCCTATACCAATGGATTTAGAAGGTGAGATCGGTGCTTCTTACCAAGCTGTTACGATTCCTACCAGTTATTTGATTGATACAAAGGGAAGAGTGCAAAACAAAATTGTGGGGCCGATGGATGAAACAATGATTGAGAAGATGGTTTCAAATTTAGAGTGAGGAGCTGTAATAATGGATATGATTGAAACAAAAGCTGTACATACTGCAGCATTAGAGGAACGTACGATTAAACCCAAAGTTATGCCGTTGTATCAGACGTCAGCTTTTTCTTTTTCTTCGCTTGAAGAGCTGGAAGGTTATTATGAAGGAAATGGCACTTACCTTTATTCGCGTACTGCAAATCCCAATACGGATGCGCTTGGCCAAACTGTCGCAACTATGGAAGGTGCACCTCGGGGAGTGGCAGCTTCTTCCGGGATGGCGGCTATTCTGGCCGGCATTTTGTCCGTTGCCAAGGCAGGCGATCATGTGGTAGCTGCTCAAGATGTATACGGTGGAACATTCCATTTATTAAAAGGTGAATTGGCAAGGATGGGTATACAAGTGCATTTTGCTGATTTCGCATATACCAGTGAGATTGAACAAATATTGATAGACTATCCGGAAGTTAAACTGATTTTCAGTGAGTCAATCACCAATCCTTTTTTGAGAGTAGAGGATATTGAAGTTCTCGTTCAGCTTAAAAAACACTATGGAGTTAAAGTTATGATTGATAATACGTTCGCCACTCCTTATACGACAAATCCGTATAATTCAGGGGCAGATTTAGTGGCTCATAGTGCGACAAAATATTTAGGCGGGCATAGCGATGTAACAGCCGGCGTCTTAGTAGGCGATGCAGTGCTGATTGCTGATGCTGAAGACCGCATTGTCAACTTGGGAATGAATTTGAGCCCTTTTGAAGCTTGGCTTACCTTGCGGGGAATTAAAACACTTGCAGTTCGGATGAAAGCGCAAACTGCAAATGCAAAAGCGATTGCGGCATTTTTAGAAGGGAAAGCACAAGTTTGGTATCCAGGAAAAGGCGCGATTGTAACGTTCGCTTTACCTGAAACAGCAGATGTTTCAAAATTCTTTTCATCATTGGGATGGATTAAAATTGTACCGACATTAGCGGGAGTTGAAACGACAGTTTCTTATCCTTACGGTACTTCCCACCGCGCATTATCAGATGAAGAAAAAGTGAAAATCGGCGTGACGAAACAAGTAATCCGTTTGTCTGCTGGCATAGAAGGAACAGAAGATATTTTGGCGCAGTTAAGCGCAGCCTTCAATTAACTAAAAAGAAGTGCAGAGTCTGCCATTTCTTTGGTACAATGATAAGAAACGTTAGTTGCCAGTGATAGGATGGTGTGAAAAAAGTGATAATGACCGCGTTACTAGATATAGGCAGATTTTTTATTAACCCGCTTTTATACATAGCACTGTTAGCCGCAGTTTTATTAGGGTATTTTCGGGTGAAACGCGAACGGAAAATGTTCCGTACGCGAATTGTATGGGGCTGGACAGAATTTTCCGGTTTCCTGAAAGACGGCTGGAAGTATGCTTTAATTTTTTCAGTGATTTTTGCCGGAGCCGGCTTAGTCATTCCTTTAGAATGGCTGGTTGCTTTGAGTATTGTCAGCATAATCATGGTGATTTCAGGATTTTATCAAGCAGGTTCGTTTATTTATCTAGCGGCGGCTGCGGTGGCTCTTGGTTGGCTGTTTGATTTCAATGAATGGTCGGTCAACTTAGGGTTCATCAATTATGATGGCTATTATATTGCCTGGGAATGGTTGTTGCCGGCAGCACTTTTGGCAGGCGGGTTCGTAATTGCAGAAGGCCTGATGATCAGTAAAAATGGAGCTCCTTCAGCTTCACCAAGACTGCAGAAGTCACCAAGGGGACTAAAGGCCGCAGCCTACGATTCTAAGCGATTATGGCTTATTCCAGTTTTGCTAGCAGTGCCAGGTTCTCTTATCGAGGAAGTGGCACCTTATTGGCCGCAGATTCCAATCGGGCAAAGCTCTTTCTCATTTATACTTTTTCCTTTTGTTTTTGGATTTCAAAACCGTGCACGAAAAACATTGCCGGTTTATCTGTATCCCGCAATCGGCAAAATGACATGGAAACTGGGTGTTGGAATAGCGGTTCTGGCATTAGCATCATTGCTATGGGAGCCATTGGCCATTATAGCCCTTATTTTAGGAGTTATAGGCAGGCTGGTCATTACCCTGTATTTTGAGATGAAAGAGCGGCAAGGAAACCATGCTGTAACACCACATTCTCAAGGAGTGATGATTGTCGATGTACTGCCTGATTCGCCCGCGCATAAAATGGGCCTTTTACGCGGCGAAGTGATCCGCAAAGTGAATGGCTTGGCTGTTTCGAACGAAACGGAATTATATGAAGCGATTCAAGTAAATGCAGCGCATTGCCGGTTGGAAGTCCTCGACCACAGCCATGAAGTGAGACTTCGCCAGCATATAATTTTCCGGCATGATCATCACCGATTAGGATTGATTGTTGTCAACTGAGGAGTTTATCGCAAATGGAATCGATGTTCACGAAGTTTATATTGTCGCTGCTGCTGCCAGGATTATTTGTTGTCTTATTCACGAGAGTCACGTTTAATCATATCGTAGCGTTGATCTTAACAATTGCATTGATTGCAGCGGCAGTTTATGCAGGATACACCAATACTTGGTTTTTATATGCCGTGAATGCCGCTTCTTTAACTTTAGGGTTTTGGTATGCAACCAACATGTATAACCGCTCGAAAAAAGCCGAAACTCATGAAGATGAGTGACGGCTTTTTTCTATTTTATAGGATGCATATCACATGAAGATTAAGCTGTAAACTGCTAGAACAGCGATAGAACCCAGAACTACAACCATTACGTTTGCTCCCATGAAAGCCAGTCCAAAAGCTGCAGCAGCCCCTAATACGCCAAACCACATGTTTTCCTGAATGAAAAAGATAGCAGGGAAAATAAGCGCGCCGAGAACTGCATAAGGAATGTTTTTGAGAACATTTTGAACGGAAGCAGGAAGTTCCCGCCCTTCTAAAAATGTCAGCGGAATAGCGCGTGGAATATAAGTGACTGCCGCCATTCCAAGAATCATCCACCAAAACCAGGTACCCATTATGCTTTCCTCGCTTTCGGAGAAATATATTCAATAAATATAGCGGAAACAAGTGTCGATACTAAGATTGCCCAGCCGGTTGACAGCCAACCGGTAAAATAGAACAGCGAATTAATAATGCCAGCAATTGCCGCTAAGCTTACCACTTTCCTGTTGCCGCGCATGGATGGAACAAGCAAGCCGACAAACATGGCATACAAAGCGATTCCCATTGAGGCCTGGAGAAACTGAGGGAGGTTAGCACCGATCAGATGCCCGATCGCTGTAAATACTACCCAGCTGCCATATGAAATAATAATGACTCCTGCAGCAAAAGAAGTCTTGAGCCTGCCACCTGATTGTGTAGCCAACACTGAAAACGATTCGTCCGTGATGCCAAAAGCGTAAAGGGCTTTTTTCCAAATGGCATCCGGCTGCATCTTTTCATTCAGCGCAGCCGTCATTAAGAAGTGGCGGATATTAACGACGAAGGTATTCACTACAATAACAACGGGGGAAACACCAGCAGCAATCAGCGACAAAGAGATGTATTGAGCAGCTCCTGCAAAAACGAAGATACTCATTGCCGTCGCTTCGATTAGTGAAAGGCCGGTAGTTTTGGCAAGCAGTCCAAATGTCAAAGCAATCGGAAAATAACCGATCGCTATACTGACTCCAGCTTTTAAACCTGCTGAAAACCCGCGTTCATCCATTTGACCCGCTCCTTATGTATAAGTATTACTCATTTTCCAAATGAGGAGAAAGAGTGTAAAGTAATTAATATAGCATATCAAATACCATTTGATTTTTGAAGGCTGTTTTATAAAGCCTTAACAGATTCTAATATGCTTCATGAAAGTATAAAAGTAGAATAGATAATTTTCAGCTGCGAATATTTCGCAATGCTGCTTTGCTTGACGTGGGAGTGCCAATTCTGTGTGACGAAGTGTGGAGAGACAGTAGTATTTTCTTCGCTGTTTTGCTCCATATCTAAGTGGTTAATAATCAAAGATGTAAATAGATGATTATTTCCCTTATAGAAAGCTTATCCAGCGCCGGCGCGTCCAGGGGCTGGGCTCATCAGGAGTCCTGCCCAAAGCGGCCGAAGCGGCATATAAAAGGAGTTTCTTTAGCTCAACATATGAAGATAGTAATAATTAATAAAGAAACAATAATTTAAAATCTACGAAACTTAAAGGATGAAATGCATGTCAGATTTTTTCTCGATGGAAAATATAATTGAATTAACTCAATCTTATCGGGCATTTGGTCCTCTTATCGGTTTTTTGCTGCCATTTATAGAAGCATTCATGCCATTTTTGCCTTTGTTCGTGTTTGTTTTTGCCAATGCGACAGCTTATGGCTTATGGATTGGCTTTCTTTTATCGTGGGGGGGAACAGTTCTAGGAGCTTATGCTGTTTTTCTAGTAGTGCGGAAATATGGCCGTGCCCGTTTTATGAACTTCATGACGAAACACCAAAAGATTGAAAAGCTGATTCATTGGGTAGAACGCAATGGCTTTGGCCCGCTCTTTTTGCTGCTCTGTTTTCCTTTTACTCCATCGGCTCTCGTCAACGTGGTTGCGGGATTATCGAACATCAGCAGACATTATTATTTACTGACAGTGATGGCGGGCAAGTTCGTCATGGTCTTTATGATTTCTTTTGTCGGCTATGATATTAAAGCTTTGTTTACACAGCCTATCCGTACAGCTATTGTTGTTGTGGTCATAGTACTGCTTTACATAATAGGGAAGATTTTAGAAAAAAGGCTCAATAAGCGGGTAGAAGCGGACTTTCGCAGAGCCAGCGAAGAAGGCAAAAAAGAAATTTGATAAACTGCCTGTAAAGTGGCAACTATAGCTTAATTCTTATATAATAAGAACAAACGTTCTATTTGAGAGGGAGTGAAGTCGTGTCGTTGCGAATTGTATATGGACGAGCCGGATCAGGGAAAACCCGGTTTATCCAAGAAGAGATTGCAGAAGAGTTAAAACGCAGCAGAGTTGGAAATCCGATATTTTTGGTTGTACCGGACCAGATGTCGTTTTCAACAGAATATCGGCTTTCTTCTGCCTATGGCATGAGCGGGATGATCCGTGCTCAGGCAGCCACTTTTAAGAGGCTGGCTTGGCGTGTCCTGCAGGAAGTTGGCGGAATCAGCCGGAAAGAAGTAGACACTTTTGGATATCGCATGCTGATCCGCAGTTTATTGGAAGAGCACAGGGAAGAATTTCAATTGTTTCGGAGAGCGGCCGGAAAAAGAGGGTTCACCGATCAGATTGAACAGCTTGTAAAAGAATTTGCCAGGTATTGTGTCGATTGCGGAGAATTGACAACAATCCGGGCTTCTTTGGCTTCTGCTGGAGCCCCGCGCACTTTATTGGATAAAGCGGCGGATCTGGAGCTCATCTTGACGGAACTTGAAAGCCGGCTTGGAAAAGTCTTTGTGGACTCTGAAGGCCATTTGGCTTTGCTGGCCGAAAAAATCAAATTTTCCGAAACGATCAAGTCCGCAGATATTTACATTGACGGCTTTTTTACGTTTACTGCACGTGAATACGAAATCATCTTCGAGTTGATGAAGTACGCTAAAAACGTCACAATCGCTCTCCCTTTGGACCGTGGCACAGATGCGCATGATGAGCAGGCAATTTTCTATCAGACCGCAAATACAGCTCAGCGATTAACAGAGCAGGCTAGAAAAGGAGGCGTCGATGTCGACCTGCCGGTGCATATGGACATGCAGCAGCGTTTCAACAAGGCCGAACTCGCGCATCTTGAAGAACACTTTGATGATTATCCGTTGGCAACTTCAGTATCAAGCGGCGCCATCTCTTTAGTCGAAGCTTCCAACCGGAGAGCGGAAGTGCATGCGATGGCGCGGTCCATCCGGCAGCAGACACGTGAAGGCATGCGTTATAAAGATATTGCTATTTTATATCGACAGCCTGAAGTGTACGATGAACTCATCAATACCATCTTTCCGCAATACGATATTCCGTATTTCATCAGCCGCAAAAAATCGATGCTGCACCATCCGCTTATTGAATTCAGCCGGTCGGTGCTGGAAGCCGTATTGTCCAATTATTCCTATGAGCCGGTCTTCCGTGCTGTTAAAACAGATTTATTTTTCCCGGAAGGCAGTGTATCGAAATGGCGGGAACGCAGTGACCTTCTCGAGAATTTCATCATTGCAAATGGAATCTACGGTGAACGCTGGTTTGAAGAAAAGCGCTGGTTCTATAAAAAATACCGGGGCTTGGAGTTCCATACTGGCATCCAGACGGATGAAGAATTGGCTGCACAAATGGAACTTCATGCTGTACGCGATTTGATCCGAGGACCGCTGTCAGCATTGAAGGACAAACTAGATGAGTGTTCAACGGGCAGAGAAATTGCGGAAGCCCTTTATTTATTCATTGAACAAATGAATGTCTACGAGAAACTGCAATCCTTAAAAGAGCGGGAAGAATCAGAGCATCGCTTGCTGGCTGCTACAGAGCATGAACAAGCTTGGAAACAGTGGATTGAAGTGCTGGACCAATTTGTGCTTATGTTCGGGGATAAGGAAGTGGAACTCAGCACGGCAGTTAAAATTTTGGATGAAGGGTTTGAAACATTGGAGTTTTCACGCATTCCACCTTCTCTTGATCAAATAACAGTGTCTAAAATCGATTTAGCGCGGCTTATGGATATCAAGTCGGTATTTGTCATTGGAGTGAATGATGGCGTTCTGCCTCAGCGCGTGGAGCAGGAAGGGCTGCTGACCGATACGGAACGGGAATGGTTTGCAACGATCGGCATCGAACTGGCTCCGACTTCAAAAATGCGTCTGATGGATGAAACTTATACAGCGTACCGTACATTCACTGCATCATCGGATTTTTTGACTGTTTCTTACCCGATTGCAGACGAAGAAGGAAAAGCGATGATGCCGTCGTTATACATCCAGAAGATTAAAGATATGTTCAATCTGGAACTGACACCAGCAGTGATTGATCCTGAAGAATTGAAAAACGCTTCTCCGCTGCCTTATATATCACATCCTCGTGCCAGCCTGGCTTATTTAACGTCTCAGCTGCGTGCAGGGGAGCTTGCGCCGGAATGGCGGGCCGTCCTGTCATATTACCGTGAAGATCTATTCTGGGCGTCTGTTGTCGAACGGATTGTCGAACCGATTAAACCGAATGTGGCAGATCAACTGCGTGAAGAAATTGCAGAACCGCTTTATGGTTTGCCTGTTTCTTCAAGCGTCTCCCGGGTCGAAACTTATTTCAGCTGTCCATTCGCTCAATATGTTTCATATGGACTGAGACTGGAAGAGCGGGACCAATATAAATTGGCAGCTCCGGCAATGGGGGATTTGTTCCATGCAGCTATTAAATGGATTTCAGACGAAGTGAGCCGGCTCGGTGTTTCTTGGTCTTCTTTAAGCCGGAAGCAATGCCAGGAATTGGCTAAAGGCGCCATTGAACAGCTGTCGCCTTATTTTGTTAATCACATCCTCATCAGTTCACACCGCTACCGCTATATCCAGCATAAATTGGAAGGAATCATTCGCCAAACCGCCTTTATGCTCAGCAGGCACGCCAAAGTGACCGGCTTTGCACCTGTGGCGTTGGATGTTGGATTTGGAGGAGCGGAAGCGATTCCGCCGCTTGATATTGCATTAAAGCGCGGCCGCAAAATGAATGTACGCGGGCGCATCGACCGAATCGATTCGACAGAAATCAATGGCAAGCCGTATATCCGGATTGTCGATTATAAGTCTTCAAAACAAGGCCTGGACCTCGGTGATGTCTATCATGGTCTGTCTTTGCAGACCTTCACCTATTTGGATGTTGCATTAACTCATTCGGAGCGCTGGCTCGGCACTCAGGCAGAACCGGCTGGCGTCCTGTATTTCCATATGCATAATCCTATGCTGAAGCTGTCCAAGCTGATGACTGCGGACGAAATTGAAGAAGAAGTTGCTAAATCATTTAAAATGAATGGGTTGATTGTAGAAGACCCGGATGTGATTTATGCGATGGACAGTGAAATTGAAGGCTTTTCAAATGTAATTCCAGTCCGAATGAACAAAAAAGGCGAAATTTCTAAATCCCAGTCCAAAACGGTACAAAGAGAAGACATGGAAATGATTCGCCATTTTGTCCGCAATAAACACCAAAAAGCGGGCAACGGCATTTTAGATGGCGATACTCAAATCACTCCTTATAAAGTGAAAGAAGACACGCCATGCCAATTCTGTTCTTACCGCTCCATCTGCCAATTTGATCCGTCAGATCCAGATCAAAGTTACCGCAAACTGCCAGATTTGAGCAGTGAAAAAGCAATAGAACTTATTCGAAAGGAGACTGCAAGCGATGATCCCGATAAAACCGACTGATGCTACTTGGACAGAGGAACAGTGGCAAGCTATTTGGGCTAAGGGCCAGGATATGCTTGTTTCCGCAGCCGCTGGATCAGGGAAGACAGCTGTATTGATCAACCGGATGATTGAAAAAGTGGTGGCTGAACAAGACCCGATATCAGTGGATGAGCTGCTTGTCGTCACTTTCACCAACGCTTCTGCGGCTGAAATGCGCTTGCGGATGTTAAATGCTTTAGAAAAAGCCGTAGCTGAAAATCCCGAATCCCAGCATTTGCGCAAGCAATTGCGGCTGATCAATAAAGCGCAGATTTCTACGCTGCATTCATTTTGCCTGCAAGTGGTTAAACAATATGCCTATTTACTGGAGATCGATCCGGGCTTCCGGATCGCCAATGAAACAGAGGCTGCTTTGCTGCGGGACGATGTACTTGAAGCCGTTTTGGAATCAGCATATGAAGGCGACAAAGCGGATGCTGTTTATCGGCTCGCTGACAGCTTTACGTCAGACCGAAACGACCAGGCCATGGAAGTGCTGTTGAACAAATTGTATGATTATTCGCGGGTTCACCCGGATCCTGCGGGTTGGCTTGAACAAGTGCCAAACCTTTACGCAGTGCCAGAAGGAGCTTCGGTAGATGATTTGCCGTTTATAGGCGATTTGAAAATGACGATACGTCATGCTTTCGAAGAAGCCTTGCATCTGGCATCTGAAGGGAATGATTTGGCAAACCAGCCGGACGGCCCCTATTTGCTGAGTGAGACTTTCCAAATGGATATGGATTTGATCCGTACTGCGATTTATTCGTTAGAAGATTCATGGGACAGTCTGTATTCCTTTGCGAAAAATTTCAGCTGGGCGAAAGCGGCCACGATTCGAAAAGATAGCTGTGATCCTCAGCTTGCTGAAGAAGCAAAAGCGAGACGCAGCGACGTTAAGAAAATCGTCAACAACGTCTTTGAAGCATACTTTATGCGCACGCCAAAACGCTTGCTTGATGAAATGCGTGAAATGGCTCCATTGATGAAAACATTGGTGGAATTGACGAAAGTCTTCGCCAATCAGTACAAAGAGCTGAAAATTGAAAGAGCGATTGTCGATTTTTCGGATTTGGAGCATTATGCGCTTCAGATTTTGAGCGAGGAAGGCCAGCCTTCAGCAATTGCAAAAGACTATCAGAACCAGTTTAAAGAAGTGCTGGTGGATGAATATCAAGACACCAATATGCTTCAGGAGACGATACTTTCATTAGTGAAATCCGGAGGGGAAAAAGACGGAAATTTATTTATGGTGGGCGATGTGAAACAATCGATTTACCGTTTCCGGCTTGCTGAACCGATGCTGTTTCTCGGCAAATATGGCCGGTTTACGAAAGACTCGCAAGAAACAGGACTGCGGATTGACTTGAATGCCAATTTCAGAAGCCGGAAAGAGATTTTGAATGGGACCAACTATATTTTTGCTCAAATCATGGGTGAACGTGTTGGAGAAATCAACTACGATGAAGCAGCCGCTTTAAAAACAAAAGCGCCGTATCCTGAACAGGAAATCCCCATTGAACTGGCATTGATCCATGAGCCGGAAAATGAAGAAGAACCGGAAGAGGATTTGGCTAAATCCCAGTGGGAGGCCCGTTATATTGCTGAGAAAATCCGTGAATTGGTAGAAAAAGAGACACTTGTCTACGATCCATGGAAAAAAGAGCAGCGCAAATTGGAGTATAGCGACATTGTCATATTGATGCGGTCCATGACTTGGTCGGGAGATTTTGTTGATGAGTTCAAGAAAGCGGGAATTCCATTGTATGCTGAATTGACAGGCGGTTATTTCGATGCCCTTGAAGTCATGATCATGCTAAATACCCTGCGTGTCATCGATAATCCCTATCAGGATATTCCGTTAGTGTCTGTACTGCGGGCCCCATTTATCGGCCTTAAAGAAAATGAATTAGCTGAAATCCGTTTAGCAGCTCCGCAAGCCTCTTTTTATGAAGCGGTTAAAACCTTTATCTTAGGGGGATCCGGCATCGATCCGGCAGCTGCAGAAAAACTGCGCCGTTTTATGCTGCATTTGGAGGACTGGCGCAATTTGGCTCGCCGCGGTTCGCTTGCCGACCTGATTTGGCAGGTTTATTTAGATACGAATTATTACGAAATGGCTGGAGCGATGTCGAACGGCAAGCAGCGTCAAGCAAACTTGCGTGCGCTGCATGACCGGGCATTGGAATATGAAAAAACATCGTTTCGCGGTTTGTTCCGATTCATCCGGTTTATCGACCGAATGCGGGACAGAGGGGATGATTTGGGTACTGCCAAATCACTGAGTGAAAAAGAGAATGTGGTTCGGCTAATGACAGTCCACAAGTCAAAAGGGCTCGAATTTCCAGTGGTCTTTTTTGCAGGGACCGGCCGGTCATTCAATGAAATGGATTTTCATAAGCCGTATTTATTTGACCAGGATTATGGATTGGCTGTAAAAGCGGTGAATCCTGACACGCGTTTGGAATATACATCATTGCCATTTTTAGCGGTGAAAGAAATGAAACAGCTTCAAATGAAGGCAGAAGAAATGCGTGTATTGTATGTAGCGATGACGCGGGCCAAAGAACGCCTTTATCTGACAGCATCGGTGAAAGACATCGATCGAACGATCGAAAAATGGAAAGTGAACTCGCCGGCTGTTTTACTTCCGGATTATATCCGGTCGCGGGCAAAAGGTTACTTGGACTGGATCGGTCCAGCAATTTCGCGTCATCCGGATGCTGCAGAGATTTTACAAGGCAACAGCAGTTCTTTGCCGCACGATTCCAAATTTCTCATTCGCATTGTTGAATCCACTTCATTGCTCCCAGCTTCTATTGACGTCGATGAATTGCTCCGGCCGCATGAAGGAGAACAAGACTTTACAGAAGAAGTAGCTAGCCGTTTTGATTTCCGGTATCCTTTCCAGAATGCGGTGGACAAGAGGTCGAAGCAATCGGTTTCTGAGATGAAACGTTTGCAGATGCTGCAGCGTCTCGATGAACCTGAATCGTTCATTCAGGCAAATGCGCCATTGCGTCGTACTTTGGTTCACCGTCCAGATTTTATGCAAGAGAAAAGTTTGTCGGCTGCTGATATTGGAACCGCTGTCCATGCCGTTATGCAGCACATCCCATTAGACAGAAAATTGGCGGCTCCTGAAATCAAAGAATTTGTAGAAACGCTGGTAGGCATGGAAATCTTATCGCCTGAAGAAGGCAAAGCGGTCAATATAAATGACATTGAACTTTTTTATGGCAGTGATATAGCAGAGCGTTTGTTACATGCGAAAAACATCAAACGGGAAGTTCCTTTTACTTATGCGAAAGAAGATTTCGAAGGAGATCACCAAATCATCCAAGGGATTGTCGACTGCATTTTTGAGGAAGAAGATGGATGGATCCTGCTTGACTACAAAACGGATAAAATTGGCCAGATTCCGGATATTGGCCATGAAATGGCTGCTAGGTACGGCGTTCAATTAGCAGTTTATCAAGAAGCGGTGGAAGCTATCTTGCAAATTCCGATCAAAGAACGTCTTTTATACTTGTTTGCTGCAAGGCAGACAGTGAAAATTTAGGAGGATTTTTGTGAAATTACAACCCGTGGCTTTAAATGAACGTGTAGAAGCAATTGATTTGATGAGAGGATTTTCGCTTTTGGGGATTCTGCTCATCAATATGCTGGCGTTCCATTCGCCGTTTTCATATATTGATCCTTATACTTGGTTTGACGGCCCGTTTGATACAGAAGTATTTGGATTTATCGATATCTTTATTCAAGGCAGCTTTTATCCGTTATTTTCTATGTTATTCGGGTATGGTTTAGCAATGCAGTACATGAAAGCCCAAGAAAGACAGCAGCCTTTTTTGCCCGTGGCAATAAAGCGTCTGCTGATTCTTCTCGGTTTCGGTATTCTCCATGCATTTCTAATTTGGTACGGTGATATCTTAATCACTTATGCCGTTACAGGATTTTTCCTGCTGGCATTGCTGCGTCTGAGTCCGGCATGGCTTCTGGCACTTGGAGCCGCTATCTATACCCTTCCCCATGCCTTCCTTTTAGGGCTGATGTTTATTGCGGTTTCAATCGATCCGAACATCTACACAGGCATTCAAGAAGTGCAAAGTTCACTTGCTGCTTATCCGACTGGAACATTTGCTGATATTTTCAGCCAGCGTTTTTCTGATTGGGTGCATAGCAATAACCCAAGCGGTTATCTTTATCTGATAGTCACTATTTTGCCATTTCTGATGGTGGGCGCGGCGGCAGCGAAAGTCCGATTGATTGAACGCGCTGGCCTTTTCCGTAAGAGTTGGATTAGCGCTGCGGCTGTTTTACTTATTATCGGTTTATTATTAAAAGCGGCACCGCTTCTAATTGATAATAATTATGCCTTCAGATACATCCAGGATATTTTCGGAGGACCGCTTGTCGCCATGGGCTATGCTGCACTTATTGTGCTGATTGCAGAGAGCCGCCGCATGCGAAAAGTGTTAAGTCCTGTTGCAAAAGCAGGTCGCATGTCGTTGACTACTTATCTTAGCCAATCCATTATTGCTACTTTTATCTTTTATTCGTATGGATTGGGATTGTATGGCCAAGTAGATGTTTTAACTGGAACATGGATCGCGCTGGGGATATTTGCTATACAGCTGATTTTTGCCGAGCTTTGGTTATCAAAATACGGACAAGGACCACTGGAATATTTATCAAGAAGAATGACTTACGGAAGAAATTTAGAAAAAATCAACAATTCAAAACGCTGAATGTGTATAATAAATGGAATCAAAGAAAAGGAGTGTTTGACGAATGAAGCTGTTATCTTTTCGATTTGAAGGAGAAGAACGTTTTGGTCCAAAAGTAAAAAAAGAGGAAGCTGTATGGGATGTTTTAGCAATTCAGAAAGAACTTGAAGTATTGCCATCTTTCCCCGAGCGGCTGATTGAAGGAGTACCACAGGGACTGGAATTTGTAGAACAGATGCGCAAGTTGACAGAAGTTGCGGCAAAATCCGAAAACCCTGAGCAATTCAAACACTCTTTTTCGGATATCGAATGGTTAGCACCTATATCAAGAACTCCAAAAAATATTATCTGCATCGGCAAAAATTATGCGGATCATATAAAAGAAATGGGATCAGAAGCGCCTGAAGATTTAGTGGTTTTTACAAAAACGCCGCAAACCATTGCAGCAGATGAACAAACTGTATCTGTCCACAGTGATGTGACGGATTCCTACGACTATGAAGGCGAATTGGCGGTAGTCATCAGTAAAAAAGGGAAGTCCATTCCGAAACAAATGGCATATGACTATGTTTTTGGCTATACGATTGCCAATGACTTAACTGCGCGTGATCTGCAAAGCAAGCATCAGCAATACTTTTTAGGAAAAAGCCTGGAAGACTCTTGCCCAATGGGACCTTATCTTGTAACAAAAGATGAAATTCCTCAGGCACAGAATTTGTCGATTGTCACGAAAGTTAACGACGAAGTCCGCCAAAACGGCAACACGGGTGATATGATGCGTCGAGTGGATGATTTAATAGCGGAAGTCTCCAAATATATTACACTTGAACCAGGAGATGTAATTTTGACGGGCACTCCTGCTGGAGTCGGCAAAGGCTTTAATCCCCCTAAATTCTTAAAAGCAGGGGATACTGTAAAAGTTTCAATCGAGTCAATCGGTACTCTCGTCACACATTTGTCATAACGGCAAACATGTCTTTTAGCGTTCCAGGTGTGCTAAACTGGAAAAGACTAAATTAAATGGGGTGACGGTTTGGACTTTTTAACTAATTCAACACATTTACACATTGCCACTTGGGTCATCGCAATCGTGCTATTCTTAGTAGCTGCTTTCATGAACCCGGCAAGCAAAGGCCGCAAAATTGTGCACATGGTATCTCGCTTGTTCTATATTTTAATCTTAATCTCCGGATTGGCTTTGTTTATCGCATATTCTTCATCAGATGCTATGATGTACGGCTTGAAGTTCCTTTTCGGCTTACTGACGATTGGTATGATGGAAATGGTGCTGGTCCGTTCGAAAAAACAGAAGCCTGTGACGATGTTCTGGGCGTTGTTTGCAGTATTCCTATTTATTACTATGTTCTTAGGTTTCTTACTGCCAATTGGATTAAATCTGTTTTAAAAAACTGGCGCTCAGGCGCCTTTTTTTTATGCCTTTAAATGACTGGGTTTTAATAAATCAGTGGGGCAGTAAATGCCATTTAATTGGCATGCACGATCAGGCAATTTTAACGTGGCGAATTGACTAGAGCGATGAAAATGAGGATATGTATAGAAAACGAACAAAAGAATTCACTATTCTGAGGAAATTCACAGATTAGACGAAAGTAGAGCCGGTTGCAGCAGTTTTAAGAATTATACATAGCAGTGAGGATGTGATTTTGTTAAAATTAACCGGGTGGAACGGAATAAATACGCCTCATTGAGGGAGGATTTTAGATTGAAAGCAAAATGGATTTTAGGCTTTTTGGCAGGAATGCTAGCGTTAAGCCCGATTCAGCCGGCTGCAGCTGCAGAAGAGCAGGCGATTGAAGACGAGATTATATATGATGTTTTGGTAGACCGTTATTTTAATAAGAAAATTCAAAATGATTATGAAGTAGATGCATTAGATCCGGCGGTTTTTAACGGAGGGGACTTTGCAGGCATAGTCGATCAGCTGCTTCATGTAAAAGAAATGGGCTTTACCCTTTTGTCGATTGGACCGGTTTTTGCATCGGATACATATGATGGAAAACAAGTGCTGGATTATACTCAGCTTGAACGCCATTTTGGTACAGAAGAAGAACTGAAAAACCTGATTAAAGAAGTTCATGAACAGGACCTCAAAGTCATGGTTGATGTTCCGACTCAAAATGTTAGCAAAGATCATATTTGGGCAACGGAAAATCCGGAATGGTTCACTGGAAACGAAGACGGCACGCTGTCGTTGGATACCGCAAATCCAGAAGTTCAAGAAGCATTGATTTCAGCTTTAAGCGAATTCATCAACCAATATGATGTCGACGGCTTGCGTTTGCAAGATGCTGATCGGCTGGATAGCAGTTTTATAGCAGACTTTTCTAAAGCGATGAAAGATATTAGAGATATCTATTTGATAAACGATGTGGAAATGGAGCCGGCACCTGGACTGGATGCAGTTGTATTGCCTGGAGCGGAAGAAGTGCTTCGGAACTCTTATAAGCAGTTTGATCAGGATACTTCGAAAATGCCGGCTGTTTTGAAAGATAGTGAAGGAAACCTGATTCGGATGGATTCGATCAGCAGTTCACGTTTTATCGCTGATGTAGTGGAAGAAAGAGGTTTTCCGCCGACACGCATGCGTTTAATGCTGACTCAATTAATGACAATGCCGGGCATTCCGGTAATCCAATATGGCACGGAAACTGTCATGAACGGGGCAACACTTCCTGAGTCTCATCAAATCCTAGATTTGGCTGTAGATGAAGAAATGATTGACCATATCACGAACTTGAATACACTCCGAAACTCATCTCCTGCTCTGCGCAGCGGAGAAACTGAAGTGCTTATAGAGGAAGACGGCTGGATCGTTTATAAGCGTTTTAACGATGAAGAAACTTGGATTGTCGCTATAAACAACACCTCCTCCACAAAAAGCATCAATTTACCTGCTGATGTGATAGGCAGTGATAAAGAATTGCAGGGATTATTCGAAAGTGATCGGGTACGGCAGGAAGCAAATGGCGAATACCGGATTTCTATGGACCGGGAAATTGCTGAAACATTCCATGTTACTGAAGAAACGGGCTTTAATAAAGCTTATATCGCAGCATTAGCCGTATTGTATCTTGTCTTTATGGTATTCCTTTGGATTGTCTGGAGAAAAGGGAAACAGCGGAAAGCGGACGAAGCAGCTAAAAATCTTAGATAAGACAAAAGGAAACCACTGCCCTAAAAGGGCAGTGGTTTCCTTTTTTATTTAAATGGCATTTTGGAAATTCAATGATAGCAGTAAATTAAAGCTTTTTCTGTTAATAAGAATAACAGATTTGAGGATCCATAAAATCTGTTATTTGCTGAATGCTTTGTAACCGGCCATATTGATCGGGTCTTTTGGTGAAGAATAAGGTGGGGCATAGCTCAATTCCAAAGCTTGCAGATCATCAACCGTCAATCCTGCATAAATGGCCGTAACAAGGACATCAATCCTTTTATCGACGCCTTTTCCGCCGATGCACTGTGCACCTAGAATTTTTCGGCTGGCCGAATCAAAATGGACTTTGAGCGTGATTTTAGCATGGTCCGGGTAATATCCGGCATTCGAATTGCCGCGATGTATGACGGTTTTATAGGAAATGCCTTTATTTTTGATTGTCCGTTCGTTTAGTCCGGTCATCGCCACCGTCAGCGAAAATATTTTAACGACAGATGTTCCAAGCAAACCTTTTTTAGGAATGGCGTTGCCTGTCAAGTATTGAGCGATCAGGAAGGCTTGCCTATGTGCTGGCCAAGCAAGAGGGACCCGTTTAGGATCACCGGTGACCATATCCGTATTCTCAGATGCATCCCCGAGAGCAAAAATGGAGGGGTCTATCGTCTGCATAAACTCATTCGTCATAATGCCTCCAGTTTCGCCAATAGGAAGCCCGGCTTTTTCAGCTAATTCGGTATTCGGTTTTATTCCGATGCTCATGATGATAAAATCAGCCTGCAAGCGCATGCGATTGGACAGCTCCACTGAACCGGAATCGGCTTTTGTAATGACGGTCTCTTTAAATAACTGTACCTCATTAGCTTGCAGTTCAGCTTCTATCAATTGAGAAATATCGGAATCCAAAATCGACATGACCTGGCCGGATTTATGTACTAGCTGAACTTTGAGGCCTAAAGCCTTTAAATTTTCGGCCATTTCCAAGCCGATAAAACCGGCGCCTGAAATTACGCAACTGGCGGGATTGTTGACGTCAATAAACTTGCTGATTTTTTGCATGTCGTCGTAACTCCGCAATACAAATACCTTTGCCGTGTCCAGCCCCTCAATTTCAGGCACTATGGCAGATCCGCCTGGCGCCAAAATCAATGTGTCATAGGATTCGGTGTATTGCGCACCAGAACTCAAATTCCTGACAAGGAGCTGTTTTTGATCACGTCGGATTTCCAGCACTTCATGCTTCAGGAAAACATTGATATTGCGTTCTTCTTTGAATTGCTGAGAATCTGTCATAAGCAGCGAAGAAGGATCTTCGATAACATTTCCGATTGCATAAGGAGTGCCGCAGGCGGCATAGGACATCGTTGAATCACGGTCAAAGATTGTAATTTCAGCGTTTTTATCGTAGAAGCGGATTTGTCCAGCAACCGTTGCACCTCCTCCAACAGCACCCACAATGACTATTTTGCTCAAAGAAATCACCTCACGCTTTTATTTGATCCAGAAAAAACACAGCCAAAGTTCCGGGTCCGGTGTGAGCGGCAATTACCGAACCAATCATATAGATTTCGACTTGTTTAGGGTGCAGATTTTCTTCAATTTCCTTTTTTAAGAGGTGTGCATATTCCAAATCATCTCCGTGGCTGATGGAAACTGTCTGTCTACTCCAATCGGTTCCCCGTTCGCGCATCAATTCAACCATTCGCTTGATTACTTTTTTACGCCCCCGTAATTTTTCAATGGGCACTAGTTTGCCTTCTTCCACATGAAGCAGCGGTTTGATATTCAGTAATCCACCGACAAAGGCACTTCCTTTGGAAATACGGCCTCCTTTTGCCATATAATCCAAATCTTCGACCGTAAAAAGGCTTTGCATGTGTTCAGCCATGAAGCGCGTCTTTTCAATAATTTCATTTAAGGGATGGCCGGCGGAACGAAGCCGAGCTGCTTCTTTTACAAGCTTGCCGTATCCGAGTGATGCGGCTTTCGAATCCAGAATGGTTAACTTCAAGTCAGGATATTCTTCCCGCACTTGATCTGCCACCATGACGGCGGTACTGTATGTACCCGATAATTCAGAAGAAAAAGAGATGTAATAGCCTTCCTCTCCGTCTTTTGCCAATTGCTCGAATGCCTTCAGCACTTCCTCCGGGGAGACTTGAGATGTTTTTGGATGAGTACCCGAACGAATGGCATCGAACACTTTTTTCGAATCGATGCCACGGATATCATCATAATCTTTGTCCGCAATATGAACCCGGAGAGGAAATAAAACAAGGTTTTCATCTTCGAAAAATTGTTTTGGCAAATCAGATGCACTATCGGCAAATAGTCTCATGTAAAGCCTCCTTTTTATTTTAATTTTAAGCGGTCAATCAGCAGCTCAGCAATGCCATCTTCATTATTCGTCAGCGTGATTTCATTCGCAATATTTTTCAAGGAATCGATGGCATTTCCCATTGCCACTCCTGTTCCTGCAAATTCAATCATTTCCAGATCATTGTCTTCATCACCAAAAGCAATGATGTTTTCCCGGGAAATACCGAGGGATTTCGAGACACGATCAAGTCCGACCGCTTTGTTCATACCGCTTTTAACAATTTCAATTACATGCCAAGGAGCACCCCATCTACGGTGATCGATAACTTCGGCATGTATCGAGTTCAAATGATCGTGAATCAAGCCCACTTTTTCATAAGGTGCATGAATCAGCATGGAGGTTGGATCCACTTTCAAGTAATTTCGCAAATCGCCCGTCGTGATAGCTGGATCTCCAAATTTAAATATGTCCATTAATTTCTCATCATGGTGATGGACATATACATCGTCCAGCACTTCCGCCACAATATTGTGGAAATTGAAATCATGCATAGATTCCACCACTTCATGGACCACATCCAATGAAATCGGTGTGTGGTAAATGCCCCAATTATTATCTGTTGGATGATGGACGAATGCCCCGTTGAAATTGACGATAGGTGTAGTCAGTCCCAATTCTTTATAATAAGGTTCGCTTGAACGGTAAGGGCGGCCAGTAGCAATCATTACTTGATGCCCTGCCATCAGCGCTTTTCTTAAAGTTTGTTTTGTTTTTTCTGAAATGACTTTCTGATCGGTTAATAGCGTCCCATCTAGATCCAGGACAATTAAATGTTGTTTCATGATATTCCGTCTCCTTTCTCTCTCTAGCTATAGTGTAGCGATAATAGAAGTGTTTCGTCAAAAAACTTAACGAAATATTTCTAGGGCATTCATATAAAAACAGTAAAGTTTCACATTGTTTGCCGACTTTCTTGAACATTGTTACGATATATATAAAGGAAGTGAAGTAAATGATAGCAGAACACGAAGTATGGAATGAAATTCCATTGCTCCATGTATATCCGGAAGGAAGAAAAGATGAAAGTCTGCCAACTGCAGTATTTTTCCATGGCCATATGAGTGCAAAAGAACATAATCTTCATTATGCCTATCAAATGGCCGAAAAAGGGATGCGTGTGCTGCTGCCGGATGCTCTCTTGCATGGCGAACGGGAAGAAGGGCTTGATGAAGTCCAAATGAGTTTAAGATTTTGGGAAATTGTCTTGACTTCAATTGAAGAATTGGCATACATACACGAAAAGATCCACGAAAAGCAATTAGCGAAAGGCGAAATCGGTGTTGGCGGGACTTCAATGGGGGGAATCACGACACTTGGCGCTTTGACTGTCTATCCTTGGATTAAGGCGGCGGCGGTTATGATGGGAGCAGCGAATTATGTTCAGTTGGCAAAAGCCCAAATGGCTCAATTTGAATCAAAAGGATTTAAATTGCCGATTACGGATGAAGAGCGGAAACAGATGCTGTCCACGCTGGAGCAATTTGATGCAACAAAAAACAAAAGAATTCTCAACAAGCGCCCACTCTTCTTTTGGCATGGCGAACAAGATACGACAGTGCCATTCAGCCCGACATACAGTTTCTTTAAAGCGTTAAAAGATGATTACGAAGAAGTGCCGGAGCATCTCCATTTTATGAACGAACGAGAGGCGGGGCACGCCGTAAGCCGGCCGGGAATGCTTGCGGCTACCGAATGGCTCGCTCGGCATATCGCACAATAAGCAGGGGAATTTCATTTCCGCTGAAAGTTTGTTAAGATGGAAAGAGCAGATAAGGGAGGGATTCTTATGGATCAAGATATGAGAGACAGTATTATGGGAGCTTTAGAGCAAGTTATTGACCCTGAATTAGGGGTTGATATAGTAAACTTGGGCCTTGTCTATGATGTTGATATGTCGGAAGAAGGCTTTACAGTTGTAACAATGACCTTAACTTCAATGGGATGCCCAATGGGACCTCAAATCGTGGATATGGTTAAACATGCTTTATACGAATTGCCGGAAGTAAGCGAAGTCGATGTGAAAATCGTTTGGCAGCCAGTATGGGGTAAAGACAAAATGTCCCGTTATGCGAAAATGGCACTCGGGGTACGCTAATAAAAAGAACCCAAGGAATTAACAAATTCCTTGGGTTTTTTTATTGCTTATTGTTTGCCATTTCGGACGGAATTTCATATAATTTAATTAGTCAATAAAGGTCAAACTCTTAAAGGAGTGAAAAAGATGGTTCAATTTGCAAATCAAGAACAAAAATCGCCGTTAGAGCAATATGGCCGAAATATGGTGGAGCAAGCCAAGAGTGGAAAAATGGATCCTGTGATCGGCAGGGACCAGGAAATCCGCAACGTTATTCGCATACTATCACGTAAAACAAAAAACAATCCGGTTCTGATCGGTGAACCTGGTGTCGGTAAAACAGCCATAGTAGAGGGGCTCGCACAACGGATTGTCCGCAACGACGTGCCAGAAGGTTTGAAGGACCGGACCATTTACGAACTCGATATGAGTGCATTGATTGCGGGGGCCAAGTACCGGGGAGAATTTGAAGAGCGTTTAAAAAGTGTTTTAAAACAAGTTAAAGACAGTGATGGACAAATTATTCTATTCATAGATGAAATTCATACAATTGTTGGTGCAGGAAGAACTGAAGGTGCCATGGATGCCGGCAATATGCTGAAACCGATGTTGGCACGCGGAGAACTTTACTGTATTGGTGCCACTACATTGGATGAGTACCGGATGAACATTGAAAAAGATCCGGCGCTTGAGCGCCGCTTCCAGCAGGTAATGGTCCGCGAACCTTCTGTTGAAGATACGGTTTCCATTTTGAGAGGATTAAAAGAGCGTTTTGAATTGCATCACGGAGTCCGCATCCATGACCGCGCTATTGTAGCGGCGGCGGCTATGTCGGACCGTTATATCACTGAACGCTTTTTGCCGGACAAAGCGATCGATTTGATCGACGAGGCATGTGCTATGATCCGGACGGAAATCGATTCAATGCCGCAGGAACTTGATGAAGTAACCCGACGCTTGATGCAGTTGGAAATTGAAGAACAAGCGTTGATGAAAGAAAAAGACACTGCGAGCCAAACCCGGTTGGAGACGCTGCGGAAAGAAATTGCGGAGCTGAAAGAATCCTCTTCCGGCATGCAGCAGCAATGGAAGGCTGAAAAAGAGTCCCTAAAAAAAATTCAGGAAAAACGCGAGAAACTGGATTTATATCGCAGACAGTTGGAAGATGCGGAAAACAAATACGATTTGAATGCCGCTGCAGTGCTGCGCCACGGAAAAATTCCAGAACTCGAAAAAGAACTGGCTGCTCTGGAAACAGAACTGAAAAAAGACGGGGCAGCGCGGCTCTTGCGTGAAGATGTGACAGACGACGAAATCGCCGGCATCGTTGCGAGATGGACGGGAATTCCAGTGACAAAATTGGTGGAAGGCGAGCGCGAGAAATTATTGCGACTCGGCGACACCTTAAGAGAACGCGTAATCGGACAGGACCGGGCGGTTGAACTGGTGACAGAAGCCGTCTGGCGAGCCCGGGCAGGCATCAAAGATGAGCATAAGCCGATTGGCTCCTTTATCTTCCTGGGGCCGACCGGGGTCGGTAAAACAGAACTGGCAAAATCGCTGGCCGCTAATCTTTTTGATTCGGAAGACCATTTTATCCGCATTGATATGTCGGAGTATATGGAAAAGCATAGCGTATCCCGCCTCGTCGGTGCGCCTCCAGGCTATATTGGCTATGAAGAAGGCGGCCAGTTGACGGAAGCGGTCAGACGCAATCCTTATTCCGTTGTGCTGCTTGATGAAATTGAAAAAGCACATCCGGATGTCGCGAATATTCTGCTGCAAATCCTGGACGATGGACGGATCACAGACAGCCAAGGCCGGCTCGTGAATTTCTCCAATACCGTCGTCATCATGACTTCGAATATCGGTTCTGCTTATATTGGGGCTGAAAATACCGAACACGATATTGAGGACATTGTAATGGCGGAACTGCGCAAGCACTTTAAACCGGAACTGCTGAACCGGATTGATGACATCGTCATCTTCCATTCACTAAACAATAGCCATTTCTACGAAATTGCTAAGAAAATGCTTGTCGAACTGGCGAACCGTATGAAACAGCAGCAGCTTGTGCTCGAGGTGGATGATTCAGTCATTGACTACATTATTGCAGCGGGAACCGATCCGGTATTCGGGGCACGGCCATTAAAACGGTTTATCCAGCGTGAAATTGAAACAAAAATAGCACGTGAGTTGATTAAAGGCGATATCGCTCCAAATACTGTGATGCACCTGGCAATGGATGATTCAAACTTGATCATAAACAAAAAAGAAGCGTAATCCGGATTTCGGATTACGCTTCTTTTTTATCATTAATGTTTTTCAGGTGTCGGTTCATCCGGAATAATCGATGAAATTACGAAAATCAGGATAGAAACTCCAATAGAAATATAAACGCCCATCATAAAGTCGAAAGGTACGTTTTGGACAGCACTTACAACATAGTTCAATAACGAAATTAATAAAAATGACCATAAGAATGTTCCAATATATTGCATCAATTTCACCTCAACATAAGATATCTTCTTTTATCATATCATACCGTTTCCTGGACAGAAAGAAAGTTTGGCTTTTTTAAAAATAATTTGTCGGAAGTATGTCAGTGAGTTGAAAAAAATCTTCAAAAGGCGTATTATTATTACCAGGTACTAATAATTGATGTTAATTGAAAAGAGGGACCAATAATGAATGCAGGAATTATCGGCATAGGCAGATGTCTGCCTGAAGATAAACTAACGAATTTCGATTTGGAAAAGCGCATGGATACTTCAGATGAATGGATTCGTACCATGACAGGAATCGAAGAACGCCGGATTGCGAAAGACGATCAGGATACCTCTCATATGGCTCTGGCAGCAGCAAAAAAAGCCATTGAAGATGCCGCAATCGATCCGGCAGAGATTGGCATGATTTTGGTTGCAACTGTGACGCCGGATCAGCCTTTTCCTTCAATGGCCTGTACCATTCAGCAAGAGTTAGGGGCTGTAAATGCTGCAGCAATGGATCTGTCTGCTGCCTGTGCAGGATTTATGTATGGACTCGTTACTGCAAAACAATTTATTGACTCTGATGTATATAAATATATATTGGTTATCGGTGTAGAAAAATTATCGAAAATCACCAATTGGGAAGACCGCAACACCGCTGTGCTTTTCGGAGACGGGGCAGGAGCTGCTGTTCTTGGAAAAGTGTCGGAAGGACGGGGCATTCTTTCCTTTGAACTTGGAGCAGATGGCACAGGAGGAAAACATTTGTACCAGGATGAGTACCTGGTGATGAATGGCCGTGAAGTGTTCAAGTTTGCTGTCCGCCAAATGGGTGAATCAGCGGTAAATGTAATCGAAAAAGCTGGGCTCACCAAAGAAGATGTGGATTTCCTGATTCCACACCAAGCAAATATCCGCATTATGGAAGCGTCCAGAACCCGTTTAGAGCTTCCAGTTGAAAAAATGTCGAAGACAATCAATAAATATGGCAACACATCTGCAGCCTCTATTCCAATTTCATTAGTGGAAGATGTCGAAGAAGGCAGAATCAAAGAGGACGATGTAATAGTGATGGTTGGCTTTGGCGGCGGATTGACTTGGGGCGCAGTGGCAATGAGATGGGGCAAATAACTGTTTATGCGAAAGGAAGAAGATAGAATGGCAAATCGTCGAGTAGTGATTACAGGAGTTGGGGCTGTAACCCCGTTAGGCAATAATATTGAAACTACATGGGAATCCTTAAAAGCCGGAAAATCCGGAGTAGGTCCATTAACAAGATTAGATGCCGATCAATATCCGGCAAAAGTAGCTGCAGAAGTTAAAGATTTTTCGATTGAAGATTATATAGAGAAAAAAGAAGCGCGGAAAATGGACCGTTTTACACATTATGCTTTAGCTTCTTCAATCATGGCGATGAAAGATGCAGGATTGGAACTGGATGAAAAAACCGCTCTTCGAACTGGCGTTTGGATTGGATCAGGAATCGGTGGGATGGAAACAATTGAAAACCAGATGGATATTTTAAATAGCCGCGGAGTTCGCCGCATCAGCCCGTTTTTTGTTCCAATGATTATTCCGGATATGGCATCGGGTCAAGTATCAATTTATTTCGGAGCTAAGGCGATTAATTCTTGTTCCGTGACTGCTTGTGCATCTGGAACGAATTCAATCGGAGATGCCTTTAAAGTAATTCAGCGCGGAGATGCCGATGTAATGATTTCTGGTGGAGCGGAAGCGCCTATTACACGATTATCAGTTGCTGGATTTACAGCAAACACGGCATTGACTACGAATGAAGATATTTCAACGGCGTCTCGTCCTTTTGACAAAAACCGGGATGGTTTTGTTATCGGAGAAGGAGCGGGCATTGTTATTTTAGAGGAATATGAACATGCTAAAGCTCGTGGTGCCAAGATATACGCTGAACTGGTAGGTTACGGTTCGACAGGAGATGCACACCACATTACTGCTCCGGCTCCAGGCGGAGAAGGGGCAGCGCGTGCAATGGCCCAAGCGCTTGAAGACGGCGGAGTTGAAGCTACGGAGATTGGCTATATTAATGCCCATGGTACAAGTACGCCATATAATGATCTTTTTGAAACGATGGCTGTTAAAACCGTATTTGGAGAACATGCTTATAATTTAGGGATGAGCTCTACAAAGTCGATGACCGGGCATCTGCTTGGAGCTGCCGGCGGAGTGGAAGCAATTTTCACTGCTTTAGCTTTAAAAGAAGGCATCATGCCTCCAACGATCAACTATGAAACACCGGACGAAGAATGCGATTTGGATTATGTCGCAAACGAAGCCCGTAAAGCTGACTTTACGTATGCGATGAGCAATTCACTTGGCTTTGGCGGACATAACGCTTCTTTAGTCTTTAAAAAAATAGAAGAATAATTCAAATGAAATCTTGACCGCCAGGCTAATTTAGCCTGGCGGTTTTTGCTGTCTAAGGAAATTTATATAAAAGCAGTAATAATTTGTGACTATCCTAACAAGTAGAAGTGTATGGCTTTTTACCTTCTTTTATTTTTCGAAATAGTTTAATGATTACTAAAATTACAAGAAATCTATTGATTATGTAATGTTTTTGTAATAAACTTTAATTCAACATAAGTTGTCAGAATAAAAAGAATTAAGAGGTGTTTACATGTCAATCCATTACTCATCCAGTAAGGCGGCACCCCTTCTTCAAGTAAAAAATCTTCAAACCGGTTTTAAAATAGATGGAGAATTTTATAATGCTGTAGACGGTGTTTCATTTGATGTGAACCGGAAACAGATTGTCGGAATTGTGGGCGAATCAGGTTGCGGAAAGAGTGTCATGTCGCTATCCATTATGCAATTGCTGCCAACGGGTGTTGGCAAAATTCGTGGCGGTGAGATTGTATTTGAAGGAGAGAACATTTCAAATTTATCGGATAAAAAGATGAACAAGCTTCGCGGCAAAGATATTTCTATGATTTTTCAAGAACCCATGACTTCGTTAAATCCGGTATTCACGATTGGTTACCAGATTGAAGAAGTTATATTGAATCATGAAAATATATCGAAAAAAGAAGCGCGCCTGCGTTCAATCTCATTATTAAGAAGTGTCGGCATCCCGCGGGCCGACAAAATTGTGAGTGAGTATCCTCACCAATTGTCGGGAGGAATGAGGCAGCGGGTTATGATTGCCATTGCGATTGCCTGCCAGCCGAAATTGCTGATTGCGGATGAACCCACCACTGCACTGGATGTGACGGTGCAGGCACAAATTTTAGAATTGCTGAAAGGCATCCAAGAAACAAATGATATGTCCATCATTCTAATTACGCATGATTTAGGGGTAGTAGCAGAAATTTGTGATGAAGTCCTGGTCATGTACGCGGGGAAAATTGCAGAACGGGCTACAGTGGATGAGCTCTTTAATAACCCGAAACATCCATACACAGATTTATTAATGAAAGCGATTCCAAAAATGGATGAAGATGTGGAAAAGCTGGCAACAATAGAGGGACTGGTACCTTCTATTACGAATATGCCTCAAGTTGGCTGCAGGTTTTCGAACCGCTGCCCAAAAGCCATGCCGGAATGCATGACTGTAACCCCTCAGCTTAGGGAAGTTGCACCGGGACATGAAGCCGCCTGCCTTCTTTATGACGAAAGCTGGCCAGAAGAGCAAAAACCCAAAAAAGAAGGGGCCACAATTTTATGACAACAAGAGATTTTATCCAAGATAGAATTGATAGTTTGGAAAACCGCGATATCCTGCTGGAAGTCCAGAACCTTAAAACATACTATCCGGTGACTGGGGGCTTTTTTAAACGAGTCATTGGGAATGTTAAAGCTGTCGATGATGTGTCTTTTACTATTAGAAAAGGAGAGACGCTTGGGCTTGTAGGAGAATCAGGCTGTGGAAAATCAACGACCGGCCGGACAATTTTGCGGCTTCTTAAACCGACAGATGGAAAAATCCTGTTTGAAGGAAAGGATATTACGAAAGTGACGGGGACCAAACTTCAAAAAGCACGCAGAGATTTTCAAATGGTTTTCCAAGATCCATATGCATCACTGAATCCGATGCAAATGGTTGGAGATATAATCGCCGAGCCGATTCTTAATTACGAAAAACGCAATAAAAAAGAACTAGAACAAGAAATTAAATCTTTATTGACCCGCGTTGGACTTCCAGAAGAAGCATATTACAAATATGCCCACGAATTTTCTGGCGGACAGCGTCAGCGTATCGGAATTGCCCGGGCTCTTGCGCTGAACCCTAAACTGATTGTGGCCGATGAGCCGGTTTCCGCATTGGACGTTTCCGTGCAGTCACAGGTATTGAATCTGCTGAAAGATCTGCAAAAGGAATTCGATTTAACTTATCTGTTTATCGCGCATGATCTAAGTGTGGTTAAGCATATGAGCGATCGAATCGGTGTGATGTATTTGGGCAATCTCGTTGAGCTTGCTTCAAATAGAGATTTATACAGAGAACCGCTGCACCCGTACACGCAAGCTTTGATTTCTGCGATTCCGGAACCGAATACGGCGATCAAGAAAGAGCGGATTGTTTTGCAGGGAGATGTACCGAGTCCGCAAAATCCGCCATCCGGATGTCCGTTCCATACGCGCTGTCCGATGGCAATGGATATTTGCTCGAAAGAGAAGCCTCTATTAAAAGAAGTGCGCCCGGGACATCATGTTGCATGTGTTCTGTATGAAGCTAAAAAAATTTAGGGGGGAAAAGGATGGAAAACAAAAAGTTATTCTGGCTCTTCGCACTGATTCTAACCTTAGCAGCATTTTTAACGGCTTGCAGCGGAGGGGATGGCGATGCGTCAAAAGACGATTCATCCACAGACGACAGCAAGGATTCAGCCGCATCTGAAGGAGAGCCGCAAAAAGGCGGCACGATGGTCTACGGAATCGATGCCCCGCCTGAAGGGTTATTTAACTCAGCATTTTATGGCATTGCTACAGATGCGGAAGTCATCGACTTTTTTGATGAGGCGCTGATCGACTACAATGAAAAACTTGAACCAATGCCGAGCGTAGCTTCTTGGACAACAGAAGACAATAAAGTCTTCAATTTCAAGTTTAAAGAAGGCGTTAAATGGCATAACGGCGAAGAACTGACAGTCAATGATTGGGTATTTGCTTTTGAAACGATCGCAAGCCCCGACTACGATGGGCCTCGCTATTCAAACGTGCAAACGATCGAAGGGGCAGAAGATTTCCGAAGCGGAAAAGCTGACACGATTTCCGGAGTTGAAGTAGTGAACGATCATGAGATCAACATCACTTTTGATGAAGCGCGCGTTAACAATTTGACAAATCTTTGGGCATACCCTCTCCCAGAATCGGTGCTTGGAGATGTCCCGGTTGCTGAAATGTCAGCATCTGAATGGGTGCGCACAACACCGATCGGTATCGGTCCTTTTAAAGTGGAAAAAATTGTTCCAGGTGAATCGGTTGAGCTATCCAGATTTGATGAATACTGGAATGGCGATGTGAACTTGGATAAAATCGTTATCCGTGTCATCGACAACTCTTCCGTCGTTGGCGCATTGCAAAACGGCGATGTGGATATGATTTCCCTTCAGCCGGTTTCCGGACCGGAAGTGGAGCCATTGGAAAACGTGGACATCATTACGTATCCCGGGCTTTCTTATTATTATGTAGGATTCAAACTTGGTAAATTTGATAACGCTAAACAGACAATCTCTGAAGAACTGCCGAAATACCAAAGCAAGGAACTTCGCCAAGCGATGATGTATGCCATCAACCGCCAGGAATGGGCTGACGCTTTCTTCTTCGGTTATGCGAAAGTTGTAAACAAGCCGGTTCCGACTTCACATTGGAATGCAGCTGATGACAGCGACTTAAACACATATGATTACGATCCGGAAAAAGCGAAAGAACTTCTTGATGCAGCTGGGTATGTAGACACCAATGGCGACGGTTTCCGTGAAGATCCGAACGGCGATGAATTCGTCGTGAAATTCTCTCATTATGCAACAGGAAACCCAACATTCGAGCCTCGTGCACAAGCAATCACTCAGTACTGGGAAGAAGTAGGCATTCAATCAGAACTGGAAATGGTAGAAGTCAATCTCTATTATGAAATGCTTGAAAAAGACGATCCATCAATGGAAACGTTCTTTGGCGGCTGGTCAACAGGGGCAGATCCAGATCCATCAGCTACTTGGAAAGCAGATCAATTATGGAACTACACCCGCTACAACAACCCGGAAGCAGACAAACTACTGGATGACGCTTTAAATATTGACATCGTCGGTCAAGACCAGCAAAAACGTGCTGACCTGTATATTGAATGGCAAAAGATTGTAAATGAGGAAGTTCCAATGCTGTATATTGCAGAACTTGAAGAGATAGTAGCTTTGAACAAGCGTGTAGGCGGAACGGAATATGATGTATCCGGTTCGAACAGCCCGGCAGAATGGTTTGTTAAAGAACAATGATTGAGCAGAAATTCAACGATGGGCAGAAAATCGCCCATCGTTGAATGATTATATCGAAGCTCTTATGCACGGTAAGGAAGCTTTTTAAAAGCAGCTCTTGCCGTGCCGGAGAGTACAACCAAGATTATTGCCGACAAGGGGAGTATATATGCTGAAATATACATTTAGAAGACTGCTTGGAATGATTCCTATGCTCATCCTTATTTCTGTTGTAGTTTTTTCGTTAGCAAAACTAATGCCTGGAGATTCATTAAGCGGCGAAATTGACCCGCTCAATACCAATCCTGAATATATTGCAGAAATGAGAGAAAAACTGGGCTATAATGACCCCTTGCCGGTTCAATATGTTAATTGGATAACGGACTTTATCCAAGGGGACTTTGGCAAATCGACTCGTTTTAAAGTGCCGGTAGCAGACGTTATCATGGAGAAACTTCCAAATACCCTTTTTCTTGGTGTAACATCGCTAGTAATCACTTATATCTTGGCTTTTATCATGGGCATGTATTCGGGGCGCAAGCCATATACGATTGGAGATAATGCGATAGCCGGGCTCAATTATGTGATGCTGGCAATTCCATCTTTTGTGGCAGCGGTTTTTGCTATTTACTTTTTCTCCTTCCATTTAAATTGGTTTCCATTTGGAGGCTCGGTGGATATTCTAGCTGAAGACGGTACGCTTGAATACTGGATCAGCAGGTTCCACCATGTCCTTCTTCCAGCCCTTGTCCTAGGCGCTTTGAGCACGGCTTCCTATACACAATTTCTTCGGAATGATATTATCGAAAACTCGCGAAAAGATTTTGTCCGCACTGCCCGCGCTAAAGGAACGCCGATGAAGAAAATTTACAATGTGCATATTCTGCGGAATTCCATTATTCCGCTGGTGACTTTTTTGGGCTTTGACTTTGCAGCATTAATCGGAGGAGCCATCATTACAGAAACCATTTTCACTTATCCGGGGATTGGCCAATTATTCCTCGATTCGGTCACCAATCAGGATTATCCGACTTTAATGGCATTGACCATGCTGTTATCATTTTTGACCTTAGCAGGAAATTTACTGGCTGACATCCTATATGGAATCGTGGATCCACGAATCCGTTTGGATTAAGGAGGAGCAATTATGGCATCATCAACAACTATTGAACAGCACAAGAAGCCGGAAAAAAGCTTATCCCCCTGGCAGATTGCTCGAAAAAAATTCTTGCGGAATAAGTTGGCAATGCTCAGTACAGGTTTTATCATTTTAGTGACTCTCATGTCATTATTGGCACCATTACTGGCGCCTTACCTTTCTCCTAATCCTGACATATCAAGAGTTAATATAGGAGCCATGAACATCGAACCGAACAGTGAGCATCTGCTGGGAACGGATAAGAGCGGCAGAGACGTCTTGACCCGTTTGTTTTATGGAGGGCGGGTATCATTATTAGTCGGCTTTAGCGCAACCTTGATGGTTATCACATTGGGAACGCTTGTGGGATCCATAGCTGGCTTTTTTGGCGGAATCGTCGACAGCATTTTAATGAGATTTACTGATTTTGTCTTAAACTTCCCATTCTTGGTCTTTGTCATTGTATTGAATACGATTCTTTACGGAATCGTAGATGGTTTATGGGTACTGATTATAGTCATTGGAGCTCTCAGCTGGGGAGGGGTGGCCAGGCTGGTACGGAGCAAAATACTGGCAGAAAAAGAGAACGAATATATTTTGGCAGCGTTGTCGATTGGCTGTTCGCCTTGGAAAGTCATTCGCAAGCACCTTCTGCCGAATGTCATGTCGACTATTATTGTTCAAGGAACATTGATTTTCGCCGGCATGATCGTGGTAGAATCAGCACTCAGTTATTTGGGCTTCGGGGTTCCGCAGACAACGCCAAGCTGGGGCAATATGCTGTCTTCTGCCAATGAACCGGATGTTTTGCAAGGCAAGCCTTGGATATGGATGCCCCCGGCTTTGATCATTACATTGACCATTTTATCCATCAATTTTATCGGTGAAGGATTGAAAGATGCTTTAAACCCAAAATCATTGCGTTGAATAGGAAAGGAGTTGTCCCAGAAGTAATTTGGGACAACTCCTTTGCGACGAAGCTAGCGCAGCGATGCAACGCCCTTTCATGTTTCGAAGCTAGCGAAGCGATGCAGAAACAGGAGCAATAGTATTAACCTATGCTTTATTAGAAGCAAGGGGCTGTCCAATAAGTCTAATAATAGACTCATTGGACAGCCCCTTTTTATACGTTTTGGAAAGATACATCATTAAAAGCTGAAAAGTGACATTCAAGAAGCAAATAAAAATTTTCAGGTTGTAAAAATGATAGTAAAGATAAATAAGTACTATTATTTTATGCAGTCAACCATTATAATCTAAATATACATAATATTATGAAAATAAAAAGCAGGAGGTATTAAAGTGAACAGCATGAAAAAATTCTGGCTAGTCGTTTTGCTCTTATTGGCGGGGATTGTGCTGGGTTCTTGCAATGAAGAAACTGGAAATGTGGCAACTGCTCCGGAAGGAAATACTGAAACAGAAGAAGGCGCTGAAGGGACTGCCGGGGAAATGGATGCTGAACAAAGACTCAATCTGATGGAAAGTGCAGAAATTCCGACCATGGATTCAGCAATTGCGGAAGATATAGTTGCTTTTACTATTTTGAACAACGTCAACGAAGGCTTGTACCGATTGAATAAGGAAAACATTGCGGAACCGGCAATCGCTGAAGGCGAACCGGACATCAGCGAAGACGGGCTGACGTATACGTTCAAATTACGGGAGGCCAACTGGTCGGACGGTACGCCGGTGACTGCGCGGGATTTCGTATTCTCCTGGCAGCGGGCAGTCGATCCGGCAACCGGGTCACCTTATGGTCCCTACATGATGGCAGGCACCGTCAAAAATGCAGCTGCGATTTCGGAAGGGAAGATGGATAAAGCTAAACTAGGAGTGGAAGCACCGGACGACAAAACTTTAGTAGTGACTTTGGAGCGCCCGGTTCCTTATTTCCTCTCGTTGATGTCGTTTGGCACCTTCCTTCCGCAGAAAGAAGCGTTCGTTACGGAGAAAGGCGGCTCCTATGCCTCTAATTCAGATAATATTTTGTATAATGGCCCATTCATGTTGACGAACTGGGATGGCACTGGCCTGACATGGTCTATGGAAAAAAATCCGGAATACTGGGACGCCGAAACGGTTAAGCTTCAGACCATCAATGTGGACGTCGTAAAAGAAACAAGTACAGGAGTAAATCTTTACACTTCAGGCAAGAAAGACAGCGTGCTTCTTTCTGGAGAATTTGCCATGCAGCATGCTGACGATCCCGACTTAATAAGGAGTTTAACACCGGCTATTTTTTACTTTAAATTTAACCAAGAGCGCAACGGGGAAAAGACTCCACTCGCCAATTTAAATATGCGGAAAGCAATTTCAATGGCTTTCAATAAACAGGACATGGTGGATACCGTAATGGCAGATGGTTCGCTTCCAGCGAACTATCTGGTACCGGCTGAATTCACATTTGATGAAGACAAGAAAGATTTCAGGAAAGTCAACGGTGATATGAATGAATACAATGTAGATGAAGCAAAAGAACTTTGGGCGACCGGTTTAGAAGAAGAAGGGCTCTCTGATGTGAATTTTGAGTTATTGATTGATGACTCAAGTGACAGTAAAAATTTGGGAGCTTATATTAAATCGCAGCTTGAAGAAAACCTTGAAGGAATTACAGTCAGTATAAAATCGGTACCTTTTTCTGTACGCTTGGAGCTCGATGGATCGCAAGATTACGACATACAACTGTCAGGCTGGGGACCAGACTATCAGGACCCCATGACATTCATCGATTTGTTCGTGACTGGCTCATCTCATAACAACATGAGCTACTCTAATCCGGAATTTGACGCTTTGGTAGAATCTGCTAAAGCTGAGCTAGCCCAAGACCCTGCGGCCCGTTGGGAAGCGATGGGGCAAGCTGAACGGATATTGATTGAGGAAGATGCAGCAATCGGACCGATTTTCCAAGAAGGTACGATGTCTCTTCGAAAGCCTTACGTGATAGATATAATAAGACAGCCTTTTGGCGGGGAATTTAGTTATAAATGGACGTATATATCTGGTAAAGAACAATAACCATCAAAGAAAAGGCTGCTATCAAAGCAGCCTTTTCTTTATATATTTTAACTTAATTTTTGAGACTTTCTTGATTCATGCATATAAAGATGCAGCTTAAAATTATGTTAAAAATTTGTCGATTTAAAATAATAAAATCAAATAAATACTATACATTATAAAGAGAAGTTGTATAATCTAATAAATAGACTTTTCGGAAAATAAGGAGGAAAACTAAGTGAATCGCAAGAAGATGTACTGGTTACTCTGTATAGTTTTAGGATTTAGTTTCTTTTTGGCTGCCTGCAGTGGCAACAGCGATACTACTGCACCAGAAACTCCAGAAGGTGGAACAGAAGGAGGAGCAACAGGCGAATTGGATGCTGAACAAGTGCTTAATCTGATGGCTAGCGCTGAAATTCCGACGATGGATTCGGCACTTGCGGAAGATTCGGTAGCGTTTAATATTTTAAACAATGTCAACGAAGGTTTGTACCGCTTGAATCAGGAAAATATGGCAGAACCGGCAATCGCTGATGGCGAACCTGAAATCAGCGAAGACGGGCTGGTGTATACCTTCAAATTACGGGATGCAAATTGGTCGGATGGCACTCCAGTAACTGCGCAGGACTTTGTTTTTGCCTGGCAGCGAGCGGTCGACCCGGCAACAGGGTCGCCTTACGGCCCATACATGATGGGGGGGACCATTAAAAATGCAGCAGCTATTGCTGAAGGCAAAATGGACAAAGCTGAACTCGGCGTGGAAGCGGCGGACGACAAAACACTGGTGGTGACACTGGAACGGCCCGTTCCCTATTTTCTGTCACTGATGTCATTCGGTACTTTCCTGCCGCAGAAAGAAGCGTTCGTTACGGAGAAAGGCGGCTCCTATGCCACTAATTCAGACAATATCCTATACAACGGACCATTCATGCTGACCAATTGGGACGGAACAGGCCTGACATGGTCCATGGAAAAAAATCCGGAATACTGGGATGCGGAAACCGTTAAGCTCCAAACCATAAACGTGGATGTGGTAAAAGATCCTGGCACGGGACTCAACCTTTACAACTCGGGAGAAAAAGATCGAACAAGCTTAACTGGAGAATTTGCTATGCAGTATGCGGATGATCCAGAAGTGATCAGAGAATTAGAGCCAAGCATTTTTTACATGAAGTTTAATCAGGAGCGCAATGGTCAGCCGACTGTTCTTGCAAATGAAAATATCCGGAGAGCAATTTCAATGGCTTTCAATAAACAGGACTTGGTAGATGTTGTACTGGCAAACGGTTCACTGCCTGCCAACTACCTAGTGCCAACCGAATTTACATTTGATGAAAACAAGAAAGATTTCCGGGAAGTAAATGGAGATATGAATGAATACAATGTAGAAGAAGCAAAAAAATTATGGGACCAGGGGATGAAAGAAGAGGGATTGACAGAAGTTTCAATTGAATACATGGGAGATGATACAGAAACTGCCAAGAAAATGAATGAATATCTAAAAGCCCAACTGGAAGGAAATCTTGAAGGGTTAACTATTGAAATTAAAACAGTTCCATTTAATGTCCGGCTGGAGCTGGATGAAGCACAAGATTACGAAATCCAAAATTCCGGCTGGGGCCCTGATTATCAAGATCCAATGACATTTATCGATTTGTTCGTAACCGGATCTCCTCAGAATAAAATGGGCTACTCTAATCCGGAATTTGACGCTTTGGTGGAATCCGCCAAAGGTGAACTGGCCCAAGACATTCCGGCACGCTGGGATGCGATGGCACAAGCGGAGCGGATACTAATCGAGGAAGATGCAGCAATTGCGCCTATTTATCAGCGGGGTGCAATGGTGCTGCAAAAACCATATGTCAATGATATCGTAACACATCCGTTTGGCGGGGATTATGGTTATAAATGGGCTTATATTTCTGGGAAGCAATGACAAAAAAAGTTTGGATAGCTTTTAAAAATTTACTCTAAAAACCAAAAAGAAAAGGCTACAATAACTGTAGCCTTTTCTTTATTTTCGCTTACGGCCTAAACCCATCGCATTTTCCATTTTCTTCAACGTCTTATTTGCTAAATAATTAGCTTTTTCAGCGCCTTCATCCAAAATCCGGTCAAGTTCTTCTGAATTCAAGAGTTCCTGGTAACGTTCTTGAATTGGAGCAAGATGATCGGTTACTGCTTTTGCGACAGATGCTTTAAAGTCTCCATAGCCAGCCCCTTCATATTTAGAGACAAGAGACTCGATGCTTACATCGGTAAGAGCGGCTTCGATGGTCAATAAATTGGAAATGCCGGGTTTGTTTATAGGATCAAATTTTACTATGCCTTCTGAATCCGTTACTGCACTTTTAATTTTCTTTTCGATTGTCTTTAAATCATCGAGCAACGTGACAATCGCTTTTTTATTGGTATCCGATTTGCTCATTTTTTTTGTCGGATCTTGAAGGGACATAATGCGGGCACCATTTTTCGGAACACGGATTTCCGGAATCTTCAATACTTCATTGAAACGTTTATTGAAACGCTCCGCCAAGTCACGCGTCAGTTCAATATGCTGCTTTTGGTCATCTCCAACAGGTACAACATCCGTTTGGTAAAGAAGAATGTCTGCAGCCATCAAAGGCGGATAAGTCAGAAGCCCGGATGAAACCGAAGTGCTTTTCGCAGACTTATCTTTGTATTGTGTCATGCGCTCGAGTTCACCGATAGTAGAAATGCATTGCAGCATCCATCCGGCTTGGGCATGCGCCGGAACCTCTGATTGAATAAAGAGTGTAACTTTTTCGGGATCAATACCGACAGCAAGATATAAAGCTGCAAGAGCTTTAATGTTTTTTCTCAACTCCAGCCGGTCTTGCGGCATGGTGATGGCATGCTGGTCCACGATGCAAAAAATGCATTCAAATTCATCCTGCAGGTCCGTAAATTGCTTAAATGCGCCGATATAATTTCCTAAAGTAACGGTACCGGTAGGTTGTACACCAGAAAAGATTTTTTTCATCCAAATTCCTCCTCAATATAAAAAACACAGCACACATCCCTAAAAAAAGGGACGAATGATGTGTTTTTCCGCGGTACCACCCTAGTTGCCGTCACCGGCCACTCTTCTTCATAACGTGAAGATCACGGAAACGGCTACTTTCAAGTTCACCGGTTCAGCTCAAAAGCCCATTCAATACTGCCCAACATCTGTTTTCACCAACCACAGACTCTCTATTATAGAAGGAACAGCATTTACTCTTCTTTTTCATCGCTCATTTTCTATTTGTTTATTATAATACAAAAAAGTTTTTATGTGCAAGATTTATAGCTGGTAGATAAAAAGTGAAATTCCCATAGCCAGTAAAGTGACGCCGCCAATGATCAAGAGAGGAGTGCTAGATACAGCAAAAAGTTCAGAAGGCGCACGCATTTCGTCATCTTCTAAGGTAGATTTGCCCTTAAAGACTTTTCTCATGCTCATTGTAAATATATCAAATACTCCTGTCCGTATAACAAAAACCCATAAACCGATAAAAAACAGAACTCCGCCATAGATAAAAGAATTGTTTATATAGGACAAAAGAGAGAAAGGTTCACTCCGCAATACCATCGTCAAAAAAATTAAAACTTGGATAATAATTATACCAAGAATAGTTATTTTCATTTTTGCACCTCTGTTCTTAGTTTATTGTAGAAGAAATAATAAAAAAAATCAAAATTAAAAATAAAAAAATTGTTAAAAAATCCTTATAAAACCAATATTCATGCTATTTCATGTAATATTAATGACATATCGTTGTTACAATGTTGTAACTAGTCAAAAAAAAGTGCTGTACAACTAAAAAAGATTATGTATAATTAACAGTGTACCAATTTTTCAGAAAATTTAAGGGGGTCACGTAAGTGAAAAACAGCAAGTTATTTTGGCTATTAGGCCTGGTTTTAGTTCTTAGTGCCTTCCTAGCGGCATGTGGCGGCGGGGGAGAAACTACAACTGAACCATCAGAAACAGACGGCAACACAGAAAAAACTGATGAAAAAGCATCAGGGAATTTAGATTCAGTACAAGAGTTGAATTTAATGGAAACCGCTGAAATTCCAACGATGGATTCGGCACTTGCTGAAGACGCGGTAGCTTTCAACATTATGAATAACGTAAACGAAGGTTTGTACCGCTTGAACCAAGAAAACATTGCAGAACCGGCTATGGCTGAAAGCGAACCTGAAATCAGCGAAGACGGATTAACTTACACTTTTAAATTGCGTGATGCTAACTGGTCAGATGGTACCCCAGTTACAGCCCAAGATTTCGTATTTTCTTGGCAGCGTGCTGTGGATCCAGCTACTGGATCACCTTACGGCCCTTACATGATGGCTGGCACAATCAAAAATGCTGCAGCTATTGCAGAAGGTAAAATGGACAAAGCTGAACTTGGTGTAGAAGCGAAGGATGAAAAAACTCTAGTGGTAACACTTGAGCGTCCGGTCCCTTACTTTATGTCATTAATGGCTTTTGGAACATTCCTTCCACAAAAAGAAGCTTTCGTCACTGAAAAAGGAAAAGCTTACGCTTCCAATTCTGACAACCTTCTTTACAACGGACCATTTGTATTGACTAACTGGGACGGCACAGGCCTGACATGGTCAATGGAAAAAAATGCAGAGTACTGGGATGCAGAGACAGTTAAACTTGATAAAGTTAACGTGGACGTAGTTAAAGAGGCAGGTACTGGGCTTAATCTTTATGATTCAGGCGAAAAAGACCGCGCTGGTCTTTCTGGTGAGTACGCTATGCAACATGCTGACAATCCAGAAGCTGTTAGAGAATTAGAGCCGACTGTATTCTACTTAAAATTCAACCAAGAACGCAATGGAGAAAAAACGCCATTAGCAAACGAAAATATCCGTAAAGCGATTTCTTTGGCTTACAACAAACAAGATTTAGTTGATGTAGTATTAGCTAACGGATCACTTCCAGCTGACTTCTTAGTACCAACTGAATTCAGTTTTGACGAAGAGAAAAAAGATTTCCGTGAAGTTAACGGAAAAATGAACGAGTTTAATGCGGAAGAAGCTAAAAAATACTGGGAAACTGGTTTGAAAGAGCTTGGCGTTACAGAAGTGACTCTTGAAATGCTTGGTGGAGATACTGAGCTTTCTAAGAAAATGGATGAGTACTTAAAATCTCAACTTGAAGGAAACCTTGAAGGGTTGACTATTGAACTTAAAGCAGTTCCATTTGCAGTCCGTCTAGAACTTGATGAAAAACAAGACTACGATATCCAAAACTCTGGCTGGGGCCCTGACTATCAAGATCCGATGACATTCCTCGACTTGTTCGTAACAGGATCTGCTCAGAACAAAATGAGTTATTCGAATCCTGAATTCGATAAATTGATTGAACAAGCTAAAGGCGAATTGGCTTTAGATCCTGCAGCACGTTGGGAAGCTATGGCTAAAGCAGAGAAAATCTTGATTGAAGAAGATGCTACTATTTCTGGTATCTTCCAACGCAGTGTAATGTCACTTCAAAAACCGTATGTTCACGACATTGTTGTTCACCCATTCGGTGGAGATTACAGTTACAAATGGGCTTACATTTCTGGCAAAGAATAATCTAATACACTGGCCACTGTGAAAAACAAATAGAAAGAGAGTATATCGCTGGTATTTGGACGATATACTCTCTTTTCTAATGAAGGGGAATTCACGGAAAATTGAACATTTTCTGCTAACTTTTGAAAAAAACAAGCCTTAAAATTTACAGTTGAAACAAGTCTTGTGTTATATAGAAGTATTCATTTTTGGAGGTGCAACATGGCACGATACATCGGCAAACGATTAATTTATATGGTAATCACCTTAGCTCTGATTGCTACTTTTACATTTTTCTTAATGAAAATATTACCGGGTTCCCCTATCGCTTCCGCAGATAAATTATCTCCAGAACAAAGGGCAGTGGTTGAAGAAGCTTACGGTTTGAATGATCCTCTTCCAATTCAGTACTTTAACTATATGTTCGGGCTAGTGCAAGGGGATTTAGGAATTTCGATTAACCAGTTTAAAGGTGCTCCAGTGACTGATTTAATACTCAGCCGAATGGGTCCTTCTGCACAAATCGGATTCCAAGGAATGCTGATTGGTACTGTTATTGGTATTCTGCTGGGAATGATAGCTGCTCTGCGTCAAAATACCTGGGTCGACTATAGCAGTACACTTGTAGCGATTATCGGGATATCCATTCCTTCATTTGTTTTTGCTTCGTTGCTTCAATATTGGTTCGGTCTAAAGTTGGAATGGTTCCCGGTAGCATTATGGAAAGACGGATTTATGTCGAGTGTGTTGCCATCGATTGCCTTGGCAATGTTTCCTCTTGCAACAGCGGCACGTTTTATCCGGACAGAAATGATTGAAGTTCTAGGATCAGACTATATAACATTAGCGAAAGCCAAAGGGGCGAGCGGATCTGAGATAGCATTCAAACATGCTTTCCGAAATGCTTTGATTCCTTTGATTACTGTACTTGGGCCAATGACAGTGGGGATTCTAACAGGTTCACTTGTTGTTGAGCAAATCTTTGCGATTCCAGGAATAGGAGAACAATTCGTTAAATCAATCATGGTGAACGACTTTGCTATTATCATGGGCACAACTATTTTCTTCTCTGTCTTCCTAATCGTCGTAATTTTGATCGTGGATATTCTATATGGCATCATAGACCCACGGATTCGTCTTTCAGGAGGTAAAAGTTCATGACACAAAACTTAGAAAAATTACCTAAAGGTTCATTCGAACGAATCACAGTGGATACAAAACAAGCTGAACGCATTTCAAAACCGAGCGTCAGTTTTTGGCAAGATGCCTGGTATAGATTACGCAAGAACAAAGGAGCGGTCTTCAGCTTAGTGCTGTTCATCTTAATCGTCATTATGTCATTTGTTGGGCCAGCAATTAGTCCTTATGAACCAAATGCCCAAACTATCACCCATGCAAACTTGCCGCCAAAAATTCCGGTCATCGAGAATCTAGGGATTTTTGACGGGGTCGGGACTTTAGGCGGGAAGGAAGTTGACTTATATGAGATGAAAAAAGTTGAAGTCAACTATTGGTTCGGAACTGATGGACTAGGGCGTGACATGTTTTCCCGTTTATGGAAAGGAACTCAAGTTTCGCTATTCATTGCGTTTGTAGCGGCAGCGATTGATATGTTAATCGGTGTGATCTACGGTGGAATATCTGGCTATTTTGGTGGCCGCATAGATGACTTTATGCAGCGTATAGTAGAAATTTTGACAGGAATTCCGAATTTGGTTGTCGTAATTTTGTTTATCATGATTATGGACCCAGGGATTTTGGCCATTATCATTGCGTTAACGATAACCGGCTGGACAGGGATGTCACGTGTAGTGCGTGGCCAGGTCCTTAAATACAAAAACCAGGAGTTTGTATTGGCTTCAAGAACTCTTGGTGCCAGCGATTCCAGAATTATTTGGAAACACTTAATGCCAAACGTTCTAGGGATTATCATTATTAACACAATGTTTACGATTCCAACCGCTATTTTCTTTGAAGCGTTCTTAAGCTTTATCGGTTTAGGTCTCCAAGCACCGGATGCATCGCTTGGAACGTTGATCAACGATGGTTACAAACTGCTTCAATATCAGCCGCATATTTTGGCATTCCCGGCTATTTTATTAAGTTTAATCATGATTTGCTTTAACTTGATCGGTGATGGTCTTCGCGATGCGCTTGATCCTAAGATGAAAGATTAAGGAGGAAAGTTACAAATGGAAAAGATTTTACAAGTAAAAGACCTTGAGCTTTCCTTTAACACTTTTGGTGGGGAAGTTAAAGCTATCCGGGGCGTCAACTTTGATTTATATAAAGGGGAGACATTAGCAATTGTTGGTGAATCAGGTTCCGGTAAATCGGTTACCACTAAATCCATCATGCGTCTGCTGCCGGAAAACTCGGCTGAATTCAAAAATGGAGAAATCTTATTTGGCGGCCGCGATTTGACTAAGCTGTCGGACAAAGAAATGCAAAAGATTCGCGGAAAAGACATCTCAATGATTTTCCAAGATCCAATGACCTCATTGAATCCAACTATGCCAATTGGCCGGCAAATTACAGAACCGATTTTAAAGCACCAAAAAATCAGTAAATCAGAAGCGAAAAAAGTAGCCATCGATTTATTGCGTTTAGTTGGCATGCCAAAACCTGAGCTTCGCATGAAACAATATCCGCACCAGTTTTCCGGCGGTCAGCGCCAGCGGATTGTTATTGCCATCTCACTTGCTTGCAATCCTCAAATTTTGATTGCTGACGAGCCGACAACGGCACTTGACGTAACCATTCAGGCACAGATTTTGGAATTGATGAAAGACCTGCAAAAGAAAATTGATACATCCATCATCTTTATTACGCATGACCTTGGAGTTGTAGCGAACGTTGCAGACCGGGTAGCTGTTATGTACGGCGGCAAAATTGTAGAAATTGGAACTGTAGATGAAATTTTCTATAACCCTCAGCATCCTTATACATGGGGCTTGCTTAGTTCAATGCCTTCTCTGGATACATCGGATGCTAAATTATATGCAATACCAGGAACTCCACCCGATTTATTAGCTCCTCCAAAAGGGGATGCTTTTGCTTTGCGCAGTGAATATGCCCTGCAAATAGATATGGAGCAAAATCCGCCATTTTTTAAAGTGAGTGATACGCATTCTGCTGCGACTTGGCTGTTGCATCCGGATGCACCGCAAGTGGAGCCGCCGCAAACAGTAATCGAGCGGATGAAGAAGTTCCCGGGCAGCAGATATTACGAAGGGGGAGCGGTATAATGGCAGAAAAGTTATTGGAAATCAAGAACTTAAAACAGCATTTTAATGTTGGCAAAGCGAATGAAGTGAAAGCCGTTGATGACATCAGTTTCGATATTTACAGAGGAGAGACGCTGGGCTTAGTTGGCGAATCGGGATGTGGGAAATCCACTACTGGCCGTTCAATTATCCGTTTGTATGATGCAACTTCAGGTGATGTTTTCTATGAAGGTGAAAACGTCCACGGCAAGAAATCGAAAAAAGACTTAAAAAAATTCAATCGCAAAATGCAAATGATTTTCCAGGATCCTTATGCTTCTTTGAATCCCCGGATGAAAGTGATGGATATTATTGCAGAAGGCATTGATATTCATGGCTTGGCAAAAAACGCAGCTGACCGCAAGAAAATGGTTTTCGATTTGCTTGAAACTGTAGGGCTGAATAAAGAGCATGCTAACCGCTACCCGCATGAATTTTCAGGCGGCCAGCGCCAGCGTCTTGGAATTGCCCGCGCATTGGCTGTTGATCCGGATTTCATCATCGCAGATGAACCAATTTCTGCGCTTGATGTTTCAATTCAGGCACAGGTAGTCAATTTATTGAAAGAATTGCAGGAAGAAAAAGGATTGACTTATTTGTTTATCGCGCACGATTTGTCCATGGTAAAATACATTTCTGACCGGATTGGCGTTATGTATTTTGGGAAGCTTGTGGAATTAGCGCCTGCGGAAGATCTTTATAACAATCCGATGCACCCATATACCCAGTCTTTATTGTCAGCCATTCCACTTCCGGATCCGAATTACGAACGCAATCGTATACGGAAGTCCTATGACCCTGCTATGCATAACTACACAGAAGGTGAAGATGTGCAGATGAGAGAAATCACTCCAGGGCATTTCGTACAATGTTCAGTTCGTGAGTTTGAAGCATTAAAAGCTTCCATACCTGAAAAGCCTGCAGTATCAGTGAAATGAAAATGAAAAAGCGATGCCTTTTAGGCATCGCTTTTTTCTTTAAAATTTTGAGAAAAATGTTAAAATAAAGAAAGATGAGAAAGGGAGGTGTGTGGCTGAATGAAAATGAAACAATGGACGGCAATATGTGCATTATTGCTAAGCACATTAGCAGCAACACCAGTTTTAGCTTCGGAAGACGAATCACTGGCACCCGATTTTGCTTCACGTACATACAATGCAATTGGCATTGATACGGAAATGCTTACCGCTTCAAAACTTTTCGCTTTCGATTCAGGTCTGGCATTTGAATATCCGGATGCAGTCAGAGGGATTTTTGTGACAGCGCATTCAGCAGGTGGTGACCGTTTTGAGAAATTGGTGAATATGGTTGATACAACTGATTTGAATGCTATGGTAATTGATATTAAGGAAGACTTCGGCTATTTGACTTATATGCCACAAGAAGGCACTCCTTTAGCTGCATTAGGGATAGGGCAGCCGTATATTAAAGATCCAAGGGCAGTGCTTGAAAGACTGGAAGAAAAACAAATATATCCAATAGCCCGAGTCGTCGTTTTTAAAGACTCTGTTTTAGCAAATAAACGGCCAGAGTTATCATTTGTAGACGGAGATCAAGTTTGGAAAAATGGCCGTGGCGAATCTTTCGTTAATCCATTCTTAAAAGAAGTTTGGGACCATAATGTCCAAATTGCAATTGAAGCAGCCAAATTGGGATTTAAAGAAATTCAATTTGACTATGTACGGTTCCCTGAAGGATTTGAAAATAGGGCCGATACACTGAAATACTCGATGGGCGAATATGCTGATTCCGACCTTGACCCAGTGCAAAGAAGAGTTGAAGCGGTGACAGACTTTGTAGCCTATGCGAGGGAGCAATTAAAGCCCTATGGAGTCCAAGTATCTGTTGATATTTTTGGATATGCAGCAACATTGCCGGAAGCGCCTGGCATTGGACAGAACTTCTCTAAAATTTCCGAAAATGTTGATGTGATTTCTTCAATGATTTATCCAAGTCATTGGACTTCTTATTTTGGCATAGCGAAACCTGACTTGGAACCTTATAAACTGGTAACAGAGTACGCCAAAGTGGAAAATAATAAATTAGCAGAACTTAAAAGCCCGCCAGTTTCACGGCCATGGCTGCAAGACTTTACAGCCTCTTACCTGGGAGCAGGGAACTATCAGAAGTATGGCAAAGATGAAGTTGAGGCACAGATTAAAGCTTTGAATGAAAATGGAATCGATGAATTCTTATTATGGAACGCCGGAAACACTTACTCACCCGGAGTAGACTACACACCTATAGAATAATGAAAAACCCCCATCTAAGGATGGGGGTTTTTCTGCAACTATTTCGGTTTTTAAACGTATTATATAATGTAAAGAAGAAAAATGATTTTCAAAAAGAAATTGTAATTGAGAATAAAAAAGTTTGTGAAGAGGGTTTAAAAGCCTTGTATAGGGGTAAAAATAATTATACAAAAAAATAAAAGCGCCATAGGATTTTATAGCTAAAATGTGACAATTATGAAGCTTTTATTATAAATTTCAGCAGAAACTATATTCAACTGAAAGCTAATATTGTATAATGAATGTAAAGCTTCTACATTATAGTGATTCTAATTTGATAATTACTTGAAGTAACCCGAATCCGAAAGGAAGTGCTCTACTATGATGGTAACATTATTTACTTCTCCAAGCTGCACCTCTTGCCGCAAAGCAAAAGCGTGGTTGGAAGAACATGAAATTCCATATACAGAACGCAATATTTTCTCTGAGCCTTTAACAATCAGTGAGATTAAAGAAATCTTGCGAATGACAGAAGATGGCACAGATGAAATTATTTCAACTCGTTCGAAAATTTTCCAAAAATTAAATGTTGATGTAGAAAGCTTACCTCTACAGCGCCTATATGAATTAATTCAAGAATATCCTGGTTTGCTTCGCCGTCCGATTATTATGGATGAAAAACGCTTACAGGTTGGATATAATGAAGACGAAATCCGTCGCTTCCTTCCTCGCAAAGTTCGAGCATATCAGTTGCTTGAAGCACAGCGTATGGTGAACTAAAAAAGGTTTTAAGCTGTCCGGTCTTTATGACAATTCATAATGGATCTTGGGCAGCTTTTCTATATTCTTAAATAGTTGCATAAATCAGTATAATGCACTAAACTCTAAGGTACTTGATGCTGATGCAGGCGTTAGGCATATACTTTCTCATCCATTGTGAAACAGGATATAATTAAGGCAGTACCACAGCACGGTATAGAAGGACGATCCTCTTAGTCCATTTCGAAAGGAGAGGTGTAAAATGGAGATAGAAAGAATCAATGATAATACAGTTAAATTTTACATTTCCTATCTCGATGTTGAAGAACGTGGCTTTAGCCGTGATGAAATTTGGTTTAACAGAGACAAAAGTGAAGAGCTTTTTTGGGAAATGATGGATGAAGTTAACGAAGAAGCCGATTTTGTCATGGAAGGGCCGCTTTGGATCCAAGTCCAGGCAATGGATAAAGGACTCGAAGTGACAGTTACTCGTGCTCAACTTACAAAAGATGGGCAAAAAATTGATTTGCCTGATGATATAGAAGAACGCCGTAAAATGTTTGGCAGTGATGATTCAACTGCTACGGAGTTTGATGAATTCGAACCGATTTTTGATGAGCCGGATTTGAAGAAATTAGAGTATACTTTCGTTTTCTCTGAAGTTGATGAATTGCTTCCTATAGCTCGCCGTTTAATGTACGTGCCTATTGAATCGGCGCTTTACCATTTTGAAAACAAATATTATCTATATGTTAGCTTTGATGAAATTTTACACTCGGAAAGCGATGTAAAAGACAATATCAGTATCTTTACAGAATACTTGCAGATTTCACCAATTACGATTCATCGTCTGGAAGAGTACGGCAAACAAATATTTAAAGAAGATGCATTATCAAATGTATTACATTATTTCGGTTAAGGCCTCCATGTCGGAGGTCTTTTTTGTATGGTTTTTTATCTGTTTCCCCAACTTTTCATGAGTTGCAGTGATGCTGCAGATCAGCTATACCCACGGCTTCAAAATGATTTCTGCAGTGTTTCTTATGGGGGTTTGAATAATTTGAATATTCTATTGATTAAGCCACGAATCTTTCCTACAATCAACAAAAGGAGAGTGAATGCTATATTAGTAGCCAAAGCATCAGATGGCCGTTTATTTTATTTGAATCCACTTATTAGCCGTCAAGAACTGCTTGTATTGAGAGGGAAAGAGCAATTTTTTTGTCCCAGTTGCAGTGAGCAATTGCTGCTAAAAGTCGGCAATATTAAAATCCCCCATTTTGCCCATCGATCCCTTTCTGAATGTTCTTCATTCAGTGAACCCGAATCCCCCATGCATTTACACGGCAAATACATGCTCCATCAATTTTTCTCACAGAAAAACCACCATACGGAACTCGAAAAATATCTTCCTGAAATCAAACAGCGCGCCGATTTGCTGATAGATCATAACCTGGCAATTGAGTTTCAATGCAGCCCGATTCCGGTGCAGCAAATTGAGCTGCGGTCGGCAGGATATAAATCTTTGGGAATTATGCCTTTATGGCTTTTCTCTGTAAAAAATCCACTTCATGAAGGCATTCAAATAATCAAATTCAAGTCTTTTGAGCAAGCAATGCTTCAACGCAATAAGAACAATCGATTTGTTATTGCGTTTAATCCGGCAAACAATCGATTTTATTATTATTCCAGTTTGTTTTACAGCAGCGGAAACCGATGGATTGCCAAAGTAAAATCATTGCCGGCAGAAAAACAGACCTTTCCTTTTGCTATTGCGAAAAGATTAACCAAAGCAGAGTTTTTCAACATCTATTTATTGGCTTTTGAAGAGAAGCAGCGCTTTGTCCGTAATCAGCAATTTGCCAAAAATCGATTCCGAAATCCTTTCTGGCGTTTGTCTTATGAACTTCAACTGGACGCTAATGCTCTGCCTTTGACTTTAGGGATTCCTTTAATAGGAAATCATCTTATAGAAATGCCTGCTGTACTTTGGCAGATGCAAGCGTTACAGGCAGCTGGAAAGGGTATAACAATGAAAGAGCTGCTCAATTCAAATCGAATAAAGATGTCAGATGAAGCAATATTTAAAGATGCACTGGAGCTACTCGAACAATATTTGAAGATTGATTCCTGCATGAAAAAACAAGAAGACAGTGAAGAGGTTCTTTTAGAGCTTTTGTATGATAGCTATTGCAAAAGCGTATGAAAATTGAGAAAATAAAACGTAGTTCGACTCCCGAAAGAGTAGGGCAAAGGAGGAAATACATTGGCAGATAAATTATTATTAAGAGAAGAAATTCCTACAGAAATGACATGGAAACTGGAAGAAATATTTGCATCTAATGAAGTTTGGGAGCAGGAGTTTACAAAAGTAACAGAGTTGGCGGAGAAAGCCGGTTCTTATCAAGGCAAACTTCAAGAAAGTGCAGATGCGCTTTACGGGGTGCTGGTCTATAAAGATGAATTATTGCAGCGACTGCAGAAACTATATACGTATTCACACATGCGCTATGACCAAGACACCACTAACTCTACTTATCAGGCAATGGATAGCCGGATGAAGTCGCTATATGCGAAAGTGTCGACGGGCTTGTCTTTTCTAACACCTGAAATTCTCAGTTTGGAAGAACCCATGCTTAATAGCTATATCGAAGAGCATGAAGGATTGCAGCTTTATAAGCATGCATTGGAAGAGTTGAATAGCGTCCGCCCGCACGTTCTGCCAACAGAACAGGAAGCATTGCTAGCGCAGTTGTCTGAAGTTGTCAGTTCTTCTTCTGATACGTTCGGCATGCTGAATAACGCCGATTTGGAGTTTCCGGAAATCAAAAACGAAGACGGTGAAATGGTTCAGATTACGCACGGCAACTACAGCCGTTTTCTTGAAAGCACAGACCGTCGTGTAAGGGAAGATGCATTCAAAGCGGTATATGCCACTTATGGGAAGTTCCGCAATACGTTCGCTTCAACTTTATCCGGAAATATAAAACGCGATAATGTCAATGCCCGAATCCGAAAATACGAATCGGCACGGCAGGCAGCCTTGTCGGATGACCATATTCCAGAAAGTGTTTACGATAACTTAGTGGAAACAGTAAACAATAACCTTCACTTGCTTCACCGCTATGCTGCGCTCCGCAAAGAAGTGCTCGGACTGGATCAAGTCCATATGTGGGATATGTACACACCACTGGTAAAAGAAGTAAAGATGGAAATCCCTTACGAAAAAGCGACAGAAACGATGCTCTCCGGCCTCGGAGCTTTAGGAGAGGAATATGTAGGGATTGTTGAACAAGGCATCGCCAACCGATGGGTGGATGTCAAAGAGAACAAAGGCAAGCGCAGTGGAGCTTACTCTTCGGGAGCATACGGCACAAATCCATATATTCTAATGAATTGGCAGGATAACGTTGACAATTTATTTACATTAGCGCATGAGTTTGGCCATAGCGTCCACAGTTATTACACTCGATCTTCTCAACCTTATGTTTACGGAGATTATTCAATTTTTGTGGCTGAAGTGGCTTCGACGACAAATGAAGCATTGCTGAATGAATATATGGTGAAGACGACAGAAGACGACCAGGAACGCATTTACTTATTGAACCATTGGCTGGACGGTTTCCGGGGAACAGTTTTCCGCCAGACGATGTTTGCTGAGTTCGAACATTTGATCCATCAAATGGATCAAAATGGAGAAGCGCTGACTGCGGATCGCTTAACCGAAGTGTATTATGAATTGAATAAAAAATATTTCGGCGAAGAGGTAGCAGTAGATGAAGAAATTGGAATGGAATGGGCTCGGATTCCACACTTCTACTATAATTATTATGTGTTCCAATATGCAACGGGCTTAAGTGCGGCAACTGCTTTAAGCAAAGGGATTTTAGAAGAAGGGCAGTCTGCTGTTGACCGTTACATCAATGAATTCCTGAAAGCGGGAAGCTCTGATTATCCAATTGAAGTGCTTAAGAAAGCAGGTGTGGATATGACTTCTCCCGAACCTGTAGCAGAAGCATGCAAAGTATTTGGAGAGAAATTAAATGAATTGGAAACACTGCTTTTGAAGAAATAAACTATAAAGAAGAAGCTGCTTTATTGCATAGTAGCTTCTTCTTTATTTTATTAATATAGTAAACAATGGTGGATTTGGGTTTAATCGCTTTGCTAATATGACAAATTTGTGAAACTCTTTGTGAATTATTGCATTAACTATTATTTCGTGATAAAGTTAGGTTGTGAAATAAATCACATACAAACATACACCCCTTTGTTTGAGCGTGAACATTTCTCCCATCCCCTTTGTGTAATATGGAAAGGCGCCTTCCGGACGTGGAAGGCGCCTTTCGCTGTTTTATAAAGAAAAGCGGAAATGGCCGTTAAGGTTCGACAGGCATAAGGCGAACCAGAGAAGTGGCGCTCTTTGCCACGCAGCTGGGTTGACTTATGACCCGAGAATCTGGCCATTGCAGCTGGACAAAGAAAAGCGGAAGCGCCTGTTCAGCTCCGACGGGCGTAGGACGCTGCAGCCAGACAAAGAAAAGCGCAGTCGCCGCTAATAAGAAAAGTGAATTTATAACTATATAAAAAAACAGCCTTTCGCGTTAGCGAAAGGCTATTTTAAAGTCCATAAAGTTTGATCAGGCAAATTGATGCGTTCCAGTTTTTGCTGAAGCACTTGCTTTTTCAATTCACGCTCGGCTGTTTGGTCAGAAATATTATATATAGAGGCAATTTCTCTGGTTGCCAGAGTAGAATATTTTAAGAATAATTCATTCAATGATGGTGGCGATTGGCGATTTAACCGCTCTTCTCCCAGCATTTCCTGCAAAATTGTTTCGTATACATCATAAGAATATAGTCCTGATACTTTAACGCCTTCATCTTCTATGCATTCATTGAAAAATACAATGCTCGGCACTTCGTCAATTTCCATTTCACGGGTGATATGCAAATCACATTGGAAAGCTTTTGCGGTATGAACAGAATGAAAATCCCGTTGGAATTCTTCGTGATCCAATTCGGATTCTTCTGCTATTTCTAAGAGAATGCTATAAGAAGAAACGTCTTTGGTCCTAAGCATCAGGTATTCTTGCATTTTATGCAGGAAACGATTGCCTGCACGCTTTCCTTGCAGTTCAGCTGCTTTGACGGCGACTGATGCAAGAACAGGATGCGAAAGGCTATTGGTATCAATGTTGACTGTCTTGCTTATTTTGTTTAAATTGTACAATTTAGTGCTTAACACAAAACGCATGGAAAAATAATGTCCGTATTCGATTTGAAGCTTGCGAATAATTCCTTGCAGTTCCCAGCATTCTGGATTTAAAGGGTCAAAAAAAACATACAGTTCCATTGGCTTCAGTGTTTTTTCAGGCATTTCTGTCTCTTGAGCCAGGTCCAGATTGTTCATTCTAACTCCTCCTCGCTATCTTGCTCATTTACCATATGATGAGCCGTCAAAACAAGCCGTTGGAAAAAGACTTCTCGGAATTTCCCTTCCAATCCAACCTCATCCATTGCTTCACTCATGCATTCCAGCCAAGCTTGTGCACGATCAGGGGTTATTGGAAAAGGATGATGCCGTGCTCTAAGCCGTGGATGTCCATGTTCTTCAGAATATATATTGGGTCCACCTAAATATTGAGTCATAAATTGTTTTTGCTTTCTAGCGGTTTCAGTCAGATCCTCAGGGAATATAGGCTGCAGCTTTGGATGCTTGGCCACTCGTGCGTAAAATGCATCGATTAACTGTGACAAGCGTTCCGCACCAATTTCTTCGTACGGAATTATTGGTTTTCCAGTCATTATTGTGTCTCCTTTGCTATAGCTGTAAATTCATTTTAACAACGGAGCAAGAATTTCTCAAACAAATCGACTGAATGGCATGGTAAAGAAAGAAATTACATCTAAAGAAGTTACCTTTTTCATTAGATTCCAGATTTAGCCGCTTTCATAAATCGGGCTATTTTTTTATCCGCCGGACGGACCGGAATTTTCTGAAGCTGCAAGAATTCTAAAAATTGCTGTTGCCCTAGTTTAGCATCTTGCACTTCAAATTCCACTTCATAGTCTGCGGTATTCTGATATTCTGAGTGATCAAGAACCAACAAGCCGTCTTTATAGTCGAGTTCAATCCTGTGAGTCGTTAATTTACCGATCATTTTTAACTGAGACGGCTCTACTTGCAATTCCTGAAGAGCGGCATATACTTCAGCAGCTTCGAATGACTGACTACTTATTATAGCTCCAGCTTGCAATGCGTTTAACGGATCGGTAATTTCGAAATTCCCTTCAGGAGCCGGAATTTTTAATGTGCATTCAAAACTTTTTAGCTTTTTTCTTATGCGAAGAGCGCATTTAGCTTCTTTCAGTTTAAAATCCGCTGTGTCAAAATAATAATTTTCCTGGGTTTTTGCGTCATCCGGATTTAAATGGAAATGCAGGAGAAGTTGTTTATATTCTTCTCGGGTCAGCATGTTTTTAAATTCAATTTCAAGTTCTTTTGTCATGAAAACACCTCTCTATTATTTTTATTATCGGATAATCTTCAGCAAACTGCAACGAATGGCAGAGCTGTGTTAAAATATGGCTATATAACAGGCAGAAGGGAAGTACTTTTAATGCGTAAATTAGTCGAAGTTAAAGAAGGATTGATTACAGAAAAACATGTTCAATTCAAAATTGAGGCCATTGAGCCGTTTGAAGCGGTGGAAGCCGCTGGGAAAATGATCACGGACAGTGATGAATGTGCTTTTGTCTATTTAGTGGATACTGGAACTGAATATATTTATGTTCAATTTAAAGAACATACTTGGGCAAGTTTAGCGAATGCCTTGCAAAGAACGGATGTTCCATTGCTCCAATGGGGAGAACAAATTATGCCGCTGGATGCCTTTCACGAGGAATTGTGGATGCTGATAGAGAATATAGAAGGTAACGATAATTACGGATCAGAGTTCCGCATGGCCGTAGAAGAAGCTTTTCATGAGGCACTTGCTTCACGAGCGTAAGAGAAGTAAGGGGGACACGATATGGGTCAATGGGATCGCTTTCTAGCGCCTTATAAGCAAGCAGTAGATGAACTGAAAATTAAATTTAAAGGAATGCGTCAGCAGTTTGAAACAGATAATTCAAATTCTCCGATTGAGTTTGTGACCGGAAGAGTGAAACCTTTAGCAAGCATCTATGATAAAACACTTGAAAAAGGAATTCCGTTCGAGCCTTCAGACGAACTTGCCCATCAGCTCCAGGATATTGCAGGTCTTCGTATGATGTGCCAATTTGTTGGAGACATTGAAACCGTTGTAGCGCTGCTCCGGCAGCGCAATGATTTGCGGATTGTCGAAGAGAAAGATTATATTTCTCATGAAAAGCAAAGCGGTTACCGATCATACCATGTGATCGTTGAATATCCCGTGCAAACGATTAAAGGAGAAAAGCTGATACTGGCAGAAATTCAAATCCGCACCTTGGCCATGAACTTCTGGGCATCAATTGAACATTCACTTAACTATAAATATAAAGGGGTTTTCCCGGCAGAAATAAAAAAGCGGCTTCAACGGGCCGCGGAGGCTGCTTTTCAGCTTGATGAGGAAATGTCGCAAATAAGGGATGAAATTCAAGAAGCTCAAGCTTACTTCAGTGAATTTAAAGAGTCGCCAAGTACGCATTTTCCAAATGAACGGGAAGGGGGCACAACGCCGCGATGAAATTTTTTATACAATCCAGAAGTGATGAACTTTCAAATGAATTAATGGGTACCGCGCGTGATTATTTGCAGGATTTTGGCTTAGAATGGGACGAACAGTCACCCGATGTCGTATTGTCCATTGGTGGAGATGGCACTTTTCTTCACGCATTCCATAAGTATCGGGACCAGTTGTCATCCGTTGCTTTTGTAGGGATCCATACTGGCCACCTCGGATTTTATGCAGATTGGAAACCGATTGAAATTGAAAAACTGGTGCTTTCCATTGCGAAAAAAGAATACGAGGTAATTGAGTATCCTTTACTGGAGACAAGCATACATTACCGGAATAAAGAAGTTCCTGCAGTTTATTTGGCATTGAATGAGTCAACAGTTAAATCGCCTGATGTCACACTTGTCATGGATGTATTTTTAAATGAAAGCCATTTCGAAACTTTTAGAGGAGATGGTTTGTGCATGTCTACGCCATCGGGCAGCACTGCGTACAATAAAGCGCTGGGCGGAGCGATTATCCATCCGTCTTTGCAAGCTATGCAACTGACAGAGATGGCCTCAATCAATAACCGGGTTTTCCGGACTGTCGGTTCACCACTTGTCCTGCCATCGCATCACCGGTGTGCTCTTCGTCCAGTGAAAGCCGTAGACTTTATGGTCACTGTCGATCACTTGCAGCTGCTCCACAAAGATGTAAAATCGATTGAGTATAGAGTGGCAAAAGAAAAAGTTCGTTTTGCCCGGTTTCGGAACCATCCTTTTTGGAAAAGGGTCCATGATTCTTTCATCGATAGTGAGGTTTAAATGTGAAACAATTCAAGCCATTTCAGTTAACGTATAGCGCAAAAGAACCGGGTGTTTTACGGGAAGCTTTGACCGGCTGGGGGATTTCCAAAAGGACCTTGGCCTCTGTCAAATACAGCGGCGGCCAAATTTTAGTGAATGGCTATGAAGTAACGGTCCGGCATGTCTTGAAAAAAGATGATGCTGTGACCGTTATTTTTCCGAACGAAGAATTGGGGGAAGGGCTTACTGCGGAGACTGGGCCTTTAAATATTGTCTACGAAGATCAAGCGTTGCTGATTGTAGATAAACCTCCGCTTCAAAATACGATTCCTTCGCGTGAACACCCCAGCGGAAGCCTTGCCAATATTGTAGCGATGCACTTTAAGGAAAATGAGATCCCTGCGACACTCCATATTGCGACTCGTCTTGACCGTGATACTTCGGGACTTGTCTGCATAGCAAAAAACCGCCATATTCACCATATGCTTTCTATGCAGCAACAAGGAAAGACGATGGTACGGCGGTACGATGCATTGGTGCACGGCAAGTTTGGGGAAAAGAAATTTAAAATCACCGAGCCGATTGGCCGGAAAGACAGCAGCATCATTGAAAGAGAAGTGCGCAAAGATGGCCAATTTGCAGAAACAGAAGTTGAAGTCCTGCAGGAATTTGACGCGTTTTCCTATGTTCAGCTTCAACTGAATACAGGAAGAACCCATCAAATCCGGGTCCATCTTTCCCATATCGGCCATCCACTCTTGGGCGACGATTTGTATGGGGGAAAAAGGGACGATATTCCGCGCCAGGCTTTACACTGCAAATCACTGGAACTGATTCATCCTGTGTCAGGAGAAGAGTTGTTTTTCACTTCGCCATTGAACAAAGACATGGATGAAATGATTCATGTGAAGCGGTGAAAACGATCGGGCTGGTAAGGCTGATGGGAAGCGACCGAAACAAGCTGCTTTTCCGGAAAGCGGAATGCTGTTAGTGCTCCTCCAAATACGCAGCCTGTGTCAATATTGGCAGTTTGATGGATTAGATAGGGCTGTTCAGTAGGTGTATGTCCATAAACAATCCACTTGGAGCCATTATAGGATTTGGCCCAATTTTTTCTGATTGGCCGGCCGTCAACATCGAACCTTCCTGTAATATCGCCATATAAAACGAAAACGGCAATATTTCTGCTTAGCGGCTTGCCGATCATATCTGCTTTAATCCCAGCATGGGCAACAATCAATTCTTCTCCTAGTTCCTGGTAAATGGGAAGCTTTTCATAAAAGCGGCGGTAACGTGTTCTGAATTCCTGCTGCTCTTTTTTAGGAAGCGCTCTCCATTCAGCGATTGTCGTTTCCAGACCGTTATTCACTTGCACATTATTGCCTTTAAAATAGCGATAAAGTTTGTTGCAATGGTTTCCAGGGGAATAGAAGAGAATGCCCCGGTCCTGCATTTTGAATAATAACTGCAGCACTTCAAGTGATTTGGGGCCGCGGTCCATAGCGTCGCCAACAAAAACAAGTTGGCGCCCTTCGGGATGTATGTAGACTTCTTGCTCTTTTTTATAACCGAGTTTAGCAAGCAGTTCAAGCAACTCATCAAAACAGCCATGAATATCGCCGATGATGTCATATTTCACAAAATCACCTCTTAAATCTTGATTATCTCTATACATAGTGTAACGTATAGATTGGAATTACAAGACCTTAAAAGTTCGAAAGGAGGGAGTTTACATGATGGAAGAAAAAGTGGTGCTCGACCAAGAATTGAACGAGGAGTTATTGCTCGAATTGTTGGAACGTGGAGACGTAGAAAGTTTCCGGGAAGAATTTCTTGCACAACATCCATATGACCAAGCGACATTTTTTGCGAAAGCTGAGCATGAAATCCGCCAACAACTGTATCAGTATCTCTCTCCTAAAGAAATGGCTAATACTTTTGAAGCCATTGAATTGGATGATGATGAATACGAGGATTTATTCAGAGAAATGAATGTCCATTACGCATCTGATCTGCTTTCTGCTATGTATACAGATGATGCCGTAGACATTCTCAATAAACTGAATAAAGAGCAGGTTGCTACTTACTTAACAATCATGGACAAAGACTCTGCACGGCAAATCAAGGATTTGCTGCATTATGAAGAATACACAGCCGGCTCTATCATGACCACGGAGTTCGTATCCATTCCTGAAAACTCCACTGTCCGTTCGGCGATGAATATTCTTCGGAATGCAGCACACAATGCAGAGACTATATATTATGTTTTTGTAGTCGATGAAGATAAACGGCTTTCAGGGATTGTTACTTTACGTGATTTGATTATTTCAGATGAAGATATATTGATTAAATCGATTATGAATGAGCGAGTAGTCAGTGTATCAGTAGGGGAAGATCAGGAAGAAGTGGCACGGATAATCAAGGATTATGACTTTCTGGCAATGCCGGTGGTAGATTTTCAGAATCATTTGCTTGGTATTATTACAGTTGATGACATTATTGACGTTTTGGATGAAGAAGCATCGGATGACTACTCAAAATTGGCGGCTGTATCAGATATGGATACGTTTGACAAGGGACCGCTTACGGCAGCAAAAAAGCGGCTGCCATGGCTGATTTTACTGACATTTCTCGGTATGTTGACCGCAAATTTGATGGGGATGTTTGAAGCGACTCTTGATCAGGTTGCGCTATTAGCCGTCTTTATCCCTTTAATCGCCGGAATGGCTGGAAACAGCGGCACTCAAGCGCTCGCTGTTGCAGTCCGGGGAATTGCCACCGGCGATATCGAAGAAGAAAGCAAAATGAAATTGTTGTTCAGAGAAGCTGGCACCGGATTGATAACGGGAGTAGTGTGCGGCATTGTGGTCGTTGGGCTGGTTTATTTTTGGAAAGGAGAGCTGCTGATTGGTCTGCTCGTTGGCACAGCGGTGATGGGATCTATTTTTGTCGCCACTTTGGCAGGCTCGTTTATTCCTCTGCTGATCCATCATTTGAATATTGACCCTGCAGTAGCTTCCGGCCCTTTTATCACTACATTGAATGACATTATTTCAATCCTTATTTATCTGGGGCTTGCAACAACTTTTTTAGGTAGCCTTTAAGAAAAGTGCGAATTGCACTTTTCTTTTTTATGGAGTATTATTAGTACCAGGTAATAATAATAGGTATAGGAGGAATTTTGAATGTCAATATCTTTAGCAGGAAAAACTTACGTCATCATGGGCGTAGCCAATAAACGCAGTATTGCTTGGGGAATTGCACAATCACTGGATCAATCCGGTGCACGCTTGATTTTTACATATGCCGGCGAACGTTTTGAAAAGCCGGTACGCGATTTGGTGGCTACATTGGACGGCAACCACGAATTGATTTTGCCTTGTGATGTAACAAGCGATGAAAGCATAGAAAACTGCTTCGCGTCCATCAAAGAGGAAGTAGGCACTATCCATGGCCTTGCTCATTGCATCGCTTTTGCAAAGACAGAAGAACTGGCAGGAAACTTCTATGATACATCACGCGACGGCTTCTTACTGGCGCAAAATATCAGCTCGTATTCATTGACAGTCATAGCAAAATACGCCAAGCCTCTAATGACAGAAGGAGGAAGCATTGTCGCATTGACGTATATCGGCGGCGAGCGTGTAATGCCTAACTATAATGTCATGGGAGTGGCTAAAGCTTCACTTGAAATGTCGGTGCGCTATTTAGCGGCTGACCTCGGTAAACACGGAATCCGTGTAAATGCGATTTCCTCTGGGCCAATCCGTACATTATCAGCAAAAGGCATCAGCGGTTTCAACACGATTCTTCACGAAATTGAAGAAAAAGCACCGCTTCGCCGCAATACTACTCCAGAAGAAGTAGGAGATACGGCTGCATTCTTGTTTAGCGATATGTCCCGTGGGATTACAGGCGAGACCATCCACGTAGATAGCGGTTATCACATTCTTTAATACTAGTACCATATAAAAAAGCAGGACTCTTTGTGAGTCCTGCTTTTTTATATGATCTTTTTCTCCATTGCCCGGTGAGGTACACCGGCATCCAGGAATTCTGGAGAATTTACGGAGTAGTCCAGTTTTTCGTAGAAAGGAACAGCATAGGATTGGGCATTTAATTTTAAAGTGAATAATCCGGCTTTTTGTGCATATTGCTCCATTTCGTTCATCATCAATAGGCCGACATGTTGGCCGCGGTATTCTGGAAGAACACAGACGCGCTCAATTTTGCCTATACCCATTTCGAGTTCACGTATACGGGCGGCCGCAATGGGCTGCTCCAGTTCATAGGCGACAAAATGAACGGCTGAATCATCGAACTCATCTAATTCGATGTGCAACGGTATTCCTTGTTCTTCGACGAACACTTTTCTTCTAACATCATAAGCTTGCTCTTTTTCAATAGGTTTTTCTGCAATTTTTACTTTAATCACTTACTGGTCATCTCCTGGTAATCGGAAAGTATCGTAAACGGTCCATGAACCATCTTCTAATTGATAGAGCAAATGAATCCGGTCAATTGTTTCTTCATGGTTGATCCCGACCATTTTCAATTGCCCAAAAATATCCGCGTGTTCTGAGTCTGACATTTTTTGTGCAATCGTTACATGCGGCACATATGAATATTTCGGTTGGTTGCCATAGAAATCCTTATGCAAGTCTTCATGAAGAGACAAGATTTCAGGATTTGGCTCGATTTTGAAATAAAGTGTATTCGTTAAAGGTGAGAAAGTGCTGACGCGTGTTGCGTGAAGCTGAAACGGTTTATGGCGTTTCACAATTTCAGCCAAATTTTTTACCATGTCTTTGATCTGGGTTTCCTCAACTTCAAACGCATCTTTCAGCGTCATATGCGGTGTAATCAATTCGTAATGAGGATCATAACGTTTGCGGTATGAGTTTGCAACGTCCTGAAGTTTTTTAGATGGGAATGCAACAACACCGAATTTCATAAAAAGCCCTCCTAGTCTATAGTAAATATTTCAATATTCATTATACCAAAAAAACATGAAAGCCGTGAATTGAGAATTATAAACCGAAATTCTGCAGCAAGGCCCTTTTTAAATCAGGTTGCCAATGCTTCCATGTATGGTCTCCTTCAAATTCTTCGTAAAAGATGGAAAACCCTTTATTTTTCAGTAAATTGTTTAATTTTCTATTAGGTTCCAGAAAATCAGCCGTTTCTCCGGACATTAATTTTACAGCCGTTTCTCCTTTTCCAATTACGTGGTAAACAGTAAAAGCATTTGCTGGATTAAAGGCCTCCACAGTTTCCATCAATTCATCGCTCACTTTCGGTGACTGCAAAATCACACGGCCAAATATATTTGGATATTTCAAAGCGGCGCTGAGTGATACAGTTGCGGCCAATGAGTCTCCGATCAATGCACGCCCCATTCCCACTTGGTAAGTCGGGTAGTTTTCATCTAAATAAGGCACGAGTTCGTGTGCTAGAAAGCGTAAGTATGCGCCATGTTTTTCACCGGCAGGTTCATACTTGCTGCTGCGGTCTTTTACACTTTTATAAGGAACGCCGACAAAAATGATGTTTTCGATTTCATTATTATCCAATAGCTCGTCCGCAATACGCGGCGCACGGCCCAACTGGAAATAATCTTTGCCGTCAGAGGCAATGATCAAAGTATATTTATATAATGGTGAAAAATTAGCAGGAAGGTAAATTAGAAGCTGCATGTCTTCCTGAAGTTCTTTGCTATAAATGGATAAATCCTGTACTGTTCCTCTATTCATTGATAGACCTCCTAGTGCTTTCTGTACGAAAATTGTAACATATTCACCGGTAGAGGTATAATAGGCAGGAAAGTTAAAGATATTATGGAAGGGGATATGACCTATGGATGGAGGGAAATTCCGGATACATTCGGAAGAAATAACAAAAGCGACTCTTGATGCTCTGGAGCGCCGAGGTGTAAGTAGCGAAGAAATCGCAAAAATTGTATTGGAAATGCAATTGCCTTATAACGAAGGCTTGACAATCGACCATTGCATCGAGTCGGTGGAAAGTGTACTTAGAAAACGCGAAATGCAGCATGCATTGCTAGTAGGAATTGAATTGGATGAACTTGCAGAACAAGGGAAATTATCACGCCCGCTTCAGCAGATTGTCGGTTCGGATGAAGGGTTGTTTGGAGTCGATGAAATGATCGGACTTGGCGCAGTGTTAACATACGGCAGTATTGCCGTTACTACTTTTGGACACCTAGATAAAAATAAAGTAGGGATTATCCGTAAATTGGATACGAAAATAGGCGGCAATGTCCATACTTTCCTTGATGATCTAGTGGCCAGTGTAGCGGCTTGCGCATCTGCGCGTATAGCTCACCGCACCAGAGATTTAGAGGAAAAAGGAATGACATTTGAAGATGTTGCGCCAGAAGATACAGCACCGGAAAAACATGTAGAAGGTGCTGAAAAGTAAAAGAGTCAATTCTCCTTATAATTTTTGGAAAATTCAGATGGTAAACAAGTCTAAAGACATGTTATGATGAATTTGAAATATTCTAAAAAAGGGGGAATTCATTTTATGGCAAACAAAAAATTCGGATTTTTCGCTGCAGTGGCATTGGCAGGATCGGTTTTTTTGGCAGGGTGCGGAGGAGAAACGGCAACTGACAGCGGGGAAGGGGGAGATGGCGGTGGTTCAGCCAATCCTGAATTTCTTAGCATCTTAACAGGCGGTACGACAGGCACTTATTATCCATTAGGTGGAGCAATGGCAACAATCATTGAAAATGAAACGGGCATTGATACGACTGCTGAGTCTTCACAGGCTTCTGCTGCCAATATGACTGCCCTCGCTGATGGCGGAGCCCAGATTGCTTTTGTCCAAACCGACACGGCCTATTACGCAGCGGAAGGAACAAATATGTTTGAAGGTGAAGTAATCGATACGGTATCTGCAATTGGCGCTCTTTATCCCGAAACGGTTCAATTGGTGACTACTGCAAATGCCGGTATTGCTGCCTTTGAAGATTTGAAAGGAAAAAAAGTTTCGGTCGGTGCTCCTGGATCCGGGACGTATATCAATGCGGAACAGTTGCTTGAGATTCATGGGATGACGATGGAAGATGTTGAAGCACAAAACCTGGATTTTGCTGAATCCCAGGAAAGTTTGCAAGCCGGGCAAATTGATGCTGCATTCATTACCGCTGGAACTCCTACAGGAGCTGTTGAAAGTTTAAGTGCGACGGCCGATGTTAGAATCGTCCCTGTGGCAGAAGACAAGGCTAAGGAATTGATTGAAAAATATCCTTATTATACGAACGATACAATTAAATCAGGAACATACGGGTTAACAGAAGATGTTCCGACTGTTTCTGTGCTGGCGATGCTGGTAGTACAAGATGAGCTTTCTGAAGATCTTGTTTATGACATCACAAAAGCGATTTATGAAAACACTGATCAGATTCAACATGCAAAAGCAGAGTTCATTAAAGCGGAAACTGCTCTGGAAGGCATCGGAATCGATGTACATCCTGGTGCACAAAAGTATTTTGATGAAGTGAACAAATAATATTTTGACTAAGTGACGATAAAGCGAAAGCTTTATCGTCGTTATTTATTTTTTCGTAAGAGGAGCGAGCATATGCAATGGAACCAAAACCGGTGCAGCTATTTCTTCTAGTATTAATGGTCCTTATATTATTCTGTACAGCTGCAATCGTTCCTGTTAACAAAAATTACGTCTTTATTGACAATGAAACCGGGCATATTGCTTTACGTTTGCCTGTTAAAGATACGAATTTTCAGATCAAGTATACTCATTCCGTCCATTTATCGGAGGTGCTGGAAAGTTATCAAGTGCTTCCGGATAATCGCTTGAGAATAGTCCAACTGGAATATGAAGATTTTAATATTGGGATGCCTTCTAATGCAGGAGAAGGGGAAACCTTTGTCGAAAAAGACGGAAAATATACTATTGCCGGCATGAAAAGAGAAGTGCCTGATTTCAGAATTTTTATTGGCGATGTGGATGCTGGCCTTTCTTTTTTGAGTAATGGTCAGGAGTACGATTTAAAGAAAATCCTAAAACGCGGCCAATCTTACACATTTCAAGTCAAGCGTTTATCTCTTATCCAACAATTAAGAGGAGTGAACATCGATGAGCCATGAGCTGCCCCCAGAAGAGAAAGAGAAATTGAAACTGCCTCCGGAAGAGGAAACCTATATTTCTGAAGAAAAACAAAAAGAAATTTTGCAAAAGTACGATCCTGAATCAAATACACGCGATTTAATGGGGATTGCTAAACATATTGTATTTTATGGGTTATTGGCATTTTCATTGTTTCAGCTCTATACCGCCATCAACGGGCAGTTTACAGCATATTTACAGCGGTCGATTCACTTAGGCTTTGCCTTGTCGTTAATCTTTCTTTTGTTTCCTGCCTTTAAGAAAAAAGGAGATCGGCGCAAAGTACCTTTTTATGATTATATTTTATCTTTGCTGTCAATCGTAGTTGGAGCTTATTGGCCGTTAATGTATGATGATTTGGTGTTCCGGATCGGCCGAGTGACAGATTTGGATTTGTTTGTCGGCATACTTGCTATCCTTTTGACTCTTGAGGCCACACGGAGGGCTGTCGGGTTGCCAATCACAATTATTTCTTCAATTTTTTTATCATATACCTTTTTCGGCCCTTATTTCCCTGGGTTTTTAAGGCACCGGGGACAGGATTTGGAATCCGTCATCCAGTTGATGTTTTATACAACTGATGGAATTCTAGGGACACCTCTAGCGGTTTCGGCAACGTTCATTTTTGTTTATTTATTGTTCGGGGCTTTTTTAGTGAAGACGGGAGTCGGAGAATATTTTAATGATTTATCCGTTTCGCTTGCCGGCCATTTAATCGGAGGACCAGCAAAAGTTGCGATTTTCTCCAGCGCTCTGCAAGGAACCATTTCAGGAAGCTCTGTGGCCAACGTTGTAACGTCTGGGGCATACACAATTCCAATGATGAAAAAGCTTGGCTATAACAAAGAATTCGCAGGGGCCGTGGAAGCAACGTCTTCCACAGGTGGCCAGATTATGCCGCCTATTATGGGAGCAGCTGCTTTCTTAATGGTGGAATTTATCGGGGGCATCAGTTACTGGGATATTGCTAAAGCTGCTGCTATTCCTGCAATTCTGTATTTTTCAGGCGTTTGGATCATGACGCATTTTGAAGCGAAGCGGGTAGGCCTTCGTGGCCTTTCGAAAGAAGAAATGCCTGACCGTAAAGAGGTATTGAAGAAAATACATCTTTTGCTTCCAATTTTAATTATAATTGTCTTCTTGATGATTGGAGTTCCGACCATGCACGCTGCATTGTATGGTATTCTTGCTACGATCTTAGTCAGTGCCATCAATAAAGAAACACGCTTAAGTTTTAAGGACATGGTCCATGCTTTAGTGGACGGCGCGCGAACGGCTCTTGCTGTAGGTGCTGCCACAGCTGCAGCGGGCATTATCGTAGGAGTAGTGGTGAAGACAGGTTTGGGATTAAGCTTGGCAAACGGGCTGATTTCAGCATCAGGAGGCAGCATCTTATTGACTTTATTCTTTACTATGCTCGCTGCAATTGTTCTCGGAATGGGTTCGCCGACAACAGCAAACTATGTAATCACGTCCACAATTGCTGCCCCTGCCATTATTACCTTATTAATGCTTGACGAACCGGCAGGAGCTGCCGTACCGATGGTTGTCGCTATTTCTGCCCATCTCTTCGTATTCTATTTTGGGATTATCGCCGATATTACGCCGCCGGTTGCACTAGCTGCATTCGCAGCATCTGGCATTTCCGGTGGAGAACCGATTCGGACTGGCATAATTTCTGCTAAATTGGCGGCCGCTGCCTTTATTATTCCGTATATGTTTGTTTTGTCTCCAACGCTGTTAATGATTGATACGACCTGGCCAGAACTGACTTGGGTAGTCCTTACGGCATTTGCCGGGATGATAGCAGTAGGCGCTGGACTGATTGGATATTGGTATCGGAAACTCAATTGGATTGAGCGAATTATTGCTTTAGTTACTGGTTTAGCGTTGATTTATCCGGAAGGACTGTATTCTTATATAGGCGCAGTAGTGTTTATTATCTTGTTTGTTATCCAATGGATGTCGCGGGAAAAGAAAGTCTCGCATACCTCTGTAGCATAGCTGAAAAAATCCCGTTGAGAAGCATGAGGCTTCTCGACGGGATTTTATTTTATAAAAATAAAAAGCCGCTGCCCGAAGGCAACGGCTTTTTCTAAGCAACCTTTGTTCCTAAAGTTTGCTGTGGGTTTGGCACCCAATGATTCCTACTGGGCTCGAACCAGCGACCTCTACCCTGTCAAGGTAGCGCTCTCCCAGCTGAGCTAAGGAATCTCAATTTCCAGGACAAATATAATTATATCGTGCCCTGGAAAAAAGTCAATAGCCTACTCAGAAAGAAAAATACTCCATTCAGTTTGTGCTTTTCCATGGATCAATGACCAGCATTCGATGGCGATTGCTTTGCCTTCGAATGGTTCGAAATCCATTGAAAGCCGCGCAAACATTGGTCCCCAAAAAGGAGGGGAGATATTGTTGATGATGGTGGAATGAGGCACCCAGTGTTCAGGTTTGTAATACTTCTTTTGCCCAGTGAATTCATGCGTTGAAAGATTTAATGTTTCATGCAGATATGCTAATGGTTTTGTATAAACAGGTGATGCGTAGAAACATCCTTGCTGCTTGAAAAATCCGAGAGATGCAAATGGCAAAGAGAGCTGCTTTGTTTGTCCAGCCCATGTTTCAACTGCTTTCTTCAACTCAATTGGATTGGTCTGGTTGAATGACTGCAGCGTAATATGCGGAGGCAACGCCACTTCCTGTTTTAAGCTGGCGGTTTGCGCCTGCTGCTGGAGCTGTTCCAAGATATTGGATGCATGATAATCGAGCCGTAAAACGATGACTTGCATAAAAGGCCTCCTCATTTAACTTCCTGTGCTTCTGAACCCAGCATCCCGCGCTTCTTGTTCTGTACAGAACCATTCTTCGGGATTTGTTTGTTCGTATGAACCTTCTCCAGGCAGATGATAGATTTTATCACCGCTGCGGTTAATGTTTCCTTTAATCTGGCATTCGCCGTCGACAGAATCTTGAGGACTTTGTCGGCTTACATCTCCGTAGGCATCTGCATTAAAGCCGCGGTCCGTCGAATAATTTTCAAATTCCCAAATACCGATGCCGGCTTCTTGGGCGATTTGTTCCGCTTCCTCAAATTCCTCAACATAACGCGTATTTGGTGGATAAACGTAAGCAACACGGGCAAACCCTGATTTAAGCATCTGCTCTTGCACACTTTCTCCATTTACATAAACATAAGCGAGCAGCCGTCCGTAGTCATCAAATCGATCTCCTACATCAAACTCAACCGATACATCACCCGATTCAATAAGCCGTTTGTTTTCCACTGTGGCTTCGCTGCCAAGCGGCTGTTCTCCGAGCCGTGGATGGTTTGTTTCCGGCGTATCAATCAGCAGATAGCGAACCGTTTCTTCTTTGCCTTCGTACATGATTTTGATGGTATCACCGTCGATGACAGAAGTGACTTCAACGTCAATGCGGTCCGTTGTTCCAGATGTGTCGGTAGAATCCAATAACGCACAGCCGGAAAGCAATAATAATAGCGCTGTTAACAATCCGATTATATTTTTCACATTAATCCCTGCTTCCATTTTTTCATTATATTTACTTGAAGTTCGGCTTGCAATCAAAAATTTGCTAAACTGCGGTTAACACAAAGGAAACATTAGATTTTTGGAAAAGCATTGAGAAATAGAATCTGGACATGACAAAACGCCTTTTCAATTGAACATTGAACAAGGCGTTTTTATGTACTGCAGCGACTGTATTCAATTAGTAAGTGCGCCAATTAAGCGTGTGACTCCATGTCAATTTGAGATTCATCAAAATATAAGAATGACTCTTGTTCCATATTGTCTAATTTGTCTTTGTTTAATCCCACTTCAAGTTCTCCGGAAAAAATTGGTTCCCACCAGTTTGCTTGTTTATCCATCGTAATTTCCTCCTCAACTCATATTGTAATTGTTTGACTATTCTATACCCCTAAAGGTTACACTAATAAACAGAAAGAAATAAAATAAGCCTTTAGGCCTTGCGGAAAAGAGGGAGAAAATGATTTCAATCGGCATTATTGGAGCTGGCATTGTAGGTGAACGCATCATTAAGGAAATACAGCAAGACGGCAAAATAGATATCAAAGGTGTATATGATGTGCAGCAGGAACGTCTTCAATATCTGAATAAAACATATGGAGTCCCAATCGCGGAATCGTTCGAAACAATCCTTCATTCTAATATTGATTGGCTGTATATCGGCACACCTCCAGCGTCACATTCGGAAATAGCCAAACGTGCTGCGGGTGCCGGAATACATGTGTTAAGCGAAAAGCCATTGGCGCACAATGTGGCAGACGGCGAAGAGATGGTAGCGGCTGTTGAAAAAAGCCGTGTCCGGACTGCCATGCATTTTCCTTTAATGTACTCTCCAGCTGTCCATGACATGGTCAAGCGAATCCGCACCGGCAATATCGGTAAAATAACGCGAATTGAATTGCATACTTTTTTCCCGGACTGGCCGCGGGCTTGGCAGCAAAATCCATGGATTGCTTCAAGAAGCCAAGGGGGCTTTGTTCGTGAAGTATTTCCTCATTATCTGCAGCTGCTGAACCGCGTATTCGGGGAACTGAAGATTGCCTCGCATCATATCAGTTATCCGGAACAAGAGGATAAATGCGAAACTGGCATTGTAGCCCATGGATTGACTGCCGGCAATATTCCATTTTTAATTTCCGGGCTCAGTGGGATCGGACAAAAAGAGCTGCTGCAATTTAAAGTTTACGGTGAAGAAGGCGTGTTGACGCTTGAGAATTGGTCGAATCTTTATGAGGAGCGAAAATACGAAGAGCGGAAACAAATCACAGGTTTTGTGGAAGTGCCGACTTTATTTGATGCCATGCGTTCCCAGTCAACTTTTCTGGTCACTTTTGAAGAGGGATTGGTCGTGCAGCGGCATATTGATCATTTGCTTCAATAAAATTGATTGCCAGGACTGATAGAGGGTAAAGAACTAAAAACGAACATTTAATAATAGAGGGGGATTGAATAATGGAAGTTACATCCGCAAGCGTCGAAAAGATTATTGAAGAACAGCAAGCATTCTTTTATACCGGTGCTACAAGAGGTGCCAGTTTCCGAAAAGCTCAGCTACAACGGCTAAAGCAAGCCATTGCAAAATATGAGAAAGATATTACGCAAGCATTGAAAAAGGATTTGGGCAAAAGCGAATTTGAGGCATATACAACTGAAGTAGGATTCGTTCTCGACAGCATCGGTTTTATGACGAAGAATCTGGGTGAATGGATGGAACCCGAACAAGTGAAGACACCGCTGCACTTTCAGCCTGCAAAAAGTTTTGTGCTGCGGGAACCTTATGGCTCTGTATTGATCATCGGTCCGTTCAATTATCCGTTCCAATTGATTATGGAACCGTTGATCGGCGCCATTATTGGGGGCAACTGCGCTGTAGTTAAACCGTCGGAGACCACCCCAAACGTCACGCGAGTAGTCCGCCAGCTAATAGAAGAAACGTTTCCTTCCTATTACATACAAGTAGTAGAAGGCGAACGTGAAGAAGTGACCGCGCTAATCCATGCGCCGTTCGATTATATATTCTTTACCGGCAGTGTTAATGTCGGAAAAGTCATTATGAAAGCAGCTTCTGAACGGCTGACTCCCATTACGTTGGAACTGGGAGGGAAAAGTCCAGCAATTGTCGACCAAACCGCGAATCTCGACTTAGCGGCAAAACGAATTGCATGGGGAAAACTAATGAATAATGGCCAGACTTGCGTTGCCCCGGATTATGTCTGTGTCCACGAGTCTGTAAAAGATGAATTTATGAAAAAACTGCTCAAGACAATTCGAAGCTTTTATGGCAAAAATGCACAACAAAGCCCGGATTATAGCCGTATTGTCTCGCTTCAGCATTTTGACCGATTGGCGGCAATTATTGAGAAGGAATCAGCCCATATTGTATCAGGCGGCAAGATGGACCGGGATGAGCGATATATTGAACCGGTTGTTCTTGATAACATCCAATGGACTAGCCCTTCCATGGAAGATGAATTGTTTGGCCCGATTCTTCCGGTCATTACCTATAGCGATCTTCCGGCACTATTGCGCCAAATCCGAAAAATGCCAAAGCCGTTGTCAGCATATATGTTCTCGGAAAATGAACGCGCCATCAACTTTTTCCTGGAAGAGCTGCCTTTCGGCGGCGGCTGCATCAATGACACTGTTTCCCATGTCGGCAGCCCATATCTGCCGTTTGGCGGTATCGGTACATCAGGCATAAATTCTTATCACGGCAAGGCTAGTTTTGAGACATTCACGCATGCCAAATCAATATTGAAAAAATCCACAAAATTGTCGACCAATATTCTCTTTCCGCCATATGGAAAAAGAGTCAAGTTAGTCAGAACTGTACTGAAATAAGCGGCCTGCGGGTCGCTTTTTTCTTTAGGTTTGCTAGAATAACTAGTAAGAGGTGACGGAAATGGCAGAACGCATTCTGATAGTAGAAGATGAAAAGAATATTGCACGTGTATTGGAACTTGAACTTACATACGAAGGATATAAAACAGGAGTTGCCTATACAGGGTCGGAAGGACTCATTCAATTCCGGGAAAATGACTGGGATTTGATTTTGCTTGATTTAATGCTCCCAGAAATCCATGGTTTGGATGTGCTGAAGCGCATTCGTTCTTCAGATTCCGCGGTGCCGGTCATTTTGCTGACAGCAAAAAATGACGTTAAAGACAAAGTGGCCGGTCTCGATTTAGGGGCCAATGACTATGTGACGAAACCATTCGAAATTGAAGAGCTGCTGGCACGCATTCGTGCTTGCCTGCGATTATCCACAGGAAACGGCCATTCCGAAGTGCACCGTTTTGAAGATCTGGAACTGAATGAAACGACGCGGGATGTATCGAGAAATGGGCGGGCGATTGAACTGACGCCGCGCGAATTTGATTTGCTGCTGTATTTAATCCAGCATCCGCGACAAGTATTTAGCCGTGAGCAAGTGCTGAATGCAGTATGGGGCTATGATTATTACGGAGATACGAATGTCATTGATGTATATATCCGTTATTTGCGGAAAAAAGTTGACGCTGGGGAAGCTTCCACTTATATTCAAACCGTTCGGGGCGTAGGCTATGTCTTGAAGGAGCATATGAATGAAACTGAAAAATAAAATCCATGTTTGGACGACTTTGCTGATGCTGGTCATTTTGCTGGTGCTCATGACAGTAATTTATTTTTCGTTCAGTCGTTTGACGTATTCATCGGAAGTTAGCCAGCTGCGTACGGAAGCCAGTGTGGTAGTGGCGGAGTTGAACAAAACTTCGGCAGAAGATCCCACGACGGTGCTTCGGGGGTACGTGCCAGTTAATGGTTCGATCCAAGTCAACCGGAATGGAGAGAAACTGACTCGAACAATTCAAGATCCCTCTGTTACTATTGAGCTTCCTGCAGATCTGCCGGAAGCTTCAGGTACCATACAAGTCGAAGGTGAACTTTTCGCTTATGTGACAACGCCGGTCATTTGGACGGACGGGGAAGTGGCAAATTTGACGATTGCCCAGTCGATGCGGGAAGTAACAGGGAATCTCCAGACGCTGCGTCTTGTTCTGATCACGGTGACGGTGCTTGCCATGATTCCGGTCGTGATTTCGAGCATCGTTCTTGGCAAGATCATTACGAAGCCAATTACGGATTTAACCAACACGATGACACGCATTCAGCGCAATGGCAAATTCGAGAAATTGCAGATTACTGAAGAAACAAATGACGAAATCGGCCAAATGGGCCAGACATTCAACGAAATGATGGCTCTTCTAGAAGAAAACTACACAAAGCAGGAAGAGTTTGTATCGAACGCATCCCATGAATTGAAGACGCCTTTGACGGTGATTGGAAGTTACGCAAAATTGCTGCAGCGGCAGGGAATGGACGATGAAAAAATTGCCGACGAAGGGCTTACCGCCATCCGGAACGAAACGGACCGTATGAAAGCTTTAATCGAGCAATTATTGCATATTGCGCGGCAAAGTGAGTCGCAGCTTGAATATTCGAAAGTAAATGTCGTGGAAGTGCTTGAGCAAACAACTGCGGCTCTGACGACTTCGTATAACCGGGAGTATCTCTTGCAAGTACGCGAACCGGATATATTTGTAACGACGGATCTTGCGAAGCTCAAGCAGCTGTTATATATACTGCTTGACAATGCACGTAAATACAGCAGCGATCGGATTGAAGTGGTGGCTAAAAATGAAGGGCGCACCCTTATTCAAATCCGGGACTACGGCATCGGAATCCCGAAAGAATCGCTGCCATTTATCTTTGAGCGCTTCTACCGGGTGGATAAGGCGCGAAGCCGCGAAACTGGGGGCTCGGGCCTTGGGTTATCGTTCGCAAGGCAATTAGCGGATTCGCTAGGCATCGAATTGGAAATCGAAAGCATTGAGCAGATGGGGACGACTGTTTCAATTATTTTCTCATCAGATTTTAATGTTGGCGCGGTACAATCAAGCCAGGAGGGATTATGATGAGAAAATGGATGCTTATGGCAGCAGGAACCATCTTGCTTGGTGTTATTGTCATCGCCTATCTCTTGAACCCATTCATCGGTACTGAAAGCATCAGTGCTGCAGAAGCAGAGCAATCGGTACTGGAAATGTACGGGGGAGAGGTAGTCGGGACATCCGAATCCAAAGACAGTTTTGCAGTAGACTTTGATAAAGCAGATGGCCTTTATACCGCGATCGTCAACAAAGAGACAGGCCAAGTGGAGTCGATGAAACTCGTTGAGAAAAAGGAACAGCCAGTTGAACTGACAAAAGAACAGGCAGCAGCGGCTGCGTTAAAAGAAGTTGATGGGACCTTGGAAGAAGTCACTTACTCAAAAGATAAGCGTGAATATGAAGTGAAAATAAAAGATGGTGAAAATATAGCAACAGTGCTCGTAGCTTCCAAGACAGGCGAAGTTCGAAAAATCACAACAAACTCGTCCGTTGAAGCAGACAACAAACCAGCTCCAGAGCCTAAACCGAACCCGGTGATTTTAAAAGATGAAGCAATCGCTATTGCGAAACAGACGCTTGACGGAGAAGTGCAGGAAGTCGAATTTGTGGAAACCGAAGATGGCGGCTATTATTTAGTGGAAATTGAAAACGAAGAAACCGAACAGGAAGTAACTGTCCAAATCCATGCAATCCGCGGTGAAACTTTGACCGTGGAATGGGATGATTAAACCAGTAGAATTCTTAATGAATTTCTCATCAAATTCTCATAAACCCCTCATCGTCTTCTCAGAAGCGGGGGCTATAGTAAAGATATAACAAATGAGGAGGAGAAATTAACATGAAAAGATTCGTTTACATCCCAGTAATTGCAGGAGCATTAACATTCGGAGGTATTGTACTAGCCAATACAGATTCAAATCCAGCTGGAAACACAGAAACCAATTCAAATAATTCCAATGTTCAAAGCAGCAACCAGCAAGCAAGTCAGCAGGCACCAAAGCTGACATTCGAAGAGGCATCTGCCAAAGCGTTGGAAATCGCTAATGGTACCATCACGGATATTGAATTGGAGAGAGAAAGCAACAGATCGGTTTACGAAGTGGATGTTGCACATGAAGGCTTTGAATACGATTTGAAATTTGATGCCAACACTGGTGAAGTACTGGAACAAAAACGTGAAAGAGAAGATAACGATGATGATGATTCAGATGATATCGTTTCAACTGAAGGTTTGATCAGTTCTGAAGAAGCGACAGCGGCAGCGCTTGCTGTTGCCAATGGAAAAGTTAAAGACATGAAATTGGACAACGATGATGGTGTAGTCCAATACGAATTTGAGATTGAAAATGGGTCAACTGAACATGAAGTGACAGTCAACGCCAAAGACGGTTCAATCATCAAACAGGAAACGGATGACGACGATGATAACAACGACGATGATTAAGCTGAAAAGCGTTGAAGCAAAATGAAAGCATAAAAAAGGAGCCTTTTGGCTCCTTTTTTATGCTTTCGGCAATAGAACAGTGGCAGTTGTCCCTATACCTTCTTCACTTTCGATTTCAAGGCTTCCGCCAAGTTCCCGGATTATTTTATGTGAAATAATTAAGCCCAAGCCGGTACCTTCAGATTTAGTCGTGTAAAAAGGCTCGAAGATTTTCGACAGAACTTCACGAGAGATGCCGCTTCCGTTATCCCTCAACCGCAGAGAAACAAAGCCATCATCAAAATTTTCTATTGAAATGATGATTTGCCCATGGTGGCCAATTGCTTCGATTGAATTTTTCAGAAGATTGATCAGTACCTGTTTAAGGCGATGATCTTCCCCAAGGATAAAAAAGTCGTCTTTTTGCCATTGGCTAGTCAGGAGAATCCCATGCGAATTCAACTCTGGACCGAATAAAACGGTAAGATCGTCCATTGTTTGGCGCAAACTGATTTTTTTGGGCGCAGAAGCCTGTGGTTTCGCCAAAACCAGAAATTCCCCAATTATGAGGTTGATGCGCTCTAACTCAGAGTGAATCAATTTGGTGTAGTCTTTATATGGATAGTTGGGATCTTCCTGCATCATCTGTACAAATCCGGAAATAACAGTCATTGGATTGCGAATCTCGTGTGCTACGCCTGCGGCAATTTCGCCGGCCAATTTCAATTTTTCCGCTTGGACTATCAACTTCTCTGCTTCTTTTTGGTAAGAGATGTCACGGGAAATGACAGAAGTGGCTACAACATTTCCAACTTCGTCAGTGATTGGTGATAAAGTGATTTGCGCATGGAAGAGGCTTCCGTCTTTTTTTACATCGACCGTTTCTAATAAGGAAAAACTTTCACCTTGCTGGACTTGAAAAGTACGGTTGTTTGCTTCTTCTACTCTTTCAGGTGGGACGAGATTGAGGCTCTGTCCGATGCATTCCTCTGAGGTCCAGCCGTACAATTCTTCAAAAGCCGGATTAATGGCGATAATTTTATTATTTGTGTCGAAAACGGCAATTGCATCTTTAGCCGTCTCAAAAAATAATTGAAGATAGCCGTCTTTTGAAATCAAGGCCTTTTCCATCGACTCGTTTTTTTGTTCCAACTGGGACCAGATGCGGCTGAAATAGATGGAATGGAGTATGGTCAAGATAAGAACAACCATGATAAAAACAAACAGCGACAAGTGAATATAGGAAAGCGAAGCTCTAGCACTTAATTCATCAAATACTAAAGCCAGCAAAAGTGTTTCAATGGCAGTTAAAACGCCAAGGAAGATAATCGGCAATGTATCATAATATAAAGCGGAAGCAACAATAGGGATAACAAAATAAATGACCGTAATGGCTGACAATGATTCAAAATTTAAAACGAATACATAGAAATTCATTAGAAGAAGAACGAGTATTTGAATGATGCGTTCATTGATTTTTTTATATTGTAAAATCAGCAGAATGATATAAGAGATTATTCCGAATATAGGAGAATAAAGGGCTGTATGAAAATTCACTGCTACCGGGAGCAGCAAATGTAAGATACTGGCACTGCCGAATATATGAATAAAGAGCTTATTTCTATTTTGATTGTTCGTAGAACGATCCATGATTCACCTCAATCTAGGGGTCTAGTTACAATATTACTATATAATGCCCTGTCAGAACATGCTTCATTTTGTTATGATTATTAAATCAGGGAGGCGTTATCTATGTCATTTGAATGGAATAAACAAGAAGCACTTGGACTATTAAAAGAACTGGTGGGAATTCCCAGTCCATCAGGCTACACAATGGAAGTCATGAACTCCATTAAAATACACTTAGACGAATGGAATGTTGGCTACACTACAACTAAAAAAGGCGCCGTAATAGCGACCATTCAAGGCAAAAACCAAGATCAGCACAAGTTATTGACAGCTCATGTAGATACTCTCGGAGCAATGGTGAAAGAAATCAAACCAAGTGGCCGTTTGAAATTATCTCTTGTGGGCGGCTTTAAATTTAACGCAATTGAAGGCGAGAACTGCCTGATACATAAAAGGGATGGAACAACGATAACGGGCACAATTTTAATGCACCAGACAGCTGTTCATGTTTATAAAGATGCGGGAACAGCTGACCGTGACGATAATAACATGGAAGTCCGTCTGGATGAAAAAGCATTTTCCAGTGAGGAAGTCCGTACGCTCGGAGTAGAAGTGGGGGATTTTGTATCATTCGATCCACGTTTTGCTGCAACGGAGTCAGGGTTTGTCAAATCACGTCACCTTGATGATAAAGCCAGTACGGCATTATTGCTGCAATTGGTAAAAAAATTGAATGCGTCAAACGAAGAGTTGCCGCATACCACACATTTTTACATATCTAATAATGAAGAAATCGGTTATGGAGGCAACTCTAATATTCCGCCGCAAACAGCGGAATACATAGCCGTTGATATGGGAGCAATCGGAGACGGCCAGGCTTCGGATGAATATACCGTATCTATCTGCGCAAAAGATTCAAGCGGCCCATATCATTACGGCTTAACGCACCATTTGATAGATTTAGCAAAAAAGAATAATATTGAGTATAAGGTGGATATTTATCCATATTATAGTTCAGATGCTTCTGCAGCAGTCGGAGCAGGGCTCGACGTCAAACACGCTTTGTTCGGACCGGGAATTGAAGCTTCTCATTCCTATGAACGCACCCATATCGATTCACTGAAAGCTGCGGCAGCATTGCTTGAAGCATATGTATTGTCACCGCTAGTTACAGAGTAGGAGGATTTTCATGAACACACAACAATTAATCGAAAATGTTCCTTTTAATAGATTAATCGGCACTTTGCCCGAAACCATTGAACACATCACAATGGATTCACGTGAAGTCAGAAAAGGATCTTTATTTATTTGCATCAAAGGATATACGGTGGATGGACACGATTTTGCGGCGCAAGCTGCCGTACAAGGAGCTGTACTGATCGTTTCAGAACAGCCGCTGGAAATTGAAAACACCGCAATCCTCGTAGTAGAAGATACTGACCGCGTACTCGGATTGCTTGCTGCAAAATTTTATGGCTTCCCATCAAAGGATTTGCAAATGATTGGCGTGACAGGCACGAATGGAAAAACAAGCGTTTCTGGAATGCTGCACTCAATGTTAATGGAGCTTGGCAAATCGTCGGCTCTTACCGGAACCATCGGTTTTAACTTGAACGGGGACTTGCACCAATCTTCCAATACGACGAGCGATGCGCTGACTACTCAAAGAATGATTGCGCAAGCTAAAGAAACCGGATGTTCACATATGACCATGGAAGTGTCTTCTCATGGATTGATTTTAGGCAGGTTGGCTGGAGTGGAATTCAATACGGCGATTTTTACCAATTTAACGCATGACCATTTGGATTTCCATGGCACAATGGAAGAATACGGACATGCTAAAGGCTTGTTATTTTCGCAGCTCGGACAAAATTTGCAAGAGAAAAAGCAAGCTGTTTTAAACGCAGACGATTCCTGGTCAAAGCAGTATGCCGATATGACACCGCATCCTGTGTATACGTACGGAATTAAAGAAGATGCCCAGTTCAAAGCTGCAGGCATACACATGGATAACCAGGGAACAACATTCACATTGACTTGTCCAGAAGGTGAGTTTGCCGTGTCGATGAAACTGCTGGGCCATTTCAACGTATCAAATGCTTTAGCAGCGATTACTGCATTATATGCAGAAGGTTTTCCCCTTGAGGATGTGCTTGCTGCATTGTCAAGAATTGCGCCGGTTGAAGGGCGGATGCAAAAAGTTGAATTGGATGCTCCCATTTCCATTTTCATTGACTATGCCCATACCCCTGATGCCATTGAAAAAGCCATCGACGCGGTTGCTGATTTTAAGACAAACCGCATCATTTTCCTAGTGGGCACAGGCGGCAACCGGGATAAAACGAAACGTCCGATCATGGCTGAAAAAGCGTCGGTTGCCGATTATGTGGTTTTGACAACAGATGACCCGCGCTACGAGGAATACGACAGTATTTTGAATGACCTGCAGACCGGTATGGCCCATGACAATTTTGCTTGTATTGGCGACCGCGGAGAAGCAGTAAAACATGCAGTTGCTCAAGCAGAACCAGGAGATATCATCATTTTGGCAGGAAAAGGCCACGAAGATTACCAAATTATCGGTTCCACCAAGTATCCGCATAGCGACAAAGAAATCGCGATTAAAGAAACATTGGAAAAATTCTGTTGAAAAGAAGCCCTATCCGGCTTCTTTTTTTGAGGAGAGCGTTTAAATTCCTTGTCTTTTTCAGCTCCCTTCTCTAATATAAACAGAGTAGAATTAAAGGAGAGTATAAGAATGTCAACCCAATTAAAAAATGAAATTCAAAATAGAAGAACCTTTGCGATCATTTCCCACCCGGATGCAGGGAAAACGACATTGACAGAAAAATTGCTGTTATTTGGAGGAGCAATTCGCGACGCTGGAACAGTAAAAGGCAAGAAAAGCGGTAAGTTTGCGACTTCCGACTGGATGGAAATCGAGAAGCAAAGAGGAATTTCCGTTACGTCCTCTGTCATGCAATTCGATTACGACGGACACCGCGTCAACATTCTGGACACACCCGGACACCAAGATTTCAGTGAAGACACTTACCGGACGTTAATGGCAGTGGACAGCGCTGTTATGATCATCGATGTGGCTAAAGGGATTGAAGCCCAGACCGTCAAACTGTTTAAAGTCTGTAAAATGCGCGGCATTCCGATTTTTACCTTCATTAACAAAATGGACCGCCAAGGAAAAGAGCCGCTTGAACTAATGGAAGAATTAGAAGAAGTTCTCGGCATTCAGTCCTACGCCATGAACTGGCCAATTGGAATGGGAAAAGAATTTTTAGGGATTTATGACCGGTTTAATAAACGGGTCGAGCCTTTCCGTACAGGAAGCAGACAATTCCTCGCATTGGATGAAGACGGTCAACTGGCTGAAGAACATGAGATGATGAAAACATCTTATTATACGCAGGCGATGGATGATATCGAATTGTTAAACGAAGCTGGCAATGATTTCTCAATTGAGCAAGTGAGAAAAGGAGAGCTTACTCCTGTATTTTTCGGCAGTGCGCTCGCAAACTTCGGTGTTGAAACTTTCCTCGAAACATATTTGCAGTTTGCTCCGCCGCCCCAATCACGCGAGACTCAGGAAAAAGAAGAAATTGATCCGGTCGACATGCCATTCTCGGGGTTTATTTTTAAAATCCAAGCCAATATGAATCCAGCTCACCGTGACCGCATTGCATTTGTCCGCATTGTCTCAGGTAAATTTGAACGCGGCATGAACGTAACGCTGGCTCGAACGGGCAAGTCTATTAAATTGAGCCAAACCACTCAATTTTTAGCAGATGACCGGGAAACTGTCAGCGAAGCAGTTGCGGGTGATATAATCGGCCTTCATGATGTCGGGAATTATCAAATCGGAGACACAATTACGAGTGGAAGTAAATTCCATTTCGAAAATCTTCCACAGTTTACGCCGGAACTATTCGTTAAAGTGACAGCCAAAAACGTTATGAAGCAAAAGCATTTTCATAAAGGTATCCTTCAGCTCGTGCAAGAAGGCGCCATTCAGTATTACAAAACGCTTCATCTGGAAGAAGTCATTTTGGGTGCTGTCGGACAACTTCAGTTTGAAGTGTTCGAACATCGGATGAAAAACGAATATAATGTCGACGTACGAATGGAACCGATAGGCTCCAAGATTGCCCGGTGGATTGAAAACGAAGAAAAGGTCAAAGAATCCATGTCCAGCGGCCGTTCAATGCTTGTTAAAGACCGCTATGATAACTATGTCTTCTTATTTGAAAATGAATTTGCCACTCGCTGGTTTCAGGATAAAAATCCTGAAATTAAATTATATAGCTTATTATAAAAAGGGCCTGCTTATGCAGGTTCTTTTTTTGGACAAAACAATTTCAATCTTTAGTAAATGACGCGATTTAAATTTGCGGTTCCCCATATTTTTTTTTATGATATAAGGACGAAGCCAAGAGCAACTTTAAAAAATGGATTCAGTTGTCAAAGCGGAATAGAGAAAGGGTATGAAATTGATGAAATTAAGCGATTTTTCGATAAAGCGTCCGGTCTTTACTATTGTCATCATGTTTTTAATTATTATTCTTGGTGCAGTATCTTTTTTTAAAATCCCCATCACCCTTATTCCGGAATTAAATCCGCCCATAGGCGTAGTCGTAACAAGTTATCCAGGGGCAAGCCCGACTGAAGTGAGCGAAAAAGTGACAAGGCCTCTCGAAGCGAGCTTGTCCACTTTGCCAGGACTTGAATCCCTCCAGTCATCGTCTGAAGAAGGATCGAATTTTATCTTGCTTGAATTTGACTGGTCGACGGATATGAATGATGTCCAAACGGATATTATGCAGCGGATTGACCAGACCATCATTCCAGATGATTCAAACCAACCGCAATTTTTTAAATTTGATCCTTCACAATTTCCAGTTATTCAACTAGCGGTTAGAGCTGCAGAATCAGGTGAAGATGTTCGCGTGCTAGCAGAAGAACTGGAAACGGAGCTGCTTCAAACAGAAGGGGTAGCGAGTGTTAATATATCAGGATCTCTAGTGGAAGAAATACAAATATCCTTAAACCAGGAAGAGCTTGAAGAAAGAGGTTTACAGCAATCTGATATTGTTCAAGCCATCCAGGCGAATAATATCTCTATGCCTGGGGAGCCGATCGATACAGAAAATGGCCGCCATCTAACCACCCGCGTAGTCAGTACTTTAACCAGTGCAGACGAAATCCGTAATCTGGTCATAACTGTGAATCCGCTGAATGGAGAAAATGTGACAATTGGTGATGTAGCGGAAGTGGCAGTCGGCGAACAAGAGACAAATAGTGAAACAAGAGCCAATGAAGAGCCAGCGGTCTTGCTTTCCGCTTTGCAGGAGTCAAAAGCGAACACAGCTGACGTATCACAAGCTTTTAAAGCTAAACTTGATGAATTACTGGCAGAAGAGCGTTTCGAAGGCGTTGAAGCTGATGTCTTGTTTGACCAAGGAGATTATGTCCGTTTGGCAGTCGGCAATATTGGACAGACCCTCATTTTCGGTGGCTTATTTGCCATGGCGGTGCTGTTCTTCTTTCTACGGGGCATAAAGAGCCCAATCATTATTGGCATTGCGATCCCCTATTCAGTTATCGTTACTTTTGTTTTAATGTATTTTGCTGATTTTGCGTTAAATATTATGACTTTAGGTGCGTTGGCCTTGGGAATCGGAATGCTGGTAGATAATGCCATTGTCGTGATTGAAAATATCGAGCGGCATTTAGGTATGGGGAAAACACCGCGCAAGGCAGCATCAGAAGGAACGAAAGAAGTGGCAGGGGCCATCACTGCTTCTACATTAACTACAATTGCAGTATTTGTTCCAGTGGCATTTATTACAGGGCTGATTGGACAGATTTTCTTTGAATTTGCGGTCACCATCTCTTTCAGTTTATTTGCCAGTCTTGCTGTAGCGTTAACCGTCGTGCCAATGCTTGCTTCGAGAATGTTGGGAAAACCAAAAGATGATACTGCAGCCGAATCGAAACGTTCGAAAAGGCTCGAAAGTTTCCAACGTTCGGTTGCTTGGGCACTGGCTCATCGAATGATTGTGCTGTTGACAGCTTTAGTTTTTTTAGGGGTAGGAATATTCGGTGTTTACCAGGTTGGAACAGAATTCCTTCCGGCTACTGATGAAGGCTTTGTTACAGTTTCTGTAGGCTTGGATTATGGATCATCATTAGCAGCTACAGATGAAGTCGTGAATATGATAGAAGAAGAATTGAAAAAAGAAGAAGACGTAGAGGTTTTCGTCAGCTTGGTTGGAAGCACGCAGCAAGGCCAGGCACAAGGCACAACTGAAACCAATACCGCAGAATTATATGTAAAATTGGTTCCATTGGATGAGCGGGAACGTTCAGTTTTTGAATTTGTGGACCAGGTCCAGCCGCATGTTCTTGAAACAATTGGCGACCGGGCCGAAGTCAATTTCAATTTGCAGACGGCCGCCGGTTCTTCTCCCAATACTTTAAGCTTTACCGTGACGGATACAGATAAGGAAAGGCTTGACGATGCTGTCACAGATATCAGTACGGCGCTTCGGGATCTTCCGGAAGTAACGGAGTTAACAAATGACCGGGATGAAACAATTGAAGAGATTCAAATGCAAATTAATAAACAGGCTGCAACTGAACTAGGATTTGCACCTGCCCAAATTGCCCAGACAGTAAACAATTTGACTCGCGGTGTTTTTGCTACTCAAGTTATTACTGAAAACGATAAAGTGCTCAGTGTTTTTGTCAAACTGAGTGAACAGTTCAGAGACAGCGAGGAGAAACTTGAAGCTTTAAAATTAAGGACTCCGGCTGGACAATTCGTTAATCTGGAAGAACTAGCGGATATAGAAGTTTCAGAAGGCCCTGTGGACATTAAACGAGTTGATCAAGCAGATAGTGTTGCTTTCACCTTGCAGCACAAATCGGATGTAACGCTTGGAGGCATGTCCGACGAGGTAGATAAAGTGCTTGAAGAGCTGAATTTAGATAAAGATACGCAAATAACTTTCGGCGGTGACCGGGAATTATTTGATAATGCCATTGATGATATGCTATTGGCGGTCGCATTAGCGGTGGTTCTAGTTTATATCGTTATGGCGGCGCAATTTGAATCATTCAAGTATCCATTCGTTATCATGTTCACTGTGCCATTAATGGTTATTGGGGTCTCGATCGCGTTGTTCGTTACACAAACCCCCATCAGCATTACAGCAGTAATCGGGATACTGGTGCTTGTAGGGATTGTAGTTAATAACGGAATTGTCCTTGTCGATTACATCAACCAGCGAAAAGCTGCAGGCATGGGTTCGTATGATGCAATTATAACTTCAGTCCGTGACCGGGTGCGACCAATATTAATGACAGCATTAACGACGATACTTGGTTTGATCCCATTAGCATTAGGGCTGGGGGAAGGAACTGAAATCAACCAGCCAATGGGAGTTGTCGTTATTGGAGGCATGATCAGTTCTACTTTCTTATCGCTGTATATTGTGCCCATTGTTTATAGTTTGTTTGATCGTGAAACAAGAAATATGAATGGAAAGAAAGCAAGGGCTTAAACTTTTTTCCGCTTTTAAAGCCGGCACAAATGGTTAAAATCCCACTGATCGAGTGTTTTTTTACTTTGCACTTTCATGCTTCCCTTAACGGAGCAATGGAAGTGCATTTTTTTATTGAAAATGCACTATTCTAAAGATAGAAGTTGGAATATTATGTATAATGGAAGGAGAGGGGTGGATGTCATGAAAGAAATCGTTTTTACCGGTTTTCCTGGATTTATAGCGAGCCAGCTTATCCGCAAGTCTGTTGGTGAAGATATCAGCGTAACGGTTATTGTCCTTCCAGCCGAACGGAAAAAAGCTGAGCAGCAAGCAGCACTTATTCAGCAGGAAACAGGATGCCAACCGCTACATATTATTGAAGGGGATATTACAAAGCAGGATTTAGCTTTAAATCGGCAAGCGAGGGCATATTTAAAGTCTAAAAAAGTGGTTTTTTGGCATTTGGCTGCTATTTATGATTTGGCAGTTCCCCGCGAACTCGCTTGGAAAGTTAATGTAGAAGGCACTTTAAGAGTAAACGACTTTATACGCACTTTGCCGAACGTTGAACGCTATATGTATTTCAGTACCGCTTATGTTGCCGGAGCAAGAGAAGGCATTCTTTATGAAAATGAATTAATTCGCCCGGAAAAATTCAAGAATTTTTACGAAGAAACAAAATTCGAAGCTGAACTGCTTGTCGAAGAATTTAAAAAAGAAGTTCCACTAACGATTATCCGTCCAGGAATCGTGAGAGGCCATTCAGTGACTGGAGAAACAGTGAAGTTTGATGGTCCGTACTTTTTTCTGAATTTAATCGATCGGGCCAGCCGGCTTCCTTTTGTCCCTTATGTAGGACGGTCTAAAGCTTTTATCAATGTTGTGCCCATTGACTATATCATTGATGCATCCATTTATTTGAGTTCTTTGCCACAGGCCGAAGGGGAAACTGTCCATTTGACCGATCCAAATCCTCACCCAGTTGAAGAAGTATATCGCAGAATGGTTTTTGAAATGACTGGAAAAATGCCGAAAGCCCGATTGCCTTATAAATTGGCGAAACTGTCTTTGGCAGTTTCACCTATACGTAAAATATTGGGTGTGGAAGTGGAGACGCTCGATTATTTAACATGGAATGCTTCATTTGATGCAAGCAAAGCACAACGGCTGTTAAGAGGGAGTGGCATACAGTGCACGGACTTTTTAGCAACGATGCCTTCGATGGTTGAGTTCTATCAACTCCATAAAAAGGACAAGAATTACCATATTGCCATCCGCTAATCTTTTACAAGCCAAAAAATTATGGTATAATAATTTCACAACTTCATACACTTTGACTTTCAGTCAGAGGGGAGTAGCTATGGGGAAACCTATTTCATAATCGTCAATACATGGTTAGTAACCATCGGTTATGATAGTGAATTTATTTGCTTAGCGAGACCTTTGCCTTTTTTTAGGCAAGGGTCTTTTTTACTGGCAAAATCTAGGAGGAGAAAGAATGGAAGCAATATTATTAGAGTATGCCTGGGTCTTGCTTGTACTGGTAGGACTTGAAGGACTATTGGCTGCGGATAACGCAGTTGTTATGGCCGTTATGGTCAAACATTTACCAAAAGATCAGCAGAAAAAAGCTTTATTTTATGGATTAGTAGGTGCCTTTGTATTCCGTTTTGCAGCGTTATTCATGATTACACTGCTTGTTGATATATGGCAGATTCAAGCGCTGGGAGCGGCTTACTTATTGTTCATCGCGATTAAAAATATCTATGATCAGCGAAAAGGCGAAAGTGATCATGCCCTTGACGTTGATAAAGCGCCTAAACAAGGATCTGGTTTCTGGATGACGGTATTAAAAGTCGAGTTAGCGGATATTGCCTTTGCAATCGACTCTATGCTTGCTGCCGTAGCGCTTGCTGTAACATTGCCGCATTTGGACATGTTCGGCGTAAGCGAAATTGGCGGAATCAACGCTGGACAATTCGTTGTTATGTTAGCAGGTGGTCTGATCGGAGTTATCATTATGCGATTTGCAGCCCATAAATTTGTTCAAGTCCTTGAGAAGTACCCTCAATTGGAAACTGCCGCATTTGTTATTGTCGGATGGGTAGGGGTTAAATTGCTCGTTATGACTTTGTCACACGAGAATCTTGGAATTTTGCCGCATGATTTCCCTCACTCAACGCCTTGGACAATCGTGTTCTGGACAGTATTGATCGGAATTGTCGTTGTTGGCGTCCTGACTGGAATCAAAAAGAACAAAGAAGAAAACGCGTAATACAAAAAGCCTCCTTAGGGAGGCTTTTTGTATGGGAAGAAATAAATAGGCTACCGACATAAAGCAATTCAAACTGTCGAATAATTAAAAAGTACCACTTAAATGCCCTTTTCTTTTACAAATTCTGCCGTTACAATCAAAAGTGGTGTCAGAAAGAAAAGAGGTGAACAGCATGCTGATAGCTATATTAACAGGTTTATTCGGACGAAGTGAAAAAGCAACAGCAGAAGAATTAGCTTTGCTTGCGCAAAAGGGAAATGATGAAGCGTTAACTAATTTACTCTCTGCTTATACCCCTTTTATGAAAAAAACGGCAGCGCAAGTATGCAAACGGTTCATCGATGATCATGATGACGAATACAGCATTGCCCTTTCCGCTTTTCATGAAGCAATAGTAGGGTTTGAATTAGGAAAAAACGCTTCGTTCTTAACATTTGCCCATATGGTAATAAGAAGAAGAATGATTGATTTTATCCGGAAAGAAAACCGGCGTTCTGAATTTAGCTCCAATTTTACAATTTCAGCTAGTGGCGAAGAAGAAACGCTTAAATGGATTGAAGATTCCGCTGCCCTTAATCGTTTTAGTATAGAGCAGCAAACCCAAATCAGGCGTGAAGAGATAGCTCAGTACGAAGTGATGCTTTCAGAATTTAATTTAAGTTATCAGATATTGGTTAAAGTCTCGCCCTCACATGAAGACGCCCGCAAGTCTGCTGTACAAATTGCCCAGCTTGTGACCGAGACAGAAGAGTATATGGAATACTTGCGAAATAAGAAAAAGTTGCCGATCAAAGAAATTGAAAAAATGGTCCGGGTTTCAAGAAAAACGATTGAGCGAAACCGGAAATACATAATCGCTATCATTCTTTTGCTCAACAGCGACTTACATTACTTAAAAGACTATTTGAAGGAGCGGTTACTTTGATGATTATGCAAAAAGGGATATGCGTGGAATCTAAAGGAAGCCGCTCTATTTATATGGTGAAGAACGGACAGTTTATCATGGGCAATCCGGTTGACCCTGCCGCTGGGGTAGGGGAAGAAGGGCATTTTTACCCGCATTCCAAGAAAGCAAAAGCGCACTGGAAGCCGATATGGGTGCCAATTATAGCTGCAGTTGCTGTCCTATTCTTATTTTTATCGGTGCTTCTTCCAGCTGAAGAAGCTTTTGCTTATATCCAAGTTGAAGTTAATCCAGCAATGGAAATTGGAGTGGACGAAGATTTTGACGTTATTTCACTCCGCAGTTTAAATGCCGATGGATCGGATTTGATCGATCAACTCGGGGAGTGGGAAAATCATTCGTTGGATGAAATCTTAGTACGGGTTATTTCCATGTCATTAAATGATGCGACCGAAGAAGTGACGATTACAACTGTTGATGGCAGTAAAGGTAAAAATCCAGAATTGCCTGTTGAAAAGATTGTCATGGCGGCGACCAGCAACCTATTGGAGGATAATATTGAAGTCCATTTGAAAAAAGCGACTCGCAGTCAATGGCGGCAATCGATTAAAGAAAGCGTACCAGTTGGCCAGAAAGTCGAAAAATTTATTCCTGTACATGTTGAAGAACAACAAGTGCCAGCAGAAAAAACAAAAGCCAACAATGATGAAAACTCCAATGTTAAACCTCAGAGCAAAATACCGGCTGGACAAGAAAAAAAAGAAACGGAACTAGACAGCACACCCAAGAATGAAAGTGCACCTAACGAAAAAGTAAAAGAAACATCGCCAAAACCTCAAAAGAAAAAAGCAATATCAGGACAACAAAAGAACTTGAAGCCTTCTGAACAAGAAAAGAAAATGACTCCTGATCCCCCAAAAAGTGACAATGCACCTGGCCAACAAAAGAAAGAAAAGGCTCTGGGGCAGGAAAAGAAAAAAATGCCAAAAACGAAAGAGAAGAAAGAAACAGTTTTTCCAGAGAAAAGCGAGAAAAAAACGGTGCCAAAGCAAGAGAAGAAAAACAAACCTCAACAAGAGCAAAAGAATCGAAGTGCGCAAGACAAGAAAGCAACCGGCCAAATGAAAAAAGAAAAAACACCGAAAGCAGAAAAGGAAAAAAACAAGGAATTTAAAAAAGAGGATAAAAAAGACGATTTCCCTTTAAAAGAGAAAAAAGCTTCTTCACAATCGAAAACTGGAAAAGAGGAAAGAGAGTAGAAAAGTTTATTCTACTCTTTTTTGTTGTAAATAAGTAGAGGAGAGCGTTTTTGCCTCTTTCTTTTTTATCTTTCTTTTCATAGAATAAGGAGAGAATAAAAGGCAGAAAGGAATTAACCTCATGAACAGTTCATTTCAAAAAATCCGGAATCTTACACCTGCCCAGGCAATCGTTTCGTATTATTTCGTAGCGATTGCTTTTTCCTTTTTGCTGCTTCGCTTACCGGGGGTCCATCGGCCTGGAGTGGAAATGTCAAGAATCGACAGCTTATTTACTGCAGTAAGTGCTGTAAGTGTGACTGGCTTGACCGTTGTCAATATTGTAGAAACGTATTCTGTTTTCGGCATAATAATGATCATGTTTATCTTGCAGCTCGGTGGAATTGGAATCATGTCGCTAGGCACTTTTTTCTGGTTGCTAGTCGGTAAGCGCATTGGTTTACGGGAACGGCAATTAATCATGGTTGACCACAATCAGTTTAATATGTCGGGAGTTGTTAAACTGATTCGTGAAATCATAAAAATCCTTTTGATGATTGAACTAGTGGGAGCTATTATTTTCACTTTATATTTCACCCAATATTTCGATACTTTTACTGAGGCTTTATTACAAGGGATTTTCGCTTCGGTCAGTGCAACCACAAACGGAGGATTTGATATTACAGGAGAATCTTTAACTCCTTTTTTCAATGATTATTTTGTGCAAATCATCAATATGATCCTGATCATTTTAGGGGCCATCGGTTTTCCAGTTTTAATAGAAGTGAAAGAATTCCTGTCGAATAGAAATAAAAACTTCCGATTTTCTTTGTTCACTAAAATTACGACTTCGACCTTCGGAATTTTATTGGTGGTGGGAACCCTTGTTTTACTGGCCTTTGAATCGCTGAATGCGTTCAAAGGCTATAATTGGCACGAGACATTATTTGCTGCAATGTTCCATTCCGTATCCTCCCGTTCCGGAGGGCTTACGACAATGGATATTACAGAGTTCAGTGAAGCAACCAATATTTTTATGAGTGCACTGATGTTTATCGGGGCCTCTCCAAGTTCAGTTGGAGGAGGGATCCGGACAACTACTTTTGCCATCGCGGTGCTTTTTTTGATCAATTTCGCAAGAGGAAAGAACAGCATTCAGATATTCAAACGGGAAATTGAGCTAATCGATGTGTTTCGGTCATATGCCGTCATCATTTTGGCTTGCTTCATGGTACTTGTCACCACTATGGCTTTAATCATCTCAGAACCACATGCCTCTGCTGTAGAAATCATTTTCGAAATCACATCAGCGTTTGGAACGTGTGGGATGTCCCTCGGGATAACAGACGATTTATCCAGTTTTGGAAAGGTAGTTATTATGGCGTTGATGTTTATTGGAAGGGTTGGACTTATTTCCTTCCTGTTTACGATTGGCGGGAAAACCGATCCGACCAAATTCCATTATCCGAAAGAGCGAGTTATAATTGGCTAATCATGGAATAATAGCTTAATAACCGTGCTTTTTTCCTACAAAACGACTATAATTATTTTAAGAGATTTTTAAATTGGAAATGAGTGGATCTTATGAACGAAGATGTAAAGCAGTCTTTAAAACTTTTTATTGTTTTATCGCGGGCACATAAAGCCATATCGGAACAGACTAATCAGTTTTTTCAAGCACATGGAGTTAATCCTACCGAATTTGCTGTTTTGGAATTGCTGTATCATAAAGGAAAGCAGCCCTTGCAAAAAATAGGCGGGAAGATTTTGCTGGCAAGCGGCTCCATTACTTACGTAATTGATAAATTGGAAAAGCGCGGATATATTACTCGAGTCAATTGCCCAACCGATCGCCGCGTTACTTACGCCGAAATTTCGGAAGAAGGAAAGGCATTCATGAGCGAAATTTTTCCGGAACATGAAAAAAACCTGCATGAGTTAACAACGGCCTTATCGAGCGAAGAAAAAGACGAAGCAATTGAGTTGATGAAAAAACTGGGTTTATCGATTAAAGACTTATCCTATTAAGCTATGAAAAAAGCCATCCGGCGGGATGGCTTTTTTCGATTTCTTATTATTGCGCTTTAATTTGTGGATCTGACATAGCAATTTTCAAGACAGCGGCATAACTAAAAAAAGCAGTACGAGCATAACCAAGTGGGCAATAATCAACAATGGCATACTTTTTTTCCACTCATATAAAGAACCTAAAATTAATCCCGTGACAATCCCGGCCAGCATCCCTGGCACAAACCCACCAAAGCCTAGCGCCAGCCCGAATAATAACGATGAAATCAAGACTGAATAAGACATTGGGAAATACTGTTTCAATTTTTGTTGGACGAATCCTCTCCAGAAAATTTCTTCTCCGGGCACGATAACGAACATAAGAAGCAGGAAATGCCAAATTGATGTAGGTGCAAATGTTGATAAGAAGGAAGAAGTAGAAGCTTCAAAATTAAACGGAAGCAACTTGAAAAATTGAAAGCCGCCTGCAATAATCGCATAAATGAGTGTTCCATAACCAAGCCCGTAAATCAATGATTTCCATGTCACCATTTCATCGAAGATTTTAATTGACATGATGGCAAACGACATCAGCACCAGTATCGCAAATGTGTACATATACCAAAAAATAGCGGTGTCTTGAAAGGCTAAACTATATAGAGCAAATGCTATAGGAATTAGCAGTATCAGTTGATGTTTTTTGTAAAGATTTAACATAGGTAATCCTCCTAAATAATAAAAGCCGATCTTCTATGGAACCAGAACGGCGGGGCAAAGATGTCCAACTTCTTTCGATGTTGTATACTATTAATTATCGGCTGAAAAAGAGCGTGGCAAAAAAATCTAGTACAGCTTAGATAATCAGCTTCTGTACCTCATATATTATAACAGAAGCGGCAAAGTGAAAAGAAGGATAAAGGAGAATATTGTATGGCAAACTATGATGAATTACTTGAACAATTAAAGCAGGGAGAAATTTCTTCCTTACAGATTGAGAAAGAAGATTTTTTGGAATTCCGCGAGAACCTACTTAAGCGGGAGGATTTTAAGCATTTCCGGGGAGCAGCTTTTCACCACGGCCTTACAATTTATACATATACTGAAGAGCCATCCAAATAAGCAAAGTTGAACCAGTAACTGAAGCAAGCCTTTTTCACCTGGCAGAAAAAATAAACGGAAATTATTTTAAAGATTATGTTTAAGTCCCCGAAAAGAAGGGCATAATATATTTGAACACAGCAACATTCTCATTTCCCCCTTTTGTGGTCGGTCCGAATAGCGGATCGGCTTCTTTTTTTTGCCTTTTACCTTCTTTTTCCCTGAACGTTGAAAATGGAATTACAGCATTTGAAGCAGCAGAAAGGCTATAATAATTTCCAGTAAATGAAGATTTTCTAAATTTCAGTGAATTAACAGAAAAATTTTGCTAAACTGAAGACAGAGAAAAAGGAGTGATTACATATGAAACTAGGATTTATAGGCACAGGAGTCATGGGCAATAGTTTGGTGAAACATTTGCTGAAAGCGGGGCATGAAGTGACCATATATACACGTACAGCTAAAAAAGCTGAAAATCTGGTTGCTGCAGGCGCAAGTTTAGTGGAATCCCCCAAACAAGTTGCTGAAGTAGCAGAAGCGCTTTTTACGATGGTCGGCTATCCGTCAGATGTAGAAGAAATATATTTCGGAGAGCAAGGGATCTTGAAACATGCTCAACAAAACACAGTGTTGATTGATTTAACAACTTCCCAACCAAATCTCGCTAAACGCATTTTTGAAGAAGCAAAGCAAAAAGACATAAAAGCTTTGGATGCTCCTGTATCCGGCGGAGATCTCGGTGCGCAAAAAGGTACGTTGTCAATTATGGTGGGAGGAGACGAAGAAGCATTCCAGGAAGTTTTGCCCCTCCTCGAATTGATGGGAGAAAATATTGTTTATCAAGGGCCAGCCGGTTCGGGCCAGCATACCAAGATGTGCAACCAAATCAATATCGCCTCCAATATGATTGGAGTCTGTGAATCACTCGTGTATGCAAAAAAAGCAGGACTCGATCCGGAACAAGTACTAAAATCCATCTCATCCGGCGCCGCAGGTTCTTGGTCATTATCCAATCTTGCACCTCGTATGATTGCAGAAGATTTTGCGCCGGGCTTTTACATCAAGCATTTTATAAAGGATATGAAAATTGCGGCAGAAGAAGCAGAACTGATGGGATTGGATTTGCCAGGCTTGCGTCTATCGCTCAGCATGTATGAAAAACTGGCAGATGAGGGGTATAGCGAAAACGGCACCCAGGCATTGATCAAGCATTTTGAATGACAAAAACCGGAGGCCTGTAAAGGTCCCCGGTTAATAACATCAATCAAAATATGATTTTTTAGGTGAGTAAAAACGATCCACTTGACGCGGCTTATAGGACTTTTCAAAAGGAGAAGCAGTTGTTTCTTTTTTTTGAGGCTGGAGTCCAGTAAATTCGCTTAAAATTTCTTTTGCCATTTTTAGATTCATCCTGCTTGGCGGATTGCGATAGGTTTCATCTAACTGGCCTAAATGCTCAAGCTGTTCAAAGTCTTCTTTTTTCGGCAACATGTGAAAATAATAACTTTCGCATTTTACGAGGACTGAAGATTGTTGTTGGCTTTTCTGGGGGTTTTTACTGAAGTGAAGGCCGATTTTTTGAGCACGGTTTTGTGTGATCATCAATAAAAGGGCTTCTTTTTTCAACGCATATAAATATTGGTTGTCAGGAGCAGTTTTCGCATGTCTATTGACTGTGAAAATAGCTTGGGCAATATCCGTGTCATTTTTTTTATTTGGCATGGACTCATTCCTTTCTATAGCAGATTTTTATGGACAATACCTATTAATCATATCAAAAAATACCTTCAGTGTATACTGAAGGGGTTGGGTTTTAACAGATTTTTAATGATAGAGGATGGGGGAATATTTTTTGAAAGGGGAATTGGATATGTTAAAAGATAAGACAATTATTGTTACTGGAGGCTCCAGCGGGATGGGGCTTCACATGGCTGAGAAGTTTGCTTCTGAAGGAGCTAATGTGGTCATCACGGGCCGGGATATGGAAAAGCTGAATGCAGCGGTTCTTACAATTGCAGCACAGCATGGCTCGGTGGAAGTTTTCCAAATGGATGTCCGGGAACCGGAACACGCAAAAGCTATGGTGAAATTTGCGCATGACAAATTTGGGCGAATCGATGGGCTTGTCAATAATGCAGCTGGAAATTTTATCGTTCATGCAGAAAAATTATCGCCGAATGGCTGGAGATCTGTTATTGATATCGTATTGAATGGCACTTTTTTCTGTTCGCATGCTGTAGGCAATTACTGGATTGAGCATAACATCAAAGGCAGCATCATCAACATGCTAGCGACGTATGCCTGGAATGCTGGAGCAGGGGTGGCACACTCGGCAGCTGCAAAAGCAGGCGTCATGTCTTTAACCCGGACGTTAGCGGTAGAATGGGGCACTCAATACGGCATACGGGTAAATGGAATTGCACCAGGACCTATTGAGCGGACTGGCGGGGCAGAAAAATTATGGGAATCTGAAAAAGCGGCGAAACGGACGCTTGAATCGATTCCGCTAGGCCGTTTAGGAAAACCGGAAGAAGTGGCTGAACTGGCAGCATTTATGATGTCAGATAAAGCGTCTTATATGAATGGTGAAATTGTAACTCTCGATGGCGGGCAGTGGTTAAACAAATTTCCATTTTGAGGAGTTTTGGAAATACAATTAAATAGTTTCGTTAAACGGGTTATGTTATGATGTAACCGAAGACAGGATGACTCGTTTATGATGCAAAAGGAGTAGAGTATATGATTTCATTACCCAGCCGAGATTTTCTCGATACCCCCATTGAAGAGTATATTATTTCATCTGAAAAAGTAGCACATGTCCAAGTGAACAACAGTGCTGAACATGCACTTCTCGTATTAACAAAGACAGGTTATGCTGCAATTCCCGTTTTGGATTCAAAATACCATTTTTGCGGTCTGATTAATGCTCAGCGGATCACGGATGCCATTCTTGGGTTAGAGCACATTGAATATGAACGCTTGCCGGAAATACGTGTAGAAGATATCATGCAGACAGATTTTCCATTGATCCATATTTCGGAACGGTTTCAAAGAGCCCTGGATTTATTAATTGATCAGAATTTCTTATGTGTCATTGATGACGAAGGAATGTTCATGGGTATACTTACTCGACGCGTCATACTTAAACAATTAAAAAAACAAATTTACCAGTTGAAAAAATGATGCATCAATAAAACTTATTCAGCGCAGATGGAGGAGAGGCGGAGTTATGAGACGAGTGTTCTTCTCGGCTTACTGCGGAAGTCCTGCCCAAAGCGTCTGAAGCGGAGTGTAAAAAATTCATTAATTGTCCGACTTATATTATTTCAAGCAGTTGATGTCTTTCACTATTCATTAAGAATGGATACAATTTAAACATTAAAAAAGGTCTCATTGCGAGGCCTTTTTTCTGTCAATCGAAAGCAGGTGAGGAATTGAAAAAAACAAACAGACCTCTGGTGCTGGCCTCAGTCATGCTGGCTATGTTCATCGGTGCCGTGGAAGCGACGATCGTTTCAACAGCTATGCCAAGCATTTCGGCGGACCTCGGAGGGTTTTCAAAATACAGCTGGGTATTTTCCGCTTACCTGTTGATGAGTACGGTCACGGTGCTGTTATACGGAAAGCTGTCGGATATTTTTGGCCGCAAACCCATTTTTGCATTCGGTATTATTTTATTCTTAATAGGATCTTTATTATGCGGGTTAGCCGGCTCTATGGAACAGCTGATTTTCTATCGTTTTATCCAGGGCATCGGGGCAGGGGCAGTTATGCCGATTGCCACCACAATTGTAGGAGATATCTATACGGCTGAAGAGCGTGGGAAAATACAAGGTTATTTGTCCAGTGTTTGGGGAATCTCTGCTGTAACCGGTCCGGCAATCGGTGGAGTTTTGGTTGCCACAATCGGCTGGGAATATGTTTTTTGGGTGAATATCCCTCTGGGCATCCTGGCACTTGCAGGCGTTTTGATTTTTCTGGTTGAGCCAAAGAAAAAAGCAAAACCATCCATCGATTATATGGGAGCTTTTCTGCTGACGGTGTCTCTTACAAGCTTCCTGTACTGGCTGGTGGAGGGCGGAGTCGGTTTTGCCTGGAACTCGCTGTCTTCTTATACGCTGTCACTAGGTGCCGTGGCTGTTTTTGCCGTTTTTGTTCTTGTTGAAAGAAAAGCGAAAGATCCAATGATGCCTTTTGACATCTGGAAAAACAAATCCATCTTATATGCGAATCTGGTTTCTTTATTCACCGGGATGATTTTAATCTCTGTCTCGAGCTATTTGCCGACTTATGTGACAGGCGTTATGGAACAGCCGGCGACAATAGCCGGTTTCACATTGACGGCAATGTCGATCGGCTGGCCAATTGCCGCCTTTTTCTCGGGCCAGCTGCTGATTAAAATCGGTTATTTCAGAACTTCACTCGCAGGAGGGATTTTCCTGGTGATCGGCTCGGTGCTGTTTGTGCTGATGCGTCCTGAATTTGGCCCGATGTGGGCGGCGATGTCCAGTTTCATGATTGGAGTCGGCATGGGTCTAACTTCCACAGCTTTTATTGTTTCCATCCAAGCTGCAGTTTCCTATGAACAGCGCGGTACGGCGACGGCCTCCAATATGTTTATGCGCAATCTTGGCAGTACAATCGGAGTGGCATTGCTCGGCAGCTTGCTGAATTCTACATTGCTGAATTATTTTCAAGACAACGAGCAGGATTATACCTTGAATTCGGTCAATGGGATGCTGACTAAAGACAGCCGGGAAGCGCTCCCTGTCGAAGTGCTCCATTTTTTGCAGGAAGGCCTTTCACAAGCGCTGCAAAATGTATACGGATTAACTGCTGTCTTTGCTTTGATCAGTTTTGTTCTAATTTTCGGCTTGCCGAGAAAAAAGGGGTTGAGTGACCGTGGCTAATGAAGAATTGATCATCAAAGTGCTGGCAGAAGAAGGAAATATGCGAAAAGCTGCCGAACGCCTTTTCTTATCGCAGCCGGCATTGTCCCAGCGTCTGCAATCAATTGAAAAAGAATGGGGGCAGCAATTATTCATCCGTTCCCAAAAAGGGCTGACTCCCACACCAGCGGGTGAATTAGTCATCGATTATTGCAAAGAAACGATTCAGCGGAAAGAAGACGTTTTTGAAGTGCTGCATACATTGACGTCAAAAGTCCATGGTACGCTGAAAATTGCCTGTGCAACAATTATTGGCCAAAACTGGCTTCCGAAAGTGCTGAAAGATTTTGTTACGCTTTATCCTGAAGCGAAAATCCATTTGATTACAGGGTGGAGTTCGGAAATTGCCCGGGCATTGTATGAAGGAGAAGCCCATATCGGGATTGTAAGAGGACATACCGACTGGAAAGGGCCAAAGATGCATTTGTTCCGGGACACCTTATATTTGGTGGACAAGGAAATCCAATCATTGGACCAAGTGGAAAAGACGGAACGCCCATTTATCCAATTTAAAAGTGATTCCAATTATTACGAAGAAATTCAGCAATGGTGGCAGCGCCATTTTCCATCAAACCCGAAACGGCAGATTACTGTAGATCAAATTGAGACCTGTAAGCAAATGGCCATCAACGGCATCGGCTACGCCATTTTGCCATCAATTACATTAACCGGTATTGAAAACATCCACAAGATGCCGCTCACAAACAGTGCGGAGGAGCTGGAGCTAACCCGGGATACATGGCTAATCGGCTACGAATCTTCGTTTCAATTGCGTCAAGTAGAGGCTTTTGTCGATATTGTCAAAAAACATGCCGCTTTATTAAGCTAAAGTGCTGAATTTTTATACTATATCCGCTATAATTACAGCATAACTTATAGAAAGAGGTTTTTATTAATGAAGCAGATGGATGCAAATGAAATTATCTCGTACATACAAAATGCAACAAAGTCGACGCCGGTAAAAGTTTATGTAAAAGGCCAAGACGTCGCTTCACTGGATTTCGGCAAAGGCTCAAAAGTATTTGGAGAAGGAAATAATGCAACTGTATTCGGCGAATGGGCTGAAGTGCAAAAAGCTTTGGAAGCGAACGCATCGTTAATTGAAGATTCAGTGGTGGAGAACGACCGCAGAAATTCAGCAATTCCGCTATTGGATATGAAAAATATCAATAGCCGGATCGAACCTGGCGCTTTTATCCGTGAAAACGTAGAAATCGGCAATAATTGTGTCATCATGATGGGAGCAGTCATCAATATCGGCGCTGTTATCGGAGACGGTACAATGATCGATATGGGTGTTGTTATGGGTGGCCGTGCCACTGTCGGAAAGAACTGCCATATCGGCGCAGGAGCCGTACTTGCGGGTGTAATTGAGCCTGCATCTGCAACTCCGGTAATCGTCGAAGACGACGTCATGATCGGTGCTAACGCGGTTGTACTGGAAGGCGTTCGTATAGGAAAAGGCGCAGTGGTTGCAGCAGGTGCAATCGTGATCGAAGATGTTCCTGAAAACTCGGTAGTGGGTGGAACTCCGGCGCGCGTCTTGAAATTAATGGACGAAAAAACACGGGCGAAAACAGAAATCAAACAAGAACTTCGCCAGCTGTAAGCGGGTTTTGGCGATGGATTTACTAAAAATCAGAAGAGACTTGCATGAGATTCCAGAAATCGGTTTTCAGGAATGGAAGACGCAAACTTATTTGAAAGCCCATATTGATACGCTTTCTCAGGACCGCTTGGAAGTCGTTGAATGGAAAACTGGGCTCGCTGTAAAGGTTCGGGGTACGGCGCCAACCAAAATAATCGGTTGGCGCACGGATATTGACGGATTGCCGATCACAGAAGAAACAGGCTTGCCGTTCCAGTCGGCTCATCCAGGGTATATGCACGCCTGCGGGCACGACATCCATATGACGATCGCACTCGGCTTATTGAACCGGTTGATAGAAGAACCTATTGCCGATGATGCAGTGATTTTGTTCCAGCCGGCTGAAGAAGGTCCTGGTGGAGCACTGCCATTTCGGGAATGGCTGAAAAACGACCAACCGGCATTTTTGCCGCATCAGATTTATGCGCTGCATATTGCACCGGAGCATCCGGTAGGAACAGTTGCCACGAAACCCGGTTTGCTGTTTGCGAATACTTCTGAACTGTATATCGACTTGCATGGCAAAGGCGGGCATGCCGCTTTTCCTCATTTAACAGAAGATATGGCAGTGGCGGCCGCCTCTCTTTTAATGCAGCTGCAGACCATTGTCAGCCGCAATGTCAATCCGATGGATTCTGCCGTATTGACTGTCGGTAAATTGAGCGCTGGGACCGTCCAGAATATCATTGCGGAACATGCGCGACTTGAAGGCACCATCCGTACTTTGAATCTCGAATCGATGCTTCGAGTAAAAAAACGCATTGAAGCGATTTGCCGTGCGATTGAAGAAGGCTATAATTGCCGGGTGTCAATTGATTACGGCTCCAGTTATTTAGAGGTCAACAATGACGAAGAGCTGGCAGAAGCATTTCTGCGGTTCGCTGATAAGTATGCTGGAGTTCATGCCGTCCGGAGTGAAGCAGCAATGACAGGAGAAGACTTCGGTTATTTTACCGAAGAACTGCCTGGTGTGATGTTTTGGGCCGGCGTCGATTCTCCGTTCGGTTTGCACCATTCCAAATTGAATCCCGATGAGGCGATTCTTGAAATCATGCCGGAATTTATACATGATTTTTTCCGTACACGATAAAGAGCAGACAGCCCCGGGCTGCCTGCTCTTTTTTTGTATGCGGAAGGAACTATTTTATCCGTTCAACGTACTACTTAGTAGAGACAAGAATAGGGGGTTCGTAATGTTTAAACGATTGGTGTCACTCAGCATATTCGCTTGTGTCCTTTTTTTATTTTTTCTTCCGCTGACATCGCTGGCAGCACCCGAAATGACCATTAAAGCAGATGCGGGGCTACAAAACAAAGTGAAATACGATAAGGGATTGCCTGTTCAATTTACCTTAAGCAACGGCGGTTCTGATTTTTCCGGAGACCTTGTCTTAAGTTACAGCGAAACCTATAGCCTTGGCGCCGGCTTATCGGTCCCGGTTGAGTTAGCCGCGGGCGAAACAAAGACCATCCAAGTTGCAGTGCCGGGTTTGTCCGACATGATGTCGATGGGTGGACCTTCTATACAAACTATCTTTTTATATGAAGGAGGATGGGAAGATGGCAAATCGATTAACTTTAAAGGCTCTAAAACCTTAAGTCCTGGATTCTTTTCACCTTCTTCATTGTTCATCGCTACATTGACCAATAACTCAGATCGGCTTTTGCAATTGGATCAAATTTCTCCGGCGGGCAGTGAGTCGACGCAAGTATTCCACTTGAACCAGATGAACCAATTTTCATTGCCGACAGAAGCGCTGGCGTGGGAGACGGTCGATTATTTGCTGGTGGATGAATTTTCTTATGGCGATTTGCCGGAAGCGGTGCAGCAAGCTGTATTGCAATGGATACAGCAAGGAGGCCATGTAGTAGTAGGATCCACAGAAAATATTTCTGCTGCTATGGGAAATCTCAGTGAGTTTTTGCCATTGGAACTCGGTGCGCCGAATGAAGCGGCAATTCCATCATTGGAAGCGCCAATCCCCGTCTTTGAAGCTTCTGCTAAAGATGGGGCCGACCCTCTCATTGAGCAGAAAGGGCAAGTGCTTGCTGCCCGACAGCTCGTCGGTGCCGGAACCATCACGCAAACAAGTTTTTCTTTGGGAGATGAAACAGTCACATCTCAAAAAGGCTATGTAAATCTTGCAGCCAGCTTTTTCCCGCTCGTCTCTGGAGCTAATATGATGAACCAAGGCGAATCAATCAAGGAAATCATGTCTTTTGAAGTGGGTGAAGTAAACGAGCTGTTTGAAAGTTTTGCGGTATCTAAAACCTTGATCATGGGAATCGTGTTTATTTATATTATTTTAATCATTCCTGTTCTGTATATGATCTTGAAAAAAAGAGATAAACGTGAGTACGCTTGGGTTATTATTCCGGCTGCTGCTTTAGTTACTTCAATCGGCTTATTCGCAATAGGCGCGAAAGATCGCATAGCAAATCCTCAAGTTCAGCAAACCGGCTTTTTTGAAGTGGACCAAGACAGCGGATTGAATGGCTATTACATGAATACTTTATTGTCAAACCGGGGAGGGGACTACCGTTTTGCTGCTCCTTTAAGCACAACGATGACTTACAGGCTGGACTCTCAAATCAGTGGAAGTTCGCCTCAGCAATCCGCAATTTTAGAGCAGCAGGCAACAAAAAACAATTTGACGATGCGGGATATGCGCTATTGGTCTGTCGGATCGGTTCTTGGGGAATCGTATATCGAAAACACTGGAAACTTTGCGATCGATCTGGCCGTCGAAGACCAAACCATTACAGGCACCATTCAAAACAATTTCCCGTTTGCCATCGAAGATGTCTCAATCTGGACCGGGACCCGTCTAATGGCATTAGGCGATTTAAATCCGGGAGAGCGGCTGAAAGTCAACCAGCCAGTCCAGTCGGATATCCTGGCAGCGGCTTCGCCAATTGGATCATCTTATGGTTATCAGCCTATCGCCAATAAAGAGGAATTAAAAAAGGCAAGAAAACAAACTATTTTATCAGTGTCCTATAATCAGTTAGAAAGCAGTGAAAGTTCTCCTTATGTGATTGCCTATACGAACGATGCGATTGTTCCCATCATGTTGGAAGATCAGCGGGCTTCCGTTTCCGCTGTCCATTTGATTGCGCAGCCATTTAAGCCGGACATGAACTTGAAAGGCGAAATCAGTTTAAATGCGGATACATTCAGCTTGAAAGTGAATGGAGTAAACGGCTCTTCTTATTTTGAAAATGTTTCTCCAGACCCTTATCTTTACTATATGGACAACGGCAAATATGAAGTGACTTACCAGGTCACAGATGCTGTGGATCTGAAAAAAACCACATGGCAAGAGCTGGTGGTCACTACCGCCAAACAAAACCTTAATGTGTCCATTTACAATGTGAAAACGGGGAAACCGGAAGAAATTGTCAGCAATCAGCAAGCCGTCAAAAAAGCAGTCGGTGATTATATTTCTCCGGAAGGAAGGATCAAATTCATGGTGGAAACCAATGCTGGAAACAGCCAGCCCGAAGTGACCTTGCCGAAAATCAAGCTGAAAGGTGTGGTGGCTCCATGATTGAAACCATCGGATTAACAAAAAAATACGGCTCTTTTTATGCCTTGCAGGATTTGAACCTGACAGTGGAAGATGGCACGGTGTTCGGTTTTGTAGGGGCCAACGGTGCCGGTAAATCAACCACGTTTTCAATTTTGGCGACGCTGCTGCAGCCGACCGCAGGCGATGCATTTATCAACGGCTTAAGCATCACCAAGAATGCCCATGAAGTAAGAAAACAAATTGGTTATATGCCTGATTTTTTTGGTGTTTACGACCAGCTAAAAGCAAATGAATATTTGGATTTTTACGGCGCCAGCTATGGATTGAAACCGAAAGAGCGGGAACAGCTCATTCCACAATTACTGGAACTTGTCAATCTTAGCCAGAAACGCTATGAATACGTAGATTTGCTGTCACGAGGGATGAAACAGCGGTTGTGCCTTGCACGGGCATTGATCCATGACCCGACAGTGCTCATACTGGATGAACCGGCTTCAGGACTGGATCCGCGCGCCCGAGTAGAGATGCGGGAGATTTTAAAGGAACTGAAATCGATGGGCAAAACCATTCTCATATCCTCTCATATCTTGCCGGAGCTATCAGAAATGTGCGACAGCATTGGCGTGATTGATGCGGGCAAACTGATTGCCCAGGGTTCGGTCAGTGAAATTCAAGCGCAGCTGCAAAGCGAAAAAGTGCTGCGCATTAAAGTGGCTGGAGAAACAGCACCGATTGTGAAGTTTTTCGAGAACGATCCGTTCGTTTCTCAGATTGCCGAAAAGCCGGAAAAAAATCTGATTGAATTTTTATACCGGGGCAGCGAAGAAGACCAGATGGTTTTATTGCATAAAGCCATCATGCAGCAACTGCCAATTTTATCATTTGCAGAAGAAGAAACTGATTTGGAAGATGTCTTTATGGCGATTACGAAAGGAGCCGAAACACCATGAAAACACTCCTAGCCAATCCGGTATTGATCAAGGAAATCAAATTGCGGTTCCGCAATCTGAAAAGTTTTACCGGCATCTTGTTTTACTTGGTCGCCATGAGCGTTTTTGTTTTCGGCTTTATCTTCTTAACAACGACGTTGACAGGCAGCGGGTTTTTCCGCCCGGATGAAAGTTTTATGCTATTCACTATGATGACATATATACAGCTGGGGCTGATTTTGTTTATCACGCCTGGGCTGACCGCTGGTGCAATCAGCACGGAACGGGAAAAACAGACTTTGAACATTTTGCTGACGACGGCTCAGACTTCTTTTCAGATTATCTTCGGGAAAATGTCTTCGTCGATCGCTTTCCTGCTGTTGATGATCGTTTCCGGACTGCCCATCTATAGTCTGGTATTTCTGTATGGAGGTGTTTCGCCAAGCCAGCTTGCCATCATCTTTCTGTTCTACTTTTTAACTTTATTGACAATTGGCAGCATTGGAGTGATGTATTCCACTTTGCTCCGGAAAACCATTGTTTCGATGATCGCGACATACGGTACAATGTTATTCTTGACTGCAGCAACCGGATTTTTCATGGTTATTTCCATGCAGATTTCTCAATTTGGCAGTACGGTGCCTACTTTTTCACCGTTTACTTATTTTTGGGCGAGCATTAATCCGGCAGTGATGCTGTTCACTTTGCTGCAGCCGGCATATGCAACGGAACTCCAAACTATGACCGCCATACAGCTGCCGTTATGGGTTGGGTATATTGTGTTTTACTCCCTGTTTACAGCACTTGCCTTGTTTTTGGCAGTAAAACGTTTACGCGTCAATATGAATAAATACAAATAAGGAGGAATTTTCATGGACAACCGCGACATTGCGATTTACGTAAAAAAAGCGGGCAGGCGCTTGAAAAGGGTGCATATAAGCCAGTCGCTTCAACTAGCGGTCTTTATCGGATTAACTGCTGCTGTACTGCTTCTTGTTCTGTCACGGTTGTTCGTGCTTCCTTATTATGAATTTTATGCATATGCTGCCGGCGCACTGACGCTGATTGTTTGGCTGGCATTATCGCTGCGGGACATGCCCAATCAGCATCAAGCAGTTGAAGAACTCGACCGTTACACACCTCATAATCAGCTGCTGACGGTCTGGCAAACTCAAGAAAACAATCATCTGACTGACGCCTTAACAAATAAAACCGTGGAAATAATTCCCTCAAGTTATCATTTGTTTAAAAAAGAACCCCGTAAATGGTTTATTAGAAAATGGCTAGTGGGTTCAATAATAAGTGCTGCACTGTTGAGCTTATTGGTGCTGTTTCCCAGCACTTCGCAACAGCAAGCGAAAGAAATTGAAAAGGAACTGGAATTGATTGAAGAGATAAAAAAAGAAGTAGCGGAAATTGAGAAAAAAGCGGAAACGGATCTGCTGAAAAAAGAAATGCAGGAGCTGCAGCAAAAGATTGAAGAAAGTAAAACTGCAGAAGACGCGTTAAAAGAAGTGGTGAAAAAGCAAAAAGAGCTGAATCTGCAAGAGCAGCAGCTGGCTGAAGAAGGCACTGAAAAAGTGAAGGAGGATAGTGAAGATCGAGGGAAAGCTGCGGATCAATTAGCTGAACAGGCAGGGGAGACTCAAACTGCTTTGAGCAATATGGGCAAACCGGTGAATTTTCCGCTTCAGCAAACAATAGCGAATAATCAGGCAGAAAATGCTGGAGAAAGCTCTGGAACTCAAGCAGGACAAGAAAACGGAACCACGTCATCTTCTGGCCAAACTGGCAATGGAGAAGGAACTAGCCAAGGCGGAGGCGGAGGAGAGGAGCAAGGAGAGGGCAGAGGACAGGGCCAAGGAGAAGGCCAAGGAGAAAGCCAAGGACAGGGCCAAGGAGAGGGACAAGGAAAAGGACAAGGACAAGGACAAGGACAAGGACAAGGACAAGGACAAGGACAAGGACAAGGACAAGGGGCAGGAACCGGACAAGGCAATCGTGAATTACTTACTGTTCCGTCCCGAATCGGGGGCACAGGAGAAACTGAAGTGGATAATGGAGAACTTGGTGAAGGGGAAGCTCGGGAAGAACAAGAGGCTGTAGTGCCAGCAGAGCGTGGGACTGTCCGTCCTTATTCGGATGTTGTCGGCCAATATTCGGATTCTTATTTTTCCAGCGCAGATAAGCTGGAATTGCCGCCGGATTTGCAGAAAGTGGTTGAGCAATACTTTTCTTCAATCGAGTCAGAACAATAGAAAGCGGGGATTACATGACATTTAGACCGGAACAATTTACTGAAATGAGCGACCGTTTGCGAGAAGTGCGGGAAGAAATCGGACATTTTATTGTCGGGCAGGAAGAAGCGATCGAGTTTTCTCTTTATTCCGTTTTGGCAGATGGGCACGCCTTGCTGGAAGGTTTGCCAGGGCTTGGGAAAACAATGCTGATTCGTACAATTTCAGATGTGCTGGACTTGTCTTTCTCCAGAATCCAGTTTACACCAGATTTAATGCCAACTGATATTACCGGCACCAGTCTCATTGAGCGGGATGCAGAAGGCAGGCAGCAATTCACGTTCAGGGAAGGGCCGATTTTTCATCAGATGGTATTAGCGGATGAAATAAACCGGGCGACGCCCAAAACCCAAAGCGCCTTGCTGGAAGCGATGGGAGAAAAGACGGTAACAATTTTAGGCGATACCAAAACGATGGCCAGACCGTTTTTTGTGCTGGCCACGCAAAACCCGATTGAAATGGAAGGCACGTATCCATTGCCGGAAGCTCAAATGGACCGTTTTCTCTGCAAAATCCTCGTATCGTATCCAAGCCGTGCAGAACTTGCTGAAATCAGCAGAAGAACGACGGGTTCAGAAACCATTGTATTGGAAAAGAAGATGGATACGGCTGCATTAATCGAGGCCCAGCAACTGGTGAAAGCGGTTTTGATAGCTGAAGATATTTTAATGGTCGCTGTGGATATCATTCAAAACACCCACCCGGCGCAATCCGAATTTGAACCGATTCGGCAATTTGTTCAATACGGCAGCGGGCCACGCGGTCTGCAAAGCTTAATTCGCCTGGCTAAAGCCCGGGCTTTGACGGAAGGCAGATACCATGTATCCATCGGGGATTTGAAATATGTAGCAAAACCGGTCTTGCGCCATCGGCTTTTACTGAATTATGAAGGAGAGGCTAACGGGGCAAGCACGGATGATTTAATTGATCTTATAGTCAGCGGTGCCGGAAGAGGCGTTTTAAAATGACGTCATTGCAATTGCCGGCAGACTGGATTACTCGAATCGGACGTTTTTCCATAGCGACAAAATCTAAAATAAGAGGACATCACAAAGGTTCTCATCGTTCTATGCGGTTCGGTTCTTCATTGGATTTTTCCGATTTCCGGGAATATCACCCCGGAGATGATGTCCGGCACGTTGATTGGAATGTCTATGCCCGGACAGAGCGCGTCTACATCAAGCGTTATTTGGATGAACAGGAAATGCGTGTCCACGTGTTAATCGACAGCTCAAAATCAATGGCTTCCAAATGGCTATTTGCCAAGCAGCTGGCTTTTACATTGGGGCTCATGGTGCTGAGCCATGACGACCGGTTGACAGTTTCAGCAGGACAAGCGGCTATTGCACCTTTTCGGAAAAAAGGAAAATCAGCAAGGAAACTGTATGAACATTTCATCTCAAGTTTGCCATTGCCAGAAAAAGATTCATTCACTAAAGACGCCAGTTTTTATGCCGCTAAAGATTCGACGGTGTTGTTCGTGGTTTCAGATGGCTTGGAGCCTCTGGAAGAATGGCAAACGTTTTTCCGGCAAGTCCCTAGATTTTCGCACGATATCCGCTTTTTGCATTTGACGGCTGAAGAAGAAAGAGCTCCCGATTTTTCGGGTGATTTACGGCTCATTGATGACGAAAACGGCGAAAATGTCAATGTGACGATAACCCAACAAGCTATACAGACTTATCGCCAAAAAAGGGAACTGCATACGGAAGGCTTAAAAGCGTTATGTGCAAAGCATGGAGTACAGTATTTGGAGATTCGGATTGAAGATGGCATCCAGCACGTCTTGTTTCAGCAACTGGCTCGAAAAAATTGGATTGAATGAGGTGAAGCGGCATGGGAATTACAAACTGGGGTTGGATTTGGACGATCATTATGCCGCTTGCAGTCATTCTGTATTATTTTTTCCGGAAAAAATACAAAGACCGGCCGGTTTCCTCCACTTTGTTCTGGCAGGAAACGATGAAAGAAATCCAGGCTTCCCCTTATTTGAAAAAACTTCAGCATCATCTGCTTTTTTATCTCCAGTTAGCCGCCCTGCTGCTATGTGTTTTCGGTTTGCTGCAGCCTTATATAAATTCGGATACATTAAAAGGCAATGAATTTATATTCGTTGTCGATACCTCTGCGACAATGCTGGCCGGCAGTCCAAGCAATTTTGATAAACAAAAAGAAAAAATGCTGGAACTGCTGGAACAGACCGGCGGCAAGCCGGTTACGATTGTTCTAACCGGCCAAAGTCCGGAAGTGATCGCCAGAGACCAGCGAAATATGGCAACGCTGGAACAAGCGATAGAGCAATTAGAAGTGACATATGAGAATGCGCATATGGAGCAAACTTTGCTTTTTGCAGAAACGCTTGTCGATAACGAATCAACCGTAATCCATGTCTTTACCGATGCACTTGACCGGAAAGTTCTGGCAAACAAAACGGATCTTGCTTATGAAGTCCATGGCATGGAAGGGCAATTGCGCAATGTTTCCATCCGGCAATTCGGCTTAACTCAAACTGAAGAAGGCATGAAGGCTATCGTCCAAGTGGTCAATGAAAGCGAAGACAGCCTTACAGGCGCCATCCGCTTATCAACTGGAGAATTTGCAAAAGAAACTGCCATCGAATTAAAAGGGAAAGAAGAAATTTTAGTGCCTTTTGAAGAACTGCCGGAAGAAAAGCTATGGACAGCCACATTGGATATCAACGATGATTATTCGGCTGATAATGAAATGACAACTTTTGTCCAACAGCCAATCAATACGGTCTTTATCGATTCCAGCCTTCATGAATTAGTAGCGAGCGGTTTTCATTCACTGGATATGAAAGTGACTTCGGTGGCTTCAAACCAACTGGACCAGCGAAAAGGAGCACCGATTGTCACTAATCAGACAGCATTGGCAAACGAAGGTGCCCCTATTCTGCTGATCGGAAGAAACGACGCAGCTGCTGTTGAAGTGGCAGGACAAATTGAAACGGTCGATCATCCCTTGTTCACGTATGCGCCGTTGGATGATGTCTATGTTTCCCATCTCTATCCAGGATTCGATTCATTTGAAACGATTGCATCCATTGACGGAAAGCCTTTTATCCAATTGTCTCCAGAAGGAGATATTGTAATACTCGCGGACATTCAATCGACCGACTGGCCGCTGAGTCCTTCATTTCCGTTATTTTTATGGAGTGCCGCCAATGAACTGGCTGGAAGCGAAAGTTTTCTGGGGTTTTTCCAGCCGAATGAATACCGCTCTGTGACACTCGCTTCAAGTTCTGGGGAATGGGAAATTTTTAAAGACGGTGAGTATATGCATTCCTATCTTGAAGGACAAGGGCCTTTTGCGGCACCGGCAAAACCGGGAATCTATGACGTCAAAGGAGACAGCCAGAACTTAAAGATGATTGTTCAGCTAAGCAATGAAGAAAAAGCAATTGCAGCAGGGGCGGATTATCAGATCGGGCAAGCTGCCAGTGAAGAAGAGACAGTTCGTTTTTCCATAGTGCCGCCAATTTTGATTTTTATTCTGATTTTGCTTCTGGTGGAATGGGAGGTGTACCGACGTGGAATTGCGCTTAGATAATCCCCTATGGCTTTGGCTGCTGATTCCCACTATTGCCTATTTTGCCATAATCGGCTATCGGAATTATAAAAAATATTCGAATCAGTATCGCATCGTATACATTCTCCGAATTATTGCTGTGCTGCTCGTAATCTTTGCGCTGGCGGCACCAGGAATTTACCGACCAGCGGCACAAGAACAAATCATTTTCTTGGTGGACCGGTCGGCTTCGATGGCAGGAACGCAAGATGGCATAGCTGCAGCGATCGATTCTGCGATGGCAGGGAAAAAAGATTCGCAAAGTGTCGGAGTCTATACGTTTGCGGAGGATTTTCAAACACTATTGCCTGTTTCAAAAGAAATGCGGCCATTGCCGAAGGACCAGACGCAAAACGAAAACCGCCATACGAATATTGCACGTGCTCTCGAGCTTGCCGCTAACAGTGGCGATACGGGTATAGCTACTCGTTTAGTCGTCTTGACTGATGGCAATGAAACCCAGGATTCGGCACTTGAAAGCCTAAACCGCCTTGAAGGGGACCGCATACAAATCGATGTAATGCCAATTGAGCAAAAAGCCCGAAACGATGCAGGGATCCTTAGTTTCAAAACTCCGGTGAATGCCTTTTTAGGGGAATCACAAGTGTTTTCTGTACAAATTGAAGCTGATAGAGAAGCGGCGGGGCAATTGGTTTTCTCCAAAAACGATAAAGAACTGGACCGCCAGGACATTGCGCTGGTTGAAGGCGAAAACTTATTTTCATATGCATACCCGGCCAAAGAGGAAGGGCTGGCAAAGTATGAAGCCAGGCTGGAACTGGAGAACGATGCATTCCTGGAAAATAATGCTTTAATCAGCATGACAGAAGTCGAAGGAAGCCCTGAATTGCTGGTCGTCAATGGCAGCGAAGAAAGTCCGATTCCAGAATTGCTGGATACAGAGAACATACGGGTGACCAATATAGCAGCCAATAACTTGCCCGCTAATTTATCATCTATCCTGCAATACGACGCTGTCATTTTTGATAACGTATCCGGCACTACAGTCGGCGGCCAGCAAATGGCAGTTATTGAACAAGCCGTCCAGAAATTTGGAATGGGCTTCATGATGGTAGGAGGCGATCAGAGTTTTGGGCTCGGCGGTTATTTCAAGTCGCCAATCGAACGGATTTTGCCAGTAGAAATGGAAGTCAAAGGCAAACATGAACTGCCTTCCCTGGGGTTGGTGATTGTAATGGACCGTTCAGGAAGCATGGCGGGCACAAAAATGGAGTTGGCGAAAGAAGCGGCAGCCCGCTCAGTGGAATTATTGCGGGAAGATGATACGGTAGGCGTCATTGCCTTCGATGATCAGCCTTGGCAAATTGTCCCGACCGAAAAACTGAAGAATCCAAAGGATGCGGCCGATAAAATCCTTTCTGTCACACCAGGCGGAGGAACAGAGATTTACCGCTCTCTGGAAGAAGCTTATAGCCAATTAGAAGATTTGGAACTGCAGCGCAAGCACATTATTCTATTGACAGATGGCCAGTCCTCTACTCAGAACGATTATGACAGCTTGATAGAAAACGGCAAAGAGAATAATGTGACATTATCAACAGTTTCCATTGGCGCTGATGCCGATAAAAACTTACTGGAATCGCTGGCAACAACAGGCAATGGCCGTTATTACGATGTCACCGACGCTACAACCATTCCTGCTATCTTATCGAGGGAAACAATTATGATGTCGCGGACCTATATCGTTGACGAACCTTTCCGCCCTATCGTCTATGACAGCAACTGGAATAATTTGTTTAATGCAGGCGTTCCAAAAATGAATGCCTATATCGCCACCACTCCTAAAAGCACAGCTTCGGTAGCACTTGAAAGTGAAGAAGAAGATCCGGTGCTGGCCGCCTGGAACTATGGACTCGGCAAAACGATTGCTTATACATCGGGCAGCGGCGCTTGGAGCGGGGATTTCCAATCCTGGAATAATTGGCCGGCTTTTTGGAACCGGACCGTTTCCGAATTGCTGCCGTCCTTTACTGAGATTCCATTTTCAGTGAGCGCTCAGCAGCAAGGGGTCTATTCCATTGAAGACCCTTCCCAAAGTTCAGCCATCATTGATGTCACAGTGGTGGATGAAAAAGGCAATGAAATTCCGATTAAAACAGAGCCTGTTGCTCCAGGTAAAGTGGAAGTTACGATGGATGCCGATCCGGGCTTGGTGTTTTTCAGCATTTCAAATGAAAACGGAGCTTCTTATAAAACGGGCCTGACAGTGCCGTACGGCGATGAATTCAAAATCCTTGCTCCTAATGTGCCGATGCTGACAACTCTTGCTGAGCGAAGCGGTGGCCAGGTTTTAGAATCACTGGACACAGCAATGCGAGATGTTCCATATGAGAGTGGAGCACAGCAGCCAATTCAGCAATTACTGCTGCTGTTAGCCATGCTGCTTTTTTTCACAGATATCACCATCCGCCGCTTTGGTTTAAGAATTCCAGCAAGAAAATATAAGAATGAAGATGAATCTGCCGATGCGACTCAAACAATCGGCCAATTAATAAAAGCGAAAAAGAGAAATTAATCTCTTTTTCGCTTTTTATTTTTTATCCAGACTCCAGCGCCCCGTCTGTAATGGCAAAGACCGCCATTACAGACGGGGCTTCCTTACACAGGTGCCAGCTTTTCTTATTAGCTTCTGCTGGCAGCCAGTAATTGCTGTTTTCTCATAGACCAAGTATTGGCGATAAAGAAACACGTGATTAAAATGGCGGTTCCAAAAATATAAGGGAAGCTCATGTCAATGTCAAAAAGGATTCCGGCTAAAGCAGGTCCTATCATATTGCCTAAGCTCATATAAGCGTTGTTCATCCCCGCTGCATACCCTTGGTCTTTGCCCGCAAGTTTTGAAATCAAGGTGTTAATAGCAGGCCGCAGCAGGGAAGCTGCAGTGAAGAATACCGTCGCCACCAGCAAAATTGTCCAGAATGTGCTGACGAATAATATACCGATCATGGCTCCCGCTGAAACCAGCAGATTGACCAAAATCACTTTCATCTCGCCAAAGCGTTTAAACAGCCGGTTGATGACGAAAGTTTGGGCAATTACTCCGACAAAACCACCTATCGTTATCAATACCGAAATTTCTTTAGGGGTAAACTGAAATTTCTTGTCCACATATAAAGCGATGGTGGACTGGAAATTGGCCAAGCCAAAAGCGAAAATCAGCATGACAAGCAGCATGACGAAATAAGGAGTATAGACTGACCGTTTCATCTGCTCCAACAGATTTTCGTTCTTAACAGGAATGGCAGGGACGGTCGGTGCTACGTTCGGCAAAGCGATAAGCGAAATGGCAGCGGCTAAGAGTGCGACAGTAGTCGCGACATAGAAAGGGAATTGCAGGCTGACTTCCGCTAAAAATCCGCCGAATCCTGGACCTACCATAAAGCCAAGCGACATGGAAGCGCCAAGCAAGCCCATTCCTTTGCCGCGTTCTTCGAATGTCGTGATATCTGCCACGAATGCCATCATCGGAGGAATTAAAAATGCTGCGCCAAGGCCGCTGAAGAACCGGGCGAGATACAAAATCCATAGATGGGAAGCTAATCCGAATACTAATTGTGACAGCCCGAAAATGATCAGGCCAAAAATGATCAGTTTTTTCCGCCCATACTTATCTGACAATTGGCCGGAAAGCGGTGAAAAGAGGAATTGCGCGAGTGCAAAAGTTGCAACCAAAGTGCCGAGCGCCTGCCCTGCGACGCCGAAAGTATCCAAGTACTCTGGCATAATAGGAATGATTAGACCGATTCCGCTCATGGCAATAAACATATTGAACATCAATACATACAAGGCGAATTTATGTGACTTTGCGGCCATATATTGTCCTTCTTTCGTTAATATTTCGTGTGTCTAAAAGTTTATCATAAAGAATATGAAATACAATACCCGTTGAGCAAAGAAAAAAACAGCCAGAAAAGTCTGCCTGTTAATTTTCCATATCCATTTTAAACTCTAAGAAAAGCTCATTGTAGATGCCCAGCATTTCAAGTCCGAGGTTTTCGTAAACTTCCAACCGTTCACGCAATTCTTCAGGAGGATAAAAGCGTTCATCTCCGGTGACTTCCGGATCCATCAGTTCAACAGCAGCCTGGTTGGGAGTGGAATAGCCGACATACTCGGTATTTTGTGCTGCGGTCTCTGCATCCAGCATGAAGTTGATGAAGGCATGTGCGCCGTCAATATTACTTGAAGTTTTGGGGATGACCATATTATCGAACCAAAGATTGGAGCCTTCTTCAGGAACAGAAAAATCGATGTTTTCGTTGACGAACATCATATCGGCGGCCTGGCCAGACCAAGTTAAGGCTACGGCCGCTTCTTCCCGCCGCATCATTTCAACGATTTCATCGCCGATGACTGCTTTGATATTCGGTCCCAGCGTCTTCAGTTTATCGGTAGCTTCCCGAAGTTCTGCAACATCACGCGAATTCAGCGAGTAACCTAAGCTGTTTAGCCCCATGCCAATAACTTCCCGGGCGCCGTCTACTATAATAACTTCCTGCTCGAGGCTGGGATCCCATAAATCGTCCCAGCTTTCAAAAGTTTGCCCTTCCAAAAGCGTGGGATTGAAGGCAATGCCGACGGTTCCCCAGAAATATGGAATCGAAAATTCGTTGCCAGGGTCAAAAGGCAAATCGAGAAAATAAGGATCGATGTTTTTCAAGTTCGGGATTTTTTCGTGGTCAATCGGAATTAATAAATCATTTTCTTTCATTTTTTCTATGGCATATTCGGAAGGTATAGCGACATCATAGGATGTGCCTCCTTGTTCGATTTTCGTCATCATCGCTTCGTTTGAATCGAAGGTTTCGTATACGACATTGATATTGGTTTCTTTTTCAAACTGCTCAAGCAGTTCAGGGTCGATATATTCGCCCCAGTTATAGACGGTTATCGATCCACCGCCGCTTGTTGCAGAGCTTTTTTCGAGAGATGCGACTCCGTAAAACAACAGAGCGCAAACAACAAGAATTGCTACGCTTACTTGAACGATGCTCTTCATATTACTGGCCTCCTGTTCCGACGGTGCGTGCCCGTTGATTAAAGAAGTAATAACCGACAACAAGCCCGAGCGTCACGATAAAGATCAAGGCGGACAACGCATTGATGGTAAGAGTGATTCCGGCACGCGCCATGGAATATATTTCTACGGATAGTGTAGAGAAACCGTTGCCTGTAACAAAAAATGTTACGGCAAAATCGTCAAGCGAGTAGGTGAGAGCCAGAAAAAATCCGGCGAAAATTCCTGGCTTGATATAAGGGATAATGACACGGGTTAAAATATCCCGTTTTGAAGCTCCAAGATCCGCCGCCGCATCAATCAGCGAAAAACTCATTTCCTGCAGCTTAGGCAGCACCATGATCACGACAATCGGAATACTGAAAGCGATATGTGAAATCAGCACAGAAGCAAAGCCAAGTTTAACGCCAACCATTGTGAAAAGGATCAAAAACGAGGCTCCGATAATAACATCGGGGCTGACAATCAGTATGTTGTTAAGCGATAAGACCGCATTCCGTATCTTCCGGTTCCGTAAAAAAACAATGCCGATCGCTCCCAGCACGCCGATTGCCGTCGAGATCAACGATGACAGCAAAGCCACAATGATGGTATTCAGCAAAATGATGATCAAGCGGGTGTCATTGAATACAGCAGCATAATGTTCCCATGTAAAGCCCTCAAAACTCGACATCGTACCGCCGCTATTGAATGAATAAAAAATCAGATAAAAGATGGGGGCATACAGGACAAAGAAGACAAAGGCCAAATAAACCCGAGCCGGCTTACTTAATTTTCCCATTTGCAGCACCTCCTTTGTCTTTCTGGCCTGTCGCCATCATAATGATGAACATGAATAAGATTAAGAACACCGCAATGGTGGACCCCATGCCCCAGTTCTGTGTAACGAGAAATTGCTGTTCAATCGCCGTTCCGAGCGTGATCACTTTGTTGCCGGCAATTAAACGGGTGATGACAAACAACGACAATGCAGGGATAAAGACAGCTTGAATCCCCGATTTTACGCCATTGATCGCTAAAGGGAAAATAACCTTTCTGAATGTCATCCAGGAAGAGGCTCCCAGATCACGTGATGCATCAATCAAAGCCGGATTCAATCGATCCAACGAGTTGAATATCGGTAAAATCATAAAAGGAATAAAGATATAAACCGACACAAAAATAAAACTGAAATCTGTGAACAAAATCTGCTGTTTTCCGATTCCAAGCGCGCTCATTAATTTATTGGCCGGTCCGTTCAATCCGAAAATGCCGATAAAGGCATAGGTTTTCAAAAGCAAATTGATCCAGGAAGGGATAATAATGAGCAAAAGCCACAATTGCTTGTGCTTCGTTTTGGTCAGCCAATAAGCCGTTGGATAAGCGATTAATATGGAAAATAATGTGATAAGAAAAGCGTACCAGAATGAACTTAACGTCAGCTCCAAATAAACCGATGAAAAAAAGTTTTGGTAATTGCCGAGCGTGAATTTGCCTTCCAGATCAAAAAAAGAATAATAGCCAATAAGGACAATGGGTGCAATGACAAAAAAAGCAATCCAAAGATAATAAGGGATCATGTAGAAAGGACGAGCTGCATTACTTTTCATAAACATTTTCTCCATACGCTTCAAGGCGCGCATCAAATGCATCTTCTGTTTCATTTAAGCGCATAACATGAATTGCTTCTGGATCAAAATCCAACCCGATGCGTGAGCCGACCTCAGCTTTCTTAGTCGAATGCACCAGCCATTCGTTGCCGGCTTCATCGAGCGTGGAAATTTCAAAATGGACGCCTCTGAACAATTGAGTATCGACCGTAACGGCCATTTTACCCTGCGCAACCGGAGTAATCTCCAAGTCTTCCGGACGGATCACGATTTCTACATTTTCGTTCGGATTTAAGCCAGCGTCTACGCAGTCAAATTCCTTGTTGGCGAAACGGACCCGATAGTCAGCCACCATTTCTCCTGAGACAATATTCGATTCACCAATAAAATCAGCGACGAAACGGTTGATCGGCTCATCGTATATGTCCATGGGCGTTCCGCTTTGCTGGATTTCTCCAGCATTCATGACGAAAATTTCATCCGACATAGCGAGTGCTTCTTCCTGGTCGTGTGTAACAAAGACAAACGTCTTGCCGAGCCGCTGCTGCAATTCCCGCAGCTCATATTGCATCTCTGTCCGCAACTTCAAGTCAAGCGCAGAAAGCGGCTCGTCAAGCAGGATTACTTCTGGATCATTTACTATCGCACGGGCAATGGCTACACGCTGGCGCTGGCCCCCAGACATTTCCTGGATTTCCCGCTTTTCATAGCCTTTTAAGTTGACGAACTCCAGTGCTTCTTTAACACGCCGGTCAATTTCCGCTTTTTTTAATTTTTTAATCCGCAATCCAAACGCTATATTCTCATAGACGTTCAAATGGGGGAATAAAGCGTAATCCTGGAAAACGGTGTTTACTTGGCGCTCATTTGCGGGCAAGTGGTTGACTTTTTTTCCTTCGATATAAATATCACCTGAAGTAGGCGTGATAAAGCCTGCGATTAATCGTAAAATAGTTGTTTTTCCGCATCCTGAAGGGCCAAGCAGCGTATAGAATTTTCCTCTTTCCAGTTCAAAGCTGATATTGCTGAGCACGCTGCCGGCTCCTTCATATTGTTGAGTCACGTTATCAAAGCGGATGATCGGTGTGTGTGACATATGATACCTCCTGTTATAAATAAGATTGAGTCGTAACGATAATCATTTCAGATTTTCCTGAATAGGCATTGATCAATTGGTGATGATCAGAGGCTTCATAATAAATTGAATCGCCGGCTTTTGCTATGTGCTCTTGGCTGCCTAACACTAAACGCACTTTTCCTTCCAAAATATAAATGAAAGTTTCGGCAAGAGATGGCTCAAATTGTTTAAATTGGCCCTTTTCGGCCAATGTTAAGTAAACGGGTTCCATTTCTTTTTTATTTGAAGTCGTAATCAGCCAATCAATTTCATATCCAAGACTTTCATCCGTGTGAATGATGTGTTCATCGGGCATGAAAACCACTTTTTTATCTTCATCAGAGTCATCAAAAAACTCTTTCGGTGAAGTGCCCAACACTTCCAACAAGGAGAACAGTGTCTCGATAGAAGGAGAGTTTAAATCTCTCTCGAGCTGAGAGATAAATCCTTTGCTGAGATCGGTTCGTTCTCCCAGTTCTTCCTGGGTTAAACCGTTTTTTAAACGCAGCCGCTTTATCTTGGTCCCAATCTGCATAAGATTGCACTCCAATTCATTTAGTATTAGTAAACATCGAGAAATAAAAGTTTAGTTAAAATATATATATTGTTTACTGACAACGTCTTTTATTATACAAAATGTCTGCTATTATTCAAGTTATAAAAGAAAATGAAATTATAAAAACAAATCTATTGCTTTTTACTAGGAGTATTTACTATTATAAAGAAATGGTAAAAAAGCTTTAATGAGTGGAATAATATTTCAGTTCAATATATAAAATGATTTAATAGCCCGACCAATCTTCTGGGAGTGATAAAAGTGAACGGCAAAATGAATTTTTTCTTAGATCCTAAAAACCGGGTAATTCAAAGACCCTCAATCATGAATTATAAACAAGAACAGCAAGGCCTATATTTAGTGGCGAACAAAAAGTTCATCAATTGGATGGATGTGCATACGTATTGCCATAAATGCTTGTCTGCCTTAACGTTTGATGATGAATTCGACGCTAGCTACTGCTCTGAATGCAACGAATGGCGCGAAGAAAAATGCAGCGATGACAGCTGTGAATATTGTGAAAAACGGCCAAAACGACCATTAGACCCCCGCAGATGAGCGGGGGTTTTTTATGGAAATTATATTGTGGCGAGTAGTATGATAAACTGATGCCAATTAGAGAATTTGGGGGATGGATATGAAAAAGGAATTTGTAGTCATCGGCCTCGGGCGTTTCGGAGGCAGTATCGTACGCGAACTAATCGAACAGGACGCCGATGTCATGGCAATTGATAAAGATACGGAACGTGTAGATGAATACGCTTCTATTGCCACGCAGGCCATTGTAGCTGATACAACAGATGAAGCGGTTTTGAAATCACTCGGCATCCGAAATTTCGAACACGTCATTGTGGCTATCGGTGAAAATATCCAGGCGAGCATTTTGACAACATTGATGCTGAAAGAAATCGGTGTGAAAAAAATCACTGTAAAGGCTCAAAATGATTACCATGCCAAAGTGCTGAACAAAATTGGTGCAGACCAAGTGGTCCATCCGGAACGCGATATGGGAATCCGGATTGCTCATAATATGCTGTCAAACAATGTTCTCGATTATTTAGAGCTGTCAGACCAGCATTCCATTGCAGAAATACAAGCAAACGATAAATTGGCAGGGCGGACGCTGATCGGTTTAGACATCCGTGCAAAATATGGAATAAATATTGTTGCCATTAAGAGAGAGGGCGAGATTTTGGTGTCGCCGCAGGCAGACATGGAAATCGAATTAAAAGACGTTTTGATTATTATCGGTTCCGATGCAGATATTAATCGTTTTGAGAAGAAAGTGCTTAATTAAAAAGTCTCTGAAATTTGAAAAGCCCCGCCGTGGTCAGCAGCAGCTGATTAGGGCGGGGCTTTTTTGCAGGGATAGAGAAAAGAGCTAGAAGATTTTACTTAAGCTTTTAAAGCAGCAAAATTTATAGAAATCAAAAGGGAAGTTCCGGTATTTCGGAACTTCCCTTTTTCAATCCATAAGGATCTGAATTTTATTAGACTTCCATGATGATTGGCAGAATCATTGGACGGCGTTTTGTTTTTTCATACAAATACGGTCCAAGGACATCAGAAATATCGCCTTTCAGCTCTGACCATTCCGTGTTTTTGCCATGGATTTTTTTGTTCAGGTGACGGTTCAGCATTTGCTGAGCTTCATAAATCATCGTGCCGGATTCACGCATATAAACAAAACCGCGTGAAATGATATCAGGACCCGAAACCATCTTATTTTTTTCCATATTGACACTGACAACAACAATCACTAATCCTTCTTCAGAAAGGACGCGGCGGTCGCGAAGTACAATATTGCCGATATCTCCGATTCCGCTTCCATCGATGTAAACATCGCCGGAAGGTATGCGGCCAGCAACTGCAGCTTCATCTTGGCTTAAAGCCAACACATCCCCATTTTCCATGATGAACGTATTTTCTTCAGGAACATCACAGTCCACTGCTAATTGAGCATGCATTTTCTGCATCCGGTATTCACCGTGGATCGGCATAAAGAATTTCGGTTTGATCAAACGAAGCATCAATTTGTTCTCAGGCTGTGAGCCATGACCGGAAGTATGGACATTATTCAAAGAGCCGTGAATAACGTCTGCACCTGCACGGAAAAGCAAATTGATGGTACGGTTAACGCTGCTCGTATTGCCCGGAATCGGGGAAGAAGAGAAGACGACCGTATCGTTTGGCTGAATCTGGATCTGGCGGTGGGTACCGTTTGCAATCCTTGAGAGCGCAGCCATCGGTTCACCTTGTGAACCTGTGCAAAGAATCAGCACTTCGTTTGCCGGAAGGCGATTCAAAGTCTGAGTATCAACAAAAGCGTCTTCCGGTGCATTGATGTATCCAAGTTCACGGCCGATTGTCATGGCATTATCCATGCTGCGTCCGAAAACGGCAATTTTACGGCCTTGGGCAACAGCTTCGTCTGTGACTTGTTGCAATCGGTAAATATTGGAAGCGAAAGTAGCGAAAATCAAGCGGCCATCCACTTTTCTCATAATATCTTTGATAGATTCGCCAACTTTGCGCTCTGACATGGTGAAGTTCGGTACTTCAGCATTCGTGCTGTCGGACAATAAACATAAAACGCCTTCACTGCCGATTTGCGCCATTTTCAAGAGGTTAGCTGGTTCGCCTACCGGAGTGAAATCGAATTTGAAATCTCCGGTATGCACGATATTTCCGGGAGGAGTTTTGACAACCACACCGAAAGCGTCGGGAATACTATGGGTAGTACGGAAAAAGCTGACCGAAGTTTTACGGAATTTGATGATATCTTCTTCTTCGATTTCAATCATCTTTGTTTGGCGAAGCAAACCATGCTCCTCCAATTTTTTACGCAGCAAGCCTAATGCAAGTTTGCCTCCGTAAACGGGAATATTGATTTTTTTTAAAAGGTAAGGAATCCCGCCAATATGGTCTTCATGGCCGTGAGTGATAAATAGGCCTTTAATTTTATCCATATTTTTTACTAGGTAAGTATAATCCGGAATTACATAATCGATCCCGAGCAGATCGTCTTCCGGAAATTTAATGCCGGCATCAATCAGGATAATTTCATCCTGAAATTGGACGCCATACGTGTTTTTGCCGATTTCCCCTAGTCCGCCAAGGGCGAAGACGGCAGTTTGGTCATTCTTTACAAACTTCATAGTTAGTCCAAACTCTCAACTTCGAAATTTTCGCTGGCTTGTTCATAAGCAAGGTGGTTTCCTTCAAGCAGCTGAATAAATTCGATATTGTAATTGCGGTCTTTAAGATGGAATCTGACTTCTCGCTCGGATGATGCTTCAACATAGAGGCTCTGTGTATTTTCGCGAACTGGTACCTCTGCACGGTTTTCTTGGTATAATACTTTAAAAATCATTATTTGCTCTCCTTTTGCACGTTCAATTAAATTCACTTTCTTTATATTATCATGACATTGTTTTAAAATAAAGAATAGCCCTCCTATTTATTAAGAAGGGCTAAACCAAAATTATGCAATTTTCTTTTTGTTCATAATGCCGTTTAGCTGTCTGAGAAGGTTTCTTCGCATACGTTTCAGTTTCAGCATGGCTATCTCACTCCTTAAGTGCATTATACTGTATTTTCTGATAAATGTAAAGAAATAGGCCATTTGCGGCAAAAAATTATAGATAGGAGAATGATGTATGGGTAAATTATTATTGCTTGATATTGATGGGACATTGATGAATTCAAAAAAGGAAATACCGGCAAGTGCTAAAGAGGCGTTGGTTCAAGCGCGGGCAAATGGGCATGAATTAGCGATTGCCACTGGCAGAGGGCCGTTCATGATAAAAAGAGTCTTGAAAGAGCTGAATATTGATACATTTATAACGTTCAATGGCCAGTATGTTGTTCATAAAGGTGATTTGATACATAAAGAGGCATTAAACACTGATACGCTTTCTGACATTGTCGAATATGCTGAACAACGAGATCATCCGATTGTGTTTTTGACGGATGAGCGAATGGTTTCTACCATTGATTATCATCCGGACATCGATGAAGGCATTAAGAGCTTGAAGTTTCCGCATCCAGCGATGATTGAAGATTTTCATCTAACTCATGAGGTTTACCAAGCACTATTATTTTGTGAAGAAGAGGAACAAAAACAATATCATGAGACGTTTAAAAATATGCAATTCGTCCGTTGGCATCGGGTATCATGCGATATTATCCCGGAAGGCGGCAGCAAGGCGAGCGGCATTAAGCATTTGATCAAGGCGACAGGCCATGCCATAGAAGACACGATCGCATTTGGAGATGGGCTCAACGATTTGGAGATGATGGATATTGCCGGTATCAGCGTATCAATGGGCAACGGCCATGAACGCACAAAAGAATTAGCGACACACGTAACCGACCATGTTGACAACGACGGGCTGGCAAAAGCCTTCAGCCATCTGGGATTGATATAAAAAAGAGACTTGGGGTTTTTCTCCTGAGTCTCTTTCCAGCTTGTTGAGAAAGATAAAATTTGTATTAGTGATTATCCTTTAACAGATATTCCGCCAACCAGCTGCGCTTGCCGCGGGCGTCTCCGCTGGTTGGCTCCATATCTGGAGAGTAAGCACAAACATAAGAAAGCTTTCCAAAACAGTCACGATTTTAGAGATTCTCTAAAAGTGGTAAGAGGAAGCTGAATGCAGCGGAAAGCGTCCGTCCTGGAGCGAAATGACAGAAGGACATACGAATTTCTCGACATCAATAAAAAGAGACTCGGGATTATTCTCCCGAGTCTCTTTCTATTGGTATGGCATTTTCAATTTCGGCAAATGGATTTTGCGGATTGATGTGGTCAAAGAACATAATGCCGTTCAAGTGGTCCAGCTCATGCTGAAACGCGATGGCTGGCAAACCTTTCAAACGCATTTTGTATTCTTTGCCTTCAATATCGAAAGCTTTGATCGTGACGCGTGCATAGCGGGGAACATATCCCGGAATGGCACGGTCGACAGACAGACAGCCTTCGCCAGCAGCCAAATAAGCCCGTTCAACTGAATGGCTGACGATTTTAGGATTGACGGCGATCAAACTCAGGTTTTCACCAGAGCTTTCATCGAAATGCAATGCGAAAATCCGCTTCGGCGCATTTACTTGAGGAGCGGCAATTCCTACACCGGGGCGAAGATCGTACTTTTTAATCATTTCTTCATTTTGGCTATTTATCACATACTCTAAAAGGTCTTCGGCCAGCTTGCGGTCTTCTTCTGAAAGTGGGAACGCCACTTCTTCAGAACGCATTCTAAGCGTCGGATGACCTTCGCGTATAATGTCTTTCATCAATATCAAGAGTATTCATCCTTTCATTAAAACCACTGTATGTAAGTATAACGCAATAGAGACATTCTCGAAAAGAAAAACCCATTAAAGCCAGTTGTGTTTTTTAAAATCACCGATTATAGTTGATTTAAGTCTTAAGGAGGGTTTTGTGTGAAGAAATCAGTATTAGCCGCCGTTTTTTCGAGTGTATTAATCTTGAGCGCTTGTTCAGGGCCAACAGCAAGTGAGCAACTCGACACTGTACTGAAAGATACGTTTGATGCAGAAAAAACGTATAGGGAAACACAAGGGGATATGGAAGAGCTGGAGAAAAACGAACAGCAATTATTCGAATCCACTATGGCTTTGACTCAAGAACAGCAAGATAAAGTAAAAAACCAAGTGGAAGAAGCACGGGCTTCTGCAGATGAAAGACTGGAACTGCTCGAAATTGAAAAAGAATCGATGAACGAGGCCCAGGAAAACTTCAAGAAACTTGATGCTGTTATTGAAGAAACCGATAACACACAAATTAAAGAAGACTTGGGTTCATTAAAAACAAAAATGGCAGAACGATATAATGCCCATGACGAGTTCGCCGCAGCTTATGAAACGTTGTACAATCTCCAACAAGAACTTTACACAATGCTCATCGATGAAGATGCCCAACTTCCTGAACTTCAAGAAAAAGCCATGGAAGTCAACGAGCAAAATACAGCTGTTCAGGAAACTGTTTCAGTTTTTAACGATAAAACCGAGCAGTTCAACGAGTTAAAAAACGGGATTATAGAGAAACTGGAAAAAGAAGAGCAATAAGCGGCCCAAGCGGCCGCTTTTTTCTGTGCTATAAAAGGATGGATAAAAAGATACTGTTTTATAATACAGATGGTAAATAATCACTGATACAGATTTATTATTTCTGAATGCTTGAATTTTGAAATAGCTTGATAATTAGAGGTTCTACATGATTGACCGAGCAATTCAAGTGACGTATACTTAGGAAGAATGTGCAATTGTATTACTAATTGAATATAATAATTTTAATACAGATAAAGGAGAGTTGCTTTTATGGCTGCGAAAAAATCACAGCATTTCGATCCAGTGGAAACGCTTAACGCAATCGAAGAGAAGTTTGAAATGGTTCAAGTTTTAAATGAAGAAGGCGTCATTGTCAATGAAGAGGCTGACCCGAAATTATCAGATGAGGAACTTCAGGAGTTAATGAGCCGCATGGTTTATACACGCATCCTTGATCAACGTTCTATTTCATTGAACCGCCAAGGACGTTTAGGGTTTTACGCACCTACAGCGGGGCAGGAAGCATCACAGCTTGCTTCGCATTTCGCACTTGAAAAAGACGATTTCATCTTGCCGGGATACCGCGATGTCCCTCAATTGATCTGGCATGGTTGGCCGCTTCATCAGGCATTCTTGTTCTCCCGTGGACATTTCATGGGGAACCAGATGCCAGAAGGCCTTAATATTTTACCACCGCAAATCATCATCGGTGCTCAATATATCCAGGCAGCCGGAGTGGCATTAGGCATGCAAAAACGCAAAAAGCAAAATGTAGCGATCACGTATACAGGTGATGGCGGTTCTTCACAAGGAGATTTCTATGAAGGAATCAACTTTGCAGGAGCGTTCCGCGCACCGGCTATTTTCATCGTTCAAAACAACCAGTATGCTATTTCAACTCCACGTGAATTGCAGACTTCAGCTAAAACAATTGCTCAAAAAGCTGTAGCTGCCGGAATTCCAGGAGTATTTGTGGATGGCATGGATCCATTAGCTGTATATGCTGTGACACGTGATGCACGTGAACGGGCTGTTAGAGGTGAAGGTCCGACATTGATTGAAACTCTTTGCTACCGTTATGGTCCACATACAATGGCAGGAGATGACCCGACACGCTACCGCACATCTGACATCGACAGCGAGTGGGAAAAGAAAGACCCATTAGTTCGATTCCGCAAATACCTGGAAGCAAAAGGCTTATGGAATGAAGAAAAAGAAAACGAAGTAATCGAAAAAGCAAAAGAAGAAATCAAAGCGGCGATTAAAAAAGCAGACAGCGCGCCAAAACAAACAGTTACCAACTTACTTGAAATCATGTATGAAGATGTACCATTTAACGTGCAAGAACAGCTAGAAATCTACAAAGCAAAGGAGTCGAAGTAAGCGATGGCACAAATGACGATGGTTCAAGCAATTACGGACGCTCTCAGATTGGAATTGCAAAACGATGAGAACGTTCTGATTTTCGGAGAAGACGTCGGGAATAACGGCGGAGTTTTCCGTGCAACAGAAGGTTTGCAAAAAGAATTCGGTGAAGACCGCGTATTTGATACACCACTTGCAGAATCTGGAATTGGCGGTTTGGCAATCGGTTTAGCATTGCAAGGTTTCCGTCCGGTTCCTGAAATCCAGTTTTTCGGTTTCGTTTATGAAGTCATGGATTCAATCAGCGGCCAGTTGGCTCGTATGCGTTTCCGCAGCGGTGGCAGCTTGAACGCACCGGTCACAATCCGTTCTCCGTTCGGCGGCGGTGTTCATACACCGGAAATGCACGCTGACTCGTTGGAATTGTTGATGACTTCACAGCCAGGTTTGAAAGTGGTTGTGCCATCAACTCCTTACGACGCAAAAGGATTGTTGATTTCTTCAATCCGCGACAACGATCCGGTTATTTTCCTTGAGCATTTGAAACTTTACCGATCTGGCCGCCAGGAAGTTCCAGAAGAATCGTACACAATTCCATTAGGAAAAGCGGATGTAAAACGTGAAGGGAAAGATATTTCCATCATCGCTTACGGCGCAATGGTACAGGAAAGTTTGAAAGCTGCTGAAGAACTTGAAAAAGAAGGCTATTCTGCAGAAGTGATCGACCTTCGCACGATTCAGCCGCTGGATATAGAAACACTTGTGGCATCGGTTGAAAAAACAGGCCGTGCAATGGTCGTCCAAGAAGCGCAAAAGCAAGCAGGTATTGCAGCTAACGTAGTAGCTGAAATTATGGACCGTGCTATTTTAAGCTTGGAAGCACCGATGCTTCGTGTAACTGCACCGGATTCTATTTTCCCATTCTCGCAGGCGGAGCAAGTTTGGCTTCCGAACTCGAAGGATATAGTAGAAACAGCGAAAAAAGTTCTTACGTTCTAAAAGTTGCGTAAAAGGAAGGGTGAAATTAATGGCTTTTGAATTTCGTTTACCGGATATCGGAGAAGGTATCCATGAAGGTGAAATCGTAAAATGGTTCGTCAAAGTTGGAGATAGAATCGAAGAGGATGATATCCTTTTTGAAGTGCAAAACGATAAAGCAGTCGTTGAAATGCCATCACCAGTTACTGGGAAGATCCAAGAAATCCTAGTAGAAGAAGGAACAGTAGCAGTAGTTGGAGACGTGTTAGTGCGCATTGAAAGTGATGATGCAGCTGACAACGAAGGCGGAAGTTCTGAACAAGCAGCAGCTCCTGAAGAAAAACAGGAAACTGAAGAGCAAGTGCAAGCAGGAACTGCTGAATCTGCTCAAAACGTAGAAAAAGAACCTGTAAAAGCTGAACAGCCGGAAGGGTCTACTGGAGCAGGAGCACAACCTCAAACAGCTTCGGCTGATTCGAATGCACGTGTTATCGCAATGCCGTCTGTCCGTAAATTCGCACGCGATAAAGATGTCGACATCACACAAGTTTCTGGTTCCGGCAATAATGGCCGCATCCTAAAAGAAGATGTAGAGTCATTCTTGAGCGGTGGACAGCAAACTGCTGAGGCACCTGCGGCGGAAGAAACTGCACAAGCAGCTCCACAAAAAGATGCAAAAGAAGCGGCGCCTAAAGCGGCTCCGGTACCAGAAGGCGACTTCCCTGAAACACGCGAAAAAATGTCCGGCATGCGCAGAGCGATTGCAAAAGCGATGGTTCATTCGAAACAAACTGCTCCACACGTAACGTTGATGGACGAAGTGGATGTTACGGAACTTGTCGCTCACCGCAAAAAGTTCAAAGACATTGCAGCGGAAAAAGAAATCAAACTAACTTATTTACCGTATGTCGTCAAAGCTCTAGTGAGCACTTTGCGCGAATTCCCGGCGTTAAATACATCGTTTGATGATGAAACAAGCGAAGTGATCCAGAAACATTATTACAATATCGGAATTGCTGCAGATACAGAGAAAGGCCTTCTTGTGCCTGTTATTAAGAATGCTGACCGTAAGTCTGTCTTTGCCATTTCGGATGAAATCAATAAACTGGCTACTAAAGCCCGTGACGGAAAATTGAGTCCTGCTGAAATGAAAGGCGCTTCTTGTTCAATCACAAATATTGGATCTGCAGGCGGACAATGGTTCACTCCGGTCATCAACCATCCGGAAGTTGCAATCCTTGGCATCGGCCGCATCGCTGAAAAACCGGTAATTAAAAATGGTGAAATTGTTGCAGCACCTGTGTTAGCATTATCTTTGAGCTTCGATCACAGAATGATTGACGGAGCAACAGCACAGCATGCGTTAAATCACATTAAGCGTTTATTAAGTCAACCTGAATTACTATTAATGGAGGCGTAAAACTTATGGTAGTAGGAGATTTTCCAATCGAAACAGACACGCTCGTCATCGGTTCAGGCCCTGGCGGATATGTAGCAGCTATCCGTGCAGCGCAAACTGGACAAAAAGTAACAATCGTTGAGAAAGAATACATCGGAGGCGTTTGCCTGAATGTTGGATGTATCCCTTCAAAAGCCTTGATCTCTGTAGGGCACCGTTTTGAAGAAGCCCAGCACTCGGATGCTATGGGAGTTGTTGCTAAAGAAGTTTCCCTTAACTTTGAAAAAGCGCAGGAATTCAAAAACGGCGTTGTGAACAAATTGACTGGCGGCGTCGAATCATTGCTTAAAGGCAACAAAGTGGAAATCGTCCGCGGTGAAGCTTATTTTGTAGACGATACATCGATCCGTGTAATCAATGAAAACTCAGCGCAAACATACAAATTCAAAAACGCTATCATTGCTACAGGTTCTCGTCCTGTGGAAATTCCGACATTTAAATTTACAAAACGTGTGATCAACTCAACTGGAGCGTTAAACCTTCAGGAAGTACCTGGGAAATTAGTCGTTATTGGCGGCGGATATATCGGTACTGAGCTTGGAACTGCGTATGCAAACATGGGATCATCTGTAACGATCCTGGAAGGCGCACCTGATATCCTTGCAGGATTTGAAAAACAAATGACGGCTATCGTTAAAAAAGGCTTGAAGAAAAAAGGCGTTGAAGTGATTACAAAAGCATCTGCTAAAGGTGTGGAAGAATCAGAAACTGGCGTTACAGTAACTTATGAAGCAGGCGGCGAAGAAAAAACTGTCGAAGCGGATTATGTGCTTGTAACAGTTGGACGCCGTCCGAATACAGATGAAATGGGTCTTGAAGAACTAGGCCTTAAAATGACTGAACGCGGTTTAATCGAGGTTGACAAGCAATGCCGCACTAGCATTCCAAACATTTATGCAATCGGCGACGTTGTAGCAGGGCTTCAATTGGCTCACAAAGCATCATACGAAGGCAAAATTGCTGCTGAAGCGATTGCCGGTGAAAAATCTGTCGTGGACTACTTGGCAATTCCAGCTGTCTGCTTTACAGATCCTGAACTTGCAAGCGTCGGTTTAACTGAAGAGCAAGCAAAAAATGAAGGATTTGAATTTACATCAGCCAAATTCCCATTTGGCGCAAACGGCCGTGCATTGTCATTAAATGCAGCTGATGGTTTCGTGAAGCTCGTTTCACGCAAATCAGACGGTTTGCTTCTTGGCGCTCACATTGTGGGTGCAGGGGCATCTGATATGATCGCTGAGCTTGGCCTTGCAATTGAAGCAGGAATGACTGTGGAAGATATCGCAATGACAATCCATGCTCACCCGACTTTGGCTGAGGTTACAATGGAAGCTGCTGAAGTAGCTCTAGGAACACCTATCCACATCATTAAATAATTTTAAAGGAGCCGGCATCTTTGATGCGGGCTCCTTTTTTCTTTTAACCAATTATGGTAAAATCTGTTTGGTAAAGAAAGGGCGGCAGGTGATAATGGCATGATACATACAAAATGGTTTGTACTGGCAGCAGGACTGGCGTTGTTGACAGCTTGCAGTGATGAAAAAGCGAATACTGGCAATAACGGTCAAGCTGCAGAAACTGAAGAATCGGCTGCAGCAGCGCCTGACAAAGCAGAAGAAGAAAAGGAAATCGAAGTCGAGCAGGCGGAAGACACCATTGAAAAACCGGAAAAAGAACCCGTAGAGCTGGCAGCTGAGCCGCAATACCGGCTCAATCCACAAACTTGGAGCTTGGAACCAATTGGGGAAGCGCCTGCTGAAGCGGTGTTGATTACCATTGATGATGCACCGGATGATCACTCGGTCGAAATGGCTTCTGTATTAAAAGACAGAAATGTTCCAGCTATTTTCTTTGTTAATGGCCATTTCCTTGATACGGATGAAGAAAAAGCGAATTTGAAAAAAATTCATGAGATGGGTTTTGCTATTGGCAATCACACTTCTACCCATGCGAATTTAAAAACCATTGGAGAAGAACAGCAGCGTGAAGAAATTTTATCGCTGAGCGAAACCGTTGAACAAATCATCGGCGAAAAACCGAAGTTTTTTAGAGCGCCTAATGGTTCCAATACTGATTTCAGCAAGGAGCTGACGGCTCAAGAAGGCATGCTGTTAATGAACTGGTCATATGGCTATGACTGGGAAAAGCAATACATGGACCCTGCTGCATTGGCCGATATTATGGTCAATACGGAATTCTTGAGAAATGGCTCGAATCTGCTGATGCATGACCGCAAATGGACTGCAGAGGCGCTGCCGAAAATTATTGAAGGCTTGCAGGCAAAAGGCTACTCATTTATTGACCCTAAAGAAATTGAAAACGTAAAATAATAAAAAAACGGCCAGAAAGCAAATTACATTGCTTTCTGGCCGTTTTGTCGTTTAACGTATTGCTTGTTGTTCTTTAATGACTCGAAGCTTTTTCAATGTATCGTCTTCCGGACCTTGGACTGGAAGGCCGGCTTTGACGTTCATATCAATATAAGCGATGTTTTCCTGCGTAATGATTTCGCCAGGGATGAAAATCGGAATGCCAGGCGGATAAACCATGATGAATTCCGCTGAAATGCGGCCGACTGCATCTTCGATTGAAATCACTTCAGTTGTTGCATAAAAAGCATCTCTCGGCGTCATAGCAAGGCGCGGGATATCCGGCAAGAGAACGACAGGCTCAATCACTGCTGCATCGCTTTCGAAGGCTTTACTCATCCGCTGAAGCGCATTGATCAGGAGATTGAGCTCTTTTCGTGTATCGCCGATTGTTACCAAACAAAGAATGTTATACAGATCAGACAGCTCGATTTCGATATTGGCGTTTTCTCTTAGCCACTCTTCTGCCTGATGCCCTGTAATGCCTAAATTTTTGACACTAATCAGGAGTTTTGTCGGATCCATGTCATAAGTTGCTGATGTATTCAATATCTCTTTGCCAACACAATACAAATGCGGAATTTTATTGATCCGTTTGCGTGCGTCCTGTGATAGCCGGATGGCCTGGTCAATCAAATCGAAACCGTGAATGGCCAGCTGCCTGCGTGCGGTATCGAGCGACGCCAGTATTGGATAGGAAGTTGAAGTGGTTGTCAGCATGGAAAGCGTCGACTGAACGCGTTTTGCCGATACCAGCCCTTCACGAACGTTTAACACAGAGCTCTGCGTCATAGAGCCGCCCAATTTATGGACGGAAGTTGCAGCCATATCAGCTCCTGCAGCCATAGCCGATACAGGCAATGATTTATGGAAATGAATATGTACACCATGTGCTTCGTCTACTAATACCGGAATATTGCGGCCATGGGCAATATCTACAATTCGTTTTAAATCAGCTGCTACACCAAAGTAAGTCGGATTGATGACAAGTACAGCTTTGGCATCGGGGTATTCAACCAATGCTTTTTCTACAGCTTCTGCGGAAATGCCATGGGAAATGCCCAGTTCCTTGTCAACTTCCGGATGGATGAAGATAGGGATGGCACCGGCAAATACGATAGCTGACATAATGGATTTATGGACATTTCGCGGAACAAGAATTTTGTCATTAGGACCGACGACACTTAAAATCATGGTCATAATAGCGCCGCTTGTCCCTTGAACAGAGAAAAATGTATGATCCGCGCCAAAAGCTTGCGCTGCCAGGTCCTGTGCGTGTTTAATGGCACCTTTTGGCGAATGGAGATCATCCAAAGGAGCAATATTGATTAAGTCGATCGATAATATATTATCGCCAACAAATTCCCGGAAAGCAGGATCTACGCCTTGCCCTTTTTTATGCCCAGGAATGTGGAACTGAATTGGGTGCCGGTTACGGTGCTTTAGGAGCGCATCGAATAACGGGGTTTCTAATTGAGACAATGGTAACCCACCTCACTTTATAAAATGAAAACAAAATGAATTATAGCATGTTGAACAAAGCTATACTATAAAAATAAAAGGATTTTGACATGTTCTATCGAATAAGAGGAAATAAAGGGGAGGGAATCATACACATGAATTTTACTACAAGAATAACTGAATTATTAGGGACACGCCTGCCAATCGTGCAGGGAGGATTGGCATATCTGGCATATGCAGAGCTTGCGGCAGCTGTTTCCAATGCAGGAGGACTGGGTCAAATTACGGCGATGAGCTTGTCGTCTCCGGAGTTGCTTAGAGAAGAAATACGTAAAGTACGGAAATTGACAGATCAGCCTTTTGGCGTCAATTTCGCAATCGGCGAACATGGCCGGCCGTTCTCGCACATGCTTGAAGTAGCTATTCAAGAAAATGTCCCCGTAGTATCCATGACCGGAGGAAATCCGACGCCGATTTTCGATCAATTAAAAGGAACGCCCATCAAAAAACTGGTGCTCGTTGCGGCCAGACGACAAGCCCAAAAAGCGGAAGAGCTGGGCGCGGATGCAGTGATGGTAGTCGGCCACGAAGGCGGCGGGCATTTGGGGAGAGATGATATTGGCACGATGGTGCTGATTCCCCAAGTGGTTGATGCTGTTTCCATTCCGGTTATTGCTTCAGGGGGCATCGGGGATGGAAGAGGCTGGATGGCCGCACATGCTCTGGGAGCAGAAGGCATTGAAATGGGCACCCGCTTTATTGCGACCAAAGAATGCGTCCATGCTTCAGAGGAATATAAAAAGGCCTTAGTTGACAGCAATGAAAGCGATACGGTTATAATTAAGAAAAGCATCGGCGCTCCGGCCCGTACCCTCAAAAATAGCTGGACCAATAAAATCCTGGAAATTGAAGCGGTTACCCCGAGCTATGAAGCATTGCGTGATTACGTCAGCGGTACTGCGAACAAAAGATATATTTATGATGGGAATTTAACCGAAGGATTTGGATGGGCGGGCCAAGTGACAGGCTTGATCAAAGATGTGCCAACTGTTCAGGAGCTGATGGACCGGATGGTCAAGGAAGCGGTCGAAATCCGGACAAGATGGGCAATTACACCATGAAAGTAGGGATGAATAATGGATTATTCTTATCCGTTTTCAATCGACTGGACAACAGACGAAATAATTGATGTAGTGACATTTTTTGAAGGAATTGAATTGGCGTATGAGAAAGGCATCAGAAGGGAAGACATGATGTTCCGATATCGCCGCTTTAAAGAAATCGTGCCATCTATTGCTGAAGAAAAAACGTATTTCCGGGAATTTGAAGAAGAAAGCGGCTATGCAAGTTTTCCGGTGATCAAAGAAATGAAAGCTAGAAACGATAATGATTTAATTAGCGTTCAAAAGAAATAAAAACAGTTTCACTTCAAATTTCAGCATTTAAAAATGCCACAGCTTATCGCTGTGGCATTTTTTCTTTCTGTAAGAGCGTTTTATAAATCGGCAAGAGAGCCGCGAATGTTTCTTCTGCAAATTCTTTGAAATCTTCTTCAGTAAGATTGATTGCCTGTTCTTTTGGAAGATGCCGCCCAATGACCAATTCACCTTTTTTAACATCGCGCAGGCGTATAATCAGTTTGTTGAACTCATCGCCTGACATTTCTTCGAGTGGTGTCGCTTCCGGTTTCATATGGTCGCCGGACACCATGAAATCAGCAGGCAATGCAGCAAGGGCATCTTCATCTAATAAGTTTTGGGCCATGGCGCTTTTTCCTGGAGCTTCGTAGATTACCGCTAAAATGATAAAAACATGGCTGTTCCACAATCCGATTTGAAAATGGGGAACTGCTTTATAGCCTCTTTTATATGGAGCAAAAGCAACCCAGCTGTCATTTGGGGGATTTACTGTGCGCCGCATATGTTTGGCGACGTGAGGGAAAAATTCATCTCCAGTCACTGCAGAGAAAAATGAAGAATAGAATTTGCCCAGTTCCTCAAATTTGGGACGGACGCGTTCCGCCAACAATTCCATGCGCTCTTTCAGCCCTGGAGTTTCAAATACTTCAAAATCTTGTTCGGTCCAAAAAGATGTCAATTTAATTTCCTCCTTAATCTATTTCACAGGTTTCATTTTAGCGAAGTTTGGGAAGAAAGAATATAAATAAGTTTTTTCTAATCGCCATTGGGTATTGATTTTTATAGCAATTATATTTATAATTATCTGAATTATCGAAATGCGAAGAGGAAGGGGTGCTTATTATGAAACAGATGATTCAAATCATTCGCAAAGCAGAGATAGAGAAAGAATATATCAATGTATTGAAACTTGAACTGGACTATGAACTTGCTTCTTTGTTTGACGCCATGCAGCAAAAAGATGGCCGTGAAGCGGATAAAAGCAAAAAACGGCTTCATGAAATATATGTAGAACTGGAGGCACTTCATGCGTTCTGACAAAACTATCACATAGAGGCACCTACTGGGATAAGACAGTAGGTGCCTTTTTCGTTATAATGGATAGAAACAAGGAGGCGGAAAACATGGAGCTGCATGCAATGGACCGGTACATAAAGTCAATGATCAAAGAAGCAGGGCACAAAATCCGGAATTCTTTTATCAGTGATATTACAATTGAGACAAAATCCGATGCAAATGATTTAGTTACAAATATTGACAAAGAAATTGAACAATTTTTCATTGAACGGATAAGACGGGATTATCCTGGCCACCGGATTTTCGGCGAGGAAGGGTTTGGAGATGCAATCGACGATTTGTCAGGTGTTATTTGGATGCTTGATCCAATTGACGGCACGATGAATTTCGTTCATCAAAAACGAAACTTTGCGATTTCCCTTGGAGTTTATGAAGATGGAAAAGGGAAACTTGGATACATATATGATGTCGTAAATGATGATTTATACCATGCGGTTGAAGGCGGAGGGGCATATTATAATGATGAAAAGCTGAAATCACTGGCTGCAACTTCAATTGAGGAATCAATCGTAGCAATCAATGCCTCTTGGCTAGCGCCAAATAAATATATCGACCATGAAGCGGCAATCGGTCTAGTACGGGCTGTCCGTGGAACACGTTCGTATGGTTCTGCAGCACTTGAGCTGGCATTTTTAGCGAGCGGGCGCATAGACGCATACGTATCGATGAGGCTCTCACCTTGGGATATTGCCGGAGGCGCCGTCATAGCAGGCGAAGTGGGTGCGGTAACAACGACTTTTACAGGAGAACCAGCAAACTTGCTTAAACAAGATACTTTTATCGCGGCTAATCCTTCGATACACAATCGTATGCTATCTGACTATATTCGGTTAAAATAAAAGAGGATGCGACACGTCGCATCCTCTTTATCCATCATTAAAGTATACCGGCTTCCCGCATTTCTTTTTTCTTTTTAAAGCCCATTCCCATGATCAGGCAAAGAAGCAAAATGGCGAGAAGAATGCCTGGGATACTGCGCAAGCCAACTGCGATTCCAATGCCAGCCATTGATAAAAGTGCCGCCAGTGAATAAAAGACGAAAATCCATTTTATGTTTTTCAAAATTTTTTCCTCCTGCACTGTTTGCTCGAAATAAAGTCTTAGGGTTTTCTCCCCATATGTGCTATACTAACACAGTTATGGACATGAAAAAAGAATATTGGAGTGAAAGTATGACTAACTTACGAAACGATTTAAGAAACATTGCGATTATTGCCCACGTTGACCATGGTAAAACAACCTTAGTGGATCAGCTTCTTCAGCAATCCGGAACTTTCCGTTCAAACGAGCACGTTGATGAACGTGCAATGGACTCTGGTGATATCGAAAGAGAACGCGGAATTACAATTCTTGCTAAAAACACTGCGATTCAATATAAAGACGCTAAAATCAACATTTTAGATACTCCTGGACACGCCGATTTTGGTGGAGAAGTTGAACGTATCATGAAAATGGTAGATGGTGTTTTGCTTGTAGTAGATGCTTACGAAGGCTGTATGCCACAAACGCGTTTTGTATTGAAAAAAGCATTGGAACAAAACTTGAAACCAATCGTTGTTGTAAACAAAATTGACCGCGATTTCGCTCGTCCGGAAGAAGTGGTTGACGAAGTCATCGAATTGTTCATTGAACTGGAAGCAAATGACGATCAACTTGAATTCCCAGTTATTTTCGCATCAGGCATGAACGGTACTGCGAGTCTTTCATCTGATCCTGCAGATCAAGAAGAAAACATGCAGGTTGTTTATGATGCAATCTTGGAACACGTACCAGCACCAATCGATAACAGAGATGAGCCACTTCAATTCCAGGTAGCGCTTCTTGACTACAGCGACTATGTAGGTCGTATCGGGATTGGCCGGGTATTCCGCGGAACTATCGAAGTTGGACAATCTGTTGCTTTAATGAAGCTTGACGGTTCAGTTAAAAACTTCCGCGTTACAAAGATCCATGGTTTCATGGGGCTTAAACGCGTAGAAATCCAAAAAGCTGAAGCTGGCGATTTGATTGCCATCTCTGGTATGGAAGACATCAACGTTGGTGAGACGGTTTGTCCGGCTGACCATCAAGAAGCATTGCCTGTTCTTCGCATTGACGAACCGACATTGCAAATGACTTTCTTAGTAAACAATAGCCCGTTTGCCGGTAAAGAAGGCAAATGGATCACTTCCAGAAAAATTCAGGAACGTTTGGATGCACAATTGCAGACAGATGTATCCCTGCGTGTAGAAAACACGGATTCACCGGATGCGTGGGTTGTTTCCGGACGCGGAGAATTGCATTTGTCAATCTTGATCGAGAACATGCGCCGTGAAGGATTCGAACTTCAAGTATCCAAACCTGAAGTCATCGTCCGTATGGTTGACGGCGTTCGCTGCGAACCGGTTGAACGCGTGCAAGTTGATGTTCCTGAAGAATATACAGGCGCAATCATTGAATCTTTAGGTGAGCGCAAAGGCGAAATGCTGGATATGGTCAACAACGGAAGCGGACAAGTCCGCCTCGTGTTTAACGTACCGGCTCGTGGCTTGATTGGTTACACAACTGAATTCTTGACACAAACTCGTGGTTACGGGATTATCAACCACACATTTGACAGCTATCAGCCAGTTGCAGCAGGTCGCGTAGGCGGACGCCGTCAAGGTGTATTGGTTTCCATGGAGCGCGGAAAAGTTTCAACTTACGGCCTTATGGGCATCGAAGACCGCGGAACTGCTTTTGTTGAAGTAGGCGCTGAAATCTACGAAGGCATGATTGTTGGCGAGCATAACCGCGACAGCGATTTGACTGTAAACATCGTAAAAATCAAAGCTGCTACAAACATCCGTTCAGCAAACAAAGACCAAACGACGACAATGAAAAAAGCCCGTTTAATGAGTCTGGAAGAAGCGCTTGAATACTTGAACGACGATGAGTATTGCGAAATTACTCCGCAGACCATCCGTTTGCGCAAGAAAATTCTTGATAAAAACGAACGCGAACGCATGGCTAAGAAAAAGAAAGTTGCAATTGAAGAATAATCAATTTAGGAAGGGTGTATAATCTGTGGGCGACGAACAAGCTTTTGTCTATGACAGTATGTATCCCGTAGCTCGAGTCTTATATGAAAATCTGCCGAACTATACAATAGCGGGATACGCGCTCTTTGCCGTCATCTTCCTATTGTCGGCATTTGTCTATAAATTGGGTTTTGCAAAAAAATTATCATTTGGAAAAAACGCGGTTATCGGATTATTCCTTCTTGTCGGCGGCCTGGGGCTAACATTTTTAGCTTTCTTCCTGCCGGTTGTAGAAGGTTTGGTCATTGCCGCACTTATCCTGATACTGTATAAAATCCGCTTATGGCGCGAAAAACGCGAAAACGCTGCATCTCATTGAGATGCAGCGTTTTTTCGTTCAAATGTTTTATATAGAATCGGCAATGCTAAGGCATAAGTCAAATGCGCAAACATCCAATAAATGATAGCGCCGGCATCGGTTACTGCAGGCACGTCTTCACGCACTGCAAACGCAGCTAGCGGAAAATAAAGCAGGAAAAATGGTATGCACATGGCGAGGCTGAACAAAACCAGCTGGCCAAATGTATAGGCCCTCCGTTTAGCAAGATAGACATAAACAATGCTGATCAGCAAAGATATAGCCAGGTGGAATGCGAATTCAACGGGCTCCGACCAGTCGACGTTGCCAATCAAGGGAAGAAAATCTACATTCAGTAAAAGCGTATAAACTTGTTCACCTGTAACCGACTGAATCCATTTCAGTAAAACCCCCAAAAGCAATCCGCTCCAAAAACCGATCCATATGCCTTTTAGCAGCTTCATCAGAAGTCGTCCTCAATTCTGCGGGAGCTTCTATAAAAACGGAAAGATCCAGTTGCGAGTCTTTCTTTCGTACGTTCCGTAATTCGATCGTGGCAAGCTTTGCACATATGGGTATGAATCGGCCGGTTCCGCAATCTTTTTGCTTCGAGTGTATCGTCAACCAGTTCTTCGATGGTGTCGCAGATAACACATTGTACGCGCATAGCTGTTCACTCCTATTCGACTCGGATGGCTAAAACATCAGTAATTGGATTTTCCTGATTAGATCCATCATTATGTAAAATATGGACTGGACCGTTTTCTTTTAAGGGTTTTCCTTTTTCACTGAATTTAAAAATCAGTTCTTTTGCTTCGTTAATTGGAAACGCGAATTCACCGTGAGCAGTTTCAAATATGACTGTCGCCGCATCTTCATCGGGTTCTGCATTTTTTAGGAAAGGTGCAAACAGGATTCCGAAAGTACCGGTAATCATTTCGTTTTTTTCTTTCCGGTTGTACCTTTTTTCTGTTTTGAGAGTTTGGGGAACGGTGGCGCCTTCCATGATTTCCCGTGACCAATGTTCACCCATGCCGCGTTTATATTCTTCTGTTTCGTCAACGACTATACGGTCTTCCGAAAAGTAAGTTTCTAAATCTATTCTGCGGTCATCAAAAATCCAAACAGTTGGATCTAAAACAATTTTAAATTTCACTTTGCCTTTAAATGGTACAATAAATTCCATTACAAACCCTCCATCAAATAATCGATCTTCTTTCAGTATACCTTTTTCAGGCAAATTGCTAAAGGGATTAATTCTAGCCTGTGTAGAGCTTGCATTTTTATCTCATTGAAGATACACTTTAAACAGGCTAATAGAGGTAAGAGAAACTTCAATCAGTGGGGTTTTTCATCCCTGCTGATTGTTAGTTGATCTAATCGGACTTTTACGGTCAGTGGATTTCCCGCTTGAATAAGTGGCAATCTTACTGGCCGTCGAAGCGGGATAAAAATCAATAAATGGGGGAGTCCTCATGGAACATACAGAAGAACAAACTTACCAAGTGAAAGCTTTGGAACTCCTCAAAGCGGATGCAGAAAAAATTGAGCAATTGATCAAAGTCCAAATGGACAATTTGACTTTGCCTTCTTGCCCTTTATATGAAGAAGTGCTCGATACACAAATGTTCGGGCTTTCACGTGAAATCGATTTTGCTGTAAAGCTTGGGTTAATCGAACGTGAAACTGGAAAAAATTTAATGGATACGCTGGAAAAGAAACTTTCTATTTTACATGAAGCGTATACAAATAAATGACTAAAAACTCAAACGATCTTTGTTTGAGTTTTTTTACTAATCTACTAAATCGAGGTATAAAAATGAAACAGTACATTAAAAGATACGTTAAGCACTTTGATTACCCCTTATTTTTTGTTTATATCGCTTTAGCAGTGTTCGGCTTGGTTATGATATACAGTGCGAGCATGGCCTGGTCAGTAAATTACTACGACGATGAACCTGACCGTTTTTACATACAGCAATTGATCAATTTATCTTTGGCATTTCCAGTGTTTGCAATTGCCGCTGTTTTCCCTTATAAACATTTCGGCAAGAAATGGATGATGATGACCGTGCTAGCTGTTGTCTTTTTGGGTCTGCTGCTAGTCCATCTGATTGGATACGAAGCAGGAGGTGCCAGAAGCTGGATTGACATCGGTTTTGTCAATATACAGCCGTCAGAAGTCGCCAAAGTTGGGATTATTTTCTATTTAGCCGGTGTCTTCTCCAATAAATATAAAAAAGGCAATATCAATAAATTAAATGAATCCATTGCGCCGCCTGTTATTATCCTGACTTTAGTTCTGCTTTCCGTTTTCTTCGAGCCGGATTTAGGATCGATGATGATCATCGGCGCTGTCGGCTTGTCGGTCATGGCGGCAAGCGGCATCAGCTTTAAGTTTTTCGCCAAGGTGGCCGGCTGGGTCATAGCCGCTTGTGCTGTTTTTATAGTTCCGATCATGCTTTTTGCATCGGATATGATTTTTACTGAAAAGCGCCTAGGGCGACTGGATGCCTTTTTTAACCCTTTTTCGGATGAACTGGGATTCGGGCTGCAAATTGTCAATGGCTACCTTGCAATCGGCTCCGGTGGCCTCAGCGGGTTAGGTCTAGGGCAATCGATTCAAAAACTGGGTTATCTTCCAGAACCGCATACAGATTTCATCATGTCTGTCATAGCGGAAGAACTGGGTGTATTGGGCGTACTCTTTGTTCTTGGAGGGTTAGCTTTCATCGTATTGCGTGGTCTTTCGATTGCGATGACTACAAACGATCCTCTAGCCCGTATGCTTGCGACAGGTGTTTCGAGCATGATTGGGATACAATCTTTCGTGAATTTAGGGGGATTGAGTGGAATTATTCCGTTAACAGGAGTTACATTGCCATTTATAAGCTATGGCGGAACGTCAATAATTTTGTTATCGTTAGCTATGGGAGTATTGATGAATGTTTCCATGTTCCACAAATTCGAAAAATCGAAAAAGTAAAGGGTGTGCTGCGGTGTGAAAACGATTAGCAAAATTTTAGTGGCAAACCGCGGAGAAATCGCAATTAGGGTTTTCCGCGCTTGTACAGAACTGAAAATTCCGACGGTTGCAATTTATTCACAGGAAGACAGTGGTTCCTATCACCGCTATAAAGCGGATGAATCTTATCTGGTCGGCAAAGGCAAAAAGCCGATTGATGCGTATTTGGACATTGAAGACATCATACGCATTGCGAAAGATTCTGGGGTAGACGCCATTCATCCAGGTTACGGTTTTTTATCTGAAAACGTCCATTTCGCCCGTCGCTGCGAAGAAGAAGGGATTATCTTTATCGGACCCACTTCCCAGCATCTAGACATGTTCGGCGATAAAGTGAAAGCGCGGGATCAAGCCATCGCTGCTAATATCCCGGTCATTCCAGGAACTGACGGACCTGTTGAATCATTGCAGGAAGTTGAAGAATTCAGCAAAACAGCTGGTTTCCCGTTAATGATCAAAGCATCACTTGGCGGAGGCGGGCGCGGAATGCGCATTGTCAGAACAGAAGAAGAACTGGCCTCGGCGTATGAACGCGCAAAATCCGAAGCAAAAGCCGCTTTCGGATCAGACGAAATGTATGTTGAAAAATTTGTGGACAAACCAAAACATATTGAAGTGCAAATCCTTGGAGATTTGGAAGGAAATGTTATCCACCTTTATGAGCGGGACTGTTCGATACAGCGGCGGCACCAGAAAGTAGTGGAAATTGCGCCATCGAATTCAATCAGCAATGAACTGAGAAATCAGATTTGTGATGCGGCAGTTAAACTTATGAAAAATATAAATTACATAAATGCCGGTACTGTAGAATTCTTAGTCGCAAATAATGAGTTTTATTTTATTGAAGTCAACCCTCGGATCCAAGTTGAACATACAATCACTGAGATGGTAACAGGCATCGATATTGTCCATGCCCAAATTAAAATCGCTCAAGGCCACGCTGTACATAGCGAAGAAATCGGGATTCCAGCACAAGAGGACATTCCGTTAAACGGCTTTGCCATCCAGTCACGGGTTACAACAGAAGATCCTTTAAACGATTTCATGCCAGATACAGGAAAGCTTATGGTTTACCGTTCTGGAGGCGGTTTCGGAGTGCGCTTGGATGCCGGCAATGGTTTCCAAGGAGCAGTTATAACACCTTTTTATGACTCGCTTTTAGTAAAAGTTTCAACATGGGGCAATACGTTTAAAGAAGCTGCTGCAAAAATGGACCGAAATCTTCAAGAATTCCGGATTCGCGGGATTAAAACGAATATTCCATTTTTAGAGAATGTTGTCCGCCATAAAAACTTCATCAATGGCGAATTCGATACGAGCTTTATCGATTCAACACCTGAATTGTTCATTTTCCCAGTACGCAAAGACCGAGGTACAAAATTATTAACGTATATCGGAAATATAACGGTTAACGGATTCCCGGGAATTGAAAAGAAAAAGAAACCGATCCATGCAGCGCCGAGAATACCGAAAGTGGATTTGACTGCTCCAGCACCAAGCGGGACGAAGCAAATTTTGGATCAGCACGGCCCAGAAGGTCTGGCTAAATGGATTCATGACCAAAAAGAAGTATTGTTGACTGATACTACTCTTCGCGATGCCCATCAGTCTTTATTGGCAACACGCGTTCGTTCACATGATATGTTCGCCATTGCAAACGAGACTGCCCGTCTTCAGCCGGATTTGTTCTCTATGGAAATGTGGGGCGGCGCAACTTTCGACGTATCCTACCGTTTCTTAAAAGAAGATCCTTGGCAGCGGTTAATCAAGCTTCGTGAACAAGTTCCGAATGTTTTGTTCCAGATGCTTTTCCGCGGCGCTAATGCTGTCGGCTATAAGAATTACCCGGACAATGTAATCCGTGAATTTGTCCGTAAATCAGCGGACGCTGGAATTGATGTATTCCGGATTTTCGACAGTTTAAACTGGATCAAAGGCATGGAAGTGGCAATAGATGAAGTCCGCCAGAGCGGAAAAGTGGCAGAGGCGGCTATTTGTTATACGGGGGATATTTTAGATCCGAGCCGGGATAAATACACGGTCAATTACTATAAGCAAATGGCAAAAGAATTAGAGGCTTCAGGAGCTCATATTCTAGCGATTAAAGATATGGCCGGATTATTGAAGCCTGAAGCTGCATACCGGTTAGTTTCAGAGTTGAAAGATACGGTATCACTTCCTATTCACCTTCATACCCATGATACGAGCGGCAATGGCATTTACTTGTATGCTAAGGCCATTGAGGCAGGCGTAGACATAGTGGACACGGCTATAGGGACGATGGCGGGATTAACTTCCCAACCGAGTGCCAACTCCCTGTATTACGCAATGAAAGGAAGCAACCGGGAAGTTAGAACGGATATCGAGTCCATTGAAAAATTGTCACATTACTGGGAAGATGTCCGCAAATACTACAGCGATTTTGAAAGTGGCATGAACAGTCCGCATTCTGAAATTTATGTCCATGAGATGCCGGGCGGCCAGTACAGCAACTTGCAGCAGCAAGCCAAAGCAGTAGGTTTAGGTTTGCGCTGGGAAGAAGTAAAAAATATGTATTCTCGCGTTAACCTGTTATTTGGAGATGTCGTGAAAGTAACGCCTTCATCCAAAGTTGTAGGGGACATGGCGTTGTTCATGGTGCAAAATGATTTGGACGAGCAAACCGTCATTACGCGCGGGCAAACAATTGACTTCCCTGAATCCGTGATCGAATTCTTTGAAGGATATATTGGACAACCGCACGGCGGCTTCCCTGAAGAACTTCAAAAGGTAGTATTAAAAGGACGCCAACCAATTACTGTCCGGCCTGGAGAGTTATTAGAGCCTGCAGATTTTGATGAAATCAAGAAAACTTTATTCGAAAAATTGGAACGGCCGGTGACAAGCCAGGAAATTTTAGCATACGCGCTGTATCCGAAAGTATTTGAAGAGTACACCGCTACCAATCAGCAATTTGGCAATGTCTCAGTTCTAGATACCTTGACATTCCTATATGGAATGAGACTTGGTGAAGAAATAGAAGTGGAAATTGAAAAAGGAAAAACGCTGATGATTAAAATGGTGTCGATCGGGGAACCTCAGAAGGATGGCCATCGAACAATTTACTTTGAGCTGAATGGCCAGCCGCGTGAAGTGAATATCCAAGACATGACCGTTGAAGCGGATGCTTTGGCAAGACCAAAAGCAGATCTGAAAAACGAATCGCATATTGCTGCAACTATGCCGGGAACTGTACTGAAAGTAGTAGCCGAAGTGGGTGCTAAAGTACAGCGCGGAGAACATTTATTAGTTACAGAAGCGATGAAAATGGAAACAACAGTGCAAGCGCCGTTCAATGGCATAGTTAAAGAAATACATGTAGGTGCCAATGAAGGAATATCCACTGGAGACCTCTTGATAGAAATGGAAAGAATATAAAAAAACAGCCGGCGCATTATGCGCCGGCTGTTTTTTCTATTTATTGCTGAAACTGCTGCGTGATACGAGCAAGATCATGTAACACAGTAATCCGAATAACAGAGAAATAAGCAGAGAATGAAGAAGTGCGACAGCTAAATTCAATTTAGTCAAGACCACCAGCATCCCGGTTGTAGCCTGGAGCAGTACGATGATAAAGGCAATAATCCAACCCCAATAAATGACGCGCTGTTCTTTATAATTTTTGAAAGCGTGCCACGCAATGTAAGCAAGCCAGATAACAATCAGTCCGGCAGCTGCACGGTGTCCCATTTGAACCCATTCATACATATTATTCGGGAGAGCGAATTGGTCATTCCGGCACAGCGGCCAATCTGCACAGATTAAGCTGGACTCCGTGTGGCGCACAAGTGCTCCAGTATAAACCACGATATAGGAATATAAAGTTACTCCAATGGTATGCACTTTTAATTTTTTGCCGATTACGAGTCGGTCAGCGTCAAATTTCCGGTCTACTTCAAAAACAAGCAGAGTCAATAATAATACTGATGCAAAAGAAATGAGGGAAATTCCGAAGTGAAGCGCAAGTATAAAGTCACCTTGTCCCCATAACACTTGGGCAGCACCGATCAATGCTTGAAGAATTAAAAAAAAGACCGCCATGAAAGCTAAAAATTTAGTCTCACGGATATGGCCATATTTTATCCAAGCCCATACAGCTAAAATTACGATTAAAATGCCGACCGATCCTGTTACAAGCCGATGTGAGAATTCAATAAGGACTTCAGCAGTGATATCATCAGGAATCAATTCACCATTGCAGCTTGGCCACGATCGGCCACAGCCCATACCGCTGTCTGTTTTGGTGACAAGAGCGCCGCCAAGCAGGATTAAAAGCATTCCGACGGTTGCTGCTACTGCAAACCATTTTATATATTTACTTTGATGCAAGAATGTCACCCACTTTTTCTTGTTGAAACTTTCTTAAACGTCCGTTGCCTGCATACTCGATAATATCGAAAGTCACAACAAAACACAACGGAAAATGAGGAATAGCGGAAACTTTCAAGATTTAGACATAATCCAATGAGCTTCACAAACTGTTCAAAAACAAATTTTTTTCTATCTTAAAATAACGAGACTACTCATGTATGATTGAAAGAGCATATATCTGAGACAAATTACATGAAAATCAACGCTTTTATCGGGAAATTTCAGTTTGAAGTAGAAAAAAGGCTGGAATTTAGATATAGTAATGGTTAGCGGAATATGCTTACAACTTTGAAAGGAGGGGGTTATATGTCAAACAGCCGGTCTTTGTCTGCGGAAACTCATGAAACTGCGGAAACGGCCACATTCCTGAAAGACTTTCTCGCGTTAATTAAAATCGGAATTGTGAATTCTAATTTAATAACCGTGTTTACAGGATTGTGGTTAGCGTTCCAGTTTTCCGACAGGCATTTCCTGCAGGAATTGGACATCCTCGTCTATACGTTGGTCGGTTCTGCATTTATCATAGCTGGTTCAGCTGCGATGAATAACTACATAGACACAGATATCGATCCATTGATGGCGAGTAAGAGGGCGCGTCCAACTGTAACAGGAAGATTTAAACCGTCTGCTGTCTTAGCACTCGCTTTGAGTTTCATGGTTATAGGCGAAATATTATTGTTCTCTGCATCTGTTTCTGCTGGCGTTTTAGGAATCGCAGGAATCTTGGCTTATGTAGTCCTCTATTCCATGTGGTCCAAGAGAAGACACGTCAGCAATACAATAGTAGGGAGCATATCGGGAGCAATCCCGCCGCTAATCGGTTGGGCAGCGGTTGAGCCTGCGCTTGGTTCAGGTGCATGGGCATTGTTCTTGATTATGTTTATTTGGCAGCCGCCACATTTTTATGCACTGGCTATGAAGCGCACTGAAGAATATCGTGCAGCGGGCATTCCAATGCTTCCAGTGGTAAAAGGCTTCCACCGCACAAAGAAATCTATGCTTGCATGGATTTTGCTGCTGTTCCCTCTGCCATTCCTGTTAATGGATCTCGGAATAAGCTTCATCATCTTGGCTACATTGCTCAATATCGGCTGGCTGGTACTTGCCATTCGCGGGTTTAATGTAAAAGATGATTTGAAATGGGCAAAGACAATGTTCATCTACTCACTGAATTATATGACCATCTTATTTGTGTCGATGATTATTTTTGCCGTCTTTGTCTAGTTTCCAACATTGCAGAAAAATTTTAAAAATGAGAGCGGGGTATGAAAAGCTATGATTAAAGGGCTCAAAAAATGGCGCCTTTTCGCGTTGATGACTGCACTAGTCGTCTTTCTTGCAGGGTGTGGTAGAGCAGAAATCTCTACATTAATACCAGCCGGTAAAGTAGCTCAAGATCAATTCAATCTATTGATTTTGTCTACTATAGTAATGGCCTTTGTCATTATTGTTGTAACAATTATTTTTATTTTGGCAATTGTTAAGTTCAGACGTTCTAAACTGGGAGATGATCTTATCCCAGAGCAAGTTGAAGGAAGCGCAAAACTTGAATTTTTATGGACTTCTATTCCAATCGTTTTGCTTTTGATTCTTGCTGTCCCAACAGTGTATTCCACATTCGATTTAGCGGATGTTTCTTCAATGGATGTTCAAGCTGAAGAAGGCGAAGGCATGACCAACTTGACAGTCAATGTAACAGCTAAATTGTACTGGTGGGAATTCGAATATCCGGAGCAAGGAATTGTTACTGCTCAGGAATTAGTCGTTCCTACAAATGAAAGAGTTTACTTTAACTTGATTGCAGCGGATGTAAAACACTCTTTCTGGATTCCATCCATTGGCGGTAAATTGGATGCAAACCCTGAAAACGTAAACACATTCTACTTGGAATTTGACCAAGAGTCTTCTGAACTGGAAGACGGCGTCTTTTACGGTAAGTGTGCGGAGCTTTGCGGACCATCCCATGCGTTGATGGACTTCAAAGTTAAAACAATGGAACGTGCAGATTTTGATGCATGGGTAACGGCTATGCAAGAAGAAGCAACTCCTGCTGAAGGTGCACTTGCACAAGAAGGAGAACAGCTTTTCGGAGCTGATGGCGCTGGCTGTATCGCTTGCCACGCAGTTTCAGGTTCAGGAGCAGGCGGCGTTATGCAAGGACCGAACGTAGCAACTTTCGGAGACCGCAACCGTGTAGCTGGTTTCATGGAACATAACGAAGAAAATCTTAAAAAATGGATTGCAGATCCACAACAATACAAACCGGGCAACTTAATGCCTGATCCAGAGGCTTTGAACGACGGAAAACCATTTACAGAGCAAGAGCTTGATGCGCTTGCAGCTTACTTAATGTCTTTATCCGTTGAAGAGTAAAAGAATCGGAGCTTAAAAAAGGGAGGTTTACACTGTGAGTTCTATTGCTCAGAAAAGGGGCTTAGGTGCTGCCATTTGGGACTACTTGACAACAGTAGACCATAAAAAAATCGCACATCTTTATCTCGCTTCAGGAGGATTATTCTTCCTGATCGGTGGTATAGAAGCGTTGTTGATCCGGATCCAGTTGATGAAAGCCGGAAATGATTTCCTAAGTGCTGGAACATATAACGAAGTATTGACGATGCACGGGACCACGATGATTTTCTTGGCAGCGATGCCAATATTGCTTGCGTTTATGAATGCTGTCATGCCTTTGCAGATTGGCGCACGTGACGTAGCATTTCCGTTCTTGAATTCACTTGGATTCTGGTTATTCTTCTTTGGTGGAGTCTTCCTGAATCTTTCATGGTTCATGGGCGGTGCACCAGATGCAGGGTGGACGAACTATGCGTCGCTCGCGCTCGCATCGGAAGGCCATGGTATTGACTTTTATACACTCGGGTTGACGATTTCCGGTTTCGGTACGTTGATTTCAGGTATTAACTTCTTGGTTACCATCATCAATATGAGAGCTCCTGGCATGACTTATATGAGAATGCCGTTGTTCACTTGGACGACTTTTGTAGCTTCAGCTTTAATTTTATTGGCGTTCCCTCCATTAACAGTAGGTCTTTTCTTTATGGTATTTGACCGCATGTTTGGAGCTAATTTCTTTGATGTAGCTTTAGGCGGAAATACAATCATTTGGGAACATTTGTTCTGGATTTTTGGACACCCAGAAGTATACATTTTGATCTTACCGGCTTTCGGTATTTTCTCTGAAATCTTTGCGATTTTCTCACGCAAGCGCTTGTTCGGTTACACGGCACTAGTGTTTGCAACAATCCTAATTGGTTTCTATGGTTTCATGGTTTGGGCTCACCATATGTTTACAGTTGGTTTAGGACCTACAGCTAACGCAGTTTTCGCCTTAGCGACTATGATTATCGCAGTTCCTACAGGAGTCAAAATCTTCAACTGGCTATTGACCATTTGGGGAGGCAGCATCACTTTCACAACTCCAATGCTATATGCGATCGGATTTATCCCATCATTCGTAGCAGGTGGAGTAACAGGAGTCATGCAGGCTATTGCTCCTTTGGATTATCAACTACACGATTCCTACTTTATCGTTGCGCATTTCCATTACGTTATTGTCGGTGGGGTTGTACTTGCGATTTTCGCAGCTACACACCTTTGGTGGCCGAAAATGTTCGGTACAATGCTTAACGAAAAGTTGGGTAAAATCACTTTCTGGTTCTTCTTTATCGGGTTCCATTTAACATTCTTTATCCAGCATTTCTTAGGTTTAATGGGTATGCCACGCCGCGTCTTCACGTTTGGATCTGATCAAGGCTGGGACTTGTTCAACGCGATCAGTTCTGTAGGTGCTTTGTTCATGGCCATCGGTGTTATTATAATGCTGGTCAACGTTGTAATTACTAGCATTAAAAACGAACGTGTTGGAAATGACCCGTGGGAAGATGGCCGTACACTTGAGTGGGCGCTTCCATCACCACCGCCATTCTATAACTTTGCACAAACTCCTCTAGTGCGTGGACTTGATACGTACTGGATCGAGAAAATGGAAGGCAACAAAGAAGGCATGATTTATGCTGAACCTTTAGAAGAGATTCATATGCCGAACGGTTCCATTATTCCTGTAATTATGTCATTCGGCTTATTCGTTGCTTCATTTGGTGCGCTATACCATCTTGATGGCGATAAAGCCTGGGCTCTTCCAGTGTTAATTCTAGGATTAGTGATCACTTTCGGTTCTATGATGCTTCGTTCATTGAAAGATGATCTTGGATTCCATATCTCTAAAGCAGATTTGATCAAAGATGTTAAAGGGGGTAGCACAGATGGATCTAAATAAAAAATATACCCCGCAAACATGGCCGGATCATCCTGAAACAGCAACAATGGAAGGTAAAAATAAGTTCGTCGGCTTCTGGCTTCTTCTGGCTGCTGAAACTGTAACATTCGCATCTTTATTCGCTACTTATTTGGCGTTAAAAGATAAAGGGCCAAGCGGCATGGATTTTACGGCTTCTGGACTGTTTGAACTTCCACTTGTGTTTGCGATGACAATGATACTTTTAACGTCTTCTTTGACAAGTGTTTATGCAATGTACCATATGAAGAACCATAACTTTAAAGCGATGCAAGCTTGGCTCATGGTAACTGTTTTACTGGGTGCAACTTTCCTTGGATTAGAGATTTATGAGTTTAATCATTATGTCCATTTAGGTTTCGGCTATACGCATAGTGCTTTCAGTTCTGCATTTTATACATTAGTCGGAACACACGGAGCCCACGTTTTATTCGGGCTATCATGGTTCATTGCGTTGATGATCCGCAACTCAAAACGTGGATTAAACACATACAATGCACCTAAGTTTTATCTTGCTGCATTATACTGGCATTTTATCGACGTAGTATGGGTGTTCATCTTTACTGTCGTCTATTTGATGGGAGTGATCGGTTAATATGGCACACGATACGCAGACACATGTTAGATCACGGGCAGAATACGAATTCGTACGGCGCCAACGAGCTAAAGAGATGCGCAATCATCTGACGTCTTTTGCAATCATGATCTTCTTGACATTGATTTCATTTACGGCAGTAGCAGCTGATTTTTCACCTTACTTAATCACGCCAATCATCCTGTTATTGGCAGCTGTTCAAGTAGTGCTTCAGCTTTATCACTTTATGCATATGAGCAATAAAGGCCATGGCATGGTCGCGTTCTTTATGTTCAGCGGAATGTTTGTAGCGTTCATCACGATTCTTGCATTAGTGACAATCGTTTGGTGGTAATAAGATGAAAACCCCGTTTGCCTTAAGGCAAACGGGGTTTTTGCATCTAATAGGAAATGGCAGCCTTATAAATGAATGACTGGCCCTTGTTTCTCTTCTTGTTCAATTTTATCGCTAGAGCCCTTCACGATTGTTTCGGGCTGGCTGGAGGCGGCAAAGAATGCTATTTTAGTAAAGTTCCAATACTTGTTGAGCGGAACAAGGCGCGATAGGTTTTTCTTTCCTCAATTGTCATAGTTCGTTCATTGATATACCAACGGGGGCGCTATATAATGAGGGTACTTAAGAAAAAGGAGGTATGCTGGCATGCCGATCAGTATATTCGGGTTTCAAGCATTATGGAGTCCGGTTTACTTAGGAGTTCTCGTATTAATTACGGTCTTATATTTTTTAGTAACAGTAAAATGGAGACACAAGTTTAAAAATAGCGAGCCTCTAAAAACGAAGGAAGCTATGCTGTTTGTTTCAGGAATAGCATTATTGTACGTGATAAAAGGTTCGCCAACAGATTTATTGGGACATATTATTTTTACTATGCATATGGTTCAGATGGCGTTTTTGCTATTGCTTGTGCCGCCATTGATCATTATGGGTATTCCAACTTGGTTATGGAGAAAATTCATTGACTTACCGGTTATTAAACCCTTATTTATGTTCTTTACAAAGCCAATGCTGGCTTTGATTTTGTTCGGAATGGTATTTTCGTTTTACCATATCCCGATGGTTTTTGATTTTGTAAAATCAAGTTCATTGCTTCATGCTGCAGTCAATATTGTACTGTTTGTTTCAGCGCTGTGCTACTGGTGGCCGGTCGTCAATAATTTGGAAGGCGCGCATAAATTCCATGGCTTGAAGAAAATCGGTTATTTGTTTGCGCTAAGCGTTTTAATGACTCCCGCTTGTGCATTGATCATTTTCAGCAGCACTCCTTTTTACGCCACTTATTCAGACGGAGAAGCATGGTTGCAGGCTATGGCTTTATGTGTTCCGATGGGAACGCTTTCCCAGCTCAATTTATCGGGGCCAGAACTATTTACGACCATGTCCACTGTTGAAGACCAGCGGACTGGCGGCATTGCCATGAAAGTACTGCAGGAGCTGGTTTTCTCTGCATTCCTTTGGATGGTTTTCTATGAATGGCTGAAAAATGAAAACGATAATGCTGATGAAATTACAGCGAAAACTCTGCAAGATAGAAAGAAAATGGCTTTTCACAGACATAATGCTTAACGAAGTTAAAGGAGATCCTATTAAATGAATTTGCCCCTATTACCGACAATCAGTACATTTTTCATCGTATTAAGTGCAGTGCTTGTGGCGATTGGCTGGTATTTGATCCGCCGCCGCAATATTGAAGCACACAAAAAAGTTATGCTGGGAGCAGGCGCTGCTGCGTTAACTTTCTTTATCATTTACATGTCCCGCACCATATTTATCGGTAATACCGCTTTCGGAGGGCCGGATGAATATAAATTAATCTACACTGTATTTCTGATCTTTCATATATGCCTGGCCACTACGGGCGGAGTTATGGGCTTAATTACGATTTGGCTTGGACTGAAAAACCGTTTAGAGAAACACAGAAAGTTTGGGCCAGTCACAAGTGTGATTTGGTTTTTCACAGCGATTACAGGCGTTATAGTCTACCTTTTGCTTTATGTCATTTATGATGGCGGACACACTACGTCTGTCTTTAAAGCAATACTTGGAGGATAAAAAAAGAACCTTTTCAGGTTCTTTTTTTATTTTCCTTAAATTCTACAGTCGGCCAAGAGAGGGCAATGCTAATCTGACGTCAAAGCAAGGTAATCTCGCTCATAAGCAGCACTAATGTTAAATGAGTAACAAAATCTAATGCTATTGAATTAGCAGGCAAGAGCAGGCATTGAGCAAATAAAGAACCGCAGTTCAATTTGAACTGCGGTTCTTTTATGCTTTGATTTCAAAAGCGGCGATTTCTGTTTTGATGGCTTTTAATACTTCCGCGCATGATTTAACTAAATGCTCCGGAAAATGCTCATCTTCTCCATATTCTACACCATGTGGATAATAATGTTTGCCTACTACAGGCTTCATCAATTTGACTACTGCATCGCCGGCGTCAATGTCGCCTGCTACTGCAAAGCCAAATACCCGCAAGTAGTAAGTGCCTTCGCGAACAATGAATTTGCGGTCGTATGTAACACGCTCATAATCCCATTGGCCTTCTTTAGTTAAGCCATGACGGCTCATAATGTCATCAAGTAAAGTAAAGTCTACCCGAATGTTCTCTAGTCCTGTATTTTCAAAATACATAGGATCTCCTCCTCGATATCAAACTGACTAAATGCTTCTTTAATAATAGATGAAAAAACGAGTTGTTGCAATGGCTAGATTGTGTCAGAATACAGACGGCTGTTATAATTGTTTAAATACGACTTTAAAGGAGCTGTTCGATTGAAAGACCTATTGCGGATAATGATTTTTCTATCGATTATTCTAATCGTATTTTTCTATTTTGATTCTTCCATCGAAGAAAATGAAATATTGGAAGCGCCGCAGACCCAGGATCCTCTTCCTGCACAAGACTTAGTGGAAAATCCGCTTGATGTAGAAAGGCCTGTAGAAGGGCTCTCCACTTATATTGGAAATCCAGCTGAAGATTGGCTGGTAGATTACGGTGAACCTTCCCGCATCGAACCTTCTGCTTTTGGCTATGAATGGTGGGTCTATGATGCTTCTTATTCCAATTATATATTGGCTGGGGTTAAGGATGGTAATATTGTCCAGGTTTATACAGCAGGTACAGCAACCAATGCTGCCCCTTATAAAATTGGGCAGACGTTGGATGATTTATACCGCTTCACGATTATCGAAAATGAGATAACGGTAAAGTATGGAACTAGCATTTATACTTTCAGCCTTAGTGCAGATGATGTGAATAAACGGCTCCTAATCAGCTTTGATGGAGTTTATGCTCAACTATATATAGATGAGGAAGACCGGACATTAGAAGCAGTCCGCTTTATGGATGCAGAAACACTGATCAGGCATCAGCCGTACGATATGATGTTTTCTGGCGATTTATTGCCGGTTATCACTCCTTCGTCGAGTCTGCAGCAGTCTATCGATGAAGCGAATGCTAAACAGATTATTGACCTTACCAATGTTTACCGGCTGCACCATCAGAAAAACCCGCTGTCTGTCAACCCGTCAGTCAGCATGTTGGCTAAAGAGCACAGTCAAAATACAGCCAAGAAAAATTTTTCTTCTGAAGAAGAAATTGAACTTAAGAGTTTGGATGAACGCTTGACCGCTGCAAATATTGTATTTGAAGAGGGGGCAGAGAATACGGCGACTCAGTATTCTGATGCTGCTGAAGCTGTTCATGGATGGATCAACTCGTCGAGCCATCGGGAAACTTTATTGTCCAGCCGCTTTAATCAGATAGGGGTAGGGGTGTACGGCAAATACTACACTCAAAATTTTTTGAGGCAAGAATCGTCAAATAGTGAGCAGCAATAAGGATTCAGCGCTTTTTCGGAACGATGAAAAAAGAGCCGGTTGCTGTTGCTATATGCTTGCCGTCCTGCTGGAAGATATTTCCTTCCACTACCATCGTGTGGCTGCCTTGTCTAATTAACTTGGCATCTGCTTGTATGATTTCTTCCACAGAGACTGAAAGGTAGTGGATCGTTATATTGGTAGTGACTGCGGAATATCCATCCGGGCATTTACTGTTTGCTAATGTCCCCATAGCTGTGTCCAGCAATACGGCTAAAATGCCTCCGTGAGGGATGTCGATATTGTTGTGGATAAAAGGAGTATTCGGTATACTGACAACACTGGAATTCTCATCTGTCTCCCGTTTCATGTTCAAGCTGGCACTCAAGTAAGTATTGAACTCTCCGTGTTGTTTTTTTTCAAAGTTTTCAAGAAAATCTCCTAATATTTTCAAGTCTTCTAAAGAGCTATTATCAACAATGCGCTGAAATTGCTTAGATAGATTTTTCATTAAACCATTCCTTTCAATATGTATGAAACTGGGAGTATTTCTGCTATGATAAAACCGTAGAGGAGGAATACAATATGTTTATGACCTATGAATGGGTTCAAATCACAGACTCTGCAGAAGAGTTAAGCGAAATGATTTTACAATCAGAGCAGGTTGAGCAATACCAAAAAGCTTATCATGCTGTTTATAATGATAAAAATCTTGCCGAAGAAATTTATGCCTTCACAAGATTGAAAGAACAATACGAAGAAGTTCAAAGGTTTGGCAAATACCATCCCGAATACAGCCGGGTGATGAAACAGATCCGCGTGGATAAACGGCGCCTGGATCTGAATGAACAAATAGCGTCGTTGCGGCTTGCTGAAAACGAACTTCAGGATCTAATGGACCAAGTCAGTTTCATCATTGGAAGATCGGTGTCTGAAGCAGTTAAAATACCTTCAAGCAATCCTTTCTTTTCTTCGGACTCTTCTTGCGGCGGAAGCTGCGGAACAGGCGGCGGCTGTTCCTGCTCAGCCTAAATAAACCCTATGAAAAAATGTGCAACGATGTCGTTGCACATTTTTTTATTGCTTTTGGTTTTCCAATTCACTGATGACTGAAATCGCAATATCCGGGCGATCAGTGACAATGCCTTGTGCGCCTGCTTCAATCAAAGCATTCATTTCTTCTGCAGTATCGATCGTCCAATAATGGACAGGAATGTTCAGATTTGATAAGAATGCCATAAATCGCGGCGAATCAAGCCTGAACATTGATGAACGGACTGGAATTTGAAAAACATCCGCACGAGGATTATACAAATGGCCAAATTGGCTGTTGTAAGCGGTATACGCTTTTTTCACTTCATTTTGGCCTGCTCCGATCGCTACTCGGTTTTGGGCATATAGATTGAAACGGTCGATTTGTTCATCAAAAAAACTGGTGACCACTACTCGGTTGTGCACTCCAAGCGAATCAATCAATCTCCATAACTTAGAAGGAACCAGGCTGCCTTCATAAGTTTCAGGAGAGTCTTTCATGTCAATATTGATATACATCTCTGGAAACGCTTCGAGCAATTCACGAAGCAACACGATTTTTTCGCCTTTGCCCCGGTAAGAATGTTTGCCCGATTGATCGAGAAAATGATAGCCTAAATCAAATTCCTGCAAGTCGTTAAGCGTCATTTCTGCTACACGACCGGCTCCATCTGTTGTCCGGTCGAGGTATTCGTCGTGAAAAACAAGGATTTCCTCATCTTTTGTTAAACGGATATCGATTTCAAATCCATGGACTCCAAGTTCTGCAGATTTTGAAAATGCTGCCATCGTATTCTCGGGAGCAATGGCGGCGCCGCCACGGTGAGCAAGGACAATAGGGTGGTCGTAGCCTAAAACTTCTTTCCCCGGTCTTATCTGAGGATTTACCAGCGCTTTAGAGCCAGCCCAAGCAGCTGCGCCCACAGCGACCGCAGCGAGTCCGATTTTTGTCTTTTTTCCCATATGAATGGATAACCCCCTCAAAAATAAAGCTAAAGTTATTATAGCGAATTCCAATATTTATTGTTAGTTTTATCCTGTTTTAACCGGGAGGAGATCTCTTCAAACCTGGAAGCCGGCCGTTCGGGGAAAACCTAGCAATGTTGCACAGATCAAAAGCCGAATCATACAGCTTCGGTCCAAAGTTTCGTTCTCTCTGGTTGCGGCTTTTTTCTTTCCTATGGTATTCTAGAAATTAAGAAAAGAGGGATAGTTATGCGTGATCGCCAGGGCCTCATTGTTTATGTGCATCATTTAAAACAAGCCAAATCACTAAGAAAATATGGGCATGTTCATTTTATTTCACGTAGACTGAAATATGTCGTTCTTTATATGGACCAGGAAGTTATTGAGAGCACAAAAACCAAATTATCAAAACTGCCGTACGTCAAACAAATTCTTGAGTCACAGCGGCCGTTTTTGAAAACCGAGTACGAAAATGCAAAGCCGGATAAGGCGAAAGAATATGATTATAAAATTGGTTTATAATTACTGCATAGGCGGAATATAATGATTTAATCTTAGAATCGCTATCAGATGGCTAAAGTAAAATTTCTTCTCGGCATAGGCTGAAGAATGTTTTACATCCATTTTAATGGGTTGATGGCCAAGCTGTTTAACGGTTTCTTCAAATAAACCGAGCCTTTTAGAGTTTTCCGGTATTCCTTCCCGGCATATGTAAATTGGCATGAAGCCGCCTTCTTCGGCTGGTTCGAATGCCGCTGCAACAGATAGCACCGGCTGGCCTCCTTTGGTTAAGGAAACAAATATAAAGCCATGCTTAAAACGGTTTGAATTTGTGGTGATCAGTTCACGGAGCTCATATAGGTCTCCGTATCCTTCTCCTAATTCGATAAATCGCTGAATCATAGGGTCACGTCCTTTCCAATTAATATTTTACCATTATGCAGGTTTAATTCATAAGAAATTTTAGCAAATAAGAGGCGATAGAATGCGTGTTGTAGCAGGAACAGTAAAAGGCCTTCCGCTCAAAGCGGTGCCAGGCACTTCAACAAGGCCGACGACTGACAAAGTCAAGGAATCCATTTTTAATATGATTGGCCCGTTTTTTGATGGAGGCAATGCCTTGGATTTATTCGCTGGGAGCGGAGGAATGGGCATTGAAGCTTTGAGCAGAGGCATTGATAAAGTGATTTTCACAGATAAAGACCGCAAAGCGATTGAAACGATCCGGGCGAACCTGGAAAAAACAAGGCTGACAGATCAAGCGGAAGTATACAAAATTGATGCTGAACGAGCACTTAAGGCGATTAAAAAAAACAATCTGCAAGCACGCTTGATGTTTTTGGATCCGCCTTATCATATGGAAAAAGCATATGAGCTGATGGATAAAGCAGCAGAACTTGGAATCATGACGGAGGATTCCATCGTAGTATGTGAACACGCCAAAGAAGTAGAACTCGGCGACCGCACAGTTTTTTTTGAACGATTTAAAAAAGAACTTTATGGTGCCACCGTCATTTCAATTTATCGATTTCAAGGGGAAGAGGGAGAAGAATTTGAGTAAGATTGCAGTAGTGCCAGGAAGTTTTGACCCTATTACATTGGGGCATCTTGATATAATTAAAAGAGCTTCAACCATTTTTGATGAAGTTAAAGTAGTGGTTATGAACAATTCGTCAAAAAAGCCGCTTTTTAATGTGGAAGAACGCCATGAATTGATTTCCAAAGTTACCGATTCAATACCCAATGTAAAAGTGGATTCTTTCTCTGGCCTGCTTATTGATTATGCGAGTGAAGTGAAAGCGAATGCCATCATTCGAGGGCTTCGGGCAGTTTCAGATTTTGAATATGAAATGCAGATCACTTCAATGAATAGATTTTTGAACGAAAATATCGAAACTTTGTTCATGATATCAAATAACCAATATTCATTTTTAAGCTCAAGCATCGTAAAAGAAGTTGCGAAATACGGTGGGAATATCAGTGAATTAGTGCCAAGTGCAGTGGAAGAGGCATTAAAGCAGAAATTCAAATAAGTCACGTTTAACGTGGCTTTTTGTTATTGGCTGCCAATTCGGAAAGGAGCAGCAAATGAAAAATAATAAGCTGATTGTGCTGGTAATAGTTGCCGCATTGGCTGTTTTTTTATCGACTTACCAAATGAACTTATATATTACACGTCCGGGCGGAGCCTATGAGCTAAGCCCGTTAGTGAATGTGGACGGCGGAGATGACGATGATCAAGGAAGTTTGAGTTTGATGACGGTCTCTATGCTGAATGCTACGCCGACTTTATATCTTTTCGCGCAATTCCAGGACGGTTATAAGATATTAAAACCGGAAGAAGTGCGCAGTCCTCACGAAAGTGACGAAGAGTATAATGTTCGGCAGCTGAAATTGATGTCCGATTCTCAAGTGAATGCATTGCAAGTCGCTTTTGAAGAAGCCGAATTGCCTTATGAACTTGATAATAAGGGTGTTTTTGTTATGAACGTGCTTCCTGGTGGAGCCGCAGATGAAATTTTAGCTCCCGGAGATCAAGTGCTGTCGATTGACGGCAACGATTTTGAAACTCAAAAAGAGTTTGTGGATTATATATCCAGCAAAAATGATGGCGATAAAGTGGAACTGGCTTTTGAACGGGAACAGCGGAAAATCACTGAAACCATTGCATTAGCACCGCTGCCGACTGATCCGGAAAGGATCGGACTAGGAATCACTTTTGTGGAAAACAAAGAAATAAAGACAACTCCCGATGTAGAAATCGATTCAGAAAACATTGGAGGACCTTCGGCAGGATTAATGTTTACGCTTGAAATTTTAAATCAATTGCTTGAGGAAGATATTACAAAAGGCTATAACATTGCGGGGACTGGAACCATGGCAGGCACAGGGGAAGTGGGAAGAATTGGCGGCATTGACCAAAAAGTGATCGCTGCCGACAATGAAGAGATTGATATTTTCTTCGCTCCAGCCGATGAAACAGAAGGAGCTTCAGCATCCAATTATGATGTAGCCAAAGAAACGGCGGAAAATATCGGGACTGATATGGAAATCGTTCCGGTTAAGACCATCGACGACGCTATTGAATATTTGAAAGAGCTTCAGCCGAAATAAAGCGGAGGCGAAGTGAATTCTTTCTTCAAATCTTTAGCTCCTATTCCAAGCAGATACATGGAACTGGCATGAATATCGAGTTTCCCCATCGGGTCCGTTAAATTAGCGGCGCGGCTGATGAGGGGAAGCCCGATATTCTTTTTTTGCTGATTTAAATAACGCTTACCGTTTTCAGACATTCCCAGTAAACGCAGATAAGAAGGGGTTTGGAAAGACCGGAGCTGGTCCCATGTAAAGCCGGTATAAATATGCGTCAGCATGCGCTGGACACGCGTCCGGGTAAAGCGTTTCGATTTGACGCGGCCGATAAACCCTTCAAATTCATGCTCTTTTGCAGCTGCTTCAAATATTAAGTTTTCAATGCCTTCGGTCACCTCGGAAAAACGTTTTAACTGAGCTGGGCGCTCTTTTAAGATGCTATAACGCAGTATAGGATAGAATTGCTCCCAACTGCCGAATGCATGATATTGCCGGTTGAATTCCTGTAAGCCTAGGAGAGAAGGCACAGGCATGTAATTCGCTATTTCTTTCATGGAACCTTCTTCGAAAAATGCTTGTCGTATGCCTGTAGCACTGGCAATGGTTAATCCTTTATCAATCGGATCATGGTAATTTGCAGCAATGCGCTGAATTGTATATGGGCGCATAGGAGAACCCATTTTTTTTGCTTCTTCTATGTAATGATAGCCCAGAATATTATTGGGCTGTGTCAAGTCGGCGTATCCATCGTTATTCCCGGTTAAGGCATTATAAGCTCTATTCATAGCTTTGGGGTAGCTGATGCCGGTTTGGACGGCTTCATGGATCTTTTGTTCATACTGCTCCCGTTGTCCATTCAGGAGCTCGTACGTACGAAGAAAAGGATGGATAGCGCCTTGTTCACTGCCGAAGCAAAAAGATTCGCAGCCTATGGCAGAGAGCAGAGCAATGGCGCCTTTTGCAAAATCCGATGCTTGGGCAGTAGCGTAAACATAGGGAAGTTCAATGACAATATCAATGCCGTTCAATAACGCCATTTCTGTCCGAGTCCATTTGTCGGCAAACGCAGGTTCTCCGCGTTGAAGAAATTGGCCGCTCATAACAGCGATGATCACATCAGCGCCTGTTTCAAGTTTGGATTGCTGAGCATGGTAGAGATGGCCGTTATGGAAAGGATTGTACTCAACCACGATGCCTGTAGCTTTCATTTCTATCCCTCCTTTGGTAAACTTTAATAACAGTATACCGATGTTGGGATTGACCTGACAAGATTTTATCTTGACATCCATTTCTGTGCATTATATAATCAACTTTGTTGTCTTAGAGGTGATACTTATGAAAATGGCGATTCAACAGCTTCAAAAGCATCGCAAAGACGGAATGCCAATTGACGAAATCGTCCATTTGGATGCAGTGAAAAAACGCAATAGCGATATTCGTGAAATTTCACCTGTACACGTCACAGGACACTGCACGATTGGTTCACAACAAATTACGTGCCAGCTTCATCTCAAAGGGATGCTAACGCTACCTTGTGCACGAACTTGGGAAGACGTTGAATTTCCTATTGACATTAAATCGGTTGAAATTTTCTCATGGTCTGAAAAAGACCGGGATACAAAAGACGATAATGTTCACATGGTGGCCACTGAAACAATTGATCTTCAGCCGGTACTGGAAGAACTGATTCTGTTGGAAGTACCGATTCAAGTGTTCAAGGAGGACTCTGAAGAAACCGTTATAACTGGCGGCAACGACTGGTCCTATTCAACTGATGAGCAAGTGGAAGCCGAGAAAGAAGACGCACAACCAAAACCGGATCCAAGACTTGCTGATTTAGCCAAGTATTTTGATCAGTCAGATGAATAGAATCATTGTAAGGAGGTGTCACCGATGGCTGTACCAGCTAGAAGAACGTCCAAAACCGTTAAAAGAAAACGCCGTACACATTTCAAATTGTCATTGCCGGGCATGGTAACTTGCCCAAGCTGTGGCGAATCGAAATTGGCTCACCACGTCTGCAAAGCATGTGGATCATACAAAGGGAAAGAAGTAGTAGCAAGCAAATAAAACAGTATTTGCTGCTAAAAGGCTATTGAGAGGCCATGGCTCTCGATAGCCTTTTTCTCTATCCAAAAATAAGGAGTGGTAAGATGTCGTACAAAATTGAAATGGCAGAAGGGATCATGACTTTTACGATAGATCGGCCAGAAATCCGAAATGCCATTAATGATGAAGTCATGGCAGGACTTGAAGAGCTAATAAAGAAAGTACATAATTCGAATCCGCGTGTTGTGATTATTACCGCAACCGGAAGCCGAGCTTTTTGTTCAGGAGGCGACTTATCGGTTTTTCATGAACTGAAAACAGAAGAACAGGCTTATCCGATGTTGAAACGGATGAGTGAAGTGCTTTATTCCATTAAAACTTTGCCTGTGCCGGTAGTCGCGCTGGTAAATGGAGCGGCAGTCGGCGGAGGCTGTGAAATCGCTACAGCATGCGATTACAGGCTGGTATGGGAGCACGCGAAATGCGGGTTTATTCAAGGGACACTTGCGATGACAAGCGGCTGGGGTGGAGGCACTTATTTATTTGAAACTTTGCAGCATGACCGTGCGTTGAAAATGCTGAGCGATGCTAATGCCCTTTCAGCGGAACAGCTGTTTGAAATTGGCTGGGCGACAAAAGTGGTCAAAGATCAGGCCGACATCGAAGAATTTTTCCAATCCATGAAGAAAATTCGGCCGGAAGTGCACCGCGCATATAAAGAAGTCGCCGTCAGAAAATGGCGATTGAACGGCCTCAAAGACCGTGTAGAAGCAGAAGTGCGGCATTGCGCCGAGCTTTGGGCCAAAGATGCACATCATGAAGCCGTCAATGATTTTTTAACAAAACCTAAAAAGTAAGACTTCCGAATTGCGGAAGTCTTTTTTCAATTTATAAAAAAATTTCACCAATAGTTGAAATCGCTTACAAAAGTCGTATATGCTAGAGAAGGGAGAAAAACACAGGGGGTATTTCTTATATGAATAAAATCCTGATTGCGAACCGAGGCGAAATTGCACGGCGGATTATCCGCACATGCAATCGGCTTGGCATCGAAACGGTTGCCATTCACTCTGAGGCTGATGGGGATCTGCCTTATGTCAGTGAAGCAACCGAAGCTGTCTTAATCGGACCAAATCCGGTCGTACAATCGTATTTGCAAGTAGACAAGATTATTGAAGCGGCAAAAACGCATGGAGCAGAAGCCATCCATCCAGGATATGGACTGCTGTCCGAAAATGCTGAGTTTGCCCGAAAAGTGGAAAGAGCAGGATTGATCTTTATTGGCCCAGCCGCTGATATCATGGAAAAAATGGGCGATAAAATCGAATCCCGCCGGACGATGATTCAAGCTGGTGTTCCGGTAGTGCCGGGAACAGAACAAGGAGCGGCATCTCTTGAGGCAGCCTTGGCAGAAGCGGAAGCGATTGGTTATCCAGTTATGCTGAAAGCCAGTGCTGGAGGCGGAGGCATCGGCATGGTGCGCTGTGATGATGAGCAAGCGCTCAGTCAGCAATTCGCTTCTGTAAAAAATCGGGCCAAAGCTTATTTCGGCGATGATGTCGTTTTTTTGGAGAAGTTTGTACCAAACGCCCGGCATATCGAAGTACAGATATTTGGGGATCAACATGGTAATATCGTTCATTTGTTTGAGCGGAATTGTTCCGTCCAGCGGAGAAACCAAAAAGTCATTGAAGAATCGCCATCACCTCATTTGCCGCAGGAAGCCCGTGCCCGTTTGTGTGAAGCGGCTCTTAAGGCAGGCCAAGCGGTCGGCTATACAAATGCCGGAACGGTTGAGTTTATCGTTGATGAAAATAATGACTTTTACTTTTTAGAGATGAATACCCGGCTCCAAGTGGAACATCCAGTCACCGAACAAGTAACTGGTTTTGACTTGGTCGAATGGCAGATAAACGTTGCGAAAGGGGAAAAGCTGCCATCGCAGGACAGCATCCAGTCTACCGGGCATGCAATCGAATACCGGATATATGCAGAAGATCCAAAAACCTTCTTCCCTTCGCCTGGTACGCTTCAGACAATTGAATGGGGGGAAGGCGCCCGAATTGAATCAGGTTATGAACAAGGCAATAGCATCACTCCTTTTTATGACCCGATGATTTCAAAAGTAATTATTACGGGCAGTGACCGGGCAGAAGCTCTTCGGAAATCACAGAATTTTTTCAATCATGCTACAATAGTGGGAGTAAAAACCAATATTCCGTTATTTAAAGAGTTTATTGAATCCCAGGAATTTGCAAGCGGAGAATACGCAACATCTGTATTGCCGACATGGCTCGAAAAGACAAAGGAGGAACAAGGATTATGAAAGAATTGAAAGCATCGATGGCAGGAACGGTATTGAATGTTTTGGTTGCAGAAGGTGAAGCGGTAAGTGCAGGGCAAGCAGTTGTCACAATCGAATCGATGAAAATGGAAATTCCAATTGAAGCCGAAATCAGCGGTACTGTTGAGAAAATTCATGTAGAAGTCGGCGGATTTGTCAACGAAGAAGAAACATTGATTACACTTGGTGAATAAGAAAGTTTTTATGCAAAGGGGACAGCGAAAATGACAAAAACGAGTGAAACGACCGGCTATAACGAACGCTTGGAACAAAAACTCGCGACGATTTTTGCGGGAGGACATCCCAAATATCACGAGAAGATGAAGGAAAACAATAAATTATTCGTCCGTGACCGCTTGAAGCTCTTATTCGACGATGAGCATTATGCGGAAGATGGGCGCTTTGCCAATGTCGAAGCTGGTGATTTGCCGGCTGACGGCGTTGTCACAGCAATCGGCAAAGTGAATGGCCAAACGGTTTGCGTAATGGCCAATGACTCCACCGTCAAAGCAGGATCTTGGGGTTCGCGAACGGTTGAGAAAATTATCCGGATACAGGAAACGGCCGAGAAAATGCAAGTGCCGATGCTGTATTTGGTGGACTCGGCGGGGGCCAGAATTACGGACCAGCTTGACATGTTTCCAAACCGTAGGGGTGCGGGGCGGATTTTCCACAATCAAGTAAGAATGTCCGGCATGGTGCCGCAAATTTGTTTATTGTTCGGTCCATCTGCAGCGGGAGGCGCCTACATACCGGCATTTTGCGACATAGTCATCATGGTTGACGGCAATGCGTCAATGTACCTTGGATCGCCGCGCATGGCCGAAAAAGTCATAGGTGAAAAAGTGACGCTTGAAGAAATGGGCGGTGCACGCATGCATTGTACGGTCAGCGGCGTCGGCGATGTCCTCGTTTTCAGTGAAGAAGAAGCCATTTCTGAAGCCCGCCGCTATTTGTCCAATTTCCCGGCAAACTTTGCTTTGAAACCGGAGAAAATTGAAGCAAAAGCAGCAAAAGCCGGACGGACTTTAGAAGCGATTATTCCTGAGAACCAGAACGCGCCATTTGATATGTATGAGTTGATTGACCAATTGGTGGACGAAGGCAGCTTTTTTGACATCAAAAAGCTGTTTGCTGGAGAATTGATCACTGGAATTGCACGCATCGACGGCCAAGTGGTCGGGATATTGGCTAACCAGCCAAAAGTGAAAGGCGGCGTGCTGTTTGGTGATTCTGCCGATAAAGGCGCCAAATTCATCAATCTTTGCGACGCTTTCTCCATTCCGTTATTGTTCCTTGCGGATGTTCCAGGCTTTATGATCGGAACGAAAGTGGAACGTGCCGGCATCATCCGGCACGGTGCAAAGTTTATCGCTGCGATGAGTTCGGCCACTGTGCCTAAAATATCGGTCATAGTCCGTAAAGCATACGGTGCCGGTCTTTATGCAATGGCTGGACCTGCATTCGAGCCGGATGTCTGCATCGCACTTCCTACAGCGCAAATCGCTGTAATGGGTCCTGAAGCGGCAGTCAATGCAGTTTATTCGAATAAAATCGAAGCCATTGAAGATCCTAAAGAACGGCTGAAGTATGTTCAGGAAAAACATCAGGAATACAAAGAAGAAATTGATATCTATAAATTGGCGTCCGAGCTGATCATCGATGAAATTGTGGCACCGCATCAATTGCGGGAAGTAGTATCGCAGCGTCTGGCATTTTATGAAACTAAAGATTTGCCGATGCCATATCGAAAACATGCGGTTTATCCTGTATAATCATACTAAGTATGGAAGTCTGCCTTTATAAGGCAGGCTTCTTTTTTTAGAAAAATATTGTATTGATCAAGGAGGATTGCCATGAAATTTGTCATAGTGGGAGCAGGAGCTGTCGGAATGCTGCTTGCTTGCCTGCTTGAAGAGGCTGGGGCACAAGTGCAATTATTGACGCGCCGCAGTGAACAAGCAAAAAAAATCAATGAAAATGGAATCATCAAAGGACAAAGAAATCATCATGTCAAGGCATTTACGGATTGGAGTCATATCGATCCGAAAGCCTATCTTTTGCTGGCAGTGAAATATGATGCATTGGAACAAATTTTGCCTTATTTAAAAGAGTACGGCCGTGAAAATCCACTGGTGTTTTTGCAGAATGGCATGTTGCACCTTCAGTTTATCAAAGAAATGCCCCAGCAAAATATTGCAGCAGGCAGTGTAGAACATGGGGCTCTTAAGATTAGCGACAATGAAATAAAGCATACGGGAAATGGCATGATTAAATTGGCGCTTTTAAAAGGCGATAAACAAAAGTTTTTGCCGCTGCTTCAACTGAGCAGAGCCAATATTGAGTGGCGTGAAAATGCCGATCAGCTGTTGTTCCGGAAAGTTCTGCTAAATGGCATCATTAATCCATTGACAGCATTGATGGCGATAAAGAACGGCGAACTTTTGACGAACCCTTATGCCTACGAACTGATGAAAGATGTTTATACGGAGTTATACCGGGCATTCCCGGAAATTGAAACATTGCTGCCTTTTGAAGAAGTAACTGCTCTTTGCGCTGTCACTGCACAAAATTCTTCTTCCATGCTGATGGATAAAATGGCGGGCCGCCAGATGGAGCTCGATACGATTTTGCTCTATCTACTGAAACGTTCATCAACTGAACTTCCTTTGCTCAAAGCTTTTTATCATTTATTAAAATCCAGTGAGGTTTGACCGATGGACATCCTATATTTTATCGGAGCCGTTGTTATTTTTGTCCCGTTCATATTGTTTGTGTTGGCTGTATTGCTTACGAGAAAAAAGCTGGGCTTAAGGTCTATTGGGCTGGCCGCTGACTTAACGACGTTTCTGCTGTTTATTTCCGTACCGCTAGCAGTTTCTGTGATATGGCAAATCGATCTTGCATTTATTATTTATATAGTGGCCATTTTAATCGCAATTTCTGTTTTAACCATCGAATGGAAAAAAACAAAGGAGATTGAGATTGGCAAGTTTTTCCGCAAGACATGGCGAATTTATTTTTTGATTTTAAGCTTTACCTACGTTCTCCTTTGGATTGCCGGCGCAGCAATTACAATCAGCCGATTTTTTGGATTGTAGGCGTATTTTTTTCCAACTGCGTTTGCGTTTGATATAGTAGAACTGAATGTAAAGGGAAAAGGGGACAATTTTTCATGAAGTTAGAGGAACAATATATAGCACCGGCTAGCAAACTAATGGATGATTACATAAACGGAAAGTCGAAAATACTGCAGTATTTTTCATATGAACCAAGCGCTGAAGAGTTCAGCAAGCGTTTTGAAGCTATCCGGCAGCATAAAGTTGACCGTGCCGGATTAGGGAGTATTCTTCGGAAATACATGGAGCCGAATGGCATCTCTGAAAAAGCGGAAAGCCATTTGAGCGACTTTGAGAACGGCGCGCCGGTCGTCGTGACAGGCCAGCAGGCAGGGCTTTTAACGGGACCACTTTATACGGTGCATAAGGCGATTTCAGTAATTGTGCTGGCAAAACAGGCCACGGAACAATTAAAAACAAAAGTTGTTCCCGTCTTCTGGATTGCCGGTGAAGACCACGACTTGGCGGAAATCAGCCATCTGTATAGAGAAGTAAACGGCAGGTTGGATAAATTGAACTTCCCGCATGCCGAATATGGGAAAAACTCAGCTTCATCCGCAAAACTCAACAAGGTAAAAGTGCATTCATACTTGGAAGAATATTTCAGAAGCTTGCCTGAAACAGTGCATTCAAAAGCACTTCATCAATTGGTGTTTTCACTCCTGGAACAGGCAGAGTCGTTCACGGAATTCTTTTCAGCTTTGCTTAATTATTTTTTCAAAGAAGAAGGACTCCTTTATGTTGATGCAGCGAATCCGGCGCTTCGGAAATATGAATCTCCTTATTTTGTGCAAATGATTGAAAACTCGGAAGAAATTGCGGAAGCTGTTTTGGCATCCGAACAAAGTTTAGTGGAAGACGGTTATTCCGCGGTGATAGAAGCGGAATCTCAAGCTGCAAATTTGTTCATCACAGTGAACAGCGAACGGATCTTGCTTCAGCGTGATGGCCAAAATTTCATAGGCAACGAAGGAGCTGTGTCGTTTACTGTTGAAGAATTGCTTGAAATCGCTAAAAGTTCTCCGGAACGGCTTAGCAATAATGTGGTTACCCGCCCATTGATGCAAGAAATGGTTTTTCCGGTTTTAGCATTTGTCGGAGGGCCGGGCGAAATTGCTTATTGGGCTGCCCTTAAAGGGGCATTTAAAGTAATGGGGATGGAACTTCCCATCGTCATGCCGCGTCTGGGGATGACTTTGATCAACCGACAAGTCCAAACTCTTCTGGAAAAATACAAGCTGACGTTTTCGGAAGTCTTCACTGAACTGAAAGTGGCAGAACTACGCAATACTTTAATGGAATCGATTCGGGAAAAAGAAGCCGAAAGCTTGGTAGAAGAAGTGCAGCAGCAACTGGAAACCAAGTACGAAGAAATAAAAGAGAGTTTTGCCGCCATCAGTGGAGGGCTAGTGCCGCTTGTAGAGAAAAATCTTCAATTTCATTTAAAACAGCTTCAATTTTTAAGGCATAAAATGGAAGATGAAGTCGTTTTGCAAAACAGTACACAATTTAATCATTATGGGTTGATCGAGATGGAATTGCGTCCGGATGCAAATTTCCAGGAACGTGTTTTTAGCCCTTTTCCTTATATGAATGCCTACGGCTTAGATCTTGTTCATGACATGCTGAAACTGGATTTTAAATATGACAAAAACCATAAAATAATCTACCTGTAACAGTAAAAAGTCTGCCTCGGCAGACTTTTTTTTGTCTCAAGAAGTGCGTATGAGATTAAATTCTGTAACATACATGAAATATTTCAAAAACAAGTGGTGAGAAGTGGGGGATTGTGGTACATTAAAGACATTAAGTGGGGTGACAGGTATGTTCATGGGAGAATATCAACATAGCGTTGATGCAAAGGGACGTTTAATCGTACCTGCAAAGTTTCGCGAACAACTTGGCGAAAATTTTGTTATTACCCGTGGCCTGGATCAATGCTTATTTGGTTACACAATGGATGAATGGCAAAAGATTGAAGAAAAGCTGAAAGAGCTGCCAGTCACTAAAAAAGACGCACGTGCATTTACACGGTTCTTTTTTTCAGGTGCTTCTGAAGTGGAACTTGATAAACAAGGACGCGTCAATATTCCAGCAACGTTGTTATCTTATGCGAAACTTGAAAAAGAATGCGTAATCCTCGGTGTCTCTAATCGATTTGAAATCTGGTCGAAAGAAGCATGGGAAGAATATTTCACCGCATCTGAAGATTCATTTAATGATATTGCAGAGAATTTAGCAGACTTTGATTTCTAAAAACTGAATGGGGGGAATGGATTGTTCAACCACACCACGGTTCTACTGCGGGAGACTGTCGATGGACTGAACATTCGTCCTGACGGCATCTATGTGGATTGCACGCTCGGCGGAGCAGGGCATAGCGAATATCTGGTGCAGCAGTTATCAGATGATGGCCATCTATATTGCTTCGACCAAGATGCCACAGCAATTGCACATGCGCAAGTAAAACTGAAAGATTACTTACACAGAATCACTTTTATTCACGCAAATTTTAAGTTCATAAAAGAAGAGTTAGAAATGCATGGAATTGAAAAAGTAGACGGCATTCTCTATGACCTCGGTGTTTCTTCTCCTCAACTTGACACACCTGAAAGAGGATTCAGCTACCACAATGATGCTCCATTAGACATGCGAATGGATCAATCAGCCGAGTTGAGTGCTTATCATGTGGTGAACGAGTGGTCATTTGAAGAGCTGGTCCGTATTTTCTACAGGTATGGCGAAGAGAAGTTCTCCAAGCAAATTGCCCGGAAAATTGAAGCAGCAAGAGAAATGGCGCCGATTGAAACTACTGGCCAGTTAGTAGACCTCATTAAAGACGGCATTCCGGCTTTTGCAAGACGGAAAGGCGGCCATCCGGCAAAACGTATTTTTCAAGCGATCCGGATTGCAGTCAACGACGAACTTGGTGCAGCGGAAACATCATTGCAGCATGCGCTCGAGTTGCTTGCTGTTGGAGGAAGAGTCAGTGTTATCACTTTCCATTCACTGGAGGACCGGTTATGCAAAACGATTTTCAAAGAATCGTCTTCGATGCCGGAACTGCCTCCAAACCTGCCGGTGATCCCAGCAGGCATGGAACCGAAATTTAAACTTATAACCAGAAAACCTATTCTTCCTTCTGATGAAGAACTAGAACAAAACAATCGATCACGGTCAGCAAAATTGCGGATTGTAGAAAAAATTAGAGAGTAAGGGCGTGTTCAAATGGCGTTACATGTGAGAAAGGAAACATACATACAACAGCCGGCCGTTCCTCAAAATCCGGACCGGCAACCGGTAAAAAGAAAAAAACTTATTACAAAAGGTGAGAAAGTCCTTTACTTGTCTTTCTTGACGGCATTTGTCCTGTGTGCACTATTGGTGCTTCAAAACCAATCAGTGATTCAGGCATCTACACAAGAAATTCAAAAAATTGAACATTCAATCGATGAAAAAATGAAACAAAATACAGATTTGTCTGTACAAGTAAAAGAACTGTCTTCATATGAGCGCATTTGGGCAAAAGCGAAAGAAAAAGGCCTAAAATTAGATGAGCAAAATGTAAAGGTGGTAGTGCCAGGACAATGAAAAAAAAGTTTCGATTTCAATGGGGAGCCTTTCTGCTGTTTTTAGTTTTCGCAGGGCTCTTTTTCATTTTAACGGTCAGAATTGTCACTATTCAGGCAACTGGAACTGTTGAAGGACAAGAATTAGCAGCTAAAGCCGCGGCAAAATATCAACAAGAACAAGTACTTACAGCTGAGCGCGGGAAAATCCTGGATCGCAATGGAGATGTGATTGCGGAAGATACATTGACGTATAAGGTGGTTGCCGTTCTGGATGAATCCGCTACTCAGCATGCCAGCAGTCCACGACATGTGACAAATGTGGAAAAAACCGCAGAAGCACTTGCTCAGCATATAAAAATGCCAGAAGAAAAAATCTTGAGTATTTTAAAGCAAGGCGTTGAGAAAGACCGGTATCAAGTTGAATTTGGAGTAGCTGGCCGGGAAATCAGCCATACCCAAATGCTGGAAATGAAAGAAGACAAAATCCCAGGCATTCTTTTTGTTAAAGATTTAAAGCGCTTATATCCAAATGGAGTCTTTGCGTCCCATTTAGTCGGCTTTGCAATGAAAGAAGAAGCAGATGATGGGCAAATGGTTACAAAAGGGAGAATGGGACTTGAATCGATTCATGATAAAGCGTTAACTGGAAAGAACGGCAAAATGGAGTTTTCTACAGATAAATGGGGATTCTTGCTTCCAAATAGCGAGTCTGCAGTAACTCCGGCAGTTGATGGCTCGAATGTCCAACTGACACTGGATAGAACACTTCAAAACTTCCTGGAAGATGCAATGACTAAGGTACAGGATGAATATGAACCGGCCCGGATGATTGCTGTCATTGCAGATCCGGATACTGGTGAAATTCTGGCCATGTCACAACGTCCGACATTTAATCCGAACACACGTGAGGGCCTTTCGGATAATTGGCTCAATGAAAGTATAGAATTGACGATTGAACCTGGATCGCCGATGAAGATGTTTACGCTCGCTTCTGCGATTGAAGAAGGCAAATGGGACCCGGATGCTTATTATAATTCCGGGAAGTATACATTGCTGGACACCACCATCGGTGACTATAATAGCGGCAGAGGCTGGGGAAGTATTACGTTTCTGGAAGGCTTCCAGCGTTCTTCCAATGTTTCCATGGCGTATTTGTTAGAACGGGTTGGACCTGAAACATTCATGACCTATATCGATGCCTTCGGTTTTGGCAAAAAAACGGGTATTGATTTGCCGAATGAGGCCTCCGGTAAAATTCTGAATGAGTATCCGATCAATAGGTTGACGACTTCTTACGGCCAAGGGTCAACAGTGACGCCGATCCAGATGATCCAAGCTGCATCAGCGATTGCCAATGAAGGCGTCATGATGAAGCCGTATGTGATTGACCAGATTAAGAATCCTGACAGCGGGAAAGTTTCTGTGAAAAGCAAGCCGGAAGAAGCTGGCCAGCCTATATCTGCTGAGACGGCAAAAGAAGTCCGGAAAATCCTTGCGTCTACTGTTACATCGGAAGTCGGCTCTGGCCGTCCGTTTGCTTTACAGGATTATACAGTTGCCGGTAAAACAGGGACTGCCCAAGTGCCAGGAAAAGATGGACGTTATATCAATCAAGGGAAAAATGGTTATTTGTACTCTTTCCTTGGAATGGCACCAGCCGAAGATCCGGAATTGCTTGTTTATATCGGTGTTCAGCAACCCCAATTGCCTGCAGGTGAATACGGCTCTGCACCTGTAGCCAAAATCTTCACTTCAGTGATGGAAAACGGATTAAAGCATATGAATATCAAACCGAAAAACTCGAAATCTGCTAAAACCATTACTTTGGAAGACTATGCAGGCAAATCATCTGCTAACATAACAAAGGAATTGACAAAAAAAGGCTTGAAAGTAGCCGTTACTGGTGATGCTTCAGAAGTGAAGGGCCAATTCCCGGAAGCTGGACAGACAATAGTCGAAGGCGGAACTGTTATTCTAAAAACAGAAGGACCGACAATTTTACCTGATTTTACTGGTTGGTCGAAGCGTGATTTATTGGCTTATCAATCACTCAGCGGTTTGTCACTGGAACTTGCTGGCCAAGGGTACGCGGTAAGCCAAAGCTTATCGAAAGGCTCTAAAGTCACTCAAAGCGATCCAGTTGTCATTCAGCTTCAGACTCCCGAAGATTTTTCGAAAGTACAGATGACGGATGGTTTAGAAGGAATTCCACAAGAAGATCAAGCCATTGCGGAAGAAGAAGCAACGGCTGAACCTGGCAGTGAAGAAACCAGTGAGGAAGAAAACAATGCTGGCGAAGCGGCCGAAGAAGAACTAGTTGAAGAAACACCTGAAGAAACACCTGAAGAAGAAACAGCTGAATAATTTTTTGCTTAAAGGAGCTCTATAATGGACGTAAATTTGTTGCTAGGTTTTGGACTCGCCTTTTTATTGACAGTAATACTCATGCCGATTTTTATCCCTTTGTTGAGAAGGATGAAATTTGGACAGAGTATCCGTGAAGAAGGACCCGAATCCCATATGAAAAAAACGGGAACTCCCACTATGGGTGGCCTCGTCTACTTAATCGCTATAATCGCAACTGTTTTGCTGGTTGCGTTGTTTACGGAAGGGATAACAGCGGAAATCATGATTCTTTTGCTGGTCCTTTTCGGATTTGGTTTAATCGGCTTTTTGGACGATTTTATCAAAGTGGTATTAAAGCGGAATTTAGGCTTAACATCACTTCAGAAACTAATTGCTCAAATCGTCATTGCCGTCATTTCATTCTTATTGCTGAATAGCATTGAATTTGATACGGCTGTCACAATTCCATTTACAACTTTTTCAATTGAATTGTCTATTGTTTATGTATTATTCTTGATTTTTTGGCTTGTTGGATTTTCCAACGCTGTCAATTTGACGGATGGTCTTGATGGATTGGTCGCTGGAACAGCGTCTATCGCTTTTGCTGCATTTGGTGTTTTGGCTATCAACCAAGAAGAGACCGGAATCGCCTTATTCACCTTTTCAGTAGCTGGTGCTTTGATTGGCTTCCTGGTATTCAATAAATACCCGGCGAAAGTATTCATGGGCGATACAGGATCTTTAGCACTTGGCGGGGCATTGGCCATGGTTTCAATTTTATTGAAACAAGAATTGCTGCTTCTTTTGATCGGACTGGTTTTTGTTATAGAAACCTTATCTGTAATATTACAAGTCGGCAGCTTCAAATTAAGAAAGAAACGAATTTTCAAGATGAGCCCAATTCATCACCATTTCGAATTGAGCGGATGGTCAGAATGGAAAGTCGTCACTGTCTTCTGGACAGTAGGGCTTATCGCTGCAGCTATCGCTGTTGCTTTGGAGGTAATGTAAATGAATCAAGTACAACAACTTCATCATAAAAAAGTACTGGTGCTCGGACTCGCTAAAAGCGGATTCACAGCTGCCCGTATACTCAATCAATTTGGGGCTTTCGTGACTGTCAACGATTCAAAACCTTTTGCGGAAAATCCGGAAGCACAAGAACTGCTAAATGCGGGTGTTACCGTAATTTGCGGAAGGCACCCAGAAGACCTGCTTGATGAAGGTTTTGAGTTAGTAGTGAAAAATCCGGGAATTCCCTATACTAATATTATTATTCAATCAGCTATGGAAAAAGGCATTCCAATCTGGACGGAAATTGAGCTTGCTTATTTAATCAGTGAAGCTCCTTTTATCGGAATTACCGGATCAAATGGCAAAACCACAACAACGACTTTGTTGTTCCATATGCTGAACCAAGATATGAAAAAACCATTAATAGCAGGGAATATCGGAACAGTGGCAGCAGGGGTAGCGGAAAAAGCGACGCCGGAAAATGTCATCGTCACGGAATTATCTTCTTTCCAATTAAAAGGAACAGAAACGTTCCGTCCGCATATCGCGATCATTACTAACCTTTATGAAGCGCATCTTGACTATCATGGCTCGATCGAAGACTACAGAGCCTCAAAAATGAAAATAGCTCAAAATCAGACAAAAGACGATTACTTTATCTATAATGCAGACCAACCGCTTCTCGCTGCATTTGCTGCCAAGTGCCAGGCCCAGTTAATTCCTTTTACCTTGAAAGGCAGAACAGAGGAAAGCATTAGTGCTGACGGTGAATTTGTCTATTGGCAAGGAGAAAAACTGATTGAACGGTCGAAAATCATGCTTGGCGGCCAGCACAATCTTGAAAACATTTTAGCGGCAACTGCAGCTGCCTTGCTGTGGGGCGGAACAAAGGAAACTATTATCCGGGTTCTTACGTCCTTCACAGGAGTAAAGCACCGTTCCCAGTTTATTGTTTCCTGGAAAGGCCGAAAGTTTTATAACGATTCAAAAGCAACCAACGCTTTGGCCACGAAAAGTGCGCTTGAAGCGTTTCCTGGACAAATTGTCCTTCTTGCCGGCGGCTTAGAGCGCAACCATTCTTTAGAAGAACTGCGTCCTTATATGAATCGAGTCAAAGCACTTATCACGTTTGGCGAAACAGCAGACAGATTTGCTGATTTTGCAGAGAACTGCGGTGTCTCCACTATCGCAAAAGCAGGGGACATGCAAGATGCAGTTGAAAAAGCAGTAGGGCATTCTGAAAGTGGAGACACGATTCTTTTGTCTCCTGCCTGTGCAAGCTGGGATCAATACGACAGTTTTGAAATTCGTGGAGATGCATTTATCGATGCAGTTCAACGGGTAACGGAAGCAAACGAATAAAGGGGAAGGAGCAGCAAGTATGGACAAAGTGATTGATATTGAAGAACGTATCCCGACGCTTCGTGAGCGGCGGAAAAAAAGAACCAATCGCAAGTTCGTGGCGTTGCTGTTCATTTTTCTTGTTCTACTGGGTGTTCTCATTTACAGCCAGACAAAGTACAGCAAAATCCAGGATATCAGCGTTACAGGAGCCAAGCTGTACAACGAAGAAGAATACCAACGGCTAAGTGAATTGACGATTGGCGATTCTATGTGGTCATTTAGCGAAAAAGAAATCGAAAAGAACCTGGATGAACTGGAATGGGTTGAAAAATCTTCAGTTAACAAGAAATGGCTGACTGGCGTAGAAATTGAAATTCAGGAATTTAAGGGTATTGGTTATCTTGATAAAGGCAATAGCTATCAAATGGTTTTATCAAACGGATTTCCTTTAGAAAAACCGGTCGAGGCAGTAAGCGGTCCCATCTTCTCTAATTTTGACGACGATAAAAATCGGACAGAACTGGTGTCCCAGCTTACCGAAGTCAAGCCGGTAGTTTATAACTTGATTTCTCAAATTATTTTGAAGCCGAGCGAAGAACGGGCTGCATTTGTTACACTGTATATGAATGACGGGAACGAAGTAAGAGGTCTTTTGAGCTCATTAGCCGAAAAGCTGAATTATTATCCATCAGTCGTAGCACAATTAGAAGATGGGCAAAAGGGTGTTATTGACATGGAGGTCGGAATTTTCTTCCGTTCGTACGATGATGTTTATGGTCCTCGGAAGGAAGGTGCTGAAAATGAAAAACCGGCAGAACCCGAACAGGATTAACAAGGCAAGCATCAGTAAATCAATTGTTTTTTCTTTGGTCTTTCTTGTATTAGGCTTTATCCTGGCTTATTCTTACAGCCTTTCACAAGCTGAGCAGGCTGCTGAAGAATTCACCGGAGGCGCCTTTTTCGAGGAAGAGGAACGGTTCCGGGGAGAGTTGATTGAGCAGCAGGAGCGCAACAAGTCATTGCGCGAGGAATTGCAAGAAAAACAAATAACTATCCAGGAATATGAGAAATCATTTTCAGACGGTGAAAACCGCTTCACTGATTATGCGGAAGAAGCTGACGCGCTCCGGCGATATACTGGGATATTGCCAGTTGAAGGAAGCGGATTGAAAGTCACGCTCCAAGACGGGGAATACGATGCGAATTCAGTCAATCCGAATGATTATATCGTGCACGAAAGCCATGTGTTTCAAGTAATCAATGAATTATACATATCTGGTGCTCAGGCAATTTCAATCAATGGACAACGGATACATGGGAATTCGTATATTGTATGTACGGGTCCTGTTATCACAGTTGACGGCGTCCAATATCCTGCCCCATTTACAATTGAAGCTATTGGAAAACCTGAAGTACTGGAATCGTCAATAAAACTTTCAGGTGGAGTAATGGATCAGCTGGTTAACGACAACGTTATTGTCACACTAGACGCGGGGCAAAAAATTTCAATGCCCGCTTTGCTGTCAGAATCCTAAATGAGGGGGAGCTGGATGAAAAAGAAAATCTCTTCCCGGTTTTCAATCATATTATTCGTCATCGGATTGATGGTGGCAATTCAATATAACACGATCAACGAACCGGATTCCCGTGATACACGAGATGTATGGGAAATTAGGCAAGAGCTTGCACAGGAAAAGCGGCTTCATTCTGAATTGCTGTCAGAAATCGGGACAGTCGATGAAACTATAACAAAATACGAAGATGCATCTACTGAAAGTCCGGAGCAAGCGTTAAAAGAAACGGTCGAAGATTTGCAGAGATTGGCCGGCCTAACAGAAATCACTGGCCCAGGCATAGAAGTATCCATTGAACCTTCTCCAGAAGCAGTCGCTTTAGGGTTGAATATCGAAGACATTGCACCTGATTTACTGATCCGCCTTGTCAATGAAATTAATCGTCATAATGGGCTATACGTTTCGATTGACGGCAACCGGATTATAAATACGACTGCAATCCGAGATATTAATGGAGCGACCACCGTTAACACTGTCCCTATCCAAACCCCGCCGTTCAATATTAAAATTGTGTCAAAATCGAAAGAAGACACAGAAAAGCTGTATAATCATTTAATGTCATCCCGTATTCTTGATGATTTTTATATCGATAATTTATCAGTCATTGTTTCTGAGCCGGTAGATGCATTGACAGTAGAAGCATATGAAAGAGAAATTGAATATCATTATTTAGAGGAAGCGGAGGGTGAATAGCGATGTGGTTATCAATATTGGGTTTAATACTTGGAATTTCACTTGGCCTTTTGACTGATATCCAGATTCCACCTGAATACGCGAACTATTTATCAATTGCTGTACTCGCTTCCCTGGATACATTATTCGGAGGAATCCGTGCCCATCTGCAGCAAGTTTACGATGATAAAGTTTTTGTGTCCGGCTTTTTCTTTAATATCGTTCTTGCGGCTGGCCTTGCTTTTATAGGAGTGCATTTGGGAGTCGATTTATACTTGGCAGCTATTTTTGCGTTCGGCGTCCGTTTGTTCCAAAATATCGCTGTTATCCGCCGGATTATTTTAACAAAATGGTCTGAAAAAAAAGAACTGCAGGAGTCTCATGGATAAGTTAAAGGAAAATTTTCAAAGTTACCCCGTTTTACTTAGACAAGGTGTACAATTTACAATAGAATATAAGTAACAGCAGTTTAATAAGGAGGTGCCACGAATTGAGTCAATCAGAATTATATGTAAGCCTAGATATCGGTTCGTCATCCGTTAAAGTTTTAATCGGAGAAATGGCCAACAAGTCGTTGCATGTCATCGGCGTAGGAAACGTAAAATCCAATGGAATTAAAAAAGGTGCGATTGTTGATATAGATGCTACAGTTCAATCCATAAAAAAAGCGGTTGATCAAGCAGAACGCATGATTGGCAAATCGATACACGAAGTGGTTTTGGGAATTCCAGCAAATAAAGCTTCGCTTCACCCAGTTAAAGGTGTTGTGGCGGTAAATAGTGAAAACAGGGAAATTACAGATGATGATTTAGATCGTGTATTGGAAGCAGCCCAAGTTATTTCAATCCCACCTGAACGGGAACTGGTTAATATCATCCCGGAACAGTATATTGTAGATCACTTGGACGAAATCAAAGATCCGCGAGGTATGATTGGGATTCGGCTTGAGATGGATGGTACAATGGTAACAACATCTAAAACTATTTTGCATAATGTATTAAGATGTGTGGAACGCGCAGGCCTTCAGATCAGGGATATTTATGTACAACCGTTAGTTGCAGGATATGTAGCTTTGACGGAAGATGAGAAAAACCACGGTACAGCTTGTATTGATATCGGTGGAGGCTCTACGTCGATAGCTATTTTCCAAAATGGCCATCTGACTGCTTCTTCAGTTATTCCTGTAGGAGGAGACCATGTTACAAAAGATTTATCGATTGTCTTGAAAACACCAACAGAACAAGCCGAAAAAATCAAACTCGAATATGGGCATGCCTTTTACGACGATGCCTCTGAAGATGAATTGTTCGAAGTGCCAGTTATCGGATCGGATACAAAAGAGCAATACAGTCAAAAATACATATCTGAAATAATCGGAGTTCGCCTGGAAGAACTTTTCGAATTGATTTTAGATGAGCTTTACCGGCTTGGAGTCCAAGACCTTCCAGGAGGAATCGTCTTAACGGGCGGTATGGCTAAGCTGGAAGGATTGCCAGAGCTAGCCCGGCATATCCTTCAAACACGTGTCCGCTTGTTTGTGCCGGAATATATCGGTGTGCGTGAGCCTCAATATACAACCGCTGTAGGCCTTATCCAATATGCTTACATGGAAGATATGTTCTATGGCAACGTAGGAAGTGGAGCTGCTTTATCCGAATCAGTTAAAATTGAGCAAGAACAGCAGCAACCGCAGCCTAAAAAGCAGAGACAACCGAAGCAAAATGGCGAAGGCGTCGTCACAAAAGCCAAAAAAATGTTCGATAGATTCTTTGAATAAAATCAACGTTGCATTATGCTTACTATAAAAGCTGAGCAATTTTAGGAGGAAAAAGAATGTTGGAATTTGACACAACAGTTGATGCACTAGCAGTTATTAAAGTGATCGGTGTTGGCGGCGGAGGAAACAACGCGGTAAACCGTATGATCGAACACGGTGTGCAAGGCGTGGAATTCATTGCTGTAAATACAGATGCACAAGCATTAAACCTTTCACTAGCTGAAGTTAGACTTCAAATCGGCGGTAAACTGACTCGCGGACTTGGAGCAGGCGCTAATCCAGAAGTCGGCAAAAAAGCCGCTGAAGAAAGTAAAGAGCAGATTGAAGAAGCTCTTCGCGGAGCAGATATGGTATTTGTTACTGCAGGAATGGGCGGAGGAACCGGTACAGGTGCTGCACCTGTCATCGCAGGAATCGCAAAAGAACTTGGCGCTTTGACTGTAGGGGTAGTTACTCGCCCATTCACATTTGAAGGCCGCAAACGCGCTACACAAGCAATCAGCGGAATTAGCACGATGAAAGAATCGGTTGATACGCTAATCGTTATTCCAAACGATCGTTTGCTTGAAATCGTTGACAAGAGCACTCCGATGCTTGAAGCATTCCGTGAAGCGGATAATGTTCTTCGCCAAGGGGTTCAAGGGATTTCAGATTTGATCGCCGTACCGGGTCTTATCAACCTTGACTTTGCCGATGTTAAAACAATTATGTCCAATAAAGGATCAGCTTTGATGGGCATCGGTGTTTCTTCAGGTGAGAACCGTGCTTCAGAAGCTGCGAAAAAAGCTGTATCAAGCCCATTGCTTGAAGTTTCCGTTGACGGAGCAAAAGGCGTCTTGATGAACATAACAGGTGGGTCTAATCTTAGCCTTTATGAAGTTCAAGAAGCTGCTGATATTGTAGCATCTGCTTCAGACGAAGATGTGAATATGATCTTTGGATCTGTCATCAACGACAACTTAAAAGATGAAATTGTGGTAACGGTTATCGCTACAGGCTTTAATGAAGAATTGCTGCAGCCGAGAACGCCAAGAGGATCAGGATTAAACTCAAGCCGAGTGCAATCCATCCAACAGCAAACTCCACCGCCTTCGCTTCGTGAAGCACGTCGCGAAGAACAGCGCCGTGAAGAGCCGGCATACCCTGCTTACCAGCAAGAGCCTGTGCGCCAGGAAAAACAGGACGATGCATTAGATATCCCTACGTTCTTGCGCAATAGACAAAAAAGAAGATAATAGAACAGCTGCCTGTGGGCAGCTGTTTTTTTATGGCTATTTTAATTATGGATTTTATGACAAAAAGCTGTTGTTGAAAAAGAGTTCAATCCAGTTGTTCACGTTCTCTATCCTGTCTTCAACATTAAAATGATGAAATTGTAAAAGCATGTACGCAAAAGCCTCTTCCACATCAACGAATAAGAAAAAAATTTGGAATTCCTAACATGGCTTCGAGAATAGGGCATAATTGATAAAAAATCTGTTACTTGGTACAATAAGTTGAACATCTATAGAAAAGATAGAAAAGTTGTGAATCCATGAAAGCCATTAAACCAGTGTATGAAGAAATCAAAAATCAATTAAATAATATCCGGCCGGATATTCAGGTCATTGCAGTCACTAAACAAGTAGGAATTGAGCGCACGGAAGAAGCGATTGCAGCAGGAATTCGCCATATTGGCGAAAATCGTCCGGAAGGGTTGTTGAAAAAACGGCAGGCGATTAAAGCAGATGTAAACTGGCATTACATCGGCAACTTGCAGACAAGAAAAGTCAAAGAGGTCATTGACCAAATTGATTATCTGCATTCTTTAGACCGAATGAGTTTGGCGAAAGAAATTCAAAAACGCGCTGCTCATCCAGTGAAATGTTTTGTGCAAGTGAATGTTTCTAAAGAAGAGTCTAAAAGTGGTTTGTTTGCTGAAGAAACGTTGGATTTTGTAAAATCACTGAAAGCCTTCGATAAAATCCAAGTAATCGGATTAATGACGATGGCGCCAAACACGACAGACGAGACTGAAATCCGCGAAGTATTCAAAGGATTAAAAGCGCTGCAACTTGAAATTGCTGCTGAAGGATTGAGCCATGCCCCTTGCACTGAATGTTCAATGGGAATGTCGAATGATTATGAAATTGCAGCGCAAGAAGGAGCAACTTTTGTGCGTATTGGAACTGCATTAGTTGGGTCAGAAAGTGAGGCAAAGTGATGAGCATTAAAAACAAATTCAAAAACTTTTTTTACTTGGAAGAGTTCGAAGAAGAAGAGCCGCCGGCAGAACAGCCGAAGCAGCCAGCAGCTTCACGCTATGAAAAACCTGCAACAGTTCAAACAGAAATTCGCAAACAATCAAATGAACGGAGACAAAAAACAGTGGAAACAAGTGCACCTAATTTGATCAGCCTGCAGAGTGCAGTCAAATCTTCAAAAATGATTTTAGCTGAGCCGAGAGTTTATGCAGAAGCTCAAGATATTGCTGAGAATTTAAAAAATAAACGTGCCGTTGTCGTTAATTTGCAGCGGATTGAAAAAGACCAAGGCTTGCGGATCATTGATTTTCTAAGTGGCACCGTATATGCACTTGGAGGAGATATTCAGCGCATCGGAACGGATATTTTTCTTTGCGTACCGGATACAGTTGAAGTAGACGGAGCAATCTCTGATTATTATTATGACGATGAACAATAAAAGAGGTGGATGAACAACCAATGATAGCTCTATTGAATTTAATCTTAATGGCTATAAATATATACTCATTTATTTTGATTGCCAGCATCTTAATGAGCTGGCTGCCAAATGCGAAAGAATCAAGTATTGGCCAAATGCTTTCGCGCATTACAGACCCGTACCTTGATATTTTCCGGAGGTTTATTCCTCCGCTTGGCATGATCGACTTTTCTCCGATCGTCGCAATTTTCGCTTTGAATCTTGCAAGCCGAGGCATAGTTGTTCTGTTTTCTTATTTCGTCTAATAACCTCACGATAAGTGAGGTTTTTTGCTTGAAGCCCATTTAATTTCGTAAAGGAGCCATTCCCATGGATTCATTATTTCAGCATTTCAGAAAAGACGAGCAGCCGTTCATTGAACAAGTCGCTGGCTGGATGATTGATGTAGAAGACCGCTACACGCCTAAGCTGACTGATTTTCTTGATCCGCGCCAGCGATTTATCGTAACTTCTGTCATCGGAGGTTCAAGTGATATCCAAATGGCCGCATCGGGATTGTTTGAAGACGCCGAAAGACAGCGTGTGTTGTTGTATCCATCTTATTATGAAGTGCAAAAAGAGGATTTTCAGATCACGGTATTTGAATTGAATTACCCGACCAAATTTGTTACTCTCCAGCATCCGGATATATTAGGCTCCATGATGTCGATCGGCCTCGATCGCAGCAAGTATGGTGACATCCGAATCAAGGGCCAGCAGATTCAGATTGCCGTCGCCGATGAAGTCAGTGCATACTTGCAGGCGAATTTTACAACGGCTGCAAAAGTGAAAGTGCATTTAGAAGAGGTAAGTTCTGACAGCGACTTTATAAATGTGACAGAAGAATGGACGGAAGAAAGCCATACAGTCAGCTCTCTGCGCCTCGATACGGTCATTAGTTCAGTCTATAATATTTCCCGCCAAAAAGCGGCTGCTTTAATCTCTGGAGGCAAAGTAAAAGTGAATTGGACCGTCCAAGAACAGCCGGCATTTGAATTGAATGAATCGGATATGATATCATCTCGTGGGTATGGACGTGTTAAAATGGTGGAAATCGAAGGCCGTACCAAGAAGGATAAAATCCGTCTGTTGATTGGCCGATTAGAGAATAACAAATAGGCAGTTTGAAAAAATGCGAAATATTACTGATATTTACTGCTACGGACTGTATAATGTAAAGAAACGAAGATAATTAAGGAGAGGTGCCCTAAATGCCATTATCCCCGCTGGATATACATAATAAAGAGTTTAGCAGAGGATTTAGAGGATATCAGGAAGACGAAGTAAACGAATTCCTGGACCAAATCATCAAAGACTACGAATTATTGATAAGAGAAAAGAAAGAATTAGAGGATCGTTTGGTACAGACAGACGAACGTGTCGGCCATTTTACAACGATCGAATCCACTCTTCAAAAATCAATTGTTGTTGCACAGGAAGCTGCTGAAGAAGTTCGCCGGAACTCGCAGAAAGAAGCGAAACTTATTATTCGTGAAGCTGAAAAGAATGCGGATCGCATTGTCAATGAATCATTGACAAAAGCCCGCCGCATTGCGATGGAAATCGATGAGTTGAAGAAGCAGTCAAAAGTGTTCCGCAGCCGTTTCAGAATGCTTGTGGAAGCTCAATTGGACTTGATTGACACAGATGATTGGGAAACATTGATGGAGTATGATATCGATACGACCAACCTGGATAAACTGGAAGAAAAGAAAGAAGTTTACTGAGCTTGACGCAAGAACATCTAACTTCTATAATTACGTCATATATTAAAAAGCGTTGACGGAGACAGTACTCTTTATAATTCGATAAAGCGAGTCAGGGACAGTGCGAGCCTGATGAAGAATATGTTGAGGAAAATCACTCTTGAGCAGAATTGGTGAACCGATTGAGTATCCAATTCCGTTTCCACCACGTTACGGTGTTCGAGTGGCAGCAATAAGCTGCAACAAGGGTGGTACCGCGAGTTTAGCTTCTCGTCCCTTTCCAGGGATGGGAGGCTTTTTATTATGTCTACAGGAGGAATTACAATGGAATATAAAGATACATTATTGATGCCGAAAACAGATTTTCCGATGCGCGGCAACTTGCCGAACCGGGAACCGGAAATGCAGAAGAAATGGGAAGAAATGAATATTTACCAAAAGTCGCTGGAGCGCACGAAAGGCCGCCCTTTCTTCATTCTTCATGATGGGCCTCCATATGCCAACGGCGACCTTCATATGGGCCATGCCCTTAACAAAGTATTAAAAGATATGATCGTCCGTTCACGTTCGATGATGGGATTCCATGCACCATACGTGCCAGGCTGGGACACCCATGGATTGCCGATTGAACAGGCTTTGACCAATAAAGGGGTTAACCGCAAAGAAATGTCTCTTGCGGAGTTCCGTAAACTCTGCGAAGAATATGCTTACGAGCAAATCGACAACCAGCGCGAGCAATTCAAGCGGATTGGTGTCCGGGGCGATTGGGAAAATCCTTATGTTACTTTAAAACCTTCTTATGAAGCACGCCAAATTGAAGTATTCGGTAAAATGGCAAACAAAGGCTATATTTATAAAGGGTTAAAACCGGTTTACTGGTCGCCATCAAGTGAATCTTCACTGGCAGAAGCGGAAATCGAGTATCAGGATAAGAAATCTCCTTCGATCTATATCTCGTTCAAGGTTGTTGACGGAAAAGGTGTTTTAGCAGAAGGGACGAAAGTTCTGATCTGGACAACTACTCCTTGGACAATCCCGGCAAACCTTGGAATCACGGCACATGCTGACTTCAACTATGTTGAGGTTTCTGTAAATAACGAATTGTACATGGTGGCACAAGATTTATTAGAAGAAGTGGCAAAAGAAGTAGAGTGGACGGATTATGAAGTAGTTCGCGAATTCAAAGGGGCCCAGTTGGAACATATTCTGACAAAGCACCCGCTATATGACCGCACTTCATTGATGATGCTTGGTGAACACGTCACGACCGATTCCGGTACTGGATTCGTTCATACTGCTCCAGGACACGGGGAAGACGACTTTTTGGTAGGCAAGAAATACGGCTTAGACGTTCTTTGTCCGGTTGATGAAAAAGGCATAATGACAGCAGAAGCTCCAGGATTCGAAGGCCAGTTCTATGATAAAGCCAATAAATCCATTACTGAAGCGTTGAACGAAGCAGGCGCACTTGAACATTTGGTATTCATCACGCACTCTTATCCACATGACTGGCGGACCAAAAAACCGGTTATCTACCGTGCGACTGCCCAGTGGTTCGTTTCCATCGAAGCGTTCCGTGACCAAATCCTGAAAGCGATTAATGAAACAACTTTTACTCCGGCATGGGGCGAGACGCGCCTATTCAATATGCTGCGTGACCGCGGAGACTGGAATATTTCCCGCCAGCGTGTATGGGGAGTACCGATTCCGGTATTCTATGCGGAAAACGGTGATCCAATCATCACAAAAGAAACAATTTCTCATATCGCTGACTTGTTCCGCGAAAACGGATCAAATATCTGGTTTGAACGTCCGGCAGCAGAATTATTGCCACCGGGATTCACGCATCCAAGCAGCCCAAATGGAATTTTCGTCAAAGAAACGGATATCATGGACGTATGGTTCGACTCGGGTTCTTCACACCAAGGTGTGCTTGAAGAACGGGAAGATCTTCAATATCCAGCAGACTTGTACTTGGAAGGCTCTGACCAATACCGCGGATGGTTCAACTCATCATTGACAACCAGTGTTGCGATTAATGGCATCGCTCCATACAAAGGAGTGTTAAGCCACGGCTTCACGCTTGATGGAAATGGCCGCAAAATGAGTAAATCTTTAGGGAACGTTATCGTTCCTGCTAAAGTAATGAACCAGATGGGTGCAGATATTCTTCGCCTTTGGGTAGCTTCTGTTGATTACACGGCTGATGTACGCGTATCTGATGATAACTTCAAGCAAGTTTCTGAAGTTTACCGCAAAATCCGCAATACGCTGAAATTCCTTCACGGCAACTTGGCGGATTTCAACGAAAAAGAAAACCGTGTGGCATTTGAAGATATGCGTGAGATGGATCAGTACATGGTCATGAAATTGCAGAAAATGATTGAAACGGCTCGCAAAGGTTATGAAGCGTATGATTTCTCATCAATCTACCATGCATTAAATGGTTATTGCGCAAACGATTTAAGTTCATTCTATTTGGATGTCGCAAAAGACGTCGTTTATATCGAAGCTGCTGATCATCCGCATCGCCGTGCTATGCAGACCGTTATGTTCGATTCGTTGATGGCCATCTTGAAATTAGCTACGCCAATCATTCCGCATACTACTGATGAAATGTGGGGCTATTTAGGATTCGTGGAAGAAGAAAGCGTTCAGCTGACTGATTTCCCGGAAAGTGAAATGAACCCAGCATTTGCAGATCTTGAAGTGAAATGGGCGAACTTTATGGATGTCCGCGATGATGTGCTAAAAGCGCTAGAAGAAGCCCGTGCCGCGAAAACTATCGGGAAATCACTCGAAGCGAAAGTGACCGTTTATGGCACAGAAGAAGTAAACAGCTTACTTTCATCTGTGGACGAAAACGTTGCTCAATTGTTCATCGTGTCTCAATACGAGTTTGGCGGGACGATTGACCAAGCACCAGAACATGCTTTGAAATTGAACGAAGTTGCAGTGGTTGTTGAGAAAGCCGCAGGCGAAAAATGCGAACGCTGCTGGACAATCTCTGAAGAAATCGGCAAAAACGAATCACATCCGGCATTATGCCCGCGTTGTGCAAGCGTCGTCGAAAAACAATACGCATAATATGAATACTGGAAAGCTGCCGGGAGAAACCCTGGCAGCTTTTTTGTTTGCTTTAGTTGTGACAGTTTGCTGTTTAGTGGGTAGTGGCTTTCGGAATATTGGCAAGTGAAGACAAGATACTTAACTTATCAAATGTGACATTTCAGGCAGTTTCCTTTTTTAAGTCGGTATGTGGTAAAATAAACTGACTGATGAATTGACGGGGGAAACACATGTTTATTATTTATTATGGGATTGCACTGCTGATTGTTGTACTGGATCAGTGGACCAAATGGCTGGTAGTAAAAAATATGGAACTGGGTGAACGGATCTCTGTCATGGACCCGTATCTTGGATGGCTTTCGCATCGGAACCGCGGAGCTGCCTGGGGGATGCTGGAAGGGCAGATGTGGCTGTTCGCTATTATCACAGTGGCTGTAGTAGCCGGGATTGTTTGGTATTTTCATAAGCACGCAACCGGCAAACCTTTATTTCAACTAAGTTTGATGGTGCTGCTCGGCGGAGCAATCGGAAACTTTATCGACCGCATGCTGCGCGGTGAAGTCGTAGACTTTGTGGATGTGCTGATTCCTGTCATCAATTACGATTTCCCGATTTTTAACGTGGCGGATGCTGCATTGACAGTGGGTGTTGTGCTGATGATCATATTTATCATCATTGACGAAAAACAAGAAAAGAAAAAGGTGTCTTAATGGAAATTGAAGATTTGACAATAGAAATAACAGAAGAAATGGCTGGCGAACGGATTGACAAAGCCGTATCGTCAATCGACGAAGACTGGTCCCGCTCACAAATCGCCAACTGGGTAAAAGACGGCGCTGTAAAAGTGAACGGCGTAACAGTTAAACCGAATTACAAAGTACGTATGGATGACATCATTATTGTCTCTCCGCCATTACTGGAAGAGCTGGATGTGATTCCAGAAGATTTAAATTTGGAAATCGTCTACGAAGATGCAGATGTTCTGGTCGTGAATAAGCCAAGAGGAATGGTGGTTCACCCGGCTCCGGGACATGCAGGAGGCACTCTTGTAAATGGACTTATGTTCCATTGCACGGATTTATCAGGCATTAACGGCGTTGCCCGTCCTGGGATCGTCCACCGTATCGACAAAGATACATCAGGCTTATTGATGGTAGCCAAAAATGATATGGCCCATACTTCTTTAGTCGATCAGTTAGTGAAAAAGACAGTTACCAGAAAATACATGGCCCTTGTCCATGGCCATATTCCGCATGATAAAGGGACAATTGATGCACCGATTGGCCGGGATGTGAAAGACCGCCAGAAAATGGCAGTCATTGATAAAGGCAAACATGCTATTACGCATTTTCGTGTACTGGAGCGTTTCGGCAATTATACATTGGTTGAGTGCCGTTTGGAGACAGGCCGCACCCATCAGATCCGTGTTCATATGAAATATATTGGTTTCCCATTAGTTGGAGACCCGAAGTATGGACCGAAAAAAACGATGGACATTGGCGGGCAGGCGCTGCATGCTGAAGTCATCGGCTTTAATCATCCGCGAACTGGTGAATATCTTGAATTTTCCGCTGATGCGCCTGAGGAATTCTCTGAGCTTTTGGAATCTCTTCGAGAGAAAGATTGACAAAGCAATAGCTTGTTCTTTATACTTAAAAAAACAAATCGAATAAGCAACACCTTTAAAAACGGTCCAGAGAGGCCGAGAAGGTATTTACGCTGGCTGGGAGACTGTCTCCCATGCTGAATTTTTCTGCGCATCTAACCTCTTGCCTCTCTGGCAAGAGGTTTTTTATTTGGAAAAGGAGTGGAGTCCATGGTAGAAAAAGCGGACATACTGGATGAAAAAGCGATTGCCCGAGCCATCACCCGAATTGCCCATGAAATCATTGAACGCAATAAAGGCATCGACGATTGCATTTTGGTCGGCATTAAAACAAGAGGAGCATTCATTGCAAAGCGACTCGCTGAAAAGATTGAACAAATTGAAGGCAAGCCGATTTTAACCGGTGAGCTGGACATTACGCTTTACCGGGATGATTTGAGTCTCAAGAACAAGAATCAGGAGCCGCTGGTCCAGCAAGTGGACATCTCGCATAATATTTCAAACAAAAAAGTGGTGTTGGTGGATGATGTCCTGTATACAGGCAGAACTGTCAGAGCTGCCATGGACGCTGTCATGGATCTTGGCCGCCCGGCACAGATCCAGTTGGCTGTCTTGATCGACCGGGGCCACCGGGAATTGCCGATCCGGGCGGATTTTGTCGGCAAGAACATCCCGACATCAAGCAACGAACGCATCGTCGTTCAAATGGAAGAAAGTGACGGCAGCGATCGTGTAGCGATACACGAATAGAAATGGAGAGATATGACCGTGAATGAAGCAGTACTCGATGTACAAGATCAACCGAAAACGGTCCAATGGATTTCATTGAGCCTACAGCATATGTTCGCCATGTTCGGTGCGACGATCCTCGTTCCAAAATTGGTCGGCTTGAGCCCGGCGATTGCGCTTTTGACAAGCGGCATCGCGACTATCATTTTTATCCTTATCACTCAATTCAAAGTGCCGGCTTATCTCGGTTCATCGTTTGCGTTTATTGTGCCAATCACCATTGCGACAGAAACCGGCGGCATCGGTTCAGCAATGATCGGAGCGATGTTTGTGTCGCTTGTCTATGCCATCGTCGCATTGATCATCTGGAAGACCGGCTACCGGTGGCTGATGGAACTGCTCCCGCCGATTGTAGTGGGGCCGGTCATTATCGTCATCGGACTGGCATTGTCAGGAACGGCGGTTGATATGGCGATGAACATAACGGTAGACGGTGTGAGCCAATATAGCATGAAACATTTCTCTGCAGCACTTGTGACATTAATAACTGCCATCATCTGTAATATTTACTTTAAGAATATCATCAGCTTGATGCCAATCCTGATCGGCATCATTACAGGGTATCTGTACTCGGCAGCCATCGGAATTATCGATTATGCACCGATTGATCAAGCAAACTGGTTCCAAGTGCCGGACTTTCTGATTCCGGGAATCGACTACAGCTTTACCGTAACGCCGACGCTGCTGTTCGTCATGGTGCCGATTGCCATCGTAACGATCTCCGAACACATCGGCCACCAGCTGGTGCTTGGGAAAATAGTTGAACGGAACTACATAAAAGATCCCGGACTTCACCGCTCGATTCTTGGAGACGGCCTGGGCACATTGGTTTCATCTTTTGTCGGAGGGCCACCGAAGACAACTTACGGCGAAAACATCGGTGTTCTTGCAATCACGCGCGTATTCAGCATCTACGTCATCATCGGCGCCGCCGTGTTTGCCATCTTGTTCTCGTTTTTTGGAAAACTGATGGCAGTCATCGAGACCATTCCAACAGCGGTTTTAGGCGGCATCTCCATCCTGCTGTTCGGTATTATCGCATCATCCGGCCTGCGCATGCTGGTAGACAACCGCATCAATTTTGGAGACAAACGGAACCTGGTCATTTCTTCGGTTATCTTGGTTATCGGGATCGGCGGAGCGAAAATCCAGTTCAGCGAGTCGTTCTCAATCGAAGGAATGGCGTTGGCAGCCATCGTGGGCGTTTTACTGAATCTGATATTGCCAGGACGCAATAAAGACGAAATTGATCACGGAACTGAATAATCACCTTTTAATGAATGTCCAGAGAGGCATGGAAAGGGTCGAAGCAAGGGCGAATTATGCCTTTATTTCCTCACACCTTCCTGCCTTCAGGAAGGTGTTTTTTTATCCGGTTTTAACAGTCAGTAAGACTCCCGCTTCTCGAAGTAGGAAATCAACTGACCATAAAACCCGATTGGTTCAACTAATATTCAGTGGGATGAAGAAAACCCACACTGAATAAAGTTTCTCTTTATGAAAGGAAGGGATCCACTTGCCAAACGTACTGACAATGAACAACTTGAAAAATTCAACCATCATGAAATTGCTGAAACGGGCAGGAGAATTCGAGCGCGGCGAGCAACAGCCAATGACAGGCACTATCGTCAACTTGTTCTATGAACCGAGCACCCGGACGAAAATGAGTTTTGAAATGGCGGAACATAAAATGGGGTTGACGGTGCTGCCATTCGAAACTGCATTTTCAAGCGTCCAAAAAGGAGAAACTTTGTATGACACCGTCAAAACTTTTGAATCGATTGGCGTGAACGGAGTCGTTATCCGACACGAAGAAGAAGCTTATTATGAAGAACTCAAAGGCTGCAATGTCGCCATCATTAACGGAGGCGATGGTTCGGGGCAGCATCCGACACAGTCATTGCTGGACTTGTACACCATCCACCAGGAGTTCGGCCGGTTTGAAGGGATCCATGTAACGATAGTTGGAGACATCGCCCATAGCCGGGTGGCAAAATCAAATGCAGCGGCACTTGAACAGCTCGGCGCCAAAGTCTCGTTCGTATGTCCAAAAGAATGGAGCGGCAACTACAAAACGTCGCAAAACCTGGACGACTTTCTCGCAGATACGGATGTTGTCATGATGCTGCGCGTCCAGCACGAACGCCATGCGGTATCCGCCTTGTTCTCAAAAGAAAACTACCACGCACAATATGGCCTGACCGTTGAGCGTGAACGGAAAATGAAAGACTCGGCAATCATTATGCACCCGGCTCCAATCAATAGAGGAGTTGAAATCGCGGATTGCTTAGTAGAATGCGAACGTTCGCGGATATTCAAACAAATGGCAAACGGAGTTTTTGTCCGGATGGCTGTACTGGAATATGCATTAAAAGGGAGAGAATGAGAATGGAATTGTTGATTAAAAACGTGAAGATGCTGGAAAACGGAGAACTAACAGAGACGGATGTGCGGGTGGCACAGGGGAAGATTAAGGAAATTGGAGCTAATTTGAATCCTAATGGAGAAAATGAAATAGACGGCAAAGGCCGGATGATCGCACCAGGATTTGTAGACGTTCATGTGCATTTGCGTGAACCAGGCGGCGAGCAAAAAGAAACAATCGAAAGCGGGACAAAATCTGCAGCTAAAGGCGGCTATACGACAATCTGTGCGATGCCGAATACGCGTCCAGTGCCGGATTCGAAAGAAAATCTGCAGCATGTCAACGGTTTGATTGAGAAAAATGCGCTTATCCGAGTTTTGCCGTATGCTTCCATCACCATCCGGGAAGCCGGAAAAGAACGCACGAACTTACAGGAATTAAAAGAAAACGGCGCTTTCGCTTTCACTGATGACGGAGTCGGCATACAGCAAGCGGGAATGATGTACGAAACGATGCTGGACGCTGCTAAAATCGATATGCCGGTTGTGGCACATTGTGAAGACAATAGCCTGATATATGACGGCGTCATGCATGAAGGCAGACGAAGCAGCGAACTAGGGCTTAAAGGAATTCCATCGATCGCTGAATCGGTTCATATTGCTCGGGACATTCTGCTGGCGGAAGCAGCAGGTGCACATTATCACGTATGCCACGTTTCTACGAAAGAATCAGTCCGTGTCATCCGCGATGCAAAACGTGCAGGCATCCACGTAACGGCAGAAGTGACGCCGCACCATTTATTGCTGTCGGAAGACGATATTCCGGGAGACGACGCCAACTGGAAAATGAACCCGCCGCTTCGTGCCAAAGAAGATTTAGAAGCGCTGCACGAAGGTCTGCTTGACGGCACGCTGGACTTTATTGCGACAGACCATGCACCGCACACCTTGGAAGAAAAATCGAACGGCATGCAAAAAGCGCCGTTTGGTATCGTGGGATTTGAAACGGCGTTTCCGCTGCTGTATACAAAGTTCGTCGAAACCGGTGAATGGACGCTGCAGCAATTGATTGACTGGCTGACCATTAAACCGAGCGAAACATTCGGGCTGCCTTATGGAACAATGGAAGTTGGAACAACAGCTGATTTGGTGCTGCTGGATTTGAAAAAAGAACAGCCAATCCAAATCGATGAATTTTTAACCAAAGGCAGAAATACTCCATTCGGCGGCTGGAGCTGCATCGGATGGCCGGCAATGACAATTTACGGTGGACAAATCGTATGGCAGGAGGAGACAAAATAATGAAACGGTATTTAATTCTAGAAGACGGAACGGTATTTGAAGGTACGGCATTCGGCAGCGACACTGCATCAGTGGGCGAAGTGGTGTTCAACACGAGCATGACAGGGTATCAGGAAATTTTATCAGATCCATCTTACTGCGGACAGATTGTCACCATGACGTATCCATTGATTGGCAATTACGGCATCAACAGCGATGATTTTGAATCAATCCAGCCTGCTGTAAAAGGCATGGTGGTCCGTGAAGTTGCGGAATATCCATCCAATTTCCGCTGCAACTCAACGCTTGATGATTTATTCCGCATAAAAAATATTCCGGGAATTGCTGAAATTGATACCCGCAAATTGACGCGGCTGATTCGTTCCAAAGGCTCTATCAAAGGGGTTTTGACAGCTGCAGGCGAAGAAGTGAACATCGATGAAGTGGTGGCAAAACTTAAGGGGACGGAAATGCCGAATAATCAAGTGGAGCAGGTTTCAACCGCACGCCCTTATCCAAGCCCTGGGCGCGGCAAACGGGTGGTGCTGATTGACTACGGCATGAAGCACGGCATCTTGCGCGAATTGAATAATCGGGATTGCGACGTGATCGTTGTCCCTTATAACACAACTTCTCAAGAAATTTTGGCTTGGGGTCCGGACGGTGTCATGTTATCAAATGGTCCTGGAGATCCGAAAGACGTGGAACAATGTGTCGAGGTGGTTCGGGAACTGCTCGGCCAAGTGCCGATTTTCGGAATTTGTCTGGGCCACCAGCTGTTTGCCCGTGCCTGCGGAGCTGAAACCTTCAAATTGAAATTCGGCCATCGCGGCGGCAATCATCCGGTAAAAGATTTGGCGACAGGAAAAGTGGAAATCACTTCACAAAACCATGGCTATGCAGTGGATGAAGATACTTTGCAAGGCACGCGCCTAAAAGTAACGCATAGAGCGATCAACGACGGCACCAATGAAGGGCTCGCCCACTTGGATTACCCAGCGTTCACCGTGCAATATCATCCGGAATCATCACCTGGACCGGAAGATTCAAACTATCTGTTCGACCGTTTTATCGAAATTATGAGCGCAACTCGAAAGGAGCAGCAATATGCCTAAAAGACAAGATATTCAAAGTATACTCGTAATCGGATCAGGTCCAATCGTTATTGGACAAGCTGCAGAATTTGACTATGCCGGAACGCAAGCCTGCTTGGCATTAAGAGAAGAAGGCTACCGCGTCATTCTGATCAACTCCAACCCGGCAACAATCATGACCGATACAGAAATTGCAGATAAAGTGTATATCGAACCGATTACACTCGATTTTGTCAGCCGCATCCTTCGAAAAGAGCGTCCAGATGCTTTACTTCCGACACTTGGTGGACAAACAGGACTGAATATGGCAATTGAATTGGATGAGTCCGGAATTTTGGATGAACTGGGCATTGAAATTTTAGGTACGAAACTGGAAGCCATCCATAAAGCAGAAGACCGTGACTTGTTCAGAACATTGATGAACGAACTCGGAGAACCGGTTCCGGATTCAGATATCATCCATAACCTGGATGAAGCGAAAACTTTTGTCGAACGCGTGGGATTCCCAGTCATCGTCCGTCCAGCGTTCACTTTAGGCGGCACTGGCGGCGGGATTTGCCACACGCCAGAAGAACTGCAGGAAATTGTCACAAGCGGCTTGAAATACAGCCCCGTAACACAATGCCTGCTCGAAAAATCAATAGCCGGCCTTAAGGAAATTGAATATGAAGTCATGCGGGACGCCAATGATACGGCGATTGTTGTCTGCAATATGGAGAACGTCGATCCTGTCGGCATCCATACTGGCGACTCGATTGTTGTCGCACCAAGCCAAACGCTGTCCGACCGGGAATACCAGATGCTGCGCAATGTTTCATTGAAAATCATCCGGGCTTTGAAAATCGAAGGCGGCTGCAACGTCCAGCTTGCACTAGATCCAGACAGCTTTAATTACTACATCATCGAAGTAAATCCGCGCGTCAGCCGTTCTTCGGCATTGGCGTCGAAAGCGACTGGCTACCCGATTGCCAAACTGGCCGCAAAAATTGCTGTTGGATTGACACTGGATGAAATGATGAACCCGGTAACCGGACGCACTTACGCTTCATTCGAACCGGCACTGGATTATGTAGTTGCGAAGATTCCGCGCTGGCCTTTCGATAAGTTCGAATCGGCAAAACGCAACTTGGGTACGCAAATGAAAGCGACAGGTGAAGTCATGGCGATGGGCCGTTCATTTGAAGAGGCGATTTTGAAAGCAGTACGGTCTCTTGAAACAGGCCAGTTCCATCTTGACTTGAAAAATGCTGATGCCATGAGCGATGAGTGGATCCAAAAACGCATTTGCCGTGCGGGCGATGAGCGCTTGTTCTTTATCGGGGAAGCACTCCGCCGCGGTGTGACAATTGAAACCATCCATGAGTGGAGCCAGATTGACCTGTTCTTCCTGAAGAAATTCCACAATATCGTCCAGTACGAAAATGTCTTAAGCGACAACCGATTTGATTATGCAACAGCGAAAAAAGCGAAACGCATGGGCTTTGCGGATAAAACCATCGCGAAATTATGGAATGTATCGGAGCAGGAAGTCTATAACTGGCGCAAAGAGCAGAAGCTGATGCCGGTCTATAAAATGGTCGACACGTGTGCAGCGGAATTTGAGTCGGAAACACCGTACTTCTACGGCACGTATGAAGATGAAAATGAATCGATCCGCACGGATAAAGAAAGCATCATCGTCCTTGGATCTGGCCCGATCCGGATCGGGCAAGGCGTCGAGTTTGACTATGCAACTGTGCATTCCGTATGGGCCATCAAAGAAGCGGGATACGAAGCAATCATCATCAACAACAATCCAGAAACTGTATCAACGGACTTCTCGATTTCAGACAAATTATACTTTGAGCCTTTGACCGTAGAAGATGTCATGCACATCGTAGAAATAGAGCAGCCGAAAGGGGTAGTGGTTCAGTTTGGCGGGCAGACAGCCATCAACTTGGCTGACAAGCTTGAACAAAATGGCGTGAAAATCCTTGGCACTTCTCTTGAAGACCTGGACCGAGCAGAAAACCGCAATAAATTCGAAGCAGCCTTGCATGAAATCGGTATTCCACAGCCGCTTGGCAAAACAGCAGTGTCAGCAGAAGAAGCGGCTGTCATCGCCAATGACATCGGCTATCCGGTACTCGTTCGCCCTTCGTACGTTTTGGGTGGACGCGCGATGGAAATTGTCTATAACGAAACGGACCTGCGCCATTATATGGAGCATGCCGTTGAAGCGAGCCCGGAACATCCGGTCCTTGTTGATAGATATTTGACAGGAATCGAAATCGAAGTCGATGCCATTTCAGACGGAGAGAATGTGTTGATCCCAGGGATCATGGAACATATCGAACGTGCAGGAGTCCACTCCGGAGATTCAATTGCGGTTTACCCGACGCAAAACATTTCACAAGATTTGCTCGATACATTAGTCGACTATACGACTCGCCTGGCAAAAGGCTTGAACATTGTCGGCTTGCTGAATATCCAGTACGTCATCTCGAAAGGTGAAGTGTTCGTGATCGAAGTGAATCCACGCTCGAGCCGGACAGTGCCATTCATGAGCAAAATTACGGCGATTCCAATGGCCAATATCGCGATGAAAGCGATTCTTGGACAAAGCATCACCGATCAAGGCTTCACGCCAGGGCTTGCACCGCTTTCAAAAGGCGTTTACGTAAAAGTGCCGGTGTTTTCTTTTGCTAAACTGCGTCGCGTAGACATTACGCTCGGACCTGAAATGAAATCGACAGGCGAAGTCATGGGGAAAGATTCAACACTCGAAAAAGCTTTATACAAAGGACTTGTCGCAGCTGGCATGGAAATTAAAGACCACGGCTCTGTATTGATGACGATTTCGGATAAAGATAAAGAAGAAGCAGTAGGCCTGGCAAAACGCTTTACAGCCATCGGCTACCACATTATGGCTACCGAAGGAACTGCAAAATCATTGGAAGAAGCTGGTGTACGAGTTACGACAATCGGCAAAATCGGTTCAGAAGGAAAGACGCTGATCGACGTCATCCAGAACGGCCATGCCCAGCTGGTCATCAATACATTGACCAGAGGCAAACAGCCGGAACGGGACGGTTTCCGCATCCGCCGCGAATCCGTGGAAAATGGAGTCCCTTGCTTAACGTCACTCGACACAGCAGAAGCGATGCTGCGCGTCATCGAATCGATGACATTTTCGGCAGAAGAAATGGGAGCTGGCGTATGATTAAACAAGAACGTATGGTTGTTGCTAATCAGCAGGAAATTGCCCACCACATTTTCGAATTGACTGTGAAAGGCGAATTGACCGGGGAAATGAAAGCTCCGGGTCAGTTTGTCCATGTGCGAGTAGCAGAAAGCTTTGAACCGCTGCTGCGTCGCCCGATTTCGGTAGCTTCCATTGATTATGCAAACTCTCAATTCACCATGATTTACCGGGCTGAAGGAAGAGGAACGACATTATTGTCCGCGAAAAGAATCGGCGACACAGTGGATATCCTTGGGCCGCTTGGCAACGGTTTTCCGGTAGAGCAAGCTAAACAAAAAGCCTATTTGATCGGCGGCGGCATCGGTGTCCCCCCCCTTTATGAGTTAGCGAAAGAACTGAATGAAAAAGGAATTGAAACCGTCCATATTCTCGGTTTTGAAAGCAAACAAGCTGTTTTCTACGAAGACAAATTCCGGGCGCTGGGAGACACGCATATTGCGACAGTTGACGGGTCCCATGGTACGCAAGGATTTGTGACTCATATTTTAAATGAGCTGCCGAAGGACTTTGACACGTATTACAGCTGCGGACCTACTCCGATGCTTGAAGCCGTCCAATGGGCTTACCCGGAGAAGCAAGGGTTCCTGTCTTATGAACAGCGGATGGGCTGCGGTATCGGCGCATGTTTCGCCTGCGTTTGCCGAACGACAAAAAGTGAAATGGATTACATCAAAGTATGTTCTGATGGACCGGTATTTCCAGCGGGGGTAGTGATTACATGACAAATTTAACAGTAAAACTTCCAGGGCTTGATTTAAAAAATCCCATTATGCCGGCATCCGGCTGTTTCGGTTTCGGCAAGGAGTATGCACAGCTTTATGATTTATCACAGCTCGGGGCCATTATGATCAAAGCGACAACGGTCGAAACGCGCCTCGGCAATCCGACGCCGCGCGTAGCCGAAACGGCATCAGGCATGCTGAACGCGATCGGGCTTCAGAATCCAGGCCTTGAAAAAGTGCTGGGTGAGGAACTGACGCGGCTCGAGCAATATGATGTGCCGATCATCGCGAATGTAGCAGGAACCACGACAGAAGATTATGTGGAAGTAGCAAAGGCGATTTCCCAGTCTCCGAACGTCCATGCACTTGAAATCAATATTTCATGCCCGAATGTCAAACAAGGCGGCATTACGTTTGGAACCGATCCGGATATCGCCAGAGAATTAACGCGCGCCGTAAAAGACGTTTCATCTGTTCCGGTTTACATCAAATTATCTCCGAACGTCACAGATATCGTATCAATCGCCAAAGCGGTTGAAGAAGGAGGGGCAGATGGCATCACGATGATCAATACGCTGCTTGGCATGCGCTTGGATGCAAAAACTGGGCGTCCGGTCATTGCTAATATCACCGGAGGATTGTCCGGCCCCGCAGTAAAACCGGTCGCACTTCGCATGGTTTATGAAGTTCGGAAGCAAACCGATTTGCCTATTATCGGAATGGGCGGAATTGCAGATATCGATGACGTCATTGACTTTTTATCCGCCGGCGCCAATGCCGTAGCAGTAGGGACGGCTAACTTTGTCAATCCGTTCGTGTGCCCGGAAATCATCGGTCAATTACCGGAGAAATTGCATGACCTCGGTTATGAAACCGTTGAAGAACTAGTCGGAAGGAGCCACCGTCTGTGAACAAACCCATTATTGCCCTAGACTTTTCATCAAAACAACAAGTAGAGGAATTTTTGTCTAAGTTCGACGAACCGCTTTTTGTCAAAGTCGGCATGGAACTTTTCTATCAAGAAGGACCGGAACTGGTGCGCAGCATCAAAGCGATGGGCCATCAGATTTTTCTGGACTTGAAACTGCATGATATCCCGAACACTGTGGAAGCGGCGATGCGCGGGTTAGCGAAACTGGGCGTAGACTTAACCAATGTCCATGCAGCAGGCGGCCTTGAAATGATGGAGGCAGCTAAACGCGGGTTGAAAGGTTCTGATACAAAACTGATTGCGGTGACTCAGTTGACTTCTACCGACGAATCGCAGATGCATGAAAACCAATTAATTTACGTCAGCCTTGAAGAATCGGTGCTGCATTATGCCAAACTGGCAAAATGGGCTGGCCTGGATGGAGTGGTGTGCTCAGTTCTGGAAGCAAGCAGCATCTCCGAGGTATGCGGGCAGGAATTTTTGAAAGTCACGCCGGGCATCCGTTTGGCAAACGCTGCAGTGGACGACCAAAAACGGGTAGCGACTCCGGGGAAAGCCCGCGAGCAAGGCTCTACACATATCGTGGTCGGTCGGGCAATCACTAAATCGGAAGATCCATCAGCAAGTTATCACCAAATTAAAAACGAATGGAGCGGCCAAGCATGAAACAACATATCGCGAGACAATTATTGAATATCGGGGCGGTTGAGCTGCGTCCCCAAGATCCATTCACTTGGGCATCCGGCGTTAAATCACCAATCTATTGCGACAATCGGCTGACTATGTCTTATCCGGCTGTACGAAAAGAAATCGCCAAAGGTTTAGCGGGCCTGATCAATGAATTTTACGCTGACTGTGAAGTGGTCGCTGGTACAGCAACGGCTGGGATTCCCCACGCGGCATGGGTCAGTGATTTGTTGGACTTGCCGATGGTTTATGTCCGTTCGAAAGCGAAAGAACATGGCCAAGGCAATATGATCGAAGGCAAAGTGGAAGCCGGAAAAAAAGTGGTCGTTGTGGAAGATTTGATTTCCAAAGGCGGTTCAGTTTTGCAGGCAGCAGAAGGATTGAAAGCGGCTGGCTTCGACGTGCTTGGCATCGTGGCGATATTTACATATGATTTACCGCAATCGATTGAAGCGATTACTGGCGCCGGTTATACATTCCATACCTTAACGAATTTCCCGGCACTTGTAGAAGAAGCAATGGAAATGAACGCCATTTCAGAAGAGGATTTGCCAATGCTTGCCGATTGGCATGAAAGTTTGAAAGCAGGAACGTTGGGAAGCTGACCTTTGGGTCGGCTTTTTTTCGTTGGACAGTATTTGGTTGATTGCGGACAGTAACAGGGCATTCGGGGACAGTATTTATGGTTCAGCGGACAGTATTTGCTCTAAATGGACAGTAAATGAAAAAACTGTAAAACTGATCATCTGTATAGAAAGACAGACTTGCGGATGGATAAACTGCTTGAGATTTTGCCGCGCGAGAAGAAGCAGAATGCCGCAGCTTCAATTTTGTACAAGTAGCAGATTTAGTAAAATAAACACTCAATTCAGTAAAAAATATTTGATTTTCGTGTATGATAGAAGCAAAGAGCATCTTTAGATAGAAAGGATGAAATGCATGCAAGTCACTCAACAGCAAATCAACAATTGGAAACAGCAATATCCTTTATTAGAGGACGTACTTTCTTTAAGGCCGGTTTTCTGGCAGAATCCGAAACAAACTTCTATGGATAACGTTCCGCCAATGGCAGTTTCCTTGGAGGATATGGAACAAGCGGAATTATTATGGCAGCGTTTCGCACCTTTTTTGGCTAAAGAATTCGAAGATGCGGAACCTTCGGATGGCATCATCGAGTCACCGCTTAGAGAAATTACAGAAATGAAAAAAGCGCTGAATGCACATTACCATGCGAATATACAAGGAAACTTATACTTGAAATGCGACAACGAATTGCCGATAGCGGGATCGATTAAAGCTCGCGGTGGCGTGTATGAAGTACTGTATTTGGCAGAACAACTGGCAATAAAAGCAGGGTTGATTTCAAAAGAGGACAATTATGAAATGTTTTCCAAACCGGCTTTTAGGCAGTTTTTCAGCAATTATTCGATTGGCGTTGGATCTACTGGAAACTTGGGACTCAGCATCGGCATTATAGGTGCGAGGCTTGGTTTTCAGACCTCCGTATATATGTCATCGGATGCCAAGCAGTGGAAAAAAGACTTACTTCGCCAAAAAGGTGCCATTGTTCATGAATGTGAAGGGGATTTCAGCAAAGCGATAACGCTTGGCAGGGAACGGACGCAAGCGGATCCAAATGCTTATTTTGTAGACGATGAAAAGTCGAAACAACTATTTCTTGGTTATAGCGTCGCAGCTTTCCGTTTGAAACAGCAGCTTGAAGAAAAACAAGTTGCTGTTGATGCGGATCATCCTTTATTTGTCTATTTGCCATGCGGCGTCGGCGGTGCTCCTGGCGGTATCACATTTGGATTGAAACAAGTTTTTGGTGATGCTGTGCATTGCTTTTTTGTGGAACCGACGCATTCGCCGGCGGTATTGATCGGATTGCTGACAGGCGAAAAAGAGAAAGTCAGCGTCCAGGATTTTGGCATCGATAACCGGACAGAAGCAGATGGATTGGCAGTAGGCCGGCCTTCCAGTTTTGCCTCTTCAATCAGCGAAAAGCTGGTGAGCGGGGTTTACACTTTGGAAGACGGGGAATTGTTTAAATTGCTCGTAATGCTATCTGACAGTGAAGGCATCTCCGTTGAACCTTCTGCGACTGCCGGCTTAAAAGGCCCAGGAGAAGTGTTGGGAAGTGATTATATAACAAACCATGGCTTAAATGAAGAGATGATCACCCATATTGTCTGGGCGACAGGCGGGAACTTGGTCCCTCGGGAAGACATGGAACGTTTTTATGAAAAGGGAATGGAAATTTTGAATGATCAATTGAAATATTAAACTACCTCCTCTTTTAAATTTTTAAAAGGCAAGTATTTCTGAGATTGCTTTGCAAACAGTAGTTATTCAGCAGACAAGTGTCGTTGGAACATTGAAGACTATACTCAACAGATGCATTTTCTATTGGAACCCAATATCTGCTTTTTTAAGAACAGCCGTAAATGGCTGTTCTTTTCAATTTTTAAAGGACTTATAAAAACTTATATCGAATAAGAAAGATAACAAATTTCGGAAGGAAGGAGGAGGACAAATGGCAGTGCAAGCTAAAGAAATCTATGTGAATTTGCCAGTGAAGGACCTGCAAAAATCGAAAGACTTTTTCAGCAGCCTGGGGTTTGAATTTAATCAGGAAATGACCAATGAGCAAGGCGCCTGTATGATGGTTGGAGAAAACATTTACGTTATGCTATTAACAGAGGCTTTTTTTAAGACATTCACGAAAAAAGAGTTAACGGATGCAACTCGCAACACGGAAGTCATTACAGCGATTTCAGCGGATAGCCGGGAAGAAGTGGATGAAATGGTCAATAAGGCGCTTGCCGCAGGCGGTACAGCTTCTAATGATCGAATGGACGATGAGTATATGTACGGCTGGAGTTTTCAGGACGTGGATGGGCATCTTTGGGAAGTCATTTATATGCCACAACAAAGTTAAGGGCAACAGCCAGAAGCTGCTTTGAAATAAGCAGCCAGCTTGTTGAGAAAGATAAAACTTGTATTGGTGATCCTTTAACCGATATTCCGCCAACCAGCTGCGAAGACATTGGCCGAGGGTTGTGAGGCCACGTCTTTGCGACGAAGCGCGCAGCGCTGCAGGAGCATAGGTTTTTCGCCGCGGGCGAGCGCCAAGCCGCTTCGTCGCTTACGCTCCTGTTTCTGCATCGCTGCGCTAGCTTCGAAACATGAAAGGGCGTTGCAGAGTCTCGGCTGTCTCGCTATCCCGCAGGCAAGACATTAGCCGAAGCTTGCGAGGCTAAGTCTTTGCGACGAGCTTGCGCAGGAGCAGTACGGTTTTCTCCGCTGTTTGGCTCCATATCTGGAGAGTCTGAACAAACAAGAAAGAGCTTTCTTGAACCGTCCCTCTTTTCGAGAGTCTTTAAAAGTGGTAAAAGGAAGGTGAATGTAGCGGAAGGCGGCGACTCCTGTGGGAATAGTGTGAGCCCTGAGACCCCGCAGGGAGCGCTAGCGAGCGAGGAGGCTTAGGGCCGCACCCCGCGGAAAGCGTCCGCCCTGGAGCGAAATGACAGAAGGATATACGAGTTTCTCGACAGCCTGGATGCTTTAAAATAAGCAGCTTTTGGCTTTATTTTTGTGGAGAAAATACTGCCCTGTAGCTTTCACTTCTTGTGCTGGATTAAAAGTCATGCGTGTAGAAAAATTCTATTTTTAAGTAGTTCCGCGCATCCGCATGGATTGCCTTACCAAATGAGGATAGAGGAGAACACAAAGAAAACTAGTGAAATCTGCTTCTCATTAACGCAAAAAAGACTTCCGGAAAGGGAAGTCTTTTTTGCGATTGAATTTTACTTTTCATAAAAATTCTGCAAAGCGTTTTTCTAAATAATTTTGCAGAATGGTCATGACAGAACAAATTGCCCAATAAATGAGCGCCACTAGAATCAATAATGTCAGCAAATCGTATTCACGTGCCCCGACGATTCGGGCTTTTTGAAAAATTTCTGGAACCGTGATCATCGCTGCTAAAGAAGAGGCTTTGATCAAGTCCAGAAAAACATTTGAAAGCGGAGGCACGGCGATCCGGACAGACTGCGGCAGTATAATCCGCTGCATCGTTTGCCAGTAGGACAGGCCGAGTGCAGTTGATGACTCCCATTGCCCTTTGTCAACTGAAGCTAATGAGGACCGGAATACTTCAGCGATATAGGCAGCGGAGTTGATGGTGAAGCCAATTAAAGCTGCCTGCAATGCGGTGAACTCGATGCCGATTACCGGCAAGGCAAAATACAGCAAAAACAAAATGACCAAAATCGGGACGCCCCGCATAAAGGAGATATAGAGGCGTGCCGGCCATTGAAGCAAGATGAGTTTGGAAGTGCGGGCAAGCGCCAGGAAAAAACCGATAATCAGTCCCAATCCCATGCTCACTATCGAAATCAGCAAGGTATACCAGATGCCTTCCAATACATAAGGAAGGGATTCAATCGCCAATGCCGGATCAAAGAGCAGCCCCCATTCAATATCACTCATGACAAACCCTCCATTTTAATGACTTACTCAATATCCGGTTTTACCGATACGTCTGCACCATCGAAAAACTCGGCGGAAATCTTAGAAATCGTTCCGTCCGCCAGCATTTCTTCTAATACTTTATTAACGTTTTCAGCAAGTTCCGTGTTGTCTTTATTCATTACAAGGCCAACTTCTGATGGGCTGTACTTGATGTCAGGATGAATTGTAATGTTCAGCTCAGGAAAAGCAGCGACTCCGAACTTCGACAAATAATAGTCATTCAAAATGACATCGGTGCGGCCGATTGATACATCGCGCAAATACACTTCATTTGTCGCATTATCATAAGTCACTTCTTCAGCGCCGTAGTCTCGGGCAAGTTCCATATAAATGGATGTAGAAGCGCCAGCAGCTTTTTTGCCTTTCAAGTCTTCCAGCGTTTTGATGCCGGATAAATCATCTTTTCGGACAACTGCTGTGCCATAAGAATATTTGATAGGCGTAGAGAAGGTGAATTTATCCAAACGGTCTTCCGAAATTTCGATGTCGTTTGCTGCGATATCGATTTGGCCAGTGTTGACGCTTGTCAGCATCTCGTCAAACCCAAGCTCTTTGAATTCAATATCCAAATCCAGGCGATTGCCCAGCTCGCGGACGACTTCCACTTCAAAACCGGTCAATTCATCAGATTCGGCATCCCGGAACGAAGTGGCAAGAAGTGTTCCGGAAGTCGCAACCGTCATGGAGCCTTGTTCCTGAATTTCGTCCCATGCTGTTTTGGTTTCAGCGGGTTCTGCTGTATCGCTGCTATTATTGCCGCAGCCTGCTAATAAAACCATTGATGCGACGGTAGTCGCCACGAGCCATTTTGGCTTGTTGAAAAAAGTAATCATATGTATAAGCCTCCCAAAATTTATGTTCTTTAAAAAGATAGCATTTACTTTGAATTCAAGCAATGCAATCAATTCGTTTAATAATAATTTTGTTATGTAAACTAACAGAAGTGCAGAAGCATATTTGAGGATTAACCGAGCTTATTTTAACTGTTACTGTGCACATTTTTTTGTTTAAAGAGCGTATATTAACCTTTACTGAGCGTATTCCAAATAAAAACGGGAGAGCCAGAAGCTTTCCCGTCAATATCATTTATTTTTTAATTTAATGATCAAATCTTCATCAGGCGTGACAAAAACGGTTTTTTGTTCAAAATAGATGACAAAACCGGGTTTTGAACCATTTGGTTTTTTCACTTGGCGAACTTCTGTGTAATCGACCGGAACTGAACTCGACTCCCGAGCTTTACTGAAGTAGGCGGCAATCGTCGCTGCTTCCATAATCGTTGTTTCATCAGGCTCATTTGAATGAATGATGACATGCGATCCAGGAATATCTTTGGTATGAAGCCACGTATCGGACTTAGCGGCGACTTTGAATGTGACATAATCATTTTGTTTATTGTTTTTGCCGACAGAAATGGGGACGCCGGTGCTGGATACATACGATTCAACGGAAGGTTTTGTCAATTTTTTCTTCTTCTTCGATTTCTGTGCTTTCATGAAGCCCTGTTCTGCCAGTTCCTCCCGGATTTCTTCGATATCGGAAATCCCCGCTTGCTGGACCTGCTGCATTAGGGTTTCAAAATAGTAGATGTCTTCAATGGTTTTTTCAATTTGTTCTTGGGTTTTTATTAACGCGGTTTTCGCTTTTTGGTAGCGCGAATAAAATTTCTGCGAGTTCTCGATCGGCGTTTTCCTAGGATCAAGTGTGATGGTGACTTTTTCATCGTTGTAATAATTGTCGACTTCAATCTCTTTCGTGCCTTTGGTAATGCGATGGAGGTTGGCCATGATCAATTCACCGTTCAACTGCAGCTGATCACGTTTTTCCGCCTGGTCTTGTTCTTTTTTCAATTTTTTAAGTTTTAATTTCAGTTTGGCGATTTCATTTTGAAGCCAGCGTTCCAAGTCGCCTGCTTGCTGTTTAACGCGGTCACGTTCCGCTTTGGCGTAATACATGCGGTCAAGAAGTTCCCCAAGCGTTGGGAATACCATTTCAGTGCCATTGATATGCGTCAGTTGAGTAGCGGAGAAAAAGCTTTTTCCTTCAAGTTCTATGTAGTAGCCGGTTGGCTGGTCTTTCAGAAAGTCCTGAAGAAAATGGTCAGCGATTTCTTTTTTATTGTCAGCTTGTTCCATCCGGAAATAAAGTTCGCGCGCATTTAATGGAGAGAATCCGGCAAAAGTGCTGACGATTTCCTTCTCTTCGAGTTCTGCCAAGCCATTAGAAGCTTCGAATGGATTTTGCTTTTCTTGGGAAGGCGGGAATACATAGGGCTGGCCCGGCAAAATCGTACGGAAGGAGTTGACGCTCGGCGGCAAATGCTTCAAGCTGTCAAGAATCATCATACGCTCTGCATCAACCAGGATGATGTTTGAATGGCGGCCCATGATTTCTATATGGAGCTCTCTTTCAATGTCATCGCCGATTTCGTTTTTGCTTTTGATTTTCAAAATGACCAAACGGTCCATTTCATGCTGGATGACTTCCGTTATCACACCGCCCTCGATATGTTTGCGGAGAAGCATGCAAAACATCGGAGGTTCGGATGGGTTGATGTTCGCCGCCGCTGTCAAGTGGATGCGCGAATACGAAGGATGAATTGAAATCAGTAATTTATGGTTTTTTCCTTGTGCGCGGATATGCAATAACAGTTCAAGCTGGTTAGGCTGATGAACTTTTGAAATTCTGCCTGACACAAGTTGTTGAAGCTCACGTGTCATTGCTTTTGTGAATAATCCATCAAATGCCATTAAAAATCCCTCTTTCAAATCGTTTTGTTCCATCTTATCATTTTCACGGTATAATATGATATAATAAGACAGTTAGAAAGAAAACGAACAACGAAGATCAGTTGCGATGGCGGTGATAAGGATGAAGAAATCGGTGAAATTTATTTCTCTTGGCGGCGGCAACGCCGTTTCAGTGAACCGGATCGTTTCAATTATAACACCGGATTCTGCGCCGTCTAAGCGGCTGATCCAAGAAGCACGGAGCAAAGGTTTGCTGATCGATGCGACCGGAGGGAAAAAGACCAAGTCCATCTTCATCATGGACAGTGACCATGTGGTAATTTCCTCTGTATCGGCTGAAACTGCGATTGCGCGTGCGGAAGAAAATGATGATGAGACGAATGAGGGATAAAATGAGAAAGCAACGCGGACTGCTGATTGTATTATCAGGGCCATCGGGTGTCGGAAAAGGCACTGTAAGAAAAGAGCTGTTCTCGCAGCCAAATACCAATTATGAATATTCCATTTCGATGACGACCAGAGCCCCGCGCGAAGGTGAAGTGGATGAAGTGGATTATTTCTTTAAGACGCGAAGCGAATTCGAGGAGTTGATCGAGCAGGATCAATTGCTGGAATGGGCTGAATTTGTCGGGAATTATTATGGCACGCCACTTGAGTACGTCAACAAAATGCGTGATGCCGGACGGGATGTATTCCTGGAGATTGAAGTTCAAGGAGCTGCGCAAGTACGTGCGAAAGTTCCTGATGGCTTGTTTATTTTCCTGGCTCCTCCAAGTTTATCGGAATTGGAAGAACGGCTCATTGGACGAGGCACGGAAACGGATGACGTCATTGCGTCCCGGCTTTTTGCTGCACGCCAGGAGCTTGAAATGATGAATTTATATGATTATGTGGTTGAGAATGATTTGGTTGAAAACGCATGTGATCGCATAAATGCCATTATTATTGCTGAGCATTGCAAACGCGAACGTGTAGAAAAAAGATATTTTGATATGCTAAAGGAGAATGCCTAATGTTATACCCATCCGTTGATAAGTTAAAAAACGAGATTGATTCGAAGTACTCACTGGTTGCCCTTGCGTCAAAGCGCGCGCGTCAATTGCACGAGCACGGCGATGAAAAATTAGACAGCTATGTTTCAGCTAAATCGGTCGGCAAAGCACTTGAAGAAGTAGCTGCCGGCGTATTAAGACTAGAACATCAAGATGAATATGCAATTTATGAGGATGAAATTTAACCATTAATCGCAGCAAACGACTCCCAGAGCAAACTTGTTCTTTGGGAGTTTGTTGTTTAGAAAGGGTGTTTATATTGTTGGCAAATCGTAAAATTTTATTGTGTGTAAGCGGGGGAATCGCCGTTTATAAAGCGGTTGCGCTTGTCAGCAAATTGTCTCAGGCAGGAGCTTCCGTCAAAGTGATCATGACTGGGTCTGCACGCCAATTTGTCCAGCCGCTGTCTTTCCAGGTGATGTCCAGAAACGATGTCTATTATGATACGTTCGATGAAAAAGATTCATCCGTCATCGCTCATATCGACCTTGCCGACTGGGCAGATTTAATCATCGTAGCGCCTGCTACTGCAAATGTTATCGGAAAACTGGCAAACGGCATCGGTGATGACATGCTGACAACAACGCTGCTTGCAGCGACTGCTCCCATTTGGGTAGCTCCGGCGATGAATGTGCATATGTATGACCATGCGGCAGTCAAACGCAATATCCAGCGTCTGCATGATGATGGCGTTCAGTTTATCGAGCCGTCTGAAGGTTTTCTGGCTTGTGGTTATGTCGGAAAAGGACGGCTGGAAGAACCGGAAAAAATCACGGAACTGGTAGCCGGCTTTTTTGCCCGCCCGAAACTGCTGACTGGAAAAAAAGTAGTGGTAACTGCAGGGCCAACGCGTGAACGCATTGACCCCGTTCGTTTCCTTACCAACTTCTCCAGCGGCAAAATGGGCTATGCGATGGCAGAAGCCGCAGCTGAAATGGGTGCTGAAACGATTCTGATCAGCGGCCCTGTTTCTTTGCCTGTACCGAAAGGCGTCCAGCGGATTTTTGTGGAAAGTGCGGAAGACATGCTAAATGCAGTAGAATCGGAATACCTGACGGCTGATGTGGTCATCAAGACGGCAGCAGTGGCTGATTACCGGCCTATTGATGTGCATAACCAGAAAATGAAAAAACAGGAAGGCGGTTCAATCCTTGAGTTGGAGCGTACCGTTGATATCCTGCAGCATCTCGGAAAAACCAAGACCAATCAATTGCTGATCGGCTTTGCAGCTGAAACGAACAATGTCGGACAATACGCAAAAGATAAATTGGAACGGAAAAATGCGGATTACATTATCGCTAATGATGTCAGCGAGGCGGAAGCTGGATTTGAATCGGATACGAACCGCGTGACAGTCTACGGCAAAGACGGCTTTGAACAGTCCTTCGGCATGATGCCGAAACTGGAACTTGCCCGCCATGTGCTTCAATTAATACTGGAAAAGGAAGATTTACATGATCGCTGAAGTCATCGTCGACGTTGCAGCGCACCCTATTGACCGTCCTTTTGACTACGCCATTCCAGCTCATCTTCAAGTGCTCATTGAACCTGGCATGCGTGTGAAAGTTCCGTTTGGCAACCGCAAAGTGCTTGGCTTTATAACAGCGATTAAAGAAACGACAGAATTTGATCCGGCTCGGCTGAAACCGATTCATGAATTGATGGATGTTGTACCGGTCTTGAATAAAGAACTTTTGGAAATGGCCAGATGGATGAAAGAAAAAACCGTCTGCTTTGAGATAGATGCACTGCAAGTCATGATTCCTTCAGCGCTCCGAGCGAAATACGAAAAACGTTTTGTACTGAATGCTCCGTTGGAAGAAATCGCAGAACCGCTTCGTATTTATTTTGAAAAACGGCCATTTGTGCGTTCACAGGATGCTGTCGAAGTTTATGGCTTACTGAAGAAGGAATTGAACAGGGGCACTATTGTTGCCGATACAGATATTTCGCAGCAGACTGCCGTCAAAAAAGTCCGCATGATCCATATCGCGGAATCCCTTGAAAAATTGGATTCCATCGAAATCCGTGCCAATGCCAAGCAGCAAGTAAAGCTGATGGAGTATATGAAAAACCGTGTGGGGCAAGCGATTGAATCTTCCCATATGCAAAAAGAAGCGGGTGTCTCGCTGCCGACGATATATGGTCTGGTGGAAAAAGGAGCCGCTTTCATCAAAAATGAAGAATCTTACCGGGATCCGCAATTGCTTACGGAAATAGAGAAAACACATTCACTGCTGTTAACAGAAGCCCAGCAGGTGGCTTTTGATGCCGTTGAACGATCGCTGAATACACCGAAAACGTTCCTGCTCCATGGCATTACCGGAAGCGGAAAAACCGAAATATACCTTCAGACAATAGACCAGGTACTTAAAGAAGGAAAAGAGGCCATCATGCTCGTTCCGGAAATTTCGTTGACACCGCAAATGACGATTCGCTTTAAAGAACGATTCGGGGATCTTGTGGCGGTGCTGCATAGCGGCTTGTCAGCAGGTGAGAAGTATGATGAATGGCGAAAAATCCAGCGTGCTGAAGTGAAAGTCGTGGTCGGAGCCCGATCGGCTATTTTTGCGCCATTTGAGAACCTTGGGTTGATTATTTTGGATGAAGAACATGAATCCAGTTATAAACAGGACGATTCGCCGCGCTACCATGCCCGAGATGTCGCTATTTGGCGCAGTGAACAGCATAATTGCCCGGTCATATTGGGAAGTGCGACGCCATCGCTCGAATCATATGCACGGGCACAAAAAGGCGTCTATGAGCTATTGGTGCTGGAAAAACGGGCGAAAAACCAGCCACTGCCGGATGTGCAGATTGTTGACATGCGGGAAGAACTGCGCAATGGAAACCGATCAATGTTTTCTGTGCCGCTTGCTGAAGCGATACGTGACCGCATAGAGAAAAAAGAACAAGTGGTGCTATTCCTCAACAAACGGGGATATTCCTCATTTGTATTGTGCAGAGACTGCGGCACGGTCATGCAATGCCCGAACTGCGACATTTCCTTGACCTATCACCGGTCAAGTGAACTGATGAAATGCCATTATTGCGGCTACGATGAACCGGTGCCGCATATCTGTCCGGAATGTGAAAGTGAACACATCCGCTTTTTTGGGACCGGCACTCAAAAAGTAGAAGAAGAACTGGCTAAATTGGTTCCTGAAGCCCGCGTACTGCGTATGGATGTTGATAGTACCCGAAACAAAGGAGCCCATGAAAAAATTCTGTCGGCATTTGGCCAAGGCAAAGCGGATATCCTGCTTGGCACTCAAATGATTGCAAAAGGGCTGGATTTCCCGAATATCACACTGGTCGGCGTCTTGTCGGCAGATACCACGCTGCATTTGCCGGATTTCCGGGCGGCGGAAAAAACCTACCAATTGCTGACTCAAGTGAGCGGACGGGCAGGGCGCGATATATTGCCGGGCGAAGTATATGTCCAGTCCTATACGCCGGAGCATTATGCGATTACTCTTGCAAAAGACCAATTATATGAACCGTTTTACGAACAGGAAATGGCGATGCGCAGAGCCAGCGGCTACCCGCCTTATTATTATGTGGTAAATATTCAATTTACCCATGAAGATTTGATGACAGCTTCGGGATATGCGGATCAGACCGTCCGTTATTTGCAATCCCAGCTATCCCAAAGCACAATCATCATCGGCCCATCCGCATCGCTGATTGCCCGGGTGAACAATAGATATCGCTATCAATGTTTGATAAAATACAAAAAAGAACCGAAATTGTCTGATGTCCTGCAGCAGCTTATTAAAATCTACCGCTCTGAGTGGTTGAAAAAAGGCGCTACATTATCGATTGATATGAATCCGACATCAGTCATGTAAAAGAAAAGAGGAATTTGAAATGACAATCCGGAATATTGTGAAACACCCGAGTGACATTTTAGAAAAGAAATGTTTGCCGGTTACCAATTTCGATAAAAACCTGGCTACTTTATTAGATGATATGCATGAAACAATGATTGCCAATGACGGTGTTGGAATTGCTGCACCTCAAGTAGGAGTGGCGGTGCGCGTGGCCATTGTTGACTTCGGCGAAGGGCAAGACCCAATTGAGATGGTAAATCCGGAATTGGCACTTTTTGAAGGCACAGATACCGACATTGAGGGCTGCTTGAGCTTCCCGGGAATCTACGGAGAAGTAGAACGCCCGGATCACGTCAAAATCAAAGCTCAAGAAAGGGACGGTTCCTGGTATGAACTAGAAGCTGAAGGTTATGAAGCGCGTGCGATTCTGCATGAAATGGACCATTTGGATGGCGTGCTGTTCACCAGCAAAATTTCGAAATACGTTACCCAGGAAGAATTGGATGCCATGATCGCTGAAGCGGCTGCAGCTGAAGAGGAGGAACAGGTGTGACCAAAATCGTTTTTATGGGAACGCCGGCTTTTTCGGCACCCATCCTACGCATGCTGGTTGAAGAAGGCTACGACATCATTTCAGTCGTCACACAGCCGGACCGGCCTGTAGGGCGCAAAAAAGTGATGACGCCGACACCGGTGAAAGAAGAGGCATTGCGCCTTAACCTTCCCGTCTACCAGCCTGAAAAACTGAAAAATCCGGAAGAATTGCAGCATGTCCTTGATCTAGCTCCGGATTTGATCATCACGGCTGCATTTGGACAGATTCTTCCAAGTGAAGTGCTCCAGGCACCGACACTGGGTGCAATCAACGTTCATGCTTCTCTGCTTCCCGCATATCGCGGAGGAGCTCCGATTCATCAAGCGATCATTGACGGCCAAGCGGAGACCGGCGTCACCATCATGTATATGGTTGACCGGCTCGATGCAGGGGATATCATTTCACAAGTCACTGTGCCAATCGGCAAAACCGACCATACCGGCATCATGTTTGATAAGTTGAGCGTGGCCGGCATGGAATTATTGAAAGAAACTTTGCCTTCAATCATCGATGGAACCAATGACCGGATTCCGCAAGATGAAGAAAAAGTGACATTTGCCCGCAATATCTCGCGTGAACAGGAACGCATTGACTGGGCTAAATCTGCGGAAGCGATTTACAACCAGGTACGCGGACTGCATCCGTGGCCCGTGGCGTTTACTACGCACAATGAACAGAATATGAAAATCTGGTGGGCGGAAGTCCGTGATTCAGCGAAAAGCGGCCAACCCGGCGAAGTGGTGGAACTGGCCGATGATGCCCTTCTTGTCCAAACCGGTAATGGCGTTTTGGCCATTACGGAATTGCAGCCGGCTGGCAAAAAGCGGATGTCTGCCACAGATTATTTAAAAGGACCTAAAATCCAGGCAGGAGATACATTCGAATGAAAAATAAAAAACTACAAGGCAATGTACGGGACGCCGCATTTTCGATTCTTTGGGCTGTTGAAAACAAACAGGCTTACAGCAATCTGCTGTTGCATCAGACAATTCAAAGCTATGGAATTGCTGATAAAAATAAAGGCCTGTTGACTGAAATCACCTACGGCACATTGCAGCACCAAATGACGCTCGACTATTATTTGGAACCGTACCTAAAAGGCAAAATCGAGCCCTGGGTAAAAACATTGCTGCGTATGTCGTTATACCAAATCGTCTATTTGGATCGTATTCCGGCGCACGCAGCCGTCCATGAAGCGGTGGAAATCGCCAAGCGGCGCGGCCATGGCGGAGTGGCATCTGTAGTCAACGGAGTCCTTCGCTCGATTCAGCGGAGCGGTGTCCGCTCATTTAATACGATCAGTGATCCGTATGAAAAGGTTGCAATTGAGACAAGCCATCCTGTTTGGATGATCAAGCGCTGGGCTGAGCAGTTCGGCTTGGAGAAAACACGGGAAATGGCTTTGGAAAACAATAAAATTCCGTCTCAGACTGTCCGCGTCAATACAGTGCAGACAACACCTGAAGAAGTGATTGATATGTTGGAATCTGAAGGGCTGGACGCAGTTCAAAGCAAATTGGTCCCGGAATGCCTGATTGTCACCAATGGTCAACCGGCTAAAACGACGACGTTTGAAAAAGGCTTTATCACCATTCAAGATGAAAGTTCCATGCTGCCGGCATACGCTTTGCAAGTTGGCCCGAATATGGAAGTCCTGGATATGTGTGCAGCTCCAGGAGGCAAAACCACCCATATTGCCGAGAAAATGGAGAACAAAGGGAATTTATTCGCGATGGACCTCCATAAGCATAAAATCAAGCTGATTGAAGAAAATGCAGCACGCCTTGGCCATACAGTCATCGAAACAGAAATCGGCGACGGCAAAAAGAGTGTTGAGCGATTCGGGCCCGAAAAATTTGACCGCATATTAGTGGATGCTCCGTGCAGCGGACTTGGCGTCATCAAGCGCAAGCCAGACATCAAATACACAAAAAAAGAAGAGGATTTCGCACGCCTTCAGGAAATTCAGTTGGAGTTATTGGATCAGGCAGCTCAATTATTAAAGCCGGACGGCATCATGGTATACAGCACATGCACAGTCGACTCGATCGAAAACCGGGGGACAGCCGAGCAGTTCTTGAAAGACCATCCGGAAATGGAGAAAATCCAGGTATTCTTGCCTGAAACGCTTGGCTTGAAAAATACTGGGTTTGTCCAAGTGTTCCCACAAGATTTTGGCAGCGACGGGTTTTTTATCGCAGCTTTCCGTAAAAAAGCGACAGCTTAAAAATAATAGCAATTACAGACAAGAAACGGGGTGGCGGGATTTGTTTCAATACGTCATGGAAAGTGATACAGGAAGAAAACGCAAAATAAATGAAGATCGTGTCGCTGTCCTCAGACGCCCGGAAGGATTGCTGTTGGCACTCGTTGCCGATGGCATGGGTGGACATAATGCGGGGGATGTAGCGAGCGAACTAACGGTGTCGACGCTGGGCAGGCTTTTTATTGAGGAAGCAGCAGATACATTTTTAACTGTGGACAAACGAAAAACATGGCTATCAGTCAACGTTCAGTACGTCAATCGGCTCGTTTATGAATATGCCTTGACCCATCCGGATTGCAAAGGAATGGGAACAACATTGATTGCAGCGTTGATCGACAAACAGGATTGCGTCATGTGCCATATTGGCGACAGCCGGGCATATGTAATAAACGGAGCAGTAGAACAATTGACGCGTGATCATTCATACGTCAATGTACTGGTTGACAGCGGAGAAATAAGCGAAGAAGAAGCTGAGGCCCATCCTAAGAAAAATTGGATTGTTAAAGCACTTGGGACTGATCCGGAAATTGACGGAGAGATTCTCCATTTTTCTTTGGAATCGTCTTCTTACTTGCTTATCTGTTCAGATGGTTTGAGCAATAAAGTTTCGAAAAGTGATATCGCATCAATTGTTCTATCTCCTGTTCCGCTTTCACAAAAAGGTGAAGAAATGGTGAAACTCGCCAATGAACTGGGAGGAGAAGATAATATTTCATTTGTTCTTCTTTCCTCTAAGGCTGAGGAGGTGTAGCCATGTTGATCGGCAGAAGTATTAATGGCCGCTATAAGATATTGGAATTGATCGGCGGAGGCGGTATGTCAAACGTCTATCTGGCCCATGACATGATTTTGGACCGTGATATCGCTATAAAAATCTTAAGATACGATTTTTCTAATGAAGAAGAACTGCGGCGGCGATTCCAGCGGGAAGCTTTATCGACCACCAGCCTCGCTCATCCAAATATCGTGAACATTTTTGATGTAGGCGAAGAAGAATCCATTCATTATCTTGTAATGGAATATGTTCCAGGCAAAACCTTAAAAGAATACATAATCGAACATTCACCAGTGGCCCCTGAAGAAGCGGTCAAGATTATGACGCAGTTAACATCAGCTCTCGCCCATGCTCATCAAAACCAGATTGTCCATCGCGATATTAAGCCACAAAATATCTTGATGGATGCAGAAGGAAATGTGAAAATCACCGATTTTGGAATTGCGATGGCATTGAGTGCCACTTCCTATACACAAACCAACTCGGTACTCGGGACCGTGCATTACCTGTCTCCAGAACAAGCGCGCGGCGGCATGGCCAACAAAAAATCAGACATTTATTCTCTTGGAATTGTGATGTTTGAACTTTTGACTGGAAGATTGCCGTTCTCCGGTGAATCTGCAGTATCGATTGCCTTAAAGCATTTGCAGACAGAAACTCCTTCTTTGCGTCAGCTTGTTCCAACAATGCCGCAAAGCCTGGAAAACGTAGTGCTCAAAGCCACTACAAAAAACCCACAGCACCGTTATCAATCAGCAAATGAAATGGAAGAGGATTTAGCTACGGTTTTACTGCCGGAACGCTTGAATGAACCTAAATTTACGGTTCCAGTTGACCAGGATGAAACAAGAGCGATGCCCATCATTAAAGACCGGGTTGTTTACGAAAGCATGGAAAAAACAAAAGAACTGGCTCCAGCCGGCTCGATCGAAAAAAAAGATAAGCCTTCTGAGCCAGTTAAGAAAAAAAGGAAAAAAGGACCTTTAGTTGCAATGTTTATTGGATTATTGGTTCTTGTTGGGCTGATCATTGCATTGGCATTTCCTGAAATTTTCGGGCCAAGGCAAGTAGTTGTACCGGACGTTTCCGGAATGGAGCGAGACGAAGGAATAGAAGAATTAGAGGCAGTAGGATTCGTGGTCGGAGAAGAACAGCAGCAGCCTTCCGAGGAAATCGAAGAAGGACAAATAATCAGGACAATTCCCGAGGCCAATAAAATGCGAGACCGCGAGTCGGAAATTCAGTTGTTTATCAGCACCGGCAAAGAATCAAAAGAATTTGAGGATTATGTAGGCCGTGATATTGAACAAACATTGGAATCGCTCGAAGAGGAAAATTACAAATCGATTGAGCAGACGCCGGAATTTTCAGATGAACCTGTCGGGACGATTCTTGAACAGGATCCGAGAGCCGGCGAGGAAATCATCATTTCAGAAACAGATGTTGAATTCACGGTCAGCAAAGGGAAAGATATACGGACCGTCGAAAATATTACAGGATATACCGAAGAAGATTTGAATGAATATGCTCGTTCTTCGGGCTTTAACATCCGTATTATTGGAGAAGAGCCTTCTGAAAATGCACCGGAAGGAACCGTTTTGTCTCAAAGCCCGGCTGCAGAAGAACAGTTGGAAGCAGGCAGTACAATAGAAGTCATTATGTCTTCAGGCAAAGCGCCGCTTCCGCTGAAAACTTATATCCATACGGTCGAGATTCCATATGAGCCGGCCGAACCGGCTGCAGAAGGAGAAGAGCCAGTCGAACAGACGGTGCAGATTTATATCCAGGACCAAAATAATACAATGGTGGAACCGGTAGAAGAATTCACCATCACTGAAAACGAAACGCGTAAACTGGAATTGCAGATAGCAGAAGGCGAGAGTGCCACTTACCGAATTGTCCGTGACTCGACTATTATTCTGGAAGAAACCATAGAATATGACAGTGTGGAATAAAGAAAAACTTCACTGATTAGGGGGCTGTTGCCCCTTTAGTGGTATAAATATAATAAAAAGGAGTGAAAGCAAGCATGCCGAAAGGTCAAATTAGAAAAGCGCTTAGCGGTTTTTATTACGTTCTGGACGACAATGGACAGCGATATATCCAGTGTAGAGGGCGAGGCGTTTTTAGAAATCGGCAAATTTCGCCATTAGTTGGAGATTTTGTGGATTATGAAGCCGATCATGATTTAGAAGGCACAATTACTCATGTCCATGAGCGGAAAAACGAATTAGTGCGTCCGCCAATTTCGAACATCGACCAGGCAATCCTTGTTTTTTCTGCAAAACAGCCTGATTTTCATCCGCTCCTTTTGGACCGGTTCCTGACAGCAATTGAACAGCATAATATACAACCTGTTATTTGCCTGACTAAAATGGACCTTTTAAAAGACAGCGAAAAAGAAAAACTGGAAGGCTTCATAGCCGATTATGAAAAGATCGGCTATGAAGTAATTCCAACTTATAAAGGGGATCCCACTTTGCAGGAGCGGTTAATGCCTGTGCTGGAAGGGAAAATCAGTGTATTGGCTGGCCAGTCGGGCGTTGGAAAATCAACGATGCTCAATACAATTTTACCGGCGTTAAAGCTGAAAACAGATGATATTTCCAAAGCGCTGAACCGAGGCAAACATACCACACGCCATGTCGAACTGATTGAAGTGAACAATGGATTACTGGCGGATACACCTGGATTCAGTTCTTTTGATTTTGACACAATTGAAAAAGAAGAATTGTCCGGTTATTTTCCGGAAATGGCAGAGCGCTCAAACGGCTGTAAATTTCGGGAATGCCTTCATTTGAATGAACCCAAATGTGCCATCAAGGCAGCCGTGGAATCTAAAGAGATTCCAGAATATCGTTATAAGCATTACTTGAAATTTTTGGAAGAAATTATGAGTCGAAAGCCGAGGTATACAAATGATTAAAATTGCACCTTCTATACTAGCAGCAGATTTTTCGAAATTAGGAGAAGAAGTCCGGGAAGTTGAACAAGCAGGAGCAGATTGGATTCATATCGATGTTATGGATGGTCATTTTGTTCCGAATATTACAATGGGAGCGATTGTTGTTGACGCATTGCGCCCTTTGACCAATCTTCCGTTAGATGTTCACTTGATGATTGCAAATCCTGATCAGTACATTGAAGATTTTGCAAATGCAGGAGCGGATTATATAACTGTGCATGTAGAAGCGGCTCCGCATCTGCACAGAACCATTCAATTGATCCGTTCATTCGGCGTTAAGCCGGGAGTGGTATTAAACCCGCATACACCGGTTGAATCGATCCAGCATATACTTGAAGATATCGATTTAGTGCTATTCATGACTGTCAATCCGGGATTCGGTGGACAAAAGTTCATCCACTCGGTTGTGCCGAAAATTGAGCAGTTGTCCCGGATCATTGACGAAAAAGGCTTGGATATCGAAATCCAAGTCGATGGCGGCATCAACGAAGAAACGATCGTTCCTTGCGCAAAAGCAGGAGCTAATGTTTTTGTTGCTGGATCTGCCATCTATAGCCAAAAAGACCGTGCAGCAGCCTTGCAGAGCATTAAACAGGTAGGAGAAGAGGCGATTCTGTGATTGTCGTTGTGGCAGCAGGGGGACCGGTTGCGGAAATTCCTGATTTCTCTCTATGGCCATCTGCCCTGTTTATCGGAGTGGACGCCGGTACAGTAGTTTTGCTGGACCGGGGCATCCAGCCAGTGGCAGCCGTAGGTGATTTTGATTCTGTATCCACTGAAGAGATGGAGAAAATAGGAGAATTGTTTCCAGAGTTAAACCGGGCAGCAGCTGAAAAAGATGAAACGGATACTGAGTTGGCGTTGGAAAAAGCGATGGGGTTTTCTCCGGAACGAGTCATTATCACAGGAGTGACGGGCGGCAGGCTAGATCATTATATGAGTGCCCTTCATGCCATCTATAAATACCAGCGAAAGTTTCCGGCAATTGAATTCGTATTAGTCAACCGCCAGAATCGCATCCGTTTTTTAAGTCCAGGAACACATCTTGTAAAGCCGGATGAAAAATACCACTATATTTCGTTTTACCCATTTGCAGAAGAAGTTCATGGATTTACCTTGAAGGATTTTAAATACGAAGTAAGCAGCGAAACAATCCCGTTTGGCTCCACCCGTTTTATCAGCAACGAGCTGAAGACCGAAGGAACAGTGTCGCTTACAAAAGGCAGCTGCATCATGATCGAAAGCTCGGATAGCTAAGAAAAGCGTAGGTGCCCATGTAGCCCCGACAAGCGCTGGAAGTCTGGCCGGTAATGGCGTTTTTTGCCGCACAGCCGGAGCGGCTTATGACCCGAGAAGCTGGCTCTTGCAGCTAGACACCAAGAAAAACAAAAAGAGCCGCTTAGCTTCGTTGCTCAACAAAAAAGAGATTCCGGAATAGTTTTATTCCGGAATCTCTTTTTGAATTAAAATGCACTACATGAAAAATAATGAAAAAATGCCAGGCCGACGAATGTCAGGCCTGGCATTATTCATGAGCGATTATACGCGCTCAACTTTTCCTGATTTCATTGCTCTTGCAGAAACCCATACACGTTTCGGTTTACCGTCTACAAGGATACGAACTTTTTGAAGGTTTGCTCCCCATGTACGTTTTGTCGAGTTTAACGCGTGTGAACGGGCGTTTCCAGAACGAGCTTTGCGTCCACTAATTGCACATACTTTAGGCATGTAAGTCCCTCCTCACAAGTGAAGCTGAAAATTATGATAGAATTTCAGTTCGTTTTTCGTTTCACATACTTTAATAATTTACCACACACAAATGCTGTTTGCAACTAATTTTAGTATGCTTTCAAGAAAAAAGCCTTTACACCCAAAACGCCTGCTTTTCTTGTATAATAGTTTCATGTAGAATGAAAAGAGTGAAATAGGACTCAAGGAGGAATTCTCAATGTCGATTGAAATTAAAAACGAATATGGCCAAATCGATATTTCCAATGATGTGATCGCGCAAATTGCAGGCGGAGCCGCCATTGAATGTTACGGAATTGTAGGAATGGCAACTAAACATCAAATAAGAGATGGCTTAACAGACATTTTGCGCAAAGAGAATTTCGCGAAAGGTGTTATTGTTCGCCAAGAAGATAAAGACTTGATTATTGATATGTACGTTATCATAAGTTATGGTACAAAAATCTCGGAAGTTGCTTATCAAGTCCAATCAAAAGTTAAGTATACGATTACAAAAACGCTGGGCATGCCTGTCAAAGCGGTCAATATTTACGTTCAGGGAGTTCGTGTGACGAACCCGTAAGAGGAGGAAGAAGCGGCTATGAAGTCATTAAATGGAAATCAGTTCGCGGAAATGGTAACAATGGGAGCGCACCATCTGTACCAGAATGCGGATTATGTAGATGCATTAAATGTGTTTCCGGTGCCAGATGGCGATACCGGAACAAATATGAATTTATCAATGACATCAGGTGCGAAAGAAACAGAAGCAAATGCACAAGAACATATCGGCAAGACTGCTAATGCCCTGTCAAAAGGATTGCTAATGGGCGCACGCGGCAACTCCGGAGTTATTTTGTCTCAGTTGTTCCGGGGATTCAGCAAGTATATTGCGAACGAATCAGAATTATCCGCAGCAAAATTCGCGGAAGCGCTTCAGCATGGAGTTGAAACAGCGTATAAAGCCGTTATGAAGCCGGTAGAAGGAACCATATTGACAGTAGCAAAAGATGCTGCGGCAAAAGGTATGGAGTTAGCTAAAACAGAAGAAGACATCATTGTATTGTTCGAAGCTATTGTGGAAGAAGCAAAAGCGGCTTTGGAACGGACTCCCGATTTGCTGCCGGTATTGAAGGAAGTTGGAGTAGTCGACAGCGGCGGCCAAGGCCTTGTTTATGTCTATGAAGGCTTTTTAGCGTGCCTGAAAGGGGAAGCGTTGCCAGAAAAGCATGCCCATAATACCATGGATGACCTGGTAAGTGCGGAACATCACAAAAATATCGCCGGTTTTATGGACACAGCAGACATTGAATTCGGCTATTGCACAGAGTTCATGGTCAAATTTGAAGAAGGCAAAAAAGAATTCATTGAAGCTGAATTCCGTACGGACCTAAGCGCTTACGGAGATTCCTTGCTCGTCATTTCGGATGATGAAATTGCAAAAATCCATATTCATTCTGAAGAACCGGGCAAAGTGCTTACCTATGGCCAGAATTATGGCAGCTTGATATCGATGAAAATTGAAAATATGCGCCAGCAGCACATTGATATTGTGGGAGAAGACTTCCATAAAGATGCTCCAAAAACAACCGCTAAGCATCCATATGCTGTGGTCACAGTAGCGATGGGAGAAGGCATAGCTGAACTTCTTCGTAGCATCGGAGCTTCATATGTGATTGAAGGCGGCCAAACAATGAATCCTTCTACAGAAGACATCGTTAACGCGATTAAATCGATCGAAGCCGAACGGGTCTTAATCTTGCCGAACAATAAAAACATTATCATGGCAGCCGAACAAGCTGCTGAGCTGCTTGAAATCGAAGCTGCAGTTGTTCCGACAAAAGATGTGCCGCAAGGAATGGCTGCACTATTAGCCTACAATCCAAACGCTTCTGTTGAAGATAACCAAAAGATCATGACACAAGCGTCTAAACAAGTAAAATCCGGTTCTGTTACGTTTGCAGTGCGAGATACTTCGATAGATGGCATTACAATCAAAAAAGATGATTTCATGGGAATTTCCGGAGGCAGGATTGTTATTTCTGATAACAGCCTGGAACGGGTGACAGAAGAATTAGTTAAAAAGCTGATTGATGAAGATGCGGAAATCGTCACAATACTTTACGGCGAAGATGTTACAGCTGAAGACGCTGAAAAGCTTGCCGGCTTTATCGAAGAGTTAAATGATGAAGTTGAAGTGGAAATCCACAATGGCAAACAGCCGCTATATCCGTATATTTTATCGGTTGAATAAAAGAAAAAGCGCGTACAAAAGTATGCGCTTTTTACTGTATAAAGATTCAGAACATTCCGGATTTTTACTTAAAGGGGAATGAAAGCGGTTCAATTTTGTTAAATGTGGCAATTTCATGTAAAATGAATTTATATTAATGAAAGAGAGGGGTTTGAGCAATGAAGTTCAAATCTGTTTTTGATATAATCGGGCCGGTTATGATTGGTCCATCTTCCTCACACACTGCGGGAGCAGCACGTATTGGGAGAGTAGCAAGAGATTTATTCGGACGTCAGCCAAAATGGGCGAAAATCCATTTATATGGCTCATTTGCCGAAACATATAAAGGCCACAGCACGGACGTTGCTATTGTCGGCGGGCTACTGGACTATGACACATTCGATGAACGCATAAAAACATCATTTGAAGAAGCACAGAAACTCGGACTGGAATTCGAATTTATTCCGGAGACCAGCCACGTGGAACATCCAAATACCGTTAAAATCGTCATTGGTGATGAGCGTGCTGAAATGTCGATGATGGGCATTTCGATTGGCGGAGGCAAAATAGAAATCACAGAATTGAACGGATTTCCACTGCGTCTTTCAGGAGAACATCCAGCTATTTTAGTGGTTCACGAAGACCGCTCAGGATGTATAGCGAACGTAGCAAACTGTTTATATAAATACGATATCAATATCGGCCATATGGAAGTTTCCCGAAAAGAAAAAGGGCGCATGGCTCTTATGGTGATCGAAGTGGATCAAAATGTCGATAAAGAAGTGATGGACGAGCTTGCTGAGCTTCCAAACATTACTCAAGTGACAAGAATCGCTGATTAAGAAGGGGGTATAAACATTGGAAGCATTATTTCACAATGTAAAAGAATTAGTTAAACGCGCGGAAGATGAAGGCAAGCTTATTTCGGAGATTATGATCGAGCAGGAAATGCTGCTGATGGACCGTTCGCGAGAAGATATCATGAAACAGATGGACCGCAATTTGACAGTCATGGAAGAAGCGGTTGAAAAAGGTTTGAAAGGTGTACATTCGGTTTCCGGTTTAACTGGCGGAGATGCCGTCCTTCTTCAAAAATACAGAGAAACGGGGAAATCCCTATCAGGAGATTTGCTTCTTGATGCCGTCAGCAAAGCTGTCGCAACGAATGAAGTAAACGCGGCTATGGGAACAATTTGCGCTACACCGACTGCAGGGTCAGCAGGCGTTGTGCCTGGAACTTTGTTTGCAGTCAAGAATAAACTGAATCCGACGCGTGAACAAATGATTCGTTATTTGTTTACATCAGGCGCATTCGGATTCGTAGTAGCCAATAACGCTTCCATTTCCGGTGCTGCCGGAGGGTGCCAGGCAGAAGTTGGTTCAGCAGCAGCAATGGCTGCAGCTGCAATTGTTGAAATGGCTGGAGGAACTCCGCAGCAAAGTTCTGAAGCTTTTGCCATCACCATGAAGAACATGCTGGGACTGGTATGCGATCCTGTCGCAGGGCTGGTAGAAGTGCCTTGCGTGAAACGAAACGCCATGGGAGCAGCCAATTCAGTGGTTGCGGCAGATATGGCGCTGGCTGGCGTAACAAGCCGTATCCCTTGTGATGAAGTAATCAGTGCCATGTTTGAAATCGGGCAATCTATGCCGAGCGCATTAAGAGAAACGGCAAAAGGCGGACTTGCCGCTACTCCAACAGGTAAATGGCTGGAATCGAAAATCTTTGGCGGAGCCGTGGTTGGCAGTGGCAAGTAAAGATTCTGTCGCCTCTTTAAAAGGGGTAGGCAAACAGGCAGCTGAAACTTTACAGGAAATGAAAATCGAGACTATTCATGACTTGATCATGACTTTTCCGTACCGCCACGAAGATTTTCAGCTAAAGGATTTGGCAGATACACCGCATAATGAAAGAGTCACTGTGGAGGGAAGGGTCGAAAGCGAACCTTCCGTCCTTTTTTTAGGGAAAAATAAATCAAGGACCCAAGTCCAGGTGATGGTAGGCCGACATCTGGTTAAAGCTATTTTCTTTAATCAGCCATATGTTAAAGCCAAATTAAGAATTGGTGAAGTCGTCACTTTGTCCGGGAAATGGGACCGTGGCCGACAAGTGATCACCGTGACAAACCATTCCATCGGCCCCCGGACCGGCGGTGTGGATTTTGAGCCGGTTTACAGTTTGAAAGGAAGCATCTTTCAAAAAACGTTTCGTAAACTGATGCGGCAAGCACTGGATTTAGCGAAAGATGACCTAGAAGATTGCTTGCCTGAAAGGTTCCGAACTGCTTATCATTTAGTGCCTGTTCAAGATGCGCTTGAATGGATTCATTTTCCGACTGACGGAGAAGCTTTGAAACAAGCCCGCAGACGGTTTGTCTATGAAGAATTATTAATATTCCAGTTGAAAATGCAAGCATTGCGCAAAAAGAACCGAGAAGAAGAAGGCGGTTCATTTGTCGATTACGATTTGAACCGGCTGAAACACTTTATCGATACTCTTCCTTTTGATTTGACCGATGCCCAAAAGCGCGTTGTCAATGAAATCTGCCGGGATTTAAAAGAGCCTTTCCGCATGAACCGGCTGTTGCAAGGAGATGTAGGATCAGGAAAAACGGTGGTAGCCGCAATTGCTTTATACGCTGTTGTGACTGCTGGGATGCAAGGCGCTTTAATGGCGCCTACTGAAATTCTGGCAGAACAGCATGCCAATACATTGGCTCAATGGTTCCAGCCGTTTGAAGTGAATATTGCCTTGCTGACAGGCTCAGTAAAAGGGAAAAAACGCCAGTTCATTATTGAGCAGCTCGCGGAAGGCAAAATCGATATTCTGATTGGTACCCATGCTTTGATCCAGCCGGATGTCCAGTTCAAAAAACTTGGGTTAGTCATTACGGACGAACAGCATCGCTTTGGTGTGGATCAGCGCCGTGTGTTGAAAGATAAAGGCTATAATCCGGATGTACTGTTCATGACCGCTACTCCGATTCCGCGTACTTTGGCAATTTCCGCTTTTGGTGAAATGGATGTTTCAGTGATTGATGAAATGCCGGTAGGCCGAAAAGAAATACAAACATACTGGATGAAAAAAGAGATGTTCGGGAAGATAGTCGGCCGTATGGAAAAAGAGCTTGCTGAAGGCAGGCAAGCCTATGTGATATGCCCATTGATCGAAGAATCCGATAAGCTGGATTATCAGAATGCGGTGGATTTATTCCAGCAGCTTTCAAGTTATTTCCATGGCAAACACACGGTTGGTTTGATGCACGGGCGGCTGTCCGGCGATGAGAAAGAGCAAACGATGCGTGCTTTTACCGAAGGCAGAATCGAGGTCCTGGTGTCAACGACGGTTGTCGAAGTCGGTGTGAACGTACCTAACGCCACCTTTATGCTGATATACGACGCTGAACGTTTTGGCTTATCCCAGCTCCATCAATTACGCGGACGGGTCGGACGGGGCAGCGATCAATCGTATTGTGTATTGCTGGCTGATCCGAAAACAGAAGTCGGGAAAGAGCGGATGACATCTATGACCGAAACGAACGATGGATTTGTACTCGCGGAAAAAGATTTGCAGCTCCGTGGACCGGGAGATTTTTTCGGCCGCAAGCAAAGCGGGGTGCCAGAGTTCAAAATGGCGGATTTAGTCCACGACTACCGGGCATTGGAAACGGCAAGGCGGGATGCGGAAGCGCTTGTCAATAGCCAGGAATTTTGGACCAGTGAAGAAACGAGATGCTTGCGTGAGCAACTTGAAGATTCAGGCGCACTGGCGACGGGCAGATTAGATTGAGAATGCAGGATTCAGATAATCCTTGCATTCTTTTTTTGTTATTTATATACTCATATTAGTACCAAGTGCTAATAGCGGGCGGTGACAACGTGAGAAAACCAAAAAAAGAGCGGCAGCAAGCGTTAACAGAGTCTATCAAGGATAATCCATTTGTCACTGATGAAGAACTGTCGATGAAGTTTGATGTCAGTGTGCAGACAATTCGCCTTGACCGGATGGAACTCGGTATTCCTGAATTGCGAGAGCGCATCAAACATGTAGCCGTGAAAACATTTGAAGATGAAGTGAAATCTTTGCCAATTGACGAAGTCATTGGTGAAATTATAGATATTGAACTGGATGAACGGGCAATATCAATATTTGATGTGAAACCTGAACATGTTTTCCAGCGCAACCAGATAGCCAGAGGGCATCATTTATTTGCGCAGGCCAATTCCCTCGCAGTAGCTGTAATGAATGATGAGCTAGCACTGACAGTAAAGTCGGAACTGCAATTTCTGCGCCCGGTGACAGCTGGACAGCGGGTCGTGGCGAAAGCCCATGTCATAGACCGCAATCCGGGAAAAAACCGGGCATATGTAAAAGTCGTTTCTTCGGTGGATTTAGCGACTGTATTTATCGGTACATTTGAGATGTACCGAATGACGGAACAAAGTGAAGGTGACAAAAAATGATTATAGCAGTTGATGGAATGGGCGGAGATCATGCGCCAAAAGAAATTATCGAGGGCGTCTATAAAGCGTTAGAGGAATTCGGGGATTTGTCGATCCAGCTTTATGGACATCAGGATAAAATGCAGCCGTATTTAAAAGTCCATGAACGGCTCTCTGTTATCCATTGTGATGAGGTTATCGAAGCGACAGACGATCCAGTGCGGGCAGTACGCCGGAAAAAAGGCGCTTCTATGGTCCAGATGGCGCAAGCGGTAAAAGATGGCCGGGCGGATGCGTGTGTATCTGCAGGCAATACAGGAGCACTTATGGCGGCGGGATTATTTGTTGTCGGCCGTATTGATGGAGTCGATCGCCCTGCTTTAGCACCGACATTGCCGACGATAGACGGCAAAGGATTTGTCATGCTCGATATGGGAGCAAATGCTGAAGCCAGACCCGAACACCTTGTGCAATACGCGGTGATGGGTAGCATTTATGCTGAAAAAGTCAGGGGCATTCAAAATCCGACAGTTGGATTATTGAATATTGGAACGGAAGAGAAAAAAGGCAATGATTTGACAAAAGCGGCATTTCCGCTGCTAAAAGAAGCTCCGGTGAATTTTATCGGTAATGTGGAGTCGCGTGACTTGCTGAACGGAGCGGCCGATGTGGTTGTTACAGACGGATTTACTGGAAATATGGTCTTAAAAACGATCGAAGGAACCGCGATGAATGTCTTTTCGATGATTAAAGACGTTTTTATGTCTTCCGCAAAAACAAAATTTGCTGCTCTTTTAGTGAAAAATGACTTGAACGGCTTAAAGGGTATGCTCGATTACAGTGAATACGGTGGAGCCGGGTTGTTCGGCTTGAAAGCGCCAGTCATAAAAGCCCACGGCTCGTCCAACGCAAATGCCTTATTCAATGCAATCCGCCAAACGCGGACAATGGTTGAATATGATGTGACAGGCACAATATACAGTACGTTGAAAAAGGAGAACCCAGATGACTAAAATTGCATTTATCTACCCAGGACAAGGCTCCCAAACAATTGGCATGGGCGCGAGCTTTCTTTCTGATGACAAAAGCCGCCAGTTTTTCACAAATGCAGACGAGTCAATTGGCGTAAAACTGTCGGAACTTATGCTTGAAGGACCCCAAGAAAACTTGACACTTACATACCATGCGCAACCAGCTTTATTAACGGTCAGCGCGATGATTACAGAAAGGCTGAACCGCGCAGGCATCACACCGGACTTTACAGCTGGCCACAGCTTAGGCGAATATAGCGCGCTTGTTGCTTCAGGTGTTTTGCCTTTTGAAACAGCGGTCAGCATTGTCCATAAACGCGGGTTGTTTATGAATGATGCTGTTCCAGCTGGAGAAGGCGCTATGGCGGCGATACTTGGCATGGACAGCGAAGAATTAAAAAAAGTGACGAATGAAGTGACTGATTCAACAGGCGTGGTTCAGCTTGCAAACTTGAATTGCCCAGGGCAAATCGTTATTTCAGGAACCAAAGATGGCGTAGAGCAGGCATGCATCATTGCCAAAGAACGCGGCGCCAAACGGGCTATTCCTCTTGATGTCAGCGGCCCTTTCCATTCCGAATTAATGCGTCCGGCATCTCAGGCTTTATCAAAAGTTTTAAGCGATGCTTTCTTGAAAGATGCGGCCATTCCGGTTATCACGAACGTCACGGCAAAAAGCGAGACGCATGCTTCACAGTTCCAGGAATTATTGGTCCGTCAATTGTATTCGCCGGTTCTTTGGGAACAATCGGTCCGTGAAATGATTGACCTTGGCGTTACGATATTCGTAGAAGTCGGCCCTGGCAAAGTGCTGAGCGGGCTTGTTAGAAAAATTGACCGCTCAGTCCAGACGCTGCCGGTATACGATATGGAATCATTTGAAAAAGCGGTAGAGGAGCTGTCTAAATGACTAATTTAACAGGGAAAACGGCAATCGTAACAGGTGCTTCACGCGGCATAGGAGCAGAAATTGCCCGTAAACTCGCAACTGCAGGCGCTAAAATAGTTGTCAATTACAGCGGGAGCCAGGAAAAAGCGGAAGCAGTCGTAGCCGAAATCCAGGCAAATGGCGGAGAAGCTATTGCAGTAAAAGCTAATGTCTCCGATTCAGAGGCCGTAAAAGCAATGATTGATGAAACAATGAGCACATTCGGTTCGATTGATGTTTTGGTGAATAATGCCGGCATTACACGGGATAATTTAATGATGCGCATGAAAGATGATGAATGGGATGATGTCATTAACACCAATTTAAAAGGCGTCTTCATTTGCACAAAAGCGGTAACCCGCCAAATGATGAAGCAGCGTTCAGGCCGAATCGTTAATATTTCATCGATTGTGGGTGTTATGGGCAATGCCGGGCAAGCAAACTATGTAGCCGCCAAAGCAGGCGTCATCGGATTGACAAAAACCACTGCACGCGAGCTGGCAAGCCGCGGCATTACAGCGAATGCTATTGCTCCAGGTTTTATTAGCACAGATATGACGGATAAATTGAATGAAGACATCCAAAAAACAATGCTCGCCCAAATTCCTCTCGGGCGTTTCGGGGAAGCGGAAGAAGTGGCGAAAGCTGCATTATTCTTAGCTTCGGACGAATCATCTTATATGACCGGCCAAACGCTTCATCTTGATGGCGGAATGGTCATGTAAGCAAAAATTTTGTATACTGATTTGAGGGGAGGTGACGACATTGGCAACAGTATTAGAGCGAGTAACAAAAGTAATCGTAGATCGTCTAGGTGTAGAAGAGAACGAAGTGAAGCTTGAAGCTTCATTCACAGGCGACCTAGGTGCAGATTCATTAGACGTAGTTGAATTGGTTATGGAACTTGAAGACGAATTCGATATGGAAATTTCCGACGAAGACGCTGAAGGCATGGCTACAGTAGGCGACGCGGTAACGTATATTGAAAAGAAACAAGCTTAATTGAAAAGCGGAAACGGCCGTTCATTTTTCGACAGGTTTATGACCCAAGAATCTGGCCGTTTCCATTCAATATGAACCTTTAACATTAGAAATTGGCGTGCAACTGCTTATCCAAAGCGGCTGTGCGCCAATTCTCTTTTTGCACTATCATACGAAAAAAGGTAAAATCAAAGGAAGAACGTCAAAGGAAGGCAGATTACAAATGGCAATGAAAAAGAAACTAAACCAGCAAAAGCCTGGTTCAATCAAAGAAAGTACCAAACTGGCTTTTGAACAATTGCAAAAAGAGCTCCAGATCGAATTCAAACAACCTGCTTTGCTTTATCAAGCATTCACCCATTCATCTTATGTGAATGAGCATCGAAGAAGACAATATTTGGACAACGAACGCCTTGAATTTTTAGGGGATGCTGTTTTGGAATTGTCGGTCTCCCACTTTTTATATACAGAGTATCCTGAAATAAGCGAAGGGGAACTAACAAAATTGCGTGCAGCGATTGTTTGTGAACCCTCTCTGGTTCTTTTCGCCAATGAGTTGAATTTTGGCAAGTATATCCTGCTTGGCAAAGGAGAAGAACAGACTGGCGGTCGTACGCGGCCAGCACTTTTGGCAGACGTCTTTGAATCGTTTGTTGGGGCTTTGTTTTTAGATCAAGGCTTAGAACCTGTCGTAGCATTTTTGGAAGTTGTATTATTTCCAAAAGTGGGAACCGGTGCTTTTTCGCATGTGATGGATTATAAAAGCCAATTGCAGGAATTGGTGCAGCAAAAAAATAATGGTGCGTTGACTTATGAAATTATCGATGAAAAAGGACCTGCGCACAGCCGGGTTTTTGTCACACGGGTATCGCTGGCTGAACAAGAACTGGGCGTTGGAAATGGCCGGTCAAAAAAAGAAGCTGAACAACAAGCCGCTCAGCTGGCCATCCGTAAATTGCAAGAAGCAATGGAGGATTAGAAAATGTTTTTGAAAAGATTAGAAGTCATGGGATTTAAGTCATTTGCTGATCGCATCGGCATTGACTTTGTGCCGGGGGTAACAGCTGTAGTCGGACCAAACGGAAGCGGCAAAAGCAACATCACAGATGCCATCCGCTGGGTACTCGGGGAGCAGTCAGCGAAATCACTGCGTGGAGCAAAAATGGAAGATGTCATTTTTTCCGGCAGCGATTCCAGAAAACCGTTGAATTTTGCGGAAGTAACTTTAATTTTAGACAATACAGATGGACGGGTCCCTCTCGATTACAGCGAAATCAGCGTAACGAGGAGGGTTTTTCGAAGTGGTGAAAGTGCTTATTTATTGAATAAGCAAAATTGCCGCTTAAAAGACATCACCGACCTGTTCATGGATTCGGGTCTTGGAAAAGAAGCGTTTTCCATTATTTCACAAGGCCGTGTAGATGAAATATTAAACAGCAAAGCAGACGAGCGGCGTTCGATTTTTGAAGAAGCTGCTGGGGTATTGAAATACAAACAGCGCAAGAAAAAAGCTGAAGTGAAATTGAATGAAACAGATGAAAACTTAAACCGGGTGCTGGATATTCTGCATGAACTGGATGGCCGTATGGAACCGCTTCAAATCCAGGCGTCTGCAGCCCGCGATTATATAGATATGAATGAACAGCTAAAGGATGCCGACATCGCATTATTGGCATTTGACCTTTCACAATTGGAGCAGGAACTTGCTGGATTGTCTTCAGAAACACGGGCGCACGAAGAAAAGGAAAACCAGCTTGCAGCTGAAATTGAAAGCAAAGAAAAAGCGGTAAGTGCCATCCGTTCCGCGCTTTCTAAACTGGACAGCCAAATCGAGAAATCCCAAAACAATTTAGTAGAAGCCAGCAGTGAAAGCGAAAAATGGGAAGGCCGCAAATTATTAATGTCGGAGAAAAAGAATAATGCCACCCGGCAGGCGCAGCAGCTGCAGGAAGCACTGAAAACTGAAAAAGCGGAAAATGATGATCTTCAAAAAAAGCATGGCGAACAACTGGCGTTGCTGGAAGAGCAAAAAGCCGAACAACTATCCATCCGCCAAACCATCAAACTTCTTGAAGAACAATTAAACCGGACTCCAGCAGATATCGACAACGATATCGAATCCCATAAATCGACTTATATTGATTTGATGAATGAACAAGCTACAGTCAAAAATGAGTTGAAAAATATTGACTTGCAAGAACAGCAATTATCCGAATCCACAAGCCGGATTGCAGTCCAGCAAGCAGATTTTACGTCTGAGATTACTAAATTGGAACAGGAAAAAGCAGCAGCCGAGAAGAAAATGGTTGAAATAAAAAAACTGCTTGAAGATAAGCGAACACAATATAAAGAAACAGAAACGGCTTTCCGCGACAGGAAAGAGACATTTGAGAAAAAACAATCGATGCTTTTCCAAGCCTACCAATCGCAGAAACAATTAAGCTCCCGCATTGAAACCTTGCAGGAATTGGAAGCCGATTTTTCGGGATTTTTCCAAGGGGTGCGTGAAGTCCTAGTAGCGCGCCAAAAAGGTCAGCTCGACGGAATTGTCGGGGCAGTGGCTGAAATTGTCCAAGTAGACCAGAATTATGCAAAAGCCATTGAAACGGCCTTGGGCGCTTCCAGCCAGCATATCGTTACGGAGACAGAACAGCATGCGCGCGAAGCGATTGAATTTTTACGCAAAAAACGCGCTGGACGTTCGACATTTTTGCCGATGACTGTGATGAAGTCAAGAAAGATTCCGGCACAAACCATCGCATCTATTGAAAACCATCCATCTTTTGTAAAAATGGCTTTCGAGCTAGTCGGCTATGATGCTGAATATGGAATGATCATTGAAAATCTGTTAGGCAATGTCATCGTTGCTTCTGACTTGAAAGGTGCATCTGCTATATCCAAAATGACAATGAGCCGTTACCGGGTTGTTACGTTAGAAGGGGATGTAGTCAATGCTGGCGGCTCGATGACGGGAGGAGCGAGTAAATCCCAAGCTTCTTTCTTTACACGGAAAGCCGAACTGGAACAGCTGATTGTACAATCAAGAGAACTTGCCGAAACGATTGTGCATGCTGAAAAAACGGTGAGAAAAGAACAAGCCGAAGTGCATGCCACTGAACAGCGAGTGAACAATCTGCGTTCAGAAGGTGAGAAATACCGTGATTTGGAATCAGAACGAGCCATGACTTTGAGAGAAATAGAAGCGGTATTGAAAACGACCAAAGATCGGTTTCAGCTTTTCCAAGCCGAACGAAAAAATAGGGATTTTGATTTGTCTTCTGTTGTCTTGAGAAAAGAATCAGCGGCAACAAGGCTAGAAGAGATTGGCGGAGAACTTACCGCCATTTCCAAACAAATCGATGATTTGACTCAATTTAAACAACAAAACGAGTCTGCCCGTGATTTGGTTCTGGCAAAACTGGCCGACCATAAATCGCAAATGGCCGTAATGAAAGAAAGAGTGGCGCAATTGATCCGCAGCGAGTCGGAGCTTCTCGAACGGAAGCTGAAAAGTGACCGGAAATTAGAAGAGAATCAAAAAGAGCTTGAATGGATTCAGTCAGAAGAAGCAACAAAAGTTTACTCTGATGACGAAATTCTTCAAGAAATTTTCACATGGACTGAGAAAAAACAGACAGCGCAACAATCCATTCAGAAACTGAGAGAAGAGCGCAGCAGCAAACAAGATGAAATGAACGCATTAGAAGAACGACTGAAGGAAATGCAGCGTATTTATAAAGGTTACGTAGAGGCAATCCGCATTTGTGAAGTAAAATCTACGCGAATTGAAGTGCAGATCCAAAGCTTCCTTGCCCAGCTTGAAAGCAACTACCATATCACATTGGAAAAAGCAAAAGAGTATGAATTGGCTGAGGAAGAAAGTGCAGTACGCAAAAAAGTGAAACTGCTGAAACAGTCGATTGAAGAATTAGGGCCTGTTAACATAGGGGCGATCGAAGAGTTTGAACATGTTTCGGAACGCCATAGCTTCTTGGCTGAACAGCGCAATGACTTGAACGAAGCAAAAGAAACATTGCGGACTGTCATCCGGGAAATGGATGAAGAAATGACGAGCCGCTTTGATGACACGTTCCATGCCATTCGCATCCAATTTCAACGGGTTTTCAAGGAGTTGTTCGGGGGCGGAGCAGCCGATCTTGTGTTGACAAACCCTGAAGATTTATTGCTGACAGGCATAGAAATCATCGCACAGCCGCCCGGTAAGAAATTGCAGAATCTAAGTTTGCTGTCAGGCGGAGAACGCGCTCTTACAGCGATTGCTTTATTATTTGCGATTTTGAAGGTCCGTCCGGTGCCGTTCTGTGTGCTCGATGAAGTAGAAGCTGCACTCGATGAATCGAATGTTGTTCGCTACAGCCAGTACCTGAAAAGATTCAGTGAGGATACACAATTCATCGTCATAACGCACCGCAAAGGCACTATGGAAGGCGCCGATGTGCTGTACGGCATCACGATGCAGGAATCCGGGATTTCAAAACTCGTTTCTGTTAAACTGCAGGAAGAAATATAAAAAAGGAGTGGTTACGTGAGTTTCTTTAAAAAGTTGAAAGATAAATTTGCGGGAAATACGGAGGCTGAAGAATCAACCGAGAAATATAAAGAAGGTTTAACCAAAACTCGTACCGGCTTTACTTCAAAAATTAATGATTTAGTAGCAAAATACCGGAAAGTAGATGAAGATTTCTTTGAGGAACTGGAAGAAATCCTACTTCAAGCGGATGTTGGTTTTGAAACGGTTATGGAATTGATGGATCAGCTGCGTTATGAAGTACAGCGGCAAAATGTCAAAGATACTTCTTCTGTCCAATCGGTTATATCTGAAAAACTGGTAGAGATTTATCAAGCCGGTGAAGAAGAAATCAATGAATTGAACTTTTCGGATGAGTTGACTGTTATTTTGTTTGTCGGCGTAAACGGTGTGGGTAAAACAACGACTATCGCTAAATTGGCGCACCGGTTGAAAAACGAAGGAAAGTCAGTTTTATTGGCTGCCGGAGATACTTTCCGTGCAGGAGCCATTGAACAATTGGATATTTGGGGCCAGCGTGTCGGTGTTGATGTCATCAAGCAAAGCGAAGGATCCGACCCGGCAGCGGTCATGTATGATGCAGTGCGTGCAGCGAAGTCACGTGGTGTGGATGTGCTGATTTGTGATACAGCTGGCAGGCTGCAAAACAAAGTCAATCTGATGAACGAACTGGAGAAAGTGTATCGTGTCATTTCTCGGGAAATTCCTGGAGCGCCGCATGAAGTGCTGCTGGCTCTTGATGCGACCACAGGCCAGAATGCTTTGGTACAAGCACAGATGTTTAAAGAAGCGACAGATGTGACAGGGATTGTATTAACCAAATTGGACGGCACCGCAAAAGGCGGAATCGTTCTGGCAATCCGCAGCAAATTGAATATTCCGGTGAAGTTTGTGGGGCTTGGTGAGCAAATGGACGATTTACAGCCGTTTGATCCTCAGAAATATGTCTACGGATTATTTGCAGAAGGACTGGATATGGAAGAGGAAATGGAAAACGCAGAAGCAGACAAGTAAAATTACTTGACGCTTCCATGCGTTTTCAGTATCCTAATCAGGAGAGTCAGTGGGGGTGAACAGCGATGATGGGGTTAGAAAAAACAACACGCATGAACTATTTGTTTGATTTCTATCAAGAATTGCTGACGCCTAAACAGCGCAGTTATATGATGCTGTATTATTTAGATGATCATTCCTTAGGTGAAATTGCTGAAGAATATAATATCACACGCCAAGCGGTCTATGATAATATCCGCCGCACGGAAGCGATGCTGGAAGAATACGAAGCAAAACTGCAGCTTTTTGAGAAATTTCAAAAACGGCAGCAAATGGTTTCATCGTTTGAAAAACAGCCTTTCACAGAAGAGCGGGTACGAGAATTGATCGAACAGCTGAAAGAATGGGATTAGGAGGCGGAAACTATGGCATTTGAAGGATTATCCGAACGCCTGCAGGGGACCATCCAAAAGATTAAAGGCAAAGGTAAAGTGTCTGAAGCAGACGTCAAAGAGATGATGCGTGAAGTCCGCTTTGCTTTAATCGAAGCGGATGTCAATTTAAAAGTAGTAAAAGAATTTGTTAAAAAAGTAAGTGAGCGCGCAATTGGCCAAGATGTTATGCAAAGCTTGACGCCAGGCCAGCAAGTCGTAAAAATTGTTAAAGATGAACTGACGTCATTAATGGGCGGCGAACAAAGCAAAATAGAATTCTCTACAAAACAGCCGACTGTCATTATGATGGTCGGCTTACAGGGTGCAGGTAAAACGACCACTACCGGGAAACTGGCAAGCTTGCTGCGCAAAAAACACAACCGCAAGCCGCTGATGGTAGCAGCGGACGTTTACCGTCCGGCAGCCATCCAGCAGCTTGAAACAATCGGTAAGCAATTGTCCCTTCCAGTTTTTTCGAAAGGAACAGATATTTCCCCTGTGGAAATAGCGCGCCAGGCAATTGAATATGCAAGACAGGAACATATGGATACGGTTCTGATTGATACGGCCGGGCGTCTGCACGTCGATGAAAATCTCATGCAGGAACTGAAAGACATTCGTGCATTAAAAGAACCGGATGAAATTTTCCTTGTAGTGGATGCGATGACAGGTCAAGATGCAGTCAACGTAGCTCAAAGCTTCAATGAAGCGCTGGGCATCACAGGCGTCGTTTTAACGAAGCTTGATGGGGACACACGAGGCGGTGCTGCACTTTCTATTCGTTCAGTTACCGACAAGCCGATTAAATTTGTCGGAATGGGCGAAAAAATGGACGCGCTGGAAGCTTTCTACCCAGAACGCATGGCTTCCCGAATTCTAGGCATGGGCGATATGCTGTCATTGATTGAAAAAGCGCAGTCGAATGTCGATGAAGAAAAAGCGAAAGAACTGGAAGAGAAGTTCAGAACTTCTTCTTTCACATTTGACGATTTCTTGGATCAACTGACTCAAGTGAAACAGATGGGACCGCTCGATGAAATTTTAAAAATGCTCCCAGGAGCGAATAAAATCAAAGGCCTTGAAAATGCGAAAGTCGATGAAAGCCAGATGGGACGTGTAGAAGCGATTATTCGTTCAATGACAAAACAAGAGAAAATCACTCCTGAAATCATTAACGCAAATCGCCGCAAACGCATTGCTAAAGGATCTGGCACAACGATCCAAGACGTCAACCGTCTCTTGAAGCAATTCGAGGACATGAAGAAAATGATGAAACAAATGTCCGGTATGAACCAAAAAGGCAAAAAGAAAATGTCGATGCCGGGACTGGATTCACTTTTTAAATAAGCTTTATGAGGGACAATATCAATTGTTCGTTTATTAAAGATACAAAGTAGAACAGGGGAGACGAATAATTAATGTATGTCTTCTTTCCGAAGATACGGGGCAGGCACACAATGTCCCTTACCTTTGTAGCTGTTTTACAGAGTAATAACCATACTTTTAGTACAGTTTTCGAAAAAAAATAAGGTGTTAAGAAAAAATACTTTACAAACTATTTAAAGCTTGCTAATATAATATCTTGTGTGAAACTATTCGGAGGTGCTTTAAGAAATGGCAGTAAAAATTCGTTTGAAACGTATGGGAGCAAAAAAATCTCCTTTTTACCGTATCGTAGTAGCTGACTCACGTGCTCCACGTGACGGCCGTCAAATCCAAACAGTAGGTACTTACAACCCGCTAACAGTTCCAGCTGAAGTTAAGATCGACGAAGAATTAGTGTTGAAATGGCTTCATGATGGCGCAAAACCATCTGACACTGTTCGTAACTTGTTTTCTCAAAATGGCATTATGGAGAAATTCCATAACGAAAAATTAAGCAAGTAAGGGAGTTTTCTTATGAAGCAGCTGATTGAAACCATTGTGAAACCGCTGGTTGATCATCCGGATGATGTTAAAGTCGAAATCGACGAAAATGCAAGCCGTATTGTCTACAAGCTTTCCGTGCATTCAGAAGATACAGGGAAAGTGATCGGGAAACAAGGACGTGTGGCGAAAGCTATCCGCTCCATCGTGTATTCAGCAGCAAGCAATTATCATAAGAAAAAGACTTACGTAGATATTGTGGATTAACAAAAAGGAAGGAGCCCAGGTTCCTTCCTTTTTTGTCAGATTAAATGGAATTGTAAAATGAAATCTACAAAAGTTGAACTAAAGAATGATTCTTTACTACACCGCTTCGGCCGCTTTGGACATGGCTCCCACAAGAAGCCAGGAAGACCACCTGTCTTCTTGCTCCGCCTAGCCCATAGACGCGCCGGCGCTGGATAAACTCTTTATAAAAGAAAGAATCAATGATATAGCTCTTTAATTATTAGTACAACTTATATAGCTTGTTTAAGCTTAAAGATAGCGAGTTTTATGAGTATACGTCAGAGTCCTGCTTCACTTGGCCGCTTCAGTAAGTGCGTCTGATAAGGGCACTAGCGATTATATTAGTTTAAACAGAAAGTGGAAGGGTGTTTTTGAGTGGAATGGTTTAATGTTGGAAAAATCGTTAATACTCATGGAATCCGAGGAGAGGTCCGGGTTTTATCGCGTACTGATTTCCCTGAAGAACGGTTTGCGGTCGGCATGAAACTCGGCCTCTTTAAACCCGATGCGAAAAAGCCGATTATGGTGAAAATCGCCAGCCATCGTCAGCATAAAAATTTTGAATTGCTGACATTTGAAGGCTACCCGAATATCAATGACGTAGTAGAATTCAAAGATTCTTATTTGCGCATCGCTGAACATGATTTGACGGAGTTGGAAGACCACGCTTTTTATCATCATGAAATTTTGGGCTGTACTGTCTTTTCGACGGAAGGTCAGGAAATTGGCATCATCACTGAAATTTTAGAAACCGGTGCTAATGATGTCTGGGAAGTCACTCCGAAATCGGGGAAAAAGCATTACATTCCTTATATTGAAGATGTAGTTAAAGAAATTGATGTAGATGAGAAGAAAGTCGTCATTGATGTACTGGAAGGTTTGTTGAACGAATGAATATAAATGTCTTGTCTTTATTTCCGACCATGTTCGAGGGAATCTTCAATCAATCCATTATGAAAAAGGCACAAGAAAAAAATGCGGTCACCCTGGGGATTACGGATATCCGGCAGTTTGCCGATAACAAACGCCAAGTGGATGATTATCCTTTTGGCGGAGGAGCCGGCATGGTGCTGAAACCGGAACCGATTTTCAATGCGGTGGAATCCCTTTCTCAAAGCAAGGAATCCCGGATTATCCTGATGTGTCCGCAAGGCGAACGCTTTACTCAGAAAAAAGCGGAAGAGCTGGCGCAGGAAGAGGAATTGATTTTCATTTGCGGCCATTACGAAGGCTATGATGAACGGATCCGGGAGCATTTGGTAACAGACGAAATTTCAATCGGAGATTTTGTGTTGACTGGCGGTGAACTGGCGGCGATGACGGTTATCGATAGTGTCGTCAGACTGCTTCCAGGCGTACTGGGCAATGCCGACTCTCCGGTCCAAGACTCTTTCTCGACCGGCTTGTTGGAACATCCTCAGTATACCCGTCCTGCGGATTTTAGAGGCTGGACAGTTCCGGCCGTCCTGACTTCCGGGAATCATGCCAAAGTCGATCAATGGCGGGAAGAGCAAGCGCTGAAACGCACATTAGACCGCAGACCGGATTTGCTTGAAGAGCTTGAATTGACTGCAGAGCAGCAGAAGATTTTGAATGGATTGAAAAAACAAAAACGATAATCAGAATGACTCTTGCGAAACGGATTGTTTAGTGGTACTATGGAGTCTGTACTTTTATGTGAAGTACAGGATCACGGTGTTCCGCTGCAGCAGCCTTTGTGTGCAAGAGCATCTGTAGAAGGAGAGAAAAAACATGCAAAACATTATTGCAGACATTACTAAAGAACAACTACGTACGGATCTTGCGGATTTCCGTCCAGGAGATACTGTTCGTGTACACGTGAAAGTTGTCGAGGGAACTCGCGAACGTATTCAGGTATACGAAGGAGTAGTAATCGGTCGCCGTGGAGGCGGAATCAGTGAATCATTCACTGTCCGTAAAATCTCTTATGGTGTTGGTGTTGAGCGTACATTCCCTGTACACACACCAAAAATTGCACAACTTGATGTTGTCCGTCGCGGTAAAGTACGTCGTGCGAAATTGTACTACTTGCGCAACCTACGCGGTAAAGCAGCACGCATCAAAGAAATTCGATAAGATTGCACTGATGAAAGAGGGCGGAATCCGCCCTCTTTCTTTTTGCTTGCCTTCGATAAATTTAATGGGTTGTAATCCAATCAAGTTTTGAAAAAATTTCATGTTAAGGGGACTATCCAATCAGAGGAGACTGGGCGTTGGTTGCCTTATTGACAAGTTTGGATCTGTTCAATTGTTTCAGTGACTTAAAAAGAGGGAAAAGAGCTGCTGGTGTAATTGAATCCGGGGAATATTTATGCCTGTTAGCGCTTGTCACGACTAGCTTAGGCACTTTCGCTTTTCTTTGCTAAAAGTGGACAATCCTTGTACAATTAAACCAGAAAGTTTAGGGAGGAACACGCATGGAACCTGAAGTGAAGAAAAAAAATGAAGTATGGGAATGGTCTAAAGCTTTATTAATTGCGTTTGGGCTTGCTGCAATAATACGATTTTTCTTTTTCACACCGATTGTTGTAGACGGAGAATCCATGATGCCGACTTTAGAGCACGGAGACCGGATGATCGTCAACAAAATTGGCTATACTGTTGGAGATCCTGAGCGATTTGATATTATCGTTTTTCATGCTCCTGAAGAAAAGGATTATATTAAGCGAGTAATAGGGCTGCCTGGCGATCACGTCGCCTATGAAGATGATCAGCTTTATATAAACGGTGAAGCGGTAGAAGAGCCTTATTTGGATTCTTATAAAGAAGGAATTACCGGTACATTAACTGAAGATTTTACTTTAGAGGATATCACCAATAAAAGCACGATTCCGGAAGGGTATGTTTTTGTAATGGGTGATAACCGGAGAGCAAGCAAAGACAGCCGCCATATTGGCATTGTGCCAATGGAAGAAGTCATCGGCAGCACAAATTTTGTGTTCTGGCCGATGGCTGAAGCGGGAGTCGTTAACTAAGGAGTGTTTTTATGACGATACAATGGTTTCCAGGGCATATGGCAAAAGCAAGAAGAGAAGTTACGGAAAAACTGAAATTGGTGGATATCATCTTCGAACTTGTAGATGCCCGGTTACCTTTATCTTCACGAAATCCGATGATTGATCAAGTGATTCAGCAAAAACCACGTTTGATTATTTTAAACAAAATGGATATGGCAGATGAAGTTGAAACCAAAAAGTGGATTCGATATTTTGAGGATCAAGGAACCCGCGCAGTTGCAATCAATTCCCTTGAAGGAAGAGGGCTGCAATTAGTGACCAAAACATCAAAAGAAATTTTAGCTGAAAAATGGGATCGTATGATTTCCAAAGGGATCAAACCCCGGGCTATCCGGGCAATGATTGTAGGAATACCGAATGTCGGGAAATCCACACTCATCAACCGGCTATCTAAAAAAAGCCTGGCGAAAACCGGCAATATGCCCGGCGTAACAAAAGCGCAGCAATGGATTAAAGTAGGCAAGGAAATAGAGCTTTTGGACACTCCCGGCATACTTTGGCCGAAATTTGAAGACCCGGAAACCGGCTTGAAACTGGCCGTTACAGGGGCGATAAAAGACTCGGTCATCCATATGGAGGAACTGGCGATTTATGCATTGAAATTTCTTGAAGAGCGGTATCCGGAACGCTTGAAAGAGCGCTATGGCATCGATGGAGTAGATGAAGAAATTGTCCATACGTTTGACCACATTGCAAAAAAGCGGAGTTTCATTTCACCAGGTGGAGAAGTGGATTATGAAATGACTGCTGAAGCCATCGTCCGTGATATCCGCAACCAATATCTTGGCCGTATTACGTTCGACTACCGCGATGAAATGATTGTTGAGGAATGATGTGCGATCAAAAGGGCTGGCTCAAGCAATTGAGTCCGGCTCTTTTTTTACATACAAAAAAGAAAGAGCTGATGGCATGAAAACAATTGGGGAAGTAAAAGAAAGATTGGCAGAGGCTGTCGAATGGGAGCCTTGGATGGATGAACTCCAACAAGATTCAAGAAAAAATGTACAGGCCGCACTCTCGGGCTGGCTGCGAAAAAAAAGCCAGCGCGAAAAACTGGTTTTAGCGCACAGCCAAAAAATAGATTTTGATGAAACCTTTAAAAAGAATAAAGGCGATTTGGTCTGTGGAATCGATGAAGCAGGCAGAGGTCCGCTTGCCGGTCCGGTAGTCACTGCAGCTGTCATCCTGCCTGAAGACTGTTCAGCCCTCCTTGGCCTGGACGATTCGAAAAAACTGCCAAAAGCGAAACGGGAATATTTTGCCTCACTGATTAAAGATATGGCGGTCAGCTATGCCGTGCATATTCAGCCTCCTGAAGAAATTGATGCATTGAATATTTATCAAGCGACTAAAATGTCGATGACAAAAGCGGCATTGCAATTAAATCCGGAACCCGATATTGTTCTGGCAGATGCGATGAAACTGGACGTTGGAAGACAAAGCGAATCGATTATTAAAGGGGATGCCAAAAGCTTGAGCATTGCCGCTGCTTCTATCCTGGCAAAGACAGGCCGTGATGCCATCATGGAGGCTTATGCAGCAGAGTATCCGGTTTACGGTTTCGATAGACATGCTGGATACGGCACAAAAGAGCATGTAGCCGCTTTGCAGAAATTCGGCCCCTGCCCCATTCACCGGAAAACGTTTGAGCCCGTAAAGTCATTGCTGAAAGAGAAATTAATTTAAAAATGTCCGGTCGAAAACAACTGAAAATTCTGATTTTTTTGTAGTATAGCCAACAACTGTGGACTTTTGAAGGCATCTTTAATACAATGATAAAGGCACTACATAAAGATACAGATGTTTGATTGGAGGATGACAGATGAATATCCATGAATATCAGGGGAAACAAATCCTTAAACAATATGGAGTAGCAGTTCCTGAAGGCCATGTAGCTTTTTCTCCGGAAGAAGCAGTGAAAGCGGCTAAAGAACTAGGTACTGATGTTGTTGTGGTAAAAGCCCAAATCCACGCAGGTGGCCGCGGGAAAGCAGGCGGAGTCAAGCTTGCCAAAAACTTGGACGAAGTGCGCACAATTGCCAAAGAATTACTTGGTAAAGTACTTGTGACACATCAGACTGGTCCTGAAGGAAAAGAAGTTAAACGCTTGTATATTGAAGCGGGAAGCGACATCCAGAAGGAATATTACTTAGGATTGGTGCTTGACCGCGAAACTTCTCGTGTAACTCTTATGGGTTCAGAAGAAGGCGGAATGGACATCGAGGAAGTAGCAGCAAACAATCCGGAGCGTCTTTTCTATGAAGAAATCGACCCGGTTGTCGGATTGACTGGCTTCCAAGCACGTCGTATGGCTTATAACATGAACATCCCGACTAAACTTGTCAATAAAGCAGCTAAATTGATGCTGGGCCTTTACCAGGCTTATGTTGATACCGATGCAGCTATCGTCGAAATCAATCCGCTTGTAGTGACTGGAGACGGCCAAGTAGTAGCATTGGATGCGAAATTCAACTTCGATGCAAACGCTCTTTACCGCCATCAGAACATCATGGAAATGCGCGATTATGATGAAGAAGATCCAAAAGAAATCGAAGCGTCAAAATATGACTTGAGCTATATTTCCCTAGACGGAAATATCGGCTGTATGGTTAACGGTGCCGGCCTAGCTATGGCAACAATGGATACGATCAACTATTACGGCGGAACACCCGCTAACTTCCTTGACGTTGGGGGCGGTGCCACTGCTGAGAAAGTAACGGAAGCTTTCAAAATCATTCTTTCTGACAAGAATGTAAAAGGAATCTTCGTTAACATTTTCGGCGGTATCATGAAGTGTGACATCATCGCGGAAGGCGTTATCCAAGCAGCGAAAGAAGTAAGCTTGAATGTGCCTTTAGTCGTCCGTCTTGAAGGAACGAACGTTGAATTAGGCAAAAAATTGCTGAACGAATCAGGTCTTGATATCAACTCTGCTGACACAATGGCAGAAGGCGCTCAAAAGATCGTAGAACTTGTAGGCTAAAGAAGGGCAGGGACAAAGATGAGTGTATTCATTAACAAAGACACAAAAGTTATTGTACAAGGAATTACAGGGTCAACTGCCCTTTTCCATACAAAACAGATGCTTGAATATGGAACAAAAATCGTTGCTGGGGTAACACCTGGCAAGGGTGGCACTGAAGTTGAAGGCGTACCGGTTTTCAACACAGTGGAAGATGCTGTCAAAGCTACCGGCGCTAATGTTTCAGTAATTTATGTACCAGCTCCTTTTGCGGCTGATGCAATTCTTGAAGCGGTTGATGCTGAACTTGATATGACGATTTGCATCACTGAACACATTCCGGTCTTGGATATGGTTAAAGTGAAGCGTTATATGGAAGGCAAAAAAACGCGTTTGGTCGGACCAAACTGTCCGGGCGTTATCACTCCAGACGAATGTAAAATCGGCATCATGCCTGGCTATATCCATAAAAAAGGGCATGTCGGCGTTATTTCCCGTTCTGGGACGTTGACATACGAAGCGACTCTTCAACTTTCAGTTGCAGGAATCGGCCAATCGACAACTGTCGGAATCGGTGGAGACCCTGTTAACGGAACAAACTTCATCGATGCTCTTGAAGCATTCAACGAAGACGAAGATACGTATGCGGTTATTATGATCGGTGAAATCGGCGGAACAGCAGAAGAAGAAGCTGCTGCGTGGGTTAAAGCGAACATGACAAAACCGGTTGTCGGCTTTATCGGCGGTCAAACGGCTCCAGAAGGAAAACGTATGGGCCATGCCGGTGCGATCATTTCTGGCGGTAAAGGAACAGCTGCAGACAAGATTAAAGCGATGAACGAAGCTGGAATCGAAGTTGCAGAAACTCCTTCAGTAATCGGCGAGACTTTAATCCGAGTAATCAGAGAAAAAGGCTTGTACGATCAATGTAAAACACATTAATATGAGAGTAAGGCGCATCTTGCTGGTGCGTCTTATTTTTATTTGATTGAAGGAGGAATTTGATGACAGAAGATTTTTGGCAGCGGCTATTAGCTTTGCATTACGTCTACCCAAAACCGTTAAACCGGATAAATCGGTTAATGGGCGATGATCCGGAGTTGGAGAAGCTCTACAGAAAAAAGCCGTTTGAAATAGCTGCCCTTATGGAAATTTCACTCGCGCAGGCAATTCAATTGAAAACTGCATATGCTAAAGCTTTAACCATTCCTTTTAAAGATTTATACGAGAAACATAAGATAACCCCCATATCTTTTCACCATCCCAATTACCCCGTGAGTTTGCTGGATTTGATTGATCCACCGGCGATACTTTATGCAAAAGGCAGGCTTGAACTGCTGCTATCCCCCGAAAAAATAGCAGTCATCGGTTCTAGGAACGCCTCCCATTATTCTCAAAAAGCCATCAATGCCATACTGCCGCCTTTAGTTGAACAACAATTTCTTATCGTCAGCGGCCTTGCGAAAGGTGCAGATGCCATGGCGCATGCCACAACAATTGAACTTGGCGGCCAAACAATTGCGGTGACAGGGAGCGGCTTTTTGCATCCCTACCCGAAAGAGAATGCGGGGCTGCATAATATAATAGAAGAAAAATATTTATCGATCACCGAATATCCGCCATATATGCAGCCGAAACGGTGGAATTTCCCTATGAGAAATCGGATTATCAGTGGTTTGTCGCAAGGGATTCTGGTCACTGAAGCTAAAGCGAAAAGTGGAACGTTAAGCACTGTAGAACATGCTTTGGACCATGGAAAAGATATTTTCGCTGTTCCGGGAGATATTTTTTCAGCTTTGTCTGAAGGGCCGCACAAATTAATTTTGGAAGGGGCTAAGCCGGTATGGAAAGGCAGTCAAATCCTTGAAGAATATCGTCTTTTAAGGGCTGAAAAATAATGGTTATAAATGAAAAGCCTTGCATTCCTTCAAAAACTGTTATACATTTTGCAACAGGTAATTCTTTTATATAATTTTAAGAAACCTCTATGAGGAGGAATATTCATGTCGGATTATTTGGTTATTGTTGAATCGCCTGCAAAAGCGAAAACAATTGAACGGTATTTAGGGAAAAAGTATAAAGTCCGTGCATCTCTCGGACATTTACGCGATCTGCCCCGCAGCACAATGGGAGTAGACGTAGAAAATAATTACGAACCCCGCTATATTACGATCAGAGGCAAAGGCCCCATATTACAAGATCTTAAAAAAGAAGCTAAAAAAGCGAAAAAAGTCTTTCTGGCAGCTGACCCGGATCGTGAAGGAGAAGCCATTGCCTGGCATTTAGCCAATGCTCTAGGTGTTGACCAAAGCACAGAATGCAGAGTCGTTTTCAACGAGATTACAAAAGACGCCATCAAAGAATCATTTAAACATCCTCGGAAAATTGACATGGATTTAGTGGATGCGCAGCAAGCGCGGCGAATACTCGACCGCCTTGTCGGTTATAGCATCAGCCCTTTGCTTTGGAAAAAAGTGAAAAAAGGGTTATCAGCAGGACGGGTTCAATCTGTTGCCCTTCGTTTGATCATTGACCGTGAAAATGAAATTAAAAATTTCGAACCAGAAGAATACTGGTCCATCACAGGCGAGTTTGAAAAAGCAAAAAAGAAATTTGAAGCCCAATTTTATGGAAGTACCAAAGAAAAGATGAAATTGCAAAACGAAGATGATGTTAAAGCTGTGATGGCATCGATGAAAGGCAAAGACTTTTCAGTTAATCGCGTGGTGAAAAAAGAAAGAAAGAGAAATCCTTCCCCTTCTTTTACAACTTCATCCCTCCAGCAGGAAGCTGCCCGCAAATTAAATTTCCGAGCGAAAAAGACAATGATGCTTGCCCAACAATTATATGAAGGTATACAAGTTGGAAAAGAAGGCATAACAGGATTGATTACGTATATGCGTACGGATTCAACCCGTATTTCAGAAACTGCCAAAAAAGATGCACTGGATTTTATTGTCGAGCAGTACGGTGAGGAATATGTAACGAAGTCAGCGGCTGCCAAACAATCAGCCAAATCACAGGATGCTCACGAAGCGGTACGTCCTACCAGCGTTTTGCGGACACCGGAATCTATGAAAAGCATCTTGTCGCGTGACTTGTACCGGCTGTATAAATTGATTTGGGATCGTTTCGTAGCGAGCCAAATGTCTCCTGCAGTTTTGGATACAGTGATGGCGGAGTTGCAGAACGGAGATGCAGTATTCCGTGCAAACGGTTCTCAAGTAAAGTTCCCAGGTTTCATGAAGCTTTATATTGAAGGAACAGACGACCAGACAGAAGACAAAGATAATATTTTGCCTGAAATGGCGGAAGGTGATACGGTTGAAGCTGTTACGATTGAACCGAAACAGCATTTCACACAGCCGCCTCCGCGCTTTACAGAGGCCCGTTTAGTCCGGGCGCTGGAAGAACTGGGAATCGGTCGTCCGTCTACTTATGCACCGACTTTGGACACCATTCAAAAACGTGGTTATGTGTCACTGGACGCCAAGCGTTTTATACCGACAGAGCTGGGAGAAATTGTCCATCAGCTGGTCCTTGAGTTTTTCCCGGATATCATAAACATTGAATTTACGGCGAAAATGGAAAATGACTTGGACAGTGTTGAAGAAGGCGAAATAGAATGGAGAGCCATTATACACACTTTCTTCAAAGATTTTGAAAAACACGTTGAAGTAGCGGAAAATGAAATGGAAAAAGTGCAGATCAAAGATGAACCTGCCGGAGAAGATTGTGAATTATGCGGTTCGGCGATGGTATTTAAATTAGGTCGATACGGCAAATTCATGGCATGCAGCAATTTTCCGGATTGCCGAAACACTAAAGCTATCGTGAAACATATCGGCGTCACTTGCCCAACTTGCAAGGAAGGCGAAATTGTTGAGCGGAAAAGCAAAAAGCGCCGCATTTTTTACGGCTGTGAACGCTACCCGGAATGTGATTTTGTATCGTGGGACAAACCGATTGAACGTCCATGTCCAAAATGCAGCCAGTTGCTTGTAGAAAAGAAAGTGAAAAAAGGTGTGCAAATCAATTGCACAAGCTGTGATTACAAAGAAGAAGTTCAATAATTAATAGAGGTGTTTTATGATGACAAAATATGTGAATATAATTGGAGCTGGCTTGGCAGGAAGTGAAGCGGCTTGGCAAGTAGCGAAGCGCGGCATCAATGTACGGTTATATGAAATGCGGCCTGTTAAACAAACTCCGGCTCACCATACCGACAAATTCGCTGAACTGGTCTGCAGCAATTCACTGCGTGCCAATTCCTTAACCAATGCGGTTGGGGTTATAAAAGAAGAGATGCGGCAATTGGAGTCGGTGATTATTGATTCTGCCGACCGTTCATCTGTTCCGGCAGGGGGCGCGCTCGCGGTAGACCGCCACGAATTTGCAGGACTGGTAACAGAGAAAGTGCGAAACCATCCGCTTGTAGAAGTCATCAACGAAGAAGTGACGGAAATCCCGGAAGGCATCACGATCATCGCCACCGGCCCTTTGACTTCTCCGGCGCTCGCTGAAAAAATCCGCCAAATGACTGGTGAAGAGTATCTGTACTTTTATGATGCGGCTGCGCCGATTGTGGAAAAAGACAGCATTGATATGGACAAAGTTTATCTGAAATCCCGCTATGACAAAGGCGAAGCGGCTTACTTGAACTGTCCGATGACAGAAGAGGAATTCAACCGTTTCCGTACCGCTCTTGTCGAAGCGGAAGTAGTGCCATTAAAAGAATTCGAAAAAGAAATTTACTTTGAAGGCTGTATGCCAATCGAAGTCATGGCCGCAAGAGGCGAAAAAACTTTGACATTCGGACCGATGAAACCGGTAGGACTTGAAGATCCGAAAACAGGAAAACGGCCTTATGCAGTTGTTCAGCTGCGCCAAGACGATGCAGCTGGAACGCTTTACAATATTGTCGGCTTCCAGACACATTTAAAATGGGGCCCTCAAAAAGAAGTGCTGAAACTGATTCCAGGACTTGAGAACGTGGAAATTGTCCGTTATGGTGTAATGCATCGCAATACATTCATAAACTCACCGCGCGTTTTGAAACCGACATACCAGCTGAAAGCGAATCCGAATATCTTCTTTGCCGGACAAATGACCGGTGTTGAAGGCTATGTAGAGTCTGCTGGAAGCGGCCTTCTGGCAGGCATTAACGCAGCGAAACTGGCATTAGGCGAAGAACAGATTGTCTTGCCGGCTGAAACAGCACTTGGCAGCATGGCGCGCTACATTACAGAAGCAGACAGCAAGAACTTCCAGCCGATGAATGTCAATTTTGGTTTGTTCCCTGATTTAGGTGAGCGTATCAAATCAAAACAGGAACGGGCTGAAAGACATGCGGAACGAGCTCTCGAGGCAATTCGAAATTATATGAATACAGCGACGGTTTAATTGATAAAAGCCTCTAAATGTTGTTATAATTTAGAGGCTTTTGTATTTGTAAAAAAAGGTGGGTGCATGGATGAAGAAAGAAGAAATGCTCAAATCTTTTATGACTTACATTCAACTCGAAAAGAATTACTCTGAACACACCGTCCACCATTACGAAAAAGATTTGGCGGATTTTTTTCTGTTTTTGGAAAAAGAGAAGGTGCCGGAGATACAGGATGTAGAATATTTGCATGCAAGAAATTATGTGACGGAATTATATGATGCTCAATTGTCGCGCACAACCATATCCAGAAAAATTTCAGCGATTCGCTCCTTTTTTAAATACGGCAACCGGGAATACGGGTTGAGTGAAGCGGCTTTCCGTTCGCTTTACCATCCCAAAAAAGAAGAACGGCTTCCGCAATTTTTTTACGAAGAAGAAATGGAAGTGTTATTTGCCTCAGTGCAAGGTGAAGATAATTTATCGATCCGAAACACTGCTCTGCTAGAGTTGCTATATGCTACAGGAATGCGGGTCAGCGAATGTGTATCAATTCGGATGCAGGATTTGGACCGGCAAATTCAAATTGTGAAAGTCATGGGAAAGGGACGGAAAGAACGGTATATTCCATATGGCCAGTTTGCACATGATGCTTTGGAACATTATATCGATGAAGTTCGTCCAAGGTTGATGAAGAAGCAAGAGCATATGGGATTGTTCGTCAATAGCCGCGGAGAGCCGCTGACTGATAGAGGCATTCGGCATATATTGAGCGAATGCATGAAAAAAGCATCTGTTAATTCGTCAATTTATCCCCATATGATCCGTCATACGTTTGCAACCCATTTATTGAACAATGGAGCTGATATGCGGACTGTGCAAGAGCTGCTGGGCCATTCGCACTTGAGTTCTACGCAAGTGTATACGCATGTAACAAAAGAGCATTTGAGAAAAACTTATTTGAATTCACATCCACGAGCTTAGAGAGGAGACATCTACATGCAGCAATTTCATGCAACAACGATATTCGCAGTTCAGCATAACGGTGAATGCGCAATGGCTGGCGATGGCCAAGTCACATTCGGCAATGCAGTAGTGATGAAACACACGGCGAGAAAAGTGCGGAAGTTATACAATGGCCAGGTTCTGACCGGCTTTGCAGGTTCTGTTGCAGATGCTTTCACTTTATTTGAAATGTTTGAAGGCAAGCTCACCGAATACAACGGCAACTTGCAGCGTGCCGCTGTCGAACTGGCTAAACAGTGGCGGGGAGATAAAATGCTCCGCCAATTAGAAGCAATGCTGATCATCATGAACAAAGACGAGTTATTGCTCGTTTCAGGAACCGGCGAAGTGATTGAACCTGACGATGGGATTTTGGCTATCGGATCAGGAGGCAATTATGCGCTTGCTGCAGGAAGAGCTTTGAAGAAGTTTGCAGGGGACCAGATGACAGCGGCTGAAATAGCGAAGTCCGCTTTAGAAACTGCAGCAGACATTTGTGTCTATACAAACCATCAAATCGTAGTAGAGGAGTTGTCAAAATGAAAAAACAGCAAGATTTGACTCCTAGACAAATTACAGATCACCTTGACCGTTTTATTGTTGGCCAAAAAGACGCCAAACGATCGATTGCGATTGCTTTGCGCAACCGATACCGCCGCAGCCGACTGGACGAGGAACTTCGTGATGAAGTGATCCCGAAAAATATTCTGATGATTGGTCCTACGGGCGTCGGGAAAACGGAAATTGCCAGACGCATTGCCAAATTGACCGGAGCGCCATTTGTAAAAGTGGAAGCCACTAAGTTTACAGAAGTGGGCTATGTTGGCCGCGATGTTGAATCAATGGTGCGGGATTTGGTGGAAGCAGCAGTGCGCATCGTCAAAGAGGAAAAGTTTGAAGCGGTCAAGTTCCAAGCTGAATCTGCGGCTAATGAACGAATCGTCAAACTTCTTGCACCTTCACGCAAGAAAAAACCAAACAGCCAAAATCCACTTGAAATGCTTTTTGGGCAAAAGATGGATGCAGAAGAAGAAGATCCGACAGCAGAAGTGGAAGTGCGTGTGAAGAGAAGAGAAATTGCTGCAGATTTAAAAGCTGGAAAATTGGAAGATGAATGGGTCGTTGTCGAAGTGGAAGAAAATATTCCATCTATGTTTGACGCCTTGCAAGGTTCGGGAATGGAACAGATGGGTGCAAATATGCAAGACGCTTTATCTTCGTTAATGCCAAAGAAAAAGAAAAAGCGCCGTTTGCAGGTAAAAGAAGCACGCCGGATTTTGGTTGCCGAAGAAGCGGCTAAGCTGGTGGATAACGAGGAAGTCGCTATGGAAGCAATTCAGCGTTCCGAACAGCAAGGCATCATATTCATCGATGAAATGGATAAAATTGCAAGTAAAAATAGTTCTTCGTCAGCGGATGTGTCAAGGGAAGGAGTGCAGCGTGATATTTTGCCGATTGTCGAAGGATCAACGGTATCCACAAAATACGGTGCAGTCAAAACCGATTACATGCTGTTTGTAGCTGCAGGCGCATTCCACATGTCTAAACCATCAGATCTTATTCCGGAATTGCAGGGACGTTTCCCGATTCGTGTTGAATTGCAGAAGCTGGAAGTGAATGATTTTGTCAAAATTTTAACGGAACCAAAACATTCTTTGATAAATCAATACAAAGCGCTTCTCGAAACAGAGGGAGTTATGGTACACTTCAATGATGCGTCAATAGTCAGACTTGCGGAAATTGCTTATGAAGTAAATCAGGAAACCGATAACATAGGGGCTCGCCGTCTCCATACGATTTTGGAACGCTTGTTGGAAGACTTATCATTTGAGGCAGCAGAAATATCGCCGGCACAAATTGACATTACTCCTCAATATGTGAACGAAAAATTAGAAAATGTGGCGAAAAATAAAGATTTGTCACAATTTATCTTGTAAATCAAGGCAAAGTAGTTTCAAAAAAGAGTAAAAACCTTTAGAATATTTAATAAATAGTGTTTGAAACTGTAGGAGGTTCATTAGAATGAATTTATTGGAAAAAACAAGACGTATTAACTCGATGCTGCAAGCAGCGGCAGGAAAGCCTGTAAACTTTAAAGATATGGCCGAAACTTTAAGCGAAGTAATCCAATGCAACGCTTTCGTAGTAAGCCGTAAAGGTAAGGTGCTAGGTTTCGCAGTTAACCGCCAAATCGAAAACGAGCGTATGAAAGGGATGCTGGAAGAGCGTCAATTCCCGCTTGAATACACACAAAACTTATCTACCATCACTGAAACGTCTGCTAACTTGGACGTAAACAGCGAGCACACGATCTTCCCGGTTGAAGAACGTGAATTGTTCAAAGGCGGTTTGACAACAATCGTTCCGATTATTGGTGGAGGAGAGCGTTTAGGGACACTTCTTCTTGGCCGCGTTGATCAGCCGTTCGGAGATGATGATTTGATTTTGGGTGAATACGGTGCAACAGTAGTAGGGATGGAAATCCTTCGTGAAAAAGGCGACCGCATCGAAGAGGAAGCACGCAGCAAAGCAGTTGTTCAAATGGCGATTTCTTCACTTTCATACAGTGAACTTGAAGCGATTGAACACATTTTTGAAGAGCTTGACGGCAACGAAGGTTTGCTTGTCGCTTCAAAAATCGCTGACCGTGTAGGAATCACTCGCTCAGTTATCGTTAACGCACTTCGCAAACTTGAAAGTGCTGGCGTTATCGAATCTCGTTCTCTAGGAATGAAAGGGACATACATTAAAGTATTGAACACAAAATTCCTTGCTGAATTAGAACAATTGAAAATGAACTAATTAAATCAAAAGGTGCCGGATCAATTCCGGCACCTTTTTTGTTTTGCTTTTTTTCTGAAACGCTGGATGGTCTTGATGATATCTCGAAAAAACAGCCGCACAAAACCATTTGCTCTTGTATCGTTCTTTAGTTCATTCGCTGTTTTTGTTTCCGCATTGCACCTGCATCGCTGTGCTAGCTTCGGTGCATGAAAAACAGCCGCTGCGTTAGCTTTGCCAGAAACGATTTAGGCAAATTTTTTCCGCGGCTCGCTTCTGGCGGAGAGCCACTGCCCAAGGGATTTCATTAATCCTTCTTCAAAATGTCAGTGTTTTTAAATTCGAGTCAAAAACAAAATAAGAAGTGGAAATAAAGAAGCCGAATCTTATAAGAGAAACTTCTTGCGGTCCTATAAGAGACCGTGGTATAATTTCAAATGGTGTTAAATACACACGCATTTCGATTTGAATCGCAGGTGCTTGGAACAAGTAACGGTTCAGAGAAGAAGAATGCGGAGGAAAAATAACCTATCAGGAGGAAACACACATGTCAGTAATTTCTATGAAACAATTGCTTGAAGCTGGTGTACACTTTGGCCATCAGACTCGCCGTTGGAACCCGAAAATGAAAAAATATATTTTCGTTGAGCGTAACGGTATCTACATTATCGATCTTCAAAAAACAGTCCGCAAATTGGAGGAAGCTTACAGCTTCATGAAACAAGTGGGCGAAGAAGGCGGTAAAGTGTTATTCGTCGGAACGAAAAAACAAGCTCAAGATGCTATCAAAGAAGAAGCAGAGCGCTCTGGTAACTACTACATCAACCAACGCTGGTTGGGTGGAACGCTTACTAACTTCGGTACAATCCAAAAACGTGTTAGCCGTTTGAAACAAATCGAGCGCATGGAAGAGGACGGAACTTTTGATGTTCTACCGAAAAAAGAAGTAGTTCAATTGAAAAAAGAACACGAACGCCTTGTTAAATTCCTTGGCGGTATCCGTGATATGAGTTCACTGCCGGACGTAATGTTCGTAGTTGACCCACGCAAAGAACGCATTGCAGTAGCAGAAGCTATTAAATTGAACATTCCTATCGTTGGTATCGTTGATACTAACTGTGATCCGGATGAAATCGATTATGTAATTCCTGCAAACGATGATGCAATTCGCGCTGTTAAGCTATTGACTGGTAAAATGGCAGACGCTTTGCTTGAGTCTAAACCGGAAGAAGACGAAGAAGCTCCAGCTGTTGCTGCTGAGTAATTCACAAGTAGTACAGGTGATAAGCGGCCAACCCCACTTATCACCTTTTTTTGAGAAAACGTATATATCCTAAGGAGGAATTTAATCATGGCAGTTACAGCTCAAATGGTAAAAGAATTGCGTGAAAAAACAGGCGCGGGTATGATGGATTGCAAAAAAGCACTAGTTCAGACAGACGGCGATATTGACGCAGCAATCGACTTCTTGCGTGAAAAAGGCCTTTCAAGTGCTTCTAAGAAAGCTGACCGCATTGCAGCTGAAGGGATTACTTCAATCCTTGTAAAAGACAATGACGCAGTTATCTACGAAGTAAACGCTGAAACAGATTTCGTAGCGAAAAACGAAGGCTTCCAGACGTTAGTAAAAGAATTGGGCGAGCACTTGATCGAAACTAAACCGGCTACTATTGAAGAAGCTACTGCTTCGACAATGTCTAACGGTGTTACAGTTGCAGACCATATTTCAAACGCTATCGCTAAAATTGGTGAGAAAATCACTTTGCGCCGCTTTGAAGTCCGCACTAAAACTGACGCTGACGCTTTTGGTCCTTACCTTCACATGGGTGGACGCATCTCCGTGCTAGTTGTTCTTGAAAATTCTACAGACGCGAGCGCTGCACGCGATATCGCAATGCACATTGCAGCCTTGAACCCGAAATACGTTTCACGCGACGAAGTTTCTGCTGAGGAAGTAGAACATGAACGCAAAGTATTGACTGAACAAGCTCTTAACGAAGGCAAACCAGAAAACATTGTTGCTAAAATGGTTGAAGGCCGCCTTGGCAAGTACTTCGAAGACGTTTGCTTGCTTGACCAAGCATTTGTTAAGAATTCTGACCAAAAAGTCCGTGATTTCGCAGCTTCAACTGGTGGAACTGTAAAAGAATTCATCCGTTATGAAGTTGGAGAAGGCATTGAAAAACGCGAAGATAACTTTGCTGATGAAGTAATGAGCCAAGTAAACAAAAAATAAGGTTATTCTTATAAGATTCAACCCGGGGAACACTGAAAGGTGTTCCCTATTTTTCAATAAAAGTGTAACGGAGGGTACCGATGAGTGTTCAACAATATAAACGCATTGTACTAAAACTAAGTGGAGAAGCGATGGCTGGCGGACAAGGTTTCGGTTTGTCTCCTGAAATCATCAAAACAGTGGCTAGCCAAGTAAAAGAAGTTGTAGAACTCGGTGTAGAAGTTGCTGTAGTTGTAGGCGGCGGAAATATCTGGCGGGGCAAGGTCGGCTCGGAAATGGGTATGGACCGCGCGACAGCGGATTATATGGGAATGCTGGCAACGGTCATGAATTCGTTGGCATTGCAAGATTCTTTGGAAAAACAAGGAGTAGAAACACGTGTCCTTTCTTCTATTGAAATGCGCCAAGTGGCTGAACCTTATATCCGAAGAAGAGCCATTCGCCATTTAGAGAAAAAACGGGTTGTTATTTTTGCTGCAGGCACAGGCAATCCTTATTTCTCTACTGATACGACTGCGGCACTTCGCGCTGCTGAAATTGAAGCCGATGTTATTTTAATGGCTAAAAACAACGTGGACGGTGTTTACTCAGCAGATCCTAGAACTGATGATACAGCTGTTAAATACGATGAGCTATCTTATTTTGATGTGATTCAGCAAGGCTTGCAAGTAATGGATTCAACAGCTTCCACACTTTGTATGGACAATGACATTCCACTCGTAGTATTCTCAATTATGGAAAATGGAAATATAAAACGGGCTGTACTCGGTGAAAAAATCGGGACAGTAGTGAGGAGAACTTTATAATGCCGAAAAATGTGATGAACGACACGAAAACAAAAATGGAAAATGCAATCCAAGCTTTTTCACGTGAACTTTCTTCGATTCGAGCAGGTCGTGCAAATCCTTCAATTTTAAACAAATTGACTGTTGAATATTACGGAGCTCCTACACCAATCAACCAAGTGGCGGGTGTATCTGTTCCGGAAGCACGCCTAATCGTTATTCAACCATATGACAAGACCATAATGGGCGACATCGAAAAAGCGATTCTTAAATCAGACTTAGGCTTAAGCCCTACTAATGACGGTACGGTAATTCGCTTGGCAATTCCGGCTCTTACTGAAGAACGCCGGAAAGACCTTGTAAAACAAGTGAAAAAAGAAGCGGAAGAAGCGAAAATCGGTATCCGCAACATTCGCCGGGACGCTAATGACGAATACAAGAAACTCGAGAAAAAGAGCGAGATAACGGAAGATGATTTGCGCAGCTATTCGGATGAAGTGCAAAAATTGACGGATTCATATATTGCAAAAATCGATGAAGTGGCAAAAGATAAAGAAAAAGAAATAATGGAAGTTTAATTCGAACTTTCACGATTGCCGGGCGTCCTGTTTAGCAGGACGCTTTTTCATGCCAAAATATGCATTGCTGCATCAAAGAAAGCGCACAATGCCGATTTTTTTGATATGATAAGCAATAGACATGCCGATTTGCAATAGGTGGAGGATTAAACTATGTTCAATAAATTATTAAAACGAATGGCAGATCCGGTTCCGGAATATGAGGAGCGCTCATATGCTGTTGCCAGAGCAGGGGTCCCGTCACATATTGCCATCATTATGGATGGCAATGGGCGATGGGCTAAAAAACGTTCACTGCCTAGAGTGGCAGGCCATCATGAAGGAATGAAGACAGTCCGCAAAGTTACGAAGCTGGCGAGTCATATAGGAGTCAACGTCTTGACTCTTTATGCTTTTTCCACCGAAAATTGGAAACGCCCGAAAATTGAAGTAGATTTTCTGATGCGTCTTCCTGAAGAGTTTTTATCTACTTTTCTGCCGGAGTTAATTGAAGAGAATGTGCGTGTAGAAATGATGGGGTATCATCAGAATTTGCCTTCGCATACCATTGAAGCCATCAGAAAAGCGAAAGAAGCAACCAAGAACAATACCGGCCTTGTGTTGAACTTCGCCTTGAATTACGGAAGCCGTGCGGAAATCGTGGATGCGGTTAAAGATATTGCTGCACAAGTGGCTGCTGGAACTCTGAATATAGCAGATATTACTGAAGAGCATATCACTGAAGGGCTAATGACCAGCAAGTTGCCAGAGCCAGATTTATTGATCCGGACAAGCGGGGAAGTGCGGCTGAGCAACTTCATGCTTTGGCAGCTGGCTTATACAGAATTTTGGTTCACGGAGACTTTGTGGCCTGATTTCGGAGAAGAAGCTTTATTGGATGCGATTGAGAATTACCAAAAACGAAATCGCCGTTTTGGAGGATTGAAAGGAGAAGAAGCAAATTGAAACAGCGCATCATAACTGGAATCATTGCTGCGGCTCTTTTCATTCCTTTTGTTTATGTTGGGGGAACGCCTTTTACACTTCTGATGTATGCATTAGGCACGGTGGGATTGCAAGAGTTGCTTAACATGAAAGGCCGCAATTTATGGAGTATTCCAGGGCTTATCGCTCTTTTTGCGTTATACGCACTTATGCTGCCCGATAAATGGGCGCTGCAAATTTTTGAATGGACCGGCTATATAAAAGTGGAGTTCGCATTTTTAGCAGTTCTTTTACTTCTTATACATACTGTGGTAGTTAAAAACAGCTTTACTTTTGACGATGCTGCTTTTGCCGTACTCGGAACTTTGTATTTGGGAATGGGTTTTTATTACACAATTGAAACGCGCGAAGCTGGTCTTGCATTTATCATCTTTGCCCTGTTTATCGTCTGGTTCACGGACTCCGGAGCCTATTTTACAGGCCGAAAGATCGGCAAACGCAAACTATGGCCTGAGATATCGCCTAACAAAACGGTGGAAGGCTTTGTCGGAGGCATCGTATGGGCTATAGGCATCGGATTGATTTTGAATTATTTCATCGATTTGGACAAGCCTATACTGCTTATCATTGGAGTGACAATCGTTGCATCGATATTCGGCCAAATGGGCGATCTAGTCGAATCTGCATTAAAAAGGCATTTTAACGTTAAAGATTCAGGAAACATCTTACCTGGGCATGGAGGCATCCTTGACCGGTTCGACAGTATCCTGTTTGTGATGCCGCTACTTCACTTTTTACATTTCATCTAAGAAAGGGAGCGTCTGAATGGGCAAGAGCATAATTTTGCTGGGTGCCACCGGATCCATAGGTGTGCAGACAGCTGATATAATACGGGAGCACGGAACTGTCTTTTCTCTAAAGGGTTTTTCTGCAGGAAAAAACATGGAAGTCACCAGGAAATTCATCCATGAATTCCAGCCAGAAATCGTTTGCGTGCAAAATGAAGAAGATGCCATTGAAATCGCCAAAGAGTTCCCTGGCGTTTCTATCGTACACGGTGAACAAGGACTTATTGAAACGGCTACCTATGATGCAGACATCCTGGTTAATGCCGTGATTGGGAGCGTCGGCCTAAAGCCAACTTTGGAAGCGATTAAATTAGGCAGAACTGTGGCAATCGCAAATAAAGAAACACTCGTTACTGCAGGGCATCTCGTCATGCAGAGTGCAAGAGAATACGGAGCCACCATCCTTCCTGTCGACAGTGAGCATTCGGCATTATTCCAAGCACTGAACGGTGAAAAAAGAGAACAGGCGAGCCGGCTGATTTTGACAGCATCCGGAGGAAGCTTCCGAGATTCTACACGTGCTGACTTAAAAGACGTTACTGTTAAAGAAGCATTGAATCATCCAAACTGGTCAATGGGGGCGAAAATTACAATTGATTCCGCAACCATGGTGAATAAAGGTTTGGAAGTGATCGAAGCTCATATTCTGTTCGATTTTGACTATAAAGATATCGAAGTGCTTCTGCACCGGGAAAGCATCATCCACTCGATGGTGGAATTCCACGATACCAGTGTTATGGCGCAGCTCGGCACACCCGATATGCGAGTTCCCATCCAGTATGCACTGACTTATCCAGAGCGGCTTCCTCGTACAGAAGCCAAGCGGCTGAATCTGGCGGAAATCGGTAAATTACATTTTCAGGAAATGGATTTCAAGCGGTTCCGTGCCTTAAAAATGGCTTTTGAGGCTGGTAAAACAGGCGGCACGATGACGACTGTTTTAAATGCAGCAAATGAACAAGCCGTTGCGATGTTCTTAAATGAAGAAATTAAATTTTTACAGATTGAAGAACTTATTGAACGTGCGATGCATAATCATAAAGTGGTTTCGAAGCCGGATTTAGAGACGATTCTACACGTAGATGCTGAGACAAGAAAATCCGTTAAAAACATGCTAAAATAACTAAAGATTAAAACCGAAAACGGTTTATAAGGATGGGTTCAAATGGAAACAGTTCTAGCGTTTATAATTATTTTCGGTGCTTTAGTATTTTTTCATGAATTTGGCCACTTTTTGTTTGCGAAGCGCGCCGGAATCTTAGTACGTGAGTTTGCCATCGGAATGGGACCGAAGATTCTAGGCATTACAAAAGGCGAGACGGTCTATACGCTTCGTTTGCTGCCAATTGGCGGATACGTCCGGATGGCCGGGGAAGACATGGATACCATCCATCTTCAAGCAGGGCATCGGATTGGTGTTTTATTGGACAAGGATGGCCTAGCTAAAAAAATTATCATGAATCAGAAGACAATGTATCCGGATATTCTGTTTATGGAAGTTGAAGAAGCGGATTTAGAGAAAGAACTTTATATTAAAGGTTATGACGAGGATGATCAATTTGTCCGTATTGGAGTAGCGCGTGATGCTGTCGTTGAAGAAAATGGCAAAGAAACGATACTTGCTCCTTATGACCGGCAATTCGACTCGAAAAGCCTTGGGCATCGTTTTATGACGATTCTGGCGGGGCCGCTGTTTAACTTTATTTTGGCTTTCTTCATCTTCACAGCCATTGGTTTGATGCAGGGCATTCCAACGAATGAACCTGTAATAACGGAAGTAACAGAAGACAGCCCGGCTGCAGAAGCCGGAATGCAAAATGGAGACTTGGTCACAGAAATCGATGGAAAAGCAATTGGCTCTTGGAACGAGTTAGTAGAAGCGGTCCAGGATAACGCCGGAAATCCGCTGCCATTCAAAGTCGAACGGGACGGACAGCCTTTGGATTTCACTATTACGCCTGAAGTATCGGAACAATCTCCTGAAAAAGTAGGGGTTATTGGGGTTTTATACCGAAGTCCTCTTGAAAAAGATGTTTTAGGTTCGTTTGCATACGGTGCCGAACAAACAGTCTTTTGGTTCAAGGAAATTTTCCGCTTGCTTGGCATGCTGGTGACTGGCCAATTTACGATTGATGCTTTGTCAGGACCGGTCGGAATTTACAAAACCACTGAAGAAGTTGCAAAATACGGCATCTTCACTTTGATGAGCTGGGCGGGTATGTTGAGCATCAACTTAGGGATTATGAATTTACTGCCGCTTCCGGCACTTGACGGTGGCCGGTTGATGTTCTTTATCCTTGAAGGAATCCGCGGCAAACCAGTCGATCGGCAAAAAGAAGGAATGGTCCATTTCGTCGGCATCATGCTGCTCATGCTGTTAATGATTGTCGTCACATGGAACGATATACAAAAATTCTTCTTTTAACTAAGAAAAACACTGTCGCCTGTCAAGCCCCGACAAGCGCTGGAAGACCCGGCGGTAATGGCGGGCTTTGCCATGGCGCAGGGGGCAGACCGCGACCTCGAGGGGCTAGGCGACGGAGTTGGACAGAGAAAACGCAAGAAAAATTAAATAGTCAGTTGAGGTGCATTTTGGAATGAGACAATCAGCAACTTTTATCCCTACATTAAGAGAAACACCGGCTGATGCGGATGTTAAGTCGCATCAGCTTTTGCTGCGGGCTGGATTTATCCGCCAAAACACAAGCGGCATCTATTCGTTTTTGCCACTCGGAAAACGGGTTCTGCAAAAAGTGGAAACGGTTATCCGCGAGGAAATGGAAGCGGCGAACAGCGTTGAAGTTTTTCTTCCGGCATTGCAGCAAGCGGAATTGTGGCAGGAAACGGGCCGGTGGTATTCATACGGCGACGAATTGATGAGATTGACAGACCGCAATAACCGCGAATTCGCTCTTGGTGCAACGCACGAAGAAGTCATTACAAGCTTGCTTCGCGATGAAATTAAATCATATAAGAAGTTGCCGTTGAATTTGTTCCAGATCCAGTCAAAATTCCGGGACGAGAAGCGTCCGCGTTTCGGCTTGCTCCGCGGCCGAGAATTTTTGATGAAAGATGCCTATTCATTCCATGCAACAAAAGAAAGTTTGGATGACACATATAATGATATGATGCAGGCTTATACAAATATCTTCACGCGCCTTGGCTTAAACTTTCGTGCAGTTATTGCGGATTCAGGAGCGATTGGCGGAAAAGATAACCATGAATTCATGGTGCTGTCTGAAATCGGGGAAGATACTATTGCCTATTCGGATACGTCTTCCTACGCTGCCAATATTGAAATGGCTGCAGTGAAGGCAGATTATCCGAAGTCTGATGAAGCATTGAAAGACATGGAGAAAGTATCAACTCCGGACCAGAAGACCATCGCGGAAGTAGCAGAATTTCTTGATACTACTCCGGAACAATGCATTAAGACATTGGTATTTAAAGCGGATGACGATTTAGTGATTGTCTTATCACGCGGCGACCATGAAATTAATGATGTCAAAGTGAAGCATGCAACTGGTGCCACCATTGTCGACCTTGCAGAGCCTGGAGAAGTCCAGCAATTATTGGGCTGTGAAATTGGCTCTTTAGGACCGGTGAAACTGCCTTCATCTATCAAAGTTTATGCAGACAACGCGGTAAAATCGATTGTCAATGGAGTGACAGGCGCGAACGAAGACAGATACCACTTCATCAATGTCAATCCTGAAAAAGATTTTTCAGTCGAAGCCTATGCGGATCTGCGTTTTGTCCAGGAAGGCGATCTATCGCCGGATGGCGAAGGCATTATCCAATTCGCTAAAGGAATCGAAGTTGGCCATATCTTCAAACTTGGCACAACCTACAGTGAACCGATGAAAGCGACGTTCCTGAACGACCAGGGTAGAGCGATGCCTTATATCATGGGCTGCTACGGCATCGGAGTTTCACGCGTCATGGCTGCTGTTGCTGAACAGTTCCAAGATGACAACGGCTTTACTTGGCCGGATATCATTGCCCCTTACGATGTACACATTGTACCTGTCAACATGAAGGACGAAACACAACGTGAATTGGGTGAGGATTTGTATGAATTATTGAAATCGTACCGATATGAAGTTCTTTTGGATAATCGCATTGAACGGGCAGGAGTAAAATTTGCAGATGCTGATTTGATTGGCATACCTGTTCGCATTACGGTCGGAAAAAAAGCTTCTGAAGGAATTTTGGAAGTGAAATATCGCCGCACGGGAGAAACTTTTGAATGGAAACGAGAAGAATTACTGGACCGATTACAGCAATTCTTTAATAAATAATCGACAAATCTGATATGATGAAAGGAAAGTACAACTGTACTTTCCTTTCTTTATTCTTATCAATAAATCTGTTACGAAGGGGATAGTTATGACAAACCAGCAGGATTCAAAGATGCGATTCAAGCTTCTTCTTCAGCATCTGGACTTAACGGACGATGTGCATATGCCTTTTTTTGAAGAGGCGGAACTGACACGGATGACAGTCCATAAAAAAGAGCGGACTTGGCGTTTTCTGATCAAAGTAAAACAAATTCTGCCTCTGCAACTATATCTTCAATTAAAAGAACGTCTAAATATAACCTTCTCATCTATCGCCTCGGTGCAAATTGCTATAGAAAGCGAATCTTCAAAAGCTGAAGGACAGTTAGTCATGGACTACTGGCGCTATGTAGTGGAAGAATTTTCGGATATGGCTCCGCCACTGCGTCAGCAATTGCAATCGCAAGTGCCGGATTGGAATGGCCAAAAATTAATGCTGTGCTGCAGCCATGAACACGAAATGATGGCATTAAAGTCGAAGTACAGCGATAAAATTGCAGAAGTTTACCAGCAGTTTGGATTCCCGCGCATTGCCATCGATTTCCAATTGACCGAAGGGGATCAAGAAGCGGCCCACCAAGAATTTCTGGAACAGCGTCAGATCGAAGAAGATGAAATGGCGAAAAAGGCATTAGCGGATATGAAGAAAAGAGAAACAGACCGCAAAGAAAATGGCGTGCCGTCCGGTCCTTTCCAAATGGGGATTGCGATTAAACCGGATGAAAAAATTTCGGAAATCAAATCGATTGTCGATGAAGAACGCAGGGTGACGATCGAAGGGTTCGTATTTGATGTTGAAGTTCGTGAATTGCGCAGCGGACGTTCATTGTTGACCGTTAAAATGACCGATTACACGGATTCGATACTAGTGAAGATGTTCTCGCGAGACAAAGAAGATGCGGAACATATGGGCAATGTCAAAAAAGGGATGTGGTTAAAAGCCCGCGGTTCCATTCAGACAGATACCTTTGTCCGTGATTTAGTGATGATGGCCCAGGATATGGTGGAAATCAATCCGCAGCTTCGGCAAGATACTGCCGATCAAAAACGGTCAGAACTCCATTTACACACACCGATGAGTGCGATGGACGCAGTCTCTTCGGTCGATTCACTGGTCGCTCAAGCTGCAAAATGGGGCCATCCTGCAATTGCTATTACGGACCATGCCGGTGTGCAATCTTTTCCGGATGCCTATGCTGCCAGTAAAAAATATGGCATTAAAGCGATATTCGGCTTAGAAGCGAATTTAGTGGACGATGGAGTGCCGATTGCTTATGAAGAGCGGCATGCCTTATTGGAAGAAGAGACATTTGTGGTATTCGACTTGGAAACGACTGGTCTCTCTGCTGTCTACGATACCATCATCGAACTTGCCGCTGTGAAAATTAAAGGCGGCCAGATCCTTGATAAGTTTGAGAGTTTTGCTAATCCCCATCATGCGCTGTCGGCAACGACGATTGACTTGACTGGGATTACGGACGACATGGTAAAAAATGCGCCTGAAGTGGAAGAAGTCATCCGCAACTACCATGAATGGGCCGGCGACCATATTATGGTTGCCCATAATGCATCATTTGATATGGGCTTTTTATATGTGGCATATAAAAAATTCGGCATTGAAAAGAAACACGCGACCATCGATACGCTCGAACTTGCCCGGATGCTTCATCCGGAATTGAAAAACCACCGGTTGAATACATTGGCAAAAAAATTCGGCATTGAATTGACCCAGCATCACCGGGCCATCTATGACACGGAAGCAACTTCATATTTAATGACGCATTTATTAAAAGAAGCTCATCAAAAAGGAATTTTGTATCATGACCAGTTGAATGACTATGTCGGTGCAGGGGACGCGTATAAACGCTCGCGTCCGACACATTGCACGCTGCTGGCTCAAAATGATGAAGGCTTGAAAAACCTGTTCAAGCTAGTGTCTGCCTCACATATTGATTATTTCTACCGTGTCCCGCGAATTCCGCGTTCATTATTGCAGCGCCACCGGAAAGGCTTACTGGTCGGTTCTGGCTGTGATAAAGGAGAAGTGTTTGAAGCGGTGATGCAAAAATCAATGGAGGAAGTCGAACAGACAGCGAGATTCTATGATTATCTGGAAGTCCATCCAAAAGAAGTTTATTCTCATTTGATTGAACGGGAACTGATTCGCGATGAGTGGAACCTGGAAGATGTGATCCGCAAACTGGTGAAAGTCAGCCGGAAGCTTGAAATTCCAATGGTAGCGACAGGGAATGTCCATTACTTGGACGAAAATGATGCGATTTTCCGCCAGGTTCTCATTGGCTCTCAAGGCGGCGCTAACCCATTGAACCGCCACAAACTGCCTAAAGTGCATTTTAGAACGACCAATGAAATGCTCGATGCCTTTGAATTTTTAGGAGAAGATACCGCCCGTGAAATAGTGGTTGAAAACTCCAATAAAATCGTGGATATGATTGAAACGGTAAAACCGATCAAAGACGATCTCTATACACCGAAAATTGAAGGTGCGGATGAAGAAGTACGGGAGCTCAGCTATAATATGGCCCACGAAATCTATGGTTCTCCGCTGCCTGAAATTGTGGAGGCACGCATTGAAAAAGAATTGAAATCGATTATTGGACACGGCTTCGCGGTTATTTATTTGATATCGCATAAGCTTGTTAAAAAATCGTTGGATGACGGTTATCTGGTAGGCTCCCGAGGTTCTGTCGGTTCTTCATTGGTTGCGACATTGACGGAGATTACAGAAGTCAATCCGCTGCCGCCGCATTATATTTGTTCGAAATGCAAAAAATCCGAGTTTTTTGATGACGGGTCTGTCGGTTCAGGATTTGACTTGCCGGATAAAAATTGCCCGGATTGCGATATCCCTTTCCAAAAAGAAGGACAAGATATTCCCTTCGAGACATTCCTTGGATTTAAAGGAGATAAAGTTCCCGATATCGACTTGAACTTCAGTGGGGATTACCAGGCCAGAGCCCACAACTATACAAAAGAATTATTCGGGGAAGACAATGTTTTCCGTGCTGGAACGATCGGAACGGTAGCGGAAAAAACGGCCTACGGTTACGTCCGCGGCTATGCCAATGACAGAGACATGACGCTCCGCGGCGCTGAAATAGACCGCTTGGTGCAAGGTTGTTCCGGAGTTAAACGGAGCACCGGCCAGCACCCGGGCGGAATTATCGTTGTGCCGGATTATATGGACATTTATGATTTCTCACCTATCCAATTCCCAGCGGATGCCCAGGATTCCGAATGGAAAACGACTCATTTCGATTTCCATTCTATTCATGACAACCTCTTGAAACTGGATATTCTTGGACATGATGATCCAACCGTTATCCGGATGCTGCAGGATTTATCAGGCATCGATCCAAAAACGATTCCGACAGACGACCCTGAAGTGATGAAGATTTTCTCAGGGGTGGAATCTTTGGGTGTTACCGAGAAGCAAATCGGTTGTAAAACCGGAACATATGGCATCCCGGAATTCGGAACGCGCTTTGTTCGCCAGATGCTTGAAGAAACAAAACCGACAACGTTTTCCGAGCTTGTCCAGATTTCAGGACTTTCCCATGGGACAGACGTATGGCTCAGCAATGCCCAGGAACTAATTCAAAATGGTACATGCCAGCTGTCAGACGTAATCGGCTGTCGGGATGACATCATGGTTTATTTGATTTATCAGGGATTGGAGTCTTCACTGGCATTTAAAATCATGGAGTCGGTACGGAAAGGTAAAGGGCTGACTCCGGAAATGGAAGAAGCGATGAAAAAAGAAGGCGTGCCGAATTGGTATATCGAATCATGTAAAAAGATCAAGTACATGTTCCCGAAAGCCCATGCTGCCGCTTATGTATTAATGGCAGTACGCATTGCTTATTTCAAAGTGCATTTCCCGATTCTTTATTACGCAGCATACTTTACCGTCCGCGCAGAAGATTTCGATGTCAATGCAATGGCCAAAGGATCTCATTCGATCCGTGCTAAAATCGATGAGATTAACGCTAAAGGGCTTGAAGCATCAACCAAGGAAAAGAACTTGTTGACAGTCATGGAATTGGCGCTTGAAATGGTTGAACGAGGCTATTCGTTCCAAAAAGTCGACTTGTACAAATCGTCCGCTGACCAATTTATCATTGAAGGCAAGACATTGATTCCTCCATTTAATGCAATTCCGGGATTGGGTACAAACGCAGCGAAATCAATCGTTGCAGCCCGTGAGCATGGAACATTCTTATCGAAAGAAGACTTGCAGCAGCGTGGACGTGTTTCCAAGACCATTATTGAATACATGGATGACCACGGATGCTTAGAGGGCATGCCGGATGCCAATCAACTGTCGCTGTTCTAGTAAGTTGCACAGCAATAGGAAATATGGTATTATTGTAATAACATTTACTGATAGCTCTGTCGCAGAAGAGTGGGTTCTCCCGCTCTTTTCTGTTGTTATGGAATAAATCGGCGGGAGGCATATATGAGCAAAATTACAGAACAGATTGAACAAATCGCATTGCCCATCACAGAAGAACTGCATTTGGAACTTGTGGATGTAGAATTTTTAAAAGAAGGACGCAGCTGGTTTTTACGTGTTTATGTAGATAATCCGGCAGCGCCGATAGACATTGATCAATGTGCGCTTGTCAGTGAAAAGTTAAGCGAAATCCTGGATAAACTTGATCCGATTGAGCAGAACTATTTCCTTGAAGTTTCTTCACCTGGTGCAGAACGCCCATTGAAAAAAGAAAAAGATTTCGAAAATGCGCGCGGAAAGTACATCTATATTAAGACGTATGAACCTGTGGAAAATGCAAAAGAATTCGAAGGTTACTTGATGTCTTACAATGATGAAGAAGTAGAAATTGAAGTTAAAATCAAAACACGCAGAAAAACAATCGTTATTGCCCGGGACAAAATTGCAGTTATCCGGCTCGCCATTGATTTTTCTGTAAAACCTGATTGAAGAACATGGGAGTGAATAAATAATGGGCAATGAGTTTTTGGATGCATTAGATGCTTTAGAAAAGCAAAAAGGAATTTCGAGAGATGTACTGATAGAAGCCATTGAAGCTGCGCTGGTTACAGCCTATAAGCGCAATTTCAACCAAGCGCAGAATGTTCGGGTGGATTTAAACTTGAACACGGGAACAATGCTTGTTTATTCCCGTAAAGACGTGGTGGAAGAAGTTGAAGATGACCGCCTGCATATTTCATTGGAAGATGCAAAAGTGATCAATCCCGCTTATGAACTTGGCGATATCGTTGAAGAAGAAGTGACTCCACGGAATTTCGGACGTATTGCTGCTCAGACAGCTAAACAAGTGGTAACTCAGCGTGTACGCGAAGCTGAACGCGGTTTGATCTTTGAGGAATTCGTTGACCGTGCTGACGATATTGTCAATGGCATTGTTGAACGCATGGATGCCCGCAATCTATACGTCGGCCTTGGAAAAGTGGAAGCGGTTCTTCCACAGACCGAACAAATGCCAAATGAATCTTACCAGCCGCACGACCGCATCAAGGTATACATCACTAAAGTAGAACGCACGACTCGCGGGCCGCAGGTTTTTGTATCGCGTACCCATCCAGGGTTGCTGCGCCGCCTGTTTGAAAACGAAGTTCCGGAAATTTATGAAGGAATCGTCGAAATCAAGTCGATTGCACGTGAAGCGGGAGACCGCTCTAAAATCTCTGTAGTCGCTCATCGTGATGATATTGATCCAGTTGGTTCATGTGTAGGCGCGAAAGGTGCCCGTGTCCAAACAATTGTAAATGAATTGAGCGGAGAAAAAATCGATATTGTTGAATGGTCAGAAGAACCAGTGGTGTTTGTCGCAAACGCACTTTCCCCATCTAAAGTTCTGGATGTTCAAGTAAATGAAGCAGACAAATCAACAACTGTCGTTGTTCCGGATTATCAATTGTCACTTGCGATTGGGAAACGCGGACAGAATGCACGTCTGGCTGCTAAATTAACCGGCTGGAAAATCGATATCAAGAGTGAGACCGATGCCCGGGAACTTGGCATTTATCCGAATGAAAATGCATCAGTTGAACTGGTTGAATCCGGTGAAGAACTTGACGATTTTGATTTTTATGAGGAAAAAGAATAACGTAGAAAAGGTGATGTCGGTTGGCTCTGCAAAAGAAAATCCCATTGCGGAAGTGTGTAGCTACAGGCGAGATGCATCCTAAAAAAGAAATGATCCGAGTGGTCCGAACAAAAGAAGGCGAAGTATTTGTCGACTTGACGGGCAAAAAATCAGGACGCGGTGCATATGTCTCTAAATCGGAAGATGCGATAGCATTAGCGCGCAAAAAGAAAGTTTTGGACAATCAGCTGGAAGTTAAAGTTCCAGATGAAATTTACAGCGAATTAATTCGCGTAGTCCTAAGAGAGCAGTTGAAGAAATAATGAACACTGAGCAATTACAGACCAAAGAGAAATTCCTGCAAATTTTAGGATTGGCTACCCGAGCCCGGATGACGACCTCCGGAGAAGGAATGGCAGTGGCAGAAGTGCGCAATGGCAATGCAAAATTGGTCATATTGTCAGAAGACGCATCAGCAAACACTAGCAAGAAAGTGCATGACAAATGCAATTCGTATAATGTTGATCTCCAAGTATTCGGAACGCGTTTTGAACTTGGACATGCAATAGGCAAAGCAGAGCGTGTAGTAGTAGCAATCACCGATCAGGGGTTTGCAAAAAAACTAGCGAGTTTGCTTGAAGAAATTAACCGGGGGTGAGCAGATGACCAAAATTCGAGTACATGAATACGCTAAAAAAGTAGACAAGCCAAGTAAAGAGATTATTGACCAGTTATCAAAGCTGAATATTGAAGTGGCTAACCATATGGCAACTTTGGAGGACAATGCTGTTTCAAAATTGGATGGCATTTATAAGAAATCTGCATCAGGTCAGCGTGTGCAAACACAAGCGCGCCAACAGCATCAAGCACAGAACCGTCCTTCTGGACAAGGGCAGTCCCGCCCGCAAAGCAGCGGACAGGGGCAAGCTCGTCCACAAAGCAGCCAAGGACAATCCCGTCCACAAAGCAGTGGCCAAGGGCAGAACCGTCCAGCAGCAGCTAAAGGATCGAACTTCACACCGAAAGCTGCAAAACCGACTGCAGGTCCAGGACAGCGCAACAACCGTCCAGGCGGCGCTGGAGGCCGCGGAGGCCAAAACCGCAACCGCAAAGGCAGACAGCAGCAACCGGTAAATCCAATGCCGCCAATGCCTAGAAAAGAAAAAGAGCTGCCGGCTAAAATCACGTTTACTGAGTCTTTGACGGTAGCAGAATTAGCAAAAAAATTAGGCCGTGAGCCATCTGAAATCATCAAAAAATTGTTCATGCTTGGGGTAATGGCTACCATTAACCAAGAATTGGATAAAGATGCTATTGAATTGATTTGTGCTGAATACGAGGTAGAAGTAGAAGAAGAAGTTCTGGTTGATAAATCGGATCTTGAAGTTTACTTCGAACCGGAAGATGAAGCTCTTCTAGAAGAACGTCCACCGGTTGTTACAATCATGGGACACGTTGACCATGGTAAAACAACATTACTGGATTCTATCCGAAACACAAAAGTGACTGCAGGCGAAGCTGGCGGTATCACTCAGCATATCGGTGCTTATCAAGTGGATGAGGGCGGCAAAAAAATTACGTTCCTTGATACTCCAGGACACGCAGCATTTACAACAATGCGTGCACGAGGAGCGAAAGTAACAGATCTGGCCATTATTGTTGTAGCAGCTGATGACGGCGTTATGCCTCAGACTGTGGAAGCGATCAATCATGCAAAAGCTGCTGAAGTGCCAATCATTATCGCAGTCAATAAAATGGATAAGCCAAGCGCTAATCCTGACCGGGTGATGCAAGAACTGACAGAACATGGACTTGTACCGGAAGCATGGGGCGGCGAAACTATTTTTGTTCCAATCTCAGCTTTAAAAGGAGAAGGCATCGATTCGTTGCTAGAAATGATCTTGCTTGTATCTGAAGTTGGAGAATTGAAAGCAAATCCAGCACGCCGTGCAATCGGAACTGTTATCGAAGCGGAGCTGGATAAAGGCCGCGGTTCGGTAGCCACTCTATTAGTGCAAGATGGCACTTTGAATGTCGGTGATCCAATTGTTGTCGGTAATACATTCGGGCGCGTCCGGGCCATGGTTAACGACCTTGGACGACGGGTGAAAGATGCAGGCCCATCTACTCCAGTAGAAATTACAGGATTAAATGATGTGCCGCAAGCCGGTGACCGTTTTGTAGTATTTGAAGACGAGAAAACAGCCCGTCAAGTCGGTGAAACTCGTGCAACATCTGCACTTCAAGTACAGCGCTCTGAAAAAACACGTGTCACTCTTGATAACTTGTTTGACCAGTTGAAACAAGGGGAAATGAAAGAACTAAACCTGATTGTTAAAGCTGACGTTCAAGGCGCAGTTGAAGCAATGGCTGCCTCATTGATGAAAATTGATGTTGAAGGTGTGAATGTGAAAATCATCCATACGGGTGCTGGTGCTATTACAGAATCAGATATTTCACTTGCTGCTGCGTCTAATGCAATCGTCATCGGATTTAACGTGCGTCCGGATGTTAATGCGAAACGTGCTGCTGAAGCAGAAGGTGTGGATATCCGTTTGCACCGCATCATCTATAAAGTAATTGAAGAAATTGAATTCGCAATGAAAGGATTACTGGATCCTGAATTCGAAGAAAAAATTATTGGACAAGCTGAAGTTCGCAGTACGTTTAAAGTATCTAAAGTTGGAACAATTGCAGGAAGCTATGTAATCGACGGTAAAATTACCCGAGATAGCGGTGTCCGGGTAATTCGTGAAGGCATAGTCGTTTTCGAAGGCGAAATTGATACGCTGAAACGTTTTAAAGACGATGCAAAAGAAGTAGCAAAAGGATACGAATGCGGAATCACCATCAAAAACTTCAACGATGTTAAAGAAATGGACATCATTGAAGCATTCGTAATGGAAGAAATCGAACGCAAATGATTTTGTACATGGAATGTGAATTCTTCATACCAGTTTCGCATTCATTAAAAGAAAAGCGGGCAGTATTAAAAAGCATGCTGACCCGCACAAAACAGAAGTTCAACGTTTCAGCCGCGGAAATTGATCACCAAAATGTATGGCAACGCACACGCATCGCCTTTGTTACTGTTTCTTCCTCAAAAGAGATGGTGGATAAAGAAATGGCGCAAGTATTGCAGTATTTGGAAAGCAACCCCGCCTGGGAATGCCTTGAAGTTCAGCAAGAATATTTGTAAGAACGAGGTGAATAAACAATGACGATGCGCTCAAATCGTGTAGGCGAGCAGATGAAAAAAGAACTTAGCGAAATTATCAGCCGCAAGCTGAAAGATCCTAGAATCGGATTCGTGACAGTGACGGATGTAGAGGTAACTGGAGATCTTCAACAGGCAACTGTTTATATTAGTGTGCTGGGTGATGATAAAGCGAAAGAACAAACTTTGCTCGGCTTATCGAAGTCAAAAGGATTTATCCGTTCTGAAATCGGACAGCGGATCCGCTTGCGTAAAACGCCGGAGTTGTCGTTTGAATTTGATTCATCCATAGCATATGGAAATCGAATTGATACATTGCTCCGTGACATAAAAGAACCGAAAGAAGACCAGTAAGGAAAACTTCGCCCCGCATCTTTTTCGGGGGCGAAAGTGGACTGATCAGCGTTTAAAGTATGATAAAACTGGAGCCTGCTAATTATTAGCAGGCTATTTTTTTCATACTTTAACGGTCGTTAGGGTTTCCGTTTCTTTAGAAGATGGCCTTATAGGGCCGTAAAATCCCGATAAGACCAACTTACAAACCACGAGGGAAGAACCCTGTGGGCTGGAGTTTTTCTTTACATACATAATAAGCAAGGAGCTGAACCAAGTGGCAATGAATGGCGTTCTGCCTTTATGGAAAGAGAGAGGCATGACTTCTCATGATTGTGTGTTTAAATTGCGGAAAATCCTGAAAACCAAAAAAGTTGGACACACGGGCACCTTAGATCCGGATGTTGATGGTGTACTGCCGATTTGCATCGGGACAGCAACAAAAGTGGCTGAATATATTACTGATCAAGGGAAAACCTATGAGGCTGAAGTAACGCTTGGTTATTCAACGGAAACAGAAGATGCCAGCGGCGCAACTGTCGATGTGGATGACACGGAGAAATACTTGGGAAGAAGTGACTTATTAAAAGCGCTTGAAGATTTAACGGGTGAAATTATGCAGACTCCACCGATGTATTCAGCTGTAAAAGTTAATGGCAAGAAGCTGTACGAATATGCGCGCCAAGGCATCCAAGTGGACCGGCCGCAACGAGTCGTCCGGATTGACTCCATAGAATTGCTTGACGGGCAATCGGAATGGATCGGAAAAGAATTGAAATTCTCTATCCGCATTAAATGCGGAAAAGGCACGTATATCCGGACTTTGGCCGTTCAAATTGGAGAAGCTCTTGGATACCCAGCCCATATGTCCAAATTGACGCGCACCGAATCCGGAAAATTTGCAGCAAAAGACTGCGTAACACTTGCTGAAGTGGCGGAACTTGCTCAAAATGAAGATATCGGCTCTATTTTAAAACCGCTAAGCTACGGATTGAGCAATTTCCCATTTGTCGAGGTTGATAAAAAAGATGTTTTTGCCATCAAAAACGGCCAGGTCCTAGACCGGCACCCTCTGATGGAAACACAGGAATTCTTAGTATTTGCTGTAAACGGGCAGCCGTTGGCATTATATAAAAGACATCCGGAGCGTGTGGATAAAATGAAGCCTGAAAAAATGTTCGGAATTCCGAGCATCAACGAGGTGTGACATGAAAATTATTCATTTAAGTTATCCAAACAATATTAGACCTGAAGAAAAGCTTGGCCCTATTTCGCTTGCGCTCGGTTTTTTCGACGGTGTACATAAAGGGCACCAGCAGGTTATTGGAGAAGCGATCAGCCATGCGAAAAAACATAGTATCCAATCGGCGGTCATGACGTTTGATCCTCATCCTTCTGTAGTTTTAGGGGGAAGAAAAGAAGAAGTATTTTACATTACGCCCATGCAAAAGAAATTAGAGATTTTGAATGGCATGGGAGTTGATATTTGTTTTGTAGTCCGATTTACTTCCGACTTTGCGAAGTTGACCCCTGAACAATTCATCCATATTTTTATTAAAGAATTGAATGTAGTGCATGTCACAGCAGGATTCGATTTTTCGTTCGGCTGTAAAGGTGAAGGGACTATGAAAACAATGGAAGAGGCTGGGAAAGGCTTTTTCTCTGTTTCAACTATTCAAAAACAAGTCGACGGCGAAGAAAAAATCAGTTCTACACGAATCCGGAATCTGCTGAAGAGCGGTGAAGTCGATGAAGTTTGCCGTTTATTAGGGCGGCCATACAGAATTTCAGGCACCGTGGTAAATGGCGATAAGAGGGGCAGGACAATAGGTTTCCCGACTGCCAATGTCGAGCCGGAAATTGGCACGTTTGTTCCTGGCCGGGGAGTTTATGCTGTAAGTATTTGGGTTCAGGACCGGAAATACAATGGCGTCTGCAATGTTGGATTTAAACCGACTTTCAACAATCCCGACGTAAAGAAGCAGACGGTTGAAGTCTATATTTTAGAATTTGATAAAACGATCTACGGAGAAATGGTGGATGTAGATTGGTACTTGAGAATTCGGGATGAAAAGAAATTTTCGGGGATAGATGAACTGAAGGTTCAGATTCAAAAGGATAAGGAAACGGCAATTGATTATTTCAAAAGCCTAACATAAGGTGACCGGTTGATTTTGAAAAGCGCTTATGCTATGATTTATAAGTACTAAAAGTACAAACCATTGCTTGGCAAATCGATTCACCAACGGTTGCTCGGTAATTGGGGATATCAGAAATTAGGAGGTGGAACAGTATGGCAATCACTCAAGAACGTAAAAATGAATTGATCAATGAATTCAAAGTGCACGACACAGATACTGGGTCTGCAGATATTCAAATCGCCATTCTTACAGAAGACATCAACAACTTGAACGAGCACTTGCGTACTCACAAGAAAGATCATCACTCACGTCGTGGTCTATTCAAAATGGTTGGACGCCGTCGTAACTTGTTGAAATACTTGCGCGAGAACGATGTAGCACGCTACCGCGAGTTAATCTCAAAATTAGGCTTACGCCGATAATAGCAATTAGCAAAAGCGGGATTCGTCCCGCTTTTTCTTTATGGATAAAAATTTAAACATTCAATCGCACAGTGAATGCTTTTTTGATACACTACTAGTGGATACATAAAGAGAAACTTCAATCAGCGGGGAGTTTCTTCATCTCCGCTGATTGGTAGTTGATCCAATCGGACTTTTACGGACAGTGGACCTCCCAGCGGAAGCGGGAGTCCTACTGAGCGTTAAAGCGGGATAAAGAGAAACTTCAATCAGTGGGGAGTTTCTTCATCCCCGCTGATTGGTAGTGGATTTTACTGGCCGTTAAAGCGGGGTAAAGAGAATGATGAAACAGTGTAAGAGAGAGGAGCTCGATTATGGAGCAAACGAAAAAAGTTTATACATTAGATTGGGCAGGCCGCGAGTTACAGGTTGAAGTTGGCCAATTAGCAAAACAAGCTAACGGAGCTGCGTTGATTCGTTACGGCGATACAGCAGTATTGTCAACGGCAACAGCATCGAAAACTCCGAAGAATACGGATTTCTTCCCCCTCACAGTAAATTATGAAGAGCGTTTATATGCAGTCGGCAAAATCCCAGGTGGATTTATCAAACGCGAAGGCCGTCCGTCTGAAAAAGCGACGCTTACCAGCCGTTTGATTGACCGTCCTATCCGCCCGTTATTCCCGGATGGTTTCCGCAATGAAGTACAGGTTATTTCTATGGTAATGTCTGTAGATCAGGACTGCCCATCAGAAATGGCGGCAATGTTCGGTTCATCTCTATCATTGATGATTTCGGATATTCCATTCGGCGGTCCTATCGCCGGCGTTATCGTTGGAAGAATTAATGGAGAATATATCATCAATCCAACGAATGACCAACTGGAGCAGAGTTCTATGAACTTGACAGTTGCTGGAACTAAAGATGCTATTAATATGGTAGAAGCAGGAGCAAAGGAAGTTTCGGAGCAAGAGATTCTGGAAGCTATTATGTTTGGCCATGAAGAAATCAAGCGATTAATCGCTTTCCAAGAACAGATTGCCGAAGAAGTAGGCAAAGAAAAAACAGACATTCAGCTTTATGAGCTGGATGCCACTCTTACAGAAGCCATTAAGGCGCTTGCAGAAGACGAGTTGAATGCAGCTGTGCAAACAGCTGAAAAACAGGCCCGCAACGAAGCGATTGATGCTGTTAAAGACCGTGTCATGCAGTCCTATGAAGAAGCCGATGAAGATGTGAAAAAACAAGTTGGCCAGATTCTGGACAAAATGGTAAAAGATGAAGTGCGCCGTTTAATTACAGACGAAAAGATCCGCCCAGATGGCCGTACGCCATCTGAAATCCGCCCTTTATCTTCCGAAGTCGGCATTTTGAATCGCACACACGGTTCAGGTTTGTTTACTCGTGGCCAGACTCAGGCAATGAGCATCTGTACCTTAGGTGCGCTTGGCGATGTTCAAATCATCGACGGCTTGGGCATTGAAGATACGAAACGCTTTATGCACCATTACAATTTCCCGTTATTCTCAGTAGGAGAAACTGGATTCCTTCGTGGTCCTGGACGTCGGGAAATTGGGCACGGTGCACTCGGAGAACGTGCGCTTGAAGCCGTTATTCCGTCTGAAAAAGACTTCCCGTATACAATCCGCTTAGTGGCAGAAGTATTGGAATCGAATGGCTCGACTTCACAGGCAAGTATTTGTGCATCAACGCTTGCGATGATGGATGCCGGAGTGCCAATCAAAGCGCCGGTTGCAGGAATTGCAATGGGATTAGTTAAAAAAGGCGAAAACTATACTGTGCTGTCGGATATTCAAGGCATGGAAGACCATCTTGGCGATATGGACTTTAAAGTAGCGGGTACTGCCAAAGGCATTACAGCTCTTCAAATGGACATTAAAATTGATGGCCTGTCGCGTGAAATTTTGGATGAGGCATTGACACAAGCTCAAATCGGAAGAATCCATATTTTGGAGTCGATGCTTGCAACGATTTCAGAGCCTAAAGAACAGTTATCGCAATTTGCTCCTAAGATTATCATGGTAAAGATCAACCCTGATAAGATCCGCGATGTAATTGGGCCTGGCGGTAAAGTGATCAATAAAATCATTGATGAAACTGGTGTTAAAATTGATACTGAACAAGACGGCACAATCTTCATTTCCTCGGTTGACCAGGAAATGAACGCAAAAGCGAAAGCGATGATAGAAAATATCGTCCGCGAAGCGAAAGTCGGCGAGTACTACGAAGGCAAAGTGAAGCGCATCGAGAAATTTGGTGCTTTTGTTGAACTGTTCCCTGGAAAAGATGGACTTCTTCACATTTCTGAAATTCAGGAAGAACGGACGAAAGAAGTGGAAGATGTCTTGAAACTTGACGATGTCGTTAAAGTTAAAGTGATTGAAATCGATCGCCAAGGCCGTGTTAACCTTTCACGTAAAATCGTTTTGAAAGAAGAAAAAGAAACTGCTGAAAAAGCCAATCAATAACAGATACTTTGATCAGTAAAATTTTTGCTGTCGATAGAAGCGAAAAAATTTAAAGCAAACGAAATTGCCAGCTTATGTTGGCAATTTTTTCGTATTAGGAGGAATGAATATTGGTTACTACACATATTTGCGGTAATGGGCTCCGGATTGTTTCCGAATCCATTCCCCATTTCCGGTCTGTAGCCGTTGGTGTTTTCGTAAAAGCCGGATCTCGCGATGAACTGCCGGATGAAAACGGCATGACGCATTTTATCGAGCATATGCTGTTTAAAGGAACAGAAAATAGAAGCGCTAAACAGATTGCTCGGGAATTCGATCGTATTGGCGGAGATATGAATGCTTATACTTCCAAAGAATATACGTGTTATTATGCTAAAGTGTTGGACCACCATGCTGAACATGCGGTGACAGTGCTAGCCGATATGTTTTTCAATTCCAAGATGGAAGCGTCAGAAATTGAAAAAGAGCGCCAAGTGGTAATTGAGGAAATCAGCATGACCGAAGATATGCCGGATGACGATGTCCATGAGCAGTTGTGGAAAGTGATGTACCCGCACCATTCCATGGGTGCTCCGATTCTCGGCACTGTAAATACTTTGCAGGGATTCACAAAAGACAAGATTGAACACTTTATGGACCGGCATTATACGCCAAATAATACGGTGATTTCAGTGGCAGGCAATATCACGCCGCAGCTTATCGCATTGATTGAACAACTTTTCGGTTCATTTCAGCGCAAGAACCAGGATAAGCATTATCTATTTCCAGGATTTAGTTCCGGCTATTCATTAAAGCATAAAGAGACGGAACAAGGTCATTTATGTCTAGGATATCCCGGACTGTCGGTAAAAGATGAGAACATCTATAACTTTATCGTCTTGAATAATATTGTGGGCGGTTCCATGTCATCACGCCTGTTCCAGGAAGTTCGGGAAGAACGAGGGTTGGCGTACTCCATTTATTCTTATCATTCGGCATACTCCGACCATGGCGCTTTAGCCATATACGGGGGAACTTCGAATGAACAAATGCCCGAATTGCAGGAAGTCATCCTTTCTGAACTTCAGAAAGTCCGGCGCAACGGGGCAACGCTTGAAGAAGTGGCTGATTCAAAAGAACAGCTTAAAGGCAATATCATGCTGGGGCTTGAAAGCACGAGTGCCCGGATGAACCGCAACGGAAAAAATGAATTGCTGCTGGAAAAACATCAGCCATACGACGAAGTCATCCATTTGGTTGACCAAGTTTCACTCGAAAAAGTAAATTCATTGATGGATTTGTTTGCAGGAGAACCCGCTATTTCGATCATTCGCTCAAAGTAAGCTCCCTTAAAAATGAGGGGGCTTTTTTTAATGGGCGGAAATTTGAAAGCCAATCGAACTCAAAAGCCATTTTCGCTTTGAAGAGAAAATAAATTAAAGGAAGTTCGAGAATTGACACTTAGGTGAATTTTAGATAAAAATCTAAAATAACTTACTATTTAAACACAAGTCATTCCTCTAGTGCAGTAAATTATGGTACAATAACGCCAATCATCACTGAAGGAGAGAGTCATTTGAAAACATTTAATGTAGCAATTATGGGAGCAACAGGAGCAGTTGGACAACAAATGAAAGAACAGCTGGAAAAAAGAAACTTTCCTATTAAAGAGATTGTTTTCTTGGCATCGAGCCGTTCAGCTGGACAGGAAATTGAATTTAAAGGAAAAACATATACAGTACAAGAAGCGGTTCCCGAATCTTTTGAAGGGATTGATATAGCCTTATTCAGTGCGGGAGGCAGTATTTCGGAAAAGTTCGCTCCGGAAGCAGTTAAACGCGGAGCTGTAGTCATCGACAATACGAGCGCTTTCCGCATGGATAAAGAAGTGCCGCTCGTCGTGCCGGAAGTCAATAAAACCGATATCGCTGAGCATAAAGGAATCATTGCCAACCCAAACTGCTCCACGATTCAAATGGTTTGTGCCTTGCAGCCATTGAAAGAACAATTCGGTTTAAATAAAATTGTGGTTTCAACGTATCAGGCTGTTTCAGGCGCAGGGATCAACGCCATCAATGAATTGAAGAACCAGGCGGCGGATTTTGACAATGCCCCGAATGCAGAAGCGAAAGTGCTGCCAGTGAAATCAGCAGAGCGTCACTACCCGATCGCTTTCAACGCTATTCCGCAAATTGATCAGTTTACTGATAATGGCTATACGTATGAAGAAATGAAGATGATAAATGAAACAAAGAAGATTATGCATGATGATACCTTATCGGTTGCCGCTACATGCGTCCGGCTGCCAGTGGTGACTGGGCATTCGGAATCGGTGTATGTTGAGCTAGACGCTGCACCAACAGTGGAAGAAGTAAAACAGGCAATCGCTGCAGCACCAGGAGTGGAATTAATGGACGATCCGGCCAATCAGGTATATCCGATGCCGTTGATGGCTACTGGCCTTGATGAAGTCTTTGTTGGACGAATCCGCCAAGATCTGGATAATCCAAAAGGATTCCACTTATGGGTAGTCGCCGATAATTTAGTGAAAGGCGCAGCATTGAACTCCGTTCAAATCGCTGAGTCAATGATTGAACAAGGAATTGTTTAAAATAGATTTGAATATGAAAAGACGCCTAAAATAAACCGGACGCCGCTCTGGTTTATTTTTTTCTTTGGACTGTTTACAAAGATTCCCGTATAATAAAGTCTATGGATGTGTACGGGTAAATTATAGGAGGAAATAAATTGAGTAAAATAAAAAATGAATTAATTAGAGTGATTCCGCTTGGCGGAGTTGGAGAAATCGGTAAAGCGATGTATGTCGTCGAAATCGATGAAGATTTATTTGTCGTCGACAGCGGCTTGATGTTCCCGGAAAATGAAATGCTTGGCATCGATATTGTTATCCCAGACATATCATTTCTAGAGGAAAACAAAGACCGGGTGAAAGGGATTTTCCTGACTCATGGCCACGAAGATGCAATTGGATCAATTGCATATTTGCTGAAAAAAATCCAGGCGCCAGTTTATGGATCTAAATTGACAATTGCTTTGGCGAAAGAGCATATCAAAGAACAAGGTTCATTGAAGCATGTGAAATTTTTCGAAGTGACGAACAAAAGCCGCATGAATTTTGATAAAACTCATGTGACGTTTTTCCACACAACACATAGTATTCCGGATGCGCTTGGAATTGTCTTCCACACATCGGAAGGCGCTATTGTCCATACGGGAGAATTCAAGTTCGACCAATCTGCAAAAGGAAGCTATAAGCCTGATATTGCTAAAATGGCAAAATTGGGAGAAGACGGCGTCTTGATTTTGCTGTCAGACTCTACAGAAGCGGAACGCCCAGGACATACAACTCCTGAAACAGTTGTGGCAGACCATTTATTGTCTGCATTCCTGGCAGCTGAAGGCCGTATTTTAGTATCGCTGTATTCATCCAACTTCATCCGGATCCAGCAAGTATTCGATATTGCCAAAGCTACAGGGAAAAAAGTAGCAGTGGTTGGGAAAAGCCTCGAAAGCAGCTATGAAGTCGGATTGCGGCTCGGCTATTTGGAAGTCGATGAAGAGACTGTCATTTCGGTAAAAGAGCTTGAGCAGTACCGAGATGAAGAAGTCGTGATTATCGTAACAGGCAACCAAGGTGAACCGCTTGAAGCTTTGGACAAAATGGTCCGTAAACAGCATAAAGATGTAAAAATCAAAGACACCGACACAGTGATGATCACCTTTACACCGTCTCCAGGCATGGAAGTCCAGATGTTCCAGACAATGAACAAATTGGCGAAAGCCGGAGCGAATGTACTGACATCGAGCAAGAAAGTTCACGTCTCCGGACACGGAAGCCAGGAAGACCTGAAGATGATGCTGAACATGATGAAGCCGAAATACTTCATCCCAATCCAAGGGGAATACAAAATGCTGATTGCCCATTCGAAATTGGCACAGCAAATCGGTATGCATAAGTCGGATATCTTTATTGCAGATAAAGGGGATATCGTCGAATACAAAGGCGGAAAAGTTCGTATGAGCGGCCGCGTTACTGCCGGCAATGTGCTGATTGACGGAATCGGAATCGGAGATGTTGGCAACATTGTTCTTCGGGACCGTAAACTTCTTTCGCAAGACGGCATTTTTATTGTAGTGGTAACATTAAACCGCAAAGAGAAGAAAATTGCATCCGGACCTGAAATGATTTCCCGCGGTTTTGTTTATGTCCGTGAATCAGAGCAGCTAATGGAAGAATCCACTCAATTGGTCCGTAAAATTGTCGAGAAATATGTGGTGAAAGACGCTTTTGAATGGAATAACATCAAACAGGAAATTCGTGACACACTGAATTCTTATTTATTCCAACAAACAAAACGCCGTCCGATGATCATTCCGATTATTATGGAATACTAAGAAAGAAAAAAGTGAAAGGATTTCCATACCGAACTACTCGGTGGAAATCCTTTTTCAATTTTTAGGAAACGAGGGATCAATATGCCACGGGCACAGGCAAGAAAAAAGGCACCAGTTAAGAAAAAGCCGGCAGCCAAAAAAAAGAAGCAGCCGATGTCCATGATTGGATATGAAGTCATCGGGCTGCTGATGATCGGCGTTGCGGTCTTGATGGCTTTTCAGTTAGGAATCATAGGAAAAACATTATTAAATATAACCGAATTATTGACAGGGTATTTGGCGATTTTTGTGCCGATCCTGTTATTGCTGTTAGCAGCACATATCATGGTTAAACGGCGTTGGCCAAAACCGCGTCTGAAAATCGCTGCAAGTTCATTGTTTTTAATAACAGGGACTCTTTTAATTTGCCACTTGATTTGGGCATCGGGTTCTATTTTGCCTATTACATCCGGCAATGTGATAGCAGAGACCATCCGGTCAACTAAAGTTACCGGGTCAGTTTGGGAGACTTATACAGCTACCGGCGGCGGCATGATGGGGGCGGTGCTATATGCCATGTTCCATTTATTGTTCGATACGGCTGGGACATGGGTTATTGCTTTGATTCTACTGTCAATCGGAGCGATTATTCTTACAGGAAAAACGGCCGCTCCTTATTTGGCGGAGAAAGTGCCTAGTTTGCGTCCGGTCTTGAAATCGTCATTAACTCGTTTGAAGCAAAGCAAGCCAAAACCGAAGAGGTTGTCGGCACCGCGCAAAAAAGTGCAGCCTGAACAAGTGATTGAAGTGGATGAAGCACTCGATCCTGAAGAAGAAACGGTCCATGTGATGCAGCATGAAGAACCGATCATATCGGCGTTTACTGAAAATGTCCGTCCTAGAAAAGCGGAAGTGCCGGCTGAAGATATCAAAGCGGACGCTGCTGAAGAAGTTACTTTGTCTTCGGGAGAAGAAATGGAAAACGAGGAATATCAATTGCCGCCGCTTGAGTTGCTGACATTGCCTCCACACAGTGACCAAAGCGGAGAATACGCTGGCATTCAGAAAAACGCTAAAAAGCTGGAAAAAACATTCCAAAGTTTCGGCGTGCGGGCAAAAGTCACTCAAGTGCATATGGGTCCAGCAGTTACGAAATATGAAGTGCTGCCGGATACAGGAGTGAAAGTCAGTAAAATTGTTGCGCTTCACGATGATCTGGCGTTGGCTCTTGCGGCTCGCGACATCCGGATTGAAGCACCGATTCCTGGCAAGTCGGCGATCGGCATTGAAGTGCCGAACTCTGAAGTGGCCATCGTTTCGCTGCGTGAAGTATTGGAATCCGAAGAGAACAATAAACCTGAATCGAAGCTGCTGTTCGGCCTTGGCCGGGATGTTACCGGACAAGCGGTCATGACAGAACTCAACAAAATGCCTCACCTGCTAGTTGCCGGTTCGACGGGAAGCGGGAAATCGGTATGCATCAACGGTATTATTACGAGCATCATCATGCGGGCGAAACCGCATGAAGTGAAAATGATGATGATCGATCCGAAGATGGTTGAACTGAATGTCTATAACGGCATTCCGCATTTATTGGCGCCGGTCGTTACAGATCCGAGAAAAGCAGCTCAGGCATTGAAGAAAATTGTTTCTGAAATGGAAAGAAGATACGAACTTTTCTCCCATACTGGAACACGCAATATCGAAGGATATAACGATTACGTACGGATTTTCAATGAAGAAAACGAAGAAAAGCATCCAAAACTGCCATTTATCGTTGTCATCGTCGATGAATTAGCGGACTTGATGATGGTTGCTTCAAACGAAGTGGAAGATGCCATCACACGCTTGGCGCAAATGGCACGGGCAGCGGGAATCCATTTGATCATCGCTACACAGCGCCCTAGTGTAAATGTCATTACAGGGGTCATCAAAGCGAATATTCCTTCGCGGATCGCGTTTGCTGTTTCTTCTGCCATCGACTCACGCACCATCCTGGATATGGGGGGAGCGGAAAAATTGCTAGGCCGGGGAGACATGCTGTTCTTAGGGGCCGGCAAATCGAAACCGGTCCGGGTCCAAGGCGCGTTCCTATCGGATTCCGAAGTGGAAAAAATCGTCGACTTTGCGATTGAACAGCAAAAAGCCCAATACCAGGAAGACATGATACCTTCAGAAATTGAAGAAACCGCTATAGACGATGACACAGATGAAATTTATGACGAAGCGGTCCAACTTGTTTCTGAAATGCAAACGGCATCAGTTTCGATGCTGCAAAGACGCTTCCGAGTCGGCTATTCGCGGGCAGCCCGCATCATAGACCAAATGGAACAGCGAGGCGTTGTAGGTCCTTATGAAGGAAGCAAACCGCGTACAGTATTAGTTCCAAAGCAGGAGGATTATTAAAAAACAAAGTATTTTACGTGACGTATTGATTACATCAATTACTTTTTTTGAAAATAAAATTCGCGAAATTCGACAAAAGACTATTTATTTCGTCTTGAATAAATGTTATAGTAATTTTGATTAGTAGGAATGTTTTACATCAGATGTCTGATCTCTGTCATTGGTGGTGAATCGTATGACAATAAAATCGGATCATCGTGCTTTGTATCTTCAAGTGATTGATCGAATGAAGCAGGATATTGCTGCCGGTTTGTACAAAGAAAAAGAGAAGTTGCCATCCGAATTCGAACTAGCTAAAACACTGGGAGTCAGCCGCGCTACTTTAAGAGAGGCGCTGCGGTTGTTGGAAGAAGATAATATTATCGTCAGACGGCATGGAGTCGGCACTTTTGTCAATGCGAAACCGGTGTTTACATCAGGCATCGAACAATTGACAAGTGTCTCGGATATGATCCGCCAAGCAGGAATGGAGCCAGGTGCTATTTACTTAAGTACTTCCGAGGCTCCATCTTCTGAAGATGATATAAAACGCTTTCATTGCGAAAACGATGAGACTGTCATAACTATTGAACGCGTCCGGACGGCAAATGGAGAACCTGTCGTTTATTGCATTGACAAAGTTCCTTCCGCATATTTGCCTGCCGATTTTCTTGGACGCAAAGAAAGTTCCATCTTCTCTGCATTAGAGGAGTCTGGGAATATACACATTTCCTATGCGGTCACATATATTGATCCAATTGGCTACCATGAACAAGCTTCGCCGATTTTGGAATGTGATCCGGAAACAGCATTACTCGAATTAAAGCAGCTCCATTACGATGAGGACGATCGAGTGGTGCTTTACTCAAAGAACTACTTCAGGGCTGATAAATTCAGTTTCCATGTAGTTCGAAAACGTGTGTAAAACGGCAAATTCCTGCTAATATGATAAAAATTCTTGGGGGTTATTACATTGATTAAACGCAAATTTGGTCTTGGTCTATCTGTAATGCTTGCTGCAGGCACTATGCTTGCTGCATGTGGCAGCGAAGAAGGCGCTTCTACTGGTGAAACTGGAAGCGGCGGAGAAGCGAGCGATTTCTCAGTAGCAATGGTAACAGACGTCGGTGGCGTGGATGACAAATCATTCAACCAATCAGCTTGGGAAGGACTACAAGCTTTTGGTGAAGAAAACGGCCTTAAAAAAGGGGACGGCGGAATTGATTATCTGCAATCAGCTTCTGATGCTGATTACAACACGAACCTCAACAACTTGATCCGCCGTGATTTTGACGTGGTCTTCGGCATCGGGTTCTTGATGGAAGGCGCTGTAAAAGAAATTGCTGAGCAACAGCCAGATGCACAACTTGCAATCATTGATGCGGTTGTAGATGCACCGAACGTTGCGAGCGTATTGTTCAAAGAGCAAGAAGGAGCATACCTTGCAGGAGTAGCTGCAGCTTTGATGACTGAAACGAAAAAAATCGGCTTTGTAGGCGGTATGGAAATTCCAGTTATCGAACGCTTTGAAGCAGGATTCAAAGAAGGCGTCAAAGCAGTAGACCCGGCAGTTGAAGTCGATGTTCAATATACAGGAGCTTTTGATAAAGCGGAATTAGGTAAAACAACAGCTAACCGCATGTACTCTGCGGGAGCGGATATTGTATTCCACGCTGCTGGCGGTACTGGCAACGGTGTATTTACCGAAGCAAAAGAACGCAAAGAAGCAGATCCGGACGCAAATATCTGGGTTATCGGTGTTGATGCTGACCAATACGACGAAGGCCAAGTTGGCGATGCAAACGTAACTTTGACTTCAGTTCTTAAAGGCGTTGACCAAGCAGTAATTGATATTTCAAACAAAGCCAAAGATGGCGAATTCCCTGGCGGCGAAACTGTAACTTATGGTTTAGCTGAAGACGGCGTAGGCCTTGCTGATTCACGTGGAGCAATCCCTGAAGACGTGATGGCTAAAGTCAATGAATATAAAGAAAAAATTGCCAGCGGCGAAATCAAAGTACCAGAAACTTTGTCTGAATAAAGTGAAACTCACTCAGCGGGAGCTTTATCCGCTGAGGAACAGCAGAACATAGGCTAAGAACGCCGTGTACTGCGGCAACGCCTATGTGACCGACATCCTGTCGGCCTCAATCGGACTTTTACGGTCAGTGGATCTTCCGCTTGGAAAAGCGGGAGTCCTACTGCCCATTAAAGCGGGATAAATACATGTTGATACGGTCATCATAAAGACCGGGCTATCCGGTCTTTATGATTTTTTTTACGCCTATTTTTAGAAAATTAATAATAGATGAAAGGTTTTTAGTAATAAAAACCTTTCCTGTATTACTTAAAAAAAGAAGTCAGCAGTTTTCGAAGGAGTGAAAACAGTGGAATATGTAATCGAAATGCTCAATATCCGTAAAGTGTTCGGGAATTTTGTCGCCAATGACAATATCACTCTGCAGTTGAAAAAGGGTGAAATTCACGCATTGCTTGGGGAAAACGGAGCAGGCAAGTCAACATTGATGAACGTTCTTTTCGGTCTGTACCAGCCGGATGGCGGAGAAATCCGTGTGCGCGGAAAAAAAGTGGATATCACAGATCCTAACGTCGCCAATGACTTGGGAATCGGAATGGTGCATCAGCACTTTATGCTCGTCGAGAATTTCTCGGTAACCGAAAACATTATTCTGGGAAGTGAGCCGACGAAATTCGGCATCACCAATAAAAAAGATGCGGCCAGACGGGTTCAGGAAGTATCGGAACAATATGGATTGAACGTGGACCCACATGCCATTATCGAGGATATTTCGGTCGGGATGCAACAGCGGGTGGAAATCCTGAAAACATTATACAGAGGCGCTGAAATCCTGATTTTTGATGAACCGACGGCTTCATTGACACCGCAGGAAATCGTCGAATTGATCCAAATTATGAAACGCTTGATTGCAGAAGGAAAATCGATTATTTTAATCACCCATAAATTAAAAGAAATCATGGATGTTTCCGACCGGGTAACGGTTATCCGTAAAGGGAAGGGAGTCGGCACGGTCATTACTGCTGAAACGAATCCAGCTGAGTTGGCTTCACTGATGGTTGGCCGCCAAGTAGAATTTAAAACCGTGAAAAAAGCAGCAACTCCAAAAGACGTAATTCTAGATATTAAAGATTTGGTAGTTGAAGATTACCGCGGAGTAGATAAAGTGAAAAACTTAAGTTTGTCCGTCCGCCAAGGTGAAATTGTCGGAATTGCGGGAATCGATGGAAATGGCCAAACAGAGCTGATTGAAGCGATTACGGGACTTCGCAAAGTCAAAAATGGAATCATCTCAATACACGGGAAAAATATTACGAATTTAAAACCCCGTAAGGTTACCGAAGCGGGAGTAGGGCATATCCCGCAAGATCGCCATAAACATGGCTTGGTGCTGGATTTTCCAATCGGCCATAATATCTCGTTGCAGACTTATTACGGATCTCCAATTTCGAAATCCGGCATCATTGATTACGATAAAATTGATCAAAAAGCGAAGGATATCATCGAGGCTTATGACGTCCGCACACAAGGGCCGCATGAACCAGCGCGTGCTTTGTCTGGAGGAAATCAGCAAAAAGCCATTATCGGCCGTGAAGTGGACCGCAATCCAGAGTTATTGATTGCCGCCTTGCCTACACGTGGTCTGGACGTTGGGGCCATCGAATTTATCCATAGCCGTTTAATTGAACAGCGGGATAATGGAAAAGCCGTTTTGTTGATTTCATTTGAATTGGATGAAGTTATGAACGTGTCAGACCGCATAGCTGTTATTCACGACGGTGAAATTGTTGATATCGTTACTCCGGAAGAAACAACAGAACAAGAACTTGGATTATTGATGGCAGGCCATCATGTTCGTTCAAAGGATCATCTAAAAGAAAATAGCGTAAAGGAGGATCAGCATGTCGATTAGAGCAACAAATATTCTGGTCCCCGTCATTTCAGTAATTCTCGGATTGCTGGTTGGAGCAATTATCATGCTCATTAGTGGATACAATCCAGTAATTGGCTATGCAGCCCTTTGGAATGGGATTTTTGGTGATATGTATACAATTGGGGAAACCTTGCGTCAAATTACGCCTTACCTATTAGCCGGTTTAGCAGTGGCATTTGCTTTTCGTTCCGGTTTGTTCAATATCGGTGTAGAAGGGCAATTGATTGTGGGCTGGTTTGCGGCTGCCTATGTTGGAGTAGCTGTTGAATTGCCAAAAATCATTCACTTGCCTTTGGCAATTTTAGCTGCAGCTGCAGCTGGTGCGCTGTGGGGATTCGTACCTGGTTTATTGAAAGCGAAATTTCATGTGCACGAAGTTATCGTCACCATCATGATGAACTATATCGCCCTTCACGTGACAAATGCACTGATTAAAACTGTTTCTGGCGGTGGAGACCGTACAGAATCGATCTTTGCCAGTGCATCGCTGCGCTCTGAATTTTTTCAGAACTTGACTGAATTTTCCCGCCTGCATTATGGAATTATTATTGCTTTATTAATGGTGGGAGTCATGTGGTTTATTTTAGAGAAAACAACATTGGGCTTTGAATTGAAAGCGGTAGGTTTTAACCAAAACGCTTCAAAATATGCCGGCATGAATGTGAATAAAAACATCATTTTGGCTATGGTTATTTCAGGTGCTTTTGCCGGTCTTGGCGGAGCGATGGAAGCTCTTGGAACGTTTGAGTATGTGTCGTCAAAAGCCGGGTTTACAGGTATCGGATTTGATGGTATTGCGGTTGCCTTGCTTGGGATGAATACGCCGCTTGGTGTTATTTTTGGTGCAACGCTATTTGGTTCTTTAAAATACGGTGCGTTGAATATGCCGAATGCTGCGGGCATCCCGCTTGAAATCGTTGAAATTGTAATTGCCGTTATTATTTTCTTTGTGGCATCAGGTTATGTAATCCGCTTATTCCTGCTGCGCGCGGCTAAGAAGAAGGAGGCGAAGTAATATGAGTTTCTTGGAAGTTTTGTATTTCATCGTTCCTTCAGCGATATTTTACGCAGCCCCGCTTATCCTAACAGCAATCGGAGGTGTATTTTCCGAAAGATCGGGTGTAATCAATATCGGCCTTGAAGGTTTGATGGTTATCGGTGCATTCGTGGGGATTTTGTTTAACTTATTTTATGCGGATACTTTCGGCAATGCGACTCCATGGCTTGCCTTGGTAGCAGCTATGATCGCTGCTTTATTGCTGTCTCTGGTCCATGCGGTCGCTTCTATTTCTTTCCGGGCGGATCAAACCGTCTCTGGGGTAGCCATAAACTTATTGGCGATTGCTTTAGCTATATACTTGGTTAAAAAAATATTTGGCAAAGGCCAGACCGATTTTATTACAGAACGTTTCGGGCGTTATGATATTCCAGTATTGTCGGATATTCCGGTCATCGGGCCAATGTTCTTCAGTTCGGTTTACAATACGTCTATCCTAGCAATTGCCATAGCAATTCTTGCTTGGTTTGTCATTTATAAGACGCCATTCGGCTTGCGTTTGCGTTCTGTTGGTGAACACCCGATGGCTGCAGACACAATGGGCATCAATGTTGCGAGAATGCGTTATGTCGCAGTTATGATATCCGGTGCTTTAGCCGGTATTGGCGGAGCCATCTATGCACAGACAATTTCTGGGGACTTTGGTCATGCGACGATCAATGGACAAGGATTTATGGCTCTTGCAGCCATGATCTTTGGGAAATGGCATCCGCTGGGCGCCATGGGGGCAGCTTTGTTCTTCGGCTTCGCCCAATCATTGAGTATTGTTGGACCATCCATCCCTTATATCCAAGACATTCCGAATGTTTTCCTGCTGATTCTTCCATACGTACTGACAATCCTGGCTTTAGCAGGCTTCATTGGCCGTGCCAATGCGCCTAAAGCGAACGGAATTCCGTATATCAAAGGACAGCGATAAGAAAACAAAAAAAGAGCCGTTTCGACGGCTCTTTTTTGTTTTGCCTGGAAAGCTGAACGGCCGTTCAGCTTTTCTTATTGTCCAGCTCCGGCGGCCAACTCCTCGGGCCATAAGCTGTCTTGGCTGTGCGGCAAAAATCGCCGCTTCACCGGTTTGTCTTATGCCTTTCGGAGCTGAGCGGCCGTTTCCGCTTTTCTTTGTTTGCATTTAGCCGAAAAGGTTCGGTATAGTTAGACTATGAACGAAGAGAGGGGATTTCCATATGTTTCAAACAACTAGTATTGCAAAAGGCGTCAATGTGCATGTTAACGAAACGACACAATTCAAAACGATAAATTTTTCGCTGAAATTTAAAGATAAATTAACAAAAGAAAAGGCGTCTGCCCGGTCGATTCTGGCGAATGTCCTGCAGCACAGCAATGAAGTGTACCCTTCTCATACTGCGCTTCGCATGGTGCTTGATGATTTATACGGCACGTCTCTGTACATAGATTCTTCTAAACGGGGCAATGAGCATATTGTGACATTGAATGTGGAAACGGTGAACGACCAGTATTTGTCTGAAGAAGGCGTATTGGAAAAAGTTCTGAATTTAATGTACATCGTATTGTTTAAACCGAATTTTGAAAATGGCCTATTTAAAGAAACCATTTTTAACCGTGAAAAAGAAGCGGTCAAACAGCGCATCGAATCCATTTTTGATGAGAAGACGCGTTATGCCCAGCAGCGGATGATGGAACTGGCGCTCCCTGAACATCCGGCTTCCATTCAAGCGAATGGAACTCTCGAAGAAGTAGAGCAGGTGACAAACGAAAAGCTGTTTAAGGAATATCAAGCAATGATCAATGACAACGAAATTGAGATTTATGCAGTTGGAGATATTCAGTCTGAGACGATTGCAGCATATATAAAAGAATTCTTCCATTTCAAAGACCGGGAAAAGTCCATTGATGCACCATCAGTAGAATTGGTACAGCCGGCTCAATCACGGGTTGTTGAATATGAAGATATGAAACAAGGAAAGCTTCATATGGCTTTCTTTACCCCGATTACATTCTATGATGAAAAGTTTCCAGTCATGCAGTTGATGAACGGGATTCTCGGCGGTTATGCGCATTCCAAACTGTTCGTCAATATACGCGAAAAAGAAAGCATGGCTTATTACGTATCCAGCTCGTACGCTTCCCAGTTTGGATTGATGTTCGTACTTGCAGGCATTGATTCCAAATTAGAAGAAAAGGCGGTTAAACTTGTTCTTGAGCAATTGGAAGAAGTGAAAAAAGGCAATATTTCCGATACGGAACTGGAACAGACAAAAGCATTGCTGATCAATCAATTGAGAGAAGCACTGGATTCAGCACGGGGCCAGATTGATATCTATGACCAGTACATGGAATTGACGGATTCATTTGAACCGGACTATTTAATCAGCAAATGGAAGAGCATCACCAAAGAGGATATTGCACAGGCTGCACAGCAATTATCATTGGAAATGACTTATTTCCTATCAGGCAAGGAGGATGATTCAGTTGAATAAAGTACATTTTGATCAATTGGATGAAACACTTTATCAAGAGCAATTGCCTAACGGGCTGGAAGTTTATATCTTACCGAAAAAAGGATTCTCGAAAACTTTTGCGACATTCACCACTAAATACGGTTCAATCGACAATCATTTTGTTCCATTTGGCGGGCAGGAACCAGTCAAAGTACCGGATGGCATCGCTCATTTCCTGGAGCACAAAATGTTTGAAAAAGAAGATGGCGATGTATTCCAGCAGTTCAGCAAACAAGGCGCTTCTGCAAATGCGTTCACTTCTTTTACACGGACGGCTTATTTATTCTCGGCAACCGATCAAATTACTGAAAATGTCGGAACTTTGTTGGATTTCGTTCAAAGTCCATATTTCACTGAAAAGACAGTCGAAAAAGAAAAAGGGATCATTGCACAGGAAATTACGATGTACGACGATCAGCCGGACTGGCGCCTGTACTTTGGCATGATCGAGAACCTGTATAAAAACCATCCGGTGAAAATCGATATTGCCGGAACGGTCGATTCAATCCAGGAAATCACGGCTGAGCATTTATATACTTGCTATAACACGTTCTATCATCCTTCGAATATGGTTTTGTTCGTCGTTGGAGCGGTTGAGCCGGAAAGTATGATGGATTTTATCAGAACAAACCAAAGCGAAAAAACGTTTGACGAGCCGAAAGAAATCAAACGGATTTATCCGGAAGAGCCAATTGAAGCGGCAATCAAAGAACGGACATTGGAAATGAGTGTTCAAAAACCGAAAGTATTTGTAGGCATCAAACCCGAGGTTTTGAATTTATCCGGCACTCAGATGCTCAAACATGAATTGGCATCACAATTGGCTTTCGAATTATTATTCGGGCGTACTTCCGATTTTTATCACCGTGCTTATGAAAATGGCTGGATTGATGAATCGTATTCGTTTGATTACTCGCTGGAAAACGGCTTTGGTTATGCATTGATTGGATCCGATACGTCTGAACCTGAAGTTCTGGCCAAAGAAATCCAGCATACATTGGATGCAGCGATAGAAAAATGGCCATTTGGCCAGGCAGACCTGGACCGCGTGCGCCGGAAAAAGATCGGCTTTTTCTTAAGAGCCTTGAATTCGCCTGAGTATATTGCCAATCAGTTTACACGCTACACGTTCAACCAAATGAATCTTTTCGATGTGGTGCCTTTTCTTGAAGCTTTAGAAGTTCCTGATTTGCAAGCCGCTTTTGCTACGGCCAGTCTGGACAGCCAGCGTTCGGTCTTTACCATCGTGCCTCCTAAGAAGGAAACTGTGTGAAACGATTTGCAGTAATTTTGGGCGCTTCAGGAGAAATTGGAGAAGCGATTGCCCAGCAGCTGGCCGAAACCGGCTGGTCGCTTTATCTTCACTGGAATACCAATCCGGTTGTTGAGCTTACTGGAAAATTAGAAGCAAAATATCCATACCAGGAATTCATTGGCGTCCAGGCTGATTTTAGCCAGCCGGACGGAGCTCGTAAAGTCGCTGAAAATGTCTATGATGCATCCTGCATCGTAGTAGCAAGCGGCCATGCCCTTATGAAAATGCTGATAGATACATCTGAAGAGGAGATGGATGCGTTATGGCGTGTCCATGTCCGAAATCCTGTCGCCGCTATCAAATTGATTTCTCCATACTTCCACCGCCACCAGAAGACGTATGTTGTCTTTATCACATCAATCTGGGGGCAAACTGGGGCTGCGCTTGAGACGATGTATTCATCGGTCAAAGGGGCACAAACAGCATTTGTGAAAGCTTATGCGAAGGAAATGGCAGCGTCAGGAACACGTGTAAATGCGATTGCTCCAGGCTTTATCCAAACGAAAATGAATAACGCTTTTGACACTGAAGAGCTTTTGGCCATTGCAGAAGAAATACCGCTGGGGCTGGGCACTTGCCAAGACATAGCCGATGCAGTCGATTTTCTGGTAGGCGGCAAAGCGGATTACATGACAGGCCAAACCCTTCATATCAATGGTGGCTGGCATATGTAGAAAAGCTTTCAAAAATCAATGCAAAAGGGTCTATTTGCTAAGTTTTCTGGTTTTTAATATGAACAAATAGTACTAAAGGAGTTGGCCAGCTTATGTTTTCAAGCCAACTCCTTTTTATTGCCCCTTTTCTTGTAGTTGTAAATCAGCTATCATAAGAGGTAGGGACTTTGAACGCCATATACTGATATGAAAGGTCGGATGATGAATGATCGAATGGTATTTTGAATACGAAATTCAAGTGAATCGTCCGGGTTTATTAGGGGATATAGCTTCACTTCTTGGGATGTTGCGCGTTAATATTGTGACGATTAATGGTGTTGACCAAGGCAGGCGAGGAATGCTCTTACGTGCTGAACATTATGTTCAGCTGGAACGTTTTGAACAAATCGTTTCAACTATTGAAACGATTGCAGTGAAGAAGTTCCGTGAACCCAAATTGCGTGATATTTTAGCTGTCCGGCACGGACGGTATATCCAGCGCGATGCAGATGACCGCAAGACATTTCGTTTCGTCCGCGATGAACTTGGCTTGCTGGTTGATTTCATGGCTGAAATTTTCAAGCAAGAAGGCCATAAATTGGTGGGAATCCGGGGGATGCCAAGGGTTGGCAAGACAGAATCGGTTGTCGCTGCCAGTGTCAGCGCCAATAGAAAGTGGATTTTCCTTTCTTCCACGATGATCAAACAAACCGTGCGGAACAGTCTGATGGGCGATGAGCACAATTCCAATAATATTTTTATATTGGATGGCATTGTAACACGCCGTTCCGCAGATGAGCGCCATCAGCAACTGGTTCGGGAAATGATGCGCATGCCTACGATTAAAGTGGTGGAACATCCCGATTTGTTTGTCCAGCAGTCTGAGTACAACATCGAAGATTTCGATTATATTATCGAATTGCGCCATCATCCAGACGAGAAGATTACATATGAAGTTTTAGAGAAAAACAACTTCATGGACGACCGGAACCAAGCGGATATGTTCGGCGGTTTTAACTTTTAAGCAGGCAGGTGATCGTATTGAGTGAATTAGGTACTCGTTTGAAAGAAGCGAGAATCGCAAAAGGGTATAGTATAGAGGATTTACAAGAGGTAACAAAAATTCAAAAACGGTACTTAGCCGGTATTGAAGAAGGCAATTACAGTATGATGCCAGGTCCGTTTTACGCGCGTGCTTTTATCAAGCAGTACGCGGAAGCAGTAGGACTCCAGTCGGATGAACTGTTTGAACAATATAAATCAGAATTACCGGTGCCAGCCAGAGACGAGTCGGGAGCATTGATTGCGCCGCCAACACCGTCACGCCGGGAAACTTTCGCTAAACATTCCTCTAATCGGACAGGTGAAATAATGCCGAAAGTGATTGTGGCTTTGTTTATCGTAGTCATTTTGGCTGTAGTGGTCTTCTTTTATTCAAACCTTGATACCAATGATCCGATTGAAGAAGGAACAGAAAATGAAGGCGGAGTACAGTATGAAGAAGCTGCTGAGGAACAAACTCCAGCCGAGCCGGCCAAAGAGCCCGCTAAAGAAGAACCAGCCAAAGAAGAACCAGCCAAAGAGCCTGTAGAAAAAGAGCCGGCAAAACCTGAGGCAAGCTTAGATGTTAAAGGAAGCAAAGGCGAAACAACAACCTATGCCTGGACAGGTCCGGCTAAAAGAGAGCTTGTCATCAAAGCGAGCGGGGGACCGTCATGGGTTCAGGCAATGGGGCCCGACCAAAAAGATTTAATACCCGCACGCACAATGGCTAAAAATGATGCCGAAAACATCGATGTAACTGGCCTTTCACAAATTCGTATACGGCTTGGGGCGACCCCGAATGTGGTATTGACACTTAACGGCGAACCGGTTAAATATACGCAGGATCTTCTTACTCAAAATATTGTTATTCAATTTAAAGACGTGGAATAGCCATCTTTTGATGGCTATTTTTCTTGATAGGACGAAAGGAGAAACACTATGAACATTCCAAACCGCATCACCATTTCCAGAATTTTATTGATTCCAATTTTTATGGTGATCATGCTAGTCGATTTTGGATGGGGAGACATGACGCTTTTCGGAGCGGAAATGCCGGTTAGACACTTTGTCGGAGGGCTGATTTTTATTATTGCCTCACTGACAGACTGGGTCGACGGTTACTATGCCCGTAAATATAATCTAGTTACTACTTTTGGGAAATTTTTAGATCCACTTGCTGATAAATTGCTTGTTTCAGCAGCCTTGATTATTTTAGTGGAGCTTGAATTTGCCGCTTCATGGATTGTTATTATCATTATCAGCCGGGAATTCGCGGTTACAGGACTTCGTTTGGTATTGGCAGGAGAAGGGGAAGTGGTGGCAGCCGGCAGTTTAGGCAAGATTAAAACAACTGCGCAGATTCTGGCCATTGCCGCGCTATTGCTCCATAATACGATTTTTGCTTTAGTTAATATTCCATTCGGGGAAATTATGCTTTATATAGCGCTTATTTTCACGGTTTGGTCTGGTTGGGATTATTTCTATGCCAACCGCCGGGGATTGCTTGCTTCGAAATAAAGATTGCAGTTTGAGAAGGGGTGGAGTCAGATGAATGCAGAAATTATTGCAGTGGGATCGGAACTTTTGCTTGGCCAAATCACAAACACGAATGCGCGTTTTTTATCCAGCCATTTGGCGGAACTCGGTATTAATGTGTATTACCACACTGTGGTCGGCGACAATGCCGGCCGCTTGGAGGATGTCATTAAAATTGCTGAAGAGCGCGCTGATTTAATCATCTTTACCGGTGGCCTTGGCCCGACTAAAGATGATTTGACAAAAGAAACCATAGCCCGTCATTTAGGGACAACACTTGAAATGGATGCATATGCCCTGAAATCCATCGAGGCATTTTTTGAACGAGCCGGACGGGTAATGACGGAAAACAATAAAAAACAGGCGCTTGTTTTAAAAGACAGTGAAGTGCTGGTCAATAACCATGGGATGGCTCCAGGAATGCTGTATAAAAATGATGGCCGGGTGTATATTTTGCTGCCGGGACCGCCAAAAGAAATGGAACCGATGTTCCAGTTTGAAGGCAAACCGAAATTGGCTCGTTTATTGAATCAAGCGGATGTCATTTTATCTCATGTCTTGCGTTTTTACGGCATTGGGGAAGCGGAACTGGAAGACCGCCTGCAGGATCTGCTGGACCGGCAAACCAATCCGACTATTGCCCCGCTGGCATCTGACGGAGAAGTGACGCTTCGCATTACCGCGAAAACGGCCACAGAAGAGCAGGCTTGGGAATTGATCAACAAAGCGAAAAAAGAGATTTTGGATGATGTAGGGGAATATCTTTATGGTTACGACGACGATTCACTTGCTTCCAAAACGATTGAATTATTGAGTGAGCAATCGAAAACAATTTCAGCTGCTGAAAGTTTAACAGCTGGACTTTTCCAATCAGAGCTGGCAGCATTAGCTGGAGCGAGTGCGGTTCTTTCAGGCGGAGTGATTGCCTATAACGAAGAAATGAAAATTACTCAGCTTGGGTTGTCTCCTGAGCTGCTTAAAGAATACGGCGTAGTCAGTGAAGAAACTGCCATTGCGATGGCTGAAGCAGTCCGTGAGAAGTTCAACACGGATATCAGTGTCGGCCTGACAGGGGCTGCAGGGCCGGATAGTCATGGCAATCAGCCGGCTGGAACTGTCTGGATCGGCATCGCGACAGCTGAGGAAACCAAAGCTTACCGGCTTCAATTATCGGGAATGCGCAATACCAACCGTCTAAGAGCTGTAAAATTGGCGCTTTCTTATATTATACGAACACTGACAGAAGGAAATGCACGCAAAATTTAATTTTGCGTGTTTTTTTGTTCTCAAAAAGGGAATTTGCTATTTATAGGGTGAACAAATCACAAATTTAAAAACACGAACACGAATAAACGTTCGCTTTTTTCTTGTGTATTTCTCAATAACCTAGTATAATAGAGACAGGTAGAAAAAATGGTTTTAATTAGAGGAGGACTTCTTTTGAGCGATCGTAAAGCGGCATTAGACATGGCGTTAAAGAGTATAGAAAAGCAATTCGGTAAAGGTTCGGTCATGAAATTAGGAGAAAAAAGCGACCGGAATGTATCATCAGTTTCCAGCGGTTCATTGGCGCTAGATACTGCTCTAGGAATAGGCGGATATCCGCGCGGACGGGTTATCGAAATATATGGACCTGAAAGCTCGGGTAAAACGACTGTTTCTCTTCACGCCATTGCGGAAGTGCAGGCTATAGGTGGGACAGCAGCATTTATCGATGCTGAGCACGCATTAGATCCGATGTACGCTAAAGCACTAGGTGTTAATATTGATGAGCTGCTCCTGTCTCAGCCGGATACAGGCGAGCAAGCACTTGAAATTACAGAAGCATTAGTTCGAAGCGGCGCTGTTGATATTGTTGTAGTTGACTCAGTAGCAGCATTAGTGCCAAAAGCGGAAATTGAAGGCGAAATGGGCGACTCACATATGGGTCTGCAAGCACGCTTAATGTCTCAGGCGCTTCGTAAACTCTCGGGCGTCATTAATAAATCGAACACAATTGTGATTTTCATCAACCAGATCCGTGAAAAAATCGGCGTTATGTTCGGTAACCCGGAAACGACTCCAGGCGGCCGTGCATTGAAGTTCTATTCGTCTGTCCGTTTGGAAGTAAGACGTGCTGAAGCTTTGAAATCCGGCACGGATATCATCGGGAACAGAACGAAGATCAAAGTCGTCAAAAACAAAGTGGCTCCGCCGTTCCGTACAGCTGAAGTGGATATTATGTACGGAAAAGGGATTTCCCGTGAAGGTGAAATCGTTGATATCGGTTCAGAGATGGAGATTATTCAGAAAAGCGGTTCTTGGTATTCGTATAATGAGGAACGTATTGGACAAGGCCGTGAAAACGCCAAACAATTCCTGATTAGCAATCCAGAAATACGCCATGAAATCTCAAACAAAATCCGGGAATCATTTGGCATGGAAGCAGCAACCTACACGATTGCTGCACGTGAAGAAGAACCGGAAGAGTTTAATTTACTTATTGATGAGGAATAATATGCTTCGTATGAAAAACCGTCCAGCTTTTGCTGAGCGGTTTTTTCTCATAGCTCCATTTTTGCAGAATCCTGGAAGATTAAGAGTGGATAGAAGCCGGAAATCTATCGCCAATGCTTGATTGTACAGGTTTTCTCGCTAGTCAATGGGTTGACACGACATAAGTCCATCTATACAATTAAAATTGTATAATTTACTATTTTTACAACGATTGATGTCGAACAATGGTTTTATTATTTCGTTCTTGAAAAATGTTAAAAGAATAGCAAGAGGAGGTGTCCGAATGGGTATTAACGAGATCATCTTCGCTTTGCTTGGTATCATCGTCGGTGTAGTTGTTGGGTATTATGCGTTAAAAAAAGCTAACGATTCCAATATAGCAGGCGCTAAAAATTCTGCGGAGCAAATAGTTGAAGATGCGAAAAGAGAAGCAGAAGCCCTGAAAAAAGAAGCATTATTGGAAGCGAAAGACGAAAATCATAAATTGCGTACTGAAACAGAATCTGAAATTCGGGAACGCCGATTAGAACTTCAAAGACAAGAAAATCGGTTGTTGCAGAGAGAAGAAAATTTGGATCGCAAGGATGATGCATTAAACAAAAGAGAAGCTAGTCTGGAACGCAAAGACGAAGCGCTCGCAGAAAAACAACAGCATATTGTACAGATGGAGAGCAAAGCTGAGGAATTAGTCCGGCAGCAACAATCCGAAATGGAACGCATTTCATCTTTGACACGCGAAGAAGCAAGATCGATTATTTTGCAGCAAGTTGAAAATGAACTTTCTACAGATATTGCTGCAATGATCAAAGAAACTGAAGCGCGTGCGAAAGAAGAATCAGACAAAAAAGCGAAAAACATTTTATCATTGGCTATGCAGCGTTTTGCAGCAGACCACGTGGCAGAAACGACTGTTTCCGTAGTCAACTTGCCGAATGATGAGATGAAAGGCCGCATTATTGGCCGCGAAGGACGCAACATCCGTACGTTGGAAACCTTGACCGGAATCGATTTAATCATTGACGATACACCGGAAGCAGTTATTTTATCCGGATTCGATCCGATCAGACGTGAAACAGCCAGATTAGCTCTTGAGAAATTGGTGTCTGATGGCCGTATCCATCCAGCGCGCATTGAAGAAATGGTTGAGAAGTCAAGACGGGAAGTGGATGAACAAATTCGTGAGATTGGTGAGCAAACCACATTTGACGTTGGAGTCCATAACTTGCATCCAGATTTGATCAAGATTCTAGGCCGCCTTCGTTACCGTACAAGCTATGGACAAAATGTCTTAAAACATTCCGTGGAAGTTGCATTCCTTTCGGGCTTAATGGCCGCGGAACTGGGTGAAGACGTAACCTTGGCAAGACGTGCCGGTCTACTGCATGATATCGGGAAAGCCATTGACCATGAAGTTGAAGGCAGCCACGTAGAAATCGGCGTAGAACTTGGCATGAAATATAAAGAACATCCTGTTGTTATCAACAGTATTGCTTCCCACCACGGGGATACAGAAGCGACATCGATCATTTCAGTGATTGTCGCAGCAGCGGATGCGTTGTCTGCAGCACGCCCTGGCGCAAGAAGCGAGACTCTCGAAAATTATATTCGCAGACTCGAAAAACTCGAAGAAATTTCCGAATCGTACGAAGGTGTTGAGAAATCATTCGCCATTCAAGCAGGCCGTGAAATCCGGATTATGGTCCGGCCGGAACAAATTGATGATATGACAGCGCATCGTCTGGCACGTGATATCCGGAAACGGATTGAAGAAGAGCTTGATTATCCTGGCCATATCAAAGTGACGGTTATTAGAGAAACACGAGCAGTTGAATATGCAAAATAATAAGAGTAAGGCTTCGATGAATGTCTATTCAAAGAAGCCTTTTTCTTATGGAAAAAGGTGAACAAAATTGAAAATTTTATTTATTGGAGATATTGTCGGTTCTATCGGCAGGGAAGCATTAGAGTCATATTTGCCAAGGTTGAAGCGGAAGTATGCCCCCGATGTTGTCATCGCTAACGGCGAAAATGCAGCAGCAGGGCGGGGCATCACCCAATCAATTTATCAGGACCTGTTATTCATGGGTGTCGACGTCATTACGATGGGCAACCATACCTGGGACCAAAAAGAGATTTTCGACTTTATCGATGATGTCGATTACTTGATCCGTCCCGCTAACTTTTCTCCGGAAGCTCCTGGACGCGGAATGGCTACAATCACGAAAAATGGCAAGACCTTATCCGTGATCAACTTGCATGGCCGCGTCTTTTTGCTGCCGCATGACGATCCTTTCCAAAAAGCGGATGAGCTTTTAGCAGAAGCGAAAGCCATCTCCCCACTGGTCTTTGTCGATTTTCATGCTGAAGCGACAAGCGAAAAAATTGCAATGGGCTGGCATTTGGATGGCCGAGCTTCCGTTGTCGTAGGGACCCATACCCATGTTCAAACCGCCGATGCGCGGATCTTGCCGAATGGCACTGCTTATATATCGGATGTCGGGATGACCGGCCCTTACGATGAAATATTGGGCATGACGAAAGAATCGGTGCTTTACCGGTTCAAAACAAATATGCCGACTCGTTTTGAAGTGCCGAAACGCGGGCGTTCTGTCGTAAGCGGCTTTTTCACGGAAGTCGATGACGAAACCGGAAAAGCTGTTTCTTTTGAACGAGTTTACATTAATGACGATTACCCGTTCCAGAACTAATTTTTCTTCCCGTTCTTGTCGATTCTCCGACAATTGATACACCTGCCTTGTAGTAAGGCTGCTGTATTCAGTATAATAAAGTGATGATTGAAAGGGGTTTTTTCATGAATGAGGAACAGCGAATGCAAACAACTCAAGTAACGGCTGCGCCATCAGAAAAGGACTATAGCCAATACTTTCAGAGTGTTTATACACCGCCTTCATTGAAGGAAGCAAAAAAGCGAGGGAAAGAACAAGTCTCCTATTTCGATAATTTCAAAATCGATCCCCGATTTGAAAAGATGGGAGAAGGCCGCAAGTTCTATATCCGCACTTATGGATGTCAGATGAACGAACATGACACCGAAGTGATGGCCGGCATATTTATGCAATTGGGCTATGATATTACTGAATCGGTCAACGATGCAGATGTTATCCTGTTAAATACCTGTGCCATTCGTGAAAATGCTGAAAACAAAGTGTTCGGGGAACTGGGACATTTGAAGCCTTTGAAATTGGAAAAACCGGATTTGCTGATTGGGGTTTGCGGCTGTATGTCGCAAGAAGAATCCGTGGTCAATAAAATCCTGAAAACCTACGATCAAGTAGATATGATTTTTGGCACGCATAATATCCACCGGCTGCCTGAAATTTTGAATGAAGCGTACTTATCGAAAGAAATGGTCATCGACGTCTGGTCAAAAGAAGGCGATGTCATTGAAAACTTGCCAAAAGTCCGCAAAGGCAAAATCAAGGCTTGGGTGAATATCATGTATGGCTGCGATAAATTCTGTACGTATTGCATTGTTCCGTATACACGCGGTAAAGAGCGTTCCCGCCGTCCCGAAGACATTATCCAGGAAGTGCGCCACTTGGCAGCACAAGGGTATAAGGAAGTGACGCTGCTGGGCCAGAATGTCAACGCCTACGGCAAAGACTTTGCCGATTTAAAATATGGGCTTGGTGACTTGATGGATGAGCTGCGCACGATCGATTTGCCGCGCATCCGTTTTACGACCAGCCATCCGCGCGATTTCGATGATTATTTGATCCAAGTACTCGCAAAAGGCGGAAATCTTGTCGACCATATCCATTTACCTGTACAATCAGGTTCGACAAGCATGTTAAAAATCATGGCCCGCAAATATTCACGTGAACATTATTTGGAACTGGTCCGGAAAATCCGGGAAGCCATTCCCACTGTATCGCTGACAACGGACATCATCGTCGGATTCCCGAACGAAACAGATGAGCAGTTTGAAGAAACCCTGTCTTTATTCAAAGAAGTCGGTTTTGAAATGGCGTTTACGTATATCTATTCTCCACGCGAAGGCACGCCAGCAGCGAAGATGATAGACAATGTCCCGATGGAAGTGAAAAAAGAGCGGCTTCAGCGTCTAAATGCAGTTGTGAACGAATACGCTTTAAATGCAATGACTGCATATAAAGGGAAGATTGTCGAAGTGCTTGTTGAAGGTGAAAGCAAGAAAAACCCCGATGTATTATCGGGATATACAGCGAAAAACAAACTCGTCAATTTTGTCGGCCCCAAGTCGATTATCGGCCAATTGGTAAAAGTAAAGATTACAACAACAAAAACATGGTCTCTGAACGGTGAACTAGTAGAAACCGGAGCAGGCCAAGAAATGGGTGTCTAATTACATGACGTATTCAAAAGAAGAAATTATTGCAAAAGCACGCGAAGTGGCGGACATGATCGCCGAAACAGAAGAAGTGGAATTCTTCAAACGTGCGGAAGCTCAAATAAATGAAAACCAAAAAATCCGTGAGAAAATTGCCAGCATGAAGAGCCTTCAAAAACAAGCGGTCAACTTCCAAGCATACGGAAAAGAGCGTGCTTTAGGATTGATCGAAGGAAAAATCCAAAAAATCGAAGAAGAAATCGACGCTGTGCCGATTGTCCAGGAATTCAAACAATCACAAAGCGATGTTAATGCACTTTTGCAAATGGTTTCAACAGCTATCGCGAACCAAGTGACAAACAACATCATCACTTCAACTGGCGGAGACCTTCTTCGCGGTGAAACCGGCTCAAAAGTGGAAGCCAGCAAACCGACTAAACTATCTTAAGAAAAGCGCAGGGGGCCATCTAGCCCCGACAAGCGCTGGAGGGTTTGGCTTGAATGGCGTACTTGGCCATTCAGGACAAGACCGAAGCGACCTCGAGGGGCTGGCCACTGGAGCTAGCCAATAAGAAAAGCGGAAGCGCCTGAATAGTCCCGACAGGCTTAAGGCAGAACACCGAAACGGCGCTTTTTGCCGTACAAGTGGGCTGTCTTAAGACCCCGAGGGACTAGGCGCTGCAGCTAGACAATAAGAAAAGCGAAAACGGCCGTTCAGCTCCGAAAGGCATAAGACGGATTGGCGAAGCGGCGATTTTTGCCGCACAGCTAAGTCGGCTTATGACCCGAGGAGTTGGCCGTGGCAGCTGGCCAATAAGAAAAGCGGAAACGGCTGCTCAGCTTTGACCGCTAAGAAATTAAGAAATAATGAAATAAACTGAAAGGGCTCCGGCTCTTTCAGTTTTTTCTTTTCTCCCTTTGTTTTTGTTATAATGGAATGACAACGAAAAGTTTGTGAAAGAGGTAAAAAAATGGCACCTACACCAATGATGCAACAATATATGCAAGTGAAATCCGATTACCAGGACGCCTTCTTATTTTTCCGTCTGGGCGATTTTTATGAAATGTTTTATGACGATGCGTTACAAGCATCCCAAATCCTTGAAATTACATTAACCAGCCGAGGTGGCACCGGGGATGACCGCATTCCCATGTGTGGGGTCCCCCATCATGCGGCGCAGAACTATATCGATCAATTGATCTCCAAAGGTCATAAAGTGGCGCTTTGCGAGCAAGTAGAAGATCCTAAAACGACAAAAGGGATGGTCAAACGCGAAGTGGTTCGGCTGATCACTCCAGGCACCCATACCGAAGGCAAAAGCATCGATTCTAAATCGAATATGTTTTTGGCAGCGGCTGAACAGCTTACAGATGGCTTTGCTTTGTCATATGTCGACATCAGCACAGGTGAAGCTAGCGCCATGTACATAGCAGGAACAGAAAAAGCGCTGCTTCAGGAACTGCAGTCATTAAATATCAAAGAGCTGGTGGTTTCCGAGCAATTATTTTTATTGCTGAACGAAGATTCCCAGGACTTGGTACTGTCAATCGAACCGATGGACTTCATATACAATGCAGATGAGCGGCTGTTGTCCACTTGTCCGGAAGATTTGAAGCTAAGCATTCAGCGACTTTTAACTTATATCTCACGGACGCAAAAGCAATCACTCGAACATATACAACCGTTCGTTTTTAATGAAAATGGTCAATTGCTGTCGATTGATTTCCATTCAAAGCGCAATTTGGAATTGCTGCAGTCCATTCGCGGTGGTGAATCGAAAGGCACGCTTCTTTGGCTGCTCGATGAAACGGTAACCGCAATGGGCAGCCGTAAATTGAAACAATGGTTGCATCAGCCGCTGGCGAACCGCCATCTGATTGAAAAGCGGCAGCAACTGGTTGAAGTGCTGATCGATCAGTATTTTGTCCGGGTAGAGTTGCAGGAATTATTAAAAGAAGTTTATGATTTGGAACGCTTGAGCGGCCGCATCGCTTTTGGCAGCGCCAGTGGACGTGATTTAGCACAGCTCAGAAGTTCACTTGAAAAAGTGCCGACCATCATTGCAGAGCTGGCGAATTCCGGACATGGAACCCTCGCTAATTTCAGCGATAAGCTCGACCGCTGCGGGGAGGTATGCGAGCTTCTGGAAGCAATCAGTGAAAATCCGCCGCTGTCTTCGAAAGAAGGCGGAGTCATCCGTGATGGCTTCCATGAAAAGTTGGATGAATACCGTTATGCATCCCGCAATGGCAAAGACTGGATTGCTCAGCTTGAACAGGAAGAACGTGTGAAGACTGGCATTAAGTCATTGAAAATCGGCTATAACCGAATTTTCGGCTACTATATTGAAATATCCAAAGCCAATATGCACTTGGCCGATCTTGACCGCTATGAGCGAAAACAGACGCTTGCCAATGCTGAACGCTACATTACACCGGAACTGAAAGAAAAAGAAACACTGATTTTGACTGCGGAAGAAGAAAGCCTGCATCTGGAATATGAATTATTCGTTAAGATCCGTGAAGAAGTGAAACAGTATATCGGCCGCATCCAACAGCTTGCTTCCACACTCAGTGAACTGGATGTATTTATGAGTTTTGCCAATGTCGCTGAGAAATACCGTTTTGTTAAGCCGGTATTCAACGATTCCCGTGAAATATCAATTATCGAAGGCCGCCATCCGGTGGTCGAAAAAATGCTCAATAAGCAGCTCTACGTACCGAATGACTGTGTGTTAACGAACAGCCAAAATATGCTGTTGATCACCGGGCCCAATATGTCTGGTAAAAGTACATATATGAGGCAAGTCGCTTTGACAATCGTGCTGGCGCAAATCGGGAGCTATGTACCGGCGGAATCGGCAAACTTGCCCATAGTTGACCAGATATTCACGCGCATTGGCGCCGCTGATGACCTTGTGTCGGGCCAGAGTACATTTATGGTGGAAATGCTTGAGTCGCAGTACGCCATCACGCATGCGACTGAGCGCAGTCTGCTGCTATTCGATGAAATCGGGAGAGGCACATCAACTTACGACGGTATGGCACTCGCCCAGTCGATGATTGAATACATTCATGAACATATCGGCGCCAATACCTTGTTTTCCACGCATTACCATGAATTGACGGCACTCGACCAATCATTGGATAAATTGAGCAACGTCCATGTTGCGGCAATGGAGCAATCCGGAAAAGTGGTATTTTTGCATAAAGTGAAAAAAGGGCCGGCTGATAAAAGCTATGGCATTCATGTCGCTGAACTTGCGGAGCTGCCGCAGCCGATTTTAGAACGGGCGCGTGAATTGCTTGCCAGTTTTGAAGCTGAAAATAAAAAACACGTCAGCCAAGTGGAACAACTGTCATTTTTTGATGAGCGGGACACTGAAGGCGAAGAAGTATTGCAAGCAATCGCGGATATTAATATTGCAGCGATGACGCCGCTGCAATCGCTGCAATTATTGAACGACCTGCAAGTCAAGTTAAGCAAAAAGGAGTGAGGTTATGGGAGTCATTCGATTGATGGATGAACCGTTATCCAATAAAATAGCTGCGGGTGAAGTGGTCGAACGGCCCACTTCCGTCGTCAAAGAATTAGTGGAAAACGCCATTGATGCGGGAAGCACTGCCATTGAAGTTTTGCTGATTGAAGCTGGTCTTACCTCTATCCAAATTATCGATAATGGAGCCGGCATGGATTCGGAGGATGCGTTATTGTCATTTTCGCGCCATGCGACAAGCAAGATTTCCAACGAGCACGATCTGTTCCGGATCCGGACACTCGGTTTCCGCGGAGAAGCCCTTGCCAGTATCGCTTCGGTTTCCAAAGTGACGCTCCACACTTCAAACGGGGAAAGCGGCACCTTTGTCCAACTGGAAGGGGGGCGCTTGATTGAGCACCGGGCGGGTTCGCTGCGAAAAGGCACCGATATCAAAATCGACCAATTGTTCTTTAATACCCCGGCAAGGCTGAAGTATTTGAAAACATTGCAGACGGAGCTCGGCCATTCGATAGATTTGATGAACCGGCTTGCGCTGAGTTATCCGTCCATATCTTTCAAACTGGTCCATGACGGCAAAACCATTTTGCAGACATCCGGCAGCGGAGAAATCAAGCGTGTCATTTCGGACATCTATGGTGTCTCCATTGCCAAGAAAATGATTCCATTTGAAGCGGAGTCGCATGACTATAAAGTATCGGGTTTCACTTCTCTTCCTGAAGTGACCCGTGCCAATAAAAACTATATATCATTATTTGTCAATGGGCGCTGGGTAAAGCATTATGCCATAGCCAACACCGTGCATAGGGCCTACCACACATTCCTGCCTCTTGAGCGGCAACCCATTACGATTCTGAATATTGAAGGCGATCCTTATTTAACGGATGTAAACGTCCATCCAGCCAAGCAGCAAATCCGGTTGAGTAAAGAAAAAGAACTGATGGAATTGATTCATGATACGATTCGGCAAACCATCAGCTCAGCTGTGCGGGCGCCGATTATTGAAAAGCCGAAAGCCCCAAAACAAGTGCCAAGCAGGCAGCTCGATATATGGAAAACTTCCTATACCGTGAAAGAACCTGTGGAACAGCAAACCGCTGGTTCTTTTGCGGAATCTTTACATGCACTAGAAAATCAGCCAAGTATAGCTGGAGATAATATTTATCCGGTTTTAAAAGAAGAACCTCAGCCTGACGGCCAGTTCGAAGATAGAATAGAAGAAGGAATAATGCAAGAAACCGTGGATTTTTCAATCAATGAACCGGCGGAAGACGATAGCCCGCAATTTCCAGAGTTGGAAGTAGTAGGCCAGATCCACGGCACTTATATCGTGGCACAAAGCACTGACGGTTTTTATTTGATTGATCAGCATGCGGCACAGGAACGCATCAAATACGAATTCTTCCGGGAGAAAGTTGGGGAAATTGATGTCAGCGAACTTCAGGCGCTCTTATTGCCTTTGACTTTCCACTACAGCCGTGACGAGGCCATGCGCTTAAAAGATGCTCTCGGTGTATTGGCGGAAAGCGGTGTTTTCTTGGAAGAGTTTGGAGACACGTCGTTCATCGTACGTGAGCACCCAACTTGGTTCCCGGCTGGATTTGAACAGGAAATAGTCGAAGACTTGATTGAACAAGTGCTGAACGATCGCAAGATAGATGTGAAAAAGCTGCGAGAAGACGCAGCAATTATGATGAGCTGCAAACGTTCCATTAAGGCAAACCATCATTTGCAGAAACATGAAATGGAACGTTTATTGGCAGATTTAAAACAAGCGGAACAGCCGTTTACCTGTCCTCATGGACGCCCGGTCATCATTCATTTTAAAACTTATGATGTAGAGAAAATGTTTAAGCGCGTGATGTAACAAGGGAAAGAGATGAGCGTGGGGGAGCAAAAACGGTTTTTTATCTGCAAAAAAGGGGGAAGCGCAATGTTTTCATCAAAACAGCGGCCGATGCAAACGAGCTTGTTATCAGCCCGGAGTTTCGATTTGGTTGTAATAGGAGGCGGCATTACGGGAGCGGGAATCGCACTTGATGCGGTTTCACGCGGCATGTCTGTGGCTTTGATCGAAATGCAGGATTTCGCTGCCGGCACTTCGAGCCGATCGACGAAACTCGTCCACGGCGGTTTGCGTTATTTGAAGCAGTTTGAAGTGAAAATGGTTGCCGAAGTTGGCAAGGAACGCGAAATCGTTTATGAAAATGCTGTACATGTAACTGAACCTCAGCACATGTTGCTGCCATTTCACAAAGGAGGTACGTTCGGTCCATTGACGACTTCCCTCGGACTGCGGTTTTACGATTTTTTGGCAGGCGTCAAAAAAAACGAACGCCGCGTCATGCTTTCAGCAGAAGAAGTTCTCCAAAGAGAGCCTTTGGTCAAAAAGGAAGGCTTAAGAGGAGGCGGCTCTTATGTTGAATACCGTACGGATGATGCCCGGCTGACGCTTGAGGTGTTAAAAAAAGCGGCGGAGCTGGGAGCAGTGTGCATCAACTACGTCCGGGCTTCAGGCTTTCTTTATCACGAAGGAAAAGTTTCAGGCGTTCAGGCCGTCGATATGGTGTCAGGCAAAACAATCCGGATCCAAGGAAAAAAAGTGGTCAATGCCACGGGCCCTTGGGTAGATGAAGTAAGAAGCTTCGATTCTGACGGCAAGGAAAAGCAGCTGCGCTTGACCAAAGGCGTTCACATTGTGGTGGATCAAAGCAAATTCCCTCTTCGCCAAGCTGTTTATTTTGATGCGCCGGATCAGCGGATGATATTTGCGATTCCTCGGGATACCAAAACCTATATCGGCACGACCGATACCTTTTATGAAGAAGATCCAAATGAGCCTTCAGCGACAAAAGAAGACGTAAATTATTTGATTCATGCAGTGGAATCGATGTTTCCAAGTGTTAACTTGTCTCCCGAAGATGTTGAGTCGACATGGGCAGGGCTTCGGCCTCTTATTTTGGAAGAAGGAAAAGACCCTTCAGAAATATCGCGCAAAGATGAAATTTGGGAGTCGGAAAACGGATTGGTGTCGATTGCGGGAGGCAAGCTTACCGGCTACCGGATCATGGCCGAGACGATTGTCGATCTAGTAGCGAAGCGCTTGAAAAAAGAACTAGGCAAGAAATATGGCAAAAGCGTTACGAAAAGTCTGCCTTTGTCTGGCGGTGATTTCGGAGGCTCTGAAAATTTCGCGAAATTTGTTCAGCAAGCGGCGGAGGCATCTGAGCAATACGGCTTGACGCCCGAGCAAGGAAGAATGTTCGCCCAGTTTTTTGGCACCAACGCTTACCGGGTATTTAGCCGTTTTCAGAAGCTTCCGGATGAGATCCAGGAAGGCATCCCTAAAACATTGGCTGCCGTGATTGACTATGCGGTTGAAGAAGAGATGGCTTTGACGCCGGCTGATTTCTTTATCAGAAGAACCGGGGATTTGTATTTCCATATTGATGACGTGGTGCGGTACCAGGAAGCGGTGCTTCACTATATGAGCCGCATATTGGCTTATAGCGAATCACAGCAAAATGAGTACCGCAGCGAGTTGCTGAAGGAATTAGATAAAGCTTCTAGATTCGGAAAGAGGGTGCTCCATTGAACAGAGTGAAGGATTTCATCCGTGCTTCAGACGGACATGAAGTATACTGCGAACTCTATGAACCGAAAGCGCCTATTGCCCATGTGCATATCATCCATGGCATGGCGGAGCATATTGCCCGGTACGAAGAATTTTCACGCTTTTTGGCTTCTAACGGTTTTGCGGTATCCGGCCATGACCAGCGCGGCCATGGCAAAACAGCGGAGCGCAATGGCACTCAAGGTTTTTTTGGAGAAGATAAGGGCTTTGATCGGGTAGTTGATGATGTTCAGGAAGTTATTGAAGCTGTACAAAGTAAGATCGGCAAATTGCCATTGATTTTATTCGGCCATAGCATGGGATCATTTGTTGCTAGGCGCTATATGCAATTACACGGTGACAGCATCAGCCGCGTCGTATTGTCCGGAAGCGGCGGCAACCCAGGGGCTGCCGGCAAGGCGGGCCTTGTGACGGCGTTGATGGCTTCAAAGAGAAAAGGCAAAAACGAGCCAAGTGCGTTGCTGGGTAAATTGACATTCGGCAGTTTTATGAAACAGTTTAAAGGTGAGAAATCTGCCTTTGCCTGGCTAAGCCGGGATGTTTCTGAAGTGGCGAAGTATGAAGCAGATCCCATGTGTGGCTTTCCGACCACTAACCAGTTTTACGTAGATTTGTTCACCGGGCTGGACTTGATCCATAAAAAAGGGGAAGTGGCAAAAATTCGCAAGGATTTGCCTGTGCTATTGATCAGCGGTTCAAATGATCCGGTAGGAGGCAATGGCCAAGGAATTTTCAAAGCAGCCAAGCAGTATGAAGATGCGGGAATGACTGATATAAAAGTCTATCTGGCAGAAGGTGCACGCCACGAACTGCTCCATGAAATTGATAAGGACCAGCATTTTGAAACAATTTTAGAATGGATGTTAGCTTATGATTGACGTATTAGCCATCGTTGGCCCGACTGCTTCAGGAAAAACGGCTTTAAGCCTGGAGCTCGCTTCGCGGTTGGACGGTGAAATCATTAACGGGGATTCGATGCAGGTTTACAAGGAAATGTCGATTGGCACGGCAAAAATCGAGCCGGCGGAAATGCGGGGTATTCCTCATCATCTTTTAGATATCAAAGAACCGGAAGAACCGTTCTCAGTTGCGGAGTACCAAACACTGGTGCGGGAAAAAATCGCAGAAATCAGCTCCCGCGGCAAATTGCCGATCATTGTAGGAGGTTCCGGATTGTATGTTCAGGCTGTCTTATTCGACTACCGCTTTACAGAAGAGCAAGTAGATGAACAGTTGCGTGCGGAGTTGCATGCGGAACTGGAAGAATACGGTCCGCTTCATATGCATGAAAAGCTGATGGCGCTTGATCCGGAAGCGGATATTCATCCGAATAATACGCGCCGGGTCATCCGGGCGATTGAAATCATCAAAAGCGGCCATGAAAAAACCGACCGGAAGTTAGCGCTATCGCCGATGTACAATGAAGTGATCATCGGACTTGATATGCAGCGGGACATCCTTTATGACCGCATCAACCAGCGTGTCGACGATATGGTGGCGCGGGGCTTGCTGGACGAAGTCCGATTGCTTCAGGAACGGGGAATCCGCGATGTACAGTCGATTCAGGCAATCGGCTATAGAGAAATATACGCTTATCTGGACGGGAAATTGGAATGGGCAGAAGCCATCAGTCTGCTCAAGCAAAATTCCCGGAAATATGCCAAACGCCAATTTACTTATTTCAGAAATAAGCTGCCAATTTTCTGGATTGATGCATTAGCTGACCTGGAAAAAAACATTCAGAAAATAGAAGCGTTTATGCAGGAAAAAGAACGGCAGCGTCGAATTGGGATTATAGAAGAACAAATTTAGACTAGAGGTAATGAGGGGGATATTCATGAAGCCAGTAAATATTCAAGACGTTTATTTGAATCAGCTGCGTAAAAATAATATTTTTGTTACGGTCTTTTTACTGAATGGATTCCAATTGAAAGGGACCATTAAATCTTATGATAACTTTACGGTGCTGGTTGAAACAGACGGCAAACAGCAATTGATCTACAAGCATGCAATTTCCACTTTTTCGCCTGCCAAGTCGGTACCGATTGAACACCAGGAATAATTGCATTGCCAGCAGGAGCTTACTCCTGTTGGTTTTTTTATTTGACATCACGTCTTTTGCCGTATAACATTTTCAATTGAAAGCCATTTAAAGCAGGAGGCAACTAACCATGAAGTCCATTACAACCGACGATTTGCTTGAAATAGTAGAAACCGGACAAGAGATTCAGTTGATCGATGTCCGTGAATATGAAGAAGTGGCATATGGCATGGTGCCGGGCGCCAAACATATTCCACTTGGCCAATTGCCGGAGCGCATCGCAGAATTGGAAAGCGCAGAACCCGTCCATGTGATTTGTAAAGCAGGAGGGCGCAGTGCGATGGCTTGCGACTTTTTGGAAGCGAACGGCATGGCAACGGTAAATGTTGAAGGCGGCATGATGAATTGGAACGGCGAAACCATCGCCTAATTGAAAAGGCCGGTCAACTTTGAAAGTTGACCGGCCTTTTTTTAATTATGAAGCTGAATGAATATGGCGCGTCGGCAATCTCCATTTGTATAAATAGGAGAGAATGCGCAATACGGTAATGCAAATGAAGAGTAGATACAAGAGGAGGTCTGAGCGAACCAGATCGAAACTGATGAGAATGCCTGCAATCGCTGCCCAAATTGCATATATTTCAGACCTTAAGACGAGCGGTTTCCGGCCGGCAAGAAGGTCGCGGACCATACCTCCTCCGGAACCGGTCAATACAGCCGCTACTACTACTGCATACACTGGCATTGCTAAATCCACAGCATAAAGCGCGCCTTGAATGGCAAAGGCAGACAATCCGATTGCATCGAAAAAATGGCCCCATCGATTCCATGGACCTAATAACCTATTGGGAAATAAAAATGCAAGTGTGATTGAAGCGAGTGCCAGTTGAAAAAACAACTCCTGTTCCCATAAAGCCGATACCGGCACCCCAATCAATAAATTACGGATTGCTCCTCCTCCGAAAGCTGTAACAACCCCGAGCAGATAAACTCCAAAAATATCATATTCTTCTTCCATTGCTATAATTGCGCCAGATACCGCAAAAGCGATGGTTCCAATAGAACTTAAAACCTCCCACGCCATTTTCAGCACCCTCCTAATTTCTTTAACTGTATGAATTTTAGCAGAATTTGACGCAATTTCAAGTTTAATTGCATAATAAGTAAGTGAGTAAATTAGAATGGAGAATACCATGCAAACTATGATTAGACAAATTGAAGACATTATACAAAATGAATTGCGAAATGCCGATGACATCGCGTTTTTCAACCAGCAGAAAGTTCTGGATGCATTTCACAGCCAAAAAGTCAGTGACCACCATTTCAATCCGTCGACGGGCTATGGCTATGACGATGAAGGGCGAGATACACTGGAGCGGGTGTATGCAGAAGTTTTTAAAGCGGAAGCGGCTCTTGTTCGGCCGCAGATCATTTCCGGAACACACGCCATCACGATTTCCTTATTTGGTGTTTTGCGGCCAGGGGATGAATTATTGTATATTACCGGAAAGCCATATGACACGTTGGATTCTATTGTATCCGGTGGAGAAAAAGATACCGGATCACTGAAAGACTTCGGCATCAGCTACCGGCATGTGCCTTTAACAGCGGCTCATCAAATCGATTGGCAGGCTATTGAGGAGACGGTTCATGCAAAAACGAAAATCATTGCAATCCAGCGGTCCCGCGGGTACGATACACGGCCATCATTCACCGTAGATGAAATTGAAGAAATGGTTAGACGGATTCGCACGTTAAAGCCCGATGCCGTTATTTTTGTTGATAATTGCTACGGGGAATTTGTGGAAGAACGTGAACCGATTGAAGCTGGAGCCGATTTGATTGCCGGCTCGCTGATTAAAAATCCTGGCGGCGGCATGGCGAAAATCGGCGGGTATATCGCAGGGAAAAAAGATTTAGTGGAAAAATGCGGTTACCGCATGACTTCTCCGGGTATAGGAGGTGAGGCGGGGGCATCGTTGAATGCGCTGCCGGATATGTACCAAGGATTTTTTATGGCCCCCCATATTGTATCTCAAGCATTGAAAGGGGCAATTTTTACTTCGGCCTTGCTTGAATCGGCCGGAATGGAAACGACGCCTCATTATGCAGATAAACGGACCGATTTAATCCAGTCTGTGTCCTTTAAAACCGCTGAACAAATGATTGCGTTCTGTCAGACTATTCAAGCGAGTTCTCCAGTCAATGCGCAATTCAAACCGGAACCTGCTTATATGCCAGGATATGAAGATGATGTCATTATGGCTGCTGGAACATTTGTCCAAGGATCAAGTATTGAATTGACAGCGGATGGCCCGATCCGTCCACCCTATACGGCTTTTGTCCAAGGCGGATTAACCTATGAACATGTGAAAATCGCGGTCTTGAACTCAGTAGAAGCTTTAAAAAAAATGAATTTACTTTAAATCGATTCTCGCATCTTAGGATGCGGGAATTTTTCGTGTCAGGAAACCTAACGTATTGTTGACAAATAATCTGACATGAGTTAAACTGAAAGAGTAGTAATAAGTGAAAAGGGTGAAAAAAATGACGAATCGGGTTCGCCGGACGATGCCGCTGCTTCCAATCAGCATTGTTATGCAGCTGACGGAACTAACAGCGCGCCAAATCCGTTACTATGAAGAGCATGAGTTAATCAGCCCTGCCCGTACAGAAGGCAACAAGCGGATGTTCTCATTGAATGACGTGGACACCTTACTGGAGATCAAAGACTATTTAGACCAAGGACTCAATATGGCAGGCATTAAGAAAATCTTTGCGATGAAAGTGCAGCCGCAAGCTGAGCAGGTCAAACCGCAAACCATCAGTGACGCTGAATTGCGTCGGATTATGCGCGAAGAATTCATGAGCTTAAAAGCGTATGACAGAGGCGGAAATCGCCAAGCGGATTTATCCCGTTTCTTTCATTGAAACGGGTTACATAAACAATTCATAGGAGAGTGAAGAGAACATGGGGAAAATTACTAAAGAAGACATTAAACGATTAGTGAAAGAAGAAGAAGTAAACTTTATCCGTCTGCAATTCACCGATATCCTGGGAATCATTAAAAACGTTGAAATTCCGACATCTCAATTGGACAAAGCACTTGACAATAAAATGATGTTTGACGGTTCTTCCATTGATGGCTTTGTGCGCATCGAAGAATCGGATATGTACTTATTCCCGGATTTGGATACTTGGGTCGTATTCCCATGGATCACCGGGAAAGGAAAAGTCGCCCGCTTGATCTGTGATATTTACCGTGCGGATGGCACTCCGTTTGAAGGAGACCCACGCAATAACTTAAAACGTGTCCTTAAAGAAATGGAAGAGTTAGGATTCACGCATTTCAACCTTGGGCCAGAACCGGAATTCTTCTTGTTCAAATTGGATGAGCGCGGCGAACCATCGCTTGAACTAAACGACAACGGCGGATATTTTGACTTGGCTCCAATGGACCTTGGGGAAAACTGCCGCCGCGACATCGTATTGGAATTGGAAGAAATGGGCTTTGAAATCGAAGCTTCCCACCACGAAGTGGCTCCAGGACAGCATGAAATCGACTTTAAATATGCAGATGCGATTAAAGCTTGCGATGATATCCAAACATTCAAATTGGTTGTTAAGACCATTGCACGTAAACACGGCCTTCATGCGACATTCATGCCGAAACCGTTATTCGGTGTCAGTGGTTCAGGTATGCACATGAACGTGTCCCTTTTCAAAGGCAATGAAAATGCATTCCTTGATGAAGACGGCGACATGAAATTGAGCGAAACGGCTTATCAATTCATGGCTGGAATTCTTGAACATGCAAAAGGTTTCACTGCTGTCACTAACCCGACAGTAAACTCATACAAACGATTGGTGCCTGGTTACGAAGCACCTTGCTACATCGCTTGGTCAGGCCAAAATCGCAGTCCTTTAGTGCGTATTCCGGCTTCACGTGGATTGTCTACCCGTGTTGAAGTGCGTTCAGTCGATCCTTCGGCGAATCCTTACTTGGCAATGGCAGTATTGCTTGGTGCAGGCCTTGACGGCATCAAGAAAAAAATGACGCCGCCAAAAGCGGTAGACCGCAATATTTACGCAATGAACAGAAAAGAACGCGAAGCGGTGGGCATCGAGGATCTACCGCCAACATTATATTCAGCTCTACAAGAGCTTCAAAAAGACGAAGTGATGACCAAAGCACTTGGTGAACACATCCTTAACAACTTTGTAGAAGCGAAAGAAATTGAATGGGATATGTTCCGCATTGCTGTACACCCATGGGAACGCGAACAATATCTGAAGATGTATTAATAAAAGGCAAAACCGCTGGAACCTTAAGGCTCCAGCGGTTTTTTGTGTTGTATTGAAAGACGGCAAATTGGGCAAGTTCAGAGATACCACCAATTATTGACCAAGGAAATTTAAAAACGCTCCATGTATTCATCAAATTTTTACATGGATTGTTCTTTCGTTTTCTTAAAAAAGTGGTTATAAATGTCGGCGGTGATCTGATAATGTGCATGGCTCAAACGTTCACTGACATACTTCGTGCCGGCATGGAAAGAATGAGTCGAAGAGGAACCCAAATGGCTCTTTCAAATAAGTTCGGCATTACCGAAAGAAACCAGAGACTATCAAAAGAATGAAAGTGGTTTGATCAACAAGCTGAAAACATGTAATTGAAAGCCCTCATCCCGGGAATAGGCCGAAGATTTATATTTTTCTTGTAATAAGAACTAATGTTCTGTATAATGTAATTCAACAAAGAGATATGACAGGAGGGTGAAGGTTATGGTACTACTAAATAGAGAGCTGAAGCAAGCAGGCAATCCAATAGGCAAAAGAAATATCAAATGGCAGGGATTAAAGATGTCCGAGCATATGAAATTCTTAAGCGAATGGTACGCAGAAGATAAACAGGAAAAGAGACCGGAATTAGATGAAAAGGCAAAACATTTAATCCAGGAGGAATTGACGAGTGCGCTAATACGCAAATGCCAAGTTCGGATGCAATTGTGGAAAAACCATGACCTTCATTACCATGTCGGGAGAATAGTGGAAATGGATCCTCAGACGAGAACAATCGTCTTCGACGAACCTTTTGGAATGAAGCGATTGCCAATTGATGAAATTGTCAAGATAATGCCAGTAGACTAAATGATAAATCCCGCCGGAACCTCAGGGCTCCGGCGGTTTTTCGATTGCCTTGAACAGCACAAAGCAAGTGGACCAATTTTTAGGAAGTTGTTTTCGTCCGTGCTATACTGATACCACCAATAAAGCATTACATGGAGGACAATCGATGAAGAAAACATATATGGTATTACTACTGATGGTAAGCGGTATGTTGCTTAGCGGCTGTTCTGCTCTTGAAGGCGTCAGCAATACACTGAATTACGCAACTGAAGCATCGGAATATGCCAATGAGGCGAGTGCTTTTGCGAAAGAAGTGCCTGATTTGGCAAAACAGGCAGTCAACGACGAACAGGCGGCCCAAGAACTCGAAACACGGCTGGAGGAAATGAAAGCGAAAATTGAGGAGTTCAATAAACTCGAGGCACCTAAAATTGGTGCGGATCTCCATCAGCAAGTGGTCAATCAGAACAATCGGGCGATTGAAGGGATCGATTTATACTTAGAGAATATTGAAAATGGAAAACTGGATTCAGAGGTGCTGAAGAATACGGAAGCATTTAAATCGCTTCAGGAAATCACCAGCATTGTAGAGCAAATCAAACAGCTGGGGAACTAACGAAGAATTCCGGTCAAAGGCCGCCCGCATTCACCTGCTGGCGGTCTTTTCATAGGAAAAAGAAAGCAATGACTTTTTAACTGAATTCCTGTAAATACTGTCTTTACATAAAATTTTAAAGGATTATGCATAGTTGCTGAAGAAATTTTAAAGGAGGAGGTGAGAGTGTGAAGAAATTCGTCATCCAGTACTTTTTGGAAAAAGGCCTTACTGTAGAAAGAACGGTAGAAGCGGAGTCAAGAGAAGGTGTGGCCACCATGGCTCTTTCTGAAAGCATCGTCCAGTATGAGGACGTTTTTGGAGAACTGAATATTTTTAATAAAGCAGACGTTAAATTGGTGAAAGTTAAAGATTATACAGAGCCGGTCACCACTTCTAGAAGAGGCGGTTAAGAAAGATGCCAAAGAATTTTATGTTGATTGGGAAAAGCTCTTGAACGGGAAAAGATTATTTTCCTGAAATAAGGGTATATATAAACTAGATAGCCTTTACCTCTATTTAATAATTCGTACTGAATTTTCTATGGCAAACGCTGCCAAGAGAATTTTGTGGGGGTGATTAAATGAAAAAGGTACAAGGAGTAAAGAGTTTACTGAGGTACCTCGAAGCAGCGGATTATCCGATGACTGAAGAGCGGGTGCAAGAATACATGGCCCAACGGAAGATTCCGCATAACCAGTCTTATGGCGATACGATTTTTTTTGATTTAAGCCATATTGATTGGTGGATAGCAGAACAGCGGAAACTGGAGAACAAAAATAATTAAGTTTTAACAACACCCTGAAGCCGGATCCTTTTCAAGAAAAGAATTCGGGTTCGGGGTATTGTCTTGCCTAAAAAAGTAACTTTCTTGGATGGCGGACGTCTTAATGACGAGAACGAAATTGGAGGAACCCTGGATGAAGATACTTAAGGTTTTAATTGTACTGCTTATCGTATTATTCCTTGGAGCGATTGGTGTGTATTATTTCGGCACTAATATGGCTTCAGAAAAAATTGTAGACGAAGCAACAGAAAAACTGGACACCAGCGGGCAAATGGAAAATATACAGTCGTATGTGGAAGATGATCCTGAATTGTCAGGTTACATCGAAGAAGCAAAGGTGGCTGACGAAAGTTCCTTGCCATTCAACTCAACCGGACAGGCAACACGGGTATTGATCCAAAAAGTTGGGCTGACGGAATTGAACAATATTAAGAGTGGTGTCGAAAATGGAACCATGTCTCATCAGGAAGCCATTCAAAAACTGGAACAGAACCTGACGGAAGAAGAGATGCTGGCATTGAAAGTCATCGCCTATAAAGAGATCTACGGAAAACAATAAACGCTATCTATGGTAAACTGGAGAAAGTATACAGAGGAGGTCAGTGAATGAAAACATTTCAAGTAGAATTCTATTTTGACCAGGGGAATACAATTGTCCTATCTGTACAGGCAACAGATAAAGAAGCTGCTTTAGGTAAAATTCCTTCAAACGGAACTTACGATGTAATAGATGAAGCAAGCGGGAAAATCTATCGCATCACCATTAATCTTGTCAAATATATCGTAGTCAACGCATCTTGATAAAACAAGCATCGCTCTCGCAGCGAATGCTTTTTTTATACCTAAAAATAAGGGAGCTTTCAGACAAGGGGATGAAGAAAAGTGGAATTCAAAGGCGCTAGTGCGTATGATCAGAAAGATTTTTTAAATCAGTATCTACAAAGGAGAAGCCGGGAAGAAAGCCCGAATAATGCGATTGAAAAACCGATGATCATGGAACTGCTGGGAGAGCTAGAAGGGAAAAACATACTGGACTTGGGATGCGGAGATGGCAGCTTTGGGAAAGAGCTGCATACGGCTGGAGCAAAGAGTTATACGGGTGTCGAAGGTTCTGCGCAGATGGCTACAATGGCGAAAAATAACCTGAAAGGCACCAATAGCAGCATTCTCCAAGAAGCGATGGAAACTTATGCGTTTTCTCCGAATAAATTTGATCTCGTGACTTCCCGCTTTGCCATTCATTATGTTGCTGATATAAAAGAGCTGTTTATAAAAGTGCATCAATCCTTAAAAGAAAATGGCAAGTTTGTCTTTAGCGTGCAGCACCCACTGACAACTTCTTCTTTTATCAGCAAAAAAGAAGGCGAACGAAAAGGCAATTGGATTGTGGATGATTATTTTAACACAGGCGAACGAAAAGAGCCGTGGATTGATAAAATCGTCGTAAAGCATCACCGGACCACCGAGCAATATTTTAGCTCTCTCACAGAGGCAGGCTTTAATGTGGTCTCGCTGCGTGAAGGCGAACCGAAACGGGAAAATTTCAGGAATGAGGAAGAGTACCAGCGGCGCAAAAGAATTCCTATTATGCTGGCGTTTTCCTGTGAAAAATAAAAGTGGAAAAAGAGGTTCATTCATAGAAAAAACGCTGAGAATTTTTTCTCAGCGTTTTAATTAAAGGATTTGGCGATAAACGCCAACCACTTTGCCTAAAATAGAGACTTGATCGACGATGATCGGATTCATCGAGGAATTTTCAGGCTGTAAGCGGAAATAATTATCTTCTTTGAAAAAGCGTTTCACTGTTGCTTCGTCATCAGCGGTCATGGCAACTACAATATCTCCATTGTTAGCTGTCTGCTGCTGTCTCACTACCACGTAATCTCCGTTCAAAATACCTGCTTCAATCATACTTTCACCCATAATTTCAAGCATGAAAATATGGTCATCTTCAGTACCGTAGGATTGAGGAAGCGGGAAGTATTCTTCAACATTTTCAATGGCAGTAATCGGCACCCCTGCAGTAACTTTACCAATTAACGGAACATGCAACACGGGGTTTCTTTCAATTAACGCATCTTCTGTGCTTATAATTTCAATTGCTCTTGGTTTAGTTGGGTCTCGGCGGATCAATCCTTTGCTTTCCAAACGGGCCAGATGGCCGTGGACAGTCGAACTGGAGGCCAGGCCAACTGCTTCTCCGATTTCACGAACGGAAGGCGGATAACCTTTAGCACGAACTTCATCTTTTATGAATGTCAAAATATCTTCTTGGCGTTTCGATACTTTTTTCAACAGTTTCACCTCTTTTTAGTTGTTCAGTATGTTTTTCTACCCATAGTATACCAACTTGGGATATGAAATGCAAACATAGGTTCGAATTTCTTTGTTGACAAAAACACCTGTTCGCATTAATATAAGAACATACATTCCGAACACACATTCCTAGGAGGCGGTTCATATGACAATCATTCAAAAAAACTCTTATTTTACAGCATTATTTACCCTTATACTTGTATTTTCAATTTTTTCGGTAATCATCCATAACAATGAGAAAACACAAATGAGCCATGTTCAAATTGAAGAAGGCGATACTTTGTGGACTTTAGCGGAAGCATTCAGTGGAGACACCCCTCATCAGCAATGGATTGATGAAATTATGAAGGAAAACGGATTAACTACTGCTAAAATCGTTGCGGGCCAATCACTCAAGATTCCCAGCGACCAACTCAAATACACCCCTGATGAAACCATCAAGCTGGCAGGTGACGCAGAATGAAAAAAACTGCGTTAATTTATTGCCGGGTCAGCACCACGAAAGATACACAGGAAACTTCGCTCGAAAGGCAAGAAGAAGAGCTGCTGAAATTTGCATTTGAACAAGGATATATCGTCGATCAAATATTTTTCGATCAGCATAGCGGCTATGAAATGGACCGTGAAGGCTTATTGGAAATGTTGAACTGCATAAAGACCGAAAAAATAGATGCTGTTTTTATCCAGGATGAAACCCGTCTTGGACGAGGGCATGCCCGCATCGCTCTTTTGCATGTCATGAAAAAATACGGCGTTGAAGTCTACACTTTATCTGACCAAGGACCGATTGCCTTGAATGATATGGATGATATGGTGCTGGAAATTTTAGCGATCGTCGAAGAATACCAGCGGAAAATACATAACGCCAAAATTAAACGAGGCATGAAACGTGCAGTTGAAAACGGCTATAAACCCGAAAAGAATTTGAAAGGGAAAGGCAATCCGGAAGGACGGGAGCGCCTTGATTTGCCAATCGACCAAATCGTAAGCCTGAAAGAAAACGGACTGACATTCCATGAGATTGCAGTTACTTTGCAGGGATTCGGCTACCAGGCGAGCAAAGCGACTGTCCATCGCCGCTATAAAGAATTTGAACAGATGAAACAGGGCTAATATATTGCAGAAACCCATCTTCTTTTGTACGATATGTAAGTAGAAAGGTGGGATTTGATGTTATCACCCGATAAATTAAATCGAATTAATGAATTATCACGTAAATCCAAAAGAGCAGGACTGTCGATAGAAGAAGCGAAAGAACAATCTTTATTGCGCCAAGAATACTTGCAGACATTCCGGAAAACGATGCGCGGAACCATTGAAAATGTAAAAGTGATCGATCCGAATGGCGACGATGTAACGCCAGAAAAAATTAAGAATATCCGGGAGAACAAGTATTTAAATTAATACTTGTTCTCTTTTTCGTTGTGTCCTGACTCCAACGCCCAGCTCTTCGGGACATAAACCAGCCCAATTGCGTGTCAATAACCACTACTCCATTGGTCCGTCTTGTGCCTGTCAAAGCTGAGTAGGCACTCCTGCATTTCTTATTTCGGGCTAAAACGGGCGTTTATGCTTTTTTTATTTGTATTCTTTTCTATTGTTGACTACACTAGAAAGGGATGAAATTTTGTTCTAGAGAGGATGTTTTTTTATGTCAAACCATGCAGATCAACTTGCAGTGACTACGATTCGCACACTTTCCATCGATGCTATCGAGAAAGCTAATTCCGGGCATCCTGGATTGCCAATGGGAGCAGCTCCTATGGCTTATACATTATGGACGAAACATATGCACCATAATCCTAAAAATCCTAAATGGTTCAACCGTGACCGTTTCGTATTATCAGCTGGACACGGTTCAATGCTTTTATACAGCTTGCTTCATTTGAGCGGATATGGACTTACATTGGATGAAATCAAAAACTTCCGCCAATGGGATTCGAAAACTCCGGGACACCCTGAATACGGGCATACAGAAGGCGTTGAAGCGACTACAGGACCACTCGGCCAAGGAATTGGGATGGCAGTAGGAATGGCTATGGCAGAACGCCATTTAGCGGCTACATACAATAAAGAAAACTTGAATATTGTTGATCATCATACATTCGCTTTATGCGGAGACGGTGACTTGATGGAAGGCGTTGCCGGCGAAGCGATTTCACTGGCTGGCCATTTGAAATTAAATAAATTGGTCGTACTTTATGACAGCAATGACATCTCATTAGATGGCGATCTTCACATGAGCTTCTCCGAAGACATTAAGAAACGCTTCGAGTCTTATGGCTGGAATTATTTGCGTGTTGAAGACGGCAACGAAATGGACGATTTGTCTGAGAAAATTGCGCAAGCGAAACAGTCATCTGATAAACCGACAATCATCGAAGTGAAAACTGTCATCGGATACGGAGCTCCAAACAAGTCCGGTAAAGCGGATGCGCACGGTGCACCACTTGGCGAAGCTGAAATGAAGCTGGTGAAAGAATACTACGAGTGGACCTTCGACCAGGATTTCCACGTGCCGGAAGAAGTATACGAAACGTTCAAACAAGCAACTGAAGAACTTGGCGGCAACGCTGAAGCGGCATGGAACGAGTTGTATGCTGAGTACGAAGCGCAGCATCCTGACCTGGCTGCACAGCTTCAAAAAGCAATCAAAGGAGAACTTCCAGAGAACTTCGATGCCGACTTCCCAACTTATGAAGTTGGCAAAAAGCAAGCCACTCGCGCTTCTTCAGGCGATATGGTCAACGCTATCGCGAAAGCTGTTCCTTCATTCTTTGGAGGCAGTGCAGACCTTGCCGGATCAAACAAAACAAACATCAAAGGCGGAGGCGACTTTGACGCTGAAAATCCAACCGGGCGCAATATCTGGTTTGGGGTACGCGAATTTGCAATGGGAACTGCCTTAAACGGTATGGCGCTTCACGGCGGCCTGCATGTGTTCGGCGGGACATTCTTCGTATTCAGTGACTATGTACGCCCTGCAATCCGTTTGGCGGCATTGATGGGCCTTCCTGTAACTTTTGTCTTCACTCATGACAGTGTAGCGGTAGGAGAAGATGGACCAACTCACGAACCAGTCGAGCATTTGGCTTCGTTGCGCGCTATGCCGAATTTGAGCGTTGTCCGCCCTGCGGATGCAAATGAAACAAAAGCGGCTTGGAGATTGGCCTTGACTGCGAAAACGGCTCCAACTTTATTGGTTCTTTCACGCCAAGACCTGCCTGTGCTTGAGCACACGAATGACTTGGCAGCAAGCGGAGTTGAAAAAGGAGCTTATGTGGTTTCGCCTGCAGAAAACCCGCAAGCTTTGCTATTGGCAACCGGTTCTGAAGTGAGCCTTGCGGTAGCAGCTCAAAAACAATTGGCTGACGAAGGAATTTCGGTTTCTGTTGTATCGATGCCGTCTTGGGATCGTTTCGAAAAACAAGACAAAGAATACAAGCAGTCGGTTATTCCGAAAACAGTCAAAAAACGGTTGGCAATTGAAATGGGTACTTCATTTGGCTGGGAACGCTACACAGGCGATGAAGGCGATATCCTTTCAATCGACCGCTTTGGCGCCAGCGCACCAGGCGAGCGCATCATGAAAGAATTCGGCTTCACACCAGAAAATGTTGTGGCTAAAGTCAAGAATTTAATCAACGAACAATAAAATGCCATAAAAGCGGAAGCTGTAAGATGCTTCCGCTTTTATTATTTTGATCTTATGGTCATGTGCACGATTTTATAGTATAATCCATTGTGGTGCACTACTTATTTATGCAACGCGAAGGAGGTAACATGAATGGCTACTTGGATCTGGATCGTAATCGTTATCGTGGCGTTGATCGCAGGTGTTGCGCTTGGCTTTTTCATCGCTCGTCAATATATGATGAAGTATTTGAAAGACAATCCACCGATTAATGAAGAAATGCTGCGCATTATGATGATGCAAATGGGACAAAAACCGTCTCAGAAAAAAATCAACCAAATGATGGCTCAAATGAATAAAGCTTCTAATAAACCGGCTAAAAAATAAAAAGCACTCTTTTGGAGTGCTATCAAGGGTTTCTAGCCTAAACAATAATGAGTGAAAGATAGTAAGTGGTTATTATGACAAGGAAAAATCTGCAACAAACCTGTAGACTGAATTTTTCCTTGGGATTTTTATAACCGCTGCTTAATCCTTCATTCTTTACTGAACAAACCACTTTTTCTGTTGAAACTTAACCAGAGAGGTGGTTTTTTCTATGGAATTAGAAGATGTGCTAAAGGAATATTTATATCACTGTGAAGCAAAAGGATTTACGACAAAGACCATGATTAACAAGCGGCAGGAATTGAAGCAGGTGAAGGAGTTTTTAATTCAAAAGAGAGCAATTACAGAGTTGGAAAGTGTAACGACATATGACTTGAAGGCTTATGTAAGGTTAAAACAGATTGGCGGGTTACAACCGCAAAGTATTGACTCAATGTTTAAGATTATACGAGCATTTTTTAGCTGGTGTGTAAAAGAAGAATATCTACAGATTAACGTTGCAAGCAAAGTAGAGACACCTAAAGTCCCTAGGAAGGTATTAAAGGGTTTTACCATACAAGAAGTCCATGCAATGATTGACTCGTTTTCTTATAAATCTTATTTGGAAGTCAGAAACAAAGCGATGATTGCAATGTTAGCCGATACAGGTATTAGAGCAATGGAAATAAGAGGGATAGAATCTCTCAATGTAAAAGAAGCAACCATTCTAGTTAATGGGAAAGGAAACAAAGAACGAATAGTTTTCATTAGCCCAGTTCTAAAGAGAATATTAATCAAGTATGAGCGTATGAAAAAGCAGTATTTTAAAGATAAAGATGTTACTACCAATTATTTTCTATCTTATACAGGGTCAGGACTTTCGCATGTAGCATTAGACAGTGTTGTTAAAGAAGCTGGTAAGCGAGCGGCTATAACAGGGAAAAGGGTGTCTCCGCATACCTTTAGACACTTCTATGCAGTTACATGTTTAAACGAAGGTAAGATGGATGTGTACAGTCTATCACGCCTCCTAGGGCATTCTGACATCTCTGTAACGCAACGATATTTGCAATCAATGAATGATGAGCAGCTCCTAACTAAGGCTATAAACGCGAGTCCTTTAATGGGGAAAAGACTGTAAGGAGGAACTATATTAAAAAGCAAATCTAACCTTCAAATGGTTAGATTTTTTTAATTTTTATAATAGGTAAGTAGCTTATTGAGAGGTAGAAAAAAACGGGTAGTGACTCAACTTGACTCAATAATTGAGTCGTGTTATAGTTTATAAAGACCTCAAATACAGGGTCTTTAAATGAAGTGTGAAAAGGAGGTGTCAATAATGAAAGGCTTAGAATACATAGTCAAAGAATTTAAAATGGATTATAAAGAAGTTGCAAAAAGTCTCGGTATTACCACATCAACTATTAATGATTGGGTAAATAAAAACAAGAAGATACCAGATAAACGCTTAGACCAACTTGCAGATTTATTCTCTTGTTCTAAGACTTATTTTCAAAAGGAATTAACTTTTGAAGAAATGGCAGAAGTACGGATACAGTATCTTAGAAGTATATCTATTAAGCAAACTGAACCTGTCACTGACGAGAACGGGAGAATGGTAGGTTACTATGAAAAAGAAAGCTATGAAGAGGAAATACAATTTTTAAAAAGCTTAATCCAGGAGAAAGAAAAACAAAATTACATTAGAAATACTGTCGAATCCCTGATGGCAGACGAATCAATTTTTAATAAAGAAGAATCGTTAAATATAGAAGAAATTAACAACTCTTCGCATATAGATTTATCGGATACAGAAACCTTGAGTAGAGTAATGAAAGTTATGTCTGACAAAAATCTTATAGATAGGTTCAAAGTGATTATGTATATCCTAAACATTGACGAAGAACTATTGGATTTGCCGTTAACAGCAGTAGCAAAGAAGTATAAAGATTTTGCTGAGGGATTTGCTGAACTATTGAAAAATACAAAATAAAATAATAAGGAAGGATAAAGAATGAAGTTAATGTTAGACGTAAAAGAGTTTGTTAAAAAACCGGAAGGAAATGTAAGCGGTCTTATCAATAACAGGATAATAAAATATCCTGTAGATATTTCACTAGAAGAACTAGCGAAAAATATAGTGAAAGGGAAGACATTTACCCCAGCGTACTTTCGAGAAAATAGAGGGGAAGTGATGAGGCAAAAACCCTACTGGTATTCTCAGCAAATAATTGCATTAGATTTTGATAGTGGAATGACTTTGGAAGAAGCGGTTGATTTGTTTAAAGATAAAGCCGTATTCATTTACAAAACCTTTTCACATACAGAACTGCAACACAAATTTCGAGTAGTATTTGCCTTAGACAAACCGACGTACAGTATAGAAGCAGTAGAAGGATTATTGAATCGGTTACTTATCGCATATCCAGCAGCAGACAAACAGTGCAAAGATTGCACCAGATTGTTCTATGGTGGAACAGAGATTATCGAATTGAATTACAACAATCGGATTAAAATAACGGATTTTGATGATGGGGTTTCTTGCAGGACAAAAGAAAGTAAACTTATATATCCTGTCAAAAACCCAAAACAACCAAAAGCAGCCCAAGCACCAAAATCAAGCAGTAAAAAGAACATAGCTCAAAACATAGAATTGATTAGACATAAAAATCTTAGTGAATTACATAGAAGAATTAACGCAGAACCGAAAGTCGTGCATAACAACTTTGAAATGACGGATTATTTAAAGCAACAGGATTTACGCCTCTATCTAGGGATTGAAAGCAGTGGGAGTTTTATAGATATATTTCATGATGAATCGAATCCGAGTGCAGGAATTTTCGCCTCAAACAAAAATAACGGACATCAACTGTATAAGTGTCACTCAGATAGCCATTCTTTTGTCGGTACAATCTTCCATATTACACAAGCCTTGTTAGGATATTCAGTAGGGGAAGTCAGAAAATTTCTGATGGAATTGTATCGAATTGAGCTGGTGGAGAATGAAACACAAAAAGGATTACGGGATGAGATTGACTTTTACAAGGAGCTTTTGCAATCCGAAGACTTAGAAGAATTGTATCCGAACTTTTACAGGTTGTTTTCCAGATATGACTATTTACAGGATTTGTACGTGTTGCTTGATTTAGTGAAGGAGCATCTTCCAGCTGGAGATGACCCAAGGTTGCTTTTTCATCATTCCATCGAAACCATCGCGAAGAAATTCAACAGAAGCACCAGTGCCACACATACAAGAATCAACTTGTTCTCGTTTTTCAAGTTAGTTACGAAGCTTGAATCTCATGAAGTCCCGTTGCAATTATTTGAAATTCAACAGGCAAGTAAGCGGAAGAAAAGACATAAATACCGAAACTCCACATATGAACTGCCGCTCCGAGACTATGATTTTTTTAGGGAACTGGATGACATGAGCCGCATTTGGATGGAGAAAGGCTGCACCACAAATTCAGTCAATTATGAAGGTATCTTACGGAATTTCGGGGTAGAAGAAGCTGACAGATGTTTTCCTCAAGATAAAGGCAGGACTATCACTCCGCTAAGTGAGGAGGTGACCAGAGTTATTACGTTGAATGCCCTGAAATTGATTAAAGACTATGGTTTTACGACCGAACAAGAAATTTTAGATAATGTCGCCTTGTACTTTAAGGGACAACAAAAATTTAAGAAGAAGCAATTCAGAATCTGTCTGGGCGAGTTAATAGACGGCTATGACCTAGAACGCATTCGGTTAAATAAGCAATTGAAAACCGAGCTAAACATAGATGGCGATGGATTCGGCTATATCATTCGAAAAAGACAGTACATAGAGAGCATTGAAGAACCACTAAAGAGTTGTAAGGATTCTGGAATTCTGGATTAACTTTAGGTGAAACACAAAAACACAAACCCATATGATGGGGAACGTAAATTTAATCGAGAATTTCAAGAGTGAACGAATGAAAAATTGAGATTAAAATCAGAAAGGAAAATAACGTATATAAAGGTTGGATTATCTTTAGATATTAAAAAAGGAATGGAGAGAATGGCAAAAAGAAAGCACCATCTAGAAGGACAAAAATTTAAAAATTTTACAGCGTTAGAACTGAGTGAAGAAAAGTCTAAGCGTGGAACAAGGAAGTGGAGATGTCAGTGTATCTGTGGAAATATCCGTTTCATTCTAGCTTCAGAGTTAAAGAGAGAAAAGGGACAGAAAAGTTGTGGGTGTATCAGTCGCCAAAATATGAGAGAAGAAAGAACAACTCATGGCATGTCAAAAACCCTATTATACGGACGATGGGTAGGTATGAAAGCTAGGTGCTTGAATCCTAAAAGCACTAACTATAAAGATTATGGAGGACGGGGTATTAAAATTTGTGAGGCATGGTTAAAGTTCGAGGGATTCATGGAATGGTCTTTAGCCAATGGATATAATGACGAGTTAAGCATTGATAGAATCAATGGGGAAGGCAACTACGAACCAGAAAATTGTCGGTGGACTACTAAAGAAGTGCAATCAAATAATAGGCGTACATCAACAATATTGAGTTATAAGGGAGAGAACTTGCCGATTAAATTGTGGGCAGAAAGGACGGGTATTGCTAGAGGAACTCTAGCAGCTAGGGTGAGAGTGGGGTGGAGTATTGAGGACTCACTTAGCATACCCACAGATAAAAAGAACAAGGGTTTTCGACAGGATAAAAGAGCGTGAACTTATATATCCTGTCAAAAACCTTTGAAATTCGAAAACAGTATCCTTAGATAAAATTGAAGTTTTAAACACTTAATATCAAATGACCCGCCTTTGTTTGTTATGGAAAGACGCCTGACAATATAAGAGAGAAGGAGTTGCTAATGAGTGATGAATTGAAATAGACGGAATTGAAAAGCTAATCTGTTATGTAAGCGTCCAATAGTCCACACGTTGTTTCTTAGAAAAGAAAATGCCTTTCCGATTTTTTGTCGGAAAGGCATTTTTTATTTTTTCTTTTGGATATAGCACTCTTTTGAAGTTCCTTCGACCAAGGCATAAGATGGTCAATCTCCAGTTCCCCGTCATGTCGAGCTGCGGAAGTTCTTCGAAAAGAAATTGAAGGTAGAAAAAGGACTTATGGCATGTGAATAGCATAAGTCCTAGAATAACAGGCTATCTAACCAATTTATAGTTTATTTCATATCCACTAGCTTCCATTTCATCGGCTATTTGAGTTTTCCATGCACCATTTTCGTATTTAACATAGACAACACCTGAAATATCGTTAGGTAATTCAAGGTCTTCACCTTTATGTAGTGCAACAACATTTGAACGACCTAGTTTAGCGATAAAGAAACCATGTTCAAAAACAACATTTTGTCTAGCTCTACTGTTAAGTTTTTCAGATAATTTCGATTTACCTTCATCACATGGAGTATATAGAATGATAGCAAAACCCACATCGGAGTTTTTCTCTATTTTCTCAATGATTGTATTTCCTGCATTAGCTTTCTCGTGAAGTATCACGGCTTCAAGACCTAACTTTTCTACAAATCGTGCAACTTCATTTTTTAAACCATCATCATGACCATGGACAATAAAAACCTTTTTACTTTTTATAGGTTCAGTTATTTCTGTATTTGTGGGTAAAGTTGGAGTAGTGGAGGAAAACTCTTCGTCCAACTCAATTTCTTTTAAAGCCCCGTTCAATATACTTAACACAGAAGTCTGTCCTCTCTGAAAACTATTAATATATAGATGAGTATTGTCTCCACTACTTAGAAAGGAAGGGGAAAATCTAACTTTTTTGAACTTTTCAATATGAATTGATTTTTCACCAAAAATTTTAGTTAGAACTACTTCTCCTGTAGCTTGAAAATCTGAAAGTTTGGATGACTTTTTTTGATAAGTTATACTCTCCATCTCTTCAATTAGATTAATTATAAGTTCCTTTTTTCTAAAAAAATCCATTTTACTTTAACCCCCATATCGACATTTTCTTTAAGTTGTAAATTCTATCCATATTGAAATCATAACATTGTATCATTTTTTAGTTGGATAAAAGAACGGTTTTAACCATTTAAAGGTGTGGGGCCACCACAATCCTGTTAAATATACGCACCGTGAAATACTAAAATAACAGATTAAAAACCTCTCATTTGAGAGGTTTTTTTCGTGCGCAGCAATCTTTTTATGAGTAAACAAGTAAAGGCAGATGCCTATGTAAGTTAATGGCAAGAATCATGATGGATATTTTTAAAACAACCAATATTCTTTTGTTAACAACAAATAAATAACATTATTATAAAAAAAGTATTGAAAAAGAAGGAATATATGTTGTATAAATGGTTTTAATTAACTGTTTTAGAACAATTTTCTTAATTTCGATAGATATGTCGAAAACAACCTGCTAAACTAGGTTTATAGAGAACAGCGGTAGTCTTTATCTGGGGAGATAGTGTGTACCACCGCCAGTAATACAATAATCGCTCGGAAAAGCGTGTATTACGTGTTCTCAATATATATTAAAGTAGGTTTTCATTATGTCAAAAAAACAACCAAAAATCAAGAAGGAACTAATTCTTCATCAATTCATGAAAGAACGCAATGAAACAATGAAAGATGTAGCTGACTCTCTTGGTGTTTCACCGCAAGCAGTTCAGTCCTGGCTTAGTGGGAAGAAGGAGATTCCAAAGGAACGCTTGAAGAAACTTTCTAAACGGTATAGCGTTGATGCGGAAAAACTAATGGAGGAAGCTGAAAAACCTTCAGATTTTCAACAAATGTTAGAGAGTACAGATGATTTCAGAGTGGTTCTACAACCTACTAGTGACAAGACTGCTCAGGCAAACTACAAGAAAACGATTCTAAATTTGATAGATTTGGACGAAGTTAAACCTTTTATTCAATCTCAGGAATATGATGAGTTAAAAGCCGTTTATCCCTCTGGAAAATGTAATGTTTGGGGTGTGAAAAACGGTAAAAATGATGCGACCAAAAAACAGTATGACAAACTTCAGGTCGGTGACTTAGCGTGGTTTTATAAGTCGAGTTTGTTTTACTCACAAGCTTTTGTAATGTATAAATTACACAGTAAGCAGCTTTCTCATTACCTTTGGAATGACGATACACAATTCGAGAATATCTATTTCTTGGCTGAGGTTTCGCCCTTTAACCTAGAGATTCAAGTTTTTAACAAACTAGTATACGGGAAAGAGGAATCCTTTCCTGTAATGGGTTTTCGAGTTTTATCGGAAATGCAAACTGCATTGCTTGTCGATGGATTGAACGTTGAAGATGAACCAAGGGATATTTCAAAGCCAAGAAAGAAAAATCGGTTTGCCACCAAGTCTGCCAATGAACTTTTAAAGTCTCTTCTGTTATTGGAGGAAAACAAAGAACTTGATTTGGTAGCAAAGAGAAAGGCGCGTATGGAACAGAGTATTTTAAGGGAATTGTTGTTCCACAAAAAAGAAACCGAAATTTGTGCATGTTGCGGTAAAGAATATCCCATCAATTATCTAATTACCGCCCATATCAAAAAAAGGGCATATTGTACAATCGATGAAAAACTCGATGCCAAGGTAGTAATTCCGTTGTGTCTTTTCGGATGTGACACAATGTTTGAAAAAGGTTTAGTAGTAGTTGATGAGAATGGGAAGTTCAAAAGAACAGATGCACTAAATGATATTGTGGTAACTCCTTCAATCACTCAATTGTTGAAAGAATATGATAATCAAGAGTGTAAATACTGGAATGAGGATACCAAAGGTTATTTCAAATGGCATTATAATTTCCATGTTATATGAAAAATGAATGAAAACACTCTCATTTATATGAGGGTGTTTTTTGATTAGAAATAATTCGCCAAGAGCTGGTTCTTTCATAAATACCACATTCACTTGGAATCTAACTTTCTAATCTATCGTCATAAATTTTAATATCATTATGAAGAATTTTTGGATATTAAACAGTTATTGGAAGGGGTATGAGTATAAAATTACTGCTGATGTGATGATAAATAAGATGAGGGATATCAAGAACATCTTGTGCATAAAGAAAAAAACTCATTGAGCGATTTAAGTTTAATATCAACCGCGAAAGAGATATGCTTAATGAAGCGTTTATCTTTTCTTATAGAATAAAAAATTTGGATGACATAACAGGTTTTTTAGATGAATAAGCTTATCTTTACCAAAAAAGCAGGGTCCTCTGAAATGAAATTTTGAAATGTTGGATTAACCTTGAAATTTTTACATTCAAAACGTAAACCTGAAGAGGTCGGGTTAATCAAACATTTTAAACTCATAATCAGATTTTTAATCATCAATAGTTACTTTCTTTCATAAAAACGTTAGTAGGGGGAATACGATGACTGTTGTAACAAGTAATGAGTTGATTGCAAAAAAAAAAAGAAATAATCGAATTTCTTACTTCAAATTTTGATGTAACCGCATTTCCAGGCTCGAAGAATAAATATCAATCATTTGACTTAGTAAATAAAGAAAACACTCAATTTTACAAGGATTCGAATCATTTATATAACCACCAAGCCCGTCATATGAAGGGGTCTTTAAACTGGTTTGAAAACCCATCAGTATGGATTAGAGTTATTTCAATTGATGAAAGAAAACGAGGGAAAGGCCTGGCCATCCATATAAAATGCCAAGTGGAAAATTGGACTGGAGGTAGGAGCAAGGCGAGTGAGTTATATTACAAAAAGTGGAATCTTCCTTTTCAGCGTGAAGGTATAAAGCTTCGAACACCGAAAGGAAAACAATTGATATTCTCTATTCTTAATGAGGAGGTCGCAAAATTCAACTTAACTGACGCCTATTTTTTTGATTATTTGAAGCATACTTACAGTTTGTATTACGAGAATTTGGCGAAATTATTTGAAGGTGTTCAAAGTGAACAAACTTTATCTTCTTTCAAACAAGGTGCAAGTGAACAAGAACCAGTTCAAGATTTCCAAAAGTCAAAAACCACTGATGCAGAATTAGAAAAAAATATTGATTTAGACGTGGAAGCGGAAGAGGTAGAGGATGGGTATGGAATAGAAGGTAGAGTGGCCAATTACTATGGGAAACGCTTTGAGAGGAACTCAAAGAATAGAAAATTAGCAATCAAAAAGCATGGTCTCGACTGTTTTGGTTGTGGGTTTAATTTCGAAAAAAAATATGGAGAACGGGGAAAAGACTTTGTAGAGGTGCATCATATCAATCCTCTAAGTACATTGACAGAAGCGACTGAGGTTAATCCGGAGACGGATTTAATTCCCTTATGTGCGAATTGCCATCGTATGGTCCACAGAAGAAAAGACGATGTTTTAACTTTGCAATCATTGAGAAACCTATTGAAAGAGTAAGGAGTATAAAGGTGCAAATTCGAATGAACAGAATTTTGCACTTACAAAACATTACTAGAAATCCCTTTATAAAGTGCAGTATTAACCACTTAAAAGGTGTAGCACTCCGGCAAACTTGTTAAATAGTGAACCGTGCAATGCTTGAATAATGGATTAAAACCCTCTCATTTGAGAGGGTTTTTTCGTGCGTAATCAAATACTCTAAAAAAATTAAGGGACAACTTAGATTGTAAAGGTAAGTGGAGTAAGTCTTTTTGATAGGTAAGATAAAAAAATTACCAATTACTTAGTAATATCATAGTATAATGTATTTGTGCAATTTGAATTGGAGGAATATATATGAAAAAATGGTCTTTATTGTTTGTTATAATACTTGTCTTTTCTTTCGCCTTAAATGCAGAAGCTCATTCTGGACGAACAGATAGTAGTGGGGGACATAACTGTTCGGCAAAGTCAGTAGCTAAAGGATTGTGTACGGGCTATCATTACCATAATGGCGGAGGAAGTTCAGCACCTAAAACGAGTCCGAGTACAACTCCGAAGCCTCAGGAACCCGTTTACAATCCGAAAGTCTACTATGATAACGGTTATAAAGCCGGTTACTCGAAAGGGATTGAGATGGGCTATCAAAAGGGAGAAGACAGTGTAGAGTCCACCGATTCTAACGATGACTATATAGAAGGTTGGACTGCTGGTTTTGATATTGGTTATACAGAAGGCCTCGAGAAAAAAGAAGCGGAAGAAAAAGCAGCAAAAGATAAAGTAGAAGGAGCGGCAAAAGGGAAAGCAGACGGAAAAATTGCCTATTATGCTGGAAAAGCAGTAGATGCATTTACTCATGAAGCTCAGAGTTCTGAAACTTATATAAAAGCATACAATGAAAAATTTATTTCCTCTTGGGAAACGGCTAAACTTGCAGAAGCTTGTTTTGAGGAGGGCTATAACCAGGGATTGAAACAAGATGAACTGGTAATTTCTAAAACATGTGAAGAAGAGTCCTTGCGTTCTGAGTTCGAAAAAGGACATGTAAAAGGGGTCCAAGAACGGGATACTAAAGAAATCGAAAAACTTACTAAGCAGGGGGAAGCAGCGGGATATGAAGTGGCAGAGCTAGTAGTGCCGAAAGAAGCTAAAAAGCCAAGCTATCAAGCTGCTTTTGAAAAAGGGTATGAAGATGGAAAGAACAAACGGAAAGAAGAAGTGGAAAGTGAAGGATATGATTCTGCGTTTAAACAAGTAGATTTTGTAAATGAAGTCTTTACGGACAATGAAGTTCTTAGTGCCTGGTACAAAGAAGGCTACGAAAGCAATGAAATCGCTAAAGAGATAAAAACGAACGCCCAAACGCTAGGCGAAGAAAGTGATGAATACGTCATAGCAGAAGAATACAAGGTCAATGACGACTCAATTAGCCTCTATGATTCCCTTTTTACAAAAGGCCAGGGGATTAAAAAAGAGCGTGAAAGAGAACAGCGTAATTTGATGTTAACGGTAGGTGCGATTGGGGCGCCAGCAGCCGGTGGGTTATATTTTTGGAAGAGGAAGCGTAAAAACAAAGCACAATAATTAGAATGAGCATAAAGCTGTTCCTGCATTTTTTTAGGAACAGCTTTTTCGCTACGAGCTTATAGCATGTCAGTAACTGTAAGGACATATAGCTTCAGATGGGAGAGTCATATGGGAAATGCTACGAGGAAGATAGAGGATGTAGAGTTGCAGGTTCAACAACTTATACAGATGAATTCGAACATTGAAGTTACCGCAGATACAAAGCATAAAATATCAGGTATATACATGATTTATATCAACAACTTTTCTTCTGAAACCGTTGTTCCAATATACATTGGGAGGTCCGTGGATATACAAAAGCGATATAAAGAACATTTGGTAGAGGTTCTTGCCTTAAATAGGCTCTCTTCGGAAGAGTACCATAAATACTTCTTTTCGAAATCTCGCTCTCTTTATGAGCGGAAATTTAAATCCACTAAAATTTTCAAATATATGATTGAACATAAGTGTACTTTGAGAGATTTTCGTATGGTGGTCCTGGAAGAAGTAGCATACGAATTTTTAGTAGAAAAAGAGCAAGAATACTTTCAAAGGTTTTTGCCTTCATTCTTTGGATTTAACCAATTTGATTCCTTTCTCAAGCAAGAAGAATTGAGATTTTCGAAGTCAGAAATAAATAACCTTGAAATAAAAGATTTTCTACGGATACTACTTGATGATGTGAAGTCCATTTCTGCTTATTATGAATATGGCTATACTCGATTTAATTTTGAGCATGCTTTACCTAAAGGACTTTTTTTATCGTTGAAAGAGCGAAACTTGATTACCGTTGAAACACTTTCTGACTATGAAGAAGTTGATTTTGAGTTAGAGAAATTGGAACGGCTATATAACATTGACCTTGAAAGAAATGAATTGAAAAAAGAACTTGAAGTGATGGATGATGAGATAAAAAAATTAGAGGAATTAAAGATAAGTACTTTTGAAGACGGCAAAGAAGCAATAATCACGTTAAGAAATCAAATAACCGAGAAATTTAAGGAACTGGACATGTATAAGAATAAAATCCCTATCAACAATTTCGTTGATAGCATTTTATCTGATGAGCCTCAAAAATACAGAACCCGGTTTTTAAAGTTCTTGACTAGCTATGATTGTGACTTGGATTTCTATGAACTCTATGAAGATGAAATCAATTACATTAAAAAAGTGGTAGTAGCTCTCAATGAAACTAAGGGCCTTCACAATGAGAGTTGTGAGTTGCGGAGACAAAAAGCAAAGAAAAATGTTCATAAAAGATATCAACTAATCTACCCTCAATGTTCCTTTGGAGCTTTTTCTTTGGGTGATATGTCTAAAAACCTCACCTTTAAAATAAATGATGAATACGAGTTATTGAATACTTGCCATATCAATATTTACATATCTAATGATGGGATTAGTAGGAGTGAAATCAGAAAAGAACCGCATATTATTAGAATTGATTATTGTTACATCGACACCATAGGGAATAGAACAGACAAGTCCTATTACATTGATAACGAGACCACGAGAAACTGTCAAACAGGGTTGACGTATTTTGAAAAAGATTATTACGATAGCTTTGTTTTTAAGAAAGTACCGTTTAAACTGACAAGTTTGATTGATGATGAGATAGATAACTCTTTCATATCTATCAATGCAGAAATAAAGCATGGAATGAACGACTGTACACTAAAAGACAAGAGTTTGGTTCAATTATCAGTAGTCTTAGATGAAATACAGCAAACAATAGATGAAGAAACTAGATTTAATCTATATGTGTCAGAGTCCCAAAACACCTTGAAACTTTGTGTGCCGTTTAAAATTTCATCAAGAAACATATTTGTAGAAAGATTACTTGCAAAGAAGTTACCCAAAATAAAGAAGAAGAAAAGGTTTTGAATAATATAGAAACTCGTTGAGCATGAAGAGATTCAGCATGACTATAAGAAAGACATATAAGTGTTAGAGTGCAACCTCTCACTCGAGAGGTTTTTATGTGAAGGCGATTTTCACTACACTACAGAGGTGAGATAAATGAATACGTGGATATTTCAAGGAAATCCCAAAAGCTTCAATGTCGATGATTATCTGTTAGAGAATGAGCGAATCTGGTGGTCCATTAGACAGCAGCATCTTGCTAAACATATCCAGTTGAACGATGAAGTTTTCATATGGCGTTCAGATGGTGCTATACGAGGAAGTGGAGGAGTAGTTGCAAGAGCACAGATTATCTCCCTTCCCCAGGAATATACAAATGATGACGATTCCTTAGAATACTGGTATGAAGATGTGAGCGGAGATACGTATCTTGCAGTTGAATTGAAAGTCTTGGAAGAAGCTGTAGCTGATGGTATCAATCGTACAGAATTAATGGAGCATGAGCATTTGTCCGATATGATGATACTTCGACTGAAGCAGAATACAAATTATCTGTTGTCTGAGCACCATAGCGATTATTTGAGGCAAATGTGGTACAGTCGTATCCCTGTCAATCCCTCGGAAATTTACACACGGTTTCCTTTCGTTGACACAATAGAAGACGTAATAGAGAACATGGAGCGATTCGAAGCAGACCGAGTGGAAGTGGAAAAGCTGGAAAAACAATTACCCACGTTCCAGCAATGGTATTACATACACGAACTGAACTTATTAGCTCCTAGTAAATTCATCGGTTACAAAAAGATGAAAGGTCATCTCTATGTTGATAAAGACGCCATTGCTTGGACGGATGGAAGAGCAACTGTAGGGATACTGGATAAGTGGTTTATTAAATGGGAAAGCCTATACTTAAAAGACAAAGTCATCTCGAAATTAAACGGCAGAACTCGCAAAAGTTTCACTGTCAATATACTTAAAAGTGAAAAGAATTTAATCGAAGAATTATTTCCACTTATTAAAAATAAATCGAATGAGAGGCAAAGTCTACCAAAACTCCGGCATAGTAAAAGAGTTCGAGAATATAAGTTATATTCGGATGAATTGAAAGCACAAATATTATTTGAGCATCTGATTCATGGCGAAATGCATAGATGGCTGGATATTAACGTATTGGGTATTAAAGATGGAAAATCTAATGGACGCAATTCTGCTAATATTCTATATTACTTAGGTATGAGAGCAGATTACAGAGGATTTTTTCAAGGGGAAGAATTACATACAGTTATCCAGATGCTAAAAGAAAGTGGAAAGGATTTTACAGAAGCTATCCGATTATTAAAGCTATTAGACGATACAGAGCTAGAAGAGAATATTAATTTAGACCTTGAAGCTGAACAAGCAGAGGAAGGTCATGGCTTGGAAGGAAGCGTTAAATATTATTACGGCAAACGCTTTGAACGGAATCCTAAGAATAGAAAATTGGCAATCCAAAAGCATGGTTTAGATTGTTTTGTTTGTGGTTTCAATTTTGAAGAAATATATGGAGAACGAGGGAAAGACTTTATAGAAGTGCACCACATCAATCCGCTAAGCACATTAGGGGAAGCAATTGAGGTTAATCCAGAAACAGATTTAGTTCCCCTATGCGCTAATTGCCATCGGATTATACACAGAAGAAAAGATGATATTTTGAGCTTGGAGTCACTGAAGAATATGATTAGTAAAGGAAAGAGATAATGGTGTAATTTCAACGTTACTACTCATTCGAAGAATCTCTAGATTAACTGTTTGATGAAGGGGTACACAATATGATTGAAATTATAAGCGAGATGTTTTCAAAATTTGGCATATTAGGAATAGTAATCACTCTGGTATTTTACTGCATTAAAAACAATCCTATCACCTCCATATCATCAAGTGCGATTGAGATGAAGTTGGCTACAAAAGAAAAAAGGTTCTATGTTCGAATGATGATACATATCGCAGTGATAGTTATGTACACCATCTTTTTTATGGCTATTACAGCTGCATTTTTTGCAGACAAGGATTCATATTCTCGAGAAATTTTTGTAACAGGTTTTGTCATATCAGGAGTAATATTTTTTTGGATTATAATGTTGGATGCAAGGGATAAGACATTTACAGATACAGTGAGTGGTTGGAAACTGCATTGGAAGTGGTTGCTTTTTATACTGCTCTTTTTTCATTTCATAAGCATATTTATACTGACGGCATATTATATTGGTACCCAATTATATTCGGAATCATTAGCAGGTCCATTCTCCGATGGTGAAAAGTATATTATCATCGCAGGTGTAGCAATAATATATATGTTTATTGCGACTATCATGCATTTTACAGTAGTAGATACGTACCTAAGGTTCTTGGAACTAAAAGGTAACAACAAATTTACTTTGATTGTGAATGTTGGTGGAGAGAAATGGTATTTGTTTCATCCCATAGAAAAGGACTTATATTTGCTGGGTAATAAAGCTGTCTTGAATGAATGCTCAAAGTTTACGTTTATTGAAAGAACGGGGTTACTTAAAGAAATTATAGAGGTAGAGCATTAGTATATGGCTTTAAGAAAAGGCTTTCTTTCAAAGGAAGCCTTTTTGTTTGTGATGAAAGAGCGTGGGATAATTCTGTATATATTAATTATGTCGCACATGACTACACCCACTTGAAACACTACTCATTCATTGATATGATTCACTTCATAGAGTCTCATATACATGACTCACAATGAGAGGTGAAGAACACATGAAAAAGCTTGGATATGCAAGGGTATCATCAACAGGACAAAACTTGTCTGCACAGATTAATCAATTGAAAGAAGTGGGATGTACTACAATTTATCAAGAGAAAGTATCTGGCAGAAAGACAGCCAACAGAGAACAGTTTAATAAGCTGCTTGAAGTTGTTCTTGATGGAGACACTATTGTTGTAACAAAGCTTGATAGGTTTGCTAGAAGCACTAAGGATGCATTGCATATCATTGAAATGCTAGACAACAAGGGTGTCTCTCTCATTGTCTTGAACATGGGCGGGGACAAAGTGGATACAAGCACAGCTATTGGGAAGCTGATGATAACCGTCTTATCGGGGATTGCAGAGTTTGAAGCAGACATGATACGGGAGCGGCAGATAGAAGGAATAGCAGAAGCTAAGGCTAGAGGTGTCTATAAAGGTAGACCGCATACTTATACAGAGAAGCATAGCGGTTTACAGCATGCCCTTGAACTTTATGAACATAGAAAGACCAATAAGAAGACTGTGAAGGAGATTGCTGAGATAACCAATATAAGTAAAGCTACTATTTATAGAGCAGTTGGAGAAAGAAAAGAAAAGCAGCAGCTCTTGTAACTTCTGAGGTTACAAATATATCTATTGGATTTGCAGGCAGGCAGAAAACATCACTTGAAGAGCAGATGCAAAGGTAAGAATGAAGATTCTATTATTTATAGATTTTAATTAGGGGGTGTAAAGAAGTTAAAAGAGTTTTATCCAATTTAAAAAATATAGAGGGGGGTACTTTTGACCAAAACATTGCCGCGTACTAACCCTTAATACATATGCTGTTACACTCCTGGAATAGGATGGTATATCATACAAAGTATATGCTGAGCCTCGTCTTCTTCTTTTTTGAAAATTTTGAATGCTCAAAATTGGTACATTGTGGTTTTTAGGATTTAATTTGTAATATACATATATATAGAAATTAGGAGTGGGAGATAATGGAAGGTTATTTTAAAGGGTTCAACCGACAGCAAGGTGCGTTAGATGCAATAGCAAAAGGGTGGAAAACTCCATTTGAAGATTTCAACCGACAGCAAGTCGCGTTAGATGCAATAGCAAAAGGGTGGAAAACTCCATTTGAAGATTTCAACCGACAGCAAGTCGCGTTAGATGCAATAGCAAAAGGGTGGAAAACCCCATTTGAAGATTTCAACCGACAGCAAGTCGCGTTAGATGCAATAGCAAAAGGGTGGAAAACTCCATTTGAGGATTTCAACCGACAGCAAGTCGCGTTAGATGCAATAGCAAAAGGGTGGAAAACCCCATTTGAGGATTTCAACCGACAGCAAGGTGCGTTAGATGCAATAGCAAAAGGGTGGAAAACTCCATTTGAAGATTTCAACCGACAGCAAGTCGCGATTCAGAAGATAATGTCCTCTTTAGAGAATACATTTAAAGTGCAATCATTTGATTTTAGTGGAAGTTTGTTAGTAATGAATGATGTAATCCAAGATACACGTTTTGATATAGAAACTAAAGAGAAGTCTAATCTGAGTCAAGTTGAGCAGGAGTTAATAACTTGGTTATATGAACAAATTGAAATTGCATTTAGCATAATTAATTCTTTAAGAAATATAAGCAATGCAATTGATACTAAAAAGGCAATTGGGCATATGATTGCTTTGATTGGTTTTATAAGTGCAATAATAACGATTGTTGGCTCCATACAGGGAAATAATACGGAGATTCATATCCACAATCAGTACGATAATGTGATTATAAAAACAGAAACTAATGGGGACAAAACTGATATATATATTGAAAAAAAAGAATCGCCGCTTGAACTTCAAAGCGAAGACGATGATAAATGGTATACGGGTGGAGAGCGTACATAACTAAAAACAAGTATGAGATAATCAAAATGCAGTGTTAAATAATTCGAAATTATGTAGCAAAGTAGGTATTCAAATGGCTAAAAAAAAGGAAAGATTATGTCCTTGTGGTAGTAAGATACTATTCTCTCAATGTTGTAAAATACCAAAATCTAACAGCACTCCAGATGATGTGAAAAAAAGAGTAACTAAAATAGTAATTTCAACATTCGATTCAATAGGAGAGAATCGTGGAGAGACGTGTTTATATGTTTCTACTTTGGTGAAAGATTTACTGAATGAACATAGAATAAAAAGCTATGTAGTTGCTGGCTCTTCTAGATGGAACCATGTATCGGTATATTATGACTGGAAACCTCCTGTTGAATTTCATGCGTGGGTTGTTACAGAATATGGAGAAATAGTAGACCTTGCTTGTGATGCTTTAAATGAAAGAAGAGACATGCGAAGAAGTATTGGATTTAATATCCCCACAAGGTGTTGGGAGAAGGAATTAAAGGATAGGGTATACGTTCCAAAGGATTTAGGAGCTAAATCACTGCCTTTTGATAAGGGCTATAAGGACATTAAAAACAAAGCTTTCGAGTTATTGCTAGGAAACTAGTAAAGCTATATTCAAACGCAAATAAAAAACACCTCCAAATAGTTATAATTAGGAGGTGTTTTTGCCAGTAAAAGAGTTATTGTTTCATTTAACTTTCAGCAAATGAATAAATATTTAGAAATTCATTCCCGAAATCACTTATTTCGTGCATATAGAATAAGGGCTTATTCCTAAATTCATCTGTAAAATCTGCTTCCATCAAGTCAGGTTCATAAATACCGTTTTCAGCTTTGGTTAAAATAATCTAAATCTAAATCAAGAATCAAATATGAAGAATTAAAAGAGCTAATATACAGGTAGAAACAAAAAATGCTTGCCTTAATTGGCAGGCATTTTTTATTTGTTTATTAAAATGGATAAGGGTCAATCAAGCTTTCTGTTACTTCTTGTATTTTTGACTTAAAATCATTTCTTAAATTTCGTAAGTCTCTGAATATATCCATAGGCATAGCATATAAACGAGGATTACCATAAGAAGTGTGCTCGGTTTCTCTTATGAGTTCTCGTTCAGCCATATTAGCTATAACCAAGTCGTAATTTGATGAAAGAACTGGTTCCATAAATTGTTTCTTTTCCCAAACTTTAATTTGGTCTAATGTTTCATCAGACTTCCATCGAGCCCCTAAAAAACGATTTGCTGTTTGAAGTATAAATGATAGCAAAACATATTCACCCACAATTAAATCATCAGAATCTATTATTTCTGCTAAGTTAGGAGTATTCTCTTGTGCTTCTATTTTATCTTGCACATTACTTTCTAATTCAATTGCGCCTCTTACATGTGCATACTCTCTTATTTTTAATAATAAGTCAGAAGCAATTCTATTTCTATCATAATTAAAGGCTAGGTTTTTTACTCTAAATACTTCTTTAAAATCCTTAACTTTTTGAAATTCAATTAAATTAGTTGTGGTAGGTAAATCATCGTCAACGAAATAAACCATTACATCTTTGCCCTGTGCATGAAAGGTTTCTATTTCTTCAAGTGTGCCAGATGGAAAATTAGTAGTTGGTGTTCCTAATTTAGTCCAAAAAACACCGATAAGTAAATCGCAATTGTTAAGCAAGTTTTGATTAATTACTTGTTGTGCGTCTTTTGAGTTATATCCGGGTGCTACGTCGCTTTCCCATCTCCGCGGCAATAGAATTGTTTGTAAGTCTTTCGCATGCTCTTTGTTCCATTGTAATATTGCTAATTCTATTTCATCACGGCGAGAATGAACATCAAAAGGAGAGGCTATAAATACATTTAATACTTCTGCTTTAAAACTCATTTTATACCTGCCTTTCAATATAATTTACTTATTGAAATGATTATACAATAAATTACAGCGATAAGAAGCAACTCTGAAAGATATAGTAGAAATACAAATGTGTATTGCGAAAAATTAAGGTTATGATTACTATTTACTTATTCGGTCTAAGAACGGAAATTGACCGAAGCACTTTCCTTTCATAGAATGCTTTAACTATGCTAATAATTACGTAGGTTGGTGGTTCGAACCTTTATTGAGCTCAATTCTTGAAATTCGAAGGATAAAGCTATAATCTTATTAAATACAAAGCAAGTAGACAAAAAGAATAGACAATGGTATATTTTCTGTAACAGAAAAAGTGGTTTGAAAACGGCTAGAAACCTTGTCATATCAACTTTTGTTTGATTTTTTACAAAAACCGTCTCAGAAAAAAATCAACCAAATGATGGCTCAAATGAATAAAGCTTCTAATAAACCGGCTAAAAAATAAAAAGCACTCTTTTGGAGTGCTTTTTTTGTGCCTTGAAACTGCTGAGCTGGTTCTTTCACTATAATATTCTCTAACAACTTATGCCAACTCCATTATAAAATGCTTTTTCTCCCTGCGTTTCAAATGACAACAAAACAGGGATAAGAGTAGAAAGAACTTCAAAAACGGGAGGGGAATAGTATGCCTGAACAAGAAGAGTTCGTTTTCTACATGCCGGTGATTGAAAAAGAAGAAACGAAGGAAAAAGAGGGGTTCACTACGCAAATGGAAGGCGTCGGCAAAGTTTTGCCTGTGTCGATGGAGCAGATCAATGAAATGGTGAAAGGGTTGTCGGACTATACTTTGGATACAATAGAGCTGCATGTTAGGGGAGTAGCGAGAACAGGTCCAATGGTTGAATTTTTCATCGGAGCAGAAGGAGAAGCAGGGCTAAAGCTGGTTTTGAAAAAAAAGAAATAAGTCGAAGCAAAAAAGCACTCTCATGGAGTGCTTTTTACATATCTGAAGTCATCAAGCCGATTGCCTCTAGAAATTCAGCAACGGTTTTTTCGTATTCTTCCGGGTATTTATTATAAGACTGGGCATGCGTTCCTTCAGCAAAAAAATTGATCGCTTTTGGGCCTGGCTTTACATCAAACATTTCCTGCGACATTTCCGGCAGTACAAATTCATCCTCCAAACTGTGGATGAAAAGGACTGGGCTTTTGATGTGCGCCGCCGCTTCTATCGGCGAAACGGTTGAAATGGAGTAGCCATCGCGCAATTTCATAAAGACAGCTGCGAGCTTTAACGCCAATGATGGATGTATTGGCTTAGTGGTCTTCATGACATGCAGGATTTGTTTTGAGATATCGGAATAGGCACAGTCAATGACGTAAAATGCTGCCGTGTCTTCCATGCCTGCGTATAAAAGTGTAGTAGCCCCGCCCATCGACTCGCCGTGGATGCCGAAAAATAAATCAGGTCCAACGTGCAGTCTTAATGCTTCTACTACAGCTTTTAAATCGAGTTTTTCATAATGGCCGAAACTGGTGGTTTTACCGCCGCTCTCGCCATGCCTGCGATGATCGTAGACGACCGAATTAAATCCAAGCCGTTCAAACATGCGGGCGTATTTAAATGAGTTTACTTTGGTTTCTGTGACGCCATGGCAAATGACAACGTATCGTTTCGTGTCATGAGGTTCCAGGAAAATGGCTTTGATGGGATAGCCATTTTCAGACTGGATCCATCTTTCGCTTTTTTTCACTTGGGCGTACCACACTTCATCATAGCGCTTGGCAGAAATTTCTCGCTCTAATATGAGATTTTCGTCTTTTTTCTTCATATACATCAAACGGTTGCTGACAATAAACCCGATAACAGCAGCAGTTAATGTTAAACCAGTTGAAACAATGGCCGAAACCTGCAGCAGTCGTTTCTTCATGGCAAACTACCTTTCTTATGCCTGGTTTTGATAAAGCCGGTACATCCCAGTTTGAACCGGATTTGTCACATGTGGTTCAATTGTCTGGACAGCCTCGCATAATAAATCCAGATTAATGCCTGTCTCAATGCCCATGCGGTGCAGCATATTGACCACGTCTTCTGTTGCCACGTTTCCTGTAGCACCGGGAGCAAACGGGCATCCACCAAGTCCGCCCGCAGATGAATCAAAGCGGTCAACACCGGCCTGCAAGGCAGCGAAAATATTCGCCAGCGCCATTTTTCGTGTATCGTGGAAATGGGCAGTCATCAGCACATCTGGAAACGCTTCTTTTAATTGCCGGAACAATTCGTAGCTTTCAGCTGGCGTTGCCATGCCTATGGTATCGGCAACACTTAATTCATCCACGCCCCAGTCAACAAATTGGCGACATAATGCCAATGTATCTTCCGGTTTAATGGCACCTTCAAAAGGGCAATAGAAGGCTGTTGAAATGCAGGCACGGACAAAAATGCCATCCTGCTTTAATTTTAAAATAAGCGGTTTTAATGCTTCCATGCTTTCATCCGTTGTTTTATTAATATTTTTCTTGTTGAACGTATTCGACACCCCGACGAATACCGCGACAGCTTGAGCTCCTGATTCCAGTGCCGCATTGATGCCTTTTTCATTCGGCGTCAAGACGAACTGCCGTCCGATTTTTTCTACATTGGCCATAATGTCTTTGGCATCGGCCATTTGGGGAACCCATTTCGGTGATACGAATGATGTCAGTTCCATTTCTTGAATGCCTGCTTTTTGCAATCTCTCGATAAATTGCAGCTTATGCTCAGTTGAAACGACATTTCCTTCATTTTGAAGTCCGTCCCGTGGCCCTACCTCGATAATCGTTGCATTATTTGGTAAAATGAACATAGTATCCCTCCTGACTCCATTTTAGCCAGTGCAGGGAGAAAAGAGCAAACGGTAAACAACCAAACAAGGGGGAAATCATTTTGTCACAAGAAGTCGTTATTGTCAGTGCAGTTCGTACAGCAATCGGTTCGTTTCAAGGTGCGTTAAAAGATGTGCCGGCTACCAAATTAGGGGCGATCGTTATCAAAGAAGCGGTTGAAAAAGCCGGAATCGCACCCGACCAAGTATCAGAAGTGATCATGGGCAATGTGCTGCAGGCGGGGCTCGGCCAAAACCCGGCACGCCAAGCGTCAATGCAGGCTGGGCTTCCGGAAACCGTTCCGGCGATGTCGATCAATAAAGTCTGCGGTTCAGGGTTAAAAGCCGTGCATTTGGCGTATCAGGCGATTTATGCCGGAGATGCAGAAATCGTGGTTGCCGGCGGCATGGAAAACATGAGCCAGGCCCCATATTTGATGCAAAATGCACGCAGCGGATTCCGCATGGGCGACCAAAAAGTGGTTGACAGCATGCTGGTTGACGGGTTAATGTGTGCATTCAATGATTATCATATGGGTATTACTGCTGAAAATCTATGTGACCGCTACGAAATTACACGGGAAGAACAAGATGAGTTTTCAGCCCGTTCACAAGCACGTGCAGCAGCGGCAATCGATGCTGGGAAATTCGATGATGAAATCGTGCCAGTGGAAATTCCACAGCGCAAAGGCGAGCCGGTTATTTTCAAGACAGATGAATACGTAAAACGCGATTCCACTGCTGAAAAGTTAAGCAAATTGCGCCCAGCATTCAAAAAAGACGGCAGCGTAACAGCTGGCAATGCATCGGGCATCAATGACGGAGCAGCAGCAGTCGTGGTCATGTCAAAAGCGAAAGCGGATGAACTGGGGCTAACTCCGCTTGCGACAATCGCGGCGAACGGCAGTGCTGCAGTTGATCCGGCAGTGATGGGAATCGGTCCTGTCCAAGCGGTCAAAAATGCTTTGAAAAAGGCAGATTTATCTCTTGAAGATATTGAATTGATTGAAGCAAACGAAGCATTTGCTGCCCAATCCATTGCAGTCGACAAGGAACTCCATTTCAACCATGATATTTTGAATGTTAACGGCGGAGCAATCGCCCTCGGCCATCCAATTGGTGCCAGCGGTGCCCGCGTATTCGTTTCCCTTCTTCATGAAATGCAGAAACGTGACGCGAAGACAGGGCTTGCCACATTGTGCATCGGCGGTGGCCAAGGTGTAGCGACAATTGTAAAACGCCCATAAGGAGAGACACGGTATGGCTAAGAAAAATACTTCCAAGAAAAACTCACCAAAGAAAAAAGAAGAAGCAGCCAGCATATTGCCTGAAGATATTCTGGCAAAACTGCAGGCCACGAAAAAAGAGCTGCTGAAAGAAGAACAGCAGCGCGAAGAAGAAAAAGAAGCACAAAAAGTGTTTGAACGACAACAGAAGGAAAAGAACTTGTCGTTTGCGGAACTGCTTGAGCGGCATGGCGATAAAGGGAATAAGTTTTAAAAAGAAGCAAGGTTACAAAATGATTCTATGAGTTTCAATAACCCTCTTCATCAAACCTGAAAAGGAAAGATGAAGAGGGTTATTTGTAGCTTATCAAGAATTTATTTCTAATCAAAGACAGTCTCTTCATTTGGATCGTTAAGGAACTCAAACAGCATTTCGATTTGGGACTTGGTATTTCTGCTTTCTGAAAGCTTGGGCAGATTAGTTTCTCTATAAAAATCCACGCCTTTCGTTTCCAACCCATTCTCAGCATTTCCGCCGATAATGTCACATTGTATAAAAATCTTATAATAATGATAAGGTTGAGGCGGGTGCGGATGCTTATTCATGTCAAGCACTGCTAATAATTTTACTGGAACCGCATCAAATCCGGATTCCTCTTTAATTTCTTTGACGATGTTTTCAGCAGGGGAAAGGCCGATATCACAAAATCCGCCAGGCAAAGACCAGTGGTCATCGATGTTTTCATGTACCATCAGAATTTTTCCGTCTTTGAATACGGCTCCGCGAATATCCAGTTTAGGGGTTTGGTAGCCCGAATCATTTGCAAACAAGTCCTTGATTTTCTGCATTTCCAAGTTGGTGTGCTCGTTGATAATTTCCACACTGATTTCCCGAAGTTCTTCAAAACGCTCCAAATCATAGAAGTTTTTTGAAAATGCCAATCCTGCTTGGGACAGTGATTGGATTCTTTGTGCCCATTGGAGCCATTTCGTACTCATTTAAATCCCCCTTCCATCGCTTCTCTAAAATCATGGACTGTCTTAAAAAGAAACGAAGGAGCCGCAGCGAATTCCAAAGTTTGATAGTCTGGGAGCCACTGTACGCCTATCGTTACGACATTTGCTGCAGTTCCGGCTAATATATCCGCATTACTGTCCCCGATAAAGATGGCTTCCTCAGCTTTGACACTCAAGAGAGATAAGATTTTTCTCACACCTTCCGGATCCGGCTTAGGGTTCACTACGTCATCTCCGGTAATCATGGCATCAAAAAGATGTTCCAATCCAAGGGTTTTCAACGAAATATCGAGACTTCTTTTTGCTTTTCCGGTGACAATCCCTAATTTCAGCCCTTTTTCTTTTAAATGAATCAACAAACTATGAATATCCCTATTCTGTTCAATCATGTCAGCATGATGTCTCAAGTATTGGTCATAATATTGTTCAATCGCTTCTTCTTTGTTGCGGTGTTTCAGGTTTTGGTAGATGATCCCGGTTTCTGAAGGACCGAACATCGCCCGGACTTCAGCCGAAGAAAGTTCCCGCTGATCATACTTCCGGAAAACGTGCTGAAAAGCCATATCGCAAACCGGCAGTGTATTGGCTAATGTGCCATCAAAATCAAAAAGTATCGCTTTCATCATTTTCACCTCTCATTTCTCGGTTCACCCCGTTACTTAATACTATACTAATTCTTATTGACTAAATATTCTATTTCAATTAATCTGATTAAAATATAAAATAGCAGAATCAGAAATTTTAAGGACCAGTAGATAGAGGTTTCTTTTTCAGAGAAGGTGCCGTTGGCTGAGAGGGACCCAAAGAAATACTATCGAACCTGCCTTTCATATCTGTATTGAAAAATGCAGCGGTCCATACCGTTATCATGTTCGAGAGTAAAGCTTTGCTTTAAATTAGGGTGGTACCGCCTTCTGGGTCCCTTATTTTTAGCGGGGCTTTTTTGTTTTATTTTCAATAAATCATTTGAAAAGGGGAATGGCTATGGCAAAAAACAGGGTAGAGCAGATTACGAATATGGATGTGGATTTTGCGCAATGGTATACGGATGTGGTATTGAAGGCGGAACTGGTTGATTATTCGAGTGTGCGGGGATCGATGATTATCCGTCCATATGGCTACGCAATTTGGGAGAACATCAAAAACGCATTGGATGCGGAGATTAAAGAGACCGGGCACGATAATGTCTATATGCCGTTATTGATTCCGGAAAGCTTGCTGCAAAAAGAAAAAGATCATATCGAAGGTTTTGCCCCGGAAGTGGCCTGGGTGACACACGGCGGCGATGAAGAACTGGCGGAACGATTATGTATCCGGCCAACTTCTGAAGTGCTGTTTGCTGAGCATTATAAGAACATCATCCATTCCTACCGGGACTTGCCAAAGCTTTACAACCAGTGGGCAAATGTCGTGCGCTGGGAAAAAACCACCCGGCCGTTTTTGCGGACTCTTGAGTTTTTATGGCAGGAAGGCCACACATGCCATGAAACGGAACAGGATGCCCATGAAGAAACCGTGAAAATGCTGGATGTCTATGCAGATATTTGCGAGCGGGTGCTAGCAATTCCGGTGATAAAAGGCCAGAAAACAGAAAAAGAAAAATTCGCCGGTGCAGAATATACCTATACGATTGAAAGTTTAATGCATGACGGCAAAGCGCTGCAGTCCGGGACTTCACATAATTTGGGCACGGGCTTCGCGAAAGCATTCGGCATTGAATTTTTGGACCGGGAAGGCAAACTTCAGACAGTCCACCAGACGTCCTGGGGTTTCACTACGCGCATCATTGGCGCGATGATCATGGTGCATGGCGATGACAAAGGGCTGGTCCTCCCGCCTGAAGTTGCACCGACACAAGTCTTGATTGTGCCAATCGCCCAGCATAAAGAAGGCGTGCTCGATGCGGCGTATGCACTGCAGCATGCCTTGAAATCCAAAATGCGGGTTGGAATCGACGCCAGTGATAAAAAGCCGGGCTGGAAGTTCAACGAATCTGAAATGAAAGGCATTCCGATCCGCCTAGAGATCGGACCCAAAGATATCGAAGAAAACAAAGTCGTGTTAGTCAGAAGAGACACGGGCGAGAAATTAGCAGTAGAACAGCAGAACTTAGAAGCAGAAATCAAGCAGCTGCTTCAGGATATACAAAAGAATTTATATGATAAAGCGCTGCAGCACCGTTTAACCAAAACCAATAGAGCTGCAACTATGGAAGAGTTTAAAGATACGCTGTCGGCAGAAGGTGGCTTTATCAAAGCGATGTGGTGCGGAAAAGAGTCCTGCGAAGACCAAATAAAAGAAGAAACTCAAGCGACATCACGCTGCATTCCATTCGACCGGGAACTCATAACAGATACCTGTGTTTGCTGCGGCGAAAAAGCAGAACAGCTGGTCATTTGGGCAAAGGCTTATTAAATGGCCATCCACTCAAAGGAGAAAATCAAATGGAATTGAAAGAACTGGCAAAAGAAATAGCAGACGTATACATGCACAATCCTAAAATCGAGTCCGTCATGCTGGGGGGATCTGTCGCGCGAAATTTATCCGATGAATTTTCGGATATTGAATTGTTTATATTTTGGAGGGAAAGCCCGACTGATGAAGACAGAAAAGAGCCGATTGAAAAGCTAGGCGGCAGCATACTTGATTTTCATCCTTTTGAAGACGAAGAATGGTCAGAAACCTATACGGTCCAGAACATCAAATTGGAAATCAGCAGTTTCCTATTAAATACTGCCTTTCAGTATAGTGAAGACGTTACTTTAAAATATGATACAGATCTCGAGAAACAAGTCTTATTGGCATCCATCGCTGATGGCATTCCGCTTGGAGGCGAAAAGGCGCTATTCGAGCTGAAGGGAAAAATAAAGTTGTATCCTGTAAAGCTTGGCGAGGCGATGGTCAAAGAAAATAGAGAGCTCGGGACGCGCTGGCAGAACCGTGAAGCGCTCCTTGCCCGGGAAGACTGGCTGATGCTCTACCAAGTTATCGTGGCCGTTGAAGTTAAACTGATGGGAATTCTATTTGCGCTTAATCAGCGATATGTTCATCACCCGGCATTTAAATGGCAGAAAGCTTCGCTGGACAACATGGAGATTAAGCCGGAAAACAGTTCGGAACGCTTTGCTTCAGTCTTGCTTGGAGAACCGAAGGAAAGCATCAAAGAGTTGGAGCGGCTGGTATTAGAAGTTTTTCAGTTGGCACAAACCTTTTATCCAAATTTTGATATGTCCGGTTCTATGGTAAAGGCCGGCTGGGCAAGACCTAAAAATAGTTGAATAACATTAATTTCAAAACAAAAATCAAATCCTTTCTTTAAAATTAAAATCTGAAATTTTCGTTAACAAACTGCAACCTGCCCGGTAAATAAAAGGGTTATTTACTAAACAGTCGAATACACTAAACAACTAAAAGAATCAGTCACACAAAGCTTGGAGATTAATCAAAGTGATGTAGGCAATGCCAAAGAAATTAATGAGGAGGGACTATGTAAAATGAAAAGCCGGACAAAAATCAAATCTAAAGTGGCCGTGGCATTTTTGGAAAACTTCCCGAAAGCTTATAACAATTACACGTTAAAGCATGTCAGTAAACAGCCAGGTGTTCCAGAAGCGAACTTGACTAAACCGCTGGCTGAATGCAAAGTTGCTTTGTTATCGACTGCCGGTGTCCATTTGAAAACAGACATTCCATTTGATCTTGATATTCAAGATCACACCATTCGGATCGTCCCGGGAAAGGCTCATGAAGAAGAGTTGACGGTAACCCATATGTATTACGATACGAAATTCGCTAAAAAAGATACGACGATCGTTTTTCCAATCCAGCAGCTGAAAGAGCTGGAACAGTCCGGAGTTATCGGTTCTGTATCAGACATCCATATCGGATTGTATGGCGGCGTCATGGAGACTGAGCTGGTCGAAACGGAATCGATTCCCAAGGTAGTAGAGCTGTTCAAAAACAAAAACATTGATGTGGCTTTGATGGTGCCTGGCTGAGGCACTTGCCATAATGTACTCGGGCTGTATGCCCGGGCTTTAGAAGAATCAGGAGTGGCAACTGCAATGATTACGTTATTGCCGGATGTCACTGAAAAAGTTGGAGTCCCGCGTACATTGCATGTGCCGTTTAAATTGGGCCGGCCGTGCGGGGAACCGTTTGATTTTGAAACACGGAAAAAAGTGATCAATCAATTGCTGGAACTCGCTGTGAAACCAACTGGAACCCGCATAGAATATAAAGAGTAAAACGAACCATTTCTATTTATATTTGATCCGAAAACACATTATTAAACTTCCAAATTATTTATAAAGAGAGGAAGATGGGGATGTGCGTGAAAAAATTAGAAGATGGCTTTATGACATCGACAAATTCATTGATCTACAGAAGTACATCTCCATTGATGCTGAGGGGATAGACGAAGATTTAAAAAACAAAATTGTCGAGATGGAAAGCTTGGCAGAAAATCTGGCGAAGAAGATGCAAATTCAATATGCGGCTCAATTTGAGGAGCAGAAAAAGCGCAACTTTTCCGTCTGGCTTTCAAGGGATCTTAATGGAGACGTATTAGAGAGCCTGTCTGCAGACTGCTGCCTGAACAAAGAATATCGTTCTCGGATTGCGATAGACTATAATGACCCGGGCTATGATAACGATGCTTACGCAGCGGCCATTACAATTTGGCATTATCACGAAGCTTTCTTTCAAAAGTTTGGGACTTTATTTGATGCGGCTAAAAATGATTTGGAAAAAGAAATCGAAGAAATATTGAAGAACATGCTCGATTAACTGGACTTTCCAATCTGCATAATTTGGTTAATACTACAAGAAGAGGTGACATTCGTTGCATAACATACCAAAACGCTTGAATTTGGCAAATCTTCCTACTAAAATTGAAAAACTTCATCAGCTGTCTGAAAAGTTGGGAGGACCAAATATATATGTGAAACGCGATGACCAAACCGGTACTGAAGTGGCTGGCAATAAAATCAGGAAACTGGAATACAGCCTGCATGAAGCAATTAGCCAAGGAGCGGATACACTGATCACTTGCGGAGGCATCCAATCGAACCATTGCCGGACGACGGCCGCGGCAGCAGCTAAACTGGGATTGAAAACAAAGCTGGTGCTCAGAGGACAACAGCCTGCTGCCCCGGATGGCAATTTACTGCTCGATGTGCTTTTCGGAGCGGATATCCACTGGGTTACGCCGGAGGAATATAGAAATCGCCGGAATGATATTATGACGGGATTGAAAGAAGAATTGGCTCAGCAAGGGAGGCTTGCTTACATTATTCCGGAAGGTGCCTCTAATGGGATCGGAGCGTTCGGATATTATTCTGCAATGGAAGAAATCATCCAGCAGGAAAAAGAAATGGGCATCCAGTTTGATGCAGTGGTTATGGCAGTCGGTTCCGGGGGGACATACGCCGGTTTGCTTCTCGCCAAAAAAAATTTTAAGACTTCGCATGAGATTATCGGTTTTAATATCAGCGACGATGCCGAATATTTTCACCGAGCAATAATGAAGGTAGTAGAAGACGCAGAAAAACACCTGGAAAGTTCTGTTGAAATCTGCTCTAAGGATATTCGCATTATCGATGGTTACGTAGGGCTGGGATACGCCATCGGACGGCCGGAGGAAAGAGAATTCATAAAAGAACTTGCGATGCTGGAAGGCATTGTCTTGGATCCTGTTTATACCGGCAAAGGATTTTATGGACTTATTGAAGAAATAAAGAAAGGCCGTCTGGAACATTTGAATAATATTCTCTTTATCCATACGGGAGGCCTATACGGCATATTTCCTCAAGGGAAAGAATTCGCAAATCTAAATTCCTAAATTCTTTGAAAGGGGCTGTCCAATAAGTCTAATAATAGACTTATTGGACAGCCCCTTGCTTTTAATAAAGCGGAGGCTAATACTATTGCTCCTGCATTGCACCTGCATCGCTGCGCTAGCTTCGGTGCAGAAAAAACCGCCGCTGCGCTAGCTTCGTCGCAAAGGAGTTGTCCCAAAAGTAACTTGGGACAACTCCTTTTTTATGGTTATTTCCAGAAATTCCTAATACAAGGCCAGAAGCGGACTTCGCAATAAAAGTTACAAAACTTATCTCTATACTAAGAAATCATTATATTTTAAATAATTTCAATATTCTCTTAATAACTATTGATTTATGGTGAAAGCGCTTTTATAATGTAGCTAATAACATGTGTTACAGCATGGAACATATGTAAAAGGAACGGAGGGGTTCATTTGTGGGGGTGGTTTATAGTCGTGTTTGCTGGAGTTTGGCTGCTTCAAATAATGCTGACGAAAATCCAGTTGAAAAATTATCAAATGACTATTAAGAAAATGAGCAACAGGCCTTCTGGATATTTGGGGGTCGGGGTCCAAAAGCAAAAAATGGGGATTGGCGTCATTGCTATTTTGGTTACGGATGATGCAGGCACAGTAGTAGAAAGTCAATTGATGAAAGGAGTGACAGTATTCAGCCGGTTTGAGGATTTCAGTAAATACAATGGCCTGACAATGGAGGAGCTGAAAAACAGCCTGGATTACGAACCTATCGACTTAGCTTTTAAAATGGCAATCGAAAAAATCGAAATGCAAATGGAAAAGAAGATAAATCCAGCAGTATAAGGAGGATGGAAGATGAATTTTTTAGATGCAATCATGAATTTTTTAGTTAGACTCGCTGAAGGCTTTATTGGAATGTTCCAGGCAGGCGCCGATACGTTTACCGGATTGGTGACAGGAATAATTCCGTTGCTGGTTGTGTTAATCACCGCCATCAATGCACTGATCCGGTTGATTGGTGAAGAACGCATAAATCGGCTGGCACGGAAAAGTACCAAAAATATGATCTTGCGCTATACGCTGTTTCCAGTACTGGCCGTTTTCTTTTTAACCAATCCGATGGCCTATACTTTCGGAAAGTTTCTTCCGGAAAAACAAAAACCGGCTTTTTACGATTCGGCGGTTTCTTTCGTTCATCCGATTACGGGATTGTTCCCGCATGCGAATCCTGCTGAATTATTCGTATATCTCGGGATTTCCGCAGGGATTACAACATTAGGGCTGTCGCTCGGGCCATTGGCGATCCGTTACTTTTTGGTAGGTGTGATTGTCATTTTGATCCGCGGTATTGTAACGGAACTCATTACAGTCCGCATGATGAAGGCAAAAGGAATGGAAGTTTAAATTTTAGAGTTGCGCTCAGTTGAAAAGGAGGCAAGCAAAATGACAGGTACTCAAACACCATTGAATTTTAAGGCAGTTTCCGTCACAAAAGGCCGCGGAGGCTGGGGTGGCCCGCTGACGATTCGGCCAAACGAAGAACAGCGATATATCGTATCAGTTACAGGCGGAGGAATTCATCCGATAGCAGAAGAAATTGCACGTCTGACAGGCGCCGAAGCTGTTGATGGATTTAAAGGGTCTTATGCAAAAGAAACGATGGCCTGTGTCATTATCGACTGCGGTGGCACAGCGCGGTGCGGTGTTTATCCAAAAATGAATATTTTGACGATCAACGTCAATGCGACATCACCATCCGGTCCGTTAATGAAATTTATCAACGAAGAAAATTTCGTTTCAGGTGTGACCCTTTCGGACATTCGTGCAGTAGCTGCTCCTTATGAGGATCAGGACGAAGTGAAAAATGCAGTCGATGAAGTGGAAGCTCCAGCGGTCCGAAAGACGCCGCAGGAAATAAAGGAAGAAGCAAAGCGGAAAGCGGCTAAAAATTACCAGCAGCCGAAGAAAATGAATCTTATTGAACGGGTGGGCCGCGGTGCCGGTAAAGTAGTGGGTGTCCTCTACCAGGCAGGACGTGAAACAATCGATCAAGTCCTAAAAAACATCCTGCCGTTCATGGCGTTTGTCAGTATGCTGATCGGGATTATCACTTATACAGGGATTGGTGATCTCATTGCGAATTTCGTGACACCGCTTGCCGGCAATATTTTCGGATTGCTGATTCTTTCGGTTATCTGTGCTTTGCCGATTCTATCGCCGCTGCTTGGGCCGGGTGCAGTTATTGCTCAGGTAGTCGGAGTGCTGGTCGGTGTGGAAATCGGGCGCGGCAATATTCCGCCGGCACTGGCATTACCAGCATTGTTTGCCATCAATCCTCAAGTAGGGGCTGATTTTGTGCCAGTCGGTTTGACGCTCGGGGAAGCGGATCCGGAAACGATTGAAGTCGGAGTCCCGGCTGTCTTGATTTCCCGGATGATTACAGGTCCGTTGGCAGTTGTAATCGCATACTTATTCAGCTTTGGCTTATACAGTTAATCAAAGGGGGCAGTTAGGTGGAAGACGTTATGATAAAAAAATATGAAGCTAAAATAACAGAAATCGGTGAAGAAGTTGAAATCTTTGCAGAAGAGAAGATGATGGTCATATTCAATAATACCGTACCTGAAGAACTCCGTTCCTTCGCAGTAATCCATGAAAAAGCGGATCTTCTTGGCAAAGTTGAAACTGGAGACATCCTGGAAATCAACGGCGAGCGTTACAGAATTTTATTCGTCGGCAATAAAGTGAATGACACTTTACAGGACCTCGGCCACTGCACCATCTCGTTTACAGGTGATATTTCGGCTGATCTTCCGGGAACTATGTGCGTAGAAAGTAAGCCTTTGCCTGAATTGGCATTGGGTGCTGACATCCGTATTTTTAAAGTCTGACAAAGAGGAGACTGGATAATGCTTGGTATAAATAGAAAACTAGAAGAACTTGAGAAAAGCGGAACAATTATCAAGGTTGGACTGGTCGGTGCAGGACAAATGGGAAGAGGCATGGTTTCCCAGATTGAAAATATGGCTGGTATGCGGGTTGTCGTAACGGCTGATATACAAATTGATAATGTAAAAAATGCCTATTCAAAATCCGGGGTGGCAAGTTCGGATATTGTTGAGACGAATAATGAAGAAGAGGCAGCAGAGGCTGTGAAGGCAGGGAAAGTTGTAGCGACTACAGACGCTCAGCTGGTCACTTCGCTGTCAGAAGTGGATGTAGTGGTAGATGCGACTGGCGTACCGGACATCGGAGCGAAAATCGCTTGGGATGCCATTTTAAATAAGAAACACATAGTCATGCTCAATGTTGAAGCGGACGTAACGATCGGGCCGCTGCTGAAGAAAATGGCGGATGCCAGCGGTGTCGTATATACCGGGACAGCTGGAGACGAGCCGGGTGCAATCATGGAATTATATGATTTTGCAGATGCCCTTGGATTCGAAGTGGTAGCTGTTGGCAAAGGGAAAAACAATCCGCTGAATTTAGCGGCGAATCCGGACACTGCAGCAGAAGAAGCAGCAAGGAAAGGCGCCAGCCCGAAAATGCTTGCTTCGTTTCAGGACGGAACAAAGACAATGGTAGAAATGACTGCCGTAGCCAATGCCACAGGATTCCTGCCGGACAAACCGGGCATGAATGGATTTGTCAGCGATGTGAAAGGGCTTCCGGAAATTTTTAAATTGAAGGAAGACGGTGGGCAGGTTAATAATAAAAAGATTGTTGAATATATCAACGGCATTGCACCAGGTGTTTTTGTAATAGTGGCTTCAGAAAAAGATGAAGTCAATCATGAAATGCAGTATTTGAGCATGGGGGAAGGGCCTAACTACGTGCTTTACCGTCCATATCATCTAACAAGTCTGGAAACGCCGATTTCAATTGCCAGAGCCTATTTTTACAATGAAGCCACGATCGCCCCTTGGAAGGGCCTCCAGGCAGAAACAGTGACTGTAGCTAAAACCGATCTTGAAGAAGGGCAGTTCCTTGACAGCATCGGCGGTTTTACAGTTTACGGCAGTATCCTGTCTGCGGCTGAAGCGAAAGAAAAGAGCGCCTTGCCAATGGGCTTGGTTGACCGGAATGTCCAATTGAAACGCTCCATTAAAAAAGGCGAAATTATCACATATGACGATGTCGTCCAAACGAAAGAATCCACAATTTGGCGATTGCGCCGCATGCAAGATGATACATTTGCAGCGAAAACAGAAAAAGTAGAACCGGTAAAAGCATGACTTTCACCAATTACTTCGGTGATTGAAGGAACATTTTAATATCGGTTAGAACGTAAATTAACTAAACGAGAAGGTGTTCTATGATGAAAGTAAAGAAAATGGAAGCAGGATTGTACTGTGTTCACTGCAAAGAAGAAGTAAATCATGAAATAACATATATCAACAGCGACATCAAAAGCATCCGGTGCCTGCAATGCAACCGGACGAAGGAATTGAAAGTGGATCTCAAAAAAGAGTTTTACAAAGAAATCTATGAACGCATTGCAACTAAGCCTACCCGGATGACTAAAGAATACCGCAATGATTTGAGCCATTTGTTATTTTCTCTTCCTGTACGTGCCATGAAAAAGCCATACCGGATTTTAAAAGATGTGAATACATCCAGAAAAGTGATTAAAACCTATAAAACTAAAAAAAGTATAAAATAATATTTTCCTGTACAAGGGCCAGTCTTCTCCACTTAGTAGAGGAGCCTGTCCCTTTTAATTTCTTGACGAATTGACAGAAAAGTCTTATGATATTTACATATGTTACGTATGTGAACAAATGTAAAATACAGAGGAGGATTTTCAATGACTCAAACACTTAATTTACCGCCGCATGTCCAAGAAACAGATTTGGCAGGCTTGTTGAAACAAATGTGGCAAATCCGGTATTTTGAAGAGAAAGTTGATGAGTTTTTTGCTAAAGGGATGATTCATGGAACCACTCACTTGGCGGTTGGCCAGGAAGCCTCAGCGGTAGGATCGATTGCAGTATTGGAAGACCGGGACAAAATCACAAGCACTCACCGGGGCCATGGACACTGTATCGCTAAAGGAGCAGAAGTGAACCGGATGATGGCGGAATTGTTCGGCCGCACAACCGGCTATTGTAAAGGCAAAGGCGGTTCGATGCATATTGCCGATGTCGAACAAGGAAACCTTGGGGCAAACGGAATTGTTGGAGGCGGCTTTTCGATTGCTGCGGGTGCAGCTTTAACTTCCCAGATGAAAAAAGAAGGATATGTCGTACTATGCTTTTTCGGAGATGGTGCTTCAAATGAAGGCAGTTTCCATGAAGCAGTCAACTTAGCGTCTATTTGGAAATTGCCTGTTGTCTTTATTTGTGAAAACAATCAGTACGGCATGTCTGGTCCTGCTAAAGAAATGATGAATGTTGAAGACGTGGCGCAGCGGGCTGAAGCCTACGGCATCCCAGGGAAAGTAGTGGATGGCAATGATGTTTTTGATGTGATGAACGGAGTAGGGCAAGCGGTTGAGCGCGCACGAAATGGAGAAGGCCCTTCGATTGTGGAAGCGAAAACATATCGCTGGAAAGGCCATTCTAAGAGTGATGCGAAAAAATACCGGACACGGGAAGAAGAACAGGAATGGCGCGCGAAAGATCCGATTGCACGCTTGCGCGATGTGCTGATCCAAGAAGGATTGCTGACAGAAGAGGAAGCGGACCAGATCAAAGCCGATGCGAAAAAGGAAATTGAAGAGTCTGTTGAATTTGCAAAAGATAGTCCAATGCCAACACTCGATGATTTAATGGAAGACATTTACGCTTAAGACGAAGCAAAGGGGAGTAAAGCAATGAGAGAGCTAACTTATCTAGAAGCGGTCAGAGAAGCATTGAGCCAGGAAATGCGCCAAAACGACGATGTTTTCATTTTGGGAGAAGATATCGGAGTTTATGGAGGAGCTTTTGGTGTGACGCGCGGCATGATCGAAGAATTCGGTCCGGAACGGATTCGCAACACGCCCATTTCAGAAGCGGCCATTTCCGGCACAGCAGTCGGTGCAGCTTTAACTGGCATGCGGCCGATACTGGAGCTGCAATTTTCGGATTTCATCACCATTGCGATGGACAATATGGTCAACCAGGCAGCGAAAATCCGTTATATGTACGGAGGAAAAGGGAAAGTGCCAATGGTGCTGCGCACTCCGGCCGGTTCTGGAACAGGAGCGGCGGCACAGCATTCCCAAAGTCTGGAAGCCTGGATGGCACATGTTCCGGGTTTGAAAGTGGTGCAGCCTTCGACAGCGTATGATGCAAAAGGGCTGTTAAAAGCGGCAATCGATGATGACAATCCCGTCATTTTTTACGAACACAAATTGTGTTATAAAACGAAATCGGAAGTTCCTGAAGAACAATATACCATTCCATTAGGCAAAGCGGACATTAAACGTGAAGGGACGGACGTGACGATTGTCGCCACTGCCATCATGGTGCATAAAGCGCTGGAAGCGGCTGCGGAGCTTGAAAAAGAAGGCATCAGCGTGGAAATAATCGATCCTCGGACTCTCGTTCCACTGGACACTGAAACGATTATCCAGTCGGTTAAGAAAACAAGCCGCCTGATTGTGGTCCATGAAGCGGTTAAGCGTGGAGGTTTTGGCGGAGAAATTGCCAGCACAATTGCAGAAAGTGAAGCATTTGACTATTTGGATGCGCCGATAAAACGGCTGGGAGGCAAAGCTGTTCCGATTCCTTATAACCCAGAGCTTGAAAAAGCGGCAGTTCCGCAAGTCGGTGATATTGTCTCAGCAGCAAAAGAAATCTTAAACCGCCAGTAGGGAGGAGGAATAGACCGATGGCTAAAGAAATATTCATGCCGAAATTGAGCAGCACGATGGAAGTCGGGACCATGATTCAATGGTTTAAGAACGAAGGCGATTCCGTTGAAGTGGGAGAACCGCTTTTTGAAATCATGACAGACAAGATCAACATTGAAGTAGAATCCTACGAAGAAGGCATTCTGTTAAAAAAGTATTTCGAAGAAGACGATGAAGTCCCGATCAACCACGTAGTCGGCTATATCGGGGAAGCGGGGGAAAGAGTTCCAGACGATCCTCCGGGTGAATCCGGTGCTGCGGCAGAGGAAGAAGACTTAAGCGATTCCCGCCAGCCGGAAGTCAGCGATTTAAAAGAACAAGGCATCAGTGAAACCAGTGTCCCTAATGAAACAAGCGGGGCAGAGGGAGAAGCTCCGCTTGCAGAAAAGCCGCGAGCCACGCCTGCTGCACGACGAGTGGCAAGAGAAGAAAACATTGCGCTTGCAGAAGTTCCGGGGTCCGGGCCAAACGGGCGGATCCAGCAAGGAGATGTGATGGCTTTTGCTTCATCCCATACGGCACCAAAAGCGACGCCGCTCGCTAAAAAAGTGGCAGAAGCGGAAAGCGTAGAGTTGCAGGGGATAAAAGGCACCGGTTCCCAAGGGAAAATATACCGCACAGACGTCGAAGGGGCGAAACAGCCGGCACCTGTTTCAGCCGCAGCCGGCGGCAAACGCGTGAAGATGGAAGGCATCCGAAAAGTTGTCGCCCAGCGCATGCATCAAAGCAAAACAACGGCCCCTCATGTCACGTTGACTACGGAAGTCGATATGACAGAAGCAATCGGCATGCGCAAGCAATTGCTGGGATCGATTGAACAGCAGACCGGATTCCGGCTGTCTTATACCGAAATCATTTTGAAAGCTGCAGCTTCAGCGCTGAAGCTGCACCCCAATATAAATGTTTCCTTAGAAGGCAATGAAATCGTCTACCAGGAAGAAATTAACCTTGGCTTAGCTGTAGCCGTCGACAATGGATTAATGGTGCCAGTGGTTAAAAATGTGGATCAAAGAGGCCTTTCCGAATTGACTGCAGAATGCAAACGCCTTGGTAAAGCGGCGCGCGACAGCAAACTGAAGCCGGACGAAATGTCGGGTGGCACGTTCACCATCAGCAATCTGGGCATGTATGCCATTGATGCTTTTACACCAGTCATCAATCAGCCGGAATCAGCGATTCTGGGAGTAGGGCGGATCAACGAAAAGCCGGTCGGTGTAAACGGCGCCATTGAGCTTCGGCCAATGATGGTCCTCAGCTTGTCATTTGATCACCGGGTTATTGACGGCGCTCCTGCAGCGGCCTTTTTGACCGAATTAAAAGAAGTGCTTGAACATCCTTATAAATTACTGGTTTAAGGAGTAGATTTCATTGGAAAATTATGAAGTTGTGGTACTTGGAGGCGGTCCGGGTGGCTATGTAGCAGCCATTCGGGCAGCCAAGCTCGGAAAAAAGGTAGCGCTGATCGAGGCTCGTGAACTGGGAGGCACCTGTTTGAACCGCGGATGCATCCCATCAAAGACTTTGCTCCGTCATGCCGAAGTGATTGAAAACATTGAAAAAGCCAAAAGCTGGGGGATTGAAACAGGTCCGGTAACTTTTTCCCTTTCTAAAATGCTCGCCCGGAAAGACGCCGTGATCCAGCAACTCAGAAACGGCATTTCGTATTTGCTAAAACAAGGGAAGATTGAGGTTTTCAATGGATTAGGTGAAGTGAGAGCAGACCAGTCAATTTCCATTCAGCTTGCTGATAAAGAAGAAATCATCCAGGGAAAAAACATTATTTTGGCAACAGGTTCACGGCCAATTGTTCCGCCGGTTGCCGGCATTGAAGACGCAACTTATTTCACAAGTGATACGATTTTTGATATCGAGAAGATACCGGATTCTATGGTCATCGTGGGTGGCGGCATCATTGGTGTAGAACTCGCCTGCATTTTCGCCAGTTTGAATGTGCCTGTCAGCATTGTGGAAATGAGCGGCAGAATCGTTCCGAGTGAAGAGCCGGAAGCCTCCAAAGCCCTCGCGAAATCTTTAAAAAAGAAAGGGATTTCCGTTCTGACCAGCACAAAAGTGGCGAGCATTGAGCAGCAGGGAAATCAGCAGCTCGTGCATGTGGAAACTGAAAACGGCAAAAAAGAAGTGCTGGAGACAGAAGCTATCTTAATGGCAGTCGGCAGAGCGCCGAATACTTCTGCGTTTGTTGATTTGAACCTGGAAATGAACGGCCGTTTTGTCAAAGTGGATGACCGGATGGCGACAAGCAATCCGGCAATTTACGCAATCGGGGATGTAATCGGCGGCTGGCAGCTTGCCCATGCGGCGAGCGCGGAAGGGTTGATTGCCGCTTCAAACGCTGCAGGCGATAAGCAAACAATCAATTATGCGGTCGTTCCTCGCTGTGTCTACACCAGCCCGGAGATTGCCAGTGTCGGCATGACCGAAGAAGAAGCGAAGCAGCAAGGCATTGATTATAAAGTGGTGAGGGTGGACCATGCAGGCAACGGCAAAGCATTGGCGCAGGACGAAAAAGAAGGGTTTACTAAATTGATTGCCGGCACCAAATATGGAGAAATTCTCGGGGTTTTGATGGTCGGTCCGCATGTGACGGAAATGATTGCAGAGCCATCCGCTTTTATTCACTTGGAAGGAACCGTGGATGAACTGGCTTCCATGATTCATGCCCACCCGACCGTATCCGAAAGTTTATACGAAGCGGCGGCTTCCTGGCTTGGCCAAGGTGTTCACCATTAATTGCCAGAAGTGGCCTTTGCGTCCTATAATAGAAATATGCGATAGGCGATAAAGGCCTCAATTGGCGGTCGCCCCAAATTGAATCTGCTGACAAATGAAAGCGGTTCACTGGGGAAATCCATTCGCTTTTCAATTTTGATGAAAATGAGAAGGTGCAGTGATGATGAATTGGGAAGAGCGCAGGCAAATCGTAAAAGTATCGAGGCTGTATTATTTTGAAGGGCAGACACAGGCGGAAATCGCGAAGAAAATTGGCGTATCCCGGCCTGTGATTTCCAAACTATTAAACAAAGCCCGGGAAAATGGCATAGTTGAGATCTACATTAAAGATGAAAATGCGCATACAGTCGAATTGGAACATCGGCTTGAAAAAAAGTATCAGCTGAAAGAAGCAATTGTCGTACCAGCGATGGGCAGAGATTCAGAAATGGTCAAGCACTCCTTGGGGAAAGCGGCCTCTTTCTACATATCCAAAAACATCAACGGGAAAAAGTCATTGGGGATATCCTGGGGCAGCACACTGGCGAAATTCGTTCAGGAATATCCTTATGAACAGCATCAAAATCTGAAAGTTATTCCGTTGGTCGGTGGAATGGGCAGAAAGCTGGTGGAAATCCATTCTAATTTACTCGCTTATCAGCTGGCACAGAAGATGAACTCGAATTGTTCCTATTTATATGCTCCTGCGATGGTCGAGTCTGCTGAATTGAAAAAGCGTCTCGTCCAGTCTGAAGATATTGCGATGGTGCTTGAAGAAGGGCGTAATGTTGATATGGCAGTCGTCGGAATCGGCAACCCTTTCAAAGGATCCACGATGACCACCATGGAATATTTGAAAGAAGATGATCTGATTTCCTTAAAACAAGCAGGGGCTGTTGGGGATATCGGTTCACGCTTTTACGACCAAGCCGGCAACGAGATTAAGCATCCGTTGAATGATCTGGTCATCGGGCTCGATATCAACGAGTATAAACAGATTCCGGAAGTGATCGGCATCGTGGAAGGCACTCACAAAGTCGAAAGCATCAAAGCCGCATTAAGAGGCGGTTACTTTGATGTTTTGGTGATTGACGATGTGACTGCTGATTTGATTACGTAATCGATTGAGTTTGATAAAAGCTATCCAAGCAGATGATGAATAATCCTGCTCGATAGCTTTTTGTTATTTTCAGGCTTATTATATGGTTGGAGTGAAGTTTATTTCTGTTTATGAAGGTTCTCTTATTCTTTTCTAAATCTATTGCCTGTGTTCACATAAACTAATGAGAAAATAATCAATGATATAAATAACAGCATACCCATCACAAACAACTGCGGAATTTCCAGCAAATCGCTTAGAAACCACAGGAATATGCTGAAACAAATTCCATACATAATTTTTCCCATGAATTTACATACGGCCGTTTCATCGTATTGGGCTTTTTCGCTATCAGGCAGTGTATTATAGCCAGCAATGAGAAATGCCCCTTTGCCTTTCGATAATGCAATTGCAAAAATCAAGAAAGGGATCAAAAAAATTAAATTTATGAAAGCGCCTGCCATTTATGATTCATCCTCCTAAGTAAATGTCCAAGAATCTTCTATTCCGGATACGTTTCGATAGTGATTTTGGTTTCATAAATGGCACAATTGGGTCAGTATTGTCCATTTAACGATTGAAGAGAAATGAGCCTTTGACATCCAGTTTAAAATAAAGTACATTATCATATGGGCGAACAATGTAAGAAGAAACAATGTAAAATATTCGTATTTAGGGGTGTTTTAAATGGATAATGTGTTTGATTACGAAGATATTCAATTAGTTCCTGCAAAAGCAGTGGTTAACAGCCGTTCAGAATGTGATACATCTGTGCAGTTTGGCGGGCGAACATTTAAATTGCCGGTAGTGCCTGCTAATATGCAGACAATTGTCGATGAAAAAATTGCGCTATTCCTAGCAGAAAATAATTACTTCTATATTATGCACCGGTTCGAACCGGAAAAACGCTTGGCTTTTGCAAAAGATATGCAGAGCCGTGGACTGTATGCTTCGATCAGCGTGGGAGTTAAAGAAGAAGAGTATACTTTTGTCCAGCAATTGGTGGACGAAGGAGTTACGCCGGAATACATCACAATCGATGTTGCACATGGCCATTCAAATGGCGTTATCAATATGATTCAGTTTATCAAAAAACATTTGCCGGAAAGCTTTGTCATTGCGGGCAACGTAGGCACGCCGGAAGCGGTCAGAGAATTGGAGCATGCTGGTGCGGATGCGACAAAAGTAGGCATCGGACCTGGGAAAGTCTGCATCACGAAAATCAAAACCGGATTTGGAACAGGCGGCTGGCAATTAGCGGCACTTCGCTGGTGCGCAAAAGCGGCAAGCAAGCCGATTATTGCAGACGGTGGAATCCGCACTCACGGAGATATCGCGAAATCTGTGCGTTTTGGCGCTTCTATGGTCATGATCGGTTCTCTTTTCGCCGGACATGAGGAATCACCGGGACAAACAGTGGAACAAGACGGCAAGCTTTTTAAAGAATATTTTGGTTCTGCATCCGAGTTCCAAAAAGGTGAAAAGAAAAACGTTGAAGGCAAGAAAATGTACGTTGAATACAGAGGTTCGTTGAAAGACACATTAATTGAAATGGAACAAGATCTTCAATCTTCGATTTCATATGCCGGAGGAGACAAACTATCAGCAATCCGCAATGTGGATTATGTGATCGTGAAAAACTCGATTTTCAATGGCGACAAAGTTTATTGATTATAATAAATGTTTCTTTTTAAATACAACAAAAAAACAGGAAAAGGCGCAAGTTGCTGCTTTTTCCTGTTTTTTTTAATGTGTTTTAGAAAGCCTGCTGCGTTCGAGTGCATAGCCCGTACCAGTTATAGCCAATATGCCTGCAGATGCAAACATTTCATTGATCCATACGCCCTTCACACGGGGAACGAGATCCGGAAACTCTGATTCGAGTCCTTTCGCTCCTGGAAAAGCGAAACTGAGTCCTTGTGCAATTGGGTGTATCCTTTTCCATCAATTTTGAATAAACTTATCGCTTTCCTTCAAATTTATTGTTCATATTGTGAGTAATAACCCTCATACAGCTTTCTGGTTTTCTCCCTGAACTCTTCGATGTGCACAAATCGGGCATCCCTTTGCATTTCCTTTCCGTCTGCAAAAAGGATTAAAACCGGCGCAGTGAAAATAGATAAAAAGCCGGCCAGTTCCGGTATCTGTGCTGCATCCGCCTCTTTCGCCTGAATCAGCGGAAAATCTTCTAAAACTTCCTCAACCTGAGGAAGCAATGCGTGGCAGACACTTCATGAAGGCGTTAAGATGTAGAGGAAATTCAAGCCGGACCGTGTGATAAATTTTTCAGTTTCTTGTAAAGAAGCCAGTTCTTCCAACTTCTGCACCTCCGTAAACGTAATATAATCTATTTTACCCTCTTGGACTCGAACTAAGCCTGTCCTGTTTATCAGGTAAAGGAACGGGAATTTAGAAAGCAATAAGCTAAAAGCGTCGCAGCAGAAGATGTATTCAAAACAGGATTTCGAAAATTGGAGGTGCAGGGAATGGAAAGAGTCGTCATTCTAGGTACGGGGCCAGCAGGTTTGACAGCAGCGATTTATTTGGCAAGAGCTAGTATGAAGCCACTGGTAATCGAAGGAGCCGAACCGGGCGGGCAATTGATTCTGACAACAGAAGTGGAAAATTATCCAGGATATTCTGATGGGATTTTAGGGCCGGAACTGATGGATAATATGCGAAAACAGGCGGAACGATTTGGAGCACGTTTCAAAAGGGGCTGGGTCACAGAGGTTAACTTAAAGAAGAAGCCATTCAAAATAACTTTGCAAAAAGGAGAGGAAATTACGGCAGAATCACTCATCATTTCTACAGGGGCAGCTGCAAAAATGCTGGATATTCCTGGAGAAACTGAAAACCTTGGAAAAGGTGTCAGTACTTGTGCCACATGCGACGGCTTTTTCTTCCGCGACAAGAAAATCATTGTCGTTGGCGGAGGTGATTCGGCAATGGAAGAAGCCAGCTTTCTTACCAGATTTGCTTCAGAAGTAGTGATTGTCCATCGGCGGAACGAATTGAGGGCTTCTAAAATTATGCAGGACCGGGCGCGGCAAAACCCGAAAGTTTCCTGGGCTCTGGATCGTGTTCCACTCCGGATTGTAACTCAAGGCGATAAAGTCGGGGGCTTAAAGGTAAGGAATAACGAAACCGGCAATGAAGAGTTTATTGAGGCGGATGGAATATTTGTGGCGATCGGCCATTTGCCGAATTCCGCGTTCTTAAAAGGCCAGATTGAAACGGATCCGCTCGGCTATATTCAAGTTAGTCCAGGAACGACGGAAACCAGTATTGCAGGAGTGATGGCGTGCGGGGATGTCCAGGACAGCAAATACCGGCAAGCGGTAACCGCTGCCGGAACCGGCTGCATGGCCGCACTGGATGTTGAGCGTTTTCTTGAAGGGCAGGAAATTGTCGATTGGAGCCAGTCATTGCCTTGAATCAGCTGCATCTTTTTTCCGTTTTCTCATCCACATGAGGCCTGCTGCGGCTAAGACAAATAACGCAGCAGCGTATTGATAGCCAATAGGAACTAGTTGTGTGAAGCCATAAACTGCCGCCACTTCAACTAGAACAGCGGGAATTTTCCCGAGGCTGCTCGCGATAAAAAACATGGAGCCCCTGATTGGGGTTAGAGATGCGCCGGCGGTTACCAGTCCAGAAGGGATAAATGGTATCAGGCGAAACAGCAATATCCCAAAGAAAACGGTTCCCACAGACCGGCTGTGCATGAAGTGCCAAAAACGGGATTTTTTCCAAGATGGCTGAACTTTTGAAAATCCATAGCGGTATAAATAAAAACCGAGAATCGCTCCGAATATTTCGCCAAAGAGTGAGATGGCTATGCCGCCAGTTAATCCAAGCAGATTGATGTTTAATCCGGTTACTAAAAAACTCGGAATAAAGCCGATAACGCCAATTGCCAAATTTAAAGCAAGCAATGCCAAAACTTCCAAAACACTGGACAGCATGTCCATAACTTTATTCCTCCCAGTATGGCAGCTAAGGCAATCGGAAAATGCCTTTAACTTTATAAGTTAAATTAATGAAATCATCACGGCGATGCATGTGCTTGACGGCTTTTTGCGGAAACAGAAATAACCTGTACAATCAATTATAAAATACAATCCGCCATAACAGAAGAAAAGCCTACTGATTTATCAGCAGGCTTGAGCTTGTAGACAAAAGAATATGTGAGAATAACTATCAAAAACAAGGTTCTCTCCTCGGTTCCTGCGCTTCAACCGGACGCTTTCCGCGGGCTCGCGCCGAACTAACTCGGGACTGGCGCCCGAGTGGATTTCGGCACTTCGCTATTCCGCAGGAGACGCCGGTTTTCGCTGCGGAACCTGGCGTGAAGTGAAAACCGGCATCCTGGATGGAAGGGAGTCCTTGAAGTAACGCGACACCCCCAACCGATCCGGCCACGAGACTCCTGTGGGACCAGCACGAGCCGAAGACCCTGGACTGAGCGAAGCGAAGGAAGCGGCTGAGGCCGTGCCCACGGAAAGCGAAGTGGCCGGACCGGTTGGGGTTTATACCGTCTTATTCATTTCAAGCACACTTTGTCTACATTATGAAGCCTACTGATTTATCAGCAGGCTTTTTCAACTTAAACAGAAATCTGGCACTTCCATATTAATCGAGAAGCTATTAAAAGACAGAAACAACGGGTATAAAAAGAGAAAGTGAAGCAGGTGGAATTTGAAAAAAGGAGGCAATAAAGTGGCAAACTGGTTCCCGAAAGTTTACGATAGTGCAATGAAACCGCTGGAAAAAATCCGTATCAGCCAGTTAAGGGAAGCAATTATTGGAAAGGCACACGGCCGTGTGCTGGAAATTGGTTCAGGTACTGGAGCCAACTTTCCTTTTTACAGGAATGTGATGCAGGTGGATGCCATTGAACCGAATCCGCAGATGAGCAGGCAGTCAACTCCGCAAATTGTAAAATCACATGTTCCGATTGAAATTCACACAGCAAAAGCTGAGGACTTACCGTTTGAAGACAATCTTTTTGATTCTGTAGTGGCCACGCTCGTGTTTTGCACCATTCCGGATCCGGAAAAAGCGCTTCAGGAAATCCGAAGAGTCAGTAAACCAGGTGCAGTTGTCCTTTTTCTGGAACATGTCAGAATGCCTCAATCAGCTTTAGGGAAAGCACAGGACATCATAACGCCGCTGTGGCGAAAGACATTTGATGGCTGTCATTTAAACCGCGATACGCTCGGTTTAATCAGTCAATCTCCCTTGTCGATCACTAAAGTGGATTCTTATTATAAGGGGTTTTTGCTGTCCATTGAATGCGTAAATGACAAATAAGTGAATCGATCATACGAAAACAGGCCGGCAAATTTTTAAATTGCCGGCCTGTTTTTATTATTCCCGATGCTCTTTGTACTGGTCCAATTTTGCCAGCTGTCTGGCCTGGTTGATTTGTTCAGGCGAAACAGCCGTTTCATACGCTGTCAGGGTGTCTTTGATTTGAGAAGCAGAACTCGCTCCGGCGACCACGGAAGCAACTGCCGGATTTTGCAGCACACTATGCAAAGACAAGGCATGGAGGTTGTGATGGACTTCCTGTAATTGCTGCAAAGTAGTTGTCAGTTCTTCTTCCTTGTAGGTTAAATAGCCTCCTGAATTGTAGGCACGCTTTAAGCCTTCGTTTGTCAGCAGTCCTTTTGCCAGGCTGCCGCGTGTCACGACAGAACGGCCGGCAGCACCGATTTCATCCAAATACTCTTCTGGCCGTCGGTCAAGCAAGCTGTATTGCATCATGATGGATGCAATGTCGCTGTTTTTCAAGAAACGGCGAATGACGTTCGGCCGGATCGATGAAATGCCGTAAGCCCGTATAAGCCCTTCTTTTTTCAGCAATTCGAAGGCCTCGATGGTTTCTTCCGTATTGTCGGTAACCATGCCTCCGTGCAATTGATACAAATCGATGTAATCCGTCTGAAGGCGCTTTAAGCTATTGTGGACTTGTTCAGTGATATACGATTTTGTCGCATTCCACTTTACTTCATCGGAATCTGCGCTCCACTGATTGCCGACTTTAGTGGCGATGATGACGTCTTGGCGATGTTTCTTGAGAAGCACACCGACCAGCTCTTCGTTTTTGCCCTTATTATAGAAATCCGCAGTGTCAAAATAATTGATGCCGTTCGCCACTGCTTCATCTATGATTGCGGCTGCTTGCTGTGTTTCCAGCGGCAAGGACATACAGCCGAAACCGATTTCGCTTACTTGGAGTTCGCTTTGCCCCAGAGTGTTTTTCTTCATCTTTCCACCTCATTTTAGAATGTCGTTTCTCTTATGGTATACTTTGCGGTAGAGAAATCACAAACGAAAAGAGGATTCTAATGAAAAAATTTGAAGAAAAGACAATCAGTTCCAACCGAATTTACGAAGGCAAAATCATTAATTTGAAAGTTGACGAAGTCAGCCTTCCAAATGGTCATACGTCAAAACGCGAACTTGTGGAACATCCTGGAGCTGTCGCTTTAGTGGCAATTACAGAAGACAATAAAATCATTATGGTGGAACAATACAGAAAAGCACTGGAACGCACCATTATTGAAATACCAGCAGGCAAAATTGAAAAAGGTGAAGCACCTGAATATACCGCTATGCGGGAGCTGGAAGAAGAAACCGGCTATACGGCTGATAAATTGGTATTGATCCAGTCGTTTTCCACTTCGCCTGGATTTGCGGATGAAGTGATCCATTTATATGCAGCAGAAGGATTGAAGAAATCTACATCCGGAGCGGTTCTGGATGAAGATGAATTTGTAGAGCTGATGGAAGTGACTGTAGAAGAAGCGGAACAATTGATGAAAGAGAACCGTATTTATGATGCAAAAACTGCTTTTGCCGTATTATGGGCAAAGCAGCGTTTATCAATTGAGAATTGAACGCCACCTAGTTTATAATTATTCTAAATAAAGACTAGTTATATTCCTTGTAAATGAGAACAGTCTTTTGCTATAATAAAGGCAGTTTGGGGGAGGGCGTCGCATGGAAACCAGGATTGACCGTATAAAAAAGCAATTGCATGCTGCCAGTTATAAATTGACGCCACAGCGTGAAGCGACTGTCCGAATCTTGTTAGACCACGAAGAAGACCATTTAAGTGCTGAAGATGTTTACCTGTTGGTGAAAGACATTGCACCGGAAATCGGACTGGCCACAGTGTATCGGACATTAGAGCTATTAACTGAATTGAAAATTGTCGATAAAATTAATTTTGGTGATGGAGTATCACGCTATGATTTGCGCCAGGAAGGTGCGGCTCATTTCCATCATCACTTAGTATGCATAGAGTGCGGAGCAGTAGACGAAATACAGGAAGATTTGCTTGAAGATGTGGAATCGGTCGTTGAAAAACGATGGAATTTCCAAATAAAAGACCATCGTCTTACTTTTCATGGCATTTGCTGGCGTTGCCAGGACCGCAACTCACAAGATCCAACGGAATGATTGGTGAGAAAAGGAAGGATGGCCAACTTGAGGTCGCCCTTCCTTTTCTAATTCTCAAAAATTGGAGGTCAAACAATGAAATATGCAAAAGATGCTTTAGACGACTATTTACATTTTCTGCGGGTAGAGCGGCAGCTAGCTTCCAATACATTGGTATCATACGAACGCGATTTAAAAAGCTATTTGCAATATTTAAAAGAAGTTGAGCAATTGGATTCTTTGAGAAAAGTGGAACGGGTACATATTTTAAATCATTTGCGGCATTTAAAAGAAACAACAAAGACTTCGCGGACTGTAGCACGTCATATCTCTTCAATCCGGTCGTTTCATCAATTCCTAATTCGGGAACGGGTAGTAGACAATGATCCGACAGTCCACTTGGAGATGCCGCAAATGGAGAAAAAGCTGCCGAATGTCCTTTCGATCGAGGAAGTGGATGCCTTAATGCAAGCCCCAGCGGCGAACAAAGCAAACGGGCTGCGCGACCGTGCCATGCTGGAGCTGTTATATGCGAGCGGCATGCGAGTAAGTGAATGCATCAATTTGGATATCGAAGACGTCAATCTGACAATGGGCTTTGTCAGATGCTACGGCAAAGGCGGCAAAGAACGGATTATTCCACTTGGGAAATCAGCATTGTCCGCCTGCAAGGTTTACTTGGAAAACGCCAGAAACGAATTGGTAAAACCTGAAGCGAAAACCGATTCCTTGTTTATCAATCAGCGCGGGAAACGCTTGACCCGACAAGGCTTTTGGAAACTCTTGAAGCAGCATGCCCAGAAAGCAGGCATCCAAAAAGAATTGACGCCGCATACATTGCGCCATTCTTTTGCCACCCATTTGATAGAAAACGGGGCTGATCTCCGTGCGGTACAGGAAATGCTTGGACATGCAGATATTTCCACTACTCAAATCTATACGCATGTCAGCAAAACCCGCTTAAAAGACGTCTATTCTCAATTCCATCCGCGTGCATAAAAAAATAGGTCAGACTTCTGACATTGAGGGATTTTATGTTAATATAGGAGGGTAAATAAGGAGGAAATCAAATGACCAATAAACCGTTTAACCGCGTTCATTTAATAGTATTAGATTCAGTCGGCATCGGAGAAGCACCGGATGCACAGGCTTTTGGAGATGTAGGGTCCGATACGCTCGGACATATTGCTGAAGCAGTCGGCGGACTCCATATGCCGAATATGGCAAAACTCGGACTTGCCAATATCGTCCCGGTGAAAGGGCTTACGCCTTCAGACAAGCCAGCAGCATATTTCGGTAAATTGCAGGAAGCTTCAGTCGGAAAAGATACCATGACGGGGCACTGGGAAATCATGGGCTTGAACATCGACACGCCATTCAAAGTTTATCCGGAAGGATTCCCGGAAAAACTGATCCAGCAGCTTGAAGAAAAAACAGGCCGCAAAGTGATCGGCAACAAACCGGCAAGCGGCACCGAAATTTTAGATGAGCTTGGCGAAGAACACATGGAGACTGGTGCTATTATAGTCTATACATCTGCAGACCCTGTACTTCAAATTGCCGCTCATGAAGAAGTTATTCCATTGGAAGAACTGTATCAAATCTGCGAAATCGCCCGTGAACTGACGCTTGAGCCTGAGTTTCTTGTTGGCCGAATCATTGCGCGTCCTTTCCTTGGCGAAAAAGGTGCTTTCAAACGCACTTCAAACCGCCACGATTATGCATTGAAACCGTTCGAGCGGACAGTCATGAACGAATTGAAAGATATCGGCAAAGATGTAATTGCAATCGGCAAAATCAATGATATCTATAACGGCGAAGGGGTTACGAAAGCAGTTCGCACAAAAGACAATATGGACGGCATGGACAAATTGGTTCAAGTGGCAGGAGAAGAGTTTAACGGAATGAGTTTCCTGAACTTGGTCGATTTTGATGCATTATACGGCCATAGAAGAGATCCAAAAGGATATGCAGAAGCCTTGGAAGCTTTTGACCGCCGTTTGCCGGAAGTTCTTAATAAACTGTCAGAAGATGATTTGCTCATTATTACAGCCGATCATGGCAACGATCCGACGTTCCCAGGAACCGATCACACTCGTGAATTTGTGCCGCTTCTTGCCTTTTCTCCACGGTTCAGCGGAGGCGAGGAATTAGAACTCGGTGAAACATTCGCAGACATCGGTGCTACGATTGCAGATAACTTCTCTGCCCCGTTGCCGAAATACGGAAAGAGTTTCTTATCCCGCTTTAGCGGCCAGTAAAGTATTTGCTTAGTAAAGCGGAGGTCAATTATATAAGTTGAAATAAAGAATCATTCTTTATATTTCGCTCCGGCCGCTTTCGGCAAGGCTCCCGGACCCGCCGGCGCTAGAGAAGCTTTCTATTAAAATCCCGTTTAAGCTCTTAAAACTGAGTGGATTAAGAATTCCACTGAACAAAGTTTTTATGATCAAAATTTAATTGAAAAAGGCGGTAAGCATTCATGAGAATGGTCGACTTGATTGAAAAGAAAAGAGATGGCTTTGAGCTTTCTACAGAAGAAATTCAGTTTATTGTTACAGGTTATACAAAAGGTGACATTGCGGATTATCAAATGAGCGCTTTTTTGATGGCAATCTACTTTAAGAATATGACTGAACGAGAACGTGCTGATTTGACGATCGCAATGGCGAATTCCGGAGACCAAATCGACTTGTCTGCAATTGAAGGCATCAAAGTTGATAAACATTCGACTGGCGGAGTGGGTGACACGACTACATTGGTGCTGGGACCATTAGTGGCAGCTTGCGGCGTTCCTGTTGCAAAAATGAGTGGACGCGGACTTGGCCATACAGGTGGAACAATTGACAAACTGGAAGCAATCGAAGGCTTCCATGTTGAAATTTCTTCGGAAGATTTTATTAAGCAAGTGAATGATATTAAATTAGCCGTTGTTGGCCAAAGCGGCAACTTGACTCCTGCCGACAAGAAATTATATGCGCTTCGTGATGTAACAGCGACAGTAAACAGCATTCCGCTGATTGCGAGTTCAATTATGAGCAAAAAAATCGCTGCTGGAGCAGATGCCATCGTATTAGATGTGAAAATAGGCGAAGGTGCATTTATGAAGACAGAAGAAGATGCCAGGGAATTAGCCCATGCGATGGTGGGGATCGGCAACGCTACAGGACGTAAAACGATGGCCATCATATCAGATATGAGCCAGCCACTCGGTTTTGCGATCGGCAACGCACTGGAAGTGAAAGAAGCCATTGAAACGCTGCAAGGCAAAGGACCGGAAGACTTGACCGAGCTTTGCCTTGTTCTCGGAAGCCAGATGGTTGTAGTCGGCGGCAAAGCAGAGACTTTGGAAGAAGCACGTGCAATGCTTGAAGAAGTGATCGCTAACGGCAAGGCTCTTGAAGTGATGAAAGAGTTTATTGCTGCTCAAGGCGGCAACCCTGCAGTAGTGGATGATGTGAATTTATTGCCTCAGGCTAAATTTGTCACGGAAGTCCCTTCTGAGCAGGAAGGTTACATTTCGTTCATGGAAGCGGATGAAATTGGGACGGCTGCAATGGTGCTTGGAGCCGGCAGAGCGACAAAAGAATCGGAAATTGATTTGGCTGTCGGCATCGTATTGCATAAGAAAGTCGGCGACCGCGTCCAAAAAGGCGAAGCGATTGCGACAATTTATTCCAATACGGAAGAACTCGCAGAATGCATGAAGATGATATATAATAGTATAGAATATTCAAGCGAACCGGTTGATAAAGTACAGCTGATTTCTGCGCTGATTACCGATTAAAAAGTCTTGCTGAGTTTATTCTCAGCAAGTTTTTTCATATCTAAGTCGAATTAAAGAAACTAACTTTCAAACACCGCTTCGGTCGCTTTGGACGCCGGCGCTGGATAAGCTTTCTATAAAAGAGATGATCATTGATACAGCTCTTTATTATTGCTTACTTAGACATGAAGCAAAACAGCGGAGAAAACCGTACTGTCTCTGCATCACTTCGCTAGCTTCGAGACATGAAAGTGCGCTGCTCCTGCATCGCTTCGCTGCTTCGTCGCAAAGACTTAGCCTGCGGTAAGCGTAGCTGTTTTGCGGAATATCGGGAGATGAAAATGTTGATTCAACTTATATAGTCGGTGTTTCCATTCGCTTAATACAGGAGGGACAACATGCATTTATACGGGACACAAGCAATTAATGAACAGGGACATTTGACAATTGGCGGAACGGATTCGGTGGAACTTGCCAAAGAATATGGGACTCCGCTATACGTATACGATATTCAGTTATTCCGTGATCGTGCAAAGGCGTTCCAAAAAACTTTTGAAGATGAAGGCATTGGTTATCAGGTGGCATATGCCAGCAAAGCTTTTTCAAGCATTGCCATCTATCAGGTTGCGGCAGAAGAAAACTTATCGCTCGATGTCGTTTCAGCCGGTGAATTATACACGGCGATCAAATCGGGTTTTCCAAAAGAAAAAATCCATTTCCATGGCAATAACAAAAGCAAAGCAGAACTCCGGATGGCATTCGAGGAAGAAATCGGCTGCATCGTAGTTGATAATTTTTATGAAATTGAATTGTTAAAAGACCTTTCGGAACAATTGAAAAAACCGATGAATATTTTGCTTCGTGTTACTCCAGGAATCGAAGCGCATACCCATGATTACATTACTACAGGCCAAGAAGACTCGAAATTTGGTTTTGACTTGAATAATGGGCAAACAGATCGGGCATTCGAGGAAACTTACCAGCATGAATTTTTGAATGTTCTGGGACTGCATTGCCACATCGGTTCACAAATTTTTGATACGGCAGCTTTCCGTTTGGCTGCGGAAAAATTGGTGGGCAAAATGGCCGAATGGAAAAAGGAATACGGCTACGAATGCCCTGTGCTTAATTTGGGTGGAGGTTTCGGCATCCGCTATACGGCAGAAGACGAACCGCTTGAACCGTCAGTCTACGTTAAAGAAATGATCCAAGTGGTCAAACAGACTTCTGCTGCAGCTGATTTTGCGATTCCGGAAATTTGGATTGAACCGGGCCGCTCGCTTGTCGGTGATGCAGGCACTACTTTATACACCATCGGCTCGATGAAAGAAGTTCCAGGAATCCGTAAGTATGCCGCAGTAGATGGCGGGATGTCGGACAACATTCGTCCTGCGCTTTATGGGGCTAAGTACAGCTCAATGATTGCCAATAAAGCCCATGAAGCTGCTACTGAGCAATACACGATTGCTGGAAAATGCTGTGAGTCAGGGGACAAGCTGATTGAACAAGCAGAACTGCCAGTCGCGGAACCAGGCGATATCCTGAGCATTTTCTGCACAGGTGCTTATGGCTACTCAATGGCGAGCAATTATAACCGTATTGCACGCCCAGCTGTTGTTTTTGCAGAGAACGGAGACCATCAACTGGTTGTAAAACGTGAAACAAATGACGATTTGATCATGAATGATATGTCATACAAAAAACAGGTGAAAAGCTAATGAGAAAGACCAATATTTTACTATTGATCATCCTATTGGTTATGTCTATTGGATGGGGAATCGTATATTGGTTCTTTTTGGCCGACAACGTCATAGGTGGATGAATCTGACCGAACTTGAGTTATGTTTAAGTTTATAGTAGGATGAATAAAGCCGTTTAAGACGAAAATGAGGGATCGGATATGTTATTTAGATATAAGAAATCATTTGAGAAAATTGCTATGGGACTCTTATCGTTCATGCCAAAAGAGCGAGAGTTAAAAAAATTGCAGCAAACGATGCACATCTATGAAGAAAATCCTGATTGGCAACTTTACCTTTGGAAAAAGGGAGAAGACTTTGTCGGATTACTGGGCGTAGAAGTCAGTGAAGACCATTTCATTATTCATCATATTTCAGTGAACCCATCACATCGCGGCGAAGGCATCGGACACGCCATGATTGACAAGATTCGACAGATTATGCAAGGGAAAGAAATGCATCCGTCTGCAGAAACAGAAGCATTCCTTTTGAAGTGCCCGGAACTGGAAGAAAAAGCTGGATTTTAAAAGCCATAAAAATGAGAATGAAAAAAGGAAGTGCTTTTAAATTAGCACTTCCTTTTTTCATTTGCTCAAATTAAAGTTGATTCGATTGGACAAGCTGAGTCTTTTCTTTTAGTACTGATGCCAATTAAAGCTCGAGGTTTCTTCTTTTTCGCTGCTCGCGCAGATTGATGATTGAAGACCGGTCCCGGAGACGGTGCTTATGCATAATATAGTAAGGATCTTGCTGGGCTATGGGATTGGCTGCCTGATAACTTTTAAGCTTTTTTATCAAGTCAGCGGAAGTAACAGGCAATTGAAAGGGACTGAATGGTTTACGGTCTGTCACGTCTTCAATCGCACCGGAAACCAGCGCAATCAGTTTTTCCCGGTCAAAGCCCTCGACCCATACACCACCATCTGCAAGTTTAACTTTTGAACGGATAAATGACCGCAGCGCACCAGGGTAATTGCTTCTTCTCCAATGGTACATTCCCACAGCTAACTGGATCCATCCGGTCAACGGATGCAATTTGTCTTTCGGCGCAATTGACTTCCAATACTCTTCTCCTACTTCATGACACTCGAAATAATCTTTTTCTTCATTGAAATGTATAATAAATTGGATAAAAAGCGGGTGATGGAGTGGGTGCATTTTAATCCCCTTTCTACTATAATAAAGTGAACCTGCATTCCGCGGACGTCCTTTCCGCGGACTGCTAGTTGAACCAATCGGACTTTTAAGGCCAGTAGGAGGCTGCGGAGCATCCGTACTGGGCACGTTAAGGCAAGGACAAGTATGGGCAAAACAAACCCAATTCCTTGTTCAATAAAAATAATAAGTAAAATTTAAAGTCAGGTGGAGAATCATGTCTTATGAAGTGAAAGTAGAGGCTTTTGAAGGTCCTCTTGATTTATTATTGCATTTAATACATCGTTTGGAAATTGATATTTACGATATTCCAGTTTCACAGATCACTACTCAGTATATGGAACACATCCGGGCTCTGCAAGTGCTGGAGCTGAATGAAGCAAGCGAATACTTGGTCATGGCTGCGACACTGCTAGCCATTAAGAGCAAAATGCTGCTTCCAGTGCATGAGGGCGATATCGATGATATTGAATATGAATACGAAGAGCAGGATCCGCGTGAAGAACTTGTTTCCCGTTTGGTTGAATACAGGAAATACAAAGAAGCTTCCATCAAGTTAAAAGATCTTGAATCCAATCGCTCAGCGATTTATACAAAAGCACCGATGGATTTGTCAGAGCTGCAGAATTCTGGAGCAACTGAAAACATCGACTTGGAAGTAAATGCATACGATATGCTCGGAGCGTTCCAAAAGATGATGCGGCGCAAACAGTTGAAGGCTCCATTATCTGCAAGAATCGCACGCCAGGAAGTATCTATTAAAGATCAAATGACGTCGATTGTCAATCGTTTAAAAATTGCAAAAGGCCGGACAACTTTCACTGACTTATTTCCTTCAAATGATAAGACCGTATTGGTCGTGTCGTTTCTGTCTGTGCTCGAGTTGATGAAACGGCAAGTGGTCCAAGTAGAACAAGAAAAGAATTTTACCGATTTAATGGTAGAGCTGAAAAAGGAGACGTGGGAATATGAAGACGACTCTTTCGAGTAAAATTGAAGCTTTGTTATTTGTTGCCGGTGATGATGGATTAACAATGAAGCAATTGCAATTTTTGACGGAAGCGGAAGAACAGGATATCCGGACAAGTGTCGAAGATTTGACACAAAGGTACAAAGAACCGTCAAGTGGCATCATGTTGAAGGAATTGGCGGGAGTTTATCAATTGGTAACTAAAGCCGAAGTTGCAGAAACGATCCAGAAATTAGTTGAGAATCCAACTGCCCAAGCTTTGTCCCAAGCATCTTTGGAAGTGCTGGCTATAGTTGCCTATAAACAGCCATTGACCCGGCTGGAAGTGGAGGATTTGCGCGGCGTCAAAAGCGAAAAGCCGTTGCATACCCTCGCTGCTAAAGGATTGATACAGGAAATGGGGCGCGCGGAAGGGACTGGCCGTGCAATTTTATATGGCACAACAACAGAGTTCCTGAATTATTTCGGGCTGAAGGATTTGAGTGAATTGCCGCCCTTGCCAGAAGAAAATGCATCGAATGAAGAAGAAGAAACTGATTTGTTTATGACAAATTTTCAAGAAGCCTTTAAAGCGGAAACCGAAGCATAACCAAAAACTTGAAGAGACCGGGATTACGTGCCAGTCTCTTTTTGCTATTTAAATGGCTTTGGAATGAGCTATGTACTTTCTCTTTTCGACGAAATGTGACATAATTCCGAGTGAGACGAACGGAAGAAAGTATGTATTACAGGTAATCCTGCTTGTGCTTTTGTATGTCTGAAAAAAATCAATGAGGTGAACTTATGGAGAGATTACAAAAAATGCTTGCTCATGCAGGTGTTGCTTCTAGACGGAAGTCGGAGCAGTTAATATTGGATGGAAAAGTACGGGTGAATGGAAAAGTTGTAAAAGAATTGGGTACGAAGGTTTCACAGAACGATACGATTGAAGTCGAAGGTGTGCAACTTGAAAAAGAACAGAAAGTCTATTATTTATTGTACAAACCGCGTGGCGTGATTTCGGCAGTAAGTGACGACAAGAACCGTAAAGTGGTTACGGACTTCTTTGATGACATAGATAAGCGCATTTATCCGGTTGGCCGTTTGGATTATGATACGTCAGGTTTGCTGATCATGACAAATGATGGCGAATTTGCCAATTCATTGACTCATCCGAAATTTGAAATTGATAAAACTTATGTAGCTCGCTTAAAAGGAATTCCGTCAAGAGAAGACCTGCAAAAACTTGAGCGCGGCATTAAATTAGAAGATGGCATGACGGCGCCTGCAAAGGTTAAGCTGCTTTCTGCAGACAAGAAAACCGGCAAAGCGATTGTCCAGATCACGATACACGAAGGTCGAAATCGTCAGGTGCGCAGAATGTTCGACGCGATCGGTTTCCCGGTCCAGAAATTGAGCCGTGAACAGTTCGCTTTCCTGACGTTAAAAGGATTGAATGCAGGAGAATCGAGAGAATTAACTTCTCATGAAGTGAAATTATTACGCGTCATGGCGGAAACCGGCAAGCGCCATTAACGTTCACAAACCCTTCAAAACTCCGTACTGTAGGCCATAGAAACTTTGTTATAATTGGATTTGCATTCGAACCTCGGAGGAGGAATAAAGTTGAACGATAAGAAAAACAAAAAAAAGCAGAACAGGCTGATTATGCGTTCAGCTATTTTGCTGGTGTTGATTGCTGCTATTGGCTATACACTTTATAACAATGCCACTGCAGAAGATGTGACCGTACTGGAAGTCGGGGACAAAGCTCCTGATTTTTCCTTGGTGGACCTTGAAGGAAATGCCCATAAATTGTCTGATTACAAAGGGCAAGGCGTATTTTTGAATTTCTGGGGAACTTGGTGCAAGCCGTGCGTAAAAGAAATGCCGGCCATGGACCGTCAGTACGAGGACTATAAAGACCAGGGCGTACAAATTTTGGCTGTCAATATTGCACAGTCTGAATTCGAAGTGCAAAATTTCGTGGATCAATACGAATTGTCATTCCCGGTTGTCATCGACAAAACAAAAAGTGTCATGACTGCTTATAATATCATTCCGTTGCCGACAACGGTTTTGGTAAACCCGGAAGGGGAAATTGAGCGGGTTATTACCGGTGAAATGACGGAGCAAGACATTAAAGGGTTTATGGAAGAAATCAAACCTGAATAAGGAGTTTTTTTCGGATGGAGAAAATGCAATGCAAATGCGGCCATATTAATCCGCCCGGAACAATGTTGTGTGAATCCTGCGGGCGGTCCTTGACCGAAAAAGAGAAAAACAACAAGTTAGTTGACATGCGCTATGAAGGAACCGCGAGAAGATCGCAAACGTATAATAAATCGATTATAGACAAAATATGGAATTTCTTCTCCAGCGTAAAAGTCGGTGTCGGCCTCATAGTCATTATATTAGTCGCTGCTGCAATCGGTACAATATTGCCGCAGGAACAATATGTATCCGTGCCTGTCAGAACTGCTGAAACGATCAAAGCTTATTATTCAGATGTTTATGGCAGCATCGGCCGTGTTTATCATTTCTTAGGATTCCACGACTTATACAGCTCGTTCTGGTTTATCATCTTAGTTGGCATGCTGGCAATTTCACTGATTATCGCGAGTCTGGACCGTTTTGTTCCATTGTATCGCTCATTGAAAAACCAGCGGGTCTTGCGCCATGCAAGCTTTATGGATAAGCAGCGCATTTATGGTGAAGGCCAAGGCGCTGAAGATGCATTGGATAAAGCTGAAACTAAGTTGAAACAGCTGAAATACAATGTTCGACGCGACAAAAACGGATTATTGGCTGAAAAAGGCCGTTTTTCAAGATGGGGCCCTTATGTCAACCATATCGGGCTAATCATATTCCTTTTTGGCGTGATGCTTCGCATGATGCCTGGATTTTATGTTGACGAAACCTTGTGGATTCGTGAAGGCGAAACTCGGGCGATTCCAGAAGCTCCCGGATATACACTTGAAAGCAAGAACTTTGAACTGGAGACCTACAATACTGAAGAAGATGCGGTCTTTAAAGAAGCTATTGACCGGGTCGGAACAGTCGCTAAAAATTATCAGACCGATGTCGTGCTGTATAAGAAACCGGAAGACAGTCTCCCGGGAGTAAATGATCTGGAAGAAGTCGGCGAATACCCGATCCGGGTCAATCAGCCGCTGAAATTTGATGGCTATGCGGTTTACCAAATGGACTTTAAATTAAATGAATTGAAATCAATGACTTTCGCTTTATCGAATAAAGAAACCAAAGAAACTTTTGGTGAATTGACGATTGATTTAATCAATCCGGAAGACATTTATGAACTTGAAAACGGATCGACTGTGAAGCTGCTTGGCTATTATCCTGACTTTTCCGGTTTTGAAAACGGCGAACCTCAAACTGCAACGCCGCTGCCGAACAATCCCGGATTTTTAGTGGAAATGAAAACTCCTGAAACACCACAAGGGGAAACAAGCTTTATCACCATTCAAAACACCGTTGAGCCTTTTGGTGAAAACCAATACAAACTGGCCTTCCAAAGTGCAGAGACACGTGATGTTTCCGGTTTAACCATTCGCAAAGACCGCACATTGCCGATTTTAGGCTTAGGCGGACTCATCTTCATGATTGGTGTGGCGCAAGGAATGTACTTTAACCATCGCCGTTTCTGGATTCAGCAAAAAGCAGATGGTGGGATTCTTTTGGCAGGCCATACCAACAAAAACTGGTTTGGTTTGAAGAAAGATCTTGATCAAGTTACAGAATATGCGTCGCTTCCTGCTTATCGTGACCAGCAGGAGGAAATCGAGAAACAGCAGAAAAAGGAAGGTGAGGAATTGTCATGAACTTAGCCGACATTAGCTCCAATTTATTGTATGTTGCATTCATCGCTTATTTGATTGCTTCATTCGTATTCGGAGGAGCTGTAAAAGGGAATAAAAAAGGATCGTTCGCATCTGAAAAACGTTGGGGAAAAGTAGCGTTCGGCATTACAATCCTCGGGTTTCTTGCACAATTAGGATATTTCTTCACAAGATGGGGTGCAACCGGACATCCTCCAATCAGTAATATGTTTGAATTTACAACAGCGTTCGGCATGACACTGGTCGGCGGATTTATCGTTATTTATGCAATATACAAAACACCGGTCATCGGCATGATCGTATTACCGGTTGCGTTACTGATCATTGCATTTGCCAGCATGTTCCCAAGTGAAGTCAGCCCGTTGATTCCGGCGCTTCAAACAAACTGGTTGGCTATCCACGTAATTACGGTTGTTATCGCTGAAGGTGTTCTGGCCATCAGCGCTGCAGCAGGATTGGTTTATCTTTTAAAAGTAGTCGATACGAAGAAAAACACCAAGCAGCGCTTTTTCCTGGAAGCGATTATGTATTCACTTGTCATCGTTCTAGGATTCGTTGTCGTCAGCACATTTTTCTCAGTAACAGGTTATGAATCGGCCTTTACTTATGTTGATGAAAAAGGGGTAGAGTCTGAAATTACGTATAACATGCCTGCCATCATCGGTATGAATGAATATGTTCAAATGACAGAAGGCACACTGACTCCATTAGTCGAAACGCCGGCAGTGGTGAATGCCAGCAAATTGACTACAGTCGTTTGGTCCCTAATTGTCGGAACAGTGCTGTACTGGGTTATCCGGCTGATTGCCAGAAAAAGAATCTCGGCAATCTTCAAACCATTTGTTAAAAATGTCAATTTGCAATTGATGGATGAAATCGGCTATCGTGCTGTCATCATCGGGTTTCCGCTGTTTTCTTTAGGAGCCTTGGTATTTGCCATGATTTGGGCGCAAATCGCCTGGTCCCGTTTCTGGGGCTGGGACCCGAAAGAAGTATGGGCATTGATCACTTGGCTGTTCTATGCCGCGTACCTTCACTTGCGTCTTGGTAAAGGCTGGCACGGGGAAAAATCTGCATGGCTCGGAGTCGTAGGCTTCGCCATCATCATGTTCAACCTTGTAGCAGTCAATTTAATCATCGCTGGATTGCATTCTTACGCATAAGTTCGGAATGTGGACAAACAAAATGAGCCTTTTCCCTAGTGGAAAAGGCTTTTTATTTATTTTTACAAATGTTGGCGGTACAATGAAAGATAAGAGACAAAAGTTGGAGGGGTTACTATGTCGGAAGAAATTACCGTATTGGTTGTTGATGATGAAGAAAGAATTCGCCGCTTATTGAAAATGTATCTGGAACGGGAAGGATATATCGTAGAAGAAGCGGAAAATGGTGCCCAAGCCTTGGAAATGGCAATGGAAAAAGACTACCACTGCATCTTGTTGGATTTAATGATGCCGGAAAAAGACGGCATTGAAGTCAGCACGGAACTGCGTGAAAAGAAAATGACTCCCATTATTATGTTGACTGCTAAAGGGGAAGAAGCCAACCGGGTCCAGGGATTTGAATCCGGTGCGGACGATTATATCGTCAAGCCTTTCAGCCCCCGGGAAGTCGTGCTGCGCGTAAAAGCGATTCTGCGCCGTTCTTCAGCGTACTCGCCTGCCGCCAATTCATCTGTATCGAAAGATTTGGTTGTTTTTCCGCATTTGACGATTGATCATGATGCTCACCGCGTGACGGCGGATAATGTGGAAGTGAATTTAACTCCAAAAGAATATGAACTGCTATACTTCCTGGCTAAATCACCGGATAAAGTGTTTGACCGGGAGCATTTGCTGAAAGAAGTTTGGCATTACGATTTCTTTGGTGATTTACGGACAGTGGATACCCATGTAAAACGATTAAGAGAAAAATTGAACCGTGTATCGGAATCCGCTGCGAAAATGATCGTCACCGTTTGGGGCGTTGGTTATAAATTCGAGGTAGGAAATGAATAGAATATGGAATAGTGTAGTCGGGAAGCTGTGGATCACAATACTGCTTCTCGTTTCCTTTGTCCTTTTTATTGTGACGGTCCTGTTGCTGGAATTTCTCGGCAACTATCACAGTGAAGCAGTAGAGGAGACTTTGACAAAAGAAGCGGCCACTATTGCGCGGATTTTCAATGATCATGCAGAAGTTAATATTTCGTTGAATGTTATTGATGACATCCTCGGGCCGGAAACAAATGCTGTCATTGCTGAAGCGCCTCATGAAAGCACTTATTATATCCATAATGGCATTAATGGGGAGCAGGTGCGGGAAGCCATTTTGAATGAACCCGATTTCCAAAAAGTTTTTGAGACGGACGAAACTGTCATGAAAGAAATGCTGCTTCCATCTTTGACTCAAAAAGAACGGATGGAATCGTATATTGTACTGGCCAGCCCGCTCCAGACAGTCGAACAGGAACACGGCACTGTGTTTATCTACCAATCGCTTGAAGTTATGGATCGCACAGCTGAGCGAACCACAAATATTGTATTCTTGTCGGCATTTATCGCCTTTTTATTGACGACATTTTTTGCCTTCTTCTTATCTACCCGCATCACTTCTCCGCTCCGCAAAATGCGTGAAGGGGCGTTTGAGTTGGCAAAAGGGAATTTTGATACGAAAGTGCGTGCGGCTTCCAGTGATGAAATTGGCCAGCTGGCAACAGCTTTTAATCAGATGGGCCGACAGCTGAAACATCATGTGGAAGTGATCAACCAAGAAAAAGAGCAGCTATCGAGCATCTTGACGTCGATGGCTGACGCAGTTATCACGTTTAACCGGGATGGCACCATTCTCTTGAGCAATCCGCCAGCCGAAAAACTTCTGCAGCAATGGCTGATGAAAAGAGGCGTGGAAAAAGGGGAACCACTGCCTTCTGAAATGATCCACATGCTCGAACATGTGCTGGATTATGAAGAAGAGATCGAAGAAGAATTGGAAATGGAAGGCGCATATTATGCCATCTCTTTCAGCCCGCTCTACAGCGGGGATTCAATCCGCGGAGCAGTAGCGGTCCTTCATAATATGACGGAGCAGCATCGCCTTGAAAAACTGCGGGAAGACTTTATCGCAAATGTTTCCCATGAGCTGCGTACGCCGATTGCCATGCTCCAAGGCTATAGTGAAGCGCTTCTCGATGACGTAGGTGCGACAGAAGAGGAACGGCGCGAGATGACCAAAATCATTTACGAGGAATCCCAGCGGATGGGCCGCCTCGTCACAGATCTCCTGAATCTTGCCCGTATGGAATCAGGCTATATGCGGCTCTACAAAGAACTGGTACAATTCAATGAAGTAATTGAAAGAATGACAACAAAATTTTCCCAGGCAGCCAAAGAAACAGGCATTCAGCTTTCATTTACGACCGAGTTGGATGATTGGGCAGCTGCTGAAATTGATGAAGACCGCATCGAGCAAGTCATGACCAATTTAATCGATAATGCACTGCGGCATACGCCGGCAGGAGGACAAGTGGTCGTCAAGGTCGAACAAGAACAGGGATATGCCAAGATATCCGTCAATGATACAGGAGTCGGAATACCGGAAGAAGACTTGCAATATGTGTTTGAACGCTTTTATAAAGCCGATAAAGCCAGAACATTAGGCAAAGGTGGAACCGGTTTAGGGCTTGCGATAGCCAGCAATATCATCAATGCACACGACGGTAAAATTTATGCCGAGAGCAAGGTCGGGGAAGGCACTTCTTTCATCTTCTTGCTGCCTCTGAAGAAGATGTAACTTTTCGCGATTAGAGACGACTAATTCAAAGAATGGGGGGAGTGTATGGACGACTCCGTTTTCCATCGCTTGTACGATGAATATCATCAAGATGTGTTTCAATTCCTCATTTATCTGGTGAAAAACCGGCATTTGTCTGAAGACTTAATGCACGAAGTTTATATCCGTGTCTTTAAAGCTTATGATCGGTTTGAAGGGAAAAGTTCAGAAAAAACCTGGCTTTTTTCCATCGCCAAAAATGTTGCGATTGACCACTTCCGTAAAACGGCGGTTCGAAAAAAACATTCAGCAGACCATTTCGATTGGGAAACGCAGCAGCTAATCTCTTCTGAGCGTATTCCCGAAGAAGTAGCTTCGCTGAATGAAGATAAAATATTGCTTTATAAAACGCTGGATTTATGCACAGGCGATCAGAAGATGGTGATTATCATGCGTTATTTCCAGGACTTATCCATAGCTGAAACTGCGGAAGTTTTAGGGTGGACAGAAGGAAAAGTGAAAACCACCCAGCATCGCGCAATAAAATCATTGCGTGAGAAATTATCTTCTAAGGAAGGGGGAGAAGCGAATGCCGAATGACAACTGGGATGATGAGCACATCGAAAGTTTGTTACGGGATTTCCCCACAATCCAGGATGAACGGCCAAAAGAAGAAGTCTATAACCGTTTGGTCCAAAAAACTCCTGCACGCAAAAAGAACAAGCAATGGCTGCCTTTACTGGTAGCAGTCCTTGCTTTTATCACGATAGGCATTCTCGTTGCCTCCATACTAAGCCAAAGTGGCATAAACACTGCACAAAATGAAATGAGTACAGAAAGCGGTGCTGAACAATCTGCCGAGTCGTCCGCAGAAATGGCGGAGGATAAGAACATTCAAGAAGAAGCCGCAACAGGAAACGCAGATTCAACTGATCCCAACACTTTTGCGGTTGAAGAAGGCGTTGAAGCAACCCGCACTTCCGTTTATGAGGAAGACTTAGCCGGCCATACCTTATTCACCATCGGCTTTACTGAAAATGCTTACGTCATTCCACTTTCTTTTTTAATACCCAATGAACAAATTGCTGAAGATTTGGGGATAGAAAATCCAAATACCGTTGAAATTTATAATTACTATGCCAGCCGACTGGACGAACAAGCTCTGGGTTTCGATGAATACCATCCTTATTTAGGGACCATTACGATGGAGGCTGAAGGAGCTCAGCATATCCTGCCGAGTGATCATCAATACGATCTCGCTTCTGCCAGTATCGGGGTCTATATCGCCTCTCTGCAAGAAACTTTCAGAGATGCAGGCCAGGTCGCAGTTTTAAATGAAGACGGCAGCCCGGCTGAGTTCGATCAAATCGGCCCAATGGAGCCGGTCATAACTGATGTGAAAAATGTCGCTTTTTATGCTTATACAACAGCAGCAGGAAATACGTACCTCGTTCCTGGATACGGCATGCCATTGGAAACGGCCACTGAAGCATTCGAGTCAATGACAGCCTCACCGAATGATTTTCAAAAAAGCACCTTGCCGGAAGGTTTGGATTTTACAGTATCTGAAATGGACGATGTAGTCCAGATTGAATTTAAGGAACCGTTTGATTTAGAAGCGATGGAAGATGTGGATGCCAAAAGAATGATTGAAAGTCTGTCTTTAACTGCTAAAGCATATGGAAAAAGAGTGCAATTGGTTAATGTGAAACAATCAGAATGGCTGGGTTTTGATCTTACCCAACCTCTGGATACTCCTGTATCAGCTAACAAAACTCCTTGGACAATAAAATAATTTCTAAAAAAGACACTTTACAAAACAATTATGTTTACAAGGTGTCTTTTTTATACTAATATTAGGCTATAACAAAATATCGATTCATCTTCGGGGCAGGGTGAGAGTCCCTACCGGCGGTAAGTGAATGTAATTATTCATAAGCCCGCGAGCTGTAAAAAGCAGGATTTGGTGAGATTCCAAAGCCGACAGTATAGTCTGGATGGGAGAAGGTGAAGGTGCGGACGTGTGTCGCCGTTTATTCGGTGCAACGCTTTTTAAGTGTGCCTTTTCTCCCTTAAGTGATTTCGCTTAAGGGTTTTATTATGGGCCGCATTGTCCAAGCCTTTCTTCTGGTGAATCACTACAAGGAGAGAGGAATATGAAGAATAAGAAGTTACAATCCATGATTGTAATTGGAATGTTGAGCAGTATTTCATTTATTTTAATGCTTTTCAACTTCCCATTACCGGCACTACCTGCATTCTTGAAAGTTGATTTTAGTGATGTGCCGGCTTTGATTGCCGCCATTACAATGGGTCCTGTTGCAGGGATCTTAGTTGCGTTTTTCAAAAACGCTTTGGATTGGCTTTTTGCTGGAAGCCCAACTGGTGTTCCAGTCGGCCATATGGCGAATTTTGTAACCAGTCTCTTGTTTATCTTGCCGGTCTACGTCATCTACCATAAAATGGCGACAAAAAAAGGCATGATCTTCGGCTTGGCTGCAGGAACATTGTCAATGGCCATCGGCATGAGTCTGCTGAACTATTTAGTGTTTTTGCCAATGTACTCGTACTTCCTGAACATGCCTGCAGAAACCGGCAGTGCTCTTTTCGGCACAATTGTTCTCGGGATTTTACCTTTCAACCTGATTAAAGGCCTGATTCTCACAGCAGTCGTGCTGCTGATGTTCAGCAGCATGCATTCGTGGATCGAGAAGCAGCGGCTTTATTACCGATAAATGAAAAAACAGGCGTTCACGAAAGCACCTTTGCTTTCGTGAACGCCTGTTTTAATATCCAGACTTAATCTTCATATTTAAGAGGATCTCCGTCAAAAGGAGCATCTGCCACTTTGATAGAATCAGTCGGGCATCCTTCGAAAGCGTCTTCCATGTCTTCTTCCAGTTCATCTGGAACTTGCTCAGTGCCCATGTTATTATCTAAAATAACAAAAGCAATTCCTTCGTCGTCATAATCATAAACATCGGGTGCTGCAGCACCGCAAGCCCCGCAAGCGATACAAGTATCCTTATCGACAATGGTATACTTAGCCATAATAATTTTCCTCTCCTTTATCTCCGAACAAGTTCAGTTATACTACCGTATTCATTCTAAAGGTGTTTGCCTTGTTTTTCAACCAAAAAACGCTAGGGGGTCCACTCTTGTTATTTGAAGAGCTTGTAATTACCATCATGAAAGCTGTGAATTTGGAGCGGACAATCTCTTCTCCGTTTCACTTGATCAAAGGGAAAAAATCCGGCCAGACCATCCAGGACATTGGATATTATGGCCTTTATCCGTATTTTGCAGTAATGCCGAAACTGGAAAAACAGTTGTACGATGAAGTGATCCAACGCCTTTTCCGTAAGCAGCTATTGAATCCGAACGACCAAGTCATCGATTTGACCGAAAAAGCACTTGCTATGGATATTCCGGTATCCCGTCTTAATGGGTGGAAATACAGGGGCAATGAAGCGGTTTTCTTAAACCGTCTGTCTTTGGTGGTGCAAACCTTATCGTATACAAGCCAACAGATCAACCGGTTTGATCCTGTACATAACGCAGAAGACCTTCAATCGTGGGTCAAAAGATATTTGAAGAAAATCAATTTTCGGGAGCTTTCAACAGTCCGGGCTTTTAAAACAGAGATTGTCAATAGCTTGCAGATAGCCAGTATTAGCGACCAGCAAAAAATGATTGTTATGCAGCGTTTAACCGGTCTTGGATGGAGTGGGCTGACATGGGAGCAAATTGCTTCCGCACACGGTCTGCATATTCTGGATGCCCAATTAGCGGCAGTTGAAGCGCTGCATGCCTGGATCGATGTGATTGAAATGGAAAACTTCCCTTTGCTTTCCGGATTAACTGAGAACATTGTACAAAGGTCAGTCTTGACAGAATCCACGCAAAGAACCTTGAAATTGTTTGAAAAAGGCCTCTCGCTTGAAGAGATTGCCGCAGTTCGCCAATTGAAGACAAGCACCATTGAAGACCATTTTGTGGAACTTGCCATGAATGACCCATTTTTCAATTACACGGCTTTTTTATCACCAAGCCTTTATGAAAAGGTAGTCGCAGTGAGCAAAAACAGGAAAACAAAACGTTTGAGGGACATTAAAGAAGAATTGCCGGATGCCAGTTATTTTCAAATTCGTCTGGCATTGGCTTTAAAGGAGGAACAGCTGTGAATCTCGAGGAGTTGCTTTTTAAGACTTATGGCTTTACTTCATTTCGCCCTGGCCAAAAAGAAGTCATCGAACAAATTGTAAAAGGCGAAGATGTCATCGCTTTGTTGCCAACAGGAATGGGGAAGTCAATGTGTTACCAGTTGCCTGCCCATCTCTTGCCAGGAAGTGTGCTGATCGTCTCTCCGCTATTGTCGTTAATGCAAGATCAAGTTTCCCAATTGAAAAAAATGGGCGAAAAATCCGTTGTGGCAATCAATTCCTTTCTGAAACCGCAGGAAAGGGAAAAAATCTGGAATACACTTGGCAGCTATCGGTTTATTTTCATTTCCCCGGAAATGCTGGTTCAGCCTTTTGTTAAAAAGCAATTGAAAAAAATCCATGTTTCGCTGCTGGTAGCCGATGAAGCACATTGTATTTCGCAATGGGGCTTTGATTTCCGCCCGGATTATTTGCGGATCGCGGAAATTTTGCCGGACTTGGGACATCCGCAAATTCTGGCGCTGACTGCCACTGCAACAGAAAAAGTGACCAATGAAATCAAGACATATTTGGAAATTAGCCATCCATATATTTACACGCATCCGATGGATCGCAAAAATATTGTTTATGATATTAAAAAATTTGAAAAGCCCCAGGAGAAATTGGAATGGCTGACTTCTTTTGTCCAGCATTGCGAAGGGCCGGGGATTATTTATGCGGGAACACGCAAAAAATCACAGGAACTGGCGGCAATTTTAATGGAGATTGGATTGCAGGCTTCTTATTATCACGGTGGCATGGAGCACCAGGATCGGATATTTGTCCAGCAGCAATTTCAAAATGGAGAATTGGATTGGGTCTGCTCTACTAATGCGTTCGGTATGGGCGTTCATATACCGAATATCCGCCATGTTATCCATTTTCAACTGCCCACTTCTGTAGAAGGGTATGTGCAGGAAGTGGGGAGAGCCGGGCGTGACGGACGGGCCGCCCTGGCAACGCTGCTTTACGCAGAAGGAGACGAAGGGCTGATGTTAAGCCTTGTAATGGATGAATTACCATCCAGGCATGAAATTCAGGAAGTGGCAGCAAATCTTTCTAACGCAGAACAGCTGGTTGCGGCAGGTATAGTCAGAGAAACCGCGTTGCGGGTCATCGAATACTGGCTTAGCCAACTGACGGTCGCTGAGACATTGCTTCAAATGGAAATTCTTCAGCAGGAAAAAATAAAGCAAGTGGATAAAATGAGGAGATTGGTCAACTTATCTGGATGCATTAGACAGTATATTATTGAATGTTTTGACCAGCAATTAGCACAAAAGCCTGAAAACTGCTGCCTTAATGATGGCATCGACTACACGGTATTTGACAAGCGGACTTCTAAGCCCAAAAAAGTTGTGCTGCAGCATTGGGAAAATCGGCTGAATGCACTATTGCCTTTATGACAATTTTAGGAAATCTCATTTACAAAATGGGAAATTTTCGGCATAATAGAGTTATTAGAGAAGATAGGGGTAGTCGATTATGGGTAAACAAAATTATCGTAAAGCCATTGAAAAAGGCCGACAGGAAATTCCAGTTCAAAGCATTGCTGCTCCTTCAAGAAGGGCACAGCGCAAAGCGGTTAATAAGAAACCGAAAAAGACCAAAAACATGCTGCTGCCTACGCTGTTTTTCATTTTCATGTTAATCCCTGTGACACTTCTTATATACGTATATTTCCTGTATGAGCCGAATGACACATTAATTACCAGCACAGTAAATGATCAAGTGAGCCTGGAAACAACACCGCCGGCATCTGAAACTCCTCTTGTTCCCGTCGAAGGAGAAGAAGAAAAAGAGGAAGAGCCGAAAGCTTTAGCGGAAAAAGAAGCTAAAGAAGCCAAAGCTCAAAAAGCGGCTGCCGAGAAAGAACAAGCTAAAAAAGAAGCTGCTGTTAAAGAAAAGGAACAGGCGGAAGCAGAAGCAAAGGCTAAAGCCAAAGCAGAGGCAGAAGCCAAAGCCAAAGCAGAGGCAGCGGCCAAAGCAGAGGCGGAAGCCAAAGCCAAAGCAGAAGCAGAGGCCAAAGCAGAAGCAGAAGCTAGAGCTAAAGCAGAAGCAGAAGCAAAAAGACAGCAAGAACAAGAAGCAGCCGAAAAAGAGAAAGAAGCCAAAGAAAAAGCAAAATCATCACAAAAGACACATGTGGTCCAATCAGGCGAAACCCTATACCGGATTGCCGTTAATGCCTACGGAGCAGCAGGAGCAAATGCAGGAGTTGAAAAGATCAAACAAGCAAACGGTTTAACTTCTAACGAAATAAGTGTTGGCAGTACGTTAATTTTGCCTTAAAGAGGGAACAATAAAAGTATTGCCGCAACAAAGCAACAAAGCTGAGGAAAAAGTAGAGGTGAACTGGATGTTTGTGAAAAGTGTGATGGTAAAGAGAGAAAAATGCATTACAGTTAAAATGGATGATTCAATCCAAATGGGTCTTGACTTGCTGGAACGCCATTCAATAGACGCTTTGCCGGTTGTAGATGGCACTGAATATAAAGGGATTTTCACATGGTTCCATGCTTACCGGGCATTTTTCTATTCAGGCCAGACGAAGGACGAGTTTACCAGCACAGCTAAAGTTAGCGATGTAGTTGTTAATCAGGAAGTTTATCTGAATATCGACGATGTCTTTGAAAAAGCAATTGTCGAGTTGAATGATTTTCCGATTCTTGCAGTTGTACAGGATAACGAATTTTTGGGGATAGTGACACGTTTTGATGTAATGAATCAATTGCAGAGCGCTTTTGGCATGCAGCAAGAAGGTGTGCGCATCACCTTTACTTCGGTTGAATCAGAAGGGCGCATTGGACGGCTTGGTGATATAATAGAGAAGTATAAAGAATCTGTGGTCTCGCTTGTTACATTTGATGAAACGGATAAAGTGGTACGGCGCATCGTTTTGAAAATCAAGAAAAAAGACAATGTTGACCGCTTTTTAAAAGAGTTGGAAAAATCGGGATTCCGGGTTTTGGATATCTCGGAAGACTGAGATTAAAATTACTTTTAAAGAGGCACAAGCAGCTCTTTGCTTTTGTCTCTTTATTTTGATTGAGGGGAATTACTTTATATGAAATGGATTTATAAAGGCAGTCTGGCAATTCTGGCGCTGCTTCTTTTTATGTTGCGCAACGCTTTTCAGCAAAACTTGAAGAGTCAACGCGTTCAATTGCATGCCGCACATCGGTTTGAACCATTTAAGTTAATGTTTATTTCAGATATTCACAGAAGAAAGTTAAATTCAAGTTTGTTGGAAGATCCTGCAGATGTTGTCATCATAGGAGGGGATTTAACAGAAAAAGGTGTGCCATTAAGCCGCGTTGAAGAAAATCTGAAAATCCTCAGCAAACTCGGCCCGCTTTACTTTGTTTGGGGAAATCACGATCGAAGCGTGGGCGAGGCGGCAGTGCGCAAGCTGTTTGAGGAGTATAATGTCAAAGTTTTAGAAAACGAAGGAGTTAATCTTCTAGGGCAGCCGCACTTGAAATTGGTTGGCATTGATTATTTCAGCTATGGAAAAAATTCAATCATTACTGCTTTTTCTGATGTAGCATCAGACGACACTGTTATTTTTGTATCCCATACGCCTGCTGTATTTAAATATGTGAGAGAAAAATACCCTGCCGATTTCCTGCTTGCCGGCCATACGCATGGCGGTCAGATACGTCTGGGTAAATACGGGATTGCGGAAAAAGGAAGATTAACTGAGAGCGGTGGGAAAGTGGAGTTGGTAAGCAACGGATACGGCACCACCAAATTGCCGCTTCGTTTAGGCGCGGAAGCGGAATATCATGTTTTTGACATACATCCGAAATAAAAAACTTCGATTAAGGCCTTTGTCTGCTGAATGGCAGTCCAACAAATTGTTTTTGTGGCCAATGAAATTCTAAATGGAAAAACAGGTATTTCATGTCTCTTTAAAGTGCAGGAAACAGCAAAGTGCTTTTAGTTGCCAACGGTGAAAGAAGTCTTCTATTCTTAAGGAATAGATATTGATTGTGGGAGAGGTTTCAAGTATGGAAAATGTAGATGCTCTGATTATCGGGGGAGGACCTTGCGGTTTGGCAGCAGCCATCGCTATCAAGCAAATAGGCCTTCAGCCGGTAGTCATTGAAAAAGGAAACATCGTCAATGCCATTTATAACTATCCGACCCATCAGACTTTTTTCAGTTCCAGTGAAAAATTGTCGATAGGGGATATTCCTTTTATAACAGAAGACCGGAAAGCCAAGCGCAACCAGGCGCTGGTCTATTACCGGGAAGTAGTGAAAAGAAGCGGAATCGAAGTGCGTTCTTTTGAAACCGTTTTGGCTGTTGAAAAAGAAGAGAAGTTTATTGTCCGGACGTCCAAAAATACCTATCATGCGAAATATGTTATTGCGGCAACCGGCTATTACGACAATCCGAATAAATTGGAAGTAAAAGGTGCTGATTTGCCGAAAGTCATGCATTATTTCAAGGAAGGGCATCCTTATTTTGACCAAGATATCCTTGTTATCGGCGGCAAGAACTCAGCAGTAGATGCAGCGCTTGAATTGCATAAAGCCGGAAGCCGCGTAACAGTTTCCTATCACGGCACAAGCTATTCCAAAAGCATCAAGCCTTGGATCTTGCCGGAGTTTGACAGCTTGGTGAAAAAAGGTGAAATTACGATGCTGTTCGACTCTATTGTCGATAAAATTACGGAGCGGGAAGTAGAACTGACTGTCAATGATACAAAAGAAACGATTCCGAATGATTTCGTATTTGCGATGATCGGCTATCATCCTGACCACGATTTTTTGAAAAAGATTGGCATTGCGATAGACGAATTGACAGGCTGCCCTATATTTAATGAAGTGACAATGGAAACCGATACAGATGATATGTATGTTGCCGGAGTGATTGCTGCGGGAAATAATGCCAACTCCATCTTTATTGAAAACGGCCGTTTTCATGGAGAACAAATTGCTGCCGCCATTGCGGAAAAGGAAAGCGTACGCTAAGTGCGCTTTTTTGTTTTTCTTGCCCGTAAAAAGATATTTGCAGCACGGTACAATGGTGTAAAATAGGTTGGAGAAAGGGTGTTGTATTGCATGAATAAAAAAGTTTCTTTGATTACCACCGGCGGAACCATAGCGAGCAAGGAAGTTTCGAAAGGATTGCTGAAATCAGGCGCCATTTCAGGAAGAGAACTGGCGGCGCTATGCCAATTGCCTGAAGAAATAGAAGTAAAAGTCATCGATATTTTTCAGTTGCCAAGCATGCATATCGGCTTCGACAAGATGCTGAAGCTGCGGGAAGCCATCAAAGCAGAAATGGAAGATGAAACAGTGGATGGGATTGTAGTGACCCATGGGACGGATACATTGGAAGAAACCGCTTATTTTTTAGATTTAACAATCGATGACAACCGCACAATTGTCGTTACAGGTTCACAGCGTTCACCTGATGATGTAGGAACAGACGTTTATTCAAATTTGCGGAACTCCATTTATGTGTCGGTTGATGATAATTTGAGAGGCGTCGGCACAGTAGTGGTTTTCAATGAACGGATTTATACGGCGAAATATGTGAAAAAAGTGCATAGCAGCAATTTGCAAGGGTTCGATTCATTCGGCCATGGATATTTAGGGATTATTGATAATGATGTGGTAAGCATTTACCAAAAACCGATATTCCATGAAGTTCACGAAGTAAAAGGCGATTTGCCGAGAGTGGAAATTATCAAATGTTATTCCGGACAAGATGGCCATATGATTGATTTGCTGGCGCACACTGATGTGGCAGGAATCGTTCTGGAAGCTGCGGGTAGAGGGCAAGTGTCGCCTCATATGGTTGAAGCGATTGAGCGGGCCATTCAAAAAGGCATCACGATTGTCTTGACGACTAGCGCAGAAGAAGGCAAAGCATATCCAAGCTACAGTTACCCCGGCAGTGCCCATGATCTGATGTTGAAAGGCGTTTTGCTGGGCAGCGATTACGACAGTAAAAAAGCGCGGATCAAGCTGGCAATCGTATTATCTAATGCAAAAAAAGTAGGCATTAACACTTTCAATAAATAAGCATTTATGAAATTGATAAATTGATAATATTTACCAGTATGCCGTGTTATAATTAAGGGACTTTAAGCAAAGGAGCAGGCATATGATAATTTTACTGACAGTTGCGATTGCTCCAAGTCTGGCGTTGTTCAGTTACTTTTATTTGCGTGACCAATTTGCTAACGAACCTTCAAAACTTTTGTTTCAATGTTTCATTTACGGGGCAGTGCTGACTTTCCCGATTTTGTTCATTCAGTATGTTTTTGAATTTGAAGGAGTCTTTAACCATGCTTTCAGCCAGAATGTGCTGTTTCCGAGTATAGTTGAAGAATTTTTCAAATGGCTTGTTTTAATTATTGCCGTATACCGGCATATTGATTTTGAAGATCCATATGATGGCATTCTTTACGGAGCAAGCGTGTCATTAGGGTTTGCTACAGTAGAAAATATCTTATATCTGCTTGAGTTCGGTTTGGAAACTGCATTTATCAGAGCTTTTCTGCCAGTCTCAAGCCACGCGTTATTTGGAGTGGTTACAGGTTATTATTTAGGCAAAGCGAAGTTTACCAAAGGTCCACATGGCCCAAAATTGCTGGCGATGGCATTGATCAGCTCCTTGGTTCTCCACTTGGCCTATAATTCAATTTTATACACAAATACGAAATGGTCCTACAGTGTGATTCCATTTATGCTGTTTCTATGGTGGTTTAGTTTAAGGAAGGTAAAACAAGCGCACCAGTTGTCTTTGACGCATTATCATGACAATACTTCCTTACATCCATAACACAGCATTCTCTCTTGAATGTAAAAAGTCTTGTAGCCCAAGGCTTTTTTTTGTGGCCAAATTTCAAAGGAATCTTGATGGGTCTGAACGGCTATTTCCGCATTTCTTGTTGTCCAGCTGCAATGGCCAGATTCTCGGGTCATAAGCCAACCCAGCTGTGTGGCAGAAAACGCCACTTCGCTGGTCTGTCTTATGCCTGTCGAATCTGAACGGCCATTTCCGCATTTCTTGTGTTGTCCAGCTCTGCCGCCTAGTCCCTCGGGTCGTAAGCCGCTTCGGCTATGCGGCTGAAAACCTGCCGCTCCGCCAAATCGTCTAAAAACCCACTGCTCCTGCAGCACTTCGTGCTTCGTCGCAAAGAGATGGACCAAAATTGTTTGGTCCATCTCTTGCCTGTCGGGACTGAATAGGCGGCTCCGCTTTTCTATGTTAAAATATGTTGAATACATATGATGAGGTGACTTTTTTGACGAAATCAATACAGATTGCTCTTGATGGCCCTGCGGCTGCCGGGAAAAGCACAATAGCAAAAATTGTTGCAGAACAATTAGGATATATTTATATCGACACGGGTGCTATGTACCGTGCCATCACTCTTAAAGCATTAAACGAAGGCATTGATCTGTCCAGCAATGAAGAGGCAGGAAAACTGCTGGCCGATACAGAAATAGATTTGCAGCCTTCCGAAAACGGACAGCTGGTTTTTCTTGATAATAAAGATGTGACGGAAGATATCCGCTCGCAGCATGTGACAAAAGCGGTTTCTGAAATGGCGGCTCATGAATCCGTGCGCACACAGATGGTTAAACTGCAGCAGCAGCTTGCTGAAGAACGAGGCGTGGTCATGGATGGCCGTGACATCGGAACCGATGTTCTGCCGACTGCGAAATTGAAAGTGTTCATGTCTGCGAGTGTCGAAGAACGGGCACGCCGCCGATTTGAAGAAAATAAAAAGCGCAGTATCCATACGCCAATTGATGAATTGCAGGCGGAAATTGCGAAGCGGGATAAAATGGACAGTGAACGGGAAGTATCTCCGCTCCGCCAAGCGGAAGATGCGATTTATCTCGATACGACTTTTTTGACGATTCGAGAAGCTGCAGCAGAAATATTGCGACTGGCAGAAGAAAGGTTGAGTTAAGGTGAATTTGTATGCAATTGGAAAATCCCTTGTAAAAACGACATTAACGCCTCTTTACCGTTTCGAAGTGATCGGCATTGAGAATTTTCCGAAAGAAGGAGGCGTCCTGCTCTGCTCTAACCATATTCATGCGCTTGATCCCCCGGTTGTGGGCATGACTGCTCCAAGGACGGTGCATTTCATGGCAAAGGAAGAACTTTTTAAGTTGCCGATTCTAGGACCGATTTTACCAAAAGTTAATGCATTTCCTGTAAAACGGGGAATGAGTGACCGGGAAGCGCTTAGAACAGCATTGAAAGTGCTGAAAAGCGGAGAAGTCGTCGGCTTGTTCCCTGAAGGGACAAGATCAACGGATGGCGTCTTAAAAAAAGGATTGAGCGGAGCCGGATTTTTTGCTCTTCGCGGCAATGCTGATGTAGTTCCTTGTGCCATTATTGGACCTTATAAAACATTCCGTAAAGTAAGAGTGGTGTACGGTGAGCCTATACAAATGGCGCCTTTCCGAGAAAGAAAAGCATCTGCTGAAGAAGTGACAGAAATGATCATGAGCCGCATTCAAGATATTCTGGATGAATATAGCAAAAATAAGTGATAATTTTTGTTTTTATTAGAGAATTCGAATAAAATAGAAAGTGGATAGTTTGTGAAGGAGGGCTACTTATGTCTGAGGAAATGAACATGATGGAAAACCGTGACTTCCAAACAGGAGATCGCGTAAAAGGTATTGTTACTAATATAGAAGAAAAAGCAGTAACTGTAACTATTGAAGGGGCACCTTTTGATGGGGTTATTCCAATCAGTGAGCTGTCAAGCCTTCATATCGAGAAAGCATCAGATTCAGTTCAGGTTGGTGATGAGCTAGATTTAATCATCACTAAAGTAGAAGACGAAAACTTTGTATTATCCAAACGGAAAGTTGATGCCGAACAGGCATGGGACGAGTTGGAGAAAAAGTTTGAGTCGGGCGAGATTATCGAATCTGAAGTGAAAGATGTCGTAAAAGGCGGACTTGTGGTCGATCTCGGCGTCCGTGGGTTCGTACCGGCTTCATTAGTAGAAGATTATTTCGTTGAATCCTTCGAAGACTACAAAGGAAAAGTTATGACTTTTAAAATTGTCGAGATGGAAAAAGAAAACAATCGGTTAATTCTTTCGCATCGGGCAGTTGTAGAAATGGAAAAAGAATCGCAAAAAGTAGAAGTGATGGAACATATTCACCAAGGGGATGTGCTTAAAGGGAAAGTACAGCGCATTGCTTCTTTTGGTGCTTTTGTGGATATCGGCGGAGTGGATGGACTTGTTCACATTTCCCAATTATCACATGAGCATGTAGAGAAAGTATCCGATGTCGTAACCGAAGGACAAGAAGTAACGGTAAAAGTTCTTTCGGTAGACCGGGATTCCGAACGGATTTCCTTGTCGATCAAGGATACACTTCCTGGACCGTGGGATGCCATTGAAGAAAAAGCGCCAAAAGGTTCTGTCCACACTGGAAAAGTTAAACGGATCGTAAGCTACGGTGCGTTTGTGGAAGTATTGCCTGGAGTTGAAGGTCTTGTTCATATTTCGCAAATCGCCCACAAGCATATCGCGACCCCGAATGAAGTTCTATCTGAAGGCCAGGAAGTCCAAGTAAAAGTACTGGAAGTAAATAAAGCTGATAAACGCCTGTCACTCAGCATTAAAGAACTTCAGGAAAAAGAGAAAGAACATGATTATTCCAATTATGAAATGCCGGAAGAATCCAGTGGTTTTTCAATCAGTGATGTTATTGGCGATAAATTAAAAGGATTTAAATCCGAATAAGATGTCAAGAGCTGATCGGAAGATGGACCATATTCAATTTGCCTTATCAACAGGCCAAAGCGCCGGCACGTTTTTTGACGATATTCGTTTCGTCCATCAAGCATTGCCGAACCTTGGTGTAGAAGATATTCGCATTTATACCGAGACAGGTGATTTGAAATTGAAATCACCTGTTTTTATTAATGCCATGACAGGCGGAGGCGGTAGGCAGACTGAAAAGCTGAATGCGCTCCTGGCATATGCAGCAAAAGAGACCGGAATTGCGATGGCAGTCGGCTCTCAGATGGCAGCGTTAAGAGACCCTGAAGAAAGGGCGTCTTATCAAATTGTCCGCAAAGTGAATCCGGAAGGTTTCATTATCGGCAATCTAGGCAGTGAAGCAAATTTAAAACAAGCTGAAGAAGCGATCGAAATGATCGAAGCCAACGCTCTTCAAATACATTTGAATGTCATTCAGGAACTGACGATGCCTGAAGGTGACCGCGATTTCAAAGGCGCTTTGGAACGGATTGAAGAAATAGCGGAAAAGGTGAAGGTTCCTGTAATCGTTAAAGAAACGGGCTTCGGAATTTCCCGTGAAGCAGCGGAGAAACTGGCTTCAACTAAAATCGCTGCCATCGATGTTAGCGGTTATGGCGGCACGAACTTTGCAGCCATTGAAAATGAGCGGCGGGCGCGCAAGCTGTCTTATTTTCAAGAATGGGGAGTTCCAACAGCAGCAGCGATAATCGAAGTAAAAAAAGCCTTTCCTCAAACCGTGCTGGCGTCAGGCGGCATTCAAAATGCCTTGGACATGATAAAGGCTTTCGCGCTTGGAGCAAATGCGGCGGGGTTGGCTGGCTCCTTTTTAAAAACCGCAATCGAGCACGGTGAAAAGCAGTTGATAACAGATATTGAAACTCTGAAAGAGGATTTAGGGATGATGATGACGGCGTTGGGCGCCAAAGATATCGCCGATTTAGAAGATTGCCCGCTCATTATTTCAGGAGAGCTTTATCATTATCTATTGCTTAGGGGTTATGACCCGGCGGCTTTTGCCAATCGAAAGAAAAACTGAATATTACACCTTTTAAGGTGATGGACATTTACAAGATGCCATCACCTTTTTCGTGTATAATAGGGATATTAGAAGTGGAAGGATGAAGTAATTATGTCAAAACCGGTAGTAGCAATTGTTGGCCGGCCGAATGTTGGGAAGTCCACGATTTTTAATCGCGTGGTCGGAGAGCGTGTATCCATCGTGGAAGATATTCCAGGAGTTACACGTGACCGCATCTATAGTTCGGCAGATTGGCTGACGCATGAATTCAATATCATCGATACAGGCGGCATCGATTTAAGAGACGAGCCGTTTCTAGAACAAATCCGCCAGCAAGCGGAAATCGCAATGGACGAAGCGGATGTCATTATCTTTCTCGTTAACGGGCGTGACGGAGTCACAGCTCAAGACGAACAAGTAGCTAAAATTTTATACCGCACTAAAAAGCCGGTCATTTTAGCAGTCAATAAAATCGATAACCCTGATATGCGCCATATGATTTATGATTTTTACACATTAGGAATGGGAGAGCCTTTCCCGATTTCTGGCTCCCACGGACTGGGTTTAGGAGATCTTCTTGATGAAGTTGCAAAGAATTTCCCGCAAGAAGACGGGGAAGAATATCCAGATGACGTCATTAAATTCTCATTGATTGGCCGCCCGAACGTCGGGAAATCATCACTTGTCAACTCATTTTTAGGGGAAGAACGCGTAATCGTCAGCGATCTTGCTGGAACCACCCGAGATGCAATCGATACGGAGTATGAGTACGACGGACAGCCTTATGTCATTATCGATACAGCAGGAATGCGCAAAAAAGGGAAAGTCTATGAGACTACTGAAAAATACAGCGTGCTTCGTGCACTTCGGGCAATTGAACGCTCAGACGTTGTGCTGGTTGTTTTGAATGCCGAAGAAGGCATTCAAGAACAAGACAAGAAAATCGCTGGATATGCACATGAAGCAGGAAAAGGTGTCATCATCGTTGTGAATAAATGGGATGCAATTGAAAAAGACGAAAAAACCATGAACGTCATGACGAGAAAAATCCGCGAGCATTTCTTATTCTTGGACTATGCGCCAATTATGTTTGTATCAGCAATAAGCGGAAAACGCGTCCATAATATTCTGGAAATCGTCAACCGGGTAAATGACAACCATTCGAGACGGATCCAATCGAGTATTTTGAACGAGGTTATTGAAGATGCAGTGGCGATGAATCCTGCTCCAACGGATAAAGGCCGCAGACTGCGCGTTTACTACGCAACGCAAGTGGCTATACAGCCCCCAACTTTTGTGGTGTTTGTCAATGAACCTGAGCTTATGCACTTTAGTTATGAACGATTTTTACAAAATCGGATCCGTGAAAGCTTTGACTTTGAAGGAACACCGCTCCGGCTGATTACTCGCGCCCGGACATAATTGGAAAAGGTGGGATTGAAAATGGAAAAAGTATCTGTTTTTGGGGCTGGAAGCTGGGGGACTGCTTTGAGTTATGTGTTGACTCAAAATGGCCATGACCTTTTGCTTTGGACCCATCGTTTAGAACAGGCTGAGGAAATCAACAGCCATACAAACAATCGATACTTAAAAGGCATCCAATTGCCGGAAAACCTGAAGGCTACAAACGACTTGCCGCAAACCGTCAATCATTCAGAAATATTTGTGTTAGCAGTTCCGACAAAGGCAATTAGGGAAGTCTGTGCACAAATTAAAGAAAATTTGACGAAAAAAGCATTATTCATCCATGTCTCCAAAGGCATTGAACCGGATTCGCTGAAACGGATCAGTGAAATGATCCGCGAAGAAATTCCGGAGCAATGGATAGAAGATGTAGTGGTGTTATCGGGGCCAAGCCATGCAGAAGAAGTGGTAATTGAACATCCGACTACTGTGACGGCAGCCTGTGAGAATACGGCTTCTGCTGAGCGGGTCCAGGATCTGTTCATGAATCATTATTTCCGCGTCTACACGAATACAGATGTAATCGGGGTAGAAATCGGCGGAGCTTTGAAAAACATTATTGCGCTAGCTGTTGGCATAACTGACGGCCTTGGCTATGGAGATAATGCCAAAGCCGCTCTGATGACCCGAGGGCTTGCTGAAATCGCGCGGCTGGGTGTCAAGATGGGGGCTACGCCTTTGACGTTCTCCGGCCTCTCAGGCGTTGGAGATTTGATTGTCACATGCACCAGTGTCCATTCTCGAAACTGGCGTGCCGGCAATATGCTAGGAAAAGGCAAGACCATTGATGAAGTGCTTGAAGAAATGGGGATGGTTGTCGAAGGCATCCGTACTACAAAAGCTGCTTATCAATTGTCAAAAAAATACGATGTCCCTATGCCGATCACGGCAGCTTTGTATGCCGTTTTATTTGAAGGTGTATCAACTACGGAAGCGGTTGACATCCTTATGGGGCGTATGAAGAAAAACGAAATGGAAGACCTTATCAACTTACTTTAATTGTCACAAAAGAAGAGGTTCAGCTCCGCGGCCTCTTCTTTCTTTATGTTATAATACGGGGTGAAATAGAACGAAAGGCGGTCAGTTATGAGTTCTTTAGATAAGATGTGGGTCTCCTTTGCGGGTATAGCTTTTTTGATCATTTCGATGGGAATGATTTATTTAAGCAGATACAAATTAAAAAACGGCATCTTGAAATTCCTTTTTGCTTTAGTGGCTTATATTCTGCTGATACTCGGATTCTTTATCATGGTATTCATAGTACTTAGCGGCCCAACCGGCGGCGCTTGAGGTGATGAAAATGAAAAAAGGATTATTAGCAATTATTATGATGCTCAGTATGATGCTTTTGGCGGGATGCATGTATCCGGAAAGTGAACGGGCAGAAAACCAAATTCCTTATGAAGATCAACTAATTTCTGTTCAGAATGCTGTTAACCAGTACCGTGGAGCAAGTGGCGGGTTATTGCCGATCAAAACCAGAGATATGGACGTGGATCAATACATTAAATATCCAATTGATTTTTCAAAAATCGCCCCGACTTATCTTGCGGAAATACCTCCGAATGCATATGAATCTGGTGGAGTTTATCAATATGTCCTGATGGATGTTGAGGAAAACCCAACAGTTAAATTGGTGGATTTGCGCCTTACAGAAGCGATCCGCACGATTAACGTACGGAAAAGCGCGAATGGCGGACAAGCTCCGATTTCTGAAATTATTGCAGATAACGTTTATAAACTGAATTATGAAGCGATGGGATTCAGCGAAGAACAAACAGCGGTCAGTCCATATAGCGGCAGAAATCTTCCGCTTGTTGTGAATGGCAAAGGCGATGTGTTTGTAGATTATTCAATGGATTTGTATACTGTTCTCCAGGAATATGAGGGGACATTGGAACCCGGCCAAGACATCAGGTTTTTATTGTATGAAAACAGCCCGGTCGTTCCGGCTTATTCACTTCCTTACACCGTGAATGAAAAAAATGAACCTGTCTTTAAAGTTGATTAAAATCGCAGTATTAGAGCGGTTTTCGCATTAAATGTAAATATTTAGGAAGAATACTCCATTATTTGCTTTTTTTATTGCAAAACCGCTCTATTACCTGTTGCTATGCGATTTTCGATATGATACTCTTTTTACAGGATTGAAGGATTGCATCCCCTTTGAGAGGAGGTGAATAGCATGAACAAGACAGAATTAGTGAACTCTGTTGCTGAAGCAGCTGAACTTTCTCGTAAAGACGCTGCAAAAGCAGTTGACGCTGCATTTGAGGCGATTCAAAACGCTCTAACTCAAGGTGACAAAGTACAATTAATCGGATTTGGTAACTTTGAAGTACGCGAACGCGCAGCACGCAAAGGTCGTAACCCGCAGACTGGTGCTGAAATCGAGATCGCTGCAAGCAAAGTTCCTGCATTTAAGCCAGGTAAAGCGCTTAAAGACGCAGTGAAATAATTTTCAGTGCAGTACATAGAATGGCTTTTTCGTGACTTGTTCACGTAAAAGCCATTCTTTTTTTGAGCTAACAGTTTTGCGTATAACGTGGCTATATGCTACGATTCATGTGAGAAAAAACAAGAGAAACCTAAACGGTTGCTGCAGTCGTATAAAGATTAACTTCTCTCAGCAGGGAATCTTACGGGCCGTTAAAACGGAGGGAAATCCGATTTGTCTTTTACAGGAGGAAACAACGTGATAGATATAGATTCGAAAAAAGTAGATTTAGATAAAATAGAAAAAGCGGTTACCATGATTCTTGAAGCTGTAGGAGAAAACCCGAACAGAGAAGGATTGCTGGATACACCGAAACGTGTCGCCAAAATGTATGCAGAAATATTTTCTGGATTAAAAGAAGATCCAAGAGAATATTTCAGTACGGTTTTCCACGAAGGACATGAGGAATTGGTTCTTGTAAAAGATATACCTTTTTACTCGACTTGTGAGCATCACCTTGTTCCGTTTTTTGGCAAAGCCCATATTGCTTACATTCCCCGAGATGGAGTCGTGACCGGATTAAGCAAACTGGCACGCGCAGTAGAAACAGTGGCGAAGCGCCCTCAACTGCAGGAACGGATCACTTCCACCATTGCTGATTCACTGATGGAAACTTTAAACCCGCACGGCGTATACGTAATGGTTGAAGCGGAACATATGTGCATGACGATGAGAGGCATCAAAAAGCCAGGCGCTAAAACAGTGACTGCAGTCTCAAGAGGCATACTTGAAAAAGATGATATCAAACGATCGGAAATTATCACTTATATAAATATGAACTAATTGAACTTTCAAAGAAGCGGGTGAAAAAATGGCTCAACTAGAATACATTGTGATTCGCGCATTAGAAGACGGCGTAAACGTCATCGGTTTAACTCGTGGCAATGACACTAAATTTCACCATACCGAAAAATTGGATACCGGTGAAGTAATGATTGCCCAATTCACAGAACACACGTCAGCGATGAAAATTCGCGGCAAAGCGGAAATTCAAACAGCCCATGGCCTGGTAGAAAGCGAAGCGAAAAAATAGGCGTTATTGGATGAAGGCAAGCCTTTGCTTATGATATACTAGGGTAATATGGCTAAATCATGAATGGAGCAAGCAGTATGAATGAACAACTAATACATTCAAAAATCACTTCTATGGAACTCGATGTCTTAAAAGCTGTAAAACAGCGGACGCTAGAGAATTTCACGGAAGGTCCATCAGTTGAACGGGCACGTTTGTTTTTTTTGTTGCTGCCTTTTTTTGACGAAAATCATTGGTCAGGCGAAATAGAGGCTTCAGCAAAAACAGTTTCAATCGTTTATGCTGCTCTGCATGCCCATGATGAAGTGAAGGAAAATGCGCTAGTCATAACAAAAAAACAGCAGTTAACTGTCCTGGCTGGTGATTTTTACAGCGGCATCTATTATCAGATGCTGGCCAATTTAAACAATATAACGATGATTCAGCGTTTGGCGACGTCAATCATAAAAGTGAGCGAAAACAAAGCTTCTTTTTACGATGGGCTAGTCCGTTCAGTTGAAGAAATCGATGGCTTAGTCCAGGTGATTGAAACGGAATTATTAATGACATTTTATAAATTTTATGGATTTGAGAAATATGCACCGCTGGCTACTTTGATGCTTCGCTATATCCGATATGTGGAAGAGCTTGAATGCCTGCAAAACAACAGCCAGACTCGAATTCTGCGTTTGTTAAACCAGACTCTCCAGCACCCGTTGCATACAGAGCGTTGGCTACTGGAGAAGTTGGATTTATTGCATGAAGATATTTCGCTGACCATCAATTCTTATAATTTCAACTATGAACTCAAGAGCTTTATGCTCCATCAAATAACCCCGCACCAGCATAGAGCTGAGCAGCTAACCCGAGAAGGATGACTGAGATGCAAAAAACGAAAGAACAGCGTGTACATGAAGTTTTTGAAAAAATATCGGACAATTACGATCAAATGAATTCTGTCATCAGTTTTCAGCAGCACAGTAAATGGCGTAAAGACACCATGGACAAAATGCAGGTGCCTAAAGGGGCTGCTGCAATTGATGTATGCTGCGGCACGGCAGATTGGACGATCGCTTTAGCCCAAGCAACAGGTGAGACAGGCAAAGTGGTCGGATTGGATTTCAGCCAGAACATGTTGAATGTTGGAATCGAGAAAACCAAACATATGCCTCAGGTAAAACTGGTTCAGGGAAATGCAATGGCATTGCCGTTTCCGGACAATTCATTTGATTTTGCGACAATTGGATTTGGTCTTCGCAATGTACCGGATTACCAGCAGGTGCTGTCAGAAATGCACAGGGTTCTTAAGCCCGGCGGGATGATTGCGTGCCTTGAAACATCACAGCCGAATAATTTGCTATTCAAGCCGTTTTTCCGGTTCTATTTCCGTTTCATCATGCCGGTATTCGGCAAGTTGTTTGCGAAAAGCTATAAGGAATATTCATGGCTGCAAGAATCGGCTAAAGGCTTTCCGGGTATGAAACAGCTGGCCAAACTTTTTGTTCAGGTCGGATTTGAAAAAGTGAAATACAAACCTTACACTGGTGGTGCAGCTGCACTGCATTTAGGCATTAAAAAAGTAAAATAGCGGGAGAAGGTTTTTTAAGTGGAAAAGGTGAAGTTGAAATTGCTCTATTCCGATCTTAAACCGGAATTAGATATGATTGAAAAAGAATTAGAACAGGCAGTGGATTCCAAATCTCACCTATTAAACGATGCTTCTCTTCACTTATTGCAGGCCGGAGGGAAACGAATCCGACCTGTTTTTGTTTTGCTTGCGGGCAAATTCGGAAATTACAATATCGATGTGATGAAACAAGTTGCCGTCCCGTTAGAGCTGATTCATATGGCGTCCCTTGTGCATGACGATGTCATAGACGACTCGGATATCCGTAGAGGCAAACCGACGGTCAAGGCGGAATGGAATAATAGTGTTGCCATGTATACGGGTGATTTTATATTAGCCCGGGCATTGGAGTATATCACTGACATCGATTCTCCAAAACTTCACCATATCTTATCTAAGACGATGATTGAAGTATGCCGCGGCGAAATCATTCAAATTGAAGATAAATATAAACTGGATCAAAATTTACGGGATTATTTGCGGCGCATTAAACGCAAAACGGCTTTGCTTATTTCGTCGAGCTGTGAATTAGGGGCATTAGTATCAGGGACAGATGAAAAAACCGCCGCCCATTTGCGCAGGTTCGGTTATTTCATCGGCATGTCTTTCCAGATCATCGATGATATTTTGGACTTTACTTCAACAGACGAAGAGCTTGGAAAACCGGCAGGGAGCGATTTTATTCAAGGCAATATCACGTTGCCGGTGTTATGTGCACGCCGCAATCCGGAAGTATACAGTTTATTGAAAAACAGCCTTCAAAAAGAGTTGACGGACAAGGAGCGGCTATTAGTTGTTAAAACCATCCGCAACAGTCCGGGAATCAGTGAAGCGAAAGCCATCAGTGAACGGTATTTGAAAAAAGCGCTGCAGGAACTGGATTATTTGCCTAAAAGCCCTGCCAATAAAACAATGCGAAAAATCGCCTTTTTTATTGGAAAGAGAAAGTTTTAGCCAGATAGTTGACAAATAGCATCAAACTGATAGTATTTTTTAAGGTGGGCAAAAAGCCCGAGCTTTAAATAGAGGAGTGTTCATAATGGAAAAAACTTTCTTGATGGTTAAGCCGGATGGCGTACAGCGCAATGTAATCGGTGAAATCGTAGCACGTTTTGAGAAAAAAGGTTATCACTTGGTTGGGGCTAAATTGATGCAGATTCCAGCTGAATTGGCTGAGCAGCATTACGGCGAACATAAAGAACGTCCTTTCTTCGGTGAATTGGTTGAATTCATCACTTCAGGTCCTGTATTTGCAATGGTTTGGGAAGGCGAAAACGTTATTTTGACTGCACGTCAAATGATGGGCGCTACTAACCCTAAAGATGCAGCTCCAGGAACAATCCGCGGCGACTTCGCAGTTACTGTCGGCAAAAACATGATCCACGGTTCGGATTCAGCTGAAAGCGCTGAACGCGAAATCGGCTTGTTCTTCAAAGAAGAAGAATTGGTATCATACGAAAAAACAATGAACAACTGGGTAAACTAATCCAGGTAAAAAAGCAGCTTCGCTGCTTTTTTTATTTTGCCTAAAATCCATAATAAAAAGTTGTGGGTAAGTGAAAGGTAAAAAGAAATGCGAATTCTGTTCGACAGGAAAGCCAGTGGTGAGGCAAGGAAAAGTTCCGAAAGGATTAGCCTGGACAGTATCTCTATCCTCTCGCGGAAAGTATTTGGCTGTTTCTCGATCACTGAGTTGACTTCAAGTAATGAAAAAGAGTTGGGGTGATTTCTTCAACGCTTAATAATCATTTTTTAACTTCAGCAAACTGTCCATTCCATTTGGGCAGTTTTTTTATTTCACAATAATTGTTTTTAAATAGTTTAATGTCATTGAAGGAATTGTAAAGATTAAATTTCCCAATAGATTGAAGTTTCACTTTATCTGAATTTAAGATAGAATTGATGAAATACTATATGTTATAGTGATACATAAATACTTTAGTGCGTTGAAGGGAGAAAGTGTCATGCGTTATTTAACAGCAGGAGAATCACACGGTCCACAGTTGACCGCCATCATCGAGGGGTTACCGGCACAAATGCCGCTGACTGCAGAAATGATTAACAAGGAATTGAAAAGACGGCAAGGCGGACATGGACGCGGCCGGAGAATGCAGATTGAGAAAGATACGGTTGAAATAGTATCAGGCGTGCGCCACGGCAAAACACTTGGCTCGCCGGTAGCTCTAGTAGTCAAAAATGACGATTGGAAACATTGGACGAATATTATGGGCATTGAGCCGATTGAAGATACGGATGAAGTGAAACGCCAGATTACACGTCCGCGTCCAGGCCATGCCGATTTGAATGGCGGCATGAAGTATGGGCACCGCGACCTTCGCAATGTGCTAGAGCGCTCTTCTGCGCGGGAAACGACTGTACGTGTCGCTGTCGGAGCAGTTGCTAAACAATTGCTGTCTCAGATGGGCGTGGAAATTGTAGCCCATGTAACGGAAATTGGCGGCATTAAAGTGAATCCTGAAAGTTACCAAGGAAAAACTGCAGCTGAAATCCGGGAGATTGTCGAAAACGATGCCGTATACTGTGCAGATCCGTCAGTAACCAAACAAATGACCGACTTAATCGATGAAACGAAGAAAAATGGCGATTCGATTGGCGGGACGGTTGAAGTAATAGTAGAAGGCATGCCAGCAGGAATTGGCAGCTATGTCCATTATGACCGCAAACTGGATTCGAAAATCGCTGCTGCAATGATGAGCATCAATGCATTTAAAGGCGTGGAGTTCGGAATTGGCTTTGAAATGGCCAGAAAACCAGGCAGCGAAGTACATGATGAAATCCAGTGGACGGAAGGCTTAGGCTATACCCGCAAAACAAATAACTTGGGTGGATTTGAAGGCGGAATGACAACGGGCATGCCGATTATTGTACGAGGAGTCATGAAACCGATTCCGACGCTTTACAAACCGCTTCAGAGTGTCGATATTGATTCGAAAGAACCTTTCCAAGCGAGCATCGAGCGTTCGGACAGCTGTGCGGTTCCGGCGGCTTCCATCGTTGCAGAACATGTAATAGCCTGGGAAGTAGCCAATGCATTGATTGAGCAATTTGATGCGGATCAAATGCCTCGCTTGAAAGAAAATTTACAGAATTACTTAAATTATACGAAGGAGTTCTAAACATGAAGTCACTTCGAGTCGAAGCCGATCAACCATACAATGTCCACATTGGGCTTGATGTATTTGAATTGTTCTCGAGCCAATACCGCGAGCTGCTAAATTCAGCTGACCGTATCGTGGTCATAGCTGACAAGAAAGTCGCTTCGCTTCACCTTGATTCACTTTTGCAGTTTTTGCAGCCATATGAAGTGAGTGTATTTACTACACCTTCTGGCGAACACGCAAAATCCATTGAAACCTTTATGGACTGCCATAGCTTCTTATTGAAAGAAGGCTGTTCCAGAAAGTCGCTTCTTTTGGCATTCGGCGGAGGTGCCACAGGAGACGTTGCCGGATTTGTTGCTTCGACATTTATGAGAGGTGTTCCGTATATCCAGATTCCGACCACTATTCTTGCGCATGATAGCGCAGTTGGCGGCAAAACAGCCATCAACCATGCACTTGGAAAAAATATGATTGGGACGTTTTACCAGCCTGCGGCAGTACTTTACAATATCCAGTTTCTGAAGACATTGCCCCAGCATGAAGTGCGGTCCGGCATGGCGGAAGTGATCAAACATGCTTTTATTTCCAATGAAGAGTGGCTGTCTGAGCTGCTGCGGATCCATTCGTTCAATGAATTGGTTGATGAGGACTGGATGCTTCATCTGGAGCGGGGAATTGCGGTAAAAGCAGCAATCGTAGAAGAAGATGAATTTGAAGGCGGCGTCAGAAAGTATTTGAATTTTGGCCATACTTTAGCACACGCGATAGAGGCTTATCTCGGATATGGCAAAATCACTCATGGCGAAGCAGTTGCTCTTGGAATGGCCTATGCCTTGCTATTATCCGGTCATCCGCGCTTGGAAGAGTTTTTGGCATGGTGCCAAGCGAATGGTTATCCATTGGAGAAAATCCAGGAGATTTCATTTGATGATGTCATTGATTATATGAAAAAAGATAAAAAATCTTCAAAAGGGTCGCTGAATTTTGTACTGCTTCAAAAAACGGGTCAGCCGTATGTCGAAGCCATTGACGAAGAACAGGCACAAGCCGCTTATGAACAATTGCAATTAAAAATAAGAGGGGTGTTATTATGATCCGAGGAGTTAGAGGAGCCATTACTGTGGCAGCCGATCAACCGGAAGATGTTTTGCGTGAAACGGGCCGTCTTGTTTTAAAGATGGCAAAAGAAAACCGGATTAAACCGGATGATGTGGCTTCTGTCATCATTTCAACGACCACCGACATCGCATCGGCTTTTCCGGCAAAAGCGGTGCGGACACTTGAAAACTGGAATTATGTTCCTGTCATGTGCACGCATGAAATGGATGTGCCAGGCAGTTTGCCGCTATGTATCCGCGTCATGATGCATGTAAATACAACATTGGCTCAAAAGGAAATCCAGCATGTTTATTTGAATGATGCTGTGAAGTTGCGTCCTGATCTGGTCAAAAACAATGAGGCGAAAATGCTATGAACCCACAAGTGCTGATCATCGGGCTTGGCTTGATCGGCGGGTCATTGGCAAAAGCGCTGCAGCGGCATGCCGGCGTACAAGTTGCCGGGTATGATGCAGACCCGCATACAGCCAGAAAAGCTTTTAAAATGGGTATTATACATAGCTCACCTCCGTCTCTTGAAAGAGCAGCCGCAGAAGCGGATGTCATCGTTTTTGCGACACCGGTAGGCACTACAATCAAGTTGATGGAACAAAGCAAGTATTGGAATTTGAAAGCGGATGTCATTTTAACCGATACAGGCAGCACTAAAAACCACATTATGGAAGCTGCTAGAAAATTGAACCATACGTTCATTGGCGGCCATCCGATGGTGGGTTCCCACAAAAGTGGTGTAGAGGCTGCAAAAGAGGTTTTGTTTGAGAACGCCTTTTATATTCTGACGCCATCGGAAGGCACCAGTGAAGAAAGCATCTCTTTTCTAAAAGAGCTTTTGTCGGTGACGAAAGCGAAAATCAAAGTGCTGAAAGCTGATGAGCATGATTATATGACAGCAATCGTCAGCCATTTTCCGCATCTGATAGCAGCTTCATTGGTGCACCAATTGGCTAAAGAGGAAGAATATCCGTTTGCCAAGCAGCTCGCTGCAGGAGGTTTTCGGGATATTACCCGAATCGCGTCGTCGAACCCGGAAATGTGGCGGGACATAACTACACAGAACAATGATATGATTGTCCAGCAATTGACTAATTGGATGGAGGAAATGGAGCAATTGCGGGACTTATTGGTCCGCAATGAGCCAGAACCAATCCAGCAGTATTTCCAACGCGCCAAGTCGGTGCGGGACGAACTTCCGATTGCTGGCCACGGAGCAATGTATAGTGTGTATGACTTGTATATCGATATTCCGGATGTTCCAGGAAGCATTTCCGAAATAGCTGGTTATCTGGCGGAAGAACAAATCAGCATCGTCAATTTGCGGATTCTGGAGACCCGCGAGGACGTCTTCGGGATTTTAGTCATCAGTTTCCAAACTCCTGAAGACCGCGAACGGGCAAAAGAATGCATTAGTAAAAGAACAGCATACGATACGTATATTTCCTGAAAGGATGGCAGTTTAATGACTTTGACTTTATCTTATTCAAATCCTTCGTTGAAAGGGACCATACAAGTGCCGGGAGATAAATCCATTTCCCATCGGGCGATCATGTTCGGATCTATGGCCGCCGGAACAACGACAGTTGAAGGTTTTTTGCTGGGCGATGACTGTTTGAGCACCATTAGCTGTTTCCGGAAGCTGGGTGTAGACATCGAATTGACCGGGAAGTCCGTTACCATTAAAAGTGCTGGGGAAGAATCTTGGCAAGAACCGTCTGAAGTGCTGGATACCGGAAACTCGGGCACCACAACCCGGCTCATGCTTGGGCTGCTGGCAGGAACTTCTTTCCATTCTGTCATGGCAGGTGATGAGTCCATTGCAAAGCGACCGATGAAACGGATTATTAATCCGCTGCGCGAAATGGGTGCGGATATCCGCGGACGTCAGGATGGCCAATATACGCCATTGGCAATCCAAGGAACTAATTTACAGGGGATCAATTACACGTTGCCGGTCGCCAGTGCACAAGTGAAATCAGCAATTTTGCTCGCCGCTTTAAAGGCAGAAGGCAAAACAGTTATCACTGAACCTGTGCCGACACGCGACCATACGGAAATCATGCTGGAACATTTCGGTGCAACGTTGACAAAAAGGAACGATGGCGCCATCGAACTGGAAGGCGGCCAAAAACTGAAGGCTGCCCATGTCCAGGTGCCGGGAGATATTTCTTCTGCCGCCTTCATGATCGGGGCCGCTTTGATAACAGAACAAAGTGAAGTACTGCTCACGAATGTTGGAAGCAATCCGACGCGGACCGGAATTCTTGATGTTATCAAACAAATGGGGGCAGATGTCGACTGGACCGAGAGAGCAGTTGAAGGCGAGCCTTCAGCAGATTTGACAATACGTTCCTCGAAGCTTAAAGGCATTGAAATCGGAGGAGAACTGATTCCGAGATTGATTGATGAAATTCCGCTTATTGCGCTCATTGCCACTCAAGCTCATGGTACAACAATCATCAAAGACGCGGAAGAACTCCGAGTGAAAGAAACAGACAGAATCGCTGCAGTGGTTGCGGAACTGTCTAAAATGGGTGCCGATATCACAGCCACTGATGATGGCATGGTCATTAATGGACCGACTGCTTTAAACGGCGCTGACATGAAAACATATGGTGACCATCGTCTTGGCATGATGGCCGCAGTTGCTGCTTTGGCAGCAGAAGGAGAAGTCCATATCGACGACCCTGACTGCATTGCTGTATCGTTTCCAAATTTTGTCGAACAGATGAATTCTTTGATCAATTAACTCTCCATTTGGGGGGTTTTTTGTTATGATTCGAACACACTTTCGTGTAGGATGGAAGTATGAAACTGAAAGAATAGGTGATAGTATGGCAAGCATTGAAGATATTCAAAAAGCAGTTGAGCTAGGGGATCCTGATTCCGTAAACGCTTTACTGGAACCATTTTTGCTGAACGGGGATCCGGAGGAGCAATACGATTTATCCGAGTGGTTAGCTGAAATTGGCTATGTTGAAGAAGCGATTAAAGTCCTCGAACATCTCCAATACGTTTTCCCGGAAGAATCCCAATTGAAAGTTGACCGGGCAAACCTGCTGATTGAGGTGGACCGTGAAGACGAAGCGCTCAACACTTTAATGGAAATTTCGAAAGACGATGAATTATACCCACAGGTGCTCGTTACGCTGGCAGATCTGTTTCAGCTGCAAGGACTCTTGGAAGCTGCCGAAAGCCGCTTGAACGAAGCGATAGAGCTGCTTCCGGACGAACCGCTGCTGCTTCAGGCAAAAGCGGAGCTGCTGCTGGATTCGGGGCGCTACTTGGAATCCGCTAAAATCTACCAGGATTTAAAAGCGCAGGAAATTGCAATAGAAGGAGTTAATCTTTCCGAGAGGCTGGCGGAAGTTTATAGTGCCGGCGCCGCTTATGAAGAAGCATTGCCTTATTACGAAGAAGTTTTGAAAGACCAGATTCAGCCGGATGTCTTATATGGTGCAGCTTTTGCCGCATTCCAGACGCGGCAGTACGAATTGGCCGGGCGCCGGCTGGGCGAGCTGATTGAAATTGACCCCGATTATTTCTCTGCTTATTTACTTCGTGCACAGAGTTTCAATATGGCAGAAGACTATGATGCCGCCTATACAGCAATTCTCGAAGGGATTGCAAGAGACGAATTCAGCAAAGAGCTTTATTTGTTTGCCGGAAAATTGGCATTGAAACTTGGCAAGGCTGAAGAAGGAGTCAATCATTTGAGGCAAGCGATTGCATTGGACCCAGAATATATGGAAGCAATCTACACTCTCGTTTCTTATTTCCATGCTGAAGAAATGGATGAAGATGTACTGGAGTTGGCTGAAAGCGTTGTGGCCAATGAAGATGATTGGGCAGGCCTCTACCCGATGATTGCCGAATCTTACGAGCGGACTGAACAATTCGATAAGGCAGCTGTCTATTTCGGAAAAGCCTATCCTGCATTTCATGATGACTCAAATTTCTTGGAGAAGTATGCACGTTTTCTGATTGAGGAAGGGAAAAGAGAGAAAGCCCTCGAAATCATTAAAGAACTTCAGGTGCTGGAACCGGAAAACCCTGAATGGTTTGATTGGCAACAGTCGTTTGATTGAAAGGAGGAGTTTTCATGACCGCTTATATTTCGGTAGGAGAAAAAAAGCAGTTTGTCCGCTGGTTTTTGCAGACCCACAAAATGAAAAGACGGGAATGCATCTGGATTCTCAACTACATGTTAAGCAATGAAGACCTGCTCGAAAAAACTCACTTTGTTGAAGAGGCACATTATTGCCCACGCGCAATGGTCATGTCCTCCACTGAATCGAAGGAAATTCCTTTCCGCTTTTATAAAGGAAATCTGATGACAGCGGATGCGGAAAAGTCTTTCCATGACTTGCGGCTTAATCCGGATGAAGATTTGTTCGTCCAGTTGAATTTCCCGAACCAACCGCCTTCAGCGCTGTATATGTCAGTGCTTGAAGAAAATCCTTACATGCCAAAGCATGCAACCATCACTGATGAAGACCGGCTGCTTGCCGAAAAAGTGCTGGAAGAAAGTATGGCTGCTTTTCAAGAAGATACAATTTTAAGACAAATAGATGAAGCCCTCGATGCGAATGACCGCCAGAAATTCTTCGAGCTTTCCGCATTGCTTCAATCTATCAAGGCTTTAAAGAAAATGGAGAGTGAATAGGCGATATGCATTTTTCAGGGAAAGAAATAGATCAATACTTGCAGCAAAAAGAATATGTCGATTCAGCGGTTGTTCCTTTGGTTCAGTTGGATTTAAATTCGTCTGGACTGAAAACAAGTGCAAGTGCTTCCGATTATCTTCAATCGCTGGCCAATTTATTGGAAAAGCAATTTAAAGGACGCATTTTGTTGTTTCCGCCCGTCTCATATGCCAAAGGGGCAGATCGTTCTAGATTGGCTGACGAATTGACTAAAGAAATAGGAAATACAGAGTTTAAACATATCTTTTATATAACAACTGATGCTGAATGGCGGACCTTGGAAGAATTTAAAAATGTCATTTGGCTGCCTGCAATTCCGACCGAAAGCATGGACCAATCGTTCAAGCAATCGGTTATGGAAGACCAGCTGCGCCAAGTGTTGCCGCTTTTTATCAATGAGTGGACACAGCATTCATGAAATGTTCACAATCTGTCACAATCGCTTCAATGCGATATTGACCTTAACATTTGATTGATATATCATTAGGTTGTCCTAGTAATTATATTTGAATTGAGTATGTCCATTGGACTGACCTTGAATGTTAGAGGGGGGAAAAGGATGAGTAATAATCGTGTATCACGACGTCAATTTTTAGGTTACACTTTAACAGGTGTCGGCGGATTTATGGCAGCGGGAATGTTAATGCCAATGGTTCGTTTTGCGGTTGACCCGGTTCTTCAGCAGAAAGATGCTGGAGATTACATTTTAACCGACCAAGCAGTAGCTGATTTAACTGAAGAACCTGTACGCGTCGACTTCGCCTACGAGCAGGTGGATGCTTGGTATACATCTGAAGTAACAAGTTCAGCTTGGGTTTACAAAGAAGGGGATAAAATTGTTGCCCTTTCACCAGTCTGCAAACACTTGGGATGCACAGTGAACTGGGCTGCTGACCCGGAACACCCGAACCAATTCTTCTGTCCATGCCACGCCGGACGTTACGAAAAGAACGGCCAAAACGTTGCAGGAACGCCGCCGCTTGGGCCACTCGATGAATACGAAGTGGAAGAAAGAGATGGCTTTTTGGCAATCGGAGCAATACAAGTAAACACATTAGTTTAATAGTTAGGGGGTACGACACCAGTGCTAAACAAGTTATATGATTGGGTTGATGAGCGTTTAGATATCACGCCGATCTGGCGCGATATTGCTGACCATGAAGTACCGGAACACGTAAACCCCGCACACCACTTTTCAGCATTCGTTTATTGTTTTGGAGGATTGACTTTCTTCATCACGGTAATCCAGATTCTATCCGGTATGTTTTTGACAATGTATTATGTGCCAGATATTGAAAATGCATGGGAATCGGTTTATTATCTTCAAAACGAAGTCGCTTTTGGAGAAATAGTGCGTGGGATGCACCACTGGGGAGCTTCTCTTGTAGTTGTTATGATTTTCCTTCATACATTGCGAGTATTCTTTACAGGTTCTTATAAAAAACCTCGTGAATTAAACTGGATCGTCGGAGTTATGCTATTCGGTGTTATCCTTGGTTTAAGTTTCACTGGTTATTTGCTTCCATGGGATATGAAAGCGTTATTTGCAACAAAAGTTGGTATTGAAATTGCCGCTTCTGTACCGGTTATCGGTGAATCAATCAAGATTCTTCTTGCTGGGGACTCAACTATCCTCGGTGCACAGACTCTGACGCGATTCTTTGCAATTCACGTATTCTTCTTACCAGCTGCTTTGCTTGGGTTGCTTGCAGCGCATTTTATCATGATCAGAAAACAAGGTATTTCCGGCCCGCTATAAGACTAGCGGCCACAAGGATTTTTTAAGGAGGGGACACTATGCATCGCGGAAAAGGGATGAAATTCGTTGGGGATTCTCGTATTCCAGGTTTGCAGCATCGTAAACCGAATATCCCTAAAGATTACTCCGAATATCCTGGCAAGACAGAAGCTTTCTGGCCAAACTTCCTTTTGAAAGAATGGATGATTGGTGCTGTCTTCTTGATTGGTTTCTTGCTATTGACTGTCGCCCATCCTTCACCACTAGAAGGTAAGGCAGATCCGACAGATACAGGCTATATTCCACTGCCAGACTGGTATTTCTTATTCTTATATCAATTGCTTAAATATCAATTTGCATCTGGTCCATTTAACATCATAGGTGCAATTATCATGCCAGGACTTGCTTTTGGTGCGTTGGCACTAGCTCCGTTCTTGGATCCAGGTCCGGAACGCCGACCATCAAAACGTCCGCTTCCTACAGGTTTCATGCTGCTTGCAGTTGCGGCAATCATCTTCCTTACATGGGAATCCGTAGCGAACCATGATTGGGAAGCTGCTGAAGCGCAAGGGCAAATCGTTGAAGAAGTGGCAATTGATACAGCAGATCCGGGGTATGAAATTTACTCAGGCGCCGCTTGTATTAGCTGCCACGGCGATAATTTAGAAGGTGCCGTAGGTCCAGCTCTTACTAATACAGGGCTTACTGCTGAAGAAATTGCAGAAATCGCTGTAAATGGTATTGAAGAAGATGGACAACAAAAAATGCCGCCGTCATGGGAAGGTTCAGAAGAAGATCTTAAGATCATGTCTGAATTTATCGCAGGTCTAGGCGGAGAAGAATAATAGTTAAAAAAAGAGCCGGGAAACCGGCTCTTTTTTGCTATCTGAAGGGAAGAATTAGATGATTTCTTTTGCGCAGAAGGTTTCCGCCTGGCTGATGTTTCGGCCGTTCCTGTGGCTGGTTTTTCTCCTGAACTTGGGTGGAACGATTTATGGATACATATGGTATGGATGGCAGTTGAAAATAACCGAACCGAAGTTTTTAATATTTGTACCGGATAGCCCGACAGCCAGCCTTTTCTTCACCATTGTTTTGGGCTTATGGCTAATAGGAAAGAGAAGTCCGATATTTGAAGCTTTAGCATTTGTCACTTTGATCAAATATGGGCTCTGGGCCGTGGTTATGAATTTACTGACTTTGGTCGAAAGCGGGTCAATCGGCTTGCTCGGCTGGATGCTCGTGGGGTCTCATTTTGCGATGGCACTGCAAGCTGTCCTCTATATCGATCATTACCGCTTCGGCTGGCTGGCTGCTGCTGTTACAGCGGTCTGGACCTTGCACAATGACGTAATCGATTATGTCTTTGGGCAAATGCCGATTTATGGCAGCTTGGATGCCTACACCGCACAGATAGGGTACTTCACTTTTTGGCTGTCAATCGCGTGCATCGCATTGTCATATTTAGTCGTATATATAAACAAGCCGCATAGCGTATCAGTTGACCATAGCTGACCAATCCTAGTAAAATAGAGGTAGAAGCAGAAAGAGAGGTGTATTAACCAGATGGATTTTATTGTCTATTTCATCCTTTTGCTGATTATTCCTATGTGGGCTCAATTTAAGTTAAAGAGAACATATGGCAAATACTCAAAAGTCCGCTCAACATCAGGCATTACTGGAGCGCAAGTAGCGCGTACCATTCTTGATAACAATGGATTGTCTGATATAAAAGTAGTGGAAAGCCGCGGTATGCTAAGCGACCATTACAACCCGTTGACAAAAACAGTGGCTTTAAGCAGCCATAACTATCATGAAGCATCGGTTGCCGGCACAGCGGTAGCGGCACACGAAGTGGGGCATGCGATTCAGGATGCCGAAGATTATTCGTTCCTCCGTTTACGCCATCGATTAGTGCCCGTTGTTAATATTTCTTCGAACATGTCTTGGGTATTTATCATGATCGGTTTATTTTCCGCGTGGAGTGGTGCTTTATTGATCGGTATTATTTTGTTGGCTGCAGGGGTAATTTTCCAGCTTATCACATTGCCGGTGGAGTTTAACGCATCCAGCCGGGCTATGGATCAATTGCTTGCGAACAATATCATCCGCAATGAAGAAGAGCGCGATGCGAAAAAAGTGTTGAGCGCCGCAGCTATGACATACGTTGCAGCAACGGCTGTAGCAGTTATGGAACTGGCCCGTTTGCTGTTGATTTATACGAATATGAACAGATCTTAAGAAGCATAAAAAACCGTTCCGGATTTCTGGAACGGTCTTTTTCTTATTATCTAGCTTTTATTTTCTGTGGATACTTCTGTTTCCACTTTTCGTGTTGTCCAGCTGCAGCGGCCAGGTTCTCGGGACATAAGCCAATTCGGCTGTGCGGCAAAGAGCGCCGCTTCGCCGGCTCGTCTTATGCCGGTCGAACCTTATACGGCCGCTTCCGCTTTTCTTGTCCAGCTGCAGCGCCTAGTCCCTCGGGGTCTTAAGTCAGCCCACCTGTACGGCCAAAACACGCCGTTTCGGTGTTCTGCCTTAAGCCTGTCGGGACTGGACAGGCGCTTCCGCTTTTCACATTACCCAATCGGTTGTTTTTGATCGTCTAGTGTAAACCCTTCACCCATTACATCATGGACTTCCATTAAGGATACGAACGCGTGGGGATCTACGCTATTGATGATGTTCTTCAGTCTGACGATTTCGTTTTTGGCTACTACACAGTAGAGAACTTCCCGTTCTTCTTTAGTGAAATGGCCGTATCCACGGAGAATGGTGATGCCCCGGTCCATTTCCTTCGCAATCCGGCTTGCAATTTCTTCCTGTGAATTCGAGATGATCATTGCTCCCCGTCCTGAGTAAGCACCTTCTTGGACGAAGTCGATGACTCTGGCTCCGACGAATACCGCAACAAGTGTGTACATCATTGTGCGGTTATCCAGGAAAGTTAAGCGGGACAGCGCAATTACACAAGCATCAAATAAGAACATCGTTTTTCCCATGCTCCAGCCGCTGTATTTCTGAACCAGGCGGGCAATGATATCAACGCCTCCGGTAGTTCCACCGTAGCGGAAAATAATACCCAGGCCGATGCCGACAAACACCCCGGCGAAAAGCGTGGCTAAGAAAAGGTCTTCGTGCAAATTGATTTGAATTTCATAAACTAAAAATATTTTTAGAAAGAAAGAAACTGCGACTGTTCCGATGATGGTATAAAGAAAAACCTTTTTGCCGAGCAGCTTCCAGCCAATAAAAAATAGCGGGATATTTAATAATAAGTTCATTAAAGCGGGATCCCATTCAAATAGGAAGAATAAAATTAAGGTAATGCCTGCAAATCCGCCTTCGCCCAGCTCATTCTGAATATTGAAATGGACAAAACCAAAACTGTAAATGGCCGATCCCAACAATATGAATAAGATGTTTTTCACTTGTAATTCTTTCATGGGGCATTCATCTCCTATCCGTAAAGTCAACTTCTGTATTATCAGCTAAAATATTGATTTTGACAACATCCTCAGTTTTCTTTACGATGAAATGAGGAGTGTGATGAAATGAGCGGAGATAAAACAATGAAACAGCTTCAAAAAGATGTTGACGAGTATATCGGACAGTTTGAAGAAGGCTATTTCAGCCCGATGGAACTGATGGCACGGCTGACAGAAGAATTAGGTGAATTGTCGCGTGAAGTGATGCATGAATACGGGCCAAAGAAAAAGAAGTCTACAGAAGAAGATAATACAATAGAAGCAGAAATGGGCGATTTGCTGTTTGTCTTAATTTGCATGGCCAATTCAATGGATATTGATTTAGCGCATGCCCATGACCGCATTATGGAAAAATTCAATACGAGAGACAAAAATCGTTGGACACGAAAGGAAGATGGAAAATGACAATTCGCGTAGCGATTGCCGGAGCAAGAGGGAAAATGGGCCAGGAAGCCGTACATACTGTTATGAAGAACCCGGAAATGGAATTGGTTTCCGTACTGGATTACAAAGATATCGGAGAAACTTTAGCTGATACGGGTCTGTTTCCTGAAAATTACACGGTTCCAGTATTCACGGATTTAGAGAAATTACATGCGGCGACCCGTCCGGATGTTTTGGTGGATTTAACATCGCCTGAATCGGTTTATCAACACACAAAAGGCGCATTAGATTTAAAAATCCGCCCAGTCGTTGGCACTACTGGATTTTCGGACGAAGAGCTAAAAGAACTTACGCAGTTATCGAAAGACATAAAAGTAGGCTGCATTATCGCACCGAACTTTGCAGTCGGCGCTGTTTTGATGATGAAATTTGCAGAACAAGCCGCCAAATATTTGCCGGATGTTGAAATCATCGAGATGCACCATGATCAAAAGTTGGACGCTCCGTCCGGCACCGCGATGAAAACAGCACATTTGATTTCCGAGCATCGGCCTGTCCATGAGCAAGGGCATGTCCGTGAAAAAGAGACGTTGCCAGGAGCAAGAGGAGCCAATTATGATGGAATGCGCATCCACAGTGTCCGGCTGCCGGGCCTTGTCGCCCATCAGCAGGTATTGCTTGGAGGAGAAGGTCAATTGCTGACACTTCGCCATGACTCCTTTAACCGCGGTTCATTCATGTCAGGAGTAGTGCTGTCAATTAAAACCGTGATGGAAACCGAAGAATTGATTTATGGGCTTGAACATATTATTGGATAAAGGAGAATGTTTGAATGAAAATCGCATTAATTGCACATGACCGTAAAAAAGATGATTTAATACAATTTGTTATAGCGTACCAGCCGATTTTATCTGAACACTCTCTGTATGCCACGGGCACCACTGGACAGCGCATTATTGATGGCACGGGACTTGATGTTATCCGTTTCCGTTCGGGGCCGCTTGGCGGCGATCAGCAGATTGGGGCTATGATTGCCCAAAATGAGATGGATATGGTTATATTCTTCCGCGATCCTTTAACGGCCCAACCGCATGAACCGGATGTATCAGCTTTAATTCGACTATGTGATGTATATGCTGTGCCGCTGGCTACCAATATGGGCACCGCTGAAGTGCTCTTGCAAGGGCTTAAAGAAGGTTTTATTGATTGGCGTCTAATCAGCAAAGAGAGAGAGTAAGGTGACAGTTTTGCGAAAAATGAAGATTGGCATCACCTGTTATCCAACAGTGGGAGGCTCAGGTGTCATTGCGACGGAATTGGGGAAAATGCTGGCTGAAAAAGGCCACGAAGTCCATTTCATCACATCCAGCACGCCTTTTCGCTTGAACCGCCTGTACCCGAATATTTTCAGCCATCAAGTGGATGTCAACAGTTATTCGGTATTTCAATATGCCCCTTATGATATTGCATTGGCTACAAAAATAGCGGAAGTCATCAAAAACGAACAATTGGATCTGATGCATGTGCATTATGCCATTCCGCATGCGGTCTGTGCCATTTTAGGACGGGCTATGGCGGGATCCAATATCGGCATTGTGACTACTTTACACGGCACGGATATCACTGTGCTCGGATCGGATTCTTCATTAAAAGAAGCGATTAAATACGGGATTGAAAAATCCGATGTGGTGACGGCTGTGTCGGATTCACTGCGGGATCAGACCTATGATTTGATCAAGCCCGATAAACAAATAGAAACCATTTATAATTTTGTCGATGAACGAGAATATAAGGTTTCAAATACCGGCAGCTTGAAACAGGATCTCGGCATAGCTGAAGAGGAAAAAGTGCTGATTCATGTATCGAATTTCCGGAATGTAAAACGGGTACCCGATATCATCGATACGTTCAATCGTGTGCAAAAGCAAGTGGCGTCCAAATTGCTGCTTGTCGGAGATGGTCCGGAGATGGGCCGCATCGTTCAGCAAGTCAAAGATCTAGGACTTGATAAACACGTTTTGTTCCTCGGAAAGCGTGATAATTTATCCGAACTTTACAATATCAGCGACATTAAGCTGCTCATGTCTGAAAAAGAAGCTTTCGGCTTGGTTTTATTGGAAGCGATGGCTTGCGGTGTTCCATGCATCGGCACGAATATCGGAGGAATTCCTGAAATTATTGAACCGGGACAGAACGGCTATTTAGTTGAATTGGGAGATGTAGAAAAAGCGGCAGCCTATGCCATTAGGATGTTGACAGACGAAAAAGAACGGGAAATGCTGAAAAACGGTTCGTTGGAAACGGTGAAACAGCGCTTCAATTCAACGACAATCCTGGAGCAGTATGAAGCGGTTTATGAACGTCTGTTAGATAGGGGTGCAAGCGAATGAAGACTGCTTTAAAAGTGGTTCAAACTCTTGAAAAAGGCGGTTTTGAAGCTTATATAGTAGGCGGGGCGGTACGGGATCTGCTGCTCGGCAAAACACCACAGGACATTGATGTCGCAACGAATGCTGCTCCGCAAGAAGTGAAAACCCTCTTTTCCCGGACCATTGATACGGGAATTGATCATGGCACGGTGCTTGTGCTCTTGGACGGAGTAGGGATAGAAGTGACGACATACCGGACAGAAGGCATGTATTCCGACAGCCGCAGGCCTGATTCAGTGGAATTTGTACAATCGCTGGAAGAAGATTTAAAAAGGCGCGATTTCACCATCAATGCGATGGCGCTTGATAAAGAACGCCACATCATCGATCCGTTTGAAGGGAAAAAGGATATCGAGAAACGCCTGATCCGTGCAGTTGGAAATCCGGATGAGCGTTTTCAGGAAGATGCCTTGCGAATGCTCCGGGCAGTCCGCTTTTCAGGTCAGCTTGATTTTAAGATCGATTCCATCACATTGGCATCAATCCGCAAGCAAGCGCAAGGAATCCAAAGCGTTGCAGTCGAGCGCTTGAAAAATGAACTCGATAAAATCATGGTCCAAGGACACACCGCCCGCAGCATGAGTTATTTGAAGGAATCCGGTTTGACGAAATATTTGCCGGCCGGGGAATATTTTGAAACGGATTGGTCATCTTATGAGCCGGTCGACATCGCTGCAAGCGGCTGGGCCTATATGCTGTACCGGCAGAACCGGGAATTTAAAGACATTCGTGTTTACAAATTCTCGAATGAAGAGCGAAAACTCATTGAACAGTCGCTGAAAGCCGCACGACTAAAGCAATGGGACATCTGGACTTACTATCACTTTAGCGGGCAGCAGCTGGCAATTGCTGCTGCACTTACAGGAGTGGAAGCCGACATTGCCGCTGGAAAAGCGGCCTTGCCCATTCAGTCGAAATCGGAAATTGCTGCAAATGGGATTGATTTGATGGAGTGGAGCGGCAAGAAACAAGGCCCTTGGATACGGCAATGGATTGAACAAATGGAGCGCAGCATCGTTTCCGGCAAGCTGAAAAATGACAAAGAAATCATAAAGGATTGGTTTACGAATGAATATCACGGTAACGCGTAAATTGGCGCAGCGGCTTATCGAAGCGCAAGGCGTTGCGCTTTCTGGCCAGCAGCTGGCGGATGACTTTGGCATATCGCGGACCGCTGTCTGGAAACATATAAAAGAGCTGGAAGAACAGGGGTATCAAATCATTTCTGTGAAAAAGAAAGGCTATATCCTAGCAGGCCTTCCCGATACATTGGAACCTACTGCTATTCAAGCCATCTTGAAAACAAAACGCTTGGGCCGCAACATCCATTACATTGAATCATGTCCTTCCACTCAAATCATAGCGCATCAGTTGGCTCAGGAAAATACGCCGGACGGCACTGTAGTCATGACTGAGGAACAAACTGCCGGACGCGGAAGGATGGCTCGCAGATGGCATTCTGCAGCGAATAAAGGCATTTGGATGAGTGTCATCCTCCGCCCGGATGTAGTTCCTCAAAAAGCGCCGCAATTCACGCTGGTGGCTGCAGTTGCAGTCGTTCGGGCAATTGAGCAAGTGACTGGGTTAAAGCCTGAAATCAAATGGCCGAATGATATCTTATTGAATGGAAAAAAATGCACGGGTATCTTAACTGAACTTCAGTCGGATGCTGACGGGATTCAAGCATTGATTATCGGAATCGGTTTGAATGTCAATCAAGTGGCGGATGATTTTGATCCGGAAGTGCAGAACATAGCAACTTCGCTGAAAATGGAAAGCGGCAAAGAGATAGACCGGAAAGAACTGGTTTCTTCAATGCTTCAATTCCTTGAGCAATATACGGATTTATACGTTGAAGAGGGCTTTGGTATTTTGAAGCTGCTGTGGGAAAGCTATTCGTCGACAATCGGACATCCGGTGCGGGCACGCATGGCGAAAGAAACGCTTGAAGGTATTGCGGAAAGCATTACGGATGAGGGTGTGCTGCAGCTCCGCACAGCGGATGGCAAGCTTCACGGCATTTATTCTGCGGATATAGAAATGACAAGTTAAAGTATTTTGTTTTTTTTAGAGTTCTGCTATAGTATTTTAAAGGGCAGTATCACTTGCGAACTGCACCGGATTTATTCATCTGATAACTTTATAATTTAAATATCTGCCTTGATCTACTATATGACAGGGACGGAGGAAACCGAATTCGAATTTTCTGTCCTTCTGTCTTTTTTGACGGAAGGCTTTTTATATGGTTTTCTTCCTGAGAGGAGAGAAAGAGTTTTGCAAACGATTGAAACGATCCAAGAACTGAAAAGCTGGGTCAAAAAAACCAAAGAGTCTGGAAAAACGATCGGACTGGTACCGACAATGGGCTTTCTGCATGATGGCCATATTTCACTTGTCAATAAAGCAAAAGCGGAAAATGACTGTGTCGTCATGAGCATTTTTGTCAATCCTGCACAGTTCGGCCCCAATGAGGATTTTGACCGCTATCCAAGAGATTGGGATCGCGACCGGCAATTAGCAGAAGAAGCGGGCACCGATGTCATTTTTGCACCGTCGGTTGAAGAGATGTATCCGCGTAAGTCACAGATCAGCATTTCAGCTGGTGCACTTGCTGATGTGTTATGCGGAGCGAAGCGGCCGGGCCATTTTGATGGTGTGCTGAAAGTGGTCACAAAATTATTCCATTTGACGCAAGCGGACCGCGCTTATTTTGGCCAGAAAGATGCTCAGCAGCTGGCGATTATTGAATCGCTTGTGGAAGATTATAATTTTCCGCTCACTATCCGCCGCGGCGAAACTGTCCGGGAAGCGGACGGGCTGGCAAAAAGTTCACGGAATGTCTATTTAAGCGAAGCAGAACGCCAAGAAGCACCGCATCTTCAACAAGCGCTGCAGCTGGGAAGACAGGCGGCGATCGAAGGCAGAGACCCGGTAGCAGTAGTCCGGAATTATCTCGACGGCCGCATTTCCGGAACCATTGACTATATCGAACTGCTCGCTTATCCGGCATTGACTAACGATATCGAAGACGAAGCAATCCTTGCGCTTGCTGTGCAGTTTGAAAAAGCACGTTTGATTGATAACTTAATCTTCAACATAAAGGGGAACTAAGACATGTTACGAATGATGCTCAATTCTAAAATACACCGTGCCACAGTGACGCAGGCAGACTTGAACTATGTCGGCAGCATTACAATTGACCAGGATTTATTGGATCAAGTCGGTATGCTGCCGAACGAGAAAGTCCATGTGGTCAATAATAACAACGGCGCTCGTTTTGAAACCTATATCATTGCAGGGGAGCGCGGTAGCGGCGTGATTTGTGTCAACGGAGCAGCAGCTCGCCTTGTACAAAAAGGGGACATTGTCATTATTTTGACTTATGGCTATGTGATGGACGAAAATGCCCGCGGCCACAAACCGACTGTCGCCATCATGGATGAAAACAACAAAGTCCGTGAAATTATCCATTATGAACCCGAAGCGACAATTATGTGAAACAGGAGGCCTCCGATTTCGGAGGCTTTTTTATATGGACATATTAACGAATGCCGGAATACCGCGTGTGTGTACGGAAGGGTCTTTGTATCATTTTTATGGCAATCACCCGTACAATGAAAGAGATTTGTGTTTCGGCTGACAGACGGAAAGAGCCAGGATATGTTACAATTTTTTATGAAAGAACCACCTGAGAAAGAGGGCTTGTGATGAACACCGAAAAATATGTCGTTGTCGATATTGAAACTACAGGCCATTCCCCTGCTAAAGGTGACCGGATTATTCAAATAGCGATGGTAACGATTGAAAATAATAAAATTACCGATACATACACCGAGTTTATCAATCCTGGGCGGAAAATACCGGCCTTTATCCAGGATTTGACGAATATTAACGAACAGGATGTAGCGGATGCGCTGCCGTTTGAGGCGCACGCTGCATTGATTTTTGAAAAATTGCAGAATGCCATATTCGTGGCACATAACACCAATTTCGATTTGCCGTTTTTGCAGGCTGAACTAACCGGCAGCGGATTGCCGAAATGGCACGGTTTGACGATGGATACAGTGGAGATGGCCCGTTTGATGTATCCGACTGCATACAGTTATAAATTGCAGGATATTGCTGCGGAACTGGGAATTCCGCTTAAAAGTGCCCATCGTGCAGATGATGACGCATTAGCGACGGCGCATTTGTTTTTAAAAGCAATAGAAGACTTGGGAAAATTGCCTTATGATACACTAGCTCAATTGCATAAACGCTCTTTTCAGCTGAAGTCCGATTTATCCCGTCTCTTTTTTGAATTGACGCAGCAAAAAAGGAACGCCCAAATGGATGACTTTGCCCGTTTCAACGGCTTGCCGCTAAAACGGCGGAAACTGGAAAGTAACGATATATCCAATAGCCATGCTGCTGCGATTGATTGGGAACAGCGCCTTGAAGCGGTATTTCCTCAGTTTGAACGGCGGCAAAGCCAGTTTGATATGATGGCTTCGATTCAGAAGGCGCTGAAAGGCGGAGAAGAACGAGTGATTGAAGCTTCTACCGGAATGGGGAAGACGATCGCTTATTTATTGCCTGCGGTCAATCATGCGATTGAAACAGGCAAGCAGGTGCTGATTAGCACGTATACCACTCATTTGCAGGATCAACTGGTTCAAAAAGAAGGGAAAATTGTTGAACAGATCGTCGGTGCTCCGGTACGGCTCGTCTTAGTCAAAGGATTGAGCCATTATATTGATTTGTCGAGGTTTAATGAGCTATTACAAGGCGAAGATGAGTCGTATGATGAAACTTTCACCATCATGCAAGTGCTGATCTGGCTGACGTCAACTGAAACCGGCGATTTAAACGAGTTAAATGCTTCAAGCGGCGGCCAGTTTGTGCTGGATAAAATCCGGCGTTCGCATCTCAGAAGGTTATCGCGTGATGAAAAAGCATACGATTTTTATGAGTTTGCCTTGGAGCGTTCGAAGCATGCCCATGTAATCGTCACCAACCATTCGTTCTTATTAAATCAGCGCTTGACCAGTTCGAATATATTAGCGAACACTGATGCTTTTATCTGGGATGAAGCCCACCAAGTCGTACAGGCAGCTGTTTCGCAGCATGAAAAAACATTTGTTTATACGCAATGGAAATATATTTTTGGGCAACTTGGCACGTATGACGATCAGCAGTTATTTGCTAAATTATATAAAACTGCAGAAAAAACCGGTTTTTCGTCGATTCCGGAAATGCTTCAACTGGAATCGTTGTTTATTAAATTCGTCTCGTTATTTGATGAAATATCCGCGATGCTGACAGCTGAATTTTTAGCGAAGTTCAGAGGCAGCCGCCATAAGAAATGCGCTTCGTTATTAAGCGAAATGCCCTATGATAAAGCACGTTTTATGGATTTGCTGCGTTATTTGAACGAGTGGATTGATATGTCCCAGCTTATTTTGCAAAAAGCAGAACGGTTGACGGAAACGTCGATCCAGGACAAATTGGTCATTACAGATTGGCGGTATTGGACGGAAGAGTTAATGGTCAAAGCAGTGGAATTCAGTGAAATCTTTGTGTTCCCGCTCGAGGATGAAGTCAGTTGGATAGAAGGCGATTTAAGAAGCTTGCCGACGAGTTTGTCACTTTACAAGCAGCCTTTTGAAGTGACTTCGATTGTTCAAAAAGTCATTGGGCCTGTACGGGGAGAAAAAGCGATTATCTGGCTGTCGGGTACGATGAGTGTCCCGTCCAATGAACGTTTTATCGTTAATCAGCTGGGCATACCACAGGATGTACCCATTACGAAGTTTGAGCCGCCAAAAGAATTTTACCAAGGAGCACGCGTTTTCATCGTCGAAGATATGCCGGATATCCAGCAAGTTTCCCAAAGCGATTATATTGAGTCGGTAGCAGATGCGGTCATTCAGACTGTACTTGTTACGGAAGGGCGTTGTTTTGTGCTTTTCACATCGCAGGACATGCTGAGAAAAACAGTGGACTTGATCCAGGATACCGGTTTATTGGACGACTATATGCTGTTTGCGCAAGGAATTTCATCTGGCAGCAGGATGAGGCTGTTAAAATCATTTCAGCGTTTTCAGAAGTCGGTCCTGTTTGGGACAAACAGTTTCTGGGAAGGAGTCGACGTGCCTGGTGATGCGCTGCGGGCCGTTGTAGTCGTGCGCTTGCCGTTTACATCACCGGATGAGCCGATTTTCAAAGCCAGATCTGAAGTCATTTCAAAAGAAGGCATCAATCCGTTTCTGCATTACGCCTTGCCAGAAGCAGTACTGCGTTTGCGCCAAGGTTTCGGCAGGCTGATCCGTTCCAAAAATGACCAAGGCATGTTCATCGTTCTGGATAGAAGGATTGAAACGAAATCATATGGCATTGAATTTTTGAATGCTTTGCCAAAAGTGAAAGTATCAAAAGTGTCTTTAGAAAAGATGGTAACGGATATTGAAGATTGGTATAATAAGCAATGATAATGAGGCAGGCATCTGACAAGAATATTTTTTCTGGCGGATGCATCACTATAACCGTATAGACGGCAAGCAAATGAAAGGAAGGTCGCTGGCATGGAATCAAAAATTGAAGTGTTATCCACTGTAAATGTGAAATATAATGCGGATTTATACAAAGTGGTAGACGCCTTGAACCGTACTTTAAAGCATAATAATCTGATGTTCGGCTTAGCACTTGATAAAGAAGATCCGGAAAAAGCGGTCTTTACAATTTATAAGACTTAGGTGATTAAATGAAGCAATGGATTACATTCATTCTGGGCTTTCTTTCTTTTCTGGCTGTGGCATTGATGATCGGCGTTATTGTCGCAGGCAATAAGCCATATGCAGAAGTGGAAAAACAAGCAATAGAGCGAGTGGAAAATGACTTTCTGCTGGAGGATATTCAGCAGGCATATGTTTATTCCAATAAGCAAACTTCTGTAACGGTCATTGGAACAGATTCAAAAGGTGCATTAAAAGCAGTATTTGTACCGGCCGGAAAAGGAGAGCTGAAGACTGTGCCGCTTGAAGGAGCGGTGACTCCCCAACAAGCTCGTGAAAAAGCGCTCGCTGATAAAGACGTCAAAGAAATCCTCCATACAAAACTGGGCATGGAAAGCAAGGGACCTGTATGGGAAATTGCCTACGTCAATAAACAAGATCAGCTAAACTACGTCTATATCTTGGCTAATGACGGCACTACATGGAAACAAATACTTAATTTGTGAAAGGGTGGAACCATTGATCAACTTAGCAGATCGCGTACAAACTTTAACCCCATCAACAACTCTGGCCATTACAGCCAAAGCAAATGAGTTAAAAGCACAAGGTGTCGATATTATCGGTCTTGGAGCCGGTGAACCGGATTACAATACACCGGAAAACATTTTACAAGCGGCTTATCAGTCGATGAAAGAAGGAAAAACAAAATACACTCCTGCAGGCGGTCTTCCAGCGTTAAAAGAAGCCGTCATCAATAAATTGCAGCGCGATCAAAATCTGTCCTACGAGCCAAAAGAAATTATGGTCGGCATCGGTGCGAAACATGTGCTGTACACCTTATTCCAAGTTTTGCTGAATGAAGGCGACGAAGTCATCATTCCGATTCCTTATTGGGTCAGCTATCCGGAACAAGTCAAACTGGCGCAAGGCGTTCCGGTATACATAGAGGCAACAGCCAGCCAAGCATATAAAATTTCAGCGCAGCAGCTGAGAGAAGCTATTACGGACCGGACAAAAGCAGTGATCATCAATTCACCAAGCAACCCGACTGGCATGATCTATACAAAAGAAGAAATGGTGGAGCTGGCAGAAGTATGCCGCGAATCCGATATTTTAATCATTTCAGATGAAATATATGAAAAATTAATCTACGGGGATACGGTGCATACGTCCATAGCAACCTTATCGGAAGATGCGAAAAACCGCACAATTGTCATTAATGGCGTATCAAAATCTCATTCAATGACCGGATGGCGAATAGGTTATGCAGCAGGCGACGCAGAACTGATTAAGGCGATGACGGATCTTGCAAGCCATTCAACGTCAAATCCAACTACGACTTCACAGTATGCCGCAATTGAAGCATATAACGGCCCACAGGATACAGTAGAGGAAATGCGCCAGGCATTTGAAAGCCGTTTGGAAGCAATTTTCCCTAAACTTGAGGCCATTCCTGGATTTAAAGTAATCCGTCCACAAGGTGCATTTTACTTGTTGCCGGATGTTTCCGAGGCAGCGCATAAAACCGGTTATGCTTCAGTTGATGATTTCGTAACGGGTTTATTGACGGAAGCGAATGTGGCAGTTATTCCAGGCTCCGGTTTTGGCGCCCATGATACGATCCGCCTATCGTACGCGACTTCTCTTGAATCGCTGACGGAAGCGGTTGAACGGATCCATCAATTTGTATCTTCAAAATGGAAAGACTGATTGAATTATAATTTCTGGAGGCTATGATGAAAAAGATAACAATTGCTGAGATGGCAAAATACAACGGACAAACAGTTAAATTAGGCGCTTGGGTATCAAACAAGCGTTCAAGCGGGAAAATTGCTTTTCTGCAATTGCGGGACGGCTCTGGATTTGTACAAGCTGTTGTGGTTAAAGCGGAAGTGGGCGATGAGTTGTTCGCCACTGCCAAATCGTTGACACAGGAAACTTCATTATACGTAACAGGAGAAGTGAAAGAAGACGAGCGTTCTTCTTTCGGCTATGAACTTGCCGTAACTGGCATCGAAGTCATCCATGAAGCGAAAGATTTTCCGATTACGCCGAAAGAACACGGTACGGAATTTTTGATGGACAACCGCCATTTATGGCTGCGTTCACGCAAGCAGCATGCTATTATGAAAATCCGCAACGAAATCATCCGTGCAACTTACGAATTTTTCAATGACAATGGCTTTGTGAAAGTGGACCCGCCTATATTGACAGGGTCAGCACCAGAAGGAACTTCTGAGCTTTTCGCTACAAAATACTTTGATGAAGATGCTTACTTGTCCCAATCGGGCCAATTGTATATGGAAGCGGCAGCGATGGCGCTGGGCAAAGTGTTTTCATTCGGCCCGACATTCCGTGCGGAAAAATCGAAGACGCGCCGCCACTTGATTGAATTCTGGATGATCGAACCGGAAATGGCGTTTATGGAACATGCGGAAAGCCTGGAAGTGCAAGAACAATATGTGACACATTTAGTGCAATCGGTATTGAAAAATTGCCAACTGGAACTGGAAAGACTGGAACGAGATACTACGAAACTTGAAAAAATTAAAGCACCATTCCCGCGCATTACATATGATGATGCCATCAAATGGTTGAATGACAACGGTTTTGACGATATTAAATGGGGCGAAGACTTCGGAGCGCCGCATGAAACAGCGATTGCCGAGAGCTACGAAATGCCGGTATTCATCATCAACTATCCTATAGGCATCAAACCGTTCTATATGCAGCCGCATCCAGACCGTGATGACGTCGTTTTATGTGCAGACATGATCGCACCTGAAGGATACGGGGAAATCATCGGCGGATCAGAGCGCATCCACGATTACGACTTGATGAAACAGCGCATCCAGGAGCATAACTTGGATGAAAATGCATATGCCTGGTATTTGGAACTGAGCAAATACGGAGCTGTGCCGCATTCAGGCTTCGGGCTTGGGCTAGAGCGTACGGTTGCTTGGATCAGCGGAGCAGAACATGTCAGAGAATCAATTCCGTTCCCGCGCCTATTGAACCGTTTATACCCATAAGAATAATGATTTTGAGAATTAACAATAGAAAGGTGGTTGGGATATGAAACAACCGAATCGATTGCACACTTGGATCGAGCAGGGAAATGTTAGCATTTCCCAGCTCTTTTTTCGCTTTTATAAAGAGTTGAAGATAACTGATGAAGAAGCTATGCTCATTATGCATGTTCATGCATTCCAACAGGCAGGAAATCCCTTTCCGACACCGGATGAAATCGGGTCCCGCATGATGACGACGCAAAAAAGCGTGACTACGATGCTGCAGAAACTGATGCAGCAAGGCTATTTGGCGATAGAGCAAGAAAAAGAAAAAGACATTTTAACAGAACGAATTTCTCTTCAGCCGCTGTGGGACAGATTATTGGATTGTGTCTATAAAGAACAGCATGCAGAAAAAGAAAACTCGCAAAAAGCATTGGAAGGAGAAATCTTCCAATTATTCGAGCAAGAGTTTGGACGCTTTTTATCTCCAATGGAAATTGAAACCATTTCAATGTGGATGGATCAAGACGGGCATACACCGGCCATTATCCGGATGGCATTGAAAGAAGCCGTGATTTCCCAAAAAATCAGCCTGCGCTACGTAGACCGGATTTTGTTTGAATGGAAAAAGAAAAACATTACAACTTCGAACGAAGTTACACGGCATGCAACTTCGTTCAGAGAAAAAAATATCCAGCTTCAGCCTGCAGCAAATAATGCAAAAAAAGTGCAATTCTACAATTGGCTGGAGGACCGGAATTAGAAGGTGACCCAAATGATGTCAAAAAAAGAATGGCAGCTATGCTTGGAAGAAATGGATCATATGTTTCCAGATGCCCATTGTGAGCTGATACACCGCAATCCGTTTGATTTGCTGATCGCCACATTACTGTCGGCGCAATGCACCGATAAGCTGGTTAATAAGGTTACAGCTGATCTTTTTCAAAAGTATCACACACCTGAAGATTATGTTTCTGTGCCGCTGGAAGAATTGCAGCTGGATATCCGTTCGATCGGACTGTTCCGAAACAAAGCGAAGAACATTCAAGCGCTCAGCAGAATCTTGATCGATGAATACAATAGCACTGTACCGGCAGACCGGGATTTGCTGATGACATTGCCGGGAGTGGGACGCAAAACAGCAAACGTTGTAGTGTCAGTGGCGTTCGGGATTCCTGCTCTTGCAGTGGATACTCATGTAGAACGGGTAGCCAAAAGGCTCGGCTTGAACCGCTGGAAAGACAACCCGCTGCAAGTGGAAGAAACCATCATGAAAAAAACGCCGGCAGAAGACTGGTCGAAAACCCATCATCAAATCATATTTTTCGGCCGTTATCACTGCAAAGCCCAAAATCCTGGCTGCCACATTTGCCCTTTGTTTGATCGTTGCAGAGAAGGTCAAAAACGGGATAAAAAAGGGCTGGTCAAGCATGAAATTGTCACAGAGGTTAATTAAAGAAAAGACAGATCCATTTTTCAACCAGTGGACTATATTGAAAGAAGTTATTGAAAATAGTCATCGGCTGCGGGACAGTAAAGGCCAAAATGCGATGGCAGATGGAATCATATTATATAAAAATTTATTACAGCAATGTAATGGTCAGATTACTCCTCTTAACGGACAGGAACGGCTCATGTTTATTGAACAGCGGCCATCTAATTATGCAGCATTCCGCCAATTAGATGAGTTGTTTGCCGAAATGAAAAAATTGATCGCTTCTAAGCGTGTCCAGTTAAAAAGGTTAGAAGAGTAAAGTGGAAATTCAAATCAAGCTGCCGAGAAATTCTCGGCAGCTTTTTTGTTCAGATTCATCTATGGTTAAATTAATATATTGCTCTTTAATACACCGCTTCGGCCGCTTTGGGCAAGGCTCTCGCAAGAAGCGAGGAAGATACTCCTCCCATAGTTAAAAACCTCCTGCTCCTGTTTCTGCATTGCTTCGATAGCTGTTTTGCGGAATATCGACCGCTAACTATTATTAGTTCAACTTATTTAGCTTTCATAATAAACAAAAAACCCGCTTCTGCTTTTAAGCAGAAGCGGGTTTCTAATATTCTCTTACGGCTGGGTATTTTCTTCAGCTGCTGGAGTCTCTGCAGGAGGGGTCCCTGCAGGTGGAGTTTTAGCAGAAGGAGTTTCAGTTGGGACTGAAGCGGGATTTGCTCCACCTTCACTATTGCCTTCGCCTCCATTGCCATTACTATTGCTATTACCATTACCGCTGTTGCCATTGCCTTCATCTTCAGCTGGCTGTTCCGGTTCAACCGGTTCTTCAGCCGGTTCTTCTGGTTCAACCGGTTCTTCCGGTTCAACCGGTTCTTCGGCAGGTTCTTCCGGTTCAACCGGTTCTTCGGCCGGCTGTTCCGGTTCAACTGGTTCAGTTGGCTCTTCAGTCGGTTCTTCAGCTGGCTCTTCGGCAGGTTCTTCTTTCGGTTCTTCGGCCGGCTCTTCTGGTTCCTCAGCCGGTTCTTCTTCCGGCTCTTCAGGAGCTGCAGCTACCGATACTCTAACGGAAGCCGGGTCGCTCGCATCGTTATTGCTGACTGCAGTTACTCGGAACGTATAGGTTTTTCCTTCTTCAAGGCCATTAAATGAGTAACTCATATTGCTTGTCGTGTCCAGAGTAGTATTGTTGCCATCTACTTCGACAGTCACTTTAAAAGCGACACCGTCAGTATCATCATAATTCCAAGATAGGTTAGCTGTATTGCCATCAACGCTTGCACGCAAGCCTGATGGAGTGTCCAAGTCTTCTTTAACATATCTTTGTGATACTTGGTTTGGTTCTGTGCCGCGCACGAATAATTCCGTGCTTCTTAAGCTGTAAGGAGTATAAGCACTTGCCAGTTTAAGAGGGGAACTTCCTTCTTCAACTTCAAGTTCTACAACAGAATCCGGTTTTTCAAACTCACCAGATCCTGATGAAATTTCAGACATAACGGTTTTGAAAACGCGCTGCGAAAGCAGGCGTTCATCAGAAGCGGTATCGATGCCGACTTTTCTTGTCGGATATCCGCTCCAAACAGAAATTGAGTATTCGGGTGTATAACCAGCAAACCAAATATCCGGTGCGGAAGAGGAATCGAGATTATTGTCTCTAAGTTCATCTTCCGAATAGTTTGATGTTCCGGTTTTACCGGCAAGATCCAAGCCGCTGATGGCCGCTTCCTTGCCTGTTGATCCGCGCAAATTCGGATCTACAACATCTCGTAGCATATCCGTGACCATATACGCAGTGCTGTCTTTCATTGCAGGAACGGATTCCGGTTTAACGACTTGTTCTGTTGTGCCATCACGGAAAACGATTTTTGTGATAGTGTGCGGTTCTGTGAAAACACCGCCATTGCCGAATGCTGCAAAAGCGCCAGCCATTTCGACAGTTGATATATCTTCCGAGTTCAATGCAGTGGACTCATAAATACCATCAATATCTAACCCCAATTTTTGAGTGAATTCAGCTGCATTTTCAGTTCCAACTTCTTGGAGCGTTTTGACTGCCGGTATGTTCCGTGAACGGTATAATGCTTCCCGAATTGTCATCGGTCCAAGAAAATCTCCGTCGACGTTGCGGATTTTCTGGCCGCTTTCATAAGAGTATGGCTCATCTACAATCGTTTCGCCTGTAGACCAATCCAAATATTCAATCGCCGGGCCGTAATCGATCAGCGGCTTAATAGTAGAACCTACTGCCCGGTCTTTCGCTATCGCGTAATTTCTGCGGACATCGCCGCTGTAATCTCTGCCAGCACCAACTGCACGGATGCCGCCAGTTTTTGTATCGACGACTGTCAATGCGGACTGTACTTTATCATCAAAAAATAAATCAGAAGCCATTGTTTCATTTACTGTTTTTTGTACAGCAGGATCAAGCGTTGTATAGATGGTCAGGCCTTCATCTAATGAATAACCGCCTTCAAGAGACTCAAGTTCATCTTCGACCATTTCCATGAATGCCAAATACTCGCCAGTATCTGCTGCAACTTTGCGCTGGTCTTCCGGCACAAGTGAATCCGTTACAGATGCCGCTTGGGCTTCTTCTTTTTCAGCAGTGGTAATTTTTCCATGCTGTTCCATAAGGCTTAAAACCACGTTGCGTCTTTTTTCAGCACGTTCAGGGTTTTTGAACGGGTTGTAGCCATTCGGGCTTTGTGGCATACCTGCTAATAATGCAGCTTCATGCAATTCAAGTTCGCTGAGCGGTTTTCCGTAAAAGTGCTCAGAAGCGGTGCCAAAACCGTAAATGTTACCTGACATGAGGATTTTATTGAAATACATTTCGAAGATTTCTTCTTTTGAATAAGCTTTTTCAAGCTTGAAAGCAAGATAAGCTTCTTGAGCTTTCCGTTTCAAGGTTTTGTCGTTTGACAAGAAAGAGTTTTTAATCACTTGCTGAGTGATTGTACTTGCACCCTGAGATCCGAAACCTCCGGTAATGTTGGCAATAACAGCACCGCCAAGGCGGATGACGTCAATGCCAGAGTGGTCATAAAACCGGTTATCTTCCGTAGCAAGAATGGCATCTTCCATCATTTTCGGAATATCTTTATATTCCACATAAGTCCGGTTTTCGGACGTTATATAGGGAATTTCGGTTTCTCCATCTGCTGCAATGAAAGTAGGGCTAATGGGGTCACGCAATAATTCTTCGTCGAGTTCAGGTGCACTGCTTGCATAAAATGCAAACAAGCCGATGCCGCAAAGCAACCCGAATACTCCTACTAACAAAAGTGTCAAAAAGATGCGCTTGATCCAGCCGCCGCCTAATGGTTTTTTGTTTTGCTTTTTACCTGTTTTCTTCTGCTGTTCGATTGCTTTTCTGCGCTGTTCGCGCGAAAGGGGTTTTTCACTCACAAACTGTTCCTCACTTTCGTAAATACTTTCATTTTAAAGATTTTGCAGGGCGGGCAAATAATCAATGCGCGGAAAAGCTCCCGGCATTATTTCAACTGCTGTCCCCTCGATTTCCTCTAACGCTATCGATTTCCGGCCCCCGGTGAGCATCCGGTTCCAAAACACTTCGAGTGCTTCAAAACGCATGATAAAATACCGCTGAAGGGAAGAAAAACGGATGATCAGAAACGCCAATCCTTGATGCTTGACCACTTGGGACATGTGATAAATTTGGTGGTCATGTATGTTTTTCAGTGGAAAAGATGTTTTGTTCTCCGTTTCTTTAGCTTCAAAATCGACATATCTTCCATTCCATACTCCGTTATAGTCAGTGGTCGACGGAGTTCTGAAATAAGCTTCGCGAATAACAGCGGCGCTTCTTGAAGGATATTCAACTTTAACGACTTGGACAGGGACCGGTTTTTTGTGGATAACTGCAAGACCTAATTGCAGATAATAATCATTGGTTTCGTTCAATTCGTCCTCAAGTGTTTTACCCCGATTACTAAAAGAAAAATCTTTTTTCTTCTTTTTTACGGTTTTTTCTTTTGGAGGGACGAACTTTTTGCCATTTGGATAATTTATTGCCATCTGTGATACACCTCGCTTACCTTATCATATCACATAGCATTTAGACGATGAATAAGTCTAAAGGTTTCAAATTTGCTAGTCTTATAATATCGGATTCGAAGGTTAATTCCAAATGAAAAGAATGCCTGTTCGACAAAAACAAACTTTCGTTAGAAAAGGGGAAGCTTCTTCCTATTTCATTAATAGCTCAATGAAGGCTTCAACAACCAGTTGGACCACCGCTATCTGCCAATGGATTAATATTCGTACCGTTTTCGCTTCTATGATAAACTAATGGCAATGGAGGGACGCAATATGACAGTTAGAGAACTCTCTTCCGTATTATATGACGAATGCGGAAAATGCCTGGACCGTTTTTACGATATGCGTGAGCGGGATGCGGTTCCGGACTTTTATGAAGAAGTAAAACCATACGCAGATTATTGGCACCAAAAGATAAATGAATGGCAACGGGAATCCTTGTTGTACATTCAGCAAGAACGCCCTAAATATGTACACAAACCACAGATCGATAATGCCGCTGAAGGGATGGCGCAGTTTTTTGTGCAAAGCTTCTATAAAGAGACCAGCAAGAAGCGCTTTATCCAGACCATTCAAGCTGCACAGTATACGCTGCAAACTTTTATGCTGGCAATCGACGAAAAGAGCGAAGAAACATGATCAGAAGAAAAAAATTGCCTGAACTATTGAAAGAGTGGAAAACTGAACCGGATATGATGGAACGGATTGAGCATTGGCATACAGTCAAGGAAAAGCCGGCTGCATATGCAGACTTTCCGGCCGATATGCACGAAAGCCTGAAAACGGCACTCCGCAAAAAAGGCATCGACCAATTGTATACGCATCAGCGCCAGGCTTTCGATTTGGCAGTGAGCGGAAAATCATTTACTGCAGTTACTCCGACAGCATCCGGAAAATCTTATTGCTACCATTTGCCGGTGCTTCATAAAATCCTCAACGACCCCGGAGCCCGGGCTTTATATTTATTTCCAACAAAAGCATTGGCGCAGGATCAGAAAAGCGATCTGCATGATTTGATTGAAAAAACGGAGCAGGATATTTTATCGTACACATACGATGGCGATACTTCTCCGGCTATCCGGACGAAAGTGAGAAAAGCGGGACAGATTGTCATGACCAATCCCGATATGCTGCACTCAGCGATTTTGCCTCACCACACTAAATGGGTGTCACTTTTTGAAAATCTTCATTATATAGTAATAGATGAGCTCCATACTTATAAAGGCGTTTTTGGTACACATGTTGCCCATGTAATCCGGCGATTAAAGCGGATTTGTGAATTTTACGGCAGCAATCCGGTATTCATCTGTACATCAGCGACGATTGCCAATCCAAAAGAGCTTGCCGAGAATCTGACAAACACAGATCATGTTTTAATTGACCAAAACGGGGCGCCTTCCGGCAAAAAGCATATTGTCTTCTACAATCCGCCGATTATCCATCCGACATTCGGCGTAAGGAGAAGTGCGGTTTTGGAAGTCCGCGATTTGGCTACCCATCTGGTGAAACAAGGGATACAAACGATTGTTTTTGCCAAAAGCCGGGTACGGGTTGAAATGCTGGTCACTTATCTGCAAGCCATAACAAAAACCAAGCTGCAGGATGAATCGATTAAAGGCTACCGGGGAGGCTATTTGCCAACCGAACGGCGTGCTATTGAAAAAGGGCTGCGGGATGGGACGATCAAATGCGTGGTTTCGACCAATGCGCTCGAACTTGGCGTTGATATCGGCCAACTGCAGGCTTGCATCATGACGGGTTATCCCGGCAATATTGCGAGCGCTTGGCAGCAGGCGGGAAGAGCGGGAAGAAGGCAGGATGAATCACTTGTCGTTTATGTAGCGCAATCCACAGCGCTGGACCAGTATATTATCAATCATCCGGAATACTTGCTTGACCAGTCACCGGAAGAAGCGCGGATCCATCCGGAAAATATTATTATCCTGATGGATCATTTAAAATGCGCATCGTTTGAATTGCCGTTCAGAACGGATGACCAATACGGGGAATTTGAAGTGCAGGAATTGCTTGAGTATTTGCAGGAACAAGGCGTCCTGGTCCAAACCTCTGACCGCTGGCACTGGATGAGCGACCGTTTCCCGGCTCATGATATATCGCTGCGGTCAGCATCGCAGGAAAACGTCGTGATCATCGACCAGTCTGTTCCTGCCGACACGAGAGTCATCGGAGAAATGGACCGCTTCAGCGCCTTGACTTTATTGCATGAAGAAGCGATTTACCTCCATCAAGGCACTCAGTTCCAAGTCGAGATTTTGGACTGGGAAGAGAAAAAGGCTTATGTCCGCGAAGTGGACGTTGATTATTTTACCGATGCCAATCTGGCAATTGAGTTGAAAGTGATGAGTGAAGACAAAACCAAAAAATTGCATGATGCGGATGTTCAATACGGAGATATTGCCGTACTCGCCATGCCGACGATATTTAAGAAAATCCGTTTTGATACCCATGATAATATCGGCTCTGGACCGATTTCCTTGCCCGCTGAGGAATTGCATACTTCTTCGACATGGCTGAGCTTTGTCAAACCCGACGGCTTTAGCGATTCGGAATTATCGGATACCATGACCGGAGCAGCTTATGCCATTGAATCGTTCATCCCAATTTTTGTACAATGCGACCGCCGCGATGTGCATGTCGTGCCGCAAGTCAAATCGACCCATAACGACATGCCGTCATTTTTCATCCATGATTCTTATCCAGGCGGCATTGGCATCAGTGAACGGATATATGATTTATGGCAGCCGCTGTTGGATAAAGCACAAGAGCACGTATCAGAATGTCCATGCCTGGACGGCTGTCCATCATGCATCGGAGCCCAGGACGCGGCGATCAGCATGAAAAGCCATGTCATCAAGTTATTGAATGAGCTTCGCAAAGAGAGGTGAGCGGTCCATGTCTTTTGAAAATAAGCTTCTCCAGATGAAAGGCATGCTGAAAAAGCAGCCAGCCAAGAAACAGGCAGCGAGAGCGGTCGAACGCCCGCTGTACGAAAAGGAATGGCGTAAGATCGGACTAGAGCTGAAAGAAAATAAATTCGGTTTTGTCTACGAGAAAAAAATACATTACCCTCTTCATCAAATACATGGCAAAGTGCAATTAGATGAATTGAACCGGGTTTTGGCCGCGTGGGAACAGACGCCGTTTGAACACCCGTTCAAGCTGAAGCAAGGAGATCCGATTGTCTTTTTTGACACGGAAACGACCGGGCTCAGCGGAACTGGAGCTTATATTTTTCTGATTGGCTTGCTGGTCCAAAAAGAGGATCATTTTGAAATGACACAGTATATTATGCCGGATCCTTCGCACGAAGCGGCGTTTTTGTATGAGACCGGCTTGTGGCGTGACGAGGAACCGATCATTTTTTCCTATAACGGCAAAAGCTTTGACTGGCCGCAATTAACGTCCAGATGGACGATGCACCGCCAAGTATTGCCGAAGCTGCCGACTCCGCAGCAAATCGATTTGTTCCATGGCACAAAACGGATTTGGAAAAACGAATTGGCACGTATGAAACTAAGTACGATTGAAGAAGAAAAACTTGGTTTTATCCGAGAAGGGGATGTGCCGGGGTATTTGATTCCGCCGATTTATCTGGATGCTGTGAAAAGCGGATTTTCGGATGGCTTGGCAAAAGTTTTATACCACAACGAACTTGATATTTTGTCGCTTGTGTCTTTATACGTTTTGTCATCGGATTTGCTGATGCAAGATTTGATTTCTGAAACAAGTGGCGCTTATACAAATATTGGGAAATGGTACGCAGATTTAAAGCAATTCGACCAAAGTGCCGCGTATCTGGAACATGTTACCCAACAACGCGGAAGTTCTGCGGCGTTTGCCAGGTTCTTGCTGGCTATCCAGAAAAAGCGAAACGGCCAGTACGAGGAAGCGGTGCAGCTGTTCAAAGAAGCAGCTCCTCATTTACGCGGAGCAGTTGAAGTGGAGGCATGGATTCACGCAGCTAAATTATATGAACACCAACTGAGTAATCTGGATCAGGCGATTATCATGGCAGGATTTGCGAAAGAGGCGAGCCAGCACACAAAAGTCCGGAATTCCCTTATCCAGGATATCGACAAAAGGTTATTGCGCCTGGAAGGAAAAAAGCGAAAAAAACGGTCTGAAGTTGCCCGGAACTAAACACGGAAAACTGGCCTTATGCTATACTTAGCGTAAGGCAGTTTTTTTAAATCCTGTATTAAAGGGCAGTAAGAACTGCTCGAACAAGTTCGAATGGTTCAGCGAGCAATGAACAGGGCAGGGATTCCTCACTAATTGCAGTTTCACCTTATGGAAGGACGATAAAAATGGACAATAAATTCACAGCAAAAGACATTTTAGAAAAAGATTTTAAAACTGGGATGCGCGGCTATAATCAAGACGAAGTAGACCATTTTTTAGATGAAATTATTCAAGACTACGAGATTTTTTCGAAAAAAATCGAACAGCTTCAAAACGAGAACAAACGCCTGCGTGCAGAACTGGAAGAAGCGCCGAGAAGACAGGCCGCTCCGGCTCCGGGGACAACGAATTTTGATATTTTGCGCCGGTTGTCTCATCTTGAAAACCACGTATTCGGCAATAAATTGAACAACAAGTAAATTCCATTGAATTATTCAACGAAATAACGTATACTTGTTAAGCCATTGGAAATTCTGGCAATCGCTCCGGTATTTTACCGGAGAGGAAAGTCCATGCTCACACGGACCTGCGATGGCCGTAGTGATCGCGCTTAGCGAAACAATAAGCTAAGGCAGCTGCTTTTGCAGTTGACGGCGGGTAGAACGCCTAAGTCTTCGGATATGGCCGAAATACCCTGAAGGTGCCACAGTGACGGAGCTGCATAAGAAATTATGCAGGTGGAACGAGGTAAACCCCGCGAGTGAGAAACCCAAATTATGGTAGGGGCACTTTTCTGAAGGAAATGAACCGATGAAGAGGCAAGCTTTAGGCATGCAGATAGATGGTTGCCGTCCACTAGTACAAGGTGCAAGCCGTTTGAGTACGTGGAAACAAAACATGGCTTATAGAATTTCTTTTGGCTTTAAATTATTATCAAAGGCTCTCCTTTAGGGGGGCTTTTCTACTTATTACAGAAAATATACTTAACTTTCCTAAAAAGGATAAATAATATATATTGAATTATTCATATATATCTGCTGATATTCCGCAAAAAAACTGCGAAGACATTGGCCGAGGTCTGTGAGGCCAAGTCTTTGCGACGAAGCGCACAGCGCTGCAACGCACTTTCATGTTTCGAAGCTAGCGTAGCGATGCAGAAACAGGAGCATATGTTTTAGCCGCTGGCGTCTTCGCTGCTTTGCTCCATATCTATATAAGCAATCATTAAAAAGCTATTTCAATGATTCTCTCTTTTCTAAAAAACTTATCCAGTGAAGGCGCGTCCACGGGCTAGGCAAGGAAATGAACCAAAGGTAGTTTGGGGCATTTCCTTTGCGACGAAGCTAGCGCAGCGATGCAGGAGCAGGAGGTTTTTAGCGATGAGACGAGTGTTCTTCTCGGCTCATGGCGGGAGCCTTGCCCAAAGCGGCCGAAGCGATGTATGAAAAGGAATAATCCTTTATTAATAATTATGTAAACAAAAATTAGAAATAACCTGCAACAGGAAAGGAAGTAGTTATGAGTAAGTTTAAACTGTTAGCAACTGCTGCAATGGGTCTTGAATCGATTGTAGCGGACGAAGTAAAAGAACTGGGATACCAGACACAAACAGAGAACGGCAAGGTCTTTTTTGAAGGAGACGAACGGGATATCGCAAAAGCGAATCTATGGCTGCGCACTGCAGACCGCGTAAAAATCATTGCCGGTGAATTTAATGCTTATTCGTTTGATGAATTATTCGAACGCACTAAAGAAATTGAATGGGAAAAATTTCTTCCGGTCGATGCGAATTTTCCAGTCCAAGGAAAATCGGTTAAATCGAAGCTTTACAGCGTGCCGGATTGCCAGTCGATTGTGAAAAAAGCAATTGTGGAACGATTGAAAAAAGCTTATAAACGAAACTCGTTCTTAGATGAATCTGGAGCCCGTTTTAAAATTGAAGTCTCCATTTTAAAAGATAAAGTCCAATTGTCGATCGACACAAGCGGAGCTGGCCTGCATAAGCGCGGATACCGCTTAGACCAAGGGGAAGCACCGTTGAAAGAAACGTTGGCGGCAGCTTTAGTGAAGCTTTCAAGATGGACACCGGACCGTCCGTTTGTAGATCCTTTCTGTGGATCCGGGACGATTGTCATTGAAGCAGCGATGATCGGCCAAAATATTGCACCTGGCTATAACCGCGATTTTGACAGTGAAGAATGGCCATGGATGAAACAGCAAATCTGGGATGATGTCCGTGCAGAAGCGGAGGAATTGGCGAATTACGACCAACCGCTGAATATCCTCGGCACCGATATCGATCATCGGATGATCAAAGTAGCGGAAGAAAATGCCCGGGAAGCGGGATTCGCCGATATCATTCAATTCCAGCAGCGCCAAGTGAGAGACTTTGTGACGCATGAAGAAAATGGCGTTGTTGTCGGGAACCCGCCGTACGGAGAGCGGATTGGTGAAGTAGAAGTGATTGAACAGATGATCAGTGATATGGGCCAGATCTTTTCCAAACACCCGACCTGGTCGATTTACATCTTGTCATCGATGGAAAAATTCGAGACGCATTACGGCCAGCCAGCAACTAAAAAACGAAAATTATTCAATGGTTTTATTCGCACAGATTTGTTCCAATTCTGGGGAGAACGGCCAAAAAATAAATGACTCGAGAACGGAAGGGCCGGAGCTCTTCCGTTTCTCTGTGAGGAGAACTTATGAGACAGCCTATACCATTTCCATTAAGTAAAGATAAAACATTTTTTGAATCGCTCAACGATTGGATCGGTGACGTGTTTTACGACGAGTTGCCGGAAAAAGGCTTTGATTTGCGTGATGAACAAATCTTTATGGCATTCCAGATTGAACAGGCATTAAAAGAAAAATCGGTGCTTTTCGCTGAAGCTGGAGTCGGCACCGGGAAAACCTTGGCTTATTTGCTGCCTGCGATTGCTTACGCCCGCTATACCGGCAAACCGGCATTGATTTCCTGTGCGGATGAAACGCTGATTGAACAGCTTGTGAAAAAAGGCGGGGATATCGACCGGTTGAACGATTTGTTCGATTTAAAACTGGATGTCCGCCTGGCAAAATCACGCGATCAATATCTTTGCCTGCAGCGGTTTGAAGGTGCGCAAAAACGCAGCGACGCTGATTTTTTGTACGATATTGAAGACAGCCTTCCTGAATTCGTCAACAAAACTTTTTCGATGCAGAATACTTATCCTTACGGGGAACGCTCGAGTTACCCCGATGTGACGGATGAAGAATGGCAGCAAGTCAATTACCATCCTATCCAAAATTGCCAGGCTTGCGAACTCCGCAATAAATGCGGCCAGACCATCCACCGCAACCATTACCGCCAAGCGACCGACCTGGTAATCTGCTCGCACGATTTCCTGATGGAGCATATCTGGACAAAAGAAACACGCACGCGTGAAGGGCAGACGCCGCTGTTGCCGGATTATTCTTTGGTAGTTCTTGATGAAGGGCATTTGCTGGAATTCGCCGCTCAACGGGCGTTGACTTATGAAGTACAGGAAATGACGCTTTTGAATGTCACGGAACGCGTCATGGTTGATGGAGTAAGAGAAAAAACCTTGAGATTGATTGAACAAACGATTGATTTGCACAATGACTTTTTCCGCGAACTGCGCAAAAATACCATCACAAGCCATGAAGACCGCAAAGGAATCCGAAAGACCGCCGAATTATTGGGGCTGGGCCGTGAGCTGGTCGACACGATCAACGAGCTGCTGGAGGAATTTGTGTTCGAAGGAGAACTTTATACCATCCCGGAATACGATTTAAAGCTGGCGGAAGAATATTTCGAACTTTATACGTTTTCGATGAAATTGTTTATTGAAGAAGGCGATGCCATCAACTGGCTTGAAGTGAAAGATGAAATCGAGACATTGGTCATTATGCCGCGTCTCGTTACGGATATTCTGGATGAAAAATTCTTTGATGGCAAAGTGCCGATCATTTTTTCTTCCGCAACATTGTCCATTCAAAAAGATTTTACGTATATTGCGGACAGCTTAGGAATAGATGATTTCCAATCATTTTCAGTGCCGTCTCCATTTGATTATGAAGACGTCATGAAAGTATTCAAACATCCTTTGAAGCAGACCGATAAGTTCGGCCGCGTCTATGATTTATTTTCAACAGGCGACCAGACGCTTGTCTTGTTCAAATCAAAAATGGATATGGACAATTTTAAGCGTTCATTGCCGCTTGACCATCAATACCGCATTGAATTCGAAGGTGACCGGGAACTATCGACAGTTGTGAAAGAATTCCAGGAAGGCAAATTCCAAGTGCTGTGTTCGTATCACCTGTGGGAAGGCCTTGATTTACCTGGCGAAGCGTTGACGAAAGTCATCATTGTCGACTTGCCGTTCCCGCCGCAGGATCCTGTTTTCGAAGCGAAACGCAAATTCAGCACCAATCCGCTTGAGGAAATTGATTTGCCGTTTATGCAGCTGCGCATTCAGCAAGGCATCGGCCGATTGATCCGTACTTCGAACGATTATGGAGAAATTCATTTATTGTTGAATGAGGAAGAATTGGTCGTCGAGCATTTGTGGAATCAGATTTTGCCGGTTCCTGCAGAAAATTTTTAATCCTTCTAAAGTCTTGTGTTACAATGGGCTTAAAGTCTGTTTTGGAGGGATTTAGATGACGCTCGAACAACAATTTGTGGAACATGCAGGAAAAATGCGTGCTTATCAGGAAGCCCTTGCGTTATTGTATTGGGATCTTCGCACCGGCGCACCGAAAAAAGGCGTCGATCTGCGTTCAGAGACAATCGGAACTTTATCGTCTGAATTATTTGCGCTGTCGACTTCAGACGCTTTCGGCGAACTGCTTTCTGCATTGGAAGCGGAAAAAGATGGGTTAGTTCCCGTGATGCGCCGTTCCGTGGAAGAATCACGAAAAGAGTATGACTTAAGCAAAAAGATTCCGCCTGAAGAATACAGGGAATTTGTTGTTTTGCAGTCCAAAGCGGAATCTGTATGGGAAGATGCAAAAGCTGCCGGTGATTTTTCCATGTTCGAGCCTTACTTGGAGAAGTTGGTTGCGACCACGAAAAAAATGATCGGTTATTGGGGCGAGAAAAACGGCAGCGCTTATAACACATTGCTTGATCAATACGAGCCAGGCATGACGACGGAAATCCTGGACAAAGTTTTTGGTGAACTGCGTGAACGCATTATTGCGCTTGTCCAAAAAATTGCCGATTCCGAACACAAGCCCCAAACCGGTTTTCTTTTCGGCCATTTTCCGAAAGAAGCACAGCGGGACTTCAGCTATGAAATCCTTGGCCAATTAGGCTATGATTTCGAAGCCGGCCGACTTGATGAAACGGTTCATCCGTTCATGACCAATATCAACCGGAAAGATATCCGGGTGACGACGAAATACGATGAAAAAGATTTCCGCACCGCCGTATTCGGTACGATCCATGAATGCGGGCATGCTTTATACGAACAGAACCTCGGGGAAGAATTGTCTGGGCTGCCGGTGGAAACCGGTGCTTCAATGGGCATTCATGAATCTCAATCGCTGTTTTTCGAGAACTTTGTCGGACGCAACGATAAGTTCTGGAATAAAAATTTTGAGCTTTTAAAACAATACGCACCGGAGCAGTTCAAGGGCATTGAAGTTGCTGATTACTGGCGCGCCATCAATGAATCCAAGCCATCGCTGATTCGCATCGAAGCGGATGAATTGACGTATGCCCTTCATATCATGATCCGCTATGAGCTGGAAAAAGGGCTGTTTAACGGAAACGTGGAAGTTAAAGATCTGCCGCGGCTGTGGAACGATAAATACGAAGAGTATTTGGGGATCCGCCCGTCGAATGACGCGGAAGGCGTTTTGCAGGACGTTCACTGGGCAGGCGCAAGTTTCGGTTATTTCCCTTCGTATGCACTCGGCTATATTTATGCGGCGCAATTCAAAAACGCCATGCTAAAGGATTTACCGGATTATGATGAGTTGCTGGAAAGCGGTGATGTTACACCGATCCGTGAATGGCTGACTGAAAACGTCCACCAGCACGGAGCTGTTAAGAAACCGCTCGAAATTTTGCAGGATGCAACCGGAGAAGGCCTGAATGCGGAGCATCTGGCCAGCTACCTGGAGCAGAAGTGCACGAAAATCTATCAGCTGAATTAAACATCGAACGGCTTTAAAAGCGGCATGCTTTTAAAGCCGTTTTTTTATTGTCTATTTATAAGAAATTTTATGCGTGGCAAGGTTATGCTCAACTTCAATAGTATTATGCCCAAGTGTGATTGCTTTATGCCCAACTTTACTCAATATATGCCCAACTCAGCATCGTTTATGCCCAACCGGCTCAAAACGAGGAAAATGGATAACCATTATTCAATTTCATGCCAATTTATTAACAATTTTGATTATAATAAAGAGAGGAGGGGATTTTCCATGTTGAAGTCATTTAGTTTAGAAGGCAAAACGGCTATCGTGACCGGTGCCGGTAAAGGAATTGGCAAGGCGATCGCATTAGCGGTGGCGGAAGCGGGAGCAAATTTGATGCTGGTCGCACGCACAGAATCGGATCTCGTGGCGGTGCAAAAAGAAATCGGCAACGGCCGGACTGCTTATACCGTTGCAGATATAACAGTACGGGAAGAAATTGAAAACGCCGTGGAAAAGACAATTGAACAATTCGGCGCCATTGATGTCCTCGTCAATAATGCAGGCATGAACATCCGCTCATCCTTGGCAGATGCAAGCGACGATGAATGGCATAAGATCATGGATACCAATGCCCATAGCGTGTTTATGTTCTCGCAGGAAGCCGTTAAGAAAATGAAAGGCGGCGGTTCCATCATCAACATCAGTTCTGTAGGCGGGGAGCGTGCGCTGAAAACGGGCGTTATTTATGCAGCTTCAAAAGCGGCCATCATTCAAATGACCAAAGTGATGGCTATGGAATGGGGTCCACAAAATATCCGGGTCAACGCGATTGGGCCTTGGTATTTTAAAACGCCGTTAACCGAGAAGTTATTAAGCGATCAGGATTATTTGGATTCGATTCTTGCAGTGACACCAATGAAACGGGTCGGGGAATTGCCTGAAGTAGCAACCCCTGTGGTATTCCTGGCTTCAGAGGCAGCGAGCTACATAACCGGCCAAACCTTGTTTGTGGACGGTGGGATGACCATTCACGGTTTTTCATAAGGTCCGGGCATCAATCTCATGACTGTTATTAAATCCTTTTCTTAAACGAAAAGGATTTTTTTCGTTCACGTGCAAAAAATGATATGATAGTAGCAGTATTTGATGAAGGAGTTTTGCAACATGACAGTGCTAGAGCATAAAGAAGGTTTAATCGAGACGGCAAGACTGTATCATATATTCGAGGAAAATGAAGACACAGAGCGCGCGGCAAAAGCCGAATTATTTGCCAAAAAGATCTTAAAAAATAATTTCATCATCGGATTCGCCGGCCATTTCTCATCGGGGAAATCATCGATGATCAATGCGCTGACCGGAGAGACGCTGTTGCCGTCTAGCCCGATTCCAACCAGTGCCAATATCGTCAATGTGCACAAAGCCGACGCCGATTTCGCCATCGTCAATCTGAAAAACGAAAAACCGGTATACTTTCCTGAGAACTATGATTTTGAAGCAGTGAAAGCCTTCTGCAAAAGCGGGGAAGTCACCCAGATCGACATCGGACATGAAGATTCCGTCTTGCCTGAAGGCATTACCGTAATGGATACACCGGGTGTCGATTCCACCGATGATGCCCACCGGATGTCAACCGAATCGGCGCTTCATGTCGCAGATATGGTGTTTTATGTCATGGACTACAACCATGTGCAGTCCGAGTTGAACTTCAATTTCACGAAAGAACTGCAAAAATATACGGATTTATACTTGATTGTCAATCAAATCGACAAACACCAAAGCAGTGAACTGACTTTTTCAGAATTCACCCAATCGGTTCATGACTCATTTGCAGCATGGGGCGTTGTGCCGAAAGGAATCTTTTTCACTTCCTTAAAGGACTTTGCCTATCCTGGAAATGATTTTGAACAAGTAAAAGCTCTGGTATCGTCTGTTATGGAAGGCTGGCAAGGCCATGTTGGAATTGCTGCTGAATCTGCTTTGCAGCAATTAAAAGATGAGCATGTTCAGTTTTTAGAAGATGAAAAAAATGAACGGCTCCAGGCTTTTTCCTCGGTCCTTACGGAAGAAGAATGGCAGATGCGGGATGACTTGAAAAAAGAAAGCGAATCGGTTTCCCGCCGGTTATCCGTTATGGATTATGAAGACTGGAAATTGAATTTCGAGAAAAGCCGCAAACAGCTTTTGGAAAACTCGAACATCATGCCGTATGAACTGCGCAATGCTTTGACCAATTATTTGGAATCGGTGCAGCCGAACTTCAAAGTCGGGCTGCTGTTCAGCGCCAAGAAAACACAAGAAGAACGTGAATTGCGGAAATTGGAAGTCCAAGACAGATTGTCATCAGTAGTGGCATCGCAAATCACTTCTCATCTTAAAAAACTGATGAAAACCTCATTAAAAGATGCAGGGCATTTAACAGATTCAGAATCGCTTGCGATTGATGACCTGGTTTTTGACGTGCCGTTTTCATTGGTCGAAGAGCAAGTTCCGCGCGGTGCTTCCATCACAGGAGACGCTGTGCTGAACTTTGCGAACAGCATTTCAACTGCTGTGCAGAGATGGTTTGTCCGGGAAACGGAAGCTTGGAAAAATGCGCAAGAAGAACAATTCAATGGGCTGTCAGATGATTTGAGCACGGAAATCGATATGAAAGCCGAACAATTAAACCAAAAAGTGCTGGCCATCAAAACTTTAGAAGAAATGGATGAACGCATCGATAAAGTAAAAAGGGCATTTTCAGCCATGCTTCCTAAACAAAAACAGGCAGCAGAAGAAAAAGTCCAGCAATGGCAAGAAAGCTTCCAAGTGAAAATCGAGGAAATGGTTAAATTTGATCCTTCCATGCTGGAAACAGAAACTATACTGCCAAACGAAGAAGCAGCTCAGCCCGAAAGCCATTCTCTTTCAGTATTCGATGAAGGGGCAGTCGTTGAACGGGCAAGCCGGACAGCCGAAACCATCAGCTCGATCAAAGGATTTACAGAAACGGCGGAGTACTTGAAACGAAAAGCAGGAAGACTCCAAAATCAGGAATTTACCATTGCGTTATTCGGAGCTTTCAGCGCTGGCAAATCGTCTTTCTCAAATGCTTTAATGGGAGAAACCGTGCTTCCGGTATCGCCGAATCCGACGACGGCAACCATCAACCGCATCCGCCCGGTTTCAAAAGACCACCCTCACGAAACGGCGGATGTCCGGCTGAAAACAGTGTCGCAAATGACGGAAGATGTGCAGAATTCCTTCCAGGCTCTCGGCATTGCAGTCAGTTCCTTGGAAGAGGCTTTCGATAAATCAGCTAACTTGCCGGTAAATGAAGCGACGGAGCAGCAAGTCCATAAATCTTTTATCACAGCATTCCGCAAAGGTTATCCAAGCTTTAAAGGAGAACTGGGCAAAACCATCCGAACAGATCGGGAAGAGTTTGGATTGTATGTAGCCAAAGAAGAGCGAAGCTGTTTTGTCGATGAAATCGATTTTTATTATGACTGTGATTTGACGCGCAGCGGCGTGACGCTTGTTGATACTCCGGGAGCGGATTCCATCAATGCGCGCCATACGAATGTCGCTTTTGAATACATCCGGAACGCAGATGCCATTCTATTTATCACTTATTACAACCATGCGTTTGCCCGTGCAGACCGTGAATTCCTGATTCAATTGGGGCGGGTTAAAGATGCGTTTGAAATGGACAAGATGTTCTTTATCGTCAACGCGATAGACTTGGCGAATAATGAACAGGAAAAAAATGAAGTCATTCAATACGTCCAGGATGAATTGCTTCGCTTTGGCATTCGTTTTCCGCGGCTTTACGGGGTTTCAAGTTTAATGGCTTTGCGTGACCGTGAAGTGTCCGGCATGCCGGAATTCGAAACGGCGTTCCAGCATTTTCTGAAAGACGAGTTAAAAGGAATGGCTGTCCAGTCATTGGCAGAAGAAGAGCAAAAAGCAATTGACCGGTTCCAAGGGTTGATTGCTCAAACCGAAAAAAATCTTATGCGCAAAGATGAGCGGCTTGAAGAGCTGAAACGGCTCGAACAGCAACTGCGTATCTTATTCAGTGCTTCACCGGCACGCATTTTATCGCAAGAAGCGCTGCAGGAATTGAACGAACTTTTGTATTACGTGAATCAGCGGGTTTTCTACCGTTTCAATGATTTTTTCAAAGAAGCGTTCAACCCTTCTGTGTTTTCAGGTAAATCAGCTCAGCAAGCTTTGGATACGGCATTGCAGGAAATGACGGAAATGACCGCATTTGATTTTCAACAAGAGCTGCGTGTCACCAATTTCCGGTTGGCCCAGTTTATTGAAAAGAAAATTGCAGCCCGCTTCAAAGATGACACGGCCAAGTTAAAAGACATGAACCCGGATTTTTCATTTACTCCTTACGAAGTGGAAGAAGTAGCGACTGTCGAAGTAGACCGGCCATTTGCCAATAAAGATTATTCATCTGTAAAAACGTATTATAAAAACAATCGAAGCTTTTTCGAGAAAAATGAAAAAGAAAAACTTCGTGACGCTTTGCAGGCTTTAATGGAGCCTGATGCGTTAAAATATTTAGAGAGAGAAAAAGTGAAGCTCGGGGAATGGGCAGACGCTTGGATTGACCAGGAAGCGGAAGGCTTGCGCCAGCACACTTTAAGGCAAGCAATCAATCAAATTGAGTCAGAGCGTACATTGCTGCAACAGCAAGAAATACTGGATAAGTGGAAAGAGTTGTTTTCTAATTTGTTAGCGGAAAGGGTGTAAGCAATGACAGTTTATATTAAAACGACGGACACCGAGAATTACAGATGGATTGACGCGAGATTTGAGCTCCACAATCCGGAAAGTGGACGGCAATTATATGCCGAAGAACATGTAAAAGGCGCGGTTTTTTGGGATTTGAATGACGACCTGTCGGATATGGCTTCTAATGCCGGCCGCCATCCCATGCCTTCCAAAGAACAGTTGGCCGAATTGATCCGCACTAGCGGTTTGACCCATGAAGATTCAATTGTCATTTATGACCAAGGCGGGACAGCTTATGCTCCCCGTGCTTGGTGGCTGCTGAAGTATGCGGGATTTGAAAAAGTCTACATCAGCAAAATCGGATTTGAAGCATTGAAAAAACAAGGCATTGAAGTTTCAAATGAAACGCCAAGCTACGCTCCAAGCAAGATTGATTTGACCTTCAACGATGCCATCTATGCCGATCAAGAGTATGTGAAAAAGGTCATCAACGGAGAAGAACTGGGGGTATTAGTAGATGCCCGCTCTGCAAAACGCTATGCGGGAATTGAAGAGCCTATTGATCCGGTGGCGGGAAGAGTTCCAGGTGCCCGGAATTTTGATTTGGAGCAGCTGGTCAAAAATAAACAATTTGTGGATGATGCTGATTTTTCATCGGTGCTGCAAAAAAATGAGCCTGCTGTTATTTATTGCGGCAGCGGTGTTTCAGCTGCCGGCCTTTATGCTGCACTCGCAGAAAAAGGTCATGAGTCGCTTCGCTTGTACACCGGCAGTTTTTCCGACTGGATCCGCAATGAAAGCAATGTCGTCGAGATTGACCGGGACGACCAGCCGGACCCGTCAGATGACGATTCCAAAGACATATTGGCGCGCTTGATCGAAGAAGGTTTTTCAGGGGAAATGCTGATGAAGAAATTTGAATATGAGAAATCCTTGACCGATAAAAAACAATGACAGACAGCAAAACACCACCTGCTCGAATGATGAGCAGGTGGTGTTTTTTTGTAGACAAACTTATTCGGTTATTTCGACAGGTTCTTTGTCAGACTCGATCGTTTCTTTGCGGCTCAGCAATACCGTTATGATTTGGTGGTTTTCCATTTCTTTTACGGTGATTGAGTGATTCGGCAATTCAACTTTTTCGCCTTCATGGATATCAATGTTTTTCAGCTGGACCCAGCCGCCGATTGTATCAATGTCTTCACTGTCTTCAAATGTAATGCCAAAACGTTCTTCAAGGTCAGACAATAGGACGCGTCCGTTTACTAAGTAATTATTTATGTCTACAGCTTTGATCTCATCGGGTTCGTCTTCATCAAATTCATCACGGATTTCCCCAACAATTTCTTCAAGAATGTCTTCCATTGTAATAACGCCAGAAGTTCCGCCGTATTCATCAATGACGATTGCCATATGGACACGTTCTTTTTGCATCGTTCTTAAAACGTCTTGAATTGGAGCAGCTTCCATAACGAAAGGGATATCATGGACAACAACACTTTCTTTCATGTCTTCGGTAATTGTATAGTTTGTCAGCATTTCTTTTACATTGACAAAGCCCTGAATATTGTCCTTATCCCCATTTTCTGTAACGGGATAACGGGTATATTCATGTTCGCGCACAATTTCCATCAAATCATCGTGGGTCATTTCAAGTGAAATGGATTCCATCTGTGTTCGGGGAATCATGATATCTTTTGCACAGCGTTCATCGAATGAAAAGATGTTCTGCATATACGCTAGTTCGGTTTGATTGATTTCACCGCTTTGATAGCTTTGAGTCATAATGATTTTCAGTTCTTCCTCGGAATGGGCCTGTTCATGGTCTGCCGGTTCAATGCCAAAGGCACGCAACAGCAGGCGGGCAGAACCGTTCATCAACCAGATAAACGGATTCATGATTTTTCCGAAAAGAATCAGTGGACCTGAAAAGAACAAAGCCATTTTCTCAGCATACTGAATGGCAAGCGTTTTTGGCGCCAATTCACCCAGTACGACATGGAAATAAGTGACGGCTACAAAAGCGATGGTAAACGAAAGGATGGAGGCAGTTGGATCTCCAATTCCAAAATTCTCAAAAACCGGATGCAACAGGCGCTCTACAGTTGGTTCACCGAGCCACCCAAGTCCTAGAGCTGTTACGGTGATGCCAAGCTGGCATGCCGATAAATAGTAATCGAGATGATCTGCAATCTTTTTCGTCTTCACTGCACTTTTACTGCCTTCTGAAATCAACTGATCGATGCGGGATGTCCGCACACGGATAATGGAAAATTCAGATCCGACAAACAAAGCGGTTAAAGCAATTAACAAAACTACCAAAAACAAATTCAATATGAGTATACTGTCCAATTGGTCCCTCCGGTTTGGAGGGTTCACCTCTGCTTTCAAAAAATGTATCTTAATTATATCATAAATTCTCATTATTTCGCGTCAGGAAGTTTCGGCATGAAATTTAATGGCTTGGAAATGGATAGTAGTTGTATAAGCCGGAACTTGGATTTATCATTATATTTAGAAAAGGAGTGACAGCATGAAGACGTTATGGCATGGAGGAGTAATTTATACGATGGCTGTGGAAGGCGAAACGGCGGAAGCGGTTTTGGTATCCAGCGGAAAAATAGAAAAAATAGGTACATACGAAGAACTGAAAGGCTCAGCAGACCAAGAAGTGAATCTGGAAGGAAAAGTAATTTATCCTGGATTTGTCGATAGCCATATGCACATGATTGGACATGGCGAAAAACTGCTGCGGGTCGACTTGTCCAAAATCGATTCTTCAGATGAAATGAAAAATCAATTGATCCGTTCAACTGCCAATCTTGCAGAAGGCGATTGGTTTATCGGAGAAGGCTGGAATGAAAACAATTTTCCGGACCGCAAAATTTTTCACCGAACGGAACTGGATGAAATAAGCCGCTCACCGATGATGCTGAAGCGCGTTTGCCGCCATGCTGTATTGGCCAATTCAAGCGCTTTGGACCTTGCTGGCATTACGAAAGACACACCGGATCCGGAAGGAGGTGTCATTGTCCGCGATAATGACGGCGAACCGACTGGATATTTATTGGATGCTGCGCAGGACTTGGTGTCCGGCCAAATTCCAGAAGTCAGCATCAATTATTTAACGAATGCACTGAAAACTTCAGTTGAAGATTTATTGTCGCTCGGACTGACAGGAGCGCATACGGAAGATATGGGTTATTACGGCGATTATTCAAGGCCCTTGCAGGCTTTCAAGAACGTCATTGGTGGAGACATCAAATTCCGTGCACATTTGCTGCGCGCCCATAGTGTCTTTGAAAAAATGATTGAAAGTGCTGAATACGATGAACCGTTTATCGACCCAGGCGCCATGAAGATTTTTGCTGATGGCTCCATCGGCGGAAAAACGGCATTGCTCAGCAAACCTTATAACGACGATCCATCAACAAGCGGTGTCGCTATCCATTCCGATGAGGAATTAAAGCAGCTGGTTGCAATGGCACGCCGGCACGGTGAAGCCGTTGCTATCCATGTCATCGGCGATTTGGGGATGGAAAAGGCGCTGGATGCCATCGAAGCGCATCCTGTGCCGAAAGGCAAACGTGACCGGCTAATCCACGCCATGGTCGTTCGTGAAGACCTTGTTGAACGGATGCAAAAAATAGACGTGGCTTTGGATGTGCAGCCGAGTTTTACCACTTCCGATTTCCCTTGGGTCATTGAACGGCTCGGTGAAGAACGGATTAAGTGGGCTTACGCATGGAAGAGCTTGCTCGCTAAAGGGCTGATTTGTGCGGGGGGATCAGATGCGCCGATTGAGGAAGTAAATCCGCTTTTGGGCATTTATGCTGCCGTTACCCGGAGAAAGCCATATGAAACGCATGAAGGCTATATGCCACAGGAAAAATTGAGCCGTTTTGAAGCGATCCAACTTTATACGAGTGGAAGCGCTGCGGCCATTTGCAAAGAGCATGAGCGAGGCCGGATTGTTGAAGGCTTTGATGCCGACTTTTCAATTTATGACCGCGATTTATTCGAAGGGCCGCCGAAGCAGATTTTAGAAGCTCAAGTAGAAATGACGGTAGTTGCCGGAGAAGTCATGTATCAGAGGAACTGAAGTTGAATAATGCGGATGGGCAGACAGAATTGCTGCAGTCTCGACTGAAAAGGGGGGGTGCTGGGATGCCGGTTACACCAAATGACATTTTAGATAAGCTTGCAGATGCCGATCAGGCAGGGGTGAATATGAAGAGCCCGAAAGCCGTGGTGAATCATCTGCTCGCTCAAGGCGAAAAAGAATCGATCTTGTTTTTCTATAAACCGAACAGCTTGGAATTTGATTTTGATAAATTCACTGGAGCGGTTGAAGAAATGCAGAAACGCAAAAAGTGAAATGTCAAAAGACCCGGAGCCTGACAATGGCTTCGGGTCTTTGTTTGCCTAGTTATGCTTATTTTCCGCCAAGCAAATTGAATAATCTGCCTGCAACACTGCCTTCGCCTTGGGACCGTCCGGCAGGGTTTTGGGGAGCTGCAGCAAAGACGCGGCTTGCGAGCCGGCTGAAAGGCAATGATTGAATCCACACACTGCCAGGGCCGCGAAGTGTCGCGAAGAACAGGCCTTCACCGCCGAACAAAGCGGTTTTAACGCCGGAGACCATTTCGATATTATATTCGACATCGGCTGTCATGGCAACGAGACAGCCGGTATCGACACGCAGTACTTCTCCTTTTTGCAGGTTCTTGCGGTAAAGCGTTCCACCGGCATGGACAAAGGCCAAGCCGTCGCCTTCCAGCTTTTGCATGATGAATCCTTCGCCTCCGAAAAAGCCGGTGCCGAGTTTACGCTGGAATTCAATGCCGATGGATACGCCTTTAGCGGCTGCCAAGAAAGCATCTTTTTGGCAAATGACTTTTCCGCCGAGCATGCTCAAGTCCATCGGAATGATTTTGCCTGGGTACGGCGATGCGAAAGATACATGGCGCTTGCCAGTTCCTTGGTTGGTAAACGTCGTCATGAACAAACTTTCCCCCGTAATAACCCGCTTGCCGGCGCCCATTAACTTGCCCATGATGCCGGAACCGCCGCTCTTGGATCCATCCCCAAAAATGGTTTCCATCACAATGCCGTCTTCCATCATCATTAAAGCCCCTGCTTCAGCAATGACCGTTTCGTTCGGATCCAGTTCCACTTCAACAAACTGCATGTCATCTCCGTGTAATTTAAAATCAATTTCGTGGTTATTCATTTTGCTCCTCCTTGGCGTTTTAAATTTGCTATATAATGAATACGAGATGAGTATTGAGAAAGTTTCAACAATAAGCAGAAAACATAATTAGGCAAAGGAGTTGAAGCAATGGAAAATGATGCGTTAGCAACAGCGAAGCAGCTGGTTGCCCGGTTATTTCCGGATTGTGAAGCTGCATTATTGGCAGGCAGTATCGTAAGGGGAGAAGCGACCGAGACGTCGGATTTGGATTTAGTGGTATTCGATAATAATATTATGTCGTCTTATAGAGAGTCGTTAATGGAAAATGGCTGGCCTGTTGAAATTTTTGTTCATAATTTAACTTCTTATGAAGCATATTTTGATAGCGACTGTCAAAGGGGATGCCCTTCTTTGCCGAATATGGTAGCAGAAGGAGTGGTGCTAAAAGATAATGGAGTCATAGAGTCTATAAAACACGAAGCCCGGTTGTTGCTGCAAAAAGGCCCGGCGGAATGGAGTGCAAAAGAAGCAGAGCAAAAACGTTATTTTCTAACAGATGTGCTGGAAGACTTCTTAGGCTGCAGCAATCGTGCAGAAGAGCTGTTTATTGCCAATGCCTTAGCGGAACAGCTGAGTGAGTTTGAATTGAGGGTTAACCGACAATGGACCGGTTCTTCAAAATGGATGGTAAGGGCGCTGAGACGCTACGACGATGAATTCGCTGGACGTTTTATCGAAGCCTTTGACAGCTATTACCGGACTGCTGAAAAAGAAGAGGTTATCCAATTGACAGACGCTGTTCTGAATAAGCATGGCGGCAGACTATTTGATGGATTTACAATTGGAAAAGAAAGCAGGGAACAATGATGGACGCAGAATATATGATCAAACATTTAGGCATGGAGCCGCATCCGGAAGGCGGCTTCTACAAAAGGTCCTTCGAGTCGGAACAACTAATTTCTCCAGAGACGCATCCGGCTGAAAGGCTGCTTTATACAAGCATTTATTTCTTGTTGCGCTCCCATGATATTTCGCATCTGCATCGCTTGAAGTCTGACGAGCTCTGGTATTTCCATGCCGGCAGTGCGCTGTCAGTCCATATCATCGATAAAAGCGGCGATTATCGTGTGGAAAAGCTGGGACTGGATATCAAAAATGGCGAAAAACCGCAGGTACTGGTGCCAAGCGGCAGCATATTTGGCTCTTCAGTAGAAAAAGAACAGGCTTTTTCTTTGGTCGGCTGCATGGTGGCACCGGGCTTTGATTTTGCTGATTTTGAACTGTTCACTCAAGATGAGTTGCTCGCTCAATATCCCCAGCATGAACAAATCATTAAAAAAATGGCGTATGACAAACTTCCCGAGTGATTAAGCCGGTATCGGATCGTCAGCAAGAATGCTAAACTAGAAAAAATGCACAAAAAGGATGAGTGAATGTTATGGGGACTATTTTATCTTTGCTGATTGTGGCCGCTGCTGTATTTGCGGCGTATTCTTTAAAGAAGTTTTACGACAAGCCGTATGTCGTTAACTTTTCGTTGGCGGCTATGCTGCTGCTGATTGTAGTGCGGACGTTTTTGCTCCAGCCAATCAACACTCTTGGCTATGTGGCTATCGTATTGTGCACGATCGCGTTTGTTTTCCAGGCAGTGCTGGGGGTCAAGAACTTAAATGCACAACAGCAGGCGTGAAGTGGAATAAATGCTTTTGTATTGAGACTTTACATCATTTATATTTTTATCGCTTAAAAAAGACGGCACCGTTTCAGGTTTGGCGGCGTCTTTTTTGCGTCTATAAAATTTAAAACCCTGAGGAATGGAGGGGACAGGATGAGACTGCCAAATGGGGTAACTGGATTCTATAATTCTGAAGCCGACAAACCTCCACAAACAGACGGGAAACAGTTTAAGCAATTGTGTTTCAGCGTAGCAATTAATAATGCCGGTAGAATATTGGAATTCAACTCGCCCCGATACCCGGCAAATTTTTATTCTGCACATGTGGAGATGCGTGGCAATCAGTTTTATATTTTATTGAATGAACATTATCCTTTTATTGCCTTTGCTTCAATTGTTGATTATGGGAACCTTGAATTCAAAGATGAACCTGTGCTTTCCCAAGAATTTAAACCCTTCTATGATGTATTAACTGTCAATGAATTAAATGAACTTATAAAACACAAACCACAAAAAAATGAATTAAATCCTGCTGAATGGGAACAAATCTTTTATTGGAAACCAGAGACTGTAGGACAGATCCTCTTTAATTATTGGGATTAACCAAAAAAGGAACCAGCTAAGAACCGGGTTCCTTTTTTACATTTGATAATCAATATTCAAATGCCGCATTGCTTTTTAGCTCATCATAAAAATCATTCTGCTGTTCAGATCAAAGCTGGAAAGAACTGCCTCCTATAAACGGTCAAGTGCTTCTTCAATTTCATCATCACCGGAAATGACTTCAAAGGTTTTATTGTAGACATGCTCATTGTCCAAGCAATGCAACAGCACCTTGGCGACGTCTTCTCTTGGAATTGGACCGGAATCCAGATTTTCCGTTGCCCATATCCGGCCAGTCCCAGGATCGTTCGTCAGCCGGCCCGGCCGGACGATCGTATAAACCAAACCGCTTGCCCGCAGAATATTATCGGCATGGTGCTTTGCCACATAATACGGTGCGATATCTTTGCCCCACATTTCGCGGCGGTCGGCATGAATGGCACTCACCATGAGAAATCGCTCAGTGCCGGTTTGTTCAGCCGCTTTGATGGTTTTGGCTGCACCGTCCAAGTCGACCAGCAAAGTTTTATCAGCTCCAGTTGCACCTCCGCTGCCTGCTGTAAAGACGACGGCATCGCAGCCTTCCATAGCGGCAGCGATTTCTTCAACACTGCCTTCCAGGCTTGTCAGAACGGTTTCCACTCCAAGGCCGTTGAAATAGCTGATTTGTTCTTCATGGCGGATCATTGCTTTTGGGGTATGTTCTTTCGAATCGGCTAGCAGCTGGACAAAATGGCGGCCGACTTGTCCATTGGCACCCACCACTAAAACTTTCATATGCACATCTCCTTCACATTTTAATCCTACAAATAAATACCCTGACAGCGCGACTTTAAGCGGCAGACGAAATGAAAAATAAATCGAATTTTAATTTTCAGAAGTTTTTTCTTTATATATAAAAGCACTCTAGTATAATGTAACTAATCTTCATTTTTATTTTATACATATGTAAGGAGGAATTAAATGCGTTCCCGAAATCAAAAAAAGATGGCTGAATACCCTGGACAAGCTGATTCTTCAAGACTTTCCCTTGGAGTAGGTCACTTAGACCACATGAAATCAGACCGTAAACCAAATGCGCTTTGGGACTTTATAACTCAAACGTTTTTGTTTTTACTGGGTGGAGTTATTCTTTGCGGAATAATTCTGGCACTCGTATCATTTACATAACGCCAAATATTAAAGGAGAATGACGATGATCAGATATCCAGACCGCAAGATTGAAACGATTGGAGTAACCGCACCTTCTTCCGGGGTTGCACCAGATATGCATGAGGTTCTGAAAAAATCAATTGAGCGCTTAGAAGAGCGAGGCTTTAAACTGCAGGTAGGGGACACGCCGTGGACGCAGCAGGAAGCTAAATCCGCGCCGGCGGAAGTCCGTGCAGAAGAATTGATGAAAATGTTTAGCGACCCATCGGTTGATTTGGTCATGCCTCCTTGGGGCGGGGAATTGCTCGTGGAAGTCCTGGAATTCCTCGATTTCTCAAAAATTGAATTGAAATGGATTTTAGGCTACTCGGATATCAGCATGCTATTGCTTGCTGTTACGTTGAACACAGGATATGCGACAGCACATGGAGTCAATTTTGTTGATCTTCGCGGCCCTGAATCAGATGATACGACAGCCAAATGGCTCGATGTCCTTCAAACAAAACAAGGCGAATCCATCGCACAAGTATCATCCGAGAAGTATCAAAAAGAATGGGATCATGATCATCCAACTCCAGTCATTTTTAATCTGACAGAAGAAACGGAATGGAAGACAGTTTCAGGGGAAGCGGAACAATTCAAAGGGCGTCTTCTAGGCGGCTGCATCGATGTGATCCGCCATTTAATCGGAACACCTTATGGAGATGTAGACGGTTTCCGTGAACGCCATATTCCAGGCGAACCGGTTTTATGGTATTTAGAAAACTGTGAAATGAACGTAGCGGATTTAAAACGGTCATTGACTCAAATGAAATATGCAGGATGGTTTAACCATATTTCCGGCATTGTTTTTGGCAGAAGTCCGGCGAACCAGGAAATCGGCGGATATACAGTAGAGAAAATGTATGAGGATTTGTCAGATGAACTAGGTGTTCCTATTGCCTACGACATTGACCTCGGCCATATTCCGCCACAAATCACTTTTGTAAACGGAGCCTATGCAACAATTGATGTTGAAAACGGCAAAGGGAAAGTCGAAATGGAATTCAAGTAAAGAGGAAGATACGCTAATGGATATTCGTGAACTAAATCCGAATGACGCTGCCATATACAGGGAACTTCGTATTGAAGCTTTAACACAAGCTCCGGACGCCTTCAGCTCAACCCTTGAAGATGCCTTACTAAAGCCGCTCCAGGCAACAGCAGACAATTTGGCAGCCGAATCGGCTGTGACGTTTGGAGCGTTTTTAAACGGGCAACTGGTCGGCAATATGACGCTTTTGAGAGAGACTGGAAAAAAGCTGAAGCACCGGGCTAATGTACTGGCTGTCTATGTGACCCCGAAAGCAAGAGGGAAAGGCATTGCCAGCCAGCTGATGGATGAGCTGGTCGAATATGCAAAAGAATGCGGTGATATTGAGCAATTGTATCTAACGGTCGTCAGCAGCAATCAAAGCGCGATTCAATTATATGAACGATACGGCTTTGAAAAATACGGGACTGAATACCGGTCGATGAAAACGGATAATGGCTATGTCGACGAAGATTTGATGGTTAAATTTCTATAGAAAAAGACGCCGATTTCGGCGTCTTTCTATTCTTTGCTCAAACGATACAATTGATCGTCGTTTTCGTTAGGGGTCCCGCGGCCGTCAGTGTTGTTGGTGACGAAGTAAAGATCTTCACCGTCTGAGAAAACATCGCGGACACGCCCAAATCCTTCATAAGAATCGGCTACGTCACCTGTCTCAAGATCGATCACTTTCACGGCAGTGCCGCGGAGTGCCGCTACATAAAGCATTCCATCATGAATGGCGATGCCGCTTGGTGCCCAGGTTTCGTTCGAGCCCGTTGTATAATACGGAGATTCCATGCCTTCTTTTGAGGCGTTGCCTTCAATTGTCGGCCAGCCATAATTATTACCTTCTTCGATAATATTTATTTCATCGTTCGCAGATTGGCCGTGCTCGGACGCATACATCGTATCTTCCGCCCAGGCGATTCCTTGCGGGTTGCGATGGCCATGAGAGTAGATTTCAAATTCATCAAATTCATTCAACCGAAGAATTTTTCCGTTTACTGAAGCCAGATCCTGTGCCAATTCAGGCTCGGATGCATCTCCGACTGTTGCGAACAAGACACCGTCTTTATCCAGTTCGAGCCGTCCGCCGTGATGGACATTGCCTGTTGGAATGCCTTCCAATAACACGTCCGTTTCCTGCCAAGCGCCGCCTTCCTGCTGGAACCGGGCAATTTTATTGAAAGAACGGCCATTGCGTTCGTAGACATAATAGCCATAAGCTTGTTTGGACTCCTCAAAATCATGCGCCAGTACAAATCCAAGAAATCCTGCTTCCGCCGCTGAAGATAAAGGATCTGAAAACTCCACCGGCTGGTGCGTCACTTTCCCGTCAGCGGCAACATGGGCGACTGTTCCGGGACGTTCTGAGATATAAAATTCATCATTGATTTTATTGATGGACCAGGGAATATCAAGGCCACTGGCTATCGCTTCAGTCGCGACTGTCGCTTCTTTGGGCTTTGCGGGTGCATCGTTACAGCCTACAAGCACAACGAGGGATAGTAAAGGCCATAAAAACTTCTTCACAAATAAAACCTCCTTTTTTTCATCATAATAGAATTTGCCACTAAAAGGTATCAAAACAGCAGGGAGTGAAAAACATGTCATTAATGAAGGACGTAAAAGAAGAGGCAGAGATCCGCAAAAAGCGAAATAGAATCCGGATTGCTACTTGGGTCATCGTCGCCATTGTTCTGGTCTTGGTTTGGTATTTTACGAAATGAAGCTAGCAGCCATATTACAGAGATAGAGCTTGCCAGTCAGAAGCGTTCATTTTTGAAGTGGAAAGGAACCCCATATGCAAATAGAATTCAATTTAACAGAAGAAGATTATCTAAGCTTCAACCTTCAACATGTAAAGCATTCCAAAACGGCAACCCGTTCGCTCCGATTGCAGCAAATCCTGGTTCCGGTAATTTATATTTTCCTGGCGTATATTTTTTCGGTGATCGTCAATACGCCTTTTTTGTTTTTCCTAATTCCTTTTTTAATTATTAGTATGGTGTGGATCATTTTTTATCCGAAATTCTTTTACAGCAGCGTCATGCGGAACGTTAAAAAAATGCTGAGAGAAGGAAAAGCGGGAGGCATTATTGGGAAGTACACAATGACTCTATCAGACGAAGGAATAATCCAGACCTCTACCACTGAAGAAAAGAAAGCATCCTGGCCAGCCATTCTAAGTTTGCAAGAAGATGAAGAGCGTTTCTACTTGTATAATAGCGCGATGAGCGCCTATATCATACCGAAAAGAGCTTTGAAAAATAGCAATGAAACACGGGAGTGGATTCAGGGAAGATTGGGCAATCGCTAGAACTGGTAATTTAACAAGAAGTTCAGTCCAATACAGCTGCAAATAAAAAAGCCGTCATGCCGACGGCTTTTTAGTTTCTATTTTATTTTTGATTTTCATTTATACAAGTCTTTCAAGTTCTTCAAATCGCTCTTTGCAATAATGATCTTTTGTGGACCTGCAACTCCTGCCGTGATTTCGTATGGGTCGAACACCAATACCAAGTTATTAGGAATCAAATAGAACTTTTGATTTTCTTTGATTTCCGTAAACGGTTTGGTCAGCTGATCTTTCACTTCACTGGTCTCTATTTCCACTTTCGCCAGTTCACTGAGGTCAGCTACGTAGTTGTCTCCTTCAAACAGGTCGGCTAATTCAATAGCCGCGCCTGTACGCAAATCGTAATTTAATGGTTCCAAATAGGTTCTGCCATGCGTCATGCCTGCTTCGTATAAATAAGCTTCGATCAATACACTGGCGGTTTGTTCATCCAAAAATTTAACTGCAAAATCCATATGGCCATCAGCATGCAAAGTACCATCTGCACTTTCCTCAAGGTAGGCTGTTTCGGAGTTCCTGACTGCCGCTTCCAGCTCTTTCCCAAGCTTTACCGCATGTTGGTTGAACTCATCCAGTCCAGTAGCTTCTGGAATCGTAATGTCCAAAGCGAGACCTGCATCTTCTTTTGCCAATTCAATTTCATCAATTTCCACTGGTTTCGTTTCCGCTTTTTCCTCCGTACATCCTGCCAAAACCAATGCAGCTAAGACACCAATTCCGACAAAACCCCTTTTCATGCCGCTCTCTCCTTTTTTTACCAATCATACAATATTTTTATTTGGAAAGGGAGATTCTTTTAGGCTCTCAATACGCTGATGGATTGACAGCCATTCCTTAATTCTCCGCCGACGTTTCAATAATAGCCGGTTCAATGATGCACGGTAGGATGACAATAAAGAAAGACTGTGAATTCAGCAACGAATCCATAGCCTTTCACTATACTTTTTAAATATTTGTAGTCGATACGGACCCGGTTATCGTGCCGATGGTTTTCTTCTATATTGCATGATTTCAACTATGACGATGACAAGCGTAATGCCAAGCAAAACATTGATCATCAGCGGGTTTAAGTATTGATCCCGGAAAATGAATGCGACCGTCAGTATGTAAAAGATGCCTTGTGTAATTTTCGCAATTGGCGGAACGGCATCTTTGGGATAACGCAAACGCGCCAGCTGGAAGACCAGGAATGCCAAAAGCAATGCCACATAATATGGCCAATACAAGCGTTCAACCAGATTGTTGATCATTGCATAAACAATCAGGGGAACAAAGTAAAACAAAACCGATTTCAAAAAGAATCACCTTTTCAACTATTTTTTCGTATTGCCTTGCTGTCTTGCTGAAATTGCCAAATACAGGTTATAAACCGAGAATAAGACAGCCAGCGTAATGATGATGATTGAAATGACCGGATAAATTGAAGCACCGTTTTCCATGATTTCGAGCACCCGCGTATAGATAATCCAAGGCCCAACCAACAGAATGAAAATATCGAGCACTGTTCCAAGTTTTGATTTCATGATTTACCTCCAAGATTCAACTGTCTCTAGTTTACCAGACTTTTAAAGCGCAGTCTGCAGCGACTTTGAAATCCAGAAGAGAGACGAGTAGATAAAAAAACTGCAGACGCTTGTAGTTGAACAAGCAAGTCTGCAGTCTGGATTTATTTATGGGCACGCAGTTTAGTGCGGGCAAGATCGTCCGCTGCTCGGTTCTGGGAATCCGGAATCCATTTGATAAAACAGTAATCGAATTCAGCAGACAGGCGGAGAGCTTCTTCCAGCAGCGGTTTGAACTTTGGGTTTTTGGTGAATCCTCTGTCAAAAGCTTCAACCGCCACTTGGGAATCTGATTTGATGGAGACCATTTGAGTAGACAAATCCCGCGCCAGCTCCAGTCCTTTGACCAGTGCCGTAAACTCTGCGGTATGGTTGTCCATTTCCCCGACATATTCGCTCCATTTGATGGAGTGGCCTTCGCCTCTGATAAAAACGCCGACAGCGCTGACTTTCGGTGATCCAGCAGTCGCAGCGTCTACAAAAACTTCAAGCATATCCCCACCTACTTTTCGTCAATTGGTTTTAAAGCTTTTGCGATATAGCCAAACGGTGTATCAAGGACTGAAACAATGAATTTCAGTACGTAAGTCGAGATGAATATCTGCCACCAAATATCAAACGGATAAACACCGTAAAAAGCGATACTGGTAAAGATAAAGGTATCGAGCAGCTGGCTGATCAATGTCGAGCCATTGTTGCGGATCCAGAACTGGCTGTCTTTTGGAAAGACTTTGCGGATAGCGGCGAATATATATACGGCCACATGCTGGCTGGTGATATAAGCCAGCATACTGGCGACTGCAAGCTGTGGAATCAATCCGAAAATCGTATGCAGCGACTCATTGGCAAAGTCGCTTTTTGCTGGAATGAACTTCATGCCGAATTGCATCACTACAATCATGATCAAAAGAGATGAGAATCCGAGCCAAACCGCTTTTTTCGCCTCTTTTTGACCGTATTTCTCATTTAAAATATCGGTAGCGAGAAAAGTCGAAGCATATAAACTATTTCCAAGCGTAGCCGTCAATCCGATAATTTCAATGGTCTTCGTGACTTGGATATTCGCTAAAATTGTAGAAAGTGCTACCCAGGCAAACAATCCGGTTTTCCCGAAAAATTTATACATGATAAGCAGCAGAATAAAATTGACCACGGCAAAGCCGAGGCCCAAATACTCGTTAAACAAGTAGTTTCCTCCTTAGTTTTGATAAAGCGGGAGTTTACGAACCGCTGATCAGATGAAATTGTCCTTTGATAGTATAACTAGTGTTGGATTAAAAGACAAATAAGTAGTAAAATAAGCGAATGGCAATTTAAAGGGGTGACAGTTTGAACAAACTTTCAATTATCAATGAAATTGATGAAATGATGGAAACATATTGTGAAGGATGTTTTGTTAGGAAACAAATTCGCAAAGAGCAGGGGAAAACAGCTGCTCATCGTTTTTGCATCAGCAATTGCTCAGTTGGGTCGCAGCTTCAATTCCTTGGAAACGAGTTAAACAAAGTAGGAACCAATCATAAATGAAACGCATAGAAAAGCCTGCATCGAATTTTTTTCGATGCAGGCTTGAGCTTGTAGACAAAAGAATATGTGAATAAATATAAAAAAACAAGGTTCTCTCCCCGGTTCCTGCGCTTCAACCGGACGCTTTCCGCGGGCTCGCGCCGAACTAACTCGGGACGGTGCCCGAGTGGATTTCGGCACTTCGCTATCCCGCAGGAGACGCCGGTTTCCACTACGGAACCTGGCGTGAGATGAAAACCGGATGCGCTTCTCCTCACTTATCTGAAAAGCGGCATCTTGGATGTAAGGGATTCCTTGAAGCAAAGCGGCACCCCCAACCGGTCCGGCCACGAGACTCCTGTGGGACCAGCTCGAGCTGAAGACCCCGCAGGAACGCCAGTGACGAGGAGGCTGAAGCCGAGCCCACGGAAAGCGAAGTGGCCGGATCGGTTGGGATTTATACAAACTTATTCATTAATAGTACACTTTGTTTACAGTTTGAAGCCTGCATCGAATATCGATGCAGGCTTTTCTATTTGGCTTGCTGTTGGTGCCGGGCTTCTGCCAGCTGCAAAACTTGCGTGGCCGGCTGCGGTTCGATTCCGTAAAATGCTTCGTTATCGAAAGCGTGGACTTCCTCATAGGCTTCCATCATCTTTTCCAAAACCCACTCTTCGGATGTATCTGCAGGTGTCCAATAAAAAATATCCATGACGCTTTTTTCGCCGGTGACCGGATGCTTCCGTACATACTCGATCGATGGAGCTTTCCTGAAATTCTGCTTTTGGTAAAAACGCACCCGTTTGGCGGATTCGGGATCTTCAGGCGTAATAGGATCAACTTCAAGGACGATGGGCTTGTTTTTAGTTTTCACTTTTTCGATTATTTTGCTGCCTAGCCCGCTTCCCCGGGAAGTACTGTTAACCAATATATAATCGATAAATAAAAAATCCGGTTTTTCAAAATAAACCAGCGTGTGGTTTTTGCTTTCATCCAATTTATAGGCGTCTGATTTTTTCTCGAATAATGTTTTCATATGTTGTTCTGATTTCATCTCTTTGGCAGGGAAATATTCTCTCAATTTCAGAAACCAAGGCTCCACGGCATTCTTCTCCTCTCTTTTTGTATAAAGTTCCCAAAACGAAGGGAATTAAACCAATATTTTTTCAGGTTTGAATATTCTTTCAATAGGTAATATAGTAGAATAGCTAATGCAAGTGCAAATGGGAAAGGGAGAGATTCAATGTCTGCGACGAATAATGGAGGAAAACTAACAGCAATTTTAGGATGGAGCCTGCCGGCGATTGAAGCGATTGATAAGCTTAACCGGCCATACGTAGTAGTGGGCCCACCTGATTTTGAAGGATTTGCAAAAGAAAACGACATCAATTTTGTGGGCTGGGATTTTGACCGCCTCAATGAAGGTTCAGAAGAGCTTTACCAAATTTTGAATGACATGGATACTAAAGTGGCAGTACCAATTTATGAAGAAACTGTAGAATGGGCAGGAGCGCTGAATGCCCGTTTTTTTGATGACCCTCGAGTTTTCAACCGCTCGCTTTTGCTCCGGGACAAAGGTTTGATGAAACGGAAAGCCCAAATGTCGGGCATTAAAGTAGGGGTATTTGAAGAAGCTTATTCCAAAGATGACATCCATCGCTTTTTAAAGCGTGTAAATGATGCGCTGATCAAAATTGAAGGAGATTTAAACGATCCGATTCATATTAAGCCGCTCAATAAAGCTGGAACCGTCGGCCATATGGTCATCCGCGATGCGGCAGATATTGAAAAAATAGAAGAAGAATTCCCTTATTTAATGGAAAGCCATTTGGACGGACAGGAATTTTCATGCGAAGCTTTTATTCACGATGGGCAAGTGAAGTTCCTCAATATTACAGAGTATGTGAAGCTGGGCCATTCCAATTTCGTGCCGGCTTCCCCGGCACTGGAAGCTTATCGTCCGCAAATTTTGAATGAAATCCAAAAACTGGTAGATTCATTTGAAATCAGTTACGGTGTAATTCATCCGGAATATTTCATTTCACATGATGGCACATTGAATTTCGGGGAAGTGGCAGCCCGGGTACCGGGAGGGCATATTTTCGACTTGATCGAAAGAGCCTATGGCTTTAACGCTTTCCAGGCTCAAATACTATGCAGCGATCCAGATACTACCGCTGAAGAACTGGAAGCGTTTTTCCCTGAAGAAGTCACTTCTGCTAAAGGCTATGCAGGAAGTTTGATGGTCTATCCGCGTGTCCGGCTGATTGAAAAACTTAATGTTCCGGATGAATTGAAGGCCGATTCTTATTTTGAAAAACACGATTTATTTATTCCAGTGACCTCTAAAGTAGCGGAACGCGTCGGCTTTGGGAACCATTACGGCACCTTATTCTTCTTTGGGGAAGACAGTGACCGGATGAAAGAGCTATTGAAGAATTACGAGAAATTCGATTTTTATCTTTAATTATCTGGGGGAATTATAATGGCAACAGAATTGACGTCTGTAAAAGATAAATTTGAACAGGCTCTTCGCTCATTGGAAGAAGCCAAGCCGTTTGCAAAAAGCATGTATCAGACGGAAGTTTTTCAATTAGCAACAGAATTGGCGGCGACAGACGAAGGGTTGGAAATGCTGTATGACTATGCTGCTGATTTTGATAAGGCCGGTGTATTCCACGGAGGGCCATGGACAGAAGCGGAAAATTTGGAACCGCCTTTTGTCGGCGGCTCGCTGAAAATCCGAGGCATCAATTCTGTTGTGGAAATGCTGAGCGAACTGCGCATGCTGGCCATTTCTGAAGGGAAATACCAGCACACGGAAGTAACGGCAGAGGAAGCGGCCACGTTCCTGAACGAAGTGCTTGCTTTAAACCTCGATTTGCTTTTCCCGGCAGAAACGGAAGCAGCCCGAGTGGAAGCCGGTGAACACACGGAACGGGCAGAACGCTTATTCCGCTTTTTGGGCGGGCGTTTATCGTATAAAGCAGTAGCCAACAAGCTGGTTGAAGAAATCGGCCGGTTGACTGTCCAGCGTCCGATCATGGTGGACCGCATCATTCACATGATTGAAACAGCAACTCAAATGATTGATGAGAATATCGAAGAAAGCACGAAAGAAAACTTAATGTCGTTTAAAAAAGCCATCACTACGCCGACGCCTTTGACCGAAAAATTTCCGAACTTGCGGGAATACCGCAAGCATCTGATGGAAGTGGATGAAGAAACGCTGCGCTCAGAAAGCCGCGCTTTCGCAGAATCGATGAATACGACCGGCCTTGTGGCTCCGGCGAATGCCATCTTTATCCGCTACTTGAACCGCAAGTATTCAGATTTGATTCCGGAAGCCCTAAGTTTATCTGAAATAGGCACCGCCAGCTTCAATGCCAATGCCGAGCTGGTCCGGGACATGATTCAAATTGCCGTCCATCCGGAAACCAGCAAAGTGCTTTACGGTTTGTCTAGAATGCTGGACCGTGGAGTACTGACCCAGGATCCATTGCTGCCGGCTCTGCGCAGGCTGTTCGAAATCGATGTCCATCCGGACGTTAAAAAAGTTCTTTTGCGAAGAGAGCATCGCAAAGGCGGCATCACCGCCAATGGCGTTCTCGTAGGAGGCGTGATCAGCGTTTTAGGCCAGCCGCTTGGCATCGGCCAAGGGCTGAACCCGACTTGCCAATCCGCCCGGGCCATCAGCCTCTGGGCTCAGCATGGCATTGGCCAATTGCTCGAGTACATCGCCCGGGCTGTCCGGGAAAATGATATTGATATTACGTTTGAAGGGGAAGTTATTCACTCTAATACGATTGAAGGCGGAGTGGCGGCAGAAATCCATCAAGAGCTGGATCCTGTTTCGGTCGTACTAGTGCCGCATCTCGATAAAATCTACAATGAAATGATGAAGAAGACGTTATTGCGCGGTGAAGACGGCCATAAATGGGTCAATCCGGAGTTCTACGGTGAATGGATCCCGAGAGGCTTTATCAATATTATCGACCCGCTGACAGGCTATGTAACGGATTATCAGGCGTTTGTCCGCCTGTTCTATGCCACCCATCATCCAGAGTATAATGAAGGCTATGAATTGATCCACCCGAACCCTGTGGGGATTTACATCACCAATGTCCATGGCCGGCTGCTCGGGCTTCATGCTGTATCAATTCAGCGGATTGACCAGGATGAGCAAGGCGAAGTCCGTGTTTATTTCTACAATCCAAACAATGACAGCGGCCAAAACTGGGGGCAAGGCATTGAAACCAGTGTCCAGGGCCACGGAGAGCTTGAAGGCGAATCATCGCTGCCGTTCCATCAATTCACTGCCCGTATGTATGCTTTCCATTACAACCCTTATGAACAAGGTGATACGTATATGGTCGAGGATGCAGATGTGGAAGAAATTGAGCGTTTGTCACGGGAAAGCTGGGGCAAAACGTATACATGGATTTGATTGAATGAGCTGAAACAAAAAAAGGGACCTGGAGATGATTTTCTCCGGGTCTCTTTATATTATCTGAAAAATAGTTTGTTAACTTTCGATTTCAATTACATTTGCAGCTTGCGGTCCACGATTTCCATCAATAATTTCGAAAGAGACGGTTTTTCCTTCTTGCAAGGTCCGGAACCCGTCACCTTGGATTCCTGTAAAGTGGACGAAAACGTCATCACCATCGTTATACTCAATAAACCCATAGCCTTTTTCCGTGTTAAACCATTTTACCTTACCTTGGTGCATGCACGTTCCCCCTATATATTGAGTATTGTCGTGGAACCATTAAAAAGCCTTTTAATGGTTGGCTTATACTATACCCGAAGGACTTCAAATCGTCAATATCACAGGACTAATCGGACATTCGGACAAGGTTACAGGTTATAATAGAACAAAAGGAGCCGAAAATCTTATGCTTGAAACCATACAGCAATGCGAAACAGCAGTAAAACAGATTTATGAAACATTTGATGCAAGCCATGACTGGCAGCATATCGAACGGGTACGGCAAAATGCCAAAGCTATTATAAAGAAAGAAAAAGCGGACGCGTCCATTGTCGAACTGGCAGTGCTGCTGCATGATGTGTCTGACCCCAAATACAAAAAAGCGGATGAAGATTTAGAAACGGATATTCTGGAAAGCTTGAAGTTAAGTAAAGAGCAGAACAGCCAGATCAAAGAAATCATCCAGTCCGTATCGTTCAAAGGAGGCCATGGTGCTATTCCCGCTACTATCGAAGCCCGCATTGTACAAGATGCAGACCGGCTCGATGCGATCGGCGCCATCGGCATCGCGCGCACCTTTGCATACGGCGGCGCTAAAGGCCGGAAGTTGTATGACTGGGAAGAAGAGCCGCGAAGCGAGATGACTGAAGACGAGTACCGTTCAAAACCGACAAGCAGCGCAACTCATTTTTACGAGAAATTATTGCTGTTGAAAGACCAGATGAATACCGAGACAGGAAAGCAAATTGCTGAAGAACGCCACCAATTTATGCTATCCTTTTTAAAGCAACTTATAAAAGAAACGGATGGGAATAAATGAGCCACTTAAACGTAACAAACTTAACAAAAACTGTAGGAGCTAAAACCCTTTTTAAAGACGTGGAATTTTCTTTGTATCCAGGTGAACGTGCAGGGTTGATCGGCGTCAACGGCACAGGGAAATCTACATTGATGTCAATTTTAGCTGAAGAAATAGAAGCGGACTCGGTCAACATGGATCATCCGAAAAAATATGCCATCACTTATTTGAAACAAGAGCCGGAGTTTGATGAGTCACTGACGGTGCTGGAAACGGTGTTTTCCGGCGACTCGCCGATTTTGGCATTAAACCGTTCATATGAAAGAGCCTTGAAAAATATGATGGTCGATTCCAGTTCTACGGAACTTCAAGATGAATTGATGAGAATCCAAGAAGGCATGGAACAGGAAAACGCTTGGGATATCAATGCGCTTGCAAAAACCGCTTTAACAAAGCTGGGCATAGACATGTTCGATCAATTGATCAGTGAGCTTTCAGGAGGCCAGCGGAAACGTGTAGCGTTGGCGAAAGCATTGATCGAGCCTGCTGATTTGATATTGCTTGATGAGCCGACCAACCATTTAGATGCGGCTTCAACCGAATGGTTGCAGGAAACTCTGCTTCGCATGAACAGTGCCATGCTCTTCGTGACGCATGACCGGTATTTCCTGGACGCGGTTTCCACTCATATTTTCGAGTTGGCAGACCAGACGATGTATACGCATAAAGGGAATTACGGGGATTATTTAGAAAACAAAGCCATCCGTGATGAAATGGCAGCTTCATCCCAGCAAAAACTGGAAAACCGTTTCCGGTCAGAATTGAAATGGATTCGCCGCGGTGCGAAAGCCCGTTCAACGAAACAGAAAGCCCGCATCCAGCGCTTTGAAGAAATCAAAGAAAATGTACAGACTGAAAATGACAATACTTCATTGGAATTGTCGATGCAAAGCCAGCGCCTCGGCAAAAAAATCATTGAAGGCGAAAACTTGGGAATGGCGTTTGGCAACAACGTTATTTTCCGCAACTTCAATTTCCTGTTGCAAGGCGGTGACCGCATCGGAATTGTCGGGCCGAATGGCGCAGGAAAATCGACACTGATGAAATTGATCGCCGGTGACTATGAGCCGACTGAAGGCAAATTGGAGTACGGCAGCACCGTTAAAATCGCCCATTTCACGCAGCATTTGCCTGAAATGAATGAATCTCAGCGGATGATTGAATACATCCAGGAAATTTCAAGCGATTATGAAGCGGCAAAAGGCGTTCGATTGTCCGCTACGCAAATGCTGGAACGGTTCTTGTTCCCATCGAACGGCCACGGCACTCAAATCGGCAAATTGTCCGGCGGGGAGCGGAAGCGCCTGTACTTGCTGAAATTATTGATGGAGCAGCCGAATATCTTGTTATTGGATGAGCCGACGAATGATTTGGATATTCAGACCTTGTCCGTATTAGAGGACTTTTTGGAAAACTTCCCGGGCGTTGTCATCACAATTTCCCACGACCGTTTTTTCCTGGACCGGATTGCCCGCAAGCTGTGGACGACCGGCACAGGAGAGATTTTAGAATATCAGGGCCTGTATACCGATTTCATCAAAGAAAAACCAGTTACTGCTGAAGAGCTGAAAGCTGCCCCGGTGCAGGAAGCTCCGGCACCGGCAAAAGTGGAAAAACCGAAAAAGAAAATGACCTTTAAAGAACAGCAGGAGTACAAAACGATTCTGGATGATATTTCAGAAGTCGAATCCCAAATCGAAGAACGTGAAGCTGAAATGGCCAAAGCGGGTTCGGATTTTGAAATATTGAATAAGCTGACAGCAGACATAGATGCTTTAACTGCGCGATACGATGCGTTGATCGAGCGATGGACGCATCTTCAGGAAATGGCGGAATCATAAACATAAAGACTTTAACAATGAAGGATTTTTTCTGCCGCGGCACGTTAAGTCATTATATTGGCCTGTAACAGCTAGTCAGTACACGCCGCCAAAGAGAGGCAGCGTATACTAACCACAGGAGGGATTACGCGTGAAAATTGTAACGATTGAACCAACACCAAGCCCGAATACGATGAAAGTCATTATTGACCAGGAATTGCCGTTTGGCAAAAGCCATAATTACCATAAAGACAATCTGGAAGGCGCCCCAAAAGAAATCCAAGCGATCCTTTCGATTGCCGGAGTCAAAGGCGTGTATCATGTAGCCGATTTTTTAGCAGTTGAAAGACTGGCCAAATTCGATTGGGAAACGATTTTGGCGGAAGTGCGCCGGGTTTTCGGCGACGACAGCGGGCATTCCAATGAAGAAATCGAAATAGATGAACATTTTGGGGAAATCTATGTCCATGTTCAGCAATTTAAAGGCATTCCTTTGCAAGTGAAAGTTTTTGACAGCCATTCTGAAAAACGATTTGCGATGCCGGAAAACTTTGTTGCAGCGATGCAGGCAGTGCTGGACCCGACAGAAGAAAACTATTTGCTGCAGCGAAAATGGGCGGATTACGGCGTCCGCTACGGCGAAAAAGAAGAAATCGGCCTAGGCATGGTAGAAGAGCTTGCAGCTGCCTACCCACAAGAACGTTTGGATGCGATGGTCGAACAAAACCATTCCGAAGAGCCGGAGCCGATTGAACGCGGCCGGAAAGTGACACTGGAAGAATTCGATGTGCCGGATTGGGAAACCCGTTTCCAATTGCTCGAACAGATGAATGAAGGGGAACTCAGCGATTTGGCGCTCTTGGCAAAAGCTTTGGAAGATGAAAAGATGTCCATCCGCCGGCAAGCCGCTATTTATTTAGGCGATATCCGGGATAAAGCGGTTGTCCCTCTACTGGAAAAAGCGATGAGAGATAAAAGCTGGGCTGTCCGAAGAACTGCAGGAGATACGATCAGCGATCTCGGCTTTGAAGAGTTCGAGCCAATCATGATGGAAACCTTAAAAGATAAAAATAAACTGGTTCGTTGGCGTGCGGCGATGTTCTTATACGAAACAGGAACAGAAGCCTCATTGCCAGCGCTGAAAGAAGCGGAAAATGATCCGGAGTTTGAAGTGAAACTCCAGATTAAAATGGCGATTGCCCGCATCGAACAAGGGGAAGACGCAAAAGGTTCGGTGTGGAAGCAAATGACCGAAGCGCGACAAGCTATGAAAGAAGAATAGAGGAAAAGCCGGTACATTTTGATGTGCCGGCTTTTTAGGCTGTCGAGAAACTCTCGGCAGTCTTTTCTCATTTCGCTCCAGGTGGGACGCTTTCCGCGGACATGGCTTCAGCCGCTTCCTACGCTTTGCTCAGTCCAGGGTCTTCAGTTCATATTATTTCCACAGGAAGCGAATCGTGCAAAAGTATTTTTGCATGGTTCGTTTGCGACGAAGCGCCTGGCGCTGCAGGAGCACATCTTTGCCCTTCGCCGCCTTCCGCTGCATTCAACTTCCTTTTGTTACCTTTTGAAACTCTCTAAAAGTGTGACTGTTTGAGTAATTTCTCTTTTGTTGCTTCCTGCTATTTAGATATGAAGCCAAACAGCGGAGACGTCCGCGGCTTTAAAACATATGCTCCTGCATCGCTTCGCTAGCTTCGTCGCAAAGACATTGGCCTCACTACTCTCGGCCAATGTCTTCGCAGCTGGTTGGTGGAATATCGCTTAAGGGATAATACCTAATACAAATTTTATCTTTCTCAACAAGTTGGAAAAGCCGGCACATTTTGATGTGCCGGCTTTTTGTTTTGCCTAAAAGGTTTTCCGAAGCCCCGAAAGAGGTAAACTGCATGAAACTATATTTATTCAACAGTTAATTGCGAATAGGGGTGTATTTATGGGCAAAGATCTTGAAATGGAAAATGAAATTTATTCAATTGAATTGCTGTGCCAAGGCAAGTATGAATCTTGGGATTTTGAAAGTGAAACCAAGCGGAACTGGTTTTTCGAAAAAGTGAAAAAAGAATTTGCAGGCCATGAAATCCATGAAAACGAAGAAGATGTCGACGACTCGAAAATTGCGCAGTTATCTGCAACCAATTTGCAGATTAAAAGTGATGGCGTTTCACAAGTAGTTCCTTATGTTTGGTATGAGGCCAATCTTTTTGAGGAAATGCTGGAATTTATTAACCGGAAGTATGAACAGAAACATTCGCATTAATGAAGTTCTTCAGGGAAGAATGCAATGGCAGAATTTGAGGCAAAAAAAACCACCTGAAGGTTCAGGTGGTTTGGGTTTGTGTGTTTAGGTTGATGGTTTGATGGATGGCAGCAGCTGCCGCTTCAAAACAGTCGAAATACTCGACCTTCGCTGTGTCAATAAAAGTCACTTCCAGAGTGCGCGTGTTTTTTACGCATTTTACGGTGAGACAAGCTTTCTCTCCTCTGTGAAACGACTGAACAATATTGACAGTGTTGTAAAAACGCATAGTTTTTAAAAGCTCTCTAATGCTCTCAAATGACATTTGCATTCTCCTTTCCGTAAATGGAAAGCGACTAAGAAAAGTCAAAAAGAATCCATGTAATTCATTAACTCCACTATAACACCATTTCCCATGCATTTGTGGATTTTACAGGAAAGAAATGTAAATGAAATATATGAAAAATGACAGTTGTTAACATTATGATTTGGAAAACACATCAGAAAGGTGTGAGTTGAGTTATGGAGATTGCGGTGCATATTGTACCTCCAGGGGGCGGAGAAATGCAATTCACCATTCCCATATCGGAAGATTCGTTTTACCGTCCTATCCCGGGGGATTTCTTGAATTTCCGGGAAGACGACGGCTTAAGCGCATTTTATGTACTTGAAATCCATCATTTTTATGAAAAATTAGATGCCAGATATATGGCGGAAAATATTGTGATTGAAGCGGAGCCGGTAATTTTGCCGGAAGGCATCGGATCAAAAGCTCATAAAAAGCTATGCGAATCGATGAATGTATCCAGGAGATATCCGGACAACAGAAGTTGAATGGCTTTAAAGCAAATGATTAATTTCTGTAGAAGGCGAGGGCCGAAATGGAGAGGCAGCAAAACGATCCAATCCCAGGAACCATAATTTCCGCTGATTTAACGGTAAAAGCAACAGATCAAGTACGTGATTTTTACAAAGAAGTTATAGGGTGGGAACATAGCGGTTTGAGCATGGGGAATTATGAAGACTATGTCATGGCCACAGATGATGGGACTCCTGTTGCGGGCATTTGCCATCCTGAAGGTCAAAATGCAGGGCTTCCGGCTGTTTGGCTGGTTTATTTTGGCGTTAAAGATTTAAAAACAAGCATCGAAGCGTGCAAAACAATGGGAGGCAAAATCCATTTTGAATCGAAAGAACTTGGCCGGGCTGGGAGCTACGCGGTAATTGAATATCCTGAAGGAGCCTTTTGCGCTATTACTCAAATATGAATAAAACAGAATGCCTTTGGAGGCATCAAAGGCAGGCAAGCAGAGTGAACAAACTCGAAAAGCCAAAAAAAATAGCCATAGGCTTAAATCCCAGGCTTGAATTGGTCATCGATCAAGGATGGATGTTCCAAGTAATGGTCAATATTGATATTCAATGGCAGCAGCATATCAATGCGGTTAATCTTTAGATGGTCTCCGTTCCACATCAAGTGTTTTTCCAAAATCCGCTGTTTGATGCGCTTATTTTTTGCCCAACGCCGTGCAGTTAAATTGTATTTTTTGCTTAAAAGATAGATCTCAACATCTTGAACTGTATCCATCGTTCACAGCTCCTTTTTTCTATAGTTAATGGTTCATAAATTATGTTTTCCTATAGAAATGAACCATAGCACCGGTCATTGTTTTGTTTATAATAATATGATAATTGACGAAAAACAACCATGAACAGTATAGGCAGAACAGACTGTCATAAAAAGGACAAACACCTGTTCAAGAAACGGTCATATATGAAGGTTCAGCCAGTTCTTGAGCTGCTTACCCAGAAGAGTGGATGACATTATTTGTATGGGCTAAATAACTTGTTCTCCGAGAAAAGAAGGAAATTTTATATTGAACAACTTCTTGCGAAACCTAGAGTTTTCAGAAGGAACCCAATGTTGAATGTCGAATAATCCTGACATAGGAAGGAGGGAAAATGGTGACCAAGCATTATCCCAGCAAACGCATTGTAGTCAGAAACGATCAAGGGCTTTTTGCTGCAGAATTTTGGCATGAAAGAGATACAGGGTATGTAGTTGTTGCAGAATTGATTAGTGGAGAAAACCATAAGGGTTTTTATACATTTGATGAGATTAATGAAGAAATTATTGATGAAGCCGTGAGCCAGTTCATCAAAGAATTTAAATGAGCTAGAAGGACGTCCAAGTGGGCGTTCTTTTTTTACTTAACTTCAGCAGGAGAATTTTTTATTGGAAATCAACCGTGACAAGGCCAAGTTCCACGTTGTTTAGGGTATTAAGATAGATTTTTATATAACGCCATTTAAAATTCTGCATTGTTAACCCCCGCCTCTTTCTTTTTTTATGTATTTCATACTGCTTTTTGCTTTTATCAATATAAATATACGTTGATAAAGGAAGGGTTCAACAAATAATCATCGATACTTTCTTCCAAAGATTGAATGAGGTCGGGCCGGTTAATTGTAAGATGATAATCGTTAACGGAAGTATGGAGGTCTAATATTCGCTGTTTTATACTGGCTTCTTTAATCCACCGCCTGGCAGTTACATTATCTTTTTTAGTCAGAAGAATTCTTTCTACATCGTAAATCGTGTTCATTTTTATTTCTCCTTAGGTAACTTTGGTTAGGTATTAAATCCTACTACTATTATAGTGGTAATGAATAAAAGTTTACAATAAGACTAGCCCTTAACATTTGTTCAATTTGTGAACGGTCATTCAATTTTAAGCTTGAAGGAAAGTTCATGAACTTTCCAAAATCATCTGGCAATATGACAGCTAAATGATCGATCGCCGATGAATAATAATCTATTCATATTATATGTAAAATGCAGTACATCATTCCAGTTGTTCAAATCCTTTTTTCCATACTTCCGGACTGGGTTAACAAATTTCACAGTACCTGTTTTCGTTATAGAAGAAACTAAATTTCTTATATTTTTAAGCAAGCTACTCATAAAGAAAAAAAGACATTACTAAAAAGCTCACATTCAAAACGGGAAATTATGAAAATGAATGGGAACTGGGTTAGAATGAAAAAGAAGAAAAGCGCTGCACCAAGCGAAAATGAAAAATGTGAAAGTAGGGGAAATTATGAACGCATATGATGAATACATGAAAGGCATCGTTGTACCGATGCGCCAGGAATTGACTGCCAATGGATTTAAAGAGCTTTTGACTGCTGAAGAAGTCAACGAGCATATGGCAGAAGCTAAAGGAACCAGTTTAGTGGTCATCAACTCTGTCTGTGGCTGTGCGGCCGGTTTGGCTCGTCCTGCAGTGATTGAAGCAATCCAGGCTACTGATGCGAAGCCGGATCATCTGGTGACGGTTTTTGCCGGGCAGGATAAAGAAGCAACTGCTCAAATGCGCAATTATTTTGATGAGATTCCACCTTCTTCACCGTCGATTGCGGTGCTGAAAGACGGGGAACTGGCATACTTTATTCCACGTGAACAAATTGAAGACCACGATGTAGACCATATCCGTGACCATTTGACGCAAGTGCTGGAACAGGTAAAAGCTCAGTGAAGACAATCGTCACAACAGCATACCGGCCGAATGAACGGACCGACCGGCTGGCAGTGAAAACGGCAAAAGACCTTTCCATACCGTTTGTGCTGCGGAGAAAGCGTTCGATTGAAAAAATCCATGCGGAAGAATGCGCGGATGTGCTGATTGCGGCAAAAGAACGTCTCGAGTTTTACCCATTGGGCAAAACTGAGCCGTTCTTTTTTCATCCGAATTCATCAGCTTTCAGGACCAAGCGGCCTATCGAAGAGGATCCGCTTATCGATGTATCTTGCCTTGAAGAAGGAGATGTTTTTCTCGACTGTACGCTCGGTATGGCGTCTGATGCGATTGTGGCATCATATCGAGTAGGCAGCCGGGGGAGAGTCATCGGCTGTGAAAGCCATCCGGCCATGGCATATGTCATCCAGCAAGGATTGCAAAGCTATGAGGCAATGCCGCATTTAACGGATGCTATGAAGCAAATCGAAGTCATTTCCAATAATGCCGTCGATTTTCTGAAGACTTTGGAGGATAATTCGGTTGACGTAGTTTATATGGATCCGATGTTTACGGAAGAAATTTCAGAAGCCTCCAATTTTAAACCGATCCGGGCATCAGCTGACAACGGGCAGCTGACCGCTGAATGGGTAGCTGAAGCGGTCCGGACAGCACGCAAAAGCGTGGTGCTGAAAGCCCATTTCCGGTCCAGCGATTTTGAAACGTTCGGTTTTAACAGAAGAGTGCGGCCCAATACTAAATTCCATTACGGTGCCATTGACTGCCGAATAAAATAGACCAAGAAAAGGGTGCGGAATAATCAATTCCGCACCCTTTTTTTTCAATATTTTAGCATAATAAAAAACTGCAGCAATCAGCCGCAGTTTTTTATTTCATGTATATAGGATGTTTGAGTTTAGTCTGTGAAGTTCAATGAAGTCAAATATCCTAGCAAAAATAATAGTCCAATACCGATTAGCAATGATGCATCCATGAATAAATCCTCCTTTTTCGAAAAAACAGAGCTATATGATTAATATTATTGTACAATGAATTTCAAGAAGATGAAACCTTTACAGGCGAAATTCGTATAATTTAGAAAGCGCGTTACTAAATTGTTCAAAATTGAAGGTGATATGGATGAAGAAGTGGTGGCAAAAGTCACTGATGATTGCAGTTGCCGTTTTGACTTTGGGAGTAATATCCCCCAACCATCTGATTTGGGAAACTTTATTAGATGAAAAAACGCCTAGCGACTCGCAGGCATCAACTGGCAATGGCAAACAATATAGCTATGACTGGATTGACCCGAGCGAACTGTATTATAGTACCCAACCGTCAATATTGGAGACTGTACATCAATCCGCCGAAGAACAGGCTTATCTGAAATTCGGTTCTAAAATCGGTCCGGTGATCAGCGATGAATTCAAGACGGCCATTTTGCCGAATATCCAGCAGGCGATCGACATGCATTTAGCAGGATTAGATGGCGAGACGTTACGCAAACTGGCTATTTCAGAAAAACCATCCGGTGACCATGCAGAAAAGATTTTCCACATTTATGATACGGAAACTTCAAAAGACGCAATCCGTTTCCATGTCCGAACCGAGAAAAAACCGCTCGAAGGCTATTTCTTCAATTTCCATTACCATGTAGCGGACGATAATTTCCAGCAGCATATAGCACTCGGAGACATCTATTGGTCCAAGAACACGCCGCCGAAATGGTTATCTTAAAACGACGGTTATTGAAAATATGATATTTTAAATTGAATAAGCGATTCTAAAGGCCTTCCACATTTATTGAAATGTTGGAAGGCCTTTTCATTTCAATAGGAGCACAGAATTTAAAATTTTAACTAACTGTGTGTTTTTGTTATGATAAACATAATAATGGAGGCGAATAAAATGAAACAATATTTGGAGTTATGCCAGCATATTTTACATAGTGGCGCGAAAAAGGAAGACCGGACAGGAACTGGCACGTTAAGCGTGTTCGGCCATCAAATGCGCTTCGACTTAAACGAAGGCTTTCCATTGATGACAACTAAAAAAACGGCATTCCGCCTGATTGTATCGGAATTGCTTTGGTTCATTAAAGGCGATACGAATGTCAAAACTTTACTGGCTGAAAATAATCATATTTGGGATGAATGGGCGTTTGCCCAATGGGTGGAAAGCGACGACTATACTGGCCCGGACATGACCGATTTCGGCAGACGTTCACAGAAAGATGCGGCTTTCGCGGCACTTTACAACGAACAGATGGCGATTTTTCAGGAAAAAATCTTAAATGAAGAAGGTTTCGCAGAAAAATACGGCGACCTGGGTCCGGTTTACGGCAAACAATGGCGTTCGTGGGCAAAAACGGACGGCGGCACCATCGACCAATTGAAAAATGTGATCGAATCGATTAAAAAGAACCCGGATTCCCGCCGTCATCTCGTAACGGCTTGGAACCCGGAGTTTATCGACGACATGGCGCTTCCGCCTTGCCACATCATGTTCCAATTTTACGTGGCTGACGGAAAATTATCGTGTCAGCTGTACCAGCGGAGTGCCGATGTCTTTTTAGGCGTGCCGTTCAATATTGCATCTTACGCTTTGCTGACGCATTTAATCGCGCGGGAATGTGGTTTGGGTGTGGGCGATTTTGTTCACACTACGGGAGATACCCATTTGTATTCGAATCATTTAGAACAAGTGAATGAACAATTAACGCGGGAACCGAAAAAATTGCCGACATTGAAGATCAATGAGGAAGTAACGTCCATTTTCGATCTGGAATTGTCGGATATTACAATTGAAGGTTATGATCCGCATCCGCGCATCAAAGCGCCTGTTGCAGTTTAAGGGGGAATAGAGATGATTTCATTGATGGTAGCGCACGATCCAAACCGGGTTATAGGAAAAGACAACCAATTGCCATGGCATATTCCTGAAGATCTGGCTTATTTTAAAAAACACACAGTTGGAAAAGGCATTGTCATGGGCCGCAACACATTTGAATCGATTGGCCGGCCGTTGCCCAAACGCCGCAATATTGTGGTAACCCGCAATTCGGAATATCAAGCTGAAGGAGTCGATGTCGTCCATACTTTGGAGGATGCGGTTCGCCTTGCTGAAGAAATGCACGAAGAAGTGATGGTGATCGGTGGGGAACAGATTTTCCGTTCCATTTTGCCGGTTGCTGACCGCTTGTACATCACATTGATCAAACAGGATTTTGACGGAGATACATTTTTCCCGGAATATGGACCAGAATGGACAATTGTAACGGAATCGGAAGAACAGCTTTCCGGTGAAACGCCATTTGTTTATCAGGTTCTTGAACGGCATAATTCGGCAGGCGGCCATGTATAATTCGGTCCGGACTTTTTCATTCTTGTTCGGTTATTTACCGATGGCAGCTGTGAATCTTAAAAAATTCCAGGCCCAAAAAGAAACCTTGAGCAAGCAGGAGTACGATGCTTTGATCCACACCGAACCGCAAAAATGGGCAAAAGGCATCCTGAAACGGACGAAAAGCCGAATTGAAACAAGCGGTTTGGAGAATTTGCCGGAAGGGCCGGCACTGCTGGTGGCAAACCATGAAGGCAATTTTGATATTCCGGTCCTGCTGTCGGAAATCCCCAAACCATTTGGGTTTATTTCAAAAAAAGAAGTGAAGAAATTTCCGGTGATTCCGGTTTACATGGAAGATATGAATTGCGTATTTCTGGACCGGACTGACCGCCGAAGCGCCTATAAATCGATAACCGATACGGCCCAAAAGCTGAAAGATGGCCATTCTATTCTGATATTTCCGGAAGGCACCCGCAGCAAAGGCGAAGGCATAAGCGATTTTAAGACTGGATTCGTCCGGATCGCTAAAGACGCTGGTGTGCCGATCGTTCCGATTGCGATACATGGAACGTCCGATATCATGGAGAAAAACAACAACAAAATTCGGCCGGGACATGTCACCATCCGGGTGCTTGAACCGATTTTGGCTGAGACCGTTGAAAAAACAGAAGCCAAGCAGCTGATTGAGCTGGTCAGAAAAACGGTGGAAACGGAAGTCCAATCGATGGCGCAAGAAAAAACAGATCTCAAGTAGATCTGTTTTTTTACCAACATGGGACAACGTTTCAGACGATTGAATAATAGGAATATAAGGAAGAAGGAGAGTGATTTCATGTCGAAAATTCACATCGTAACCGACTCGACGGCAGACTTGAAACCGGAAGTCATCGAGAAATATAATCTTCATGTGGTTCCGTTAAGCATCCAAATCGGCGGACAAACTTATCTGGACCGCGTCGATCTGGAGCCAAAAGCTTTTCTGGATTTGATGAAAAATACACCTGAGCTGCCGAAAAGTTCACAGCCGGCTCCCGGTGTATTCAAAGAATTATACGACCGTTTAGGACAGAATGGCGATCAGGTGCTGTCCATCCATATGACTGGCGGCATGAGCGGCACCGTTGAATCCGCCCGGGCAGCTGCGGAATTGACGGATACGGATGTAACCGTCATCGATTCCCGCTATATATCGCATGCGCTGGCTTTTCAAGTGTTTGAAGCCGCTGATATGGCGAAGCAAGGGAAAACGATGGAAGAAATCGTGGCAAGGGTCAATGAAATCCGCGAAAACAGCAAACTTTATGTAGTCGTAGATACATTGGATAATCTGGTGAAAGGCGGCCGCATCGGCAAAGGGCGGGCTATGCTCGGCTCATTTTTGAAGATCAAGCCGATCGCTTCGCTGGATGGCGGCGAATATACGCCCGTAGCAAAAGTCCGAAGCTATAAACAAGTGGTCCAGTATTTGATGGACGATTTCAAGAAACGGACTGCTGGAAAGCTGGTAAAAGGCATTGGCATCGCCCATGCAGATGGATTGAGCATCGCAGATCCATTGAAAAAGCAGCTTGAAGAAGCAGGCTATACCGATATCCGAATGGACTTCACAACGCCGGTCATCTCCACCCATACGGGAATTGGCGCCATCGGCTTTATGTTCTATACAGATTAAACGAAACGGCTGACCAGATAATGCGGGACTGCAGAAATTAGCTATCTCAATCTCAAAAATAAAAAGGGGAGATAAATATGAAACGCATCCTGTTTATTTTGGTGTTGGCAATATTGTTTTTAGCGGGATGCGGTTCATCATTCATCTTTGGCAATGAAGAAGCGGAACCCCGTGTGCCGATTGCGTTTACTGATTATCGCGTGCCCCCAAACTTTGTGCCTCAAGCCCTCATTATTACAGCGCTTGGGGATTCCTTATCGCAGGGAGTGGGAGACACAGAAAACAAAGGCGGCTATGTCGGCAGACTGGCCAGTGAAATCAGTGATTGGCCAGGAGTAAGAGGAGCCATCGTGGAAAATACAGCGAAAAGGGGCCGGAAAAGCGATCAACTGCTTGCTATGTTCCAAAAAGGACAATTGACTGGACCATTATCAGAAGCGGATTATGTCATCATGACTATCGGCGGCAATGATATCATGCGGATTGTGAAGCGGGATTTGTTTTCGTTGAATCTAGAAGCTTTCGCTGATGAACTGGTATTATATGAAAACCGCTATGAAACTATTTTTGCTTCCATCAGGTCAATTAACCCGACCGTTCCAATCATTACGATTGGGATATATAACCCATTTTCACTGATTACGGATGAAGTCGAAGAATTCGATAAAATCGTCATGGAATACAACAAATCAATGAGGGAAATTACAGAAGCGGACCCGCTGTCTTGTTATGTGCCGGTGAGTGATTTGTTTATCGGCAATGATAATCTGGTTTATCATACCGATTTTTTTCATCCAAACAGCAAAGGATATGACTTAATGACAGAACGGATTCTTGAGCGCATGGAAGAATGCGATTTGAGTTTTCAGGAATAGGAAGTGATTGTTTTGAAAATATGGCGCTTGGCATTTTTTGTGCTGCTGGGACTAAACCTTGTCGCCGTTTTGGCATTTTTCATCTTTATTACCACTCCAGCGAAAGGCCATTCCTTGGCAAGCGCAAACACGGTACAAGAATTGGATGGCAATTCAGTTGTACTGAATGTAACTAAAGCGGATTTTGAAGGCATAGCGAACACCTATATCCAGCAAGCCATGGCCGACTCGCCAATTCCATTGACTTTGGCGGTAAATGGCGATGTCAGCTTGTCCACTGAGTTTGAGGTGTTTTCAGTCGCTTTGCCAATCCTGCTGAGGTTTGATCCATTTGTTCAAGAAGACGGCAATTTATTGCTGATCCAAAAATCAGTGGAAGTTGGTATGCTGGATATTCCACCTGAATCTGCGTTAAAATTGTTACAGGATTCGGTAGATCTTCCTAAATTTATGGAAGTTAATCCAACAGAAGAACAAGTATTATTAAAACTGACTGATATTCCGCTGGACGATGGCATATCGGTTCAGGCGACTTCATTTAATTTAAAAGAAGATGATATTCGGTTGCGCGTTACTATTCAGCAATAAGAACGGAGTGATGGGATGAAGACAGAAAAAGCGACATTTGCGGGCGGCTGTTTTTGGTGTATGATCAAACCGTTCGATTCCTATGATGGAATTGAATCGGTAGTCAGCGGCTATACTGGCGGACACGTGCCAAATCCGACTTATGAACAAGTATGTTCTGAAACGACTGGCCATTACGAAGCGGTTCAGATCACGTTTCAGCCCGATGTTTTTCCATATGAAAAATTGCTGGAGGTTTTTTGGACACAAATCGATCCAACCGATGCAGGCGGCCAGTTTTTCGACCGCGGGCAGTCCTATCAGACCGCTATTTTCTATCATTCGGAAGAGCAGCGGTTAGCAGCTGAAAAATCAAAGCAAGAACTGGAGAGCTCAGGCAAGTTTTCCAAACCGGTTGCAACGAAAATAATTGAAGCCAAGCCGTTTTATTTGGCAGAAGATTACCATCAGGACTATTATAAGAAAAACCCGGCTCACTACAACCGTTATTCAGTCGGTTCTGGCAGAGCAGGATTTATCGAAAGAAATTGGGGTGGACAATCATGAAGGAAGACTTAAAAGCAAAATTGACACCGATGCAATACCACGTTACACAGGAAAACGGCACAGAACCGCCGTTCCAAGGAGAATATGATCAGTTCTTTGAAGAAGGCATTTACGTAGACATTGTGTCCGGAAAACCATTATTCAGTTCAAAAGATAAATACGATGCACATTGCGGCTGGCCGGCTTTTGCCAAGCCGTTAGAAGGCAGCGAGGTTAAAGAGAATTTTGATACGAGCCATGGCATGAGAAGAACAGAAGTGCGCAGCGCGACTGCGGATTCCCATTTAGGGCATTTGTTCCCGGATGGCCCGTCTTCTCTTGGCGGCATGCGTTATTGCATCAACTCCGCGGCGCTGCGTTTTGTTCCTAAAGACCAGCTGGATGCGGAAGGTTACTCCGAATACAAGCAGTTGTTTGAATAACTGAAGACCCGGACAGCTGTCCGGGTTTTTTATGTCCAAACTGCAGCAACGGCGTTTTTCTTATGGCACAACAGAGGGGAGGAAGAACATGAGACGTTCATTTTATCAATTTGCGTTAAAATATCGCGGGAAGCTTCATGCGGATGATTTTTCGCGTTTTGCCGACGCTATGTTTTTGGATCACAGCTTCCCGAAAAACTCGGAAGATTTCGAAAAACTGTCCAGATACATTGAAGAAAAAGCCCATCCCGTTATGAAAGCTTCAACTTTTGATGCGATGTGGGACGAATATACAAAGCTTTAAGGCAATGCGTTGCACTCCTTAAGAAAAAACAGTATGATAAGTACGACTAAATTAAAGTGAGGTTTTATGATGAGCGTTCATATTAATGCAAAAAAAGGCGATATCGCCGATACGATTTTACTTCCTGGAGATCCGCTCCGTGCGAAATACATTGCGGAAAACTTCCTAGAGGATGCTGTACTTTATAACGAAGTCCGCAACATGTTCGGCTATACAGGTACATACAAAGGGAAACGGATTTCTGTTCAAGGGACAGGAATGGGAGCACCTTCGATTTCCATCTATGTTACTGAATTGATGAACGAATACGATGTGCAAAAATTGATCCGCGTCGGCACTTGCGGTTCTATTCACAAAGATGTCAAAGTTCGTGACGTTATCATTGCACAAAGTGCTTCATCAGATTCAAAAATGAATGAACTTATTTTCGGCGGCATTGATTATGCGCCAACGGCCAATTTTGATTTGTTGTTGAAAGCTTATAATGCAGGTTTGGAAAAAGGCTTGAAACTGCGCGTGGGCAATGTCTTTACAGAAGATGTTTTCTACAATGACTATGCAGAACACGAAAAATGGGCTCAGTACGGAATTCTTGGGCTTGAAATGGAATCTGCAGCACTTTATACATTGGCTGCCAAATATGGCCGCCAGGCATTGTCTATCCTGACAGTGAGCGACCACTTGCTGACTGGTGAAGTGACGACTTCCGAAGAACGCCAGACAACGTTTAACGATATGATCGTTGTAGCATTAGAAGCAGCTATCCAAGAGTAAAAGTAAACTCAGCCAAGCGTTTCTAATGCTCTTGGCTGCCAGTTGAACCTATGGTTTTTAACGGACAGCTGATTTCTGCTTAACTGCAGAGCTGTTGGTTCCGTTAATGTTTGGTGAAACGAAAAGACTGTCTTGACAGTCTTTTTCTTTTAATTTTTTCAAAAGCCTGATAAAATCGATACAGCTTTAAGCTCGACTATGAAAGTGGTGAAAGAAATGGATGAAAAGCGTCCAGGCGAAAATCACGAACAAATTCCGCCTGTTGAAGAAGCGCCTGCCCATTTTATCCGGATGAAAACATTCTATTTTATCATGCTTGTCTTCACCTTGATATTATGTACAGCAGGATTGACTATATTTGCTTTAACTTTCGGAGATGAAAAGGCTGTGGAAGTTAATTCCCCGGAACGCCGTGAATTCGAAAAGTTATATGCAGCCTACGATCAAGTACAGCAGGAATATTACGAAGAAGTAGACACCAATGTGCTGATCAATGGTGCCATCAACGGTATGGTTGAATCTCTGGGAGATCCATATTCTGATTATATGAATGAAGAAGAAGCAGCCCAGTTTACGCAAGGCATTTCCTCCAGTTTCCAAGGAATCGGTGCAGAAATACAAGAGCGTAACGGCTTTATCAATATCGTGTCACCAATAAAAAACTCTCCGGCTGAAAAAGCAGGATTAAAACCAGGCGACAAAATTCTTAAAGTCGATGGAGAAAGCATTCAAGGATTCAGTGCTAGTGAAGCCGTTATGCTGATCCGCGGCGAAAAAGGAACCGAAGTGGCGTTGACGATTCAGCGCGGCGAAATGGCTGAACCGCTGGAAGTCAAAATTACACGCGATGAAATTCCGATTGAAACGGTGTATGCCGAAATGATTGGCGACGGAGTGGCGCATATCCAAATAACCAGCTTTTCTGAAAACACTTCAGATGAATTGCTGAAAGCGATCAGCGATATGGAAGCAAAAGGCATGAAAGCAATGGTGATGGATGTCCGTCAAAACCCGGGCGGCTTGCTGACAACAGCATTGGATATTTCCAACTTGTTCATTGAGGAAGGAAAAGAAATGTTCGAAGTCCAAGCCAAAGGCGAAGAACCGGAAATCTACATGTCTTCTCCGAGCACAAAAGTGAAAGTGCCTGTGACGTTATTGATTGACGGCGGCAGTGCTTCTGCTTCCGAGATTTTAGCGGGAGCGATGAGTGAATCAGCCGATATCAAACTGGTCGGCGAAAAAACTTTTGGAAAAGGCACAGTACAGACAGCGAATGATCTGGCTGACGGTTCTAATTTAAAATTCACTACTGCTAAATGGCTGACGCCTGATGGCAATTGGATTCATGAAAAAGGGATTGTGCCGGATGTTGAAGTGGCGTACCCGGAATACGCTTCATTGCCAGTATTGGATTCCTCACTTGAATTGAAAGACGGCACGATTTCGGAGCAAGTCAAAGTTGCAGAACAAATGCTGGTGGCGCTTGGCTATAAAGTAGGCAAAGTGGACGGCGTTTATGAAGAGAATATGACCGAAGCGGTTGAACAATTCCAGGAAGACCAGGAACTTGAAGCAACCGGCATCGTGACTGAAGATACGACATTCGCTATCATGAAAGCTTTGGGCGAAAAAATCGACAAAGAAGATCCTCAGCTTCTGGCAGCGAAAAAACTTGTAATGGAAGAAGCTGGCATTAAAGCTGGAACTTCTGAAGAATCATCTGAAGAAGAACCGAAAGAATAACAAAAAAGGTCCGCAATTTGCGGGCCTTTTCTTACGGCATATAAATGGAGGGATATTTGATGATTGACGTTTATTTATTTAGCGGGTTTTTAGGGAGCGGAAAAACCACATTATTAAAGCAAGTGATTCAGCAAGCGAAAGATGCGGGACTCAAACCGGCAGTATTTATGAACGAACTGGGCGAAATGAATTTCGATTCAGACGCAGTAGAAGACGGTGTGCCGCTGAAAGAGCTTTTGGATGGCTGCATCTGCTGTACCGGGTCTGAAAAATCAGAAGCGCAACTGCAAACATTGATGGCAGAAGAAGACTTTGACGTGCTGTTGATTGAAACAACGGGTGCTGCCCATCCGGTCGAAGCATTAGACGCTATCTTTTCACCGCTTTTTGCCGAGCGTTTAACGTTTAAGGGAATTATTACGGTTGCTGACAGCAAACGCTGGCTCGACCGCGATAAACTGTCTCCTCAAATCCGCTCGTTGTATCTGGAGCAAATCCGGCATGCTGACTTGATATTAGCCAATAAAATGGATTTATTGACCGAAGCGGAACAGGCGAAAGTGACATTTGAAGTGCAGGGATTAAACCCGGCTGCGCAAATTATTCAAACGGTGCAGTCTAAAGTTCCTTTTTCGGCGCTGCAGAAAATTTCCGCCGCTCAAACAGGAACCGTAGAAAAAGCGCCTGTATCAAAATTAAATCTGAATACAAAAGTTTTCGATTTTCAACAACCGGTAAAACGTGAAATTTTCGAAGAGTGGCTGCGTTCACTGCCGGATTCAGTTTTCCGGATTAAAGGCTATGTGCCGCTTGAAGGAGACAAATACCCGCATGCCTTCCAATATGCATACGGCATGGCGCAATGGCTGCCGGAATACTTGAAGATGCGGACGCAGATTGTTGTTATTGGAGAAAACCTCGATGGGATTGAGCTGCCATGATTGAAGCTTACCAGAAATTATGGCCGAACCGGAACGACGTGGATGCAATCACCAGCCAAGAACAGCTGGAGCAGAAAATCCTGATTGAACTGAATGATGAACTGACGCACCCGAGAGTCCGGAAAACAAAGCAGGAAAAATTGGACATCGCTTTAACGCGCATCGAACAATCCTTTTTGACGGAAGAAGAAAAAACAGCTTTATCGATGCTATATAAAAAGATTGCGGCTCTGTGAGCCGCAATCTTTTTATTTGTTGAGAAAGTTAAAATTTGTATTAGTAGTCATGCCTTAACCGATATTCCGCCAACCAGCTGCGCTTGCCGCGGGCGAGCGCCAAGCCGCTTCGTCGCTAACGCTCCTGCAGGGTCTCGGCTGTCTCGCTATCCCGCAGGCGTCTCCGCCGGTTGGCTTCATATCTGGAGAGCAGGAACAAACAGGAGAGGGTTTTCTTGAACTGTCACACTTTTAGAGCGTCTCTAAAAGGGATAAAAGCGAACTGAATGTAGCGGAAGGCGGCGACTCCTGTGGGAATAGTGTGAGTCCTGAGACCCCGCAGGGAGCGTCAGCGAGCGAGGAGGCTTAGGGCCACACCCCACGGAAAGCGTCCGCCCTGGAGCGAAATGAAAAAAGAACATACGAGTTTCTCGACATTCTAAAAGATTGCAGCTCATTGAGCTGCAATCTTTTTTTGTATAACATTAAGCCGGAACGATAACGTAATGGCCCCGGCAGTCAATCCGGCGATTAAGCCGATCCAATACCCGAATGCTTCGAAGCCGGTAAAACTTGAAAGAAGGTAGCCGACCGGCAAACCGATGACCCAATACGAAATCAGCGCCATGACAAAAGTGATGTTGACATCCTTGTAGCCGCGAAGAGCTCCTTGCACTGGAGCTTGTACGGCATCTGATAATTGGAACAGCGCGGCGAAAATCAGGAATTGTACAGCTAACTGGATAACAGCGGGGTCTGATGTATATAACCCGGCAATTTGATGGCGCATTGAAAACAGGATAAATGCGGAAACAAAGCTAAATCCGACAGCGGCTGCCACGCTGATCCAACTGTATTGCCTGGCATCATTGAATCGTTTTGCCCCGACTTCAAAGCCGACCAGGATTGTCGCTCCCATTGATATGCTGAGCGGCAGCATATACAGCAGTGAAGTGAAATTGATGGCAATTTGGTGCGCAGCAATCGTAATCGTGCCATACGTGCTCATCATCAGCGTGACAGCTGAGAAAATACTGGTTTCTGCAAAGATGGCAATGCCGATCGGGACGCCAATCAGGCTGATTTCGCGGAGCCGGGTGAACGACAGCTTAGCCCATCCCCGGAAAATATTGAATGACTTAAACGGTTTTCGCGTATGGATGATCCAGACGGCGATCAACATCACGAGCCAATAGGTAATGGCTGAGCCATAACCGGCACCGACGCCTCCGAGTTCCGGAAAACCGAAGTTGCCATAGATCAGCAGGTAATTGAAGAATACATTGATTGGGGCCGACAGCAATGAGATGACCATGGAAATGCGTGTCGAGCCGAGCGCGTCAATATAGCTGCGCAGCGCATTATAAACAAATAAAGGGATGAGCCCGAAACTCATGGCGAAAATATAATGTTTCGCTACTGACGCAACAGCCGGCTCTAAATTAATCAGGCTGAGAAGAGGTTCAATACTAAAAAAGAAAAAGATGAAAACAATCACCGCTAAAATGACCGCCAGATAAATTCCCTGCTGGACCGCATCTTTTACTTCTTCTTTTTTCTTGGCGCCCATTAATTGTGCTACAATTGGAGTGATGGACATGAGGATTCCTGCTAGTCCGATATAAACTGGCACCCAAAAAGAGGAACCGATCGAAACGCCTGCCAGATCTTCAGTGCTGTAACGGGCAGTCATATAAATATCAAAAAATGTGACTAAGTACATCGCCACTTGCGTAACTAGAATCGGAAAAACAATTTTAATCAGCATCCGAAATTTTTCCGCTTTTGTCTTCGTTTCAAACATGTTCCGTCCTCCAGTAATCCATTAGCAATTTAAACAAATAAAAATAAGTATAGCATAGAAGACGCGGGGCGGCAGAACGCTTCCGAAAAGATGAATGTGCAATTTTAAGACAATAGAGAGTAGGCCAAGAAATGAATAAAAGAACGATCTTATTAACCGGAGGAGGAACAGCGGGACACGTATCGCTGAACCAGGCATTGATTCCGGAATTGTTGAAAATGAATTTTAATGTAGAATACATCGGCTCAAAAGACGGCATTGAAAGTGAATTGATCAAAGATGGACATCCGGAAGTTGCATACCATCCAATAGCAAGCGGAAAATTGCGCCGTTATTTTTCAATGAAAAATTTCACAGATCCGTTCCGTGTCGGAACAGGCTTTTTCCAAGCGCTTAACATCATCCGGAAAACCAAACCGGCGGCCATTTTTTCAAAAGGCGGTTTTGTTTCGGTGCCGGTCGCGATGGCTGGAAGAGCCATGTCAGTTCCGGTCATCATTCACGAATCTGATGTGACGCCTGGCTTGGCAAACAAAATTGCAATGCCATTCGCCGATCATATCTTTACAGTATTCACAGAAACCTTAAAGCATTTGCCGAAAGAAAAATCGACGTGCACCGGCTCGGTAATCCGCAGCGAATTAATGCAAGGCTCTGCAGAAATCGGGAAAGAGCTTTGCAAATTTGATAATGACTATCCGATTTTATTGGTCATGGGAGGCAGCCAAGGTTCTGCAGTGATCAATGAAGCGATCCGCACAAATTTAACGGCGCTTTTGGCGGAATACAATGTCATCCATTTATGCGGAAAAGGCAATGTGGACGACAACCTGAAAAACGTTCCGAATTATTGCCAATTTGAATACGTAACCAGCGAATTGCCGCATCTGCTGCACATGACGGACTTTGTGGTTTCACGTGCCGGTTCGAATTCAATTTTTGAATTTTTGGCACTTAAAAAACCGATGCTGCTAATTCCTTTATCCAAACAGCAAAGCCGCGGCGATCAGATTTTGAATGCCCAATTATTTAAGCAGCAAGGGTTTGCCCATGTGGTGGAAGAAGAAGATCTAAGCCCAGAACGCTTTTTTGAAGAAATGAAAAAGCTGCATCTGCATGAAGAGCTGCTTGTTGAAAACATGACGCTGGCAGAACCGCCGAAAACGGCTTATGAAATGGCTAAGTTGGTTACATCTTATACAAAGAAAAAATAAACTTCATACGCAAGAGGTGGGCACAATGGAATTTTCACTTTATAAAGTTCATGGTTCGATGAATACTTTTTATATGCTTGATGGTGCTGAACGCAATGATTACGAAGAACTGACGCTTAAGCTGGCATCACTCGACCCCCAAACGGACGGCTTGCTGGTTGTTCTGCCATCCGAAACGGCTAATGCCAAAATGCGGGTCATCAACCGCGATGGCTCTGAAGCTTCCATGTGCGGCAACGGGCTGCGCTGTGTCGCCCGTTATGTCTGTGAGCGGGATGGTTTGGAAGAAGGGGTAATTGAAACGATGAAAGCCTCGCTCCATGTAAAAAAAGAACAGACTGAGCAGGACGGGATTGCGATGTATGCGGTTGAAATTTCGCCGGTTTCATTCCAGCTGGCAGATCTGCCAATGGCATATGACGGAGAATCGGAATGGCTGTTGAAGCCGCTGCCTTTTGTTTCCGAAGAGATTTCATATACAGCAGTGGCAGTGCCGAATCCCCATTTAATCGGCATTGTGCCGGCTGAATACCAGACCAATCCGGCGCATCAGCAAAAATGGGCGGAATATTTCAATGGGCCAAATGAGTATTTCTCAGACGGCGTCAATGTCAGCTACGTCACAAAAGTGGAAGACGGCATTTTTGTTAAAACTTTTGAACGCGGTGTCGGCTTCACGAATGCATGCGGCACGGCGATGACGGCTTCCGCTCTTGTCAGCTGCCTTGCTGGCCTTGCTCCATACGGGGACGTGAATGTCTATAATCCGGGTGGAATGGTCAAATGTTCCGTCGCAAAAGAAGGGGACAGCTTCAGCTTGCGATTGACCGGCAATGCGACGTATTTGTCGACTCACCGTTTTGAGTGGCAGGAAGACGATGCGGAAAGCGGGTTCTTGTCGTCTGAACCCTTGCAGGAGCAGGCGCTTTACGAGAAATTCATAGAACGAACTTCATCGGTAACAGAACAGTTCGTGAAATAGAAAAGAGAGATGTGCATGGCGGCCCCTTTTACAGCAGAGCAATTAAACCTGTTATACGGACATTCAGAGGACATTGTCTTTTTTCTAAGGAAAACAGGTGATACTTTTATCTATGAATATATCAACGACAGATGCGAAAAAATTTTCCGAAGAAATCTGGTCGGCCTGACGATAGATGAAATTTTGCCGCAAGACCTTGCAACGGAAATTAAAAAACAGTACGAAACAGCCATAACCAAGAAAACCAGCCACACTTACCGCGACTATAATTTATTCAGTTTAGAAAAAACAGCCATTGAAAATCACTTGACTCCGATTTATGCGAATGGAGAAATCTATGTATTGGCGGTTTCCAAAAACGTGTCGCGCCAGAAAAAAGCAGAAGAAGATTATATATTTTATCAATCACTGATTCAAAATACGATTGACCCTATGCTGATGATTACGTCGGATTACACGATTCTTGATATAAATCCTGCTTATGAAACGGCATTTGGATTCAGCAAGGAAGACTGGATGGGCAAATCATTTGATGATTTGCCCATTGCCATCAAGAAAATGTTTAAAGAAATGAAACAGCGTCTCGATGCGTATGAAATTGGCCAGCCTGTTCACTCAGCTGTTTTCACTTACCAAAAAAGCGATGGAACAAATCATGAGTTTTCCGGCATCTATACTCCAATTATAGAAAATGGCAAGATCCGGGCATTTCAAATTGTTATGAGGGAATTGACCAAAGTAGCGAAGCTGAAAGAAGAATTGAAAAAAACTGTAAATATTCTGGAAAGCTATAAAGTCGCGTTAAATTATGCAGCATCTGTTGCGATTTGGGAGCCAGATGGAATAATTCAATTTGCCAATGAGAATTTCAAGCAAATTACCGGTTATGAAATTCACGAGTTGATCGGGATGGATATCAATGAGATCGGCACATCAGTTTCATCGATAGAGCAATATGAAAAAATACAGCAGAAAATCTTGAGCGGTTCAATCTGGCGCGGTGAATTGAAAAGCCTGAAAAAGACAAGGGAAGGTTTTTGGGTAGATGCCACTCTAATACCGTTGATTGATGTTGACGGCCAAATTTTCCAGGTTCTCGGCATATTGTTTGATATTACGGACCGGAAAGAACTTGAAGAGCAGCTCCGTTTTATGGCTTATCATGACAGCTTAACCAAATTGCCGAATAGAATTTCGATAGTACAGGAATTTGCCCGTATGAAAAAGAACGTTGACGCTGCTGAAGAATGGATAGCGGTGCTATTTATCGACGGCGATGATTTCAAGTTGATCAATGACCAGTATGGCCACGATACAGGCGATGAATTTCTTTATCAGTTTGGCCAAGCCATTCAAAAAAGTATCCGTAAAAAAGATAGGGTGGCACGAATAGGCGGCGATGAATTTTTGATTGCTTTAACCGGAATCGATTCGGAACAGGCAGAATTTCAAATCTGCCAAATTGTCGAACGCATAAAAAATAATCTGCAAAAGGGATGGGAAATACAAGATTGCCATTTCGCACCGACTGCTTCGATGGGGATTGCACTTTATCCAAGACAAGCGACGGATTTCGACCAGCTGGTCATTTATGCTGATAATGCTTTGTACGAGGCAAAAAGAAATGGCAAAAACCAGGTAATGTTTTATACGGAAAACCCGCTTTAGGACTTGAATTCCGACTAATTGACATACGAAATCATCGTGAAAGCGCTTCAAATTTTATTATGTGAATATTTTCACGGAAAATCATTGTTTTTTTTTCTGGAAGTAGTAAGATTGAAATGGAAATTCGTTCTCCGCCTTGCTGGAAGCGCATTCTCCTTTATGTATAAGGGGAGGCGTGCTAAGATAAGGGAGATACACATATAACAAAAGTGACTGCCATAAGGCAAATATCTGGAGGTTTTTTAATGTCTAGCAAATATTCAGATGCAAAATCCCCATGGAATTCCATCACCGGTCCAAACCTTGGATATATTATGGAAATGTACGACCTTTATCAAGAATCTCCGGAACTGCTTGATCCGGAATTCGCGGACCTTTTCAGACAATACGGTCCACCAATCGACGTGACTCCACGTGCTGCAGCTCCTGCTGAAACGGCCGCTGCAGGCATTGAGACGAACAAATTCGGAAAAGTATTGGCTGCAATTCAGCTGGCAGAAGCCATTCGTTCCCATGGTCATTTGGCTTCAGATATCTACCCGCTGAACGATCAGCCAAAAGACACGACACGTTTAGAACCTTCGACTTACGGTTTGAATGAACAGGATTTGAAAGAAGTTCCTGTTTCGCTCTTGCTTAATGATGCACCACAAGGCATTACGAACGGTTTAGAAGCGATTTCTTATTTGAAATCCCTGTATACCGACAAAGTTGCTTTTGAATTTTCTCATATTGTACAGCCTCAGGAACGCAGCTGGATTCAATCTAAAATTGAAGCCGGAGAGTTTAAACCATCATTGGATGCTGATAAGAAAAAAGAGATCTTAAATCTTTTGACTCATGTTGAAGGATTCGAGAAATTCCTGCATCGCACTTTTGTTGGCCAAAAACGGTTTTCCATCGAGGGTGTCGATACATTAGTTGTTCTGATCGATGAACTGGTGCGCTTGTCAGAAGCGAAAGGCACTGAAAAGATTATGATCGGGATGGCTCATCGCGGTCGTTTAAATGTGCTTACACATATACTAAATAAACCTTATGAAATGATGTTTGCCGGTTTTGCGCATGTTCCGGATGAGCCTTTCCTGCCGGAAGACAATTCTCTGCAAATTACTAAAGGCTGGTTCGGCGATGTAAAATACCATATGGGTGCTGCTTATACTTCACCTAATGGGACAAACATCAAGCTGGCTTACAACCCATCGCATCTGGAAATCGTCAGCCCAGTAGTTGCTGGTCAGACACGTGCGGCACAAGAAGAAACCAGCAGCACAGGGGTTGCACCAATCGATTCGAAAAAAGCATATGCCATTCTCATTCACGGCGATGCGGCTTTCCCAGGGCAAGGCGTCGTTACTGAAACATTGAACTACAGCCGCATCAAAGGTTTCCAGACAGGCGGTTCGATTCATATCATCGCCAACAACCTAATCGGTTTTACAACGGAACAATATGATTCCAGATCGACTCATTATTCTTCTGATCCGGCCAAAGGATTTGAAGTTCCAGTTATCCATGTCAATGGAGACGATCCGGAAGCGGTAGTTGCAGTTGCGCGTTTCGCTTTCGAATACCGTGAAAAATTCGGCAAAGACATCTTGATCGACTTGATCGGCTACCGCCGCTACGGCCATAATGAAATGGATGAACCACTGGTTACGAATCCATTGATGTACCACGGAATTCACCAGCATCCGACAGTGCGTGAACTTTACGGGCAGCAGCTTTCTTCTGAGCAAGTCCTTTCCGCAGAAGAAGTCAAAGCGCTGGATGCAGATACGCAAAAAGAAATGCAGGCTGCTTATGATAAAGTGAAAGAAAACAAATCAGATGATTCTCACGGAATCATTATTCCAGAAGCGGTATCAAACGGTTATCCGGAAGTGCCGACTGGTGTCGACAAAGATGCTTTAGCAAAAATGAACGAAGAATTGCTGACATGGCCGAGTGATTTCTCTGCATTCAGCAAATTGGCGCGAATCCTAAAACGCCGTGAAGATCCGTTCAACGGCAAAGGGAAAATCGACTGGGCGCATGCAGAAACCCTTGCATTCGGTGCGATTTTACAGGATGGCAACCCGATCCGTTTAACTGGGCAAGATGCTCAGCGCGGAACGTTTGCACATCGCCACCTGGTGTTGCACGATGATAAAACAGGGCAAGAATTGGTTCCGTTGCACCATATCTCAGGAGCTAAAGCTTCGTTTGTGGTTTATAACAGCCCGCTTACGGAATCAGCAGTTCTTGGATTTGAATATGGTTACAACGTTGAAAACAACAAAGCGCTCGTTATCTGGGAAGCTCAATACGGCGACTTCGCCAATATGGCTCAAATGATGTTTGACCAATTTATATCAGCCGGCCGTTCAAAATGGGGCCAAAAATCCGGATTGGTCATGCTCTTGCCTCATGGTTTTGAAGGGCAGGGTCCTGAACATTCAAGCGCCCGCTTAGAAAGACATTTGCAGATGGCTGCTGAAAATAACTGGACCGTTGCAAACCTTTCAAGTGCGGCAAACTATTTCCACATTCTTCGCCGACAAGCGAAAATGCTGGAAGAAGAGTCAATCCGCCCACTCATTATCGTGACGCCGAAATCATTGCTGCGCCATCCATTGGTCGGGGCAGAGGTTGAAGACTTGACAGCGGGCCATTTCCAAACTGTTTTGGAACAGCCGGGTCTGGGTACGAAAGCGAAAAAAGTGGAGCGCATTTTATTCGCAAGCGGCAAAATGGCCATCGACTTGGCAGAGCGGGTGAAAGACGGCAAAGACTTTGATGGAATTCATATCGTCCGAGTAGAGCAATTGTATCCTTTCCCATCCGAAAAAATTCAGGCGATTGTGGAACGCTATCCGAACGCCAAAGAACTTGCATGGGTTCAAGAAGAGCCGAAAAACATGGGTTCTTGGACATTTGCAGAGCCTTACTTGCGGGATATCGCAAATGGAAAAGATGTCGCTTATTATGGACGCATCAAACGGTCAAGCCCAGCAGAAGGCGACGGAGAGTCGCATAAAGTTGAACAAGCACGCATTTTAGACGAAGCATTAGCACAGGCTTAAGGATCAATTAGACTGATGCCCAAGAGACGGCTTTAAGTCTCTGGGGCAGAAGTTTCCCGGTCCATCACAGCGAGATAATCTAAGGAGGAATTTTTTGTGGCAGAAATCAAAGTACCAGAATTAGCAGAATCGATTACAGAAGGAACGATCGCACAATGGCTGAAACAGCCAGGCGAAACAGTTGAAAAAGGGGAATTCATCGTTGAACTGGAAACTGACAAAGTAAACGTTGAAGTTATTTCTGAAGAAGCGGGCGTTGTTCAAGAGCATTTGGCTCAAGAAGGCGACACTGTGGAAGTTGGGCAAGTGATTGCAATCGTAGGTGCTGCTTCAGGCGGAAGCGCTGCACCGGCACCGGAAGCATCTGCACCAGCACCAAAAGCAGAAGAACCGGCAGCAGCTGGAGCTGGCACAACAATGGAAGCGGTGGAAAAAGCACCGGCTGTTGAAGAACAGTCTTCAACCGACCGTACAATCGCAAGCCCGGCAGCCCGTAAACTGGCTCGTGAAAAAGGCATCGACCTTGCTGCAATTTCTCCGGTTGACCCGATGGGCCGCGTACGTGTACAAGACGTGGAAGCTCATGGCTCACAACCGGCTGCTGCTAGTGCACCTGCTCAAAAAGCAGAAGCTCCCAAAGCTGCTGCACCTTCTTCAGACGAAGAATCTGGCCGCGTAATCCGTGAGAAAATGTCACGCCGCCGCCAGACAATTGCGAAGCGTTTATTGGAAGTGCGCCAATCTACAGCAATGTTAACTACTTTCAACGAAATCGATATGACAAATGTTATGGCATTAAGAAGCCGCAAAAAAGACAAGTTCCAACAGGATCATGATGGAACACGCTTAGGCTTCATGTCATTCTTCACTAAAGCAGTCACTGCTGCACTTAAAAAATATCCATATGTGAACGCTGAACTTGACGGCACAGATGTTTTGTTAAAGCAGTTCTTTGATGTGGGCATCGCTGTTTCAACTGAAGAAGGCCTTGTGGTGCCGATCGTCCGTGATACAGATAAGAAAAACTTCGCTGAAATCGAAGCAAGCATCGCTGATCTTGCGAAGAAAGCACGCGACAAAAAACTTTCGATCGCTGACATGACTGGTGGTTCATTTACCATCACTAACGGCGGTGTATTCGGTTCATTGATGTCTACTCCAATCTTGAACGGTACACAAGTAGGGATTCTTGGAATGCACACAATCCAAAAACGCCCTGTCGCAATCGGCGATTCAATCGAAATCCGTCCAATGATGTACGTGGCTCTTTCTTATGACCACCGCGTAATTGATGGAAGCGATTCTGTAGGTTTCTTGAAAATGATCAAAGACTTGATTGAAAACCCAGAAGACCTATTGCTAGAATCTTAATTTGAAAAGCGGAAAGAGCCGTTCAGCTTCGACAGGCATAAGACGATCTGGCGAAGCGGCGCTTTTTGCCGCACAGCCGGAGTGGCTTATGACCCGAGAAGCTGGCTCTTGCAGCTAGACAATTTAGAAAAGCGCAGGTGCCCATATAGCCCCGTCAAGCGCTGGAAGTCTGGCCGGTAATGGCGCTTTTTGCCATTGCTGGTCAGACTGAAGCGACCTCGAGAGGCTGGGCACCGAAGCTAGACACACAAAAGCGCAGGCGGCTTACACAGCTTAGCCATAATTTTACACTTTTATATTTCACTACGGATGGTCCTGCGTTGCAGGGCCATCTTTTTTTTGTCATGATAGAAGTAGTAGAAATAAAGGCAGGCGGAATCAATGGACTTAACATTTTTAATGGAATTGGTGCAAAAATATGGTTATGTCAGCATGTTCATTTTCAATTGGCTGCTGCTGTTTGGCATGCCGCTGCCTAACGAAGTGGCGGCTTCTTTTTCCGGCGTCCTGACAGAAATCAGCTATTTCAATCCGATTTATGCATTTATCTCTGCTTATTTGGGGTTAATCACCAGCAACACATTTGCGTATTTCCTCGGTCGTGTGCTGGGCAAACGTCTGCTTGATCGGCTAAATCGTACGCGTTTAAAAGGTACAATCGACAGATTTACGCAATTCATGGACAAGCACGGGAAAATGGCGATTTCCTTCAGCTTTTTCTTGCCAGGCGTCCGTTGGGCGATGCCGTATGTCGTAGGAGCTAACCGCTATCCCTTCATGCAGTATATGCTATATGCTTACACTGCCGGTTTTGTCTGGATGTTCATTTACTTTAACCTTGGCCGGACATTCCCCTATGCCTACGAATCGATCCTGCAAAACCTCCAAATCTTTTTGACAGCCTTAACAGTGCTGATTGTCGGTGCAGTTGTGCTTCGGTATTTGTTTTTATCAAAAGCCTCCAAAAAATAAGGAGAATTGAAATCCCCGCCGTTTTTCCTTATACTAAATGAATAGACATATAGAAAAGGATGAGGACTGTGATTCACAACGAATGGCTCGAAAAAGAAACAATCCGGACAGTAATATGCAAACACACAAATGCGGAAAAGTTCCTTGTATCGAATGTGCTGACTGAAGGAAAGACATACGAAGTGAAAAATGAAACAGAAGAATTCATTTTCGTTATAGATAACACAGGCAAAGTCGGAGGGTTTTATAAAACCTATTTTGAATAAGAAAGTGGAAATGGCTTTTCAGCCCCGACGGCTGGACAATGAGAAAAGCGGAAGCGCGTTTCAATTAACCAAAAAGCAACTTTATATTTTAAAATAACAAAACAGGCCGATGATCGTTCATCGGTTTTTTATTTGGAAAGAGGGAAGTAGAATGGCAATGATCGAACAAGATATCCGAAACAGAAAAACACGCAAACACGATGATTATGAAAAATTGATTGGCAAAGGCGGTTATATCGCTCCCGATGAAAATCTATGGCAAGATATTCTTTCCGCAGTCGTGCTGCGAAAGCCGGTATTGCTGAAAGGGCCGACAGGAGCAGGAAAAACCAAGCTGGCTGAAAGCATTTCGTCGACCTTTTCCCAGCCGATGCAAAGCATCAACTGCTCAGTGGACTTGGATGCTGAAGCATTGCTTGGCTTTAAGACACTGGTCCAACGTGGTGGCGAGAGCCGCATTGAATTTGTGGAAGGGCCGGTCGTAACCGCTATGAAGCAAGGGCATTTCCTGTATATCGATGAAATCAATATGGCAAAACCTGAAACTTTGCCGATTTTGCATAGTGCGCTGGACCACCGGCGGATGATGACTAACCCGTTTACGGGGGAAGTCATTGAAGCGCATCCGGACTTCGGCGTCATTGCCGCGATCAATGAAGGCTATATCGGTACAGCACCGATGAACGAAGCATTGAAAAACCGTTTTATCGCATATCCTATCCCGTACTTAACAGGAGAACAGCTTCAAGAGTTATGGAACCGGGAATTCCCGGATGTCGATGCTGCCTTAAAATCATTTATGCTGGACCTTGCAGCGGACTTGATGAAACAAGTGGAAAATGGCTTGTTGTCCGAAGAAGCGGCGTCTATCCGAAGTTTGCTTGATGCTACCGCATTAGCACAGCATATGGACCCATTGCGTGCGGTGAAATACGCCATTGCTGAAAAACTGGAAGACGAAAGTGAACGGGATTTATTCATGGACTTGGCCAATACTTGGAAGAAGTAGGTGAAGGAAATGGCTTCAGTGAATCGTTTTATTCAATTTAATAATGAAACCATCAATACGAAAATGCTGCATCAAATGGAAATGCTGGCCGGAGCTTTGGCAGATGCGCCTTATTTGAAAGTGACGACCAGGCAATTAATCGAGTTTCGCCCATCGGAATCGTCTGTTTCAGTCAGCGTTTTTTGGCGGCATCGCCCAAAGCAGATTGAACGGAACGGATATCTGTCGGATATTTATCTCCTTGGTGCAGGATTCTGGCGGCATTTCAGTATGCGGGCGTGGGCCAAGTTTAAAAAGGCATCAACTGAACTGCCGAATTTAAAAGAGCAGCTGTTGCTATGTGCCGAAGAATTCCGGCTGATTGAAAAAATCAGCAAAGAGCGTCCAGGAACGGCAGAGGCATTTGCTGTCCGTGAAAGCATTTACCGCGATTACCACAGAGACCGCTATAAACAGAACAAGCAAAAAGGTTTTTTGGCGGATGCATTTCTCAATGCAGCTTATCTGCAATTGAGAGGCGAAGAAGTTCCAGGCAGCGATGATTTTAAACCGTTGTTCTTTCTATGGTCAGGAATCTTTGATGCAAAATCCACTCGCGACTGCGCCATAGTTGTGGAAAACATGCTTCCGCGCTTGGAGTATATGCTCGAAGAAGACATGGTCCATAGTTATTACACTTTCGGTGAAGCGGTCGAAAGTATACCGCCTTTCCGCTACCATGAAGGCATAGAATCCGAGCAGCGCGACCAGGAAGAAGAAATTGAAACGATTGAAGAATGGTTTCAGTCGTGGCACCGGGAAACGGAAATATCCGAAGCACCGGCGATGGAGTTTGAACTGGAGCGCGGCGACTCCAGTTATGCAGAAGGCGGCAGGGAAGAGGAAGGCACTGGAGAAATCCAGCAGACTGCAAAAGGCGATTCGCGTGGAGACCATCAGGAAGACAACGATGCCACAGACCGCCAAACGGAAAAAGCCGCAAAACAAGCCAGCGGCAAATTCGGTTCGGCCAATGATCAAGTCGTCTACACCGAAAAAAGAATTCAAGTGCAGCAGAACCAGCGGGACAATATTGAAGACTGGCGCCGAAAACAAGCCCCGTATGTACGGGCATTGCTTCGTGAATTGAAAAAGCGCATGATTCAGCGCCGGCAGGATGGCCGCTATAACCTCAATGCCGGAAGGCTGTCTCGGAACCTGTTGCCATTAGTGATTGAAGAACGGCCGAAACCGTTTTACCGCAAAACCGCACCTTCCAAAGAACTGGATGCGGTCTTCTGCCTGTTGATTGACGGCTCTGCTTCCATGATTGATAAACTGGATGAGACCAAGCAAGCAGTGCTGCTTTTCCATGATGTGCTGCGCGGTTTGAACATACCGCATGATATTGTGATGTTTTATGAGGATGCTTATGAAGCAAGTGACGCGGCACAGCCGAATTATTTTGAATGGATGCACAAGCTTGAAGACGGCAACCGGGACCACGCGCAGGAAATCGTCTCGATGGAAGCGCATGAAGACAACCGCGACGGCTTTGCGATTCGCTGGATGACCGACCGGGTCAACAAAAGAACGGAAAAGCACCGCTTTATGCTGGTCTTTTCCGATGGAGAGCCTTCTGCCTATAACTACGCAGAAAACGGCGTCATCGATACCGCAAATGCGGTTTCCGAAGCGAAAAAGCAAGGCATCGAAGTGCTGCACTTGTTTTTGAGCAGCGAACCGACAACAGAAGAACAAGCCGCTTTTTACCGCATGATGTATGGCAATAAATCCGTCAGTGCCGATTCGCTGGAACATTTTGTTGAGCAGACGCTGCGGCTCTTGAAGCGGACATTGCATTTAGTGATCCAGTCCGGCTAAGACGGGATTGTTTTCGAAATACGCCCAGTAGCCGGAAAAATATGACCAGCAACTGCTGAAATACGTTCGGTTACGAAGAAAATTCGACCAATAACTGAAAAAATACGATTTGAAACAGCAACAGCCCATTTCATGGGCCGTCGCTGCCAAAGCGGCTGGCTTTCGCAGCGCGAAAACCAGCCAAGGAGCCCTCTGTGCTTGCGCGAAGGGCTTTTCCGATCAAGCTTTTGGCTAGTAGGGAAGCTGGATGTTCCCGGAAAACGAATTTACTGTCCTATTTTGCTGCAATACTGTCCGGGAACGGCGCAATACTGTCCGCCCAGACAAAAATACTGTCCAAACGCCCAATCGAATTCCATTTCCAGCAAACTAATCACAAAAAACCCCTGAAGCTATTGAGCTTCAGGGGTTTGATAAATTATGCGCGGCCTTCGCGGTCATCTTGGATCGACAGCAATCGCTGTTTCAAATCTTCTTCCATGCGGCCGATTTCAAGTTCAGCGGCTTTGCGGTTTTTGCGTCCTTCTGCTTGGATGCGCAAAGTTTCTTCAATCGTATTCAATAAGTTTTCCTGAGTTTGTTTCAGCGTCTCGATTTCCACGATGCCGCGTTCATTTTCTTTAGCGGTTTCAATGGAATTCACTTTCAGCATCTCGGAGTTTTTAAGCAGAAGCTCGTTGGTTGTAGCAGTAACTTGCTTTTGCGCTTCAACGGCCTTCATTTGGCGGTTCAACGTCAAAGCAATCGCGATCTGGTTTTTCCATAAAGGAATCGAAGTCATGATCGACGATTGGATTTTTTCGGCCAGTGTCTGGTTGGTCTGCTGGATCATGCGGATTTGCGGTGCGCTTTGGATGGTGATTTGGCGCGATAATTGCAAATCGTATAAGCGTTTTTCGAGGCGGTCCAAAAACTGTGCCATATCATTGACTTCCTGGTAAGCCATTTGGTCATTCGACTGTTCAGCCCGGCGGCGAAGCGCTGGAATGGTGTCATTTAAAATTTCGTCCCGTTTCAACTCGGCAGCCGCAATATAGACATTCAGCGCCTGAAAATAGGTTTTGTTCTGATCGTATAATTGTTCAAGCATCTGGACGTCTTCAAGCAGTCCGCGTTTTGAATGGTCCAGCTGAATGCTGATGCGGTCCACTTGGGTGCTCAGCTTTTGGTATTTTGTCATCATTTCCTGAACGGAATATTTCGCTTTTGCGAATAATTTGCGCAGTCCGGAGCGTTTGCTTTGCGACAATTCTTCCGGGTTAAGCTCTTGCAATTTTTTCATCAGATCATTTAAGACATCTCCGACCGGGCCGATATCCTTGGATTGTACATGGTCCAGCATTTTATGCGAAAATTGGCTCAGCTGGTTTTGCGCGTTCGCTCCATATGTTAAAATAGCTTCATAATTACCTGCTGGAATCTGTTTAGCAAGTTCCCGCGCTTTTTCCTGTTCATCTTTCGTAAGCCGTTCCATTAAAGCTACCGGCTGTCCGTCGGATTTGGCGAGATTAACTTCCTGCTTTACCGGCTCCATGCCAAAAGGATTGCCGAGCAGATCATCAAGTTCACTTTGATTCGATCGATTTTCTGTCATGTTCCACGTCTCCTTCGTTATCAATTGGGCGCTGTTCCAGCAATTTTTGGTTATTATGCTGATCAACAGTCAAGCGGGCATAATCGAGTTCCATCCGCAGCTGTTCCACATCGGTTGACAGCACTTTTTTCAAATCGCGTTCCATCACGTCATTCATCAAATGAAGTGTTTCGCGCGTGTCTTGAAGGGCAACTTTCAATTCGCGGTCTTTTACCGGTTGTCCAACAAGCAAAGCGTATTTCTGGGTCAATTCCACTGCGGATTCAAGATGCGAATAAAAGAAAGGTTCCGCCAAATAAAACTTTCGGGGATTTTGCTGAACATGGCCAACAATTTTATTGGCGACTTTCGCCATATTCATTAATTGTTTGAAAGCGGCAATCGATCGAACTTGATATGAGTTCTTTTGCAATTGCTTTATCTTAAATTTGGCTTCTTTAACTTGGTTCCGTACATTTCTGTATTCACTCCGAGTCATGCCAAGTTTTTTAGAATCTGATGAATGCTGTACACGTTTGATGGTCGCATTACTGGCGATATAAGTTCCGGCGGCCACTGCTCCTGAAGCAATCAGCCCGATTTCGGCGCCCATGTACAGTACAGGAAACATGACTGTCATAAGAGGCAGGCTGACGGTCTGCCGTTGGATGAATTTTTCAAAAGGCTTCATAAAACTGTCCTCCTTCACTGATGCTCTTTACATATATACGATGTAAGATGCGAAAAGTTTCAGTTGATTCCTTGTCTCCTTCCTATTTTACAGGGAATAAGGGGTCAATACAAACATTGGAACTGTCAGAAAAAAGGCAACCGTTTTGCTAGACATATTTACAAAGGTTTGGCAAAATGCATAGTAGGAAGAAATGGAGCTGGCCAGCATGCATGAAATTTTTTATTTAAGAGGCTTTGAAGAACCGTGGTGGCAATTCGATGGTTGGGAAAAAGACATTGTGTCGTGCAAAGAGTTTGATAACTACGAGGACGCTACTACTTATTTCAATCAAATGAAACAAACTTTGGCACAGGATTTTTCCTGCCAAAAATCGAAAGGGGAAGCAGCAATCGCTTTCTGGAATAGAGAAGAATGGGCATTTTGTGAAGACTGTGAAGAAGATATGCAAATTTATCATGGACTGTTATGGATTTATAACAAAAAGCCTATAAAAAGTTTTTAGATTTATTTGACTTATCAGTAATAATTGCTATAATAGACTTATAGAACTAAAGATTACACCAGAAACAGCTATTCACCTATTCAAAAAAGTGATCAGCAAGTGATGGTACTTTTTTGAATATGTGAATTTTTTTATGGAAAAATTCCATATTGAAAATTTTTTTAATCCCAGGAGGTTTTTACACATGCAACAAGGTACAGTAAAATGGTTTAACTCAGAAAAAGGTTTTGGATTTATCGAAGTAGAAGGCGGAGATGACGTATTCGTTCACTTCTCAGCGATTCAAGGCGATGGCTTTAAAACGCTTGACGAAGGACAAAAAGTAGAGTTTGAAGTAGAGGAAGGCAACCGCGGACCTCAAGCTACAAATGTAACTAAAATTTAATCTCCAGACCCGCTCACCAGTGAGCGGGTCTTTTTTTGTGCCGCGACAACAAAATTTGCAACGATAACAAAAAACACCGCAAAAAAGTATCGTTGAGCAGTCTAAATGATAGAAGTCGCCATTGAACTTGCTGAAAATTCTTTTAATTGGATGTAAATTAACTTATTTAAAGGAAAATAAAAACAGATAAAGTAGCCTATATCTTCAGAATAATGGAACAGTTATCCTTTAATAAACCGTCTGACAGAGACGGCACATTAAAGGAGTGAAAACCATTGAAATCAAAGAAATTACTGACTCTAAGTTTGGCCGCTGCATTGGCCTTATCCGCTGCTTCCGCTTCTGTTTATGCTGCACCAAATAATGCCGTTTCAGAAAAAGTGCACGTAAACCAGCAAAGCAAATCAACCGATTTTATTGTAGGGAAACTGACAATGCCTTCGAAAAACTCTGCCCAGGAAATTGTCTATAATTACTTGTCCGAGAAAGATGAACTTTATAAAATCGGCAAAAATGTAAAAGCGAATTTTAAAGTCGTCAGCGAAAAGAAAGACGATCTGGGCTTTATCAACCTGAAGCTCCAGCAAATGTACAAAGGTGTACCGGTATTCGGTTCAGTAATTACAACGCATGTGGATGAAAATGGAGTACTGGTGTCCGTCTCTGGCCAATTGGCTCCGGAATTATCCAAACAAGTGAAATTGAATAAAGGAGCTCAGCTTAAAAAAACGGAAGCAGCAGCTATCGCCCTTGCCGATTTAAAAACAAAATTGGGGCAAGCACCGGAAATAGATCATCAGGAAACTCCAGAACTGGTTGTTTATCTGGACCAAGGAACGGCGAAATACGCTTATAGCATTCAACTTGAATTTTTAGCGCCATCACCCGGCAATTACCAGTATTTGATCGATGCACAAAGTGGAGAAGTGCTGGAAGCTTATAACCAGATCCATGAAGCGAAACCGTCGGCCGGTGTAACCGCTCCTTCCGGAACCAATTCCCTTGCAACTGGCAAAGGGGTGCTGGGAGATACCAAAACCTTGAACACGTTGGTTAACAGCAATGGCTCTTATTTGGTTGACCGGACACGCGGCAACGGGATTTTCACTTATGATGCAGCAAATCGCACGAGAACACCCGGCACCCTGTGGCTGGATGCGGACAATGCTTACAATGCAGCTTATGATGGCGCTGCAGTAGACGCCCATGTCTATGCTGGACAGACATTCGATTATTACAAGAACACCCATAACCGCAACAGCTATGACGGCAACGGGGCGCAATTGATTTCCACGGTCCATTATGGCCGCAGCTATAACAATGCATTCTGGAACGGTTCGCAAATGGTCTATGGAGACGGGGACGGCTCGACATTTATCCCGCTTTCCGGAGGGCTTGACGTGATCGCCCATGAATTGACGCATGCGGTGACGGATACGACAGCTGACCTCATCTATCAAAACGAATCCGGTGCAATCAATGAATCGATTTCGGATATTTTCGGAACCTTGGTCGAATATCATTTCAATAATAATCCAGACTGGCTGATTGGCGAAGACATTTATACGCCGGCTGTTAAAGGAGATGCTCTGCGGTCGATGGCGGATCCGACGTTGAATGGCGATCCGGACCATTACTCCAAACGCTACGTTGGAACGAGTGACAACGGCGGTGTCCACATTAATTCCGGCATCAGCAATAAAGCCGCGTTCTTGCTGGCGAATGGCGGTACCCATTACGGCGTGCAAGTAACCGGAATCGGCAATGCCAAAACAGAAAAAATCTTCTATCGCACATTAACTCAATATTTGACGCCGAATTCCAATTACAGCCATTACCGCGTCTCCACCATTCAAGCAGCAACGGATTTATACGGAGCCAGCAGTGTTGAAGTGGCAAGCGTTAAAGCGGCATTCAATGCTGTGGGTGTTAACTGAATACCATTAAGTAAGAGAACCGCTTCTTGCAAGCGGTTCTTTTTATAATGTGGAGAAGTTAGATTTCTCTTTTCGTTCTGAGTTAAAAGACCGCTTCTTTTACACATCCTCCGAAACAGGTATAAACACCTGTACCAAGACCGATAAAACACATACTGAAACCTATTTATTCTGAATATTCAGGTGGTTAAGATGGACATATGAACCAATCTCTGGCAGTCCTAAAAGGAGCGGATGAAAATGAGGAAAAGGAATAGATGCAGCATCGGATTATCTGCCGCTTTGCTCTTTGTAGCTTCAAGTTCTGTTTATGCAGCGCCGGATAATGCCACAATTGAACAAGTCTATGTGAATCCTGAAAGCGAGGCGCCAAACTTCATTGCCGGCAGTCTGACCCCTTCTTCGCAAAAAGGAGCAGCGGAAATTGTTTATTCTTATTTGGAAGTAAAAGAAAACCTGTATGGCCTTGCAGAAAATGAGTCTCAACAATTCAAGAAAATCAGCGAGTTGAAAGACGAACTTGGCATGACGAATGTAAAGCTTCAGCAAATGTTCAATGGCATCCCGGTTTATGGATCGGTGCTTTCCGCACATGTCAGTGCAAGCGGGGTGCTGACATCGGTGTCTGGTGAAGTGGTGCCTGATTTAACGGAAGCAGAGGCGCTGAAAGGCGGTGCGGTTTTGACGGCTGCAAAAGCTTCGGCAATTGCGCTCGGCAGCCTGGGGAAACTGCTTGCCGAGCCTCCCCAAATCCTTGGAGAGAAAAAACCGGAACTTATGATTTTTATGGACGGCAAAGCAGCAAAACTTGCTTACCATTTGCAGTTTGAATTTTTATCGCCAGAACCCGGTAATTACCATTATTTTATTGATGCACAAACAGGCCAAGTGATTGAGTATTACAATCAACTACACAAAGCGGTTGCGCTAAGCATTCCGGAAGGCACCGATTCAGTGTCAGGCGGGACTGGAGTGCTCGGTGATAAAAAGAAAGTGAATACCGTGCTGAATTCAACAGGTTCCTATTTGGTCGACCGCACGCGCGGAAAGGGAATTTTCACTTATAACGCTGCTAATTTGACAGAAGTTCCGGGTACGTTGTGGCTGGACCGGGATGATAACTATCATGCAGCATTTGACGGTGCGGCAGTAGATGCTCATGTTTATGCCGGCATGACTTTTGATTATTTCAAGAAAGTGCATAAGCGCAATAGTTTTGATGGCAAAGGAGCGGCGCTCGTTTCAACTGTCCATTATGGCAAGAATTACAATAATGCATTTTGGAGCGGCACTCAAATGGTTTACGGAGACGGAGACGGCAAAAAATTCATTTCTTTATCCGGATCGCTCGATGTCATTGCCCATGAACTGACGCATGCAGTTTCCCAGTCGACAGCGGGCTTGATTTACTGGAATGATTCGGGCGCCATTAACGAATCGATGTCCGATATTTTCGGAGTGCTGGTCGAGGATGAATACCAAAAAAATCCGGATTGGCAAATAGGAGAAGACATCGTTACGCCAGACATCGCTGGAGATGCGCTTCGGTCATTGGCAGATCCGACAGCCAATGGATTGCCTGATCATTATACGAAGCGTTATTTGGGTACAGAAGATTTCGGGGGAGTCCACATCAATTCTTCTATCACCAATAAAGCGGCGTATTTACTGGCAAATGGCGGGACACATTATAATATCAAAGTTCAAGGAATCGGCAATGAGAAAACCGGTAAAATCTTTTACCGCACATTGACCCAATATTTGACGCCAACCACTAAATTCAGACAGCTGCAGGCTTCTGCTGTCCAAGCAGCAATTGACCTATACGGGGCAGACAGCAAAGAAGTGAAAAGCGTCAAAGATGCATTTGCTGCAGTGGGGTTGAAATAAGAGTCTCTCCTATAATAGAAGGAATTGGCTGAACCGTTCTTTAAAGGGCGGTTCTTTTATTGAATAAAGGAGGAATTGTTTAGACACTGCCTATAAGAGGGTATAATTCACCATCTGGGAAAAGAACTATACAGGAGGTTTTTAGATGAGCAATTTCGGCGGAGAAGGAGATTTGACAGGCATTGTGGTTTCGTTCGATAAAGAAAAAGGGTTCGGTTATATCCGAGGGGATAACGGTGAAATGTTCTATACCCATACAGAGCACTCCAATATCGACGAATTCCCTATGCTCAACGAAGGCCAGCAAGTGAAATTCATACCGATACAAGGAACTCCGGAAAAAGAACGGATTGCCACAAATGTGACTTTGATTTTTTAAAAGAAGTAAGGGTTTCATGAACAAGCCGTGAAGGTATAGAGTAAGTAAAATGAACTGGGGGAATTGCTATGACCAATGAATATTTGAAAAAACCACTTCCAAGTATAGAAGAACAACAGGATTTCTATAAGAAATTGCGGAGCAAAATACAAAAATGGCTTGATAATAAACCGGGCGCCGTCGGCAAAGTCGGACAATACGTATTGTTCGCTCCTGACTTATTCCATTTACTGGCGAAACTTATGCTCGACAGCCGTATTGACGCCAAAAGCAAAGGTGCGGTAGGAGCTGGTATTCTTTACTTTATCGCACCGATGGATTTCCTTCCGGAGATTTTAGTCGGTCCGGGCGGATTCCTGGATGACGTTGTGGTAGCGGTATTTGTCATCAATACGTTACTGAATAAATTTCCGATTGAAGTCATTGAAGAGCATTGGGCGGGAGACGTCGAACTATTATCTGTCGTCCGTGGAATTTCAAATTCCGGCAATAAATTCGTTTCCAAATTGCCGGCAGGCCGTTTAGTGAAACGTTTCATGAAAGTTTAATAAGAACGTAAAAAAGCCGGGCGATTGTGCCCGGTTTTTTTTTGGCCATAAAAAAATCCCGCACGCCGTTTCCGGCGTGCGGGATTTTCAGTATGGATCAGTTTGTGATTCCTTGTGCTTCTTTCCATTCGAGGAACTCATCGTAAGTCAATTGCTTGTCAAGAATTGTTCCATCATCCAGGATTTCAATGACGCGGTTGGCAACCGTTTGGATAAACTGATGGTCATGTGAAGTGAAGACCATGGCGCCTTTGAACGCAATCATGCCGTTGTTCAAAGCTTGGATGGATTCCAAGTCCAAGTGGTTGGTTGGTTCATCTAACAGCAAGACGTTGGCGTGGGACAGCATCATTTTCGACAGCATGCAGCGCACTTTTTCGCCACCGGAAAGAACAGAAGGTTTCTTTTTCACTTCTTCACCGGAGAACAGCATTCTGCCGAGGAAGCCGCGAAGGAAAGTTTCACTTTCGTCTTCCGGAGAATATTGGCGAAGCCAATCTACTAGGGATTGTTCGCTGCCTTCGAAGTAAGCCGAGTTATCGATCGGCAAGTAAGCGCGTGAAGTTGTGACACCCCAGCGGATCATTCCTTCAGCTGGCTCGTCTTCTTCAGCCAAAATGCGGAGAAGCGCCGATTTTGCAAGCGGATCGCCGATCAAGACGATTTTGTCGTCTTTGTTCATATTAAAGCTGACGTTGTTCAATAATTGATTGCCATCAACAGTTTGGCTAAGGTCTCTCACTGTCAGCACATCATTGCCGATTTCACGGCCGATGGTAAAGTTGACGAATGGATATTTACGGGATGAAGGACGGATATCGTCCAATTCGATTTTATCGAGCATTTTCTTCCGTGAAGTGGCTTGCTTCGATTTGGAAGCATTGGCAGAGAAACGCGCGATAAACGCTTGAAGCTCTTTGATCTTTTCTTCTTTTTTCGCGTTTTGGTCACCGGCCAAGCGAGTCGCTAACTGGCTTGATTCGTACCAGAAGTCGTAGTTGCCGACATATAGCTGGATTTTTCCGAAATCAAGGTCGGCAATATGCGTACATACTTTATTTAAAAAGTGGCGGTCATGCGATACGACGATGACGGTGTTGTCAAAGTTGATCAAAAATTCTTCCAGCCATTGGATCGCTTTCAAGTCCAAGTGGTTAGTCGGCTCATCCAGAAGAAGAACATCCGGTTTGCCGAATAGGGCTTGTGCAAGTAATACTTTCACTTTGTCTGAACCGGATAATTCAGCCATTTTCTTGTCGTGGAGGTTTTCTGAAATACCAAGGCCTTGAAGAAGAATCGCGGCTTCGGATTCCGCTTCCCAACCGTTGAGTTCAGCAAATTCGCCTTCCAGTTCAGCGGCGCGCATGCCGTCTTCATCGGAAAAGTCTTCCTTCATATAGATGGCGTTTTTTTCTGCCATGATTTCGTACAGCTTTTTATGGCCCATGATCACTGTTTCAAGAACAGGGTATTCTTCGTATTCGAAGTGGTCCTGTTTCAGGACAGCCAAACGTTCGCCGGAGCCCATCGATACGTTGCCGCTTTGTGCTTCCAAATCACCGGATAAAATTTTGATGAACGTTGATTTTCCTGCACCATTGGCCCCAATCAATCCGTAGCAATTCCCCGGGTTAAACTGGATATTCACATCTTCAAAAAGTTTGCGGTCGCCAAAGCGAAGGCTTACATCATTTACTGCTATCATTTATACGTACCTCCCAAATTTCACAATAAGAATAGTATACCACGAAAGCCGCTAAAATCGATAGCATTCAGCAACAGACTGGGATAAACTTATAAAGGGGAAACTTCATTCGGGCTTTTGCGGCCAGTAGATCTCCCGCATGCAAAAGCCGAGCTTTGCTCGTTAAAGCGAAACCATGGGCTTATTTATATTTTCTTTCTTTATAGGCTTCTAATAGGCCAAGGTCTTTATTGAGCAAATATTCCATGCGCACATAATCTTTGCGTGTCGGGATATGTTCTTTTGTTAAGCCTTTCATCGAAAAGATGAAATAATAGCCGCCGATTTGGCGGAACAATACGACGACATGAGGAAAGTCATCAAAAATGGCTTTGATATTATATCGTTTTGCATAGCTCCAGTTTACGAGTTTCATACTTGTGCCCGCCTTTCACATCCATTTTAATAGCTCGAGCCAGGGAACACAAGTTTGTCTGCATCAATTGTACAGGAGGAATAACACAGTGACTGCCCATTCAAAAAAAACTACTCTCGGACTGATGGTCCTGGCCATCTTTTTCGTTTCATTAAATTTGCGGCCCGCCATATCTTCAATCGGTCCATTGCTTGAAACCATGCGCACCGACTTGTCTTTATCCAATAGCCAAATCAGCCTGCTGACTTCCGTTCCAGTTTTTTGCATGGGGCTATTCGCGCCGTTTGCCATCAGCTTCAACAAAAAATTCGGCATGAAGCGCTCGATTACGATTTTACTCATTGTCATCGGCACATTGACATTGGTGCGCGGCATTGTGCCGTCTTATCCGGTGCTGCTCGCAAGCGCATTTTTCATAGGCCTGGCCATCGCCATCATCAGCCCGTTATTGTCTGCGATGATCAAACGCAATTTTCCAACCCGGACCGCTTCATTAATCGGCGTCTACTCATTTGGCATGGGGCTTGGCGCCACTTTGGCAAGCGGCCTGACCGGTGTGTTTTATACCATTTTAAACTGGCCTCTGGCTCTGGCAAGCTGGGGCTTGCTGGCAATCGTGGCCCTGATTCTATGGCAGCGCATTGAAGAGCCGGCAGATGAAGCGGTTGATGTTGGAGGGCCGCCTTCCGTTTCGCCGTGGAAGAACAAGCGCGCTTGGTATATGATGCTGTTTTTCGCTTTCCAGTCGGCGCTGTTTTTCTCGCTCATCACATGGTTTGCACCGATTGCCAGCGATAAAGGCATGAATGTGTTAACAGCCGGTGCTGCCTTGACGGTAATGTCTTTGGTGCAGCTGATCAGCAATTTATCCATTCCGATGCTGTTGCAGAAATTCCCGAGCCGCCTGTTTTGGACCATGATGTTATTGCTTTCCGGTGCTATGGGCATCGTTATGCTGATGGCAGGAGGAACAGCGTTCGTCTGGCCGGCCGCAGTTTTTCTCGGCATTACGCTTGGCGGTTTGTTTCCGATAGCGTTATTGATGCCGCTCGATGAAAATACCCGGGCTGATGACGTCAATAGCTGGACTGCGATGATCCAGTCAGGCGGCTATATCATTTCAAGCGCCATGCCGTTTGCCATTGGCATCCTTTATGACCGCTACGGAACACATGACATTACATTAATCCTGTTTTTGGTTTATCTGGCCATACTCGCAGTGTTTACTTTACTGTTGAATAAAAAAAGCTAAGGGGAACAAAATGATACGAATACAAGCAATCAACCAAAAAGATAAGATGATAATCAATCCGCCTTTAGAGGCGCTGAAAGATATGAAATGGTATTGGGTGGATTTTATTGATCCGACAGATGAAGAAATCGGTCTGTTAAGCAGCCATTTCCATTTCCACCCGCTGGCAATTGAAGACTGCATCCACTCGCTGCAGCGTCCTAAACTGGAGTACTACGAAGACGTAAATTTCCTGGTATTCCATTCTCTCAACCAGGAGACGCTGGAAGCGGAAGAAATTGACGTCTTTATTGCCGATAATTTCATCGTTTCTTTTCATTTCCAGGATTTGAAAGAAGTCAATATCACTTGGGATTTTTTCAGTCATCCGAGCAAGCACCATCAATTCAAGCCGGTGGAAGTGACGTATAAATTGATGGATAAAGTGGTGGATTCCTTTTTCCCGCTGGTTGAAGACCTGGAAGACCAGCTCGCTGCTATTGAAGACACCGACCGCGTGAAAAAAGCCGATAAAAACGTGATGGAAAAGACATTCCTGGTGCGTCGGGATTTATTCAAATTGCGCCAGATCGTCATTCCCACAAGAGATTTGGTATACCGCATCCTGGAGTCGAAACGCTTTATCCTGCAAGAACATAAACGTGCTTATTTCCAGGATATCCATGACCACTTGATCAAACTGAGCCATATGATCGATTCGAACCGGGAACTGACATCCGATATCCGCGATAATTATATTTCACTGAACTCTTACCGCATGAACAATATCATGAAGACACTCACAGTAATCACAACCATTTTCATGCCGCTGACGTTCATCGCCGGCATTTACGGCATGAATTTCAACTATATGCCGGAACTGCAATGGCAAGGGGGATATTATGCCATCCTGACCGTCATGCTGCTGCTTGGAGGGGGTATGTTTGCCTGGTTCTATTCGAAAGGCTGGTTCGACAGTGAATAATTTTCAGGAAAGGCATGTGGAATAATGAAAAAATACACAATAATTTTATTTGATATTGATGATACGCTGCTGGATTTTAAGAAAGCGGAGCATTCAGCTTTACATAATACTTTTATGGAGCACGATATGCCGACAGGGTTTGCTGATACTCATGCCAGCTACCGGAAAATAAGCGAAGTGCTTTGGCATGAATTGGAACAAGGCAGAATTGCCATTCGGGAACTTGGCATTGAGCGCTTCAAACGCTTGTTTCTCGAGCATGAACTGGACATCAGCGCTGATACGTTCTCAAAGCTCTACTTGGAAAATTTGGGGAAGGAAACGCATATCATGCCGGGAGCGGAGGAATTATTGGGCAGCCTCGATGATTGCCGTTTGGCGATTATCACAAACGGCTTTGGAGAAGTCCAGAAATCGCGCATTCAAAATTCGCCTTTCAACGGCCGTTTCGAGCACTTGATCATCTCTGAAGAAACCGGCTTCCAAAAACCGCATAAAGGAATCTTCGATTATGCATTCGAGAAACTGGGCCTTAGCAGCAAAGAAGGCGTACTGATAGTCGGTGACTCGCTGACATCGGATATTCAAGGCGGTGCTGATTATGGCATCGATACGTGCTGGTACAACCCGTTCGGCAAGAAAAACACAACCGGCATCCGGCCCACTTATGAAATCCGGGAATTGCTGGAACTCGCGGAGATCATTAATGGCAATAAAACCGAAAAAAATAGTAAATGATGTGATCAAAGGACGGCCGCGAAAGCGGGCTGTCCTTTTTCAGTTTATGCCCAAGCCAAGGCTACTTATGCCCAACTTATGCCGTTTTATGCCCAACTTTTCTCAGATATGCCCAACTGCAACATGTTTATGCCCGACTAACAAAAAACGACGTGAAACCCCATAGAGGTTTCACGCCATTCTGTACATGCCTTTTCAGTTCGTAACTTCACTTTTTTCCCAAGCTGCTTCAAGGAATTCGTCGCGGCCAGAAATGGCGCGGTCTTTTTTATAATGCTCCGCATTCTTCTTATAGAAGTCCTGATGGTAATCTTCCGCTGCATAAAAAGGGGCAGCGTCTAAGATTTCGGTGATGACCGGCTTTTGGAAGCGGCCGCTCGCGTCCAATTCAAGCTTAGATTTCTCGGCTAGTTCACGCTGGTTTTCGTTATGTACGAAAATGGCCGGGCGGTACTGGCTGCCGCGGTCCTGGAACTGGCCATCATTGTCCGTTGGATCGATTTGCTGCCAGAAGATGTCAAGCAGCTGTTCATATGTGAAAATATCCGGGTGGAACGTGATTTGCACCGCTTCCAAATGGCCGGTAGTGCCGGTTTTAACTTGTTCATATGTGGGATTTTCAATATGGCCTCCGCTATAGCCGGAAACTACGCTTTCAATGCCGTCAAACTGATCAAATGGTTTTACCATGCACCAGAAGCAGCCGCCTGCAAATGTCGCTTTTTCTGTCATAAGTGGTGACTCCTCTCGCTTGTATTAAAAAAATCTTACCATTCCCACTGTTTTACGACAATAAAAATGTTTATAATGATTGAGCAGAAACTTCTTCATGCCAACCGTCGTCTCATATAAGGCACCAACTAGAAAGGAACGTGTAAACTATGGAAGAAGAATTACAGCCAACCAGAAAACGGCGCAAAAAGAAACGCTTACGTTTTCGGGGCATTTTGCTCCTGTTGTTCATCGCAGTTGCGGCAGCAGGAATTTATGCTTTTTTGCAATTTCAAAGCGGATATAAGATAGCTGAAGATACAGAACAACAACCAGTGGAATTCAACGGCGATCCAGAGAATGGGGAATTCCAGAACATTTTGATTGTCGGAGTCGACTCACGGGGAGAAGAAAAATCCCGGTCGGATACGATGATGCTGTTATCACACGATAAAAAAACGGATGAAGTAAAATTGACTTCATTCATGCGTGACATTTACGCCGACATTCCAGGCTATCAATCGTATAAATTGAACACCGCTTATTATTTAGGCGGTGCGGATCTCCTGGCTGATACGCTGCGTGGCATGTTCGGGGTGGAAATCCATCATTTCGCCCAAATCGATTTCTCGAATTTCGAACAATTGGTTGATATCGCGGCGCCAAACGGTGTGGAAGTGGATGTCGAAAAAGATATGTCTAAAAATATCGGCGTTACTTTAGAGCAAGGCGTCCAGCATTTAAATGGCAAGGAACTTCTTGGGTATGCACGTTTCCGTGCTGACGAAGAAGGCGATTTCGGCCGGGTCCGTCGCCAGCAGCAAGCTCTTGCGGCATTGAAAGATGAACTGATCAGCGTTTCGGCGATTCCGAAATATCCGAAACTTGCTGGAGCGGTCCAAGGCTATATCCAGACCGACGTTTCCACTTCTGACCAAGTAAAGCTGGCTGTCCAGTTGGCGATGAGCGGCGGCGGTGAGTTGGAACGCCTGACAATTCCCGTGAAAAACAGTTATAGCTTCCAAAGCTACTCTCACGCAGGATCAGTCATCGAAATGGATTTAGAACATAATAAACAAGCCCTTTCCGAATTTTTATCACAACCACTCAATTAAAATATCAGATAATATGCTAAAATTAATGCATACCGATATTAATAGAAAGTAGGAGTGGCATGGAGACGGAAAAACAATCTTTCTTCTCAACAAATTTTATCCGTTTTCTCGGAGGAACCAACTTATTATTCACTTTGATCGCGCTAGTGCTGATCGGCTTGGTTATTTTCATATTCCGGGAAGTGTCGTTCATATTCGAACCGCTGCTCGTATTTCTGAAAACCATTTTACTGCCGGTTATTCTGGCACTTGTGCTGTATTATTTGCTGCGCCCGGTCCTTCGGATGCTGGAAGGCTTCCGGATACCAAGGATTTGGGGGATTGTCATCATCTTTGTGGCGTTAACCGGGCTGATTACTTTGCTCATCGTACTGGTGCTGCCGTTTCTGCGCGAGCAGACGCAAAGGCTGATTCTGGAGTTTCCGGATTACTTTATGCAGCTGCTGACAGATGTTGATGCATTTTTAAGAACATCGTATCTCGGCGAATACTATGTTAATTCGAGTTTGAATATCGAAGAGCTGCTTACTACGCTGCCCACTACATTCAATGAAACTTTCCAGGCAACCGCTACAAGCATGCTGTCCCGGCTGACGGAATTCATCAGCACGGTTACAGGCGTTGTTTTATCCATTATCATCGTTCCTTTCATTTTGTTTTATTTGCTAAAAGACGGTGAAAAATTTCCTGCTTTTATCCTGAAACTCTTGCCGCCGCGGTTCCGTGAAGACACAAAATCTGTTTTCCATGAAGCGGACCGCCAAATCGGCGCCTATATCCAAGGAAAGATCATCGTCGGGATTTTTATCGGTGTGATGGTGTATATCGGGTTCTTAATCATCCAACTTGATTATGCATTGCTGTTCGGCTTCCTGGCTGGAGTTACCAGCATCGTTCCTTATATTGGACCGGCGATCGCTTTTGCACCGGCAGCCATTGTCGGGATTGTGATCTCGCCATTTATGCTGTTGAAGGTCGGTATTGTCTGGACGATTGTGCAGATCTTTGAAAGCAACCTGATTTCTCCGCAAGTTATGGGAAAAACGATGATTATTCATCCCATCACGATTATTTTCGTGTTGCTTACAGCAGGATCCCTGTTCGGCATTGCGGGCGTCATTCTTGGCATTCCAGCCTACGCCATCATTAAAGTACTAGTTGCTCATTTTTACAAATTATTCAAGCGCCGCTATAATAAACATGAAGTCAATCTGGAAAATCAATACGATTACACCGAATTGCTGTAACCGTTTAAAGTAGTTTTTCTTGTGGTAAAGAAGGATTAGCAAATACTGGAGGGTGCCGTTTTATGAATTTCAAACAATTCCTTAGTTCAATTGGTATTGGTTCTTTAAAAATCAATACAGTCGTTGAGAGGCCGCATTTAGAAGAAGGTGAAACTTTGAACGGGACGGTTTACTTTACCGGCGGAAACAGCGACCAAGAGATAGAATACATTGAGCTGAACGTCGTAAAGCAAATTGAAAATTATCGTGAAGACAGCGATTTTGATGTGATTGAAAACATCGTCGCTAAACAGTCGTTGGAATTTATCGGTTCTGTCAAGTCAAAAGACGCTGCCATGCACCAATTTGATATTGTGCCGGATGAACGCTGGCTTCTGCAGAATTCAAAAGGAAAACTGATCCTTCGGACGATTGTCCATATTGTGAATGGTATAGATGTCCAAGATGAAGATGAAATTTCCTATGGATCAGAAGAAAACTTCTAGCATGAGATAAAAAAAAGGCATTCAAATTGAAAACCAATTTGAATGCCTTTTAAGTTTTTAGGAGCGTGATTGATATGACTTTAGTGAACAATAAAAGTCTGGCCAGAAAAATAGAAGCCATCAAAAGCCGCGGAACAAAGGAATACATAATAAAACACAAAGAAATGAATCCAGCTGCCAATATGGATTACTTGGCCTTGCAAGGAAAAGGAGACGTTTTCTGCACCGGCAATGTCTGTTTCGGCATCGGCTTTGGCCAGGACGGTGTACTTGTGGAAAATGATTTGAATGTTATTGAAGACTTTATCCGAAAGAGAAAAGAAGTGGCGCATGCCGAATTTGAACTCGCGCCTTTTTGTGATCCGCTGTTATTGGCTCTGCTCCAGGAACGGAACTATACATTCGATCATTTTTTGGCTGTCTGGATTATTGAACTTGAAAATTGGCAGCCTAAAGAAAACCGCTTGAAAGATGAAGCAGTGACGGTTGCAGAAGTGTCAGGGGAAGAAACTTATGAGTGGGCGTGGACCGTGGCTTTAGGCATTTCAAGAGACAATACCGTGACGGAAGAATTGATGGAGTCGACACGCACCTTCTTGGAAGTCTCCAATACAGCTGGATTCTTGTTGAAAGCAAATGGAGAAAGCATAGCAGGAGCAACGATTGCAATAGACGGAAAGCTTGGAGAGCTGTTTTTAACGAGCACCGTCCAGGCTTTCAGGGGAAGGGGCTTTCAGAACCTGCTGATTGAAGAACGGCTGCGCTATGCCAAAGAAAAAGGCTGCAGCCATGTCACGGTTACTACTCAGCCGGATACCGCGTCGGCCCGGAATATGGAACGGAATGGTTTTCAGCTCATGTACAATAAAGCCGTCGTCAAAAGCCCGCACATCCATTAAACCAGCATCTGCTAACAAAGCAGATGCTTTTTCTTTTGGTTTTCAAAAATGAATCGTTAAAGTGAATTGGCATAATATATGTAAAAAACTACATAAGGTAAATTGATAAAAATTCAAAATAAGCAACCAAGAAAAAAGAGCGAATCAGCAAAAAAGAAAAAGGGAAATAGAGTAAAGCTTTGCTAAAATAAATTTATTTAAGGGATGGTTAAGGATAAAGAAACCATCCATTGATGCTAAATTCCAATAAAAAAAGGAGAGCTGCCAAACAGCGAGCTCTCCAGTCTTAGCAGTTTGCTTTAATCAAGCAATTGTTATTTTCCGTGCAATAGGACGCCGCCCGTGCAGCTGCCAATAAGCAAAAGCAAAAATAAACAGCTCATCCAAGCATCGAGCCGGCTCAGCTTCACTGGCTTAAAATATGCCGTCCGTGCTTCTCCGGTGAACCCGCGGGCCTCCATGGCGAACGCCGACCGTTCTGCTTTCCTTACTGCGCCAGCAAGCATTGGTATGAGAAGCCGGCGCATGCTGAACAGCCGCTGCACTAAACGTTTTTCCGTATCCAAACCACGGAGCCGGTGTGCTTGCTGGATTTGCGTGAATTCGTCTTTCATCACCGGCAAAAACTGATAGCCGACCATGATGCCGTAAGCCAATTTCGGCGAAAGCTTCAGCTGTTGCATCAAGCTCATGATAAATTTTACCGGATCGGTGGTGAAGGCAAACATCAGCGATAAAGTGGAAAACGCTAAAACTCGAAATGCCAGTGATAAAGCGGTATCCAGTTGTTCTGCGGTCACATCGAAATTTGCAACCGACCAAATCACTTCGCCGCCGGTATCAGCACCGAACACAATCGTCGTCCAAAGATATCCGAATGCTCCAAGCAAAAACGGCAGCATGAACAGCGCCCAAATTTTCCAATTGATGCGGCTGAACAAAACTTGCAAAACCAATACAGCCAGCCAGAATAAAAAGGGTGTCCAAGGGTTGAAGAAAAACGCAATCGTCAGCATCGAGACAGCCACAATTAAGAATTTCGCGGAAGGATTCATATCATGCAAAAGTTTTCGCATAGCGCGGGACTCCTTTCGGCGGCAAAAGATGATGTTCAGCCAGCAGTTGCTCGTCGTTCCAGACTTCACCTGCTTCATACTTGCCCGTCAATTGTCCATCTTTTATTAAAAGGACGGAATCGGCAACGCTTGCGGCAAACTCCATATCATGCGTAATGATGAAGGTGGTCACCCCTTCACGCGCCCGTTCAGTGATCAGCTCGAATAATTCCAATAATGCCGCTGCGTCCTGGCCTGAAGTCGGTTCATCCATCAACAGGACCGGCCGCTTGTCAGCAAGCATGGCACCGATGGCGATGCGCCTCTTTTGCCCGTGGCTCACCGAGAAAGGGTGTGCGTCTTTTATTTCCTTTAAGCGCAAACGTTCCATCAATTCTTCCAACTCGTTTGCTGAAGAAACACCAGAAAACGCCAGTTCCGCTGCCACGGTTTTCTCGAGAAACAGGTATTCCGGTGACTGCGGCACATAGCCGGCGCCGTCAGACTTCACCGTTCCGCCAGATAAAGCGTAAATTCCGCATAAGGCTTTCATCAATGTCGATTTTCCGCTGCCATTCGGTCCGGCGATGACGACCACTTCGCCGCGTTTTGCATTAAATGACAGCGGTGATAGCAGTTCTTCGTCTTTCATCCGCACTGAAATTTCATTTGCCATTAAAGCCGTTTCTGAGCCGGCTGCTGAAATCCGTCCAGGGAATAAAACCGGCTGCCGAAGAACAAAAGAGGCATCGGCGATCATCTTTCCGCCAAAGTCCAAAGCGATTTCCCGGTTGAAAAACGATTTCCATAAATCCAGGCGGTGTTCCACGGCTACAATTGTCAAATTGAAGCTTTTCTGGAGGTCATCCAGCCATTCGATAAACTGTTTCGCCGTATAGGGATCGAGATGGGAAATCGGCTCATCGAGCAGCAGCACTTCCGGTTCCATAATCAATGCACAAGCGGTCGCGACGCACTGTTTCATACCGCCTGACAGTGACTGGATCACCGACTGGCGCAGATGGGAAAGGCCGGTCAACTGCAGCACTTCTGCAATGCGCGGATCCATCTCCACAAAAGGGACATGCAGATTCTCCAGCGTAAACGCCAATTCTTCTTCGACCGTCGGCATGCAGAACTGCGAATCCGGATCCTGGAAAACGGTGGCTACCCGGCGGTTGATTTCACCGGGAGCGTAGTGTTCGGCATTTTTGCCGAATAAGTGGATGGCACCGCTGGCAATGCCGTCGCAATTAAGTGGGTATAACCGGTTCAGCAAATACAAGAGTGTGCTTTTCCCGCAGCCGCTCGGACCGGAAATCACGACTCGTTCACCGCGGCTAATGCTAAAGGAAATATCATTTAAGGTATTGCTTGCATCATCGGGGAAGCGGAAGCTCACATTTTCTAAGGAAAATAGGTCGTCATGCACCTGCATCACCTTTATCCGCACGGGCAATGGCGTAGCCGCGCAGTGAACCGGTCGCAAGCAGGCCATCCGTTAAATACTTGCCTCCGATGCCTGCAATAATCATGCCGCTCAACACGCGAAGCGTGAACATCAATGCCACAAAAGACGGATCGAGCGCTGCGTAGCCGGAGATGAAATAACCGTAAACAAAACTGAATACGGCAGAACCGGCGCCGGCAAGCATCAATACGGCTAAGTTGAAATGTTTGTAGCCGGTCACCGCAAAAGCTGCTTCTGCACCTAATCCCTGGATAATGCCGGATAACAGAAGGCGAGGGCCGACTGCATTGCCGAGCAACACTTCAATCGCCGCTGCCATCGATTCCGACAGCACTGCCGCTCCGGGCTTGCGAATGATGTACATGCAAATAATCGAGACGATAAACCAGATGCCGAACATCCATTCATAGGCCAGCGGGCCGATGATGCCGGCCCATATATTTGAGATATGGACAAATAGCAAATAGACAATGCCAAAAACAATGGCAAACAGCGACATCAGTACTACTTCTTTCAGCTTCCACGATTTAAGCATTGGAGGCACCTCTATGGGAAGGGCTATTAATGCTCATCGATACAGTCATCACCAGATGGCGGTGCTCGTCCGAGCGGGCATTCGTAAACGCTTCTTCATAAAAGGCGAAAACCTCATGGATATCGCCGTGAATGCCGCTCGCGTAATGCATGGACTCGTTAAAGACGCCTTGCTCTTTCGCCCGGTCTACTTCCCGGTAAATGACTGCCATATAATCGGGGTTGTTCATCGGGTAAAGGGCAAACTGAGAAGAGACATATTGCTTGGTGTCATCTGTATTGAGCAGGACATCGTCTTTGTCCAAGTAGACGTCGCCAGCAGAATCGCCCGGACAGCCGATGGAGAACGTGCCGGACAGCGCGACATGTTCTCCGGTTTTCGCGGCATGCAGCGTCAGAGCTTTTGCCACATTGAAGACATGGTTTTGTTTGCCGCGGATTACGGTTGAAACATCATCGGTGTACATCCAGACGTTCGACGTATCTGTGCCGTTCAACGCCCCTTTAATCACTTGGATAAAATCCCCTGTCATCGGATGCAAAGAAAAGCGAAATCCGACAATCGGGCTCGTGCCGCATTGCAATGGTTCCATATTAAAATCTCCTCCTAAAAATTTGCACAAAAAAAGGCTGCACCCGTGAAGATGCAGCCACTATTCCATGCAAATAAATTCAGAAAGATCTAATTGCGGATAGTCACCGCACTTCCTCACGCCAGTATTATCTGGATCGAGTCATAAGGGATCGAAGCTTGCGCTTGCATCTCAGCCGAAAATCGGGCACCCCCAGTGCAGAAAACGGTATACAGTTTTTTGTGCCCGGGATTTGTCCCGATGGGCCTAGTGTAGCGGAAGGGGTGGGGAATGTAAAGGGGATTTAGATTTTGGTTTTTGCAATCAGGCCATTTTTAGATTTATACTGAAAATTTAGAAATACTAAAATATTGTAACTATATAGTCACAAAGCTAAAGAAAATGTAATATTTTTTTAATATTCATGAAACTTTTACATCATTTTGCCGTATTATTAGAAAAGATAAATAATAAATTTTAAGGGGGAATTAGTATGCAGGAAGCAGCTTATGAAGGTGGAAATTTAACTGATTAAATCCTATGGACGAGGAAGAAAAGATAAAAAATTCAAAAACTGAAGAGGTGGCATTTACTTGTCCATACGGCTATGGGGGATTTCAAAGATAGAAGCTGGGAATGTAAACTCCGTGGAAACTAACGCTTAATGGCTTAGGGGAAGGCTAGTTAGAAAAATCACAAAAAATGGGAGTTTGTCATGAATACTATAGACTGGTTTGAAAGATTAACTCATACATTAGAAACTTATCAACAAAACAACAACACTGATCCGCACCGGCTGCAATTCCACTTAATGCCCGCGGTGGGTTTGTTGAACGACCCAAATGGACTCATCCGGTATAAAGGAAGTTATCATGTATTCTTTCAATGGCATCCGTTTGGGACCGTACATGGACCTAAATGTTGGGGCCATTGTACATCTCAAGATCTCGTCTATTGGCAAGAACACCTGCCATCCCTCGTTCCGAGTGAATGGTATGAAAGAGACGGCTGTTTTTCTGGAAGTGCTGTTGAAGTGGATGGAGATATGGTGCTATTTTACAGTGGAAACGTTGAACACGAAAACGGCATGCTTGAAACCTATCAATGTATGGCCGTTTCCCATAACGGTTTTGATTTCGAGAAAAAGGGTCCTGTTATTTTACTGCCAGAAGGATACACGTCCCATTTCCGAGACCCGAAAGTATGGAAACGAGATGGTGTCTGGTACATGGTTGTGGGTGCCCAAACATTTTTTCAAGAAGGTGCCGTGGTGCTGTTTGCTTCAACAGATTTGAAGGAATGGGAGCTCAAAGGAATATTAGCCGGGAATCGGCTTAATGGATTAGTGAATTTTGGCTATATGTGGGAGTGTCCGGATTTCTTTGAACTTGATGGAAAAGATATCTTGATCGTTTCACCTCAAGGGTTGGAAGCAAAAGAAACCTTTTATCACAATGAGTTTCAGTCAGGATATTTTGTTGGGAAATGGAAAGTCGGAACAACCGAGTTTCCACATAGTGAATTTATTGAACTTGATCGGGGGTTTGATTTCTATGCCCCACAAACATTTCAAGATAATCATGGAAGAAGGATCATGCTTGGCTGGATGGGAATAACAGACGAACAGGAACCCCATCAACCAACAATTGAAAAAGGTTGGGTGCATGCATTGACGATTCCTCGGGAAATAGAGCTGAGAAACAACCGGATTATTCAAAAGCCGGTGCAAGAACTCCAAAAGTTGCGAGAAGCTAAAGGATTCCAATGCCAAGCAAGCATCGAAAATGAAACAAAGACTTTGCCAGAACTGGCGGGGATAGTAAGTGAAATCAAAATTCATTTCCACCAAAATCTTGCCGACACCGTAAAGATCGAGATCCGTAAAAACCTGTCAATCATCTATGTGCAACATATGAAGCGTTTGACGTTAGAGAGAAAGCGGTTCATCGATGGCAAAGTCGAAAGCCGAAGCTGCTTCTTGGACAAACTTGAGGACCTTCATTTCTTCCTGGACACAAGCTCTATAGAACTATTTGTCAATGGAGGAGAGGAAGTGTTTACGGCGCGATTTTTTGCTGAAGCACATGATGTAGATGTTTCCCTTACAGCAGATGGGCAGGTGGATGTAACTCTTGAAAAGTGGAATTTGCGGAATCCGAAAGAGCTTTGAATCATTCCAAGATAAAGGCGCAAAGATTAAAGCTATTGCATTATCGAGTTCTTCAAACTAGGTGCAGAGCTATTGGCCAAAGTTACTTCGGCCGGTGGCTTTGCTCCATATTTTTTATAATACCAGAAGAAAAAGTGGAAGCCGTGTCTGCCTAAAGAGGCTTCTTCAGCTCGTTTCAGTTTTGGATTACTTGGTCCACTAACCGTATAGGCAGGTTACACAAAAGGGGGAATTTCATATGTTTGACGTAGTCGCACTTGGTGAACTTTTGATTGATTTTACACCAGCCGGAAAATCTGCAAATGGAAATACCTTGTTTGAAACGAACCCTGGTGGAGCACCTGCTAATGTTCTAGCAACGCTAGCTAAATTCAATGCGAGGACTGCATTTATAGGGAAGGTGGGGACTGACCAATTCGGCTCTTTTTTAGGGCATACACTACAAAAAGGCAAAATCGATACGCAAGGCTTAGTTTATTCAGAAGATGTAAATACGACATTGGCGTTTGTTCATCTGAAGGAAGACGGCGATCGCTCTTTCCAATTTTACCGTTCCCCTGGAGCAGACATCATGCTGAATGAACAAGAAGTCGATATTGTAATGGTTCAAAGTGCGAAGATCTTTCATTTTGGTTCTCTTTCGATGACACATGAACCGGCAAAAACGGCAACATTAAAAGCAGTAAAAGCGGCACAAGAGAAAGATGTTTTAATTTCTTATGATCCTAATCTGCGCCCGGCGCTTTGGGAAAGTTTAAGCCACGCAAAAGAAACGATCATTGAAGGCCTGCAGTATGCGGATATTCTGAAAATATCTGAAGAAGAATTGGAATTTATTACGGACATTCGTGATCTTGAAGTAGGGTCACAATTTTTGTTTGAGAAATTCGGTCTGAAAATTGCCTTAATCACTTTAGGTTCGAAAGGCTGTTTTTATCGATTTGGCAAAGATACAGGGCATGTAAATGGATTCCAAGTAAATACTATTGATACCACGGGAGCAGGAGACATATTTTTGGGAGCTTTTTTGCATCAATTTATCAAGAAAGAGATCTCTTGGGATTTAGTTCAAGCAGAAGACGTTGAAGAAATGATTTTATTTGCTAACGCGGCTGCGGCTTTGGGAACGACTAAAAAAGGTGCGATTCCTGCAATTCCTCACTTAAACGATGTGAATGAATTGATTGATGGAAGAAAGTGAACAGCCGAAAATAGCCGCTGTGCGAGCCGGAATTTAATATCGCCTTAAAAAACCGCAATGTTCCGGATTGCGGTTTTTGTATTTTTATCTGGAAAGTAAGCGGACTACGCAAACAGTCACTGATATGATAAATCCGGTTTTCTGCAGTGTAAGTTTAAGGCAACAAAAAAACGCCCCGAAGGACGTTTTCCTGATCAGCGATTGCGCAGCTTAGACAATAACCGGAGAATTTCAAGATACAACCAAACCAATGTCACCAGCAAACCGAAAGCGCCGTACCATTCAAAATATTTCGGGACACGTCTTTCGGATGCATTTTCAATAAAGTCGAAGTCCAGCACCAGATTGAGAGCGGCGATAATGACAATGACAACAGAAATTGCAATGCCTATAGGCGATGATTCATGCAGGTAAGGAATTTGAAAACCGAAAAAACTGCCGATAAACGAAATCAGGTAAACGATGAAGATGGCGCCAGTAGCGGCCACGACACCCATCCTGAAATTCTGGGTGACTTTGATAAAGCCCGACTTATAAGCGAGCAGCAAACTCAGCAGCACACCGATCGTCAGAAGGACCGCCTGGAAGACGATACCGCCGTATTGGACTTCGTACTGCGCCGATACCGCACCAAGAAACAACCCTTCCAACAACGCATAAAGCGGCGCTGTGAAAGGCGACACTTTCGGTACAAAAATCGTGATTAAAGCTACAATCAGTCCGCCGATGGCTCCCACCAGGATTAACGGCATTGCGCTGTTTGGATTGCTGAGGAACTGATTCCAGGAATAGACGGACGTAGCCAGCAATAAAAGCATTAGAATTAATGTCTTATTCACAGTGCCTTGGATGGTCATTTGCTTGCCTGCTACAGCCCCATCGAATTTTTTGAACGACTCATCATTTAAACTCGGGTTTCCACTTCTCAATTGTCTCACCTCTTTTAATAGTTGAAGCAGCTTCAATTATCTCCCTACATTCCAAATGGACGAAATCAGTTAAATATAAGTTCAATTCTTTGAAAATGCTTCAACTTGTACTACGTTTCGGGCAAGCGGAAAGTTTCACTGAAATGTAATGAAGCGCACATTTTTTTGCTTATGCGGCGAAACGGAAATGGTTTGAAGAAAAAGAAGGGGAACAGAAAGTATTCTAGCAGGGAAAGATAGTAAACGAGATTGAAAGGAAAGTATTTTCGCCCGAAAGGAAAGTAAATCCGTATACTGGAACTAACTTTCTCTCCAGAGCCTAATAAATTACATCAAAAAAGGCTTTTCAGCAGAAAATTATGGCAGGATGTCTGGGCAGTGAACAGCGGACTGGAAAAGTTGCAGTGATTAATGAACGGAGGGTATAAGGCTTTAAAACGATATGCTTTTTATAGGTTCATATACCTCTATAAATGATCATCTTAATAATTCTTTTACAATAAAATTATCTTTTGCCCTATTGTGTATCTTTTCAAGCATTGGTATCATGAAAAACGATGCAAGTTTAATATAAATGTAAAATATATCTTATTTTATTTTTCGTCAAAACAAATATATATCAAAAATACATGAAATACATCAAGTTTCAAGTTGTTCAGTATTTATTCGGGAGGAACACCATGCGCTTTCAGGGAATCAGTTTAGAAGAACTAGAAGAATTAGAGCAAGAACTGCTGGGCCTTGGCGAAACCAAGCTCGGCGGTTTAAGCTATTCCAAGATAGAAGTGTACGATGCCATGCACAGCCAATTAGAGGCGCTGGTGCAAGACGATGAAGATTATCGCGCTTATTATAGCTACATCAAGAAAAAGTTAGTATCCTACTTATTGCGCTATGGCATGCACACGTACACGGATCATCTAACCATCTATGAGGATACGGAAAAGGTTCTGAAAAAAGTTCTTTCTTACGATTCCCAAAATCCGATTGCGGCTTATCGCCTCGGCTTTTTGGCTTACCGTTCAGGTATCCATAGCGAAGCGGTGATGTACCTCCAGCAGGCACTGAGCAGCCAGACTTTTTATACCGACAAGCGCTTTTTGCTGAACGCTGAACAAATCAGCCGCGCCGTCCTGTATTTGACGAATAGTGCTCTGCATACCGCCATCCAAGGTGAAGTGCCTTCGAGCGACATAATTTCCACCAGCTATACATCGTTGCCGACGCAGCTTTGCTACAACGACGGCATGCTGAAGAGCCACGCTTACCGAATCGTGACGCCTTTCGGTGCTGTGCTTTGCTCGGAAGAAGAAAGCGGCGAGCAGCAGATGAAGGATGTCATTTCACTGAAATTCAATAAATTTGGCGCTCTCTTGACCTACAATGGCATTTCGGAACAGCTGTCACCTGTCCAAGCCAATGTACTGCGCTATCTATTGGTGAAAACCCGCCGCGGTGAAGCGGCAACTCCATGGTCGCTGAAAGACTACTTCCTGTTTACGCATGTCATCACAGGCGTTCCGGAAAAAACATTTTCATTAGTGGTTGCAGAAGTGAAGCGAATCATGGCTGAAATGGAAATTCCAGCGTCGATAAAAGTGGCGGAAGATGAGAAATCCGGGTATTATTTTGACGGTTCGTCGCCATTCGTGGTAATCGACCGAGTGGATGAGGAACTGTCCCTCTAGCAGCCAGATTGAAGCCGATGGTTGAATTTTATTAATAAAGGTTTGACAGTAGTCACAATCTTTAATACTATTAGAAACATATTAAACACAATTGCATATGGAACATTATCAAGAGAGACCGAGGGACAGGCCCTATGACGTCCAGCAACCTACAGAGCGATCTGAGAAGGTGCTAATTCCTGCAGAATGATTTCATTCTGAGAGATAAGCCTAATCCATTCGGTGCCTCTTTCTTTATGAAAGAGGCATTTTTTATTGGCAAAAAAGGAGGGACACCATGATCAGCATCACGAATCTTTCAAAAGGCTATCAAACGAAAAAAGGAATGGTTACTGGAGTCGATAACGTCACGCTGACAATCAACGAAGGCGAGGTGTTCGGGATCGTCGGCTACTCAGGGGCTGGGAAAAGCTCCTTGCTTCGCTGCATGAACTTGCTGGAGCGCCCGACAAGCGGCGAAATTAAAGTTGACGGCTTGGATTTGGCCAAACTGAAAGGTGAAAAGCTGCGGCAAGCCAGGCTGAAAATCGGTATGATCTTTCAGCATTTTTACTTGATCAGCCAAAAGACCGTGGCTGAAAATATCGCTTTTGCATTGAAAGCGGCCAAGTTGCCAAAAGGGCAAATAGCGAAACGCGTCGACGAACTGCTCAACATGGTCGGCTTGACCGATAAGAAAGACGTCTATCCGGCACAGTTGAGCGGCGGCCAAAAGCAGCGTGTCGGCATTGCCCGGGCATTAGCAAATAACCCGTCCGTTCTGCTGTGCGATGAAGCCACATCCGCCCTCGACCCAAATACAACCTTATCGATTTTGCGGCTGCTGAAAAAAATCAACCGGGAGCTGAACATCACCATCGTGTTAATCACCCATGAAATGAATGTCGTGAAAGAAATCTGCGACCGCATGGCAGTGATGCAAGACGGCCGTGTCATCGAAGAAGGAGAAGTCTACGATTTGTTCTCAGCTCCGAAAGCGGAACTGACCAAGGAATTTATCTCATCGGTCGTATCGTTCGATGTGCCGCAGCCGATCCTTGCAGCTTGTACGGGACGTGTCATCAAAGTGCAGTTCAAGGGAGCGGTCGCCGGAGAAGGCGTCATCACCGATACGGTTCAGAACTTTGACGTCAAAGGGAATTTTCTCCATGGCTCAATCGAATATATACAGGAAAAGCCTCTTGGCTTGTTCTTGATGGAAATACAAGGCAGGGCCGATAACATTCACCGGGCCATCACTTATATGGAAGGCCGGGGAGCAAATGTGGAGGTGATTGCAAATGGGATTTGATTTTCAGCATATGATGGAATTGTGGCCGGACATCTCGAAAGCGTTCGGCGAAACTTTATATATGATCGGCGTGTCTCTCGCTATTGCGATCGTCATCGGCTTGCCGCTCGGCATCGTATTGTTTGTTACTGACAAAGGCTTGTTTTTGCAAAACCGTTTCATCAAATCCGTGTTAGGGTTTGCCGTCAATATGATCCGGTCGATTCCGTTTATCATCTTGCTTGTCGCTTTGATTCCACTTACAAAACTGTTGGTCGATTCCACAATCGGCCCAGCAGCAGCGAGCGTATCGCTGTCGGTTGCCGCGATTCCATTTTTCGCCCGTATCGTCGAGACGTCACTGCGTGAAATCGATAAAGGCGTCATCGAAGCAGCGGTTGCTGTCGGCGCCACGCCATGGATGATCATCAAAGATGTGCTGCTGCCGGAAGCGAAAGCCGGCATCATCCAAGGGATTACCATCACCATCATTTCACTCGTCGCTTACTCTGCGATGGCTGGAGTGGTCGGAGGCGGCGGCATCGGCGACTTGGCGATCCGCTTCGGCTATTACCGCTATGACAACACCATCATGATCGTCACCGTCGTCATCTTGATTGTTCTTGTCCAAATCCTTCAGCAATTGGGAGACTGGACTTCTAAAGCAGTAGACAAACGATAAATAAGGGAGAGAACCTCACATGAAAAAATTCTTATTGCCAGCTATCCTGCTCGTACTACTGACATTGCTCGCTGCTTGCGGCGGCGAAGAATCCAGCGCCGACAGCAAGTCCATCAAACTTGGCGGCACAGCCGGCCCATACAGCGATATGCTGACCCAAGCATTCAAACCGGCTCTTGAAGAAAAAGGCTATACAGTAGAAATCGTTGAATTCAGTGATTACATCCAGCCGAATAACGCTTTGGACACCGGGGATCTGGACGCTAACTTATTCCAGCACTCGGTTTACCTGGAAAACTTTTCGAAAGAAAACGGCATGGATTTGACCGGATTGATTACAGTGCCGACGGCTCCAATGGGTATTTATTCCAATAAATATGACTCAATCGAAGAAATTAAAGATGGTTCGACCATCGCCATCCCGAACGATCCGGTCAACGCTGCCCGGACATTCTTAATACTGCAGGATCACGGCTTGATCACTTTGAACCCCGATGCAGAGGAACTGACAGTTTCAGAAAAAGACATCGAAACAAACACGAAAAATCTGGTGTTCCAGCCGATCGAAGCCGGTGGATTGCCGCGTGCAGTTGAAAGCTCAGACTTGGCAGCTGTTCCAGGGAACTTCGCATTAGCGGCTGATATGGACTTGCTAGAGGCATTGGTTCTTGAAAACATGCCGGACCGATACCGCAACTTGGTAGCAGTTAAAACCGAAAACAAAGACACGCAGCTTTCAAAAGATCTGGTGGAAATCGTAGAATCACCGGAATTTGAAGCATTGATCGATTCTGATTTTGAAGGATTCGGCAAGCCGGAATGGATGGCAAACCGCTAAGAAAGGGAGATTATTGTGGAAGATATTGTTGTAAAAGGAGCCCCGGCTGAATATGTCTGTAATGTCGGGGTGCTCAATGGCCTTGAAGATAAACTGATTGACAGAAACATCAGGAAAGCGCTGATTTTGACCGGCACCAAATCCTGGAAAGCGCTGAAACCCTATTTTCCAGAACTCGAAAAAGTCGAAGTGGCTTTTGAAATCTACCGGGGGGAATGTTCTCTCCCTGAAATCGCCCGTGTTGCCGAAATCGCAAAATCTCTGGGAGCCGATGCCATTATCGGAGCCGGCGGCGGCAAAGTGCTTGATATCGCAAAAGCTGTTGCCAATGACAACGGCATCCCTTCGGTGCTGATTCCAACATTGGCATCAAACTGTGCGCCGTGGACACCGCTTAGTGTCATTTATACGGATGAAGGGACGATGACCCATTACACCATTTTTCCGGGAAGCGTCGATTTGTTATTGGTCGAACCAAGAGTGCTGATCGCCGCGCCGGTCCCGATGCTGATCGCCGGAATTGGTGACACCGTTGCCAAATGGTACGAAGCAGACGTTCAAATCAGCCGTTTTGAGGACCCGCCGATTGCCTTGAAAATCGCCCACTACACCGCCAGATTATGTGGCGACGAAATGTTCGAGAATGCAGAAGCGGCCATTGCTGACGCCAAACAAGGGGAATTATCGGACGCCTTCATCAAAGTGGCCGAAACCATTATCATGCTTGGGGGCATGGTCGGCGGCTTCGGTGAAAAATTCGGCCGCGTCGCAGGTGCCCATGCCATCCACAACGCTATGACCATCGCGCCTGAATCCCATCAGGCGCTGCACGGCGACAAAGTGGCTTACGGTGTATTGGTGCAACTGCTGCTCGAAGGGAAAACAGATGAAGCGGAGCGCTTGAAAGTATTCTATAAAAAAGTCGGCCTGCCTGCTTCATTGAAAGAAGTTGGGATTCCAAGCCAGTGGATTGAAGAAATCGCGGTACAGTCAACGCGACAAACCGAAACGATTCATGTGTTGAGGGAAGATCCGATTCAGGCAGATGAAGTTGCTGCGGTAATGACGAGAATCGAAGAAACCGTAAATGCACAAAGCAAGAATGAGGGTTTAACTTAAAGTCTAGCTTAGAGAGTTTATGTTGTTGAAAACATAAACCGCAACTCAAAAATCATTGTTAATACCGTTCGTAAATGCCGATGAAAATTAGTGAACGTTCGTAAAGTGTTTTGGCACTTTTACGAACGTTTTTTTGTTGTTTTTCAGCCTTTTTTAGAGCGTTCGGAAACCTGTACTTTTACGAACGGTTTTTTTAAAAAAACTTTATCTATTTTAACATTCTATTATTCAACCACTCCTCTTTATACAGAAGGCTGAAAGAAGATTATCTTATGCTCCGTTTGTAGGAGAAGGAAGTCGGTCATTTTCTATTTACTTTTCTATTTGAAACATCTTTTGTCTTGAGACAAGGAATTGGACGAGATACATAGATTACAGAATTAGATTTATAATTTAATGCTTTATGATGTGCACCGCCGTTTATTGAATAGAAAATCAAAAGGTTCCATATGATAAAACAAAATTCCTGGCAAAATATTATACAAACAGATGCCAAACTTTGTCAGTGAAAGAGGGATGGCGCTATTCGATGTGTAGATTTTTAAAGTGTCTCAATATTTAAATTTTCTGTAAGGGTTTACATTTCAGAATTCACTATTTATAATCGTATTAACATTAGATTGTCGACAATTAGACAATGTGGATAATGAGAGGGCGAATAAAAATGATGAATAATTTAGCGAAGTCTTCACTAAAGGAGAGAATTGCACAAGAACTACGTAAGTTAATATTTGAAGGTAAACTTACCCAGGGAGAAAAAATTACAGAGTCACAGATCTCACAAGACTTGGGTGTAAGTCGAACCTCAGTAAGAGAAGCTATGCTGCTGCTGGAATTAGAGGGGTTATTGATTTCATCCCCATATAAAGAAACCCGCGTAGCAACAATATCAAAAGAAGAAGTGATCGAGCTGCTCATTCCAATGAGAATCAAAATTGAAACCTATGCATTAAAAAAAGGCCGTCACTTATGGGATGAGAAAACGAAAGAACAATTTAAGGATATTCTTAAGAAAATGAAACAGGCAGTCATATTTGAAGATTTGCCAAGTTTCATTGAATTGGATATTCAATTTCATGAGTTAATTGTTACTGCTTCAGAATTAGACAATGTCATCCGGATTTGGGAAAGCCTAGTTCGCCGCATTCGCTTGCATTTTCTGTATCAAAACAGCAAATCAGTTTCATTACAAAAGTGGTTAGTCGAACATGAAGCGTTAGCTGAAAGCTTGTTAAAAGAGGATTCGCTGGAAATAGCTGTAGAAGAATTGGAAAAACATATCTATGAAACAAACATTCCGGATGTAAAATTTCTTGATTGACAATCGAAAGGGGTGGTGTATAAGCAGAAAGGTAAACAAAAGAAATAACAGAGGAGGAGAGAAGGTGTCAAAGTTAGAGATTTCGAACATCGATGTTTACGTCGTTAGTGGGCCTGATGCATTGTATAAGACCTCATCACTTTTCGGTGATCTTACCATTACAAATACTATTATAAGAATCCGAACGAAAGACGGGTACGAAGGTATCGGCAGTGCCATGTCATGGACTGAGGGTGGGATTGATCTCAGTTTAGCTGAAGCCATTCGGCATCTGGTCCCCTTTTTATTGGGAAAGTCGGCTTTGCATAGAGAAGAAATTTATAAGTTATTGGTGAGCCGGTGTGTGCATTTGACCCCCCTTGCACAATCCCCCCTAGACATTGCTTTATGGGATCTTGCGGCGAAATATGCCAATATGCCTTTATATCAATTTCTAGGCGGGGCACGGAGCAAGATTCTTTCCTATGCCAGCACTCCGTTCTTACCGAGCATTGAAGACTATATACAGCATGTTCATGAACTAATAAATCAAGGTTACCGGGCTATCAAGTTTCATACATGGTGCAAGCCTGAACAGGATTTGGCCTTAGTTGAAGCGATCCATGACGTTTTTAAAGATTCTGGCCTTACCTTTATGTTGGATGTAGAAAGTGCGTATACAAGGACTGAAGCATTAAAAGTTGCAAAAGTGTTAGAGGAATTTGGTTACGCTTGGTTTGAAGCACCATTACCCGACACAGATTTAGATGGATATGCGGAGCTCCGGACAAAAGTTCAAATTCCCATCCTCCCTGCAGGAAATACACTGCTGCATTTAAATCAAATTGAACAAGGAATCCAAAAAGGGTGTTGGTCAAGAGTCAGGGTGGATACCACTCTCGCCGGCGGTATAACCCAAACAAGAAAAATCATGGGGCTTGCTGAGGCCAATTCGATGACTGTAGAACTGCAATCATATGGTTATACGTTATCGCAAGCAGCGAATTTACACATGATGCTTGCTTTTCCAAATTGTTTATATTTTGAGCAGGCGACTCCAATTGAACCATTAGAATTCGCCGCATTGAATACAATAAGAACAGATAAACATGGATATGTTCATGCACCTGAAGGGAATGGCCTTGGTATTGATATGGACTGGGATTTGATAGAAACATCGGCCGTGCATAAAATGTCATTTGATTTACAGGCTTCATTAAATAAATAAAACAGAGCCTCTTAAAAAAATGACGGCAGCCACCATACATTTCTAAGAGAATCTGTCTATCCCTATTATAGCAAAACGAGCAACTATGTTGTTTCATTTGTGTTAGAGGGTTTTAAAAATACGGACTATAAACGCAATTAGCAAATATAGCTGATGCTGAAAAGGGCGATTTAAAATGAAAATTACAGATATTGAAGTTATCACGTTGAGAGTTCCCCCAATGGATCAGGAATGTGAGTGGGGGGAAGATGCGGTAATTGTCAAAGTCATGACAAATACCGGACTTGTTGGAATCGGAGAAAGTGACTCTTCCCCAAGCGTAGTAAAAGCAATCATCGAGGCCCCTTCTTCAAATCTTTATAGCCAGGGATTAAAACGCTTGCTTATTGGGGAGAACCCATTAGAAATTCAAAGATTATGGGACAAAATGTATTGGGGTTCAAATTACTTAGGAAGGCGCGGGGCGGGAATCCATGCGATAAGTGCCATTGATATTGCTTTATGGGATATCGCTTCACAACATTACCAAGTTCCCATTTACACACTGCTGGGAGGGAAATACCGCGACAAAATTAAGGCTTACGGAACGTTTATTCCAGCAGACAGCGCAAGGGAAAATAAGATAATAGCTAAAAACCTAAAAGATCAGGGCTTTAGAAGTTTAAAATTTGGCGGTGGAATTTTGGGGGATGATGATGACACCGATTACGAAATTGTAAAAGCTGTACGCGAAGAACTGGGGGATGACTTTGAATTACAGATAGACTTGGCAACCAAATGGGGTACTTTTGGTCGAGCGGCAAATATGTTTCATAGGTTGCAGGAGTTTAACCTGAACTGGATTGAAGAGCCTGTTCTCGCTGACAATATGAAGAGTTATCAAAAATTAACCGGAATCACGAATGCAAAAGTTGCGGGAGGGGAGTCATTGACTACGCATTATGAATTCAATGATTTCCTTCAATACGCTACCCCTGATATTATCCAGCCTGACATTACTCGGTGTGGAGGCATTAGTGAAATGCGAAAGATATATGACCTGGCTGTATTGAATGGAACGAAACTCGTGCCTCATGGTTTTAGTACAGGCATTTTGCTGGCTGCGACTGTTCAGTTCTTAGCCGCAACGACAGACGGAGATCTAATGGAATATTCACAAAGCAATAGCCCATTGTTCAAAGGTCTTGTGAAAAATCTTCTTCCTTTTGAAAACGGTTATGTACGAGTACCGGAAAGTATCGGGCTGGGAATTGAATTAGACGAAGAAATGATTAAAAAATACAGGATCGAGTGAATCTATTAGGGGGTAGGGTATATGGATAGAGGGATTGACAAATTGCTTATTTCTATAAGTCTAGCGGTCGTGCTAACCGTTGTTGGTTTTCTATATTTTAAACCGGAAGCATCACAAGAGATAGCAAACAACATATTCTCAACAATGACAAATTGGTTTGGGTCTGGAACATTATTATTTACATTCTTAGGTTTTTTGTTACTGATATTTGTTGCATTTAGTAAGTTCGGTAAGATAAGACTTGGAAATGCAGCACCGGAATACACGACCTTCAAATGGGTATCCATGATGATCGCATGTGGATTAGGTTCAGCTACTGTCTATTGGGCATTTATTGAATGGGCGTATTACATTGGCACTCCCGGTCTTGGAATCGAAGCAAATTCACAGCGCGCATTTGAAATGGCTGTGCCATACACCATGTTCCACTGGGGCTTTAGCGCGTGGACGTTATATGCATTAGTTGGTTTGCCTGTATGCTATCACCTGTACGTTAGAAAAAATAAAGGATTAAGTTTAAGTGCGGTCATTAGTTCTATTACAGGCTTAAAACAGAACGGGATAATTGGAAGAATCATCGATGTTATGTTTATCTTCATCTGTTTCGGTGGATTAAGTATTACTCTCGGTGTATCTGTTCCTCTGGTATCACATGTCCTTAGTGAAGTTATAGGGATAACACCTTCATTCTCGATGAATATATTCTTGATTCTCTTCATTTCCATCATCTATTCCCTTAGTTCTTATATCGGATTAAAAAAAGGAATGGCCACGCTTTCAAACTGGACGATAAAACTTGCCATAATATTTTGTATTGGCATACTCATATTAGGTCCTACTATTTTTATTATATCAAACAGCACAAATGCCTTAGGATTAATGTTGCAGAATTTTGTTCAAATGAGCCTTTTTACAGATCCTATTGGAAAGTCAGGCTTCCCAGAATCATGGACAATTTTCTATTGGCTATACTGGATCACCTATGCTCCATTTACAGGCATCTTTATTGCGAAAGTGTCAAAAGGCAGAACCATTCGATCGGTTATTGTTAATACGTTAGTAAGTGGCAGTGCTGGTTGCTTTTTCTTCTTTGGTGTCATATCCAGTCTCTCAGTTGACAGACAAGTAAACGGCTTGGTAGATATGGTGGGGTTGCTAGCTGCAGGCAGTGATAATCCTGCAATTGTGGAAATCCTGCGAACACTGCCGTTAAGTGGGATTTTTATGATGCTGTTCTGTCTCATTTCAGTGCTCTTCCTAGCATCTACACTGGATGGGGCAGCATTTACAATGGCATCAACCGCAACTCGCGGCTTAAAAGAAGACGAAGACCCGCATCCAATGCATAGACTATTTTGGTGCGTTATGCTGGCTGTTGTTCCACTAACAATGATTTTTATTAAGGCAGATCTTAATACCATCAAAACCAGCGCCATCATCACGGGTGTTCCGATTATATTTATCATGCTTATCATGGTTATTGGGTGGTTAAAATGGATGGCAAAAGATTATGGCAGTCTTACATCAGATGCGATTGAAAAAGAACAAAATGACTCAAATAACAGCGTAGGCTTGGGCAGTCTTACACCTTACGCGATTGAAAAAGAACAATATGATACAAACAACAGCGGAGACTAAAAAATCAGTTAAAATAAGAAACCTATAAAATATTTTTTATGAAGAAGCTGCTGAATTCATAGGGTGGCTTCTCTTTTTTTATGGGCGGTATTTTTTATCATCTATAAAAGCAAACAAGCATAAAGAAAAAACAGGTTACATATGACGGCTTATCAGAAGCTGCTTGAATACAAGCGAGAGAAGAGGCTAACCATAGAATCTCTTTTCACGCTTTTTGTTCGCGAAAAAGTGTGCTTTTACGAACCCTTTTTTGTACATGATTCATCGTAGTTTCAACTCGGCCTGTCCAACAAAGGGGATTATTGGTAATGTTAATGTAATGTAATTTCTAGTTCTTTTTAATAGAGTAAGAGCTTCTCTGTTCACTAATGATGATTGATGAATATTAAATTTTATAACAGTAATGGAAGGTGGAATTATCTTGTTAGAAATATTTCCTGTCTATATAACTCCGTTTAAACAAGAAAGACTGGTTCGAGTATACCTGCCTAAAAATTACAACATGGAAAACAAAAGATACCCCGTATTGTATATGCACGATGGACAGAATGTGTTTCGTGATAAAGATGCCATTGGGGGCAAATCTTTAAGACTCGAGGATTACTTAGACAAAACCGAAATGAAAGTTATTGTCGTCGGTATAGACCAAAATAGCGAAGAACGAAAAAACGAATACTGTCCTTGGGTGAGCGGAGAATACAGTGAAAAAATATTAGGTTATTCAAGCTCTGAAGGTGGGAAAGGGACTGAGTACATAGATTTTATCGTGAATGAACTAAAGCCATACATAGACAATAAATACCTTACATTAAATGACCGGACTGCGATGGCGGGAATTTCATTAGGAGGGCTAATTTCTGCTTTTGCTGCGTGCCGTTATCCGCACGTTTTCACGAGAGTAGCCGCTATTTCTTCTGCTTTTTACCGTAACCAGGAGGAGCTAGAGAAGTTAATAGTAAGATCCGATTTATCAGCGATTGAAGGTTTCTACTTAGATTGTGGGACGAGAGAAGCTTTAGGGGAAGAGTTAATTAGCAAAGAATTTATGGCTTCAAATAACTCCATTTATGAAATTCTAAGAGAGAAAATATCAAATACAAAATTTGATATGATTAACGATGCGGAACATAATTATTCTTTCTTTAAAAAAAGAGTCCCCAAAATAATATCTTTTTTAGTACCAGTAGAATAGACAATATTCTCTTATAATCTGTTTGAAAAACTCAATAATAGGGCAACCGATTTTCTAAGTAATAGGTTAACAATAATCACAAGGGCGGGGTGAATAATGACTTCCTATCAAATAAAGAAACTACGAATCGAAGATTACTATAAATGCAGGAATATTTGGGAGATGGAAAAGAATCCGAAGATGACTGAAGGTTTTTATAACGAATTAGTAAATGGAAACCGAATTACTTTTATCTATTTAGAGAATAACAAGTTTATAGGAGAAGGTTCATTAGTTTTTCAAAACAACGATCCAGATTACACCATCCCAGATAAGCGGATTTATCTGTCTCGTATGGTTGTTAAAGAAGAATGTCAAAACCGTGGAATAGGTGGCATTATGGTTGATTATCTAATTGATTATGCCAAAAAACTGGGATATGAGGAAATAGCACTCGGTGTAGATACAGATAACTTAAACGCAAGGCATCTATATGAAAAGAAAGGTTTTACAACTGTTTTATATCTTGGCAAAGATGAATATGGGGAATATGTGAAACTCCTAAAAAAATTAACTTGAAGTTTTTAATTATTTTCTAAACCAAATCTTCTCAGTAGAAGAACGAAGTTTACATATCAGCACTTATCAGAAGTTGTATTAATGCAAAGGTACTGACCAATCACACTGATTATTATTGACTTAATTTTCAATTTCATTTAATCTGTATAAAATGTAAATATCAAGAAATTCAAAATTTTAAGGACTAGTAAATGAATCAACTTTCTCAGAGAGGATATTGAAAGCTGCGAGATATCCAAAGAATGTTTATTGAACCTGCCTTTCATAAACTGTATTGAAAAATACGGCGGTTTATCACGTTATCGATTCAGAGAGTAAAGCTTTGCTTTAAATAAGGGTGGTACCACCTCCAAGGGTCCCTTTGTTTAAAGCAGGGCTTTTTTGTATTTGGATACTACTAATTAATAGAATGGAGGATTAATATGGAAAGAATTAAGTTGGTGAAGCATCAAGAAGAATATTGTGAAGAAATCTTTAGGCTTTCTTCTGCACTTCCAGTGAAAGAAGCGCTTGGTTTACCAGATGGAACGGTTGAAGATACAAAACGCTTTATCCAAAGAGTCATGAAAGAAGAGGAGGCAGGAACAACGGTTCCTCGCGTGATTCTAAATGAAGAAGATAAATTGATCGGTCTTACTGACTTAATGTTCATCGACTATCAAAAGAAATCTTGTCACATAGGTACATGGATTGGCTATGAATATTGGGGACAAGGATTTAATGAAGCTTCCAAAATTGCTTTTTTACAGATTGCATTTGAAGAACTGGGATTGGATTATGTCTTTGCTGGTGCAAGGGTAGTAAACATCCGTTCACAAAAAGCGCAAGAAAAGCTGCCGTTCATTCGCTTGCATGTAGAATCTGTATTTCCGGAAGAACACGAGGCATTGGAGAAGAAGGAAAAGCAATCTTGTGTTTTAAATGTTTTTTGTAAAGAGGATTTTTTAGCTTATATAGATCGAAACAAGGGGATTACTATTTCTCATTAATATGTTTAAAGGGAGGATTAGATGAATAGAAAACTTAATTATATTTGGGGTGCCTTCTTTTTAGCAGAGCTTGGAAGAGCCATGTACTTCATTTCAATCACTTGGATATTATATAGCCTTACAGAAAATGCATTTTACACAGGATTACTAGTGAGTCTCGGTTTTTTGCCTAAGCTCCTAATGAATTTATGGTTCGGAGTGATAGTAGACAGGTTAGATAGAAAGGCATTATCAGTGGTTGCAAATCTAATAAGTACCCTGACCATTCTGTTGGTTTTATTCGCCATCGGGTTTGATGTGCTCACTCCATGGGTTATTATTCTAGCCCAAATGATTATCCAATTGATGGGTTCATTGTTTAGGCCAGCCATACAAGCTTTTATCGCAGAGATTTTTCCTGCAAATGACTTGCCGAAAGTTTATTCACAATCCGGATCCGCAGCTATTATGGGAGGGTTACTGGGAGCATCACTAGGCGGTATAGCTATAGGGATATTTTCTGAATTTTTCACGATGAGTATCGTAGTCGTTTCCTTTATATTGGCTACCGTTATTCTTTATTCGATCCCAAAGGCTGAGCTCTTTCAGAAAGAAGAGAAAAACAGTGAACGAAAATCTGTTGTAGAGGATCTACTAGAAGGCTTCACTTACTTAAAAAGAAATTCCTTTTTGTTTAGTTTGTTTGGCACCATGTTTCTCGGACAACTAGTTTTTCATTCAAGTATAACTTTTTTGTCCGTTTATACGAAAGACTACCTTGGTCAAACGGTAACCGTCTATGGATTTTTAGACGCGACACTTTCATTAGGCGGCGTAATTGCCGGGATATTAGGAACGTGGTGGTGGAATAAAAGTTTTAATTATTTGTCTACAAATTCCTTGATCGTTGTATTTGCCGGATTGTGTTTAGTTGGTTTCAGTGCTAATGCGTACATCGCCTTTATCGGTGTTTTCTTAATCGGTTTAGGTACTACGTGGATTAGGGTCTTAATACAATCGATACAGCAGATGGCCACAGACAAAGCCTATCATGGCCGTATGGCAAGTTATAGAATGCTATGCAATCAAGGATCGGTTGTAATTAGCGGACCGATTTTAGGCTGGATTGCAACATATGGTGCTAATAGCGTTTACATTTCATTGTTAATTCCGGTTGGATTAGGAGCACTGTTATGCCTTAAACAAGCTACACAAGAAAAGTTCAAAAAAATCACAGAGCGCCCTGCTTAAAAGCTTTCATAGGAGTATATTTTTAAAAAGATAAAGCATTATCATTCTCATGAATGCAAGAGTGGGAAATGACAGGTTTACATATCATGAGGTTATCAGAAGCTAATCGGATAAAAGACAGTTGAATATCTGAAGCAGGAAGTACGAAATTCTTAAAGAATGTTGCCATATATAAGGTTGGACCCGTTCGTATACCTTTTAATTTCCATCCTATTTAAAGTTTTCATACAAAATCCTGAGAAAAAACGGTTAACGGTTTTTTCTCAGGATTTTGTTTCTTTATTCTTATTCAACTCCATGCCAAGTAGCCAGCACGGAAGTCCAAAGCTTAGAGGCTTTCCAATCTACTATAAATCCTGTACTCGTCCACATCTGATTTTTTGGCTTCATACAGCGCCAGATCGGCGTACTTGATCAGCTGTTTGACATTGGGAGTGTCATCGGGGTAAAGGGAAATGCCGATCCCTGCGCCCATCCGGATTTCATAGCCGTTGAAGAGAAGCGGCGTTTCATACGACTGCAGAATTCGTTTGGCGGTATCTTCAGCCATTTCGATTGAATCGATTTCCGGCAACACCACCCCCATTTCATCCCCGCCCAAACGCGCTGCCGTATCAACCGGGCGGATGCTAGCCTGGAGCCGCTTGGCCATTTCCTGGATGACAGCGTCTCCGGCATCGTGGCCATACTGATCGTTGATCTGCTTGAACTTTCGGCCGTCGAGCATCAGAACCCCCACTTTTTTGCCGGAACGGTTGGCTAGCTGGATGGCTTTTTGCAGCTTATCATCAAACGTCCGCCGGTTGGGTATACCGGATAAATGGTCATAAAAAGCCATTTTTGCGATTTTATCTTGAAGCCGTCTGCGCTCCGTGATATCCCGGGCAATCGTAAACAATTGTTTCACTTCTCCATTTGCTAAAACGGGAGTAGGGGAAACTTCCATCCAAATATAATGGCCTTTCTGATGCAAAAAGCGAACTTCTATAGTGGAAGGTTTTCCTCCGTCAATAAGGGAAGTCACACTTTCCATTAATTCAAAAGCATCTTCCGGGTGCACATTTATGGTGAAAGGGCTTCCAATGTATGCTTGGTCCGGATAGCCTAAAATCTTTTCGTTTGCAGGAGAGACATATTCAATCTGTCCCGACAGGTTGATCAGCGTAATGATATCAAACGAGCTTTCTGTAATTCGTTTGTATTTTTCCTGGCTTTTCTGCAGTTCCTGTTCGGCTTTCTTGAGCTCCGTCACGTTTTTATAGAGGATGGTGGCTCCAATGATCTCTTTTCCTGCATTCCGCACCGGCGAATAGGAGGAGATGATATTCAGCGGCTTTCCTGATTTGGTCATGCGGATGGTGTCATGGGAATTCACCACTTCGCCCTTCAAAATTCGGTCGATGATATCAAATTGAGCCGTTATCAGGTGCTGCGGGATGATGGTGCCTTTCCCAGTGACCATTTCTTCTTCCGAGTAGCCAAAGGTTTCCTCAAAAGCCGGATTCGCTTTCAAGATGTCGCCTTTTGTATCAATGTAAAAGATAGGATCCGTCGAGTTTTCCCAAAAGACTTCAAGCTCTTTTTTCGTTTCGGTCAATGCCTTTTGTGCCCGGTTGATCTCAGTGACATTAATCACGATTCCGTAAATGCCAACCACTTGTCCCTGTACGAGGATGGGGATATTCATCGCCTGAAGGTCAATGAAGTGCCCCTTTTTATGGCGGATGGACATTTCTAAACGCTCCGGCTGCTTCTTTTTTATAGCTTTGAAAAAGTGAGATTTCACTTTTACAATGTCATGGGGAACAATTATTGCCATAAACGATTTCTCTTGCAATTCTTCCATAGAATAACCCGTAATGTCTTCGGCTCCGGCATTTCCGCTTTCCAAATTGCCGTATTGATCAAACGTGAATATCCCGTGGGGATGATTGGCAAACAAGGACTTGTACCGCTGTTCGCTTTCCCGCAGCAGGCGCTCCGTTTTTTTCTGTTCGGTGATCTCCCGTGCAACGGCGTAGATGCCGATGAGTTTCTCTTCGAGGGCAATGGGAATCGTGTTCACATGAAAAAGGACGAGCTCATGCTTCTTCGTATAGATGGCGGTCTCAAATTCAATCGGCTTTCCTTTCAATGCCTTTTCAAAATTCGCTATCGTCTCTTCCACATAGCTGTCAGCCACTAGGGAAACCACCGATTGGCCAAGCAGCTCTTGTTCGCTGAACCCGGTGACTGTTGTGACCATGGGATTGAGGCTGAGGAATTTTTTGTGCTGGTCAAACTCAAATACCGCATTCCCATTGTTTGCGATCAGGGAATTCAGCCGTTTCCGTTCGATTTCCATTTCTATTTCTTTTTGTGTCTTCTGCAGGTCCCGTTTTTTGCGCTCTCGATCGGTAACGTCCCGGACGACCGCTAATATGTAGCGGCATTGGCCGTCATCATCCACTATCGGGGTCAGGATGGTTTCGCCGGTGCGCCCCCCGGTTTCCGCTTCAATCCTTTGCATGAATTCCACCGGTTTCCGTCTAGTTTGGGCTTTGCGGTAATTCTCGATGATGAATTGCGCCTGTGCTGAAGACATCACGTCCTCGATTCGGCTTCCGATTACGGTTTCTTGAAGATGCAGGTTGGCGAAAGCGGCGGGATTGGCATAGACATAGCGGAACGTCCCCTGATCTTCTTCCATCAAGAACACCAAATCTTGTAACAGATCCAAAAGAGCCGTGGACGCTAAAATAGCTGGCCCGATTTTTTCTGGAAAGTGTTTCATCATCGCTTGTCTCCTCTCGGTAAGTAACATAACCTTTCAAGTCAAGCAGGTTACGTATGTTGTTTCTTCGCAGATGTTAGGAAATGTTTCAGTTTTGACATTCAGAATCATACTGTCTTCAAGGTAAAAGCCATCCGGATTGAGCGGACAGCTTTTGTCGGATGAAAAATATTATTTTCAAATCAGTCTTTTTGTTCCCTCATATTCCCAGTATAGCATGTTATTTTTGGAATTATAAGTCTTATTAATTCCGCATATCTTCCCTTGTATTAAGAAGACACAGGGGAAATGAAATGACTGATGTTCCTCATGAGATGCTAGAGGGCGGGAAAAAGGCGATGGATTGATTCCAATGAATTGATGTTTAAAGAAACTGACGCTAAGCTCTAAGAGGCGGTTGGAAAGTACGTTGATCCACTTGACAAACTGAAGCTGCTGGGAAGAAACGTGTCTTCAAAAATAAACAATAACCCGTTTACATATGACCGTATTATCGGTAGCTAGAATAAAATCTTATATATAATATTAAGAACCCAGAAATCCTAGGATAAAAGGTTGCTGGGTTCTTTGAAGTTATAAGCAAAATGAAACTCATAATTGATGCAAGTTATCTCTTAAAGTGACACATCAAATGGCAGCAAGAAAGCCAGTTCCAACAATAAGCGATTTTTACAATTTCAAAAGGAAGGACAAAAGTATATTGACACTTTTGTCCTTCCTTTTTTTAAATGTTTCAATTTCTTCATAACACTAGGAAACCAGCTTAACCCGACGGCCGCCCCTAATACCATCGCGATAAAATAATCCGTTTCCAGTCTTTTGATTCATTGTAAAACAATATACCTAATATGGCGCTGCCAGAAGAACCGATGCCGGTCAAAATCGCATAAGCTGTTCCCATGGGCAATGTTTTCATGGCGTAGGCCAAAAAGACAAAGCTTGCCCCGAATCCCATTACCAATAAAAAAAGAGACTGCCAATTGCGGTCTAGGTGCAATTTATTGATCATCGCCACACCGAACATTTCAAATATCCCTGCAAAAACCAACGCTGTCCATGCCATTATACTTCGCCTCCTTCAGCAGGAGTTTCTTTTGTGACTAATTTCAAACCCATGACACCGGCTAACAGCACACCGACCAATAGAATCTTTTCGATGCTGAACGGCTCGTTGAACAGGATGATTTCGGAAAGGACAGTCCCAGCAGATCCGAGCCCCACAAAAACCGCATAGACGGTTCCGACCGGTAATTTTCGTCCCGTCCTAATCATGACGGAAAAACTGATGACAATCGCCACAGCGGTGATTGTCCATTCCAACAAGCTGTCCGCATGCTTTAAACCGATGACCAAAACAACTTCAAAAACTGCCGCAACAATGACGCTTAACCACGTTAAATTCAATTCATTTTCCTCCTTCTATTTATTTGCAAAATAAAAAAAGCCCGGGAGAACTGTAAAAACAGTTTCTCCCAGGCTTTTATCCTTGTAAAAGAAGCCAAGAGGGAAGTAAAGGAAAGATTCGAAATTTAAATAACGGCCTCATAACGCCATGCAACCATAAAAAAAGATTTTTTGACTCCAGGAGTCAACTGTATAAATTACTCAGACAAATCTTTAAGGTCTTATTTCGAAATAATAATTCCAGTCAACAATCAATTAAATGACTGAGTCCGTATTTTCGACATGCGAAGCAGAATATAAGAGGATGAAAGCGAAAATAACTGTTTCGGACACTAAATAAAATGAAATTGTAAAATTTTGTTTGTTAACTTACTAGCCTTAGAGCGGCAAGGGATTGAGAAGTTAAAGTTATTGTGTAATACTATTAATCCGGAATAATAGATTGTATTTTCTTTAAATTATGTGTATTATCTTAGAATCGCTTCAAATTTAGCGAGGCAGATTCACTATATAAGAAGGAGGTCTATATATGAAAGGTTCGAAAAACAGGTGGCTGATCGCGCTGGCAGCTATTGCCATTCAATTATCAATCGGAGCTGCTTATGCTTATAGCGTTTATACAACGCCAATCAGCGAAGAAATGGGCTGGTCTCCAAAAGAAATTACATATGCATTTACTATCATGATGGCGCTTGGCGGTCTGTCAGCTGCATTTTTTGGTGGATTTGTCGAAAAGAAAGGCCCAAGAAAATCCGCGATTCTGGCGGCGCTTCTGTTTGGCTTCGGACAGGCGGGAGCTGGATTCGCAGTTCAAATCGACTCGCTTGTCCTTTTTCTTCTAACATATGGTTTGTTGAGCGGCATGGGTCTGGGTGTCGGTTACATCGCACCCATTTCTACGCTGATCAAGTGGTTCCCTGACCGCCGAGGAATGGCAACAGGCATGGCCGTCATGGGCTTTGGCGCAGGCGCATTAATTACTGCACCTGTGGCAGCCAGCTTGATGAATTCAGTCGGCGTCAGCAACACGTTCTATATTTTAGGAGGCAGTTACTTTATCCTGATTATTCTCGGCGCCGCCTATATTGCACCGCCGCCTGAAGGCTGGATGCCAAAAGGGATGCAGCAAGCTATCGATTCCGGCAAAAAAGTCATGAAAAAAGATTTGGCGCAATTGACGGCAAAAGAAGCCGTTAAGACACGCCGTTTCTGGATGGTTTGGTCGATGATGCTGATCAATGTCAGTGCCGGCATCATGATCATTTCAGTCGCTTCTCCGATGTCCCAAGAACTGGCCGGCTTAACAGCGGCAGGTGCTGCAACTTTAGTGGGCATCATGGGGATTTTCAATGGCGGAGGCCGCCTCGGTTGGGCAGCTATTTCCGATTACATCGGCCGTCCTGCTGTATTCACGACGTTTTTCGTCCTGCAACTGATCGCGTTCATCTTGCTGCCGAATATCACCAACGTCTTGGTGTTTCAGGCCTTTATTTTAATCATTGTCAGCTGTTACGGCGGCGGATTTTCGAATTTGCCGGCTTTTGTCGGAGACTTATTCGGCACGAAACAGCTCGGTGCCATCCATGGCCTGCTACTGACAACATGGTCAATGGGCGGCATTATCGGACCTGCCATTGTGTCCCAAATTCGCGAACGGACCGACAGCTACATTCCGGTTTTCTATGTGTTCACCGTGTTAATCACCATCGCTTTCGTGATTTCCTTATTGATCCGCAAGGATATTAAGCGGGTGGAAGGCAACTATGAAGAATCACGACAAGCGACAGGGCTAGACATTCAAAGTGAAAACCAGTAAGGTGTTTAAAGTTAAAGTTTTAAAAAAAGAAAGCTTGGCATATAGACTGACATAGCGATTTGAGACACATATAAAACACCTCTTTAGGCTGCTTGCGCCCCAAATTCTTGGGGCGTCAGGTAGCCTAATTTTTCTAGGATCCGGTCTTCGTTGTAGTAACGCATGTATACATTCACTTTCTCCACGACTTGGATATTGTGCATCGAATTGAATTTGACGTACTGGAATTCCTCCGATTTGATAGTGGAATGGAACGATTCGATGACCGCATTGTCCCAGCAGTTGCCGCGCCGCGACATGCTGCTGACCAGGTGGCTCTTCTTGACCAATTCCTGGTACGCGGTATATACACCCCTTGGTCAGAATGGACGATGACCCCTTCAGGGTTCTCCCGCAACGCCAGCGCTTCCTTCAACGTATCGGTGACCAGCGGTGTCTGCTGGTGATTGTACATCTTGTACGCGACAATTTCGTTGTTGAACAAGTCCATGATCGTCGACAGGTACATCGTCGAGCTCCCGTATTGGATATAGGTGAGATATCCGTCACCCATTTCTGGTTCGGCGCAGAAGCGGTGAAATTGCGCGCTCAAAGATTCAGTGCGATGATGACCGATTTGCCTTGTGATTTCCACTTCCGCTTCGGTTTGATCCGGCATTGCAGGTGATGCTTTTGCATGATGGCTTGAACCGTATTGCAGTGCCGGTCCAGCTTGAACTCCTTCATCAATAGCTTCTTGATTTTCCGGTGGCCGAAACGGTACTTCGTCTGCTTGCACAATGCAATAATTGCTTCTTCCACTTTCGTCAATCCACTTCTAGCGCCATCGGCGAGCCACCGGTAATAAGTGGAACGCGGCACACTCAACGCAGACAAAATCGCCGTCACCGTGTACTTTTTTCGGTATTTTTCAACTCCTCTTTCATTTCCAAATATTTTTTTAAGATCTCCTTCTCCATTTTCAAATGCGCATTCTGCCGCTCTTTTTTCTCCTCTTCACTCGCGAATTCCGGCCCATGTCCAAATGAATATTGCTTGCCAATCGATTGGTCGAACCGGTAAACTTCATTGTACCGATACCATTTCATCCACGTCTTGAACTGTGACTTATTTTTGATTACGTGCTTCTCCATGATCTCTTCATTTGTTAGCTGACCGTTCATTTTGTCTTTTACGACGGCCCATTTCGTCTCACTTGAATATACGTTTCTGCCCATGCAAAAACACCTCCGATTTCAGTACTTTGTGGTAAGTGTACCATTTCGGAGGTGTTTTATATTGTCCCATTTAATTATGTTAGTCTTTCATGGTTTTTCATAGTCCTATTATTAGATAATCAGTAATTTCTACTAAATTATATAATTTTAAAACCCGTAACTAAATTCATATAGAGGTGAAATGATATGCCGAAAATTGACAATATGTTAGCAATTCTATGGATGCTCCGTTCAGGCGAAAAAATTACTGCACAACAAATTTCGGAAAAGTTAGAGATGAATATCAGGACTGTGTATCGTTATATCGATACAATTTCAACTAGTGGTGTACCTATCATTTCAGAACCTGGACATAACGGTGGATACACTTTATTGAATAATTTTATTGAGGCTCCTCTTTTTTTTGATATTGAAGAGCAAACTTCCCTAGTGCACGCTGCTGTTTTTGCGGAAGAAGCCGGGTATTATGGAGGTAAAGCACTAAATAGGGCCATTTCAAAACTAAGTAACTATTCAAATCAAGAGCAGGAAACAAAGATAAACCAACGTTTGACGAGCCTTGAAGTGATAAGTCCGTTAAGTTCACTCTCTATGGAACCTTTGTTGAAGAAGCTGGAACAGGCCGTAACTGATGGGAAATCAGTAAAAATTCTTTACCAAAAAAGTGGCGAAAAGCATTTAAATGATAGATTGGTCGATCCGTACAGAATCATCTATTGGAATAATAAGTGGTATGTGATTGGACTATGTCAACTTAGGAATGATATCCGCAGTTTTAGAGTAGATCGAATTGAAAGTTTAGAGCTAACCGAAAGTAAGTTTAACCGACCAGAAAATTTTTCAGCACGTGACTATTTTATAAAAAATCTTCTTCCCACTCTAAAAGATAAGGAAGGGATTATTCCTTTGGTTCTTACTGGGGATAAAAATGTATTGACTGATATTTGCCAACATTGGTTTTTAGGACATTATTTACAAGAACAGACTTCAGATCAAGCAATTTTTCTTCTTGAAAAAGATGTAATACATACATATGTTCCTTATTTACTTTTACCATACAATAAATCCATTAAAGTGATTGAGCCAATCAGTCTTAAGAAAAGACTTATTGTAGTTCTGTCGGATTTGATAAAATTTCATGAAGTATGACGACTTCCCTGACGTTAACTGTCAGGGAAGTTATTTTATACTAACTATATAAATTGCGAATGGAGTGTTATGGGATGCAAACAAAAAAAGTTTATCTCTATGTATTTAATACAATGTCGGACTGGGAATATGGCTATTTAATTGCTGAACTAAACTCAGGAAGATATTTCAAAAAAGATGTAGCCCCTTTAAAAGTAATTACAGTAGGAGCGAATGAAGAAATGATTACGACGATGGGAGGACTGAGCATAAAACCGGATGTTTCCCTTGATGAATGTACTTTTGAAAGTAAAAATCTTTTAATTTTACCAGGCGGGACTACTTGGAATGAAGAAATTCAACGACCGATCTTGGAAAGAACTGGCCAAGCTTTAAAGCTTGGCACTGTTGTTGCCGCAATTTGTGGTGCAGTTGAGGGCCTCGCGAATAGGGGATATTTGGATACTAGAAAGCATACAAGCAATAACTTAGAATATACTAAAATGGTCTGTCCTAACTATAAAGGAGAAGAGTTTTATGAGGTGGAACCTGCGGTATCTGATGCGAATTTAGTTACGGCATCAGGAATCGCTCCTCTGGAATTTGCAATGGAGGTACTGAAAAAAATAGATATATTTACACCCGATGCATTGCATGCATGGTATAACCTAAATAAGACGCATCAACCTGAATACTTCTTCCAGTTAATGAATTCACTAACTAAATGAAGTAACTGAAAAGCTCCATTTCTCTATGTTGATTTGCAGAGAAGCTGGGCTTTTTAATTTGGAATTTCCTTATCGTTGCAAATCCGCATTTTCCTGATGCTGCGCTTATTATTTCTTTAACGATAGAAAGAAGAAGTAAAAAAATTCTAGTCAAAGAATACTGAATGACAAAGCGAATGCTGGTCAGACACGAATTTACATATCATGAGGTTAACAGAAGTAAATTTGAAGAGAAGCCTAGATGGTTTAAAGCAAAACCATCTAGGCTTTTTTCTATGAAAAGCACTAATTTAATTGCTTTTGTCTTTTGAAGTTTTTTCATGCTAAACTTATAGGAATGCAATTCAAAATATTCTTTTTATAACGGAAGGAAGATGGTCGATGAGTACACCCGATTTAAAGGCACGGTCCCCGTGGTCCCAATTAAACGAACTCCAGTCCGTAAAAATTTCCCCCAAACCGCATCAGCCGATTGATGGAGACATCCGGATACCTGGAAGTAAGAGTTTCACCAACCGGGCGTTGATCCTGGCAGCGTTGGCGAAAGGAACTTCCACGCTGTCCGGTATCCTTCGAAGCGACGACTCCTATTGGTGCATCGACTCGCTCAATAAGCTGGGAATCGAAACGGAAATTGAAGGCGACGTGGTCACCGTCCAGGGCTGCGATGCCGACTGGCCGAACGCACAGGCTGATTTATACATAGGGGCTGCCGGCACCACGGCCCGTTTCCTTCCCGGGGCGTTGGCCGTTGCGAAGAACGGAAACTGGGTGGTGGAAGCAAGCAAGCGAATGAGCGAGCGCCCGGTCGAACCGCTGATCCAGGCATTGACGGATTTGGGGGCGAATATCGACTATCTGGAACAGGAAGGGTTTTTTCCTATCCGGATAACAGGCGAGGGGCTTAAGGGGGGTGCTGTCAGCATCTCCGGCAAACTATCCAGCCAGTTCATCAGCGGCTTGCTTTTAGCCAGCCCTTACGCGGAGAATGAAGTGACGATTACCATCCCAGATACCATCGTCCAGCATGAATATGTCCGCATTACGTTGGGGTTGATGGAGCAGTTCGGCGTGACTGTTAAAGCTTCAGAAGACCTGAATCAACTGGTGGTGCCGCAAGGGGCATACCAGGGACAAGCCCTGTCCCTGGAAGCCGATGCCTCAACAGCCAGCTATTTTTTTGCGTTAGCAGCGCTGACCAATGGGCGCATCCGGATCACCAACCTCACGGCAGACACCAATCAACCCGATATCCATATGTTGGAGGTCTACGAGCAGATGGGCTGCTGTGTCGTGAAAGGCGAGGACTACATCGAGCTGACCGGCACCGATCGTTTGATTGGGGGCTTTGATATCAGTATGAAAGAGATGTCTGACCAAACCCTCACATTGGCTGCGTTGGCTGCATTTGCTTCGGGACCGATTACGATGCGGGACGTGGAGCATATCCGCCATCACGAGTCCGATCGCATCAGCGCGATTTGCACGGAGCTTCGAAAGTTGGACATTGAAGTCGAAGAATTCCAAGACGGGCTGACGGTTTATCCGGGAACTCCGCGAGCCACAACCTTGAATTCGTATGACGATCACCGGGTGGCCATGTCCTTGGCGTTGATTGGGACAGCAGTACCAGGGATTGTCATTCAAGATCCAGGCTGCGTTTCAAAGACCTGTCCCACTTACTTTGAATTACTTCAACAGCTGGGCATTTCAGTTGAATTGAATATGTAATTTAAAACAAAGTTAGTTTACATATGAGGGATTATGGTAAGGATAGAAGCTGATAAAAGCAGCTTCTATCCTTTTTTGTTCATTTAAGTGTACTTTTACGAACGGTTTTAAGTTCGAACTAACTTCCTGAATTAAAAAATAAACTGGTTCGTTCAAGTATAATTAAGAAATGAAACATTAAAAGTTTTATCCCGTCTAATCGAAAACGAAATGTGTCATAAGGTATATAGGGAGTTATCTATTTCTTTTAATAGGATCATTAAAAAAATTAGAATCTTCATAAGTTCTAAGGAGGAGATTATTTGAGGACGATGCTAATTTCGCTTGTGTGCTTACTATTTATTTTGACAGGTTGTAAAGAGGACGAACAATTGAGCAAAAATGCTTCCACAGCCAATGTTTACCTGGGAAATATGGGATATGATATCGTTTCATTGATAAGAGAAGATGCCATTATTCTTCAGAAACAGTATCTGACGGATCCGGGGTATGAACAGATTTGGAAAGTGCAGCCTTTCGTCCCTGTATCGTATCTAGACAAAGAAATAGCTGTTGTGGAATTTGAGGTCGATAACCATCCCTTGGAAGAGGTCAGTGATAAAAAGACAACAATAGTGACAGTCTACCTCAATAAAGGTGAAGTAATTGGCGGTTGGTCCTTTCCGAAAGACCCCTACAAGGCATTAGCTGGCAATGTCTATTCCATAGATGGCAGAACTATGGAAGAGGTTCAAGGCGGAAACTGAGAAAGATAGCGAGCAACGAATGTAAATCGAGCAAACAGTTTACATATCTCGAATTATCAGAAGTAACTTGAAACAGAGGTTGAGAGGATGGAAGAAATAAAAAAAACGATTGTCATTGCAATTGCCAGTATTTCAGGCGGCGGGAAAACAACCGTTGTTGAAAAGTTAAATGAAGAACTCCCGAATTCCAAAGCACTTTTCTTTGATGAGTACGATTTGGAAGGCCCGGAGGATGTAATGGATTGGATGAATCGCGGAGCTGATTATAATGAATGGAATCTTACTCCTTTTGTGAAGGACTTGGAAGAATTATTGACCGAATCTCTCGATTACATCGTGTTGGATTTTCCGTTTTCCTACCAACATGCTCAAACTCATTCTTTCATCAGTTTTTCCGTCTTTATTGATACGCCATTGGATATGGCATTGGCGCGTCGAATAACGAGAGACTTTCAAGACGGCTCTGCAGAAGCTATCATTGAGGCTATGCAACACTATAACTCGCATGGGAGACAGGCTTACCTGGAGATGCTACATACGATTAAACCAAGTGCTGACTTCGTTGTAGACGGATCCCTACCGGTAGCTAGAATTGTAAGTTCGATAACAGAAAAGTCATAAAGGAATCTTCTATATAAAACTAGGTTTACATATGACATATGACGGCTTACAAGAAGGAAAGAAGGGAGAAAATTAGCTTCTTTTCTTTTTTGTTCGTAAACGTGTACTTTTACGAACGCTTTTATGTAATCGATTTAACTTAGTTTCAACTCGCCCCGCCCATGAAAGGGGATTATTGGTAATATGAATGTATTGAGATTTTTTAGAATTCTTTTTGATAGATTAAGAGCTTTTCTATTCACTAATGAAGATTGATGAATATTAAATTTTATAACAGTAGTGGAAGGTGGAATTATCTTGTTAGAAATATTTCCTATCTATATAACTCCGTTTAAACAAGAAAGACTGATTCGAGTCTACTTGCTTAAAAATTACAACATGGAAAACAAAAGATACCCCGTACTGTATATGCACGATGGACAGAATGTGTTTCGTGATAAAGATGCCATTGGAGGCAAATCTTTAAGACTCGAGGATTACTTAGACAAAACCGAAATGAAAGTTATTGTCGTCGGTATAGACCAAAATAGCGAAGAACGAAAAAACGAATACTGTCCTTGGGTGAGAGGAGAATACAGTGAAAAAATATTAGGTTATTCAAGCTCTGAAGGTGGAAAAGGAACTGAGTACATAGATTTTATCGTGAATGAACTAAAGCCATACATAGACAATAAATACCTTACATTAAATGACCAAACAGCGATGGTAGGAATTTCATTAGGCGGGCTAATTTCCGTATTTGCTGCGTGCCATTATCCGCACATTTTCACGAGAGTAGCCGCTATTTCTTCTGCTTTTTACCGTAACCAGGAGGAACTAGAGAAGTTAATAGTAAGATCCGATTTATCAGCGATTGAAGGGTTCTACTTGGATTGTGGGACGAGAGAAGCTTCAGGGGAAGAGTTAATTAGCAAAGAATTTGTAGCTTCAAATAACTCCATTTATGAAATTCTAAGAGAGAAAATATCAAGCACAAAATTTGATATGATTAACGATGCAGAACATAACTATTCTTTCTTTAAAAAAAGAGTCCCCCAAATGGTAGTGACCCCTTAAAGTTAGAGTTTCAATTATGCAGCTGATTGGCTGGCATGAATCCGGTAGTTCACCGGGCTCATGCCGGCCAATTTTTGTTTGATGCGTTCATGGTT
>NZ_JBPRLO010000002.1:0-867896 GCF_051417975.1 Planococcus sp. 1R117A | reverse complement strand
GCAGGTTCGAATCCTGTCTTCCCGACCATTCAATGGGGCCTTAGCTCAGCTGGGAGAGCGCCTGCCTTGCACGCAGGAGGTCAGCGGTTCGATCCCGCTAGGCTCCACCAACTATATAATAAAGATCCTGGCGGCGTAGCTCAGCTGGCTAGAGCGTACGGTTCATACCCGTAAGGTCGGGGGTTCGATCCCCTCTGCCGCCACTTTTTTAGGACCTTTAGCTCAGTTGGTTAGAGCAGACGGCTCATAACCGTCCGGTCGCAGGTTCGAGTCCTGCAAGGTCCACCATTCATTTTATTAGCACGGAGGAATACCCAAGTTTGGCTGAAGGGATCGGTCTTGAAAACCGACAGGGGAGTCAAATCCCGCGGGGGTTCGAATCCCTCTTCCTCCTCCATTTTTTTCAAAATGTGTGGACTATCATTTTTATTTCTTCTATATTATTGTCGCGGGGTAGAGCAGTTCGGTAGCTCGTCGGGCTCATAACCCGGAGGTCGCAGGTTCAAATCCTGCCCCCGCAACCAAAATGGTCCCGTGGTGTAGCGGTTAACATGCCTGCCTGTCACGCAGGAGATCGCCGGTTCGATCCCGGTCGGGACCGCCATTTTTACAGAACAAAATGGGTCAGTAGCTCAGTTGGTAGAGCATTAGATTGAAGCTCTAAGTGTCGGCGGTTCGATTCCGTCCTGACCCACCATTTTTTTGCGGGTGTAGTTTAGTGGTAAAACCTCAGCCTTCCAAGCTGATGATGAGAGTTCGATTCTCTTCACCCGCTCCATTAATTATTATACATATGGGCCTATAGCTCAGCTGGTTAGAGCGCACGCCTGATAAGCGTGAGGTCGATGGTTCGAGTCCATTTAGGCCCACCATTCCGAAGTAGCTCAGTGGTAGAGCACCGCACTGTTAATGCGATGGTCGTAGGTTCGAATCCTACCTTCGGAGCCATACTGGGGAAGTACTCAAGTGGCTGAAGAGGCGCCCCTGCTAAGGGTGTAGGTCGGGAAACCGGCGCGAGGGTTCAAATCCCTCCTTCTCCGCCAGTATTTGGCCCCTTGGTCAAGCGGTTAAGACACCGCCCTTTCACGGCGGTAACACGGGTTCGAATCCCGTAGGGGTCATACAAAAAGAGACATGCATTCTAATGCATGTCTCTTTTTTTGTTGACATTCAAAAAGGAGACACTTGATTTTAAAGTGTCTCCTTTTTAGTTGTTAATGGTGTGAACAGGATGGAGATTTTGTTTAAATGAAGCTTGGCTATGGATGAGCATTCCAATCATGACGACGGCAATTCCAACACACGACAGAGCAGATGGAAGAGCAATAGAAAGAAAAATTACTTCTCCAGCCAGTGCAAACAAAACTTCTAAAGATTGTGTAGCTTCCACGGCTGCTAACTTTTTCATATCTTTTCTGACTAAATCAGTTGCCATGAAAAAAAGTACGGTGGCGATAACTCCTGAACAAACGGCTACGATTAACGACTGAAAGATTTGTAGAGAGCTTGGTGTACCTTCTGTCCATAACCCGTAGCAAGCAAGTAAAAACCAAAAAGGGAGACTTGCTAATGTCATCCCAAGAACACGTTGATAAGCGTCTAAACGGCCGCCACATAGAGCCATCATTTTCCGATTGCCGAGCGGATAGGCGAAAGATGCTAAGAGCACAGGGAGAAAGCCAAGCAAAAATGTTTGCAGTGGAATTTGTTGGGCATTTTCGAGTTGCATTATTAAAATACCTAAAAGAATGATCAAGGATATTGCTAATCCTCTATAAGGAATTTTTTCTCTGACTTGGAGCGGACCGTTGCGAGTCTGAATCGTTGTATAAAACAAGGGTACTAATAAGGAGCCAGAGATGATGGTGATCTGCCATGTTCCTGCAATCAGCCAACCTGGCGAATAAGCGGCAGCGTAACAAAGAGGCGCATAGAACAAGACAAATCCGATAAAACTCCAAAGCAGCCACTGTGCAGGTGCCCGTTTCATTTCAATTAATAGCGGCTTCAAGTTTTTTCGAACCAGCACAATAAGTAAAAGAAAAGGGACCATAAATAAATATCTTAATGAGGCACTCCAAATCCAACTTCCGCCCGCCGAATCCATGCTTGCATTCAGAACAAATGTAAAAGCAAAAAAGAAAGCCGCAAAAATACCAATAATAATAGGTCCCAAACGTGCTCATCCTTTCCAATTAAAACTTATCTCAATATAGCTTGTTTAGAAATTTCAGTCAATACAGAACCTCTTCTTTTATTAGAAGAGGTTTCTTATTTAAAAGTGGGAGTATGTGATGAACTAGCAATCTGATAATAAGATGACTAACAGGTGCTTCTCTGCAGGTATTTGCGAAAGTAAGACGTGTTTATTGCTTTATGCGGTCAGTAATAAACGGCAACAAATGATTGTGTCATTCTGTACAATTTTTCCGTCTGTATTCTCCTTCAATTTCATTGGAAATACAGCAAATGTTGTGCTCAATTTAATAGAAAAGAGTATGATAGAAGATAGAGATTAAAAAGTGAAGCAGATTGCGATTTATTGCGCAACGAGTTTAAAACGGAGGGAAAAAGATGAATCCACAACAGAATTCATCGACAGAAAAATATACGAGTACGCGATATCTTGCGTACAGTTTTTACACAGAAACAATTGAAGTCTCCAGAATGTCGGCGTTGGCATTTTTTGAAGCAGGGGATAAGCATTATCAAGGAAAGCGAATGTTTTGGCAAAATCGTGAAAAGACATTTACCTTAGTTGGACTTGGACATGCCCATGTTCTTGCTTCACCAAATCATCATGGACGGTTTGAAGAAATCAAGCAAGATTGGCAGAGTTTGTGCAGCCAGATTGTTAATGAAGAAGCAGATGTGCAACCCATATTATTTGGCGGATTTTCATTTGATCCGTTAAATGAAACTCAAAGCGAATGGACCCATTTTCCACAAGCTTATTTTGCAGTGCCATCATTTCAATTGATAATTAAAGATGATCAGGCATATGTCAGCATCAATTTAATTACAAATGAAGATGCCACCTTCAACGCATTTGAGGCTTTGCGGAAAGAACGGGACCGGCTGATCCATGCTGCCCAAGTTATGGAACGACCGAAATACCAAAAACCGCTTGTAGTGGAACGTACTGAAATTAAGAAAGAGCAATACATGGACTCGATTAATAAAGTGACGGCCCTCATTAAAGCAAAACAAGCCCAGAAAGTGGTGATTGCACGTTCGCTGAGATTAGAATTTGAACAGCCGCTTTCATCTGCGTCGGCTCTTTATCAAGTATCTGAAGAGCAGCCTGAAAGTTTCCTATTTGGTTTGGAAGCACAAAATCAATTGTTCTTCGGTGCTACGCCGGAACGGCTTGTAAAAGTGAAGGACCGGCTAGCCCTATCTACATGTTTGGCAGGATCCACTCCTCGGGGCAACACGGTGGAAAAGGATGCAAAGCTTGGCAATGAATTACTGTATGACAAAAAGAACCGTTCAGAACATCAATTTGTGGTTAACATGATCAGTGAAGTCTTTAACGAGCATAGTTCCCATATGTTTGTACCCCAAAAACCCAAATTAATGAAGATAAGGGATATTCAGCATCTTTATACACCGGTTGAAGGAGAGCTGAAACCAGATTCAACTTTGTTCGATTTGGTTAAGGCTTTGCATCCTACCCCGGCTCTTGGCGGTGAACCGAAACAGGAAGCGCTGAGCTTGATCCGCCAGTATGAAACGATGAACAGAGGATTTTATGCTGCGCCAATCGGTTGGATAGATGCAAAAGGCGACGGCGAGTTTGCAGTAGCCATCCGGTCAGCGCTGCTGAACGAAAAAGAAGCTTATTTGTATGCAGGAGGCGGGATTGTAGAAGATTCTACATCTGAGTCCGAGTATGCAGAAACTTGGGTTAAATTTAGACCAATGCTTCGTGCGCTTGGAGGTCAATTGAGTGACGAATCGTAAATCGTTAACAGAGTATGTCTCAGCTTTTACACATTCACTTATACACTTAGGCGTCACAGACGTGGTCATTAGCCCAGGTTCCCGGTCAACGCCGCTTGCTTACGCATGCATGAAACAAGAAGGTTTGACTGTATACCGGCAGATTGATGAGCGTTCTGCGGCTTATTTTGCGCTGGGAATGGCTAAAGCATCCGGCAAGCCGGTCATGCTGCTTTGCACTTCAGGAACGGCTGCTGCTAATTATTTTCCTGCTGTTGTAGAAGCTTATTATGCAAGGGTTCCATTACTGGTCGTGACAGCGGACCGGCCGCCTGAATTGCGGGAAGTCGGTGCGCCGCAAGCTATTAATCAAATCAATTTATTTGGTTCCCATGTGAAATGGGCTGCTGATTTGCCGATGCCGGAAGAACAAAATCTATTGGAATTCTTGGCTCGCCATCTTCACCGGTCAGTTGCAACAGCAAAGACGGAACCAAAAGGGCCTGTCCATATAAATGTGCCATTTCGTGAACCGCTGCGCATCGACTTTGAGCAAAGCTATGTAAGCCGGGGCGAAATGATGCATTTCACTGGTGAATTTGTAATAAATAAAGAAACAAAGGAATTTTTGCAGGGGTTATTGGAACAAGATAGAGGGGTATTGGTGGTCGGAGAAATGACTGCTCCTATGCCGGATGTCTTTTGGGAATTTGTACAGAATTTGCAGTGGCCGGTTCTGGCAGATCCATTGTCCAATTTGCGTGCTAATGTAAAACCGGAAAATCAGCATTTGATCATCGATTCATATGATGCCATTTTGAAAAATGAACAGTTCAAAGCTGCGATGATTCCAGATGTGGTCATCCGAATCGGACCCCAGCCAGTGTCGAAACCGCTGACATTGTATTTAGCCGCAATCAAGCCCAAAAATTATGTCGTGTTTGATGAAAGCCCGATGATGCGTGATGCCCAGTCTGTTGTAACCCATCACATCCAAGCAGCAGCGAAAAGCTTATGGCAGCTCCCAATCAAAGCTAAAGAAGAAAATGCCTATGCCGTTAAATGGCAGCAGGCATCAAAATTGTACTGGCAAATGGTGGAGCAGCATTGTGAAAACGAACTCGATGAAGGCGTCTTGGCAAAATTATTTTTCGATGAACTGGATAAATGCCATCTCGTCGTCAGCAGCAGTATGCCAATTCGGGACTTGGATACTTTTTTCCAAACCAACGGGCGTGATGTGATGATTTATGCAAACCGGGGGGCGAATGGTATTGACGGAGTTGTCTCGACAGCTTTTGGTGTTCAGGCATCAGTAAAACGCCCGACGTATTTATTTATCGGCGATTTGTCATTCCTGCATGACATGAATGGCTTGATAGCTTCGAAAATGCAAGATACAGATTTGACCATTGTCATCATGAACAACGATGGCGGAGGAATTTTCTCTTACTTGCCGCAATCGCAGGAAGAGCGGTATTTTGAAGATTTGTTCGGCACGCCGACAGGGATGAATTTTAAGGATGCCGCGCGTATGTATGATACTGAATATGCAGCAGTACACTCGAACGAAGAGTTGATTTCGGCTTTGCGCAGCCGCAAGCAAAAACTTGTAAAAATCATTGAAGTTTTTACAGACAGGCAACAAAATGTGGAGGTCCATCGGAAGTTGTGGAACCGGTTTAGCGAGGAGCTGTCGAAGTAATGGAGATTCAAATTTTAGATGTTCGCTACCATCTAGAAGTGTTAAACTTTGACAAGAAATCCACTATTGTTTTTCTTCACGGTTTTACTGGAAGCACAAAAACATGGCGTGGAATTGAGAAAGCTTTACCGGAATATAACATCGTTCTGATTGATCTGCTTGGCCATGGCCTGACGGATTCACCAGAAGATTCTGCACGCTATACGATGGAACTCCAAATCCGGGATTTAAATCTGCTGTTCGGACAACTTGGATTAGAAAATTTTGCGCTTGCGGGTTATTCAATGGGCGGCCGCACAGCTCTTGCTTATGCATGCACTTACCCACAGCAGATAGAGGCACTGATACTGGAAAGTGCTTCTCCTGGATTAAAATCAGCAGACGACCGGCTTGATCGGCAACAGCGAGACAGTGAGCTGGCGCTGAAGATATTAGCAAATGGCATTACATCTTTTGTTGATAAATGGGAAAATATCCCTCTTTTTGACAGCCAGAAACGATTGCCGGAAACAGTTAAGCAAACTATCCGCGCAGAACGGCTGCATCAAAATCCGCTCGGGCTCGCTAATAGCTTAATCGGCATGGGAACCGGCACACAAAAGTCTTACTGGACCAAGCTTAAGCAATTGAATATGCCGGTTTTATTGGTAACAGGAGCTATGGATCGGAAGTTTATGGCGATTGCTGAAGAGATGAAACAAGCCTTGCCAAAAGTGCAGCACGGCGTTATTGAAGCGGGGCATGCAATACATGTGGAAAAACCTGCTGAATTTGCTACAATGGTAAAGGAGTATTTAAGTTCTAATTATCGAGGAGGAAAATCATGACACGCGAATGGATTACAGAACGTACATATGAAGATATTAAATACGAAACGTATAATGGCATTGCCAAAATTACGATCAACCGTCCGGAAGTGCGCAATGCCTTCCGTCCGAAAACAGTGCATGAAATGATCGATGCATTTTCACGTGCACGCGACGATTCAAAAGTAGGCGTTATCGTTTTAACAGGTGAAGGCGAGAAAGCATTCTGTTCAGGCGGGGACCAAAGTGTCCGTGGCCACGGCGGATATGTCGGAGAAGATGAAATTCCACGTTTGAACGTATTGGATCTACAGCGTTTGATCCGTGTTATTCCAAAACCTGTTGTTGCGATGGTTGCAGGATTTGCAATTGGCGGTGGCCACGTGCTGCACGTGGTGTGCGACTTGACGATTGCTGCGGACAATGCACGATTCGGACAAACAGGACCGCGCGTCGGCTCGTTTGATGCCGGCTATGGTTCAGGCTATTTGGCCCGCATCATCGGCCATAAAAAAGCACGTGAAATTTGGTACCTATGCCGTCAATACGATGCGCAGGAAGCACTTGATATGGGCTTAGTCAATACAGTCGTGCCTTTAGAGCAGCTTGAAGATGAAACAGTAAAATGGTGCGAAGAAATGCTTGAGATGAGCCCGACTGCACTTCGCTTTGTAAAAGCGGCAATGAATGCCGATACGGACGGTCTTGCTGGTCTTCAGCAAATGGCTGGAGACGCTACATTGCTTTACTACACAACGGATGAAGCAAAAGAAGGCCGTGATGCGTTTAAAGAAAAACGCAAACCGGACTTTGGTCAATTCCCTCGTTTCCCGTGATCAACGAATAATCAGAAGCTGTCCTTTTAGGGCAGCTTTTTTTGAAGAAAGGATTTTTTAGATGACTTATCCGAATTGGTTGAGCCAACGCAGCCATTTAAGTGGTGGCCGCATGGCGTTATCGTTCCAAGAGCAGCAATGGACTTTTGCTGAAATGAATGAAATAGCGCTCGAGTACGCTGGTAAACTGACGGCACTGGGAGTTGCAAAAGAGTCTCGTGTCGCCATTTTGGCAAAGTCCAATCCCGAATTTGTCTTTGTCATGTATGGCTGCATGCACGTTGGCTGCGAAATGGTCATGCTCAATGAACGGCTGGCGCCACCAGAACTGGCTTATCAAATTGAAGACTCTGAAGCTGAATTTGTTTTAGTAGAAGATGAATTGAAAGAAAAAGTGAAGAATTACCATCCGATTTTATTCAGTTCCATCCGGGAAGCGGTTCCGGCTGAGTTTGAAATTCAGCATGAGTGGGAGAAAGGGCGTACAATCTCAATCATGTATACATCCGGGACGACGGGAAATCCCAAAGGTGTTCGGCAGACTGCGGAAAACCATTTTTCGAGTGCCGTTTCATCTGCGTTAAACATCGGAATCTCCCCTGATGATGTCTGGCTTTGTTCTGTCCCGTTATTCCACATCAGTGGATTTTCCATCTTGATGCGGTCCCTTATATATGGCATGGGTGTAAGGCTGTATGAAAAATTTGATGCTGAGCGCAGTGCCAAAGAAATATGCAGCGGGACCGTGACACATATGTCTATGGTCGGCGTGATGCTTGAACGTATTTTGAGAAATGTGGAAGAAGCTTCTTTGGCCGCATCTCCGCGTTTTAAAGCGATTCTTGCAGGAGGCGGTCCGATTCCGGTGGCCTATATCAAGCGTGCGGAACAATGTGGCATACCGGTTCTGCAAACTTATGGCATGACGGAAACATCCTCGCAGACGACTACGCTGCAATCAGCGGATGCAGAACGGAAAATCGGTTCTTCAGGCAAACCGCTGTTTTTGTATCAAGTTAAAATAGATGGCACAGCAAAAGCAGGAGAAAAAGGAGAAATCCTGATTCATGGTCCTCAAGTAACTCCGGGATACATCGGCAGGTTTTCCGACAGAAAAGTCCAGAAAGAGGGCTGGCTTCATACAGGTGATGTTGGTTACTTGGATGAGGAAGGCTTTTTGTTTGTGGTGGATAGAAGATCGGATTTGATCGTTTCAGGTGGAGAAAATATTTATCCGGCGGAAATTGAAAAAGTGCTGCTTGCGCATCCGGCTGTCCGGGAAGCGGGAGTATGCGGAGTACCGGATGAAGAATGGGGTGAAGTTCCAGTGGCTTTTGTCGTATTGAATGAATCTGCGGAAGCGGATGAGCTATTGGCATACTGCAGGGATCAAATTGCTTCCTATAAAGTGCCAAAGCGGTTATCATTTGCTGATGAATTGCCGCGCAATGCATCGAATAAGCTCCTCCGAAGAGAGTTGAAGCTATGGAACTGACAATTGCGGGGATTGAATTGCGAGAGGTGAATAAACCTTTAAAAAGGCCGTTTAAGACGTCTTTGCAGACTGTGGAAGAGCGTGAAAGCCTGATTGTTAAAGTGACCGATGCAGAAGGTGTGGAAGGCTACGGAGAATGTGTGGCGTTCTCGACGCCTTGGTATACGGAAGAGACGGTGGTAAGCAGCCGGTTTGTCATTGAAAAAGTGCTGATCCCGATCTTGCTGCATCAAAGTTTGAAGCATCCCGGCCATGTAAACCGGATGTTTCAGCAAGTGAAAGGCAATCGTATGGCAAAAGCCGCAATCGAAATGGCTGTATGGGATTTATTCGCCAAGAAAAAAGACATGCCGCTTTGGAAAATGGTCGGCGGAGAAGACCGGATGATTCCAGCCGGTGTAGTGGTGGCTGCAGATCCAGAAAAATTAGAAGAACAAGTGGCGGAAGCTGTATCAGCAGGGTATAGCCGCATTAAAATTAAAATCAGCCCGGACTCCGATTTGGATATGCTGGCAGGAATTATTCGGAAATACCCCAATCAGCTCTTTTTCGCAGATGCCAATGGAGCATTTGCGGAAGAATCGTTTGACAAGCTTTTAGAACTCGACCAGGCAGGATTCACGTTAATCGAACAGCCTTTTGGGGAACAGCAATGGCAGCTCCATACCAAGGCGAAAAAAGCAATGAATACCGCTATCTGCCTAGATGAAAGCATTTCAAGCATAGAAGATGTTCAGCGAATGATTGATGAACAAGCCGGCGATATGATTGTCTTGAAAATGGGCAGGCTTGGCGGTTGGAGCGAAGCATTAAAAGTTGCAAGGTTATGCCGAACACATTCTATCGGCATGTGGGTTGGCGGCATGATTGAATTTGGCGTCTCCAAAGCGCATAATCTGGCATTGGCGTCTTTGCCAGGAATTACGCTGCCCGGTGATTTCTCCGATTCTCAGCATTTCTGGAACGAGGATATTATCATTCCAGAAATAACTGTAGAAAATGGAGAAATTGAATTGAGCGCGGAAAGCGGAATTGGTTATGAAGTAAAGTTGTGAAGACAGCATGAATTCCTTGGGGAATTCATGCTGTTTTTTTTGCCAAACCAGAGTGAAAGATTAACCGGTAAAATTTATAGGATTAAATCAAGCACTGCTTTATAGAAAATAACGAGACTGAAACTTATTGCATAGAAAGCCAGTCCTATTTTTAAAAAAAGTAGACCTATTCTCACTTTTTAAAAAGGAGGTTCTTGCTTGAGGAAAGCCATTAAAGTTGTATTGGTTCTTTTAGCTGTGATTGCACTTGGGATTGGATTGCTTATTGTTTCTTTTCTCTGGAGCATGAAAACGGATAAAGATGAAGAACAAAAGATTCGAGGCCAAGCAGAAGTTTATATAGAAGAAAATTTTAATAAGGATTTTGAAATCTACGATGTGTTGTACGACAATATGGGCAATTTCACGTTTGATTATGCAGCAAAGGTGCGCGACAAAAAGAGTGCTACAAAGTTTTTGGTTTATTATGATGAGAATACACAAGAAATGGTGGATACTTTTGTTTCTGAAAAATGGGCTGCTGAATTGGAAAGTGAAATTCGTCCGTATATATCGCAACTGTTTGGGGATTCTGCAGAATTCCATGTCTTTTTTGACGATTTGATTGGGCGGGATTTAGCCATTGATCTTTTAACTCCAGGGAGTTATAAAGAACATGCTGTCAGCCCAGTTGTCCGTTTATCCATTCCAAGGAATAAAGAAGCAGAAGATGAGCAACGGTTTGCTGAGTTGATTTCTTTTCTTCAAAATGAAGGCCAGTTGCAGCATGGCACGCTGATTGCGGGCTATATAGCTGAAACTGGAGAAATATTGGAAGACGAGGAGTGGAGCAAAGAATTTTAAAGATCGGAAAACACGTCTCTTTGCCAGGGACATGTTTAATGATATAAAAAGAAACAAGGGAAATTGAAACTATTTCCAACTGTTTTCGTATAGTATTCATTGAATAAGAGACCTAAAGAGGAGGCAAGAATTTGAGTACTTTAATAGCTCTTTCTCCGTTATTGTTATGGATTGTTTTAGTTCTCATCATCGGAGCGGTTTTAGTTATGGTAAAAAGAAAGTCTGCTTCTCAAAAAAGCTTGGAAGCCCGGATTGCAGTTCTAGAGGAAGAAGTGATGCGTTTAAAGAGCAAAGAATAAGGCGGTTACTGGAGGGGAACGTGTGCGGTGGGTTGTTTCTGTATGAATCATGGGATTTACCTTAATGATGGTCAACGATTTTTTCCCAACTACTTTAATGGTTTTGAAGATACCGGAATGGGCATTTATAGCGTCAGTTCTGATAATGCTTCATAAGCATCAGTTTTTTTGGCTGACAAAGAAAAAGAGCAGAAACGGGCTTTAAAGTGGAATGTCTTTGCCAGTTTTTATCTCGTGTTTCTCATTATTTTCTTAAGTTTACAGAGAGGGAATTCGTCCGCCGGGTTTTCTTTGAATCCCCCGCTTGTCTAGGTTTTATTTTTTATATCCATAGTTGAATTCTCTAAATACATGAAGCGGAAACGCACTCAAGAATTATGATGAAATCAGAAGCTTGGAAGTGAGTACAGTGTTTTTAAAGAGAAACAGTTTAATGCAAGGCCAAGTACCGAATTTCAATCAATATCTCTTTGACCTCCCCTCAATACAAGGCTTAAATCAACTTGACTTGGCCAGCCCTATCACTTTTTTTGTCGGTGAAAATGGTTCGGGGAATGAGAAGGAACTAAGCTCAATGAATGATTGAGGATTTGCTCATACGCAAAAGTAGACAGCCAATCTGTTATCTATTCAACTAAAAGTTGTGATGGCAGACTGGCTGTTTTATTGTGGCTTGTTTTTGGATTTCTTCAGGTTTTCTTTTACTCTGTACCTGACAATTTGCCGGATCAGATCTAATGGCAAAGGTTCATGCAGCGGGAATTGGACGGATCCCTTGGCGCTTTTATACTTGGATAATTCATTTTCAAAAGCGGTGATGCCGGTGGGAGTGGGATAGAAGCCGATATGATTTTTGAAAGCTGCAAAGTGGACAAGGTTTCCGTGGAGATAAAATGTCGGCATTTGATAACTGATTTTTTCATCTGCTTGAGGAGCTTCTTCTTTGATCAATTTCCGGAGATTCTCAAGTGTTTCCTGGATATCCGTAGGGAATTGGGCGATATACTCATCAATAGTCTTAACTGCTTCATTTTCTGATTTCATGTTTTCTCCTCCTTGCGAATTTTAATACACCGCTTCTTTGACATGCGTCATAGCTTCATTATAAACAAAAAAGGCGTACTCCTATCGGAATACGCCTTTTTGGCAAGTTTATTTTAATACTGTTTCCAATGTCTGCAAGTTCTTTTCCATCAACGTGAAATATGTTTCACCGTTGTCAATGTTTTCTTGTGTCAAGACGCCCAAATTATGCATTTGAACCGCTTCTGCACCCACTTCTTTTTGAATGACTTCGGTTAAATTCGAAGAAACATTCTGTTCAAAAATAATGTATTGGATGTCTTTTTCTTTTGCCAAATCAACAATTTTAGTCAGTTCTTTTTGAGATGGCTCATCTTGGCTGTTTAATCCAGCTACTGCCACTTGGTTAAAGCCATATGGTTCAGCAATATAACCGAACGCTGAATGAGAAACAAAGAACGTATCGTTTTCTACTCGTTCAGAAAGGTCAGCGAACGAATGGTCAAGCGCTTCAAGTTCTGTTATTAATTTCGTGTAATTGTTTTCGTAAGTCTCGGAGCCTTCCGGATCTGCTTCGATTAATGAATCTTTGATGGACTCCGCCAACTTTTGGCTAAGAACAGGGGATATCCAGACATGCGGGTCTGTTGAACCGTGGTTATGGCCTTCGTGGCCTTCTTCCTCGTGTGCTTCTTCTTCATGAGCATCATCACTATGTTCTTCCTCAGAATGGCTTGCATCAACCAATTCTTCATCGCTAATGGAATCAGCAGTAGCGACAAATTTAACATTCTCATTACTTAATGTTTTTTTCGCGCTGTCAATAAAACCTTCCAATCCCAGCCCAATATAAAACATTAGATCCGCTTCAGCAAGCGCAATCATGTCTTGTTGGGTAGGTTCAAAACTGTGTTCATTTGCCCCGGCAGGATAAACCGATTCGACAGTAACACGGTCACCGCCAATGCGTTCCGTAAAGTATGTAAGCGGATAGACAGTGGTTTTAACTTGCAGTTTTGAATCATCTTCAGCTTCAGTTTGCGTTTCACTTGCAGGATTGCCGCAAGCTGCCAATAAAAGAATAAGGGCAATTAATAGGATGAGATTTTTCATTTTGTACCTCCAAATTGTAACGGTTACGTTTTAAGAACAAAATGAATGTTACACGATTTCTTTTGAAAACACAAGAAAAACCACCAATTATTTTTTTGGTGGCCATTTTTCCGGAACAAAATCGACTCCGCCTTTATTGAATGGATGGCATCTCAAGATGCGTCTCGCTGCTAAATATCCGCCTTTTAAAGCACCATGCTTTTCGACCGCCTCAATTCCATAATGGGAACAAGTCGGATAAAAACGGCAGCTGGGGGGAGATAAAGGAGATATGAAACGCTGATAAAAGCGAATGATCTTAAGCAGAATGGTCTTCATTTAAGGTCAGCTTCTTTCTGGGGAATTGTCATTATGTTTATTGTAAGCAGAAGAGAGGTATAAATAAAGTATGTAAGCTTATCAAAAACATTGGAGAGTGATTTGAATGTCAACGGAATTAAACAAAGAGTTAAACGTACAAGTCGCAACATGGTCAGTAGTCTACACGAAATTACATAATTTTCACTGGTATGTAAAAGGCCATCAATTCTTTACATTGCATGTGAAATTTGAGGAATTGTATAATGAGGCAACTCAATATATGGATGAAATTGCAGAACGCTTGTTGGCCCTTGGCGGAAAACCAGTGGCAACGATGAAAGAGCAGTTGGAGCTATCGGTGGTAAAAGAAGCCACAAGCAAAGAAGATTCGGATGCAATGGTTCAGACGGTTGTGTCTGATTACGATACAATTATGAAGTCATTGAAAAAGGGCATGGAACTGGCAGCTGAAGACAATGATGACATGACAGAAGACATGTTAAATGCCATTCACCAAAACTTAGAGAAACATTCTTGGATGTTGTCAGCATTTTTGGGCGAAAAGAAGTAAAATAGAGATACAGAAGCGTACACTGTTAATCAGTGTACGCTTTTTCTGATGTCCAAGAGGTGAATGAATGGAATACATAGACTTGAACGGCAATCTGTGCAAACTGTCTTTTGAACCTGGAATCTTTCGGGTTGAAAGCAGGCATGTGTTGGTGGTTTGCAAATATAACGGCAAGTGGGTGCTGACAAAGCATAAAACCCGTGGCTTGGAATTTCCAGGCGGCAAAGTGGAGCCAGGGGAAAGTTTAGCAAAGGCTGCGGTTAGGGAAGTATATGAAGAAACCGGTGCGGTCATTGGCAAACTGGAATGGCTGGCTGAGTACATGGTTTTTTCAGATCAACCGTTTTGCAAAACGGTTTTTATTGCGGAGACAGAGCGCTTGGAAGCCATCGCTTTGATGGAAACAGAAGGCGTTGTTTTGTCGGAGCAGCTCCTTTTGGATGATTCATACAGCTTTTTAATGAAAGACAAAGGAATGAAGGAAATTATAAAGAAGGTGATGCAACATGGAAAATGGGACGATTGAATCGAAAAAAATCTATCCATCGCCAAATCCGAATGTCCGGCTGACGGAAATCGTTTATTGGTCCGATGGGTTAAAAGTGAAAGGCCTCTTGGCTGAACCGAAAAAGCCTGGAAAATGGAGCGGCATTCTTTATCTGAGAGGTGGCATCCAGTCAATTGGAATGGTGCGTCCTGCACGAATCGCCCAATTTGCGGCTCAAGGATTTGTCGTGTTTGCCCCGTATTACAGAGGAAATCGGGGAGGGCAAGGACGGGATGAATTTGGAGGAGCGGATAAATGGGATGCGGTATACGCGGTAGATGTCTTAAAGGAATTCTGCAGCGGAAGGGTCCACATTCTGGCTTTTTCGCGCGGAGGCATCATGGCCTTATGGACGGCTGTATTAAGAGATGACATCACATCAGTGGTAACATGGGCAGGCGTAACCGATACAGTCTTAACCTATAAAGAACGGCCAGATATGCGGCGGATGATGAAAAGACTATACGGAGGCACGCCAAATACGGCATTGACCGCTTATGAAGAGCGTAACCCTTTGCTGCGTTTAGATGAAGCGAAAGCGCCTATTCTAATCATCCACGGTCTAAAAGATGAAAATGTTTCGCCTGGCCAAGCGTATTTACTGGAAGAAGCATTGAAGCTGAACGGCCAACAGCACGAAACTTGGTATTTCCCGGAGTATACCCATTTCTTTCCGCCAGCAGCCAATCGCAAAACCGTAAAAGCGTTGACGGAATGGATGAGAAGGCACGAAAGGTAATGGCCGAAAGTTCGGCCATTACCTTTGCGAAGAAGCTAGTGCAGCGATACAAGTACAATGCAGAGACAGGAGTAAGAGATTTCACTGAATATCGTTTTATATGTAGATAAATAAAATTTGTGAACTTTCAATGAAAAAAGCTATCCATAAAGGATAGCTTTTTAGCTTGCTTATTAGATTTTTGCCGGTCCGCCTTGAACGCTGATGTCAGCTGAAACGGTGCCGAATTTTTTGAAGTTTTCTTGGAATTCCTGAGAAAGTTCTTTTGCTTTCTTGTCGTAAGCTTCTTTGTCTGCCCATGCATTGCGCGGATTCAAGATTTCAGAAGGCACGCCAGTTATTTGTTTTGGAATTTGCAGGCCAAAGATTTCTTCTTTATCAGTTTCGATATCATGAAGTTCGCCTTTGATTGCAGCACGCACCATTGTGCGTGTGTATGACAATTTCATACGGCTGCCGACTCCGTACTCGCCGCCAGTCCAGCCCGTATTTACAAGGAATACATCAACGCCATGCTCGTCGATTTTTTGTCCAAGCATTTCAGCGTACACAGTCGCATGCAAAGGAAGGAAAGGTGATCCGAAGCAAGTTGAGAATGTCGCTTCAGGAGAAGTAACCCCGCGCTCTGTTCCAGCCAGTTTAGATGTGTAGCCGCTTAAGAAATGATACATTGCTTGTTCTTTCGTCAATTTGCTGATTGGAGGCAACACGCCGAAAGCATCAGCTGTCAAAAATACGATTGTTTTTGGGTGCCCTGCTACCGAAGGATCCACAATATTATCAATTGCCTGGATCGGGTAAGCGGCACGTGTATTTTCAGTCAATGATCCATCGTGATAATCCGGGATGCGTGTATCTTCGTCAACGACAACGTTTTCAAGAACAGCACCGAAACGGATGGCGTCATAGATTTGAGGTTCGTGCTCACGTGTAAGATTGATGGTTTTCGCATAGCAGCCGCCTTCAATATTGAAGACGCCATTATCCGACCAGCCGTGCTCGTCATCGCCGATCAATTTACGGTCTTCATCAGCAGATAAAGTTGTTTTTCCTGTTCCGGATAAACCGAAGAATAATGCTACGTCGCCCTCTTGGCCTACGTTAGCTGAACAGTGCATCGGAAGAATGCCTTTTTCAGGCAAGATGTGGTTCATGATGGAGAAGATGGATTTTTTCATTTCGCCGGCGTATTCAGTGCCGCCGATCAGAATGATTTTTTTCTCCATAGAAACGATGATAAACGTTTCAGAATCAGTGCCGTCCACTGCAGGATCCGCTTGGAATGTCGGGGCGTAGACAACGGTGAATTCCGCTTCATGCGCCGCCAGTTCTTCTGCAGTCGGGCGGATGAACAATTGGTGGGCGAACAGATTATGCCAAGCGTACTCATTGATCGTCTGGATAGCCAAACGAGACTCTGGGTCTGCTCCTGCAAAGCCTTTGAAAACATATAATGCATCTTGTTGTTTCAAATGCTCGATTACTTTGTTATATAAGTTTTCAAAAACCTCAGAAGAAATCGGACGGTTGACAGCGCCCCAATCAATTTTGTCTTTTGAAATGTCTTCTTCTACTATATACTTGTCTTTAGGCGAGCGGCCTGTATATTTGCCGGTTTCAGCTTTTACAGCGCCTTCTCGAGTCAATACGGCTTCCCCACGTGATGTTGCCGCTTCCACTAATTGCGGAACTGAAAGCTGGACGTGCACATTTTGGCCATTTAAAAGATCCTTTAAGTTGTTTGCGAAGTTCACTGGATTCATTTATATGTACCTTCCTTTTCGGTTATTCCCATGGTGATGGGGAGGATGTATATTCGAACATTAGTATAACACATTGAGCCCATTAGTCTATACTAATAACTGATTGTAATGAAAAAAATACATTTTATGATCTTGAATCACCTATTATAACCAATTAATGATTTAATGTGGAAAGATTGATTGAAAAACGTTGACATAACATTATACTTTCCGTATGATGAAAAATTGAACGGATACTCTTATTCCGAGCTGGTGGAGGGGACAGGCCCTATGAAACCCGGCAACCTGCTGCAAATTGCAGAGAAGGTGCCAAACCTGAAGCAAGGAACTCAACCTTGGACGATAAGAGTGAAAGGTGCTTATGATGATTTCTCCTTTCCACATGCAAATGATGGATGGGATTTTTTTATGAAATTGCCCTTAATCCTCGTGTACAAAGGCCACAACGGCTTGAAGTTCAATCCTCACGGAACGGACTTGACATGGGAAACGAGTACCGTATCAATTTCGAGAGCAATCTCGCAGGATATAAGGAGGAAACACATTTTGAAAAACCGTCGATTATTCACATCAGAATCAGTAACAGAAGGACATCCGGATAAAATCTGTGACCAGATTTCAGATGCAATCCTGGATGCCATTTTAGCAGAAGATCCCAATGCACGTGTTGCATGCGAAACCACTGTAACTACAGGGTTAGTGCTTGTTGCAGGGGAAATTACGACTTCCACTTACGTTGATATCCCGAAAGTTGTACGTGAAACAGTACGGGAAATCGGTTATACACGTGCTAAATATGGCTTTGACTCAGAAACAAGTGCAGTTCTGACATCTATCGATGAGCAATCACCGGACATCGCTGCTGGAGTAAACGTAGCGCTTGAATCGCGTGAAGGCCAAATGACTGATAAAGAATTAGACGATATCGGAGCAGGAGACCAAGGTCTGATGTTCGGATTCGCGTGCAACGAAACGGAAGAATTAATGCCTCTACCAATCTCTCTAGCCCATAAATTGGCACGCCGATTGGCTCAAGTGCGCAAAGAAGAAATACTTCCATACTTGCGTCCCGATGGCAAAACACAAGTTACCATCGAATACGATGAAAACAATAAACCGCTTCGCGTGGACACCATCGTTATTTCCACACAGCATCACCCGGAAGTGACACTTGAACAAATACAGCGCAACATCAAAGAATATGTCATCAATGAAGTTGTCCCTCAACATTTGATGGATGATGAAACAAAATACTTCATTAACCCGACTGGCCGTTTTGTAATCGGTGGTCCACAAGGAGATGCGGGCCTTACAGGGCGCAAAATTATTGTTGATACTTACGGCGGCTTTGCACGCCATGGCGGCGGCGCATTCTCAGGAAAAGACGCGACGAAAGTGGACCGTTCAGCGGCTTATGCAGCTCGTTATGTAGCGAAAAACATCGTAGCGGCAGGCTTGGCAGATCGTTGCGAAGTGCAATTGGCTTACGCAATCGGCGTAGCTCATCCAGTATCAATCGCTTTTGATACATTTGGAACAGGCAAAGTCGACGAAGAAATTTTGGACGATCTAGTCCGTGCAAACTTCGATTTGCGCCCGGCTGGAATCATCAAAATGCTTGACCTTCGACGCCCGATCTACAAACAGACAGCAGCATATGGACATTTTGGACGCACCGATATCGACCTTCCATGGGAACGTACAGATAAAGTGGAAGTTCTTAGAGAACAATCAGGCATCTTTAATGGACAAGCTTAAAAAACAACAAAAAAGACGATCAGGCAAAAATGCCTGATCGTCTTTTTTGTTGTTATTTTTCTTGCTCGATATAATTTTTTTGCAATGATTTATAGTAAGCACCTTTTTCCGCATACTCCCGGACGATGCGTTCCATATCTTGCTTATCATCATCCCGGAGTTCACGGACCACTTTCGCTGGACGCCCAAGCGCCAGCATTCCGGGCGGAATAACTTTGCCGGGCGGAACGAGGCTTCCAGCTCCGATGAATGCGCCTTCTCCAACTTCAGCGCCGTCTAATATGATGGATCCCATGCCAATCAGTGCGCCTTTTCGGATAATGCAGCTATGGAGTGTCACTTGATGGCCAATCGTAACATTGTCTTCAAGAATCAATGTTTTCCCTGGACTCTGGTGAAGCATGCATAAATCCTGGATATTGGTTTTGTTTCCGATGATAGTCGGAGAGACGTCACCGCGTATGACGGTATTGAACCAGACGGATGATTCAGCACCAATTGTCACATCACCGGTGATTGTTGTATGGTCCGCAATGAATACGGATGGATGAATGGATGGGTGCTTGCCGTTGAATGGGTAAATCATGGAAAACCTCCGTTAAAAAAGATAAGATATCTATAATCGTAACAAATTTGTTGCAAAGGTCAAATCTGTTGGTTGGATAAAGGATGAAGAAAGGAGTACAGCAGATGTGGAAATGGGAAGCGAAAGGACAAGCAAAGGCAGTTATAGTGCTCGTGCACAGCGCGTATGAACACCATATTCGCTATGCCTGGCAAATCGATCAATGGCGTTCTGAGAATTTTCACGTCATTACAGGAGATTTGCCAGGCCATGGGAAAAGTGCGCCGGCAAATCAGCCGCATCAGGAATCGTTTATAGCCTATGAGGAATCGGTCCGGGCTTCGACTCTTGCTGCTTTAGAAGAACAGCTCCCGGTGTTTATCGTTGCCCATGGACTTGGAGCTACTATTGTTATGAATTTCTTAAGCAATAACCCTTACCCAATAGCTGGCGTCGTCTTTAGTTCTCCTTGGCTGCGTTTGATAAAAACTCCATCGAAATTTTCGACTGCACTGACCGGCTTGCATAAACTGACCTCTAATATGGCAATTGAACATAATATCCATATCCATGACTTAACGCGCAATAAAGAAGTAATTGAACAAGAAAAAGACGATTCCTTGTATAACTCTACTGTGACCGTTGGATGGTATCATGAATTGCAGACTTATTTGAAGCAAACAGCGCAGAACATCGGGAAATTTCCGGACATCCCGATTTTTATCCAAACAGGTGAAGTTGATGCAATCGCTGACCAAGCATATACGAAACTTTGGCTCAAACAACAGGAATTAAAAGAATTCAGCTTTAAAGAATGGCCGCGTTGTTATCATGATCTTTTTCAGGAACCGGAACGTGAAGATGTATTCATTTCATCTCATTTATTCATTAAGAATGTTTTGCGTTCTCTCGGCTATGTAGTAACTTAAATAGGAGGCAATAGACTTATGGCGCCATTGAAATACAGCATCTTGGACCAATCACCGATTTCAGAAGGAAGTACACCGCAAGAGGCGTTGAAACACACAGCGATGCTGGCACAGAAAGCGGAAGAGTGGGGATATACGCGTTTTTGGGTTTCAGAGCATCACGATGCTACAACACTTGCGGGCTCGTCTCCCGAAGTTTTGATTGCTCATCTAGGTGCTGTGACAAACACCATTCGCCTGGGGTCAGGCGGAGTTATGCTTCCGCATTATTCAGCATTCAAAGTAGCGGAAAACTTTAAATTATTAGAAGCGCTTTATCCACATCGAATTGATGTAGGAGTTGGACGGGCACCAGGCGGCATGCCACGGGCGAGCTATGCCTTAAACGAAGGGCGGAAGCGCGATGTCAGCCGATTCCCGGATCAAATAGAAGATTTAAGAATGTATTTGACGGATTCGATTCCGGAAGAACATTCTTATTACGGGATGAAAGCGACACCAGTGACAGCTGCTGCTCCTCCAATCTGGATGCTTGGGACAGGGCAAAGTTCTGCGGAACTGGCAGCCGAAAAAGGCCTCCCTTATATGTTTGCCCAGTTCATCAACGGAGCAGGAGGCCAAAGTTTTGCAAGGACTTATCGCGACCGCTTTGTATCGAATGATGGCAGTAAACCGTACCAGGGTGTTGCTATTTTCATTATGTGCCAGGAAACAGAAGAACAGGCAGAGTGGGTAGCATCTTCTATGGATTTGGCTCTCGTGATGGGGGCACAAGGCATGCCTTCTAAAGGCACGCCGCCGCCGCAACGGGCAATGAATTATCCTTATTCAAAATTTGAACGGCTGCTGGTTGAAGAAAATCGCAAGCGGATGATTGTCGGGACGCCTGAACAAGTGGTGGACAGGCTGGAAAAGCTGGCTGCCGGTTATGCCGCGGATGAAGTGATGCTTGTGGCTATTGCTTATGATTTTCAAGACAAACTGAAATCTTTCCAATTGATTGCAGAAGAAATGAAAAAGCGTGAAAAAAGCAGACGGCCACAGAAATAAATTCGATGATGTATCAGCTTTAAATTATTAGCATAGAAGGTTTTCATTAAAAGACCGGCTGAAACTGAAAGTATGATTTTGTATTTCTAATTTAAAAAACCGAGTAGTCTTCCAATGAAGACTACTCGGTTTTATTCATTTACTGTTAGGAATTTAGGCTAAAAACTTTTTTGCAATGTCCTTATAAAGTTGAATACTGCTCAGATATTCATCAACTTCAACATATTCATCCGGCTGATGGGCAAGCTTTGTATCGCCTGGACCTAATACGATGATGGGGAACTTCTTACTCGCTTGGGAAAATTGTGAGCCGTCGGTATATCCTGTCATTCCCCCAAGCGCAGTCGTACGGCCCCTTGCTTTGACTGCGTCTTGAACCACTTGGACAAAAGGATCCTCACGTGAAGTCCTTAAAGAAGGCTGATCGTTTAATATTCGGATATCTGCCTTTAGGTCCGGATACCTTAGGGTCGCAGATTGGATGGTCTGTTCAATTTGCCCGATAATTTGTTGATGGTTCTGGGAAGGGACCGTACGGATATCGATATTTACCACACAGCGGTCTGGCACGACATTTGTGTTTGATCCGCCGCTGATGACGTTGACACTAAACGTAGCGCCGCCCAGCAACTCGTCTTCCTCAAATTGCATTTCAAATTCTTTCCCTAATAACTTATGGATAATTTCATTCATATGAATCACCGCATTCGTTCCCATATCCGGCATCGAGCCATGAGCGGTTTTTCCATAAGTGATGATTTGCGGCCATAATGCACCTTTATGGGCAATCTTGATTTGGTTTTGAGTCGGTTCCGCGACAATCAAGGCATCCAACGGATCAGCGTAACCTAATGCCGTCAGTTGTTTGGCGCCGACCGCTCCTGCTTCTTCACCGACTGTGGCTAAAAGTGTAATGCTGCCTTTTTTGGGGAAGCCTTCTTTTTTCAGCGAAACCATAGCGAGCACACAGGCTGCGAGTCCGCTTTTCATATCGCAGGCACCGCGCCCATAAATTTTGCCGTCTTGTTCTTCGGCTGCGAAAGGATCGTGTTCCCATTCGATTTCACCTGTCGGGACAACATCCATATGGCCAGTGAACCCGAGGGCAGGACCTTCTTCTTCACCTTTTATATGAGCAATTAGATTGGCCCGATTGTCGTCATATTCCACGAACTCATTTTCAATGCCATGCTCATCGAAAAGGATTTTCAATCTTTTGGCGACCTCCGTTTCATTGCCAGGGGGATTGACACTTTTGATTTGAATTAATTCTTTCAATAATGATTTTGCTTGTTCCTGATCCATTTGATCACCTCAGATGTTAATTTACCCTTCTTTTTGGCAAATATGCGCTGAAAAAATTAACCGCGGCGATTTGTATAAAAGCGAGACCTGGAATTATAATAAATCAAAAAGAAGTGCAGCATGAGGAAAAAGCTCTTTCTGCAAGGAGATAACTAAGTTTTGATAGAGAAAATCGCTGCGGGTGGGGTGGGGATCAGCATGTTGGATAGAGTTAAAATTGTTTCCTGTTTTGAACTGCTGCTCCTAATAGCTGTTGCCGGTTGTTCGGTGGAGAAAGAAGAAAACACTCAGAGCCAAACAGCTAGAGGAGAAATAACCATTCAAAAGACTTGGCTTTATCAACTGCAAAATACCAATCCGGTTCAAATTGCCGACAGCGGTTATGAAATTGCTGTCATCGATCCAATAGCTGATGGGAAAACGCGCTTCACAAAAGAACAAATAGATAAAATTAAAGCGAGCGGCACGACAGTTTTGGCGTATCTCAGCATAGGAGAAGCAAGTGTTTATTTGCCTTATTGGCAGACGGCATGGGGTGTTGAAGAAGACGGCATAATAAATGTAGCAGAAGATGCACCTGAGTGGATTGGCCGAAAGCCGAATCCGGACTGGCCAGAAAGCGTAAAAGTGCGATATTGGGACGAACATTGGTGGAGCATATTAGAGCCGGAACTGGATAAAATCAAAGGTGCCGGTTTTGATGGCCTATACCTGGACATAGTTGACGCTTATGTTTATTGGGGAAATAAAGCGACTTATTTACACGAACCGCATCTTGCTGCGGACCCGCAAAATGAGAAGGAAGCTGCAGAACGGATGATGGATTTGGTGAAGCGGATTTCAGCAAAGGCCAAAGAAAGTTCTCCTGATTTTCAAGTGTTTCCACAAAACGCCGAAAGCATCTTTGATTATGATGACGGTTCATATTTAACCGCCATTGATGGAATAGGGGCGGAAGATCTTTGGTATGATGAAGCAGAAAAAAGCGGTGATGTGAAAGAACGTCTTCCTTATTTGGAGATGGTTAGAGATGCAGGAAAGAAAGTTCTTTCAGTCGATTATGTGTTGACGGAATCAACAGACACCGACGACCGCATGCGAATCGAGGATTATAAGAAGCGCTGTGCCGAAAAAGACTTTTTCTGTTTTCCTGCTATGATGGACCGGGAATTGGACAAGCAGATTCCTCTTGAAGAGCACGATAATGGAGGACATTAAAATTTAGCGATTTCTGTTGAGGAGGAGAAGGCATGACAGACTTTATTCAAATTAAAGAAGCTGCAGAAAACAATTTGAAAAACATCTCCGTGAATATTTCCAAAAACAAGTTTGTGGTGATTACAGGACCATCTGGCTCCGGAAAATCGACATTGGCAATTGATATCCTCCAGCGGGAAAGCCAGCGGCAATATTTTGAAATGAACGGCATGACAACGAATTTCATCAATAAACCGAAAGTCGGATCGATCATGGGGCTGTCACCGTCTGTCGGGGTCAGCCAGAATACGACGACCAATCGCAATCCCCGCTCGACTGTAGGAACGGTTACGGACATGTATACGTACTTAAGAGTCATTTATGAAAAATTAGGAGAGCGGGAATGTCCGAATTGCCGTGCCATGGTAAAAAAGCCGGCCGATTTGGACGAAGAAAGTCTGGTGATGCCATGTCCGAATTGTGGTTTTCAGATGAAAAACCTGAACAAAGCCCATTTTTCATTTAATACTTTGGAAGGGGCTTGTGAAACTTGTCTGGGTTTAGGAAAGACATTGAGCATCCGGAAAGAACTGGTATTTGATGAAGAACGGAGCTTAAATGCGGGAGCAGTCAGAATCTGGTTTCAAAATTTGAATGATTATTACGGACTCGTATTAAAAGCGGCTGCTAAACATTATGGTTTTGAGTTTAATGCAGATATGCCGTTAAAAGATTATAGCCCTGAACAGCGGGACTTGCTGTATTACGGAGTGGAAAGCGAGCAGTTTAAGAGACGTTTTCCGGACATAACGCCTCCAAAAACAACCAATAAAGGCAAGTTTGAAGGGATATTGACAGCGATGTGGAGGAGGTACAGAGAAAGAGAAGGCGTTTCAAACGAGGCCGTCTATTTTTATCATCAAATATGTCCGGAATGCCAGGGCGAAAAACTGAAAAAAGAAAGCCGGCAAGTGTTGGTGGCCCACAAGCCAATCTCTGAAGTTTCCCGGATACCGTTTTGGATGAAATCCTTGGATGGGTCCAGGAAATCGCAAAGGAATTAGTAGACAGGGAAGGTTCCATTGCCAGATCACTTGTTTTTGAATTGAAAGTGAAAATTGAGCGGATTGTTGGAGTCGGGCTCGGCTATTTGTCTATGGACCGGCAATCAGTCACGTTATCGGGCGGGGAGTCGCAGCGTCTCCGGCTGGCAACCATTCTTGGATCTGCCTTGTCCGGGGTCCTTTACATCCTTGATGAGCCGACTGCAGGCCTTCACCCAAAAGACACCGAAGGACTCGTAAAAGTCTTGAAGCAATTGCGGGATCTCGACAATACGGTGCTGGTGATCGAACATGATGTGGATGTGATGGAACACGCTGATTGGATTATAGACATTGGCCCAGGAGCAGGAATGCGGGGCGGTGAAATCGTTGGGCAAGGCACGTTGGAATCCTTGATGATCCAGGAACAATCGGTAACCGGGGCATACCTGAAAGAAACGTATCAACCGAAGCAGGAGAGAAGAGCCGGCAATGGCCAAAAAATCACGGTCTATAACGCTGTCAAAAACAATTTAAAAAACGTCACCGTTTCATTTCCGCTCGGCTGTTTTATCGCCGTAACGGGTGTATCCGGATCAGGGAAATCTTCGCTGCTTTTTGATGTCTTGGCAGCAAGCGCGGAAGAGGACCATATAAAAGAAGGGTATAGCCAAATTGAAGGGATGGAAGCGATTGGCCGGATCGTGACCGTTGACCAATCCGCGCTAAGCAGAATGCAGCGGTCTAATGTCGCTACGTATACGGAAGTTTATACCTTATTCCGGACTCTTTTCGCCAAACTGCCGGAATCGATAGAGCGGCAGCTGACCGCTAAGCATTTCTCTTTCAATACGGAAGGCGGGCGCTGTGAGCATTGCCAAGGAATGGGGTATGTCTTTGTCAATATGCATTTCCTGCCGGACTTGGAAGTGATCTGTCCGATATGCAGCGGGAAACGGTTTAAAGAGGAAGTGTTGGAAGTGACGTATCAAGGGCATTCCATTTCAAGCATTCTGGACCTCAGTATTGAAGAAAGCATGCTGCTGTTTTCAGAAAACAAGAAAGTGGTGACGACGATAAATCTACTTCTCGAAGTGGGCCTCGGTTATTTGAAATGGGGCCAGACGCTTACAACTTTGTCCGGCGGGGAAGCTCAGCGGCTGAAACTCGCCAAGGAATTAAACAAACCGGCGAAAGGACAAACTTTATATATTCTGGACGAGCCTTCGACCGGCTTGCATCCGAATGACGTCAAACAGCTGCTTTTATTGCTCAATAAATTGGTCGATGCCGGCAATACCGTCATCATTGTTGAGCACAATACGGAAATGATCCAGGAAACCGATTGGATCATCGACTTGGGACCGGAAGGCGGAGAAGCGGGGGGCTTCATCGTAGCGGAAGGGACGCCGGAACAAGTCGCCAAAAATGCGGTTTCTTATACCGGGGCGTATTTGAAAGTTTAAGCCGGAAGTGCATTTTTTCTGGCTTCAAATAAATACGGGCAGCTCTGCAATGATTATAAACGGATTTTCAGATTATTCCTGCGCAAACTCCTTTGCACATAGAATGCATCTAAAAAAAGAGGAGGTAAATAGCTTTTTTAACAATTTTAAAGATGCTTTGTTCATTATCTATCTTTTTTAGGAAATCCTGTTAAAAAAATTTCCGAAAAATCAAAAAGTTAGAAGGGGAGAGAAAAAACAATAGCTATATTGCCCAAACCGTGGTAAATTAAAAATTGATTTTATGAAATTTTTGTTTAATTCGTTCTTTTCTTTGAAATAGAATAGAATTAGATAAAAAATTTTCTGCTGTTCAAGGAGGTTGCGTGTTAAAAGAATTATTTACACAGTAAGGGTCGGGGTGTAGCATCAAGAGAAATTAACAGGGGGAATATTAATGAAAGTGTTAAAAATGTGGAATCGCTTAAGTATCGTAAAGCAAATCTTGATTGGCTTGATTGTTGGGATTATCTTGGCTGTTTCGGTTCCGGAAGCAGCAAAATCTTTAACCATTTTCGGCGCAATATTTGTAGGGGCATTGAAGGCAATCGCTCCGGTATTAGTGCTGTTCTTGGTTATGGCATCGATTGCCCAGCATAAAAAGGGCCAGCAAACCAATATGAAATCAATCGTCTTCCTTTACCTATTAGGAACGTTTTTAGCGGGATTAATAGCCGTAATCGCTAGTTTTATATTCCCGGTTAATATAAGCCTTGTGCAGGGCGCTGAAGATCTGACGGCTCCTGGAAGTGCAATTGAAGTGATCAAAACCTTGGTATTGAACGTTGTCGATAATCCGGTCAATGCGCTGATCAATGCAAACTATATCGGCATTTTAGCTTGGGCCATTGTCCTTGGGCTGGCATTAAGAAATGCCGCTGATACAACAAAAACCTTAATCACAAATTTCTCTGATGCTGTTGCCAAATTGGTCGGCTGGGTTATTAAACTTGCGCCACTTGGTATCATGGGTCTAGTAATTGAGTCGATTACGGCAAACGGCCTTGAGTCGCTGTTAAGCTATGGAAAATTGCTTGCTCTTCTGATTGGCTGTATGCTCTTTGTAGCTCTTGTAGTCAATCCACTGATTGTCTATATAAACATTCGCAGAAACCCGTACCCACTTGTATTCAGATGCTTGCGGGAAAGCGGCATTACCGCCTTCTTTACGCGTAGCTCGGCAGCGAATATTCCTGTGAATATGACATTATGTGAAAAACTAGGTTTGGATAAAGACACTTATTCTGTATCTATTCCATTAGGTGCTACGGTTAATATGGCAGGAGCGGCCGTTACGATTTCTGTTTTGACTCTTGCTGCAGTGCATACACTTGGCATCCAAGTGGATATACCGACAGCCATCATCCTTAGTGTGCTGGCAGCCGTCTGTGCATGCGGCGCTTCTGGCGTTGCTGGCGGTTCACTGCTGCTGATTCCATTAGCGTGTAGCTTATTTGGAATTCCGAATGATGTAGCGATGCAAGTCGTAGGTGTAGGGTTCATCATCGGAGTATTGCAAGATTCATTTGAAACATCGCTTAACTCTTCAACAGATGTCCTTTTCACAGCAACGGCTGAATATAAGAAACGTCTGCAAGAAGGAGAAGCAGTGGCTATCAATAAAGCGTTCGATATCCAGAAACCTTCGGAAGAATTGGTGAAAAGTTAAACTAATCTAGCGATCAAAATTAAATGAAAATCAAAGAGGGTAGCCAGCTTGGGATTAAGCTGGCTGCCCTCTTATTTTTTGCTTTTTAGGTTGTCTTCGCGAAAACATTTGAGAAACGGCGGATGTCCGCAAAGTGGTTGGACACCTTTACGAACAGTCGTAGATGTTCTAGAAAAAAGTTAATTAATATTGCCAATTATACCTTTTAGGTATAGTGTTAAATTAATAAGATTTCAGAAAATTCTGTTTATTAAGAAGGTGAGTCGAAGAGTTCATAAATCCAAAAACTTTGTATTCCTTATTACCAGAGGTCGCGGAAGTTTTAAAGTTTAGTGGCATTATATGGGGTGTTAAAACATCGGTGCATAAAACAATTCTTTTTTATTGCTTTGTCAATTGTTGAATTCAAAAAATTGGAGAGATCAAAATGACAAGCATTATTGCCGAAAAATCACATCTTTTTTATGCAAGAGTCGCTGGACTTGGATTGCTGATAGTAATTTTAACTACCTTAATTCTCAATATGTTTGTGTTCGGGAGCTTGTTTATACCAGGAGATGCAGCAGCAACTGTAACTAGCATTACTGCGAATGACTTGTTATTCCGTTTAGGAATTGCAGTTTTTACCCTCGTGATTATTTTGGAGGTAGTCGTAGCTTGGGCACTTTATATCTTATTAAGACAGGTAGATAAGAGCCTTGCCTTGCTGGCGGCATTGTTTAGGTTGATCTACACCGCAACTTTAGCAGCATCTATTTTTAATTTTTTAAGTTTGTTGCAGTTGATTCAGCAAGAAATCTACTTGGAGGTGCTGGAAACAAACCAGTTCCATGCACAGGTGATATTCTTAATGGATGCTATTTATCATGGCGGATTCATCGGACTCGTTTTTTTGGGCTTTCATTTACTCCTTCTCGGATATTTGGTTTTTAGATCAGCGTTCATGTCCAAAATCATTGGAATATTGGTGATGCTGGCAGGGCTAGGCTATCTGTTCGATAACTTTGCCTTTTTATTGGTTGCCAACTACATCGAATACGAAACTATATTTGTTCTGGTGCCATTCTTTCTTGGAATAATAGGGGAACTAGCATTAGCCATATGGCTATTGGCAAAAGGAAAGAAAATCTCGAAAATAGAGCCGACGAAAGCTAGCTATGAAGAAGGAGTTAATCCATGAAAGCCGGCGACCATAAAACAGGGGGATCTTAATTTGAAATGCCAGTGAAATGGCAGCAGTTAACATATCAGGGCTTTTCAGAAATTCAATTTTATCCATCAGTACGCAAATTTGAAAACACAAAAGAGAGCAGCTGGCTTAATTAAAAGCCGACTGCTCGTCTTTTATTTCTTCTTTTGCTTTTTCTCGATCGCCACCAAAAATGGCGGCGAATGGCGCTGGTTGATAAACTCGTATTTTAATACGTCATAAGAAACCTGGGGCAAGTCCTGGACAAATTCCATGACAGCATCCCGTTCTTCGGTGCCGCCGTCGTGGCCGCTGTAAATGACGACAAGCAGCAGTCCCTGTTCTTTCAGAAGACTTAAACATTGTTCCATTGCCGCCAGGGTGCTTTGGGATTTCGTGATGATGCTGTGGTCGCCTTTTGGCAAGTAACCTAGATTAAAGACAGCTGCTGCAATCGGTGCGGTTACATACTCGCTGATTTTTGCATGGCTGTCATGGATCAGTTCGACATGCGTAAATTCTTCCGTGCGCTTTCGTGTAGCATCGATTGCCTCTTGCTGGATATCAAAAGCGAAAACCTTGCCGCTTTCACCGGTCAACCCGGCAAGAAAATATGTGTCGTGTCCATTCCCGGCAGTTGCGTCAATGACGATATCTCCCGAGCGGACCGTTTGTTCCAATAAGCTTTTTGTAAAAGGCAGGACTCGCTGCAGCGTCATATTTCCTCACGCTCCGTGTATAGTTTTCCTTGCCAGCTATTGCGCGTTTCCAATTCTGCGTCAATGCCGTTCAGCACGTCCCATTTATTGGCGCTCCACATCGGTCCAATCATCAAATCAATCGGTCCATCTCCTGTAATTCGCTGGACAACCATGTCCGGGGGCAGGACTTCGAGTTGATCGGCGACTAGCTGAATATATTCTTGTTTGCCGAGAAATTCAACCAGCCCTTTTTCGTATTGTTTCACCATTGGGGTTCCTTTCAGCAAGTGAAGCAAGTGGATTTTGATTCCCTGGACATCCAGTTTAGCCACTTCCCGTGCAGTTTCGAGCATCATGCTGCGATCTTCAAGCGGCAGACCGTTTATGATATGCGTGCAGACACGGATGCCGCGCTTACGGAGTTTGGTTACTCCTTCCACATACGCTTCGAAATCATGTGCTCTGTTGACAAGCAATGCTGTCCGTTCATGGACAGTTTGCAGACCGAGTTCCACCCAAAGGTAAGTGCGCTCGTTCAGCTCTGCCAAATAATCGACGACATCATCCGGCAGGCAGTCGGGGCGAGTTGCAATACTGAGCCCGACAACGTTTTCCTGTTCGAGCGCCGCTTCAAACTTTTCTTTGATGACGGGAAGCGGGGCATGGGTATTGGTATAAGCTTGGAAGTAGGCCATGTATTTGCCGTCTTTCCATTTGCGGTGCATTTTTGTTTTGATCTTTTCAAACTGGACGGCAATCGAATCAATCCGGTCGCCGGCAAAATCACCGGATCCCGCTACGCTGCAAAACGTGCAGCCGCCGTGGGCAACGGTGCCGTCACGGTTTGGGCAGTCAAAGCCGGCATCGAGTGCAATCTTCATCACTTTCGAACCGAAGTGGTCCCGCAAATGGCGGTTCCAAGTATAGTAGCGTTTTCCATCAGATGCAAAAGGCAAGGTGGTTTCCATCTCTAACAACTCCTCTGAAAAGTATTGTATCATGGCCTGAATTGAGGCTACAACGCCTGAAAAATCTGATTTTACGGGAATCGAAATATTTTTCTTGTAGAGAGGATTTAAAAGGAATACAATGTCTTTTGGAATTGGAAAAAAGGAGGGATTGTGATGCCAAAACGTGTCTGGCTGTTAATCATCGGAATGCTCGTCAACGTAACAGGAAATTCGTTTTTATGGCCTTTGACTGCAATATATATATATGATCATTTAGGGAAATCTTTGTCGATCGCCGGACTCGTTTTAATGGCAAACGCAGGAGCTGCCGTAATCGGAAATTTGCTTGGCGGAGCACTTTTTGATAAATTTGGCGGCTATAAATCCATTATCAGCGGAATTGTCGTTACCGTCCTGGCTTTGGCTGGGCTTACTCTATGGCATGAGTTTTTGCCGTTTGTCATCTTTTATACAATTATTGGCTTTAGCGGAGGAATTGTCTTTCCAAGCATGTACGCCATGGTCGGAACAGTGTGGCCAGAAGGCGGGAGAAAAGCTTTTAATGCCATTTACTTGGCCCAGAATGTTGGCGTGGCAATAGGACCGGCGATGGCCGGTTTTTTAGCGGCTTACCGCTTTGACTACATATTCGCAGCAAATTTAGGGATGTATATCTTGTTTTTCTTTATCGCGCTGTTTGGCTTTAAATCTATGTCGATTTCTCCTTCATCGCATACTTCTGTATTTAATGAAGGTAAGAAAATACGCAATCGTGCACCCTTCAATGCATTATTAATCGTTTCAATCGGGTATTTCCTCTGTTGGATTGGCTATGTGCAATGGCAGTCGACCATTTCCGCTTATACACAGGAAATTGGCATTACGCTAACGCAGTACAGCTTCTTATGGTCATTGAACGGCTTCTTGATTGTGGCTGGCCAGCCGTTTATTCGGCCAATCATGAAAAAAATTGAAGATAATATCAAAAGCCAATTGGTTATCGGTATCGTGATTATGATGGTTTCGTATATCGTCGTGGCGTTCGCACAAGATTTTTCGATGTTTATTGCCGCGATGGTGATATTAACAATTGGAGAAATGTTCGTTTGGCCCGCTGTTCCGGCGCTCACTAATCAGTTGGCTCCAAAAGGGCGTGAAGGGTTTTACCAGGGAATCGTCAACAGCGTCGCAACAGGAGGGCGCATGGTCGGGCCGCTGCTTGGCGGCGTGATGGTCGATTTATATGGCATGCCGGCATTATTTATACTGGTGACTTTATTGGTGGCAGTGGCAATCGTGACATCTTTGCTTTACGACCGCCCTTTAAAGCAAGCACAGGCACAGAGTCTGCAGGAAAACTTGAATTAATTCATTTAGAGCCGGAAGATTGGGAGGAAACTCTTTCTTTCGGCTCTCTTCATATTGCGTTTTATGAGAGAGTTTGTTTAAATTAGGAAGAAAGCGCTTTATTTAAATAATATTCTGCGAAATGAAATGGAGGCCACTTTTGATGAAACCGATTTATGGTTCTGCTCAAGAAGCAGTTGAACAAATACAGGACGGCGCCACGATTATGGTGGGCGGATTCGGTTTGGTTGGAATTCCGGAACAATTGATCTTGGCGCTCGTGGACAAAGGAGTAACAGACCTTACCGTTATTTCGAATAACTGCGGCGTAGATGAATGGGGCCTGGGGTTATTGCTTAAAAATAAACAGATCAAAAAGATGATCGGCTCTTATGTGGGTGAAAACAAAGAGTTTGAACGTCAGGTGCTGTCCGGTGAAATTGAAGTGGAACTGACGCCTCAAGGGACGCTGGCAGAAAAAATGCGCGCAGGCGGCGCAGGAATCCCGGCATTCTTTACTCCGGCAGGGGTCGGCACGACCGTTGCAGAAGGAAAAGAAATACGTGAATTCGACGGCAAGGAATATGTGCTTGAACATGCTTTAAAAGCTGATTTTGCGTTAGTTCGTGCAGCTAAAGCCGACAAGATGGGCAATCTGATGTATAACAAAACGGCTCAGAACTTTAATCCGCTAGCTGCAGCAGCCGGGAAAATCACTATTGCAGAAGTGGAGGAAATCGTGGAAATCGGTGAAATTGATCCGAATCACGTCCAGACACCAAGCATTTATGTACAAGGTTTACTGCAGGCAAAACAGGAAAAGCGAATTGAACGGTTAACGACTCGATCTGTTTAAGAAAGGATGGAACTCTGTGGATAAAAATTTAGTGAGAGAACGAATTGCAAGACGTGCCGAAAAAGAAATCAAAGACGGCGATTACGTCAATTTGGGCATCGGTATGCCGACATTGGTAGCGAACTTCATTTCGGACAATAAAAGTGTCGTGCTGCAATCTGAAAACGGATTGCTTGGCATCGGTCCTTATCCGACCGAAGAAGAAGTCGATCCGGATCTGATCAATGCGGGCAAGGAAACGGTTACCACCATCCCGGGTTCTGCCTTTTTTACAAGCGCTGAATCGTTCGCAATGATCCGCGGGGGCCATATCGATGTCGCCATCCTTGGCGGCATGGAAGTGGCTGAAAACGGCGACTTGGCGAACTGGATGATTCCAGGGAAAATGATCAAAGGCATGGGAGGCGCAATGGATTTGGTGCATGGCGCTAAAAAAGTCATCGTCATCATGGACCATGTGTCAAAAGACGGTTCACCTAAAATCAAAAAGCAATGTGACTTGCCATTGACCGGCAAAGGCGTCGTCAATAAAATCATCACGGAACGTGCGGTAATTGAAGTGACCGAAAACGGCCTGGTGCTGACCGAAGTGTTCGAAGGATTCTCCGTGCAGGACATCATCGATTCAACCGATGCGCCGTTGAATACAGAAAACGTGAAAGTTTCTTAATGTATTGCCAAAAAACGGCGGCTCCGCTAGAATGAATAGTAATAATAAATGACAGTGAAGAGGACCAGTAGATTGTTTTGATTCCCAAGAGAGCCGGCGGTTGGTGCAAGCCGGTGAATGGAACAGTCGAACTCGCCTTGGAGTCCGTGTATGTGAAACCAGAGTAACATACACCGTTTTCCGCGTTAAGGAGTCAAGTTGAGCGGGCAGCCGCTAATTTGGGTGGTACCGCGGGAAACTCCCGTCCCTTATTTAAGAGGGACGGGAGTTTTTATTTTGAGGAGGAACTGAGATGACATTCAAGCACAAAACAGTTGAAAAGAAATGGCAAAAATACTGGGAACAAAATAAAACCTTTAAATTGGAGACGGATTTTTCAAAACCGAAGTTTTACGCTTTGGATATGTTCCCTTATCCATCAGGTGCCGGTCTTCACGTAGGACATCCTGAAGGATACACCGCAACCGATATCTTGAGCCGCATGAAGCGCATGCAAGGCTATAACGTTCTTCACCCGATGGGCTGGGACGCATTCGGCCTTCCTGCAGAGCAATATGCACTCGATACCGGAAACGATCCGGCTGAATTCACCGCGAAAAACATCGCGACATTCAAACGCCAGATCCAGGAACTAGGATTTTCATACGACTGGGACCGTGAAGTGAATACGACGGATCCGTCTTACTATAAATGGACTCAATGGATTTTTATCCAGCTTTACAATAAAGGATTGGCATACGTTGATGAAGTGGCTGTAAACTGGTGCCCGGCACTGGAAACAGTGCTTGCCAATGAAGAAGTGGTCGACGGAGTTTCCGAACGCGGCGGCCATCCGGTAGAGCGCCGCCCAATGCGCCAATGGGTGCTGCGCATCACGGAATACGCTGACCGTTTGTTGGAAGATTTGGATGAGCTTGACTGGCCAGAAAGTTTGAAAGACATGCAGCGCAACTGGATCGGGAAATCGGAAGGGGCGGAACTTGAATTCCAGATTGATGGAAACGGCCATTCGTTCCGCGCATTCACGACTCGCCCGGATACAATTTTCGGTGCGACGTATGCGGTTTTGGCGCCGGAACATAAATTGGTGTCAGAAATAACAACTCCTGACCACAAAGAAGCAGTTGAAGCTTATATTGATGAAGTGAAGACGAAAAGCGATTTGGAACGAACTGATTTGGCGAAATCAAAAAGCGGCGTCTTCACCGGCGCTTACGCTATTAATCCAGTAAGTGGCGAAAAAATGCCGGTCTGGATTGCGGATTATGTGCTTGCGACTTATGGAACAGGCGCCATCATGGCGGTTCCAGCGCATGACGAACGCGACTATGAATTCGCGAAGCAATTCGATTTGCCGATTGTTGAAGTGGTTTCAGGAGGAGATATTTCAACTGAAGCTTATGCAGGGGATGGCGAATTGATCAACTCCGGCTTCTTGAATGGGTTAAATAAAAAAGAAGCGATTGAACGAGCGATTGCCTGGCTTGAAGAGCACAGCGTCGGTGAGAAGAAAATTACGTACCGTCTTCGTGACTGGCTGTTCAGCCGCCAGCGTTACTGGGGCGAGCCAATTCCAATTATCCACTGGGAAGATGGCACAATGACACCTGTCGAAGACAAAGACTTGCCGTTGATGCTTCCAGTGACGACTGACATTAAACCAAGCGGAACAGGCGAATCACCGCTTGCCAATATCACGGAATGGGTCAATGTCGTCCATCCGGAAACAGGTATGAAAGGGCGCCGGGAAACCAATACAATGCCGCAATGGGCAGGCAGCTGCTGGTACTACTTGCGCTATATCGATCCAACAAATGACGAAGTTTTGGCCGATCCGGAACTATTGAAACACTGGCTTCCGGTTGATGTCTATATCGGTGGAGCAGAACATGCCGTTCTGCATTTATTGTATGCGCGCTTCTGGCATAAAGTGCTTTACGATATCGGTGTGGTTTCCACGAAAGAGCCATTCCAGAAATTGTTCAACCAAGGCATGATTTTGGGTGAAGGCAACGAAAAAATGTCGAAATCCAAAGGCAATGTCGTCAATCCCGACCAGATCATCGAAAGCCATGGTGCTGACACACTTCGCCTTTATGAAATGTTCATGGGGCCGCTTGAAGCTTCCATCGCCTGGTCCACAAACGGCCTTGACGGCGCTCGTCGTTTCCTTGACCGTGTCTGGCGCTTATTGATTGAAGAAGAGCAATTGAGCGGCAAAGTCGTTGATGCTAATGACGGCAAATTGGAAAAAGTCTATCACCAAACCGTTAAGAAAGTAACGGAGGATTTTGAAGGGCTTCGCTTCAATACCGCTATTTCTCAAATGATGGTATTCATTAACGAAGGCTATAAAGCAGAATCGATTCCGAAAGAATACGTAGAAGGCTTTGTGAAACTCTTGTCTCCGATAGCTCCTCATGTAGCTGAAGAGCTATGGGAGAAATTGGGCCATACAGAATCGATCACGTATGTAGCTTGGCCAGAATACGATGAGTCGAAAATGATTGACGACGAAATCGAAGTGGTTGTCCAAGTAAACGGCAAAGTCAGAACGAAACTTGTCATTGCCAAAGACTCAACGAAAGAACAATTGGAAGCAGCAGCGCTTGCGAACGATCAAATCGTAAAAGCGGCGGACGGCAAACAGATCCGTAAAGTGATTGCGATTCCAGGAAAATTGGTAAACGTCGTAATTGCGTAATAAAGAGAAATTTAAAAAGCCTGTCCGGACCAGCTTAGCGCTGGCGGACAGGCTTTTTGTATTGGCGCAAGCAAAGGGGATCATGAATCCAAAGTTGTGGCTGAATCCAAAAAATCATGTTGAACGCAGATAAACATTTTCTAACGCAGATATATTGTCAGGCACGCAGATATAATTCCATGAGCGCAGATAAAATGAAATAAACGCAGATAAATAAAATCTTTAAGTAAAGCTTTCAAAAACAGCATCCTTTTCCCGGCATTTCAGTCCTAATAAAAAAGCCGTCCACATAGAAGCGGACGGCAAAAAATATAATTAAGAAGTATGAGCAAATGCAGCAGCACTTCTGCCTGCAACATTTCCGGTAACCAGTGCGGAAGTGATATTATAGCCGCCGGTGTAGCCGTGGATATCCAGAATTTCCCCACAGAAATACAGGCCGGGCTTTTTGCGTGAAGCCATTGTTTTCGGTTCGATTTCTTTAATCGACACTCCGCCGCCAGTAACAAATGCTTTTTCAATCGGCTGTGTACCTGTAACGAACATTGAGAAACTTGTCAATTGCTGGGCAAATGCGCGCACTTTGTCGCTTGCAAGTTCAGCTCCGACTGCTTGCGGATCGATTCCCGCGCGTTCCATCAAAAACAGGAGCCAGCGTTCCTGTGTGATGCTTTTCCAAACGTTTTTCACAGCTTTTTTCGGCTCGTCTTTCATCATTTTATGAAGCAATTGAAAGGCCGATTCGGCATTTTCTTCCGGCAGCGTATTGATGCGCATTTCCACAGGCTGGCCGCCGTTTTTCTTCATTTCTTTGACGACATACTGGCTGCAGCGGAGCACTGCCGGACCGCTTAAGCCGAAATGGGTGAACAGCATATCCATTTGATGGGTGATGAGTGTTTTTCCTTTTTTATTCAACACGGATACTGCCGCGTCGCGAAGAGCAAGACCTTGCAGTTCGCGGCTGATGATAAATGGCTCTTTCGATAATAACGGAACTTCAGTGGGGTACAAATCGGTAACCGTATGGCCGGCTTTTTCCGCCCATGGATACCCGTCTCCAGTTGAGCCTGTTTGCGGCACTGCTTTTCCGCCAACTGCGACAACAACCGCTTTTGCTATAAATTCTTCCCCGGAATGAAGGCGAACTCCTGTCACTTTTTCATCAGTCATCAACAGCTTTTTAACAGGTGAATCCAGCAATACTTTGACGTTCAGCCGGTCCATTTCCCGGAACATGGCATCTGCCACGTCCTGAGCCCGGTTCGAAACCGGAAACATGCGGCCATGGTCTTCTTCTTTCAAAGAAACGCCAAGTCCTTCAAAAAAAGCGATGATGTCTTCGTTATTGAATACGGAAAACGGACTGTATAAAAATCGTCCATTGCCCGGAATATTTTTGACGATTTCTTCAAGAGGCAAGCGGTTGGTCACATTGCAGCGTCCGCCGCCTGAGATAACCAACTTTTTGCCCAGCTTTTTGCCTTTTTCAATCAATAAAACCTTTTGGCCTTCGGAAGCCGCAGCGACCGAAGCCATCAATCCTGAGGGACCCCCGCCGATAATTATAACGTCATACATAAAATAAGAACTCGCTTTCGTTTTTCTTACAGTATACACTATGCGAGAAAACTCGTTGAGTAATTTCTTTTATAGGTGTACACTATCGTGTAGATTGTTTTTTTATCCCGCTATAATATCAGTGTGCCAGAAGGAGATTTCCACGCTGATGAATGTTTTTTATTTTGAGAAAGTCAGGAAGTGTAAAATGTCAACGCTAATTAAAGGAACTGCTATATTAACCCTGGGTTTGTTTTTATCAAAAATCCTTGGAGTCATTTACGTCATCCCGTTTTACGATATGGTAGGGGAAGAAAATATCGGCCTTTACCAATATGCTTATATACCTTATAACTTGATGCTGTCGCTGGCAATTTCGGGAGCGCCGATCGCTTTTTCGAAATTTGTTGCGAAATACAATTCGCTCGGAGACTATGAAACCGGCAGGAGATTATTGAAATCCGGTTTGCTGACGATGATGATCACCGGCTTTGCTGCATTCCTCCTGTTGTATTTCTTTGCAGGTCCGCTTGCGGAAATTACCATCAATAAAAACGAAAAAGTCCATACTGTGCAGGATGTCAAAGAAGTGATTCAATGGGTAAGTTTTGCTTTGATCGTCGTGCCGTTCATGAGTTTGTTCCGCGGATTCTTCCAAGGCTATAACTTTATGATGCCAACAGCCGTATCCCAGCTGATTGAACAAATCATCCGTATTGTGTTTCTGCTTGGAGGAGCCTACCTGGTTCTGAATGTCTTTGACGGCACTCCGGAAACCGCTGTGCAAATCGCAGTGCTGTCCGCATTTGTCGGGGCACTTGGCGGCGTTCTCGTCCTGTTCTATTATTGGAGAAAGAAAAAGCCTGAGTACAACGAACTGCGCGCTAAATCGGTTGAATCCTACGATGTGCGGCTGCGGGATATGTATAAAGAAATTGCCATCTATGCCGTACCTGTTGTTTTTTTGGGAATTGCCAATCCTTTGTTCCAGTTTGTCGATATGCTGACGTTCAACAATGCGATGAGCACAACAGAAAATGCAGCCAGTTCAAGTATTTACTTGGGCATGCTGAACTTAACAACGCATAAACTGGTGATGATTCCGGTAATGCTTGCTACAGGTTTCTCGATGGCGCTGATTCCATTGATCACCAAATACTTCACGAATAAAGAATATAACTCGGTCAACCGGACTTTGGATCAAACGTTCCAGATTCTCTTATTTTTGACGCTGCCAGCAGTTGTCGGAATGACGATGTTGTCTGACGAACTTTACCATGTGTTTTATGAAATCAGTGCGCCGGGATCAGAAATTCTTTCACATTATTTGCCGGTGGCGATTTTGTTTGCCATGTTCCCGGTTACCGCTTCGATTCTGCAAGGAATCAACCAGCAAAAATGGATCATCTTAAATTTACTGATCGGCTTATTATTAAAATTGGCATTGAACGTCCCGTTGATTGAGCGTTTTGAAACAGATGGGGCAATTGCTGCTACAATCATCGGTTATGTCGTCGCTATCGGCATGAACTTAGCTGTCATTAAAAAAACAATGAATTACCGGTCGAATATGGTTGTGCGGCGTTTATTCCTGATTGTTATCTTGAATATAGTGATGGCCGCAGTGGTGTATTTTGCTTTGGCCGGAGTGGATCTGTTTATCGGCATGGATACGAAATTCCATTCGGTTATACGCATTCTGATTGTCGGTGGAATCGGCGCAGCAGTTTATGGCTTTATCAGTTTAAAAACGGGCATCGCCCAAAAACTGCTGGGAGAGCGTTTGACCAAATATACACGGAAATTCGGTTTCTAGGAGGGCATTATGCGTTTAGATAAATTTTTATCGAATATGGGCTACGGTTCCCGAAAAGAAGTAAAAGTTTTGCTAAAATCAAAAGCTGTGGAAGTAAACGGGGAAGTGGTGCGTGATCCGAAAGTCCACGTGAATGAAACAGCGGATCTTGTAACAGTAAGCGGAGAAAAAGTTGAATACACGGAGTTTATCTACTTGTTGATGAACAAACCACAAGGCGTGATTTCGGCGACAGAAGACAAGTACGAAGGGACGGTAATCGATTTGCTGGAGGAAGCGGAGCGGAATTTTGAGCCGTTTCCTGTCGGCCGGCTCGATAAAGATACGGAAGGCTTTTTGCTGCTGACAAACGACGGCAAACTAGCGCATGAATTATTGTCCCCCAAAAAGCATGTCGATAAAAGATATTTCGCTGTGATAGATGGAATGGTGACTGCTGAAGATGGAGCAGCTTTTGAACGAGGCGTTATGCTGGATGACGGTTATGTCACAAAGCCAGCACAGCTGAAGATCTTGAAGAGCGGAGAAGAATCCGAAATTGAATTGACAATCACTGAAGGAAAGTTCCACCAAGTGAAACGGATGTTTCAGAGTGTCGGAAAAGAAGTGACTTATTTAAAACGATTGTCCATGGGGCCGCTGGAATTAGATCCGAAGCTTAAACTCGGAGAATACCGCCATTTGGCTGAAGAGGAAATCGAATTATTAAAACAAAGAAAATGACCGCATCTGTTGCGGTCATTTTCTTTGTTTAGGGAGCATCTTTACGTTGTCTAGACTCCAGCGCCCAGCTTCTGGGGATGTAAGCTTTCAGCTTTCTGACAAAAAGCGTCGTTTTACTAAATCGTCTTATGCCGTCGAATCTAAACGGGCGCTTGAGCTTATTACGATGTCATTTTGACTTTTTTATGCGTCGTTGTCCATTTGCCGCGAGTTGGGCTTTCTACCAAGTCGTTAAAGGCTAACACATTCAAATCTCTTTGAATGGTGCGAGGAGTGATGCCGAATTCATCGACTAAATCTTGCGTAGTTACAGTTCCGTTATCACGGATGTACTTATACATATCTTTAATTCGAATTAGCATGCGATCAGTTGTAGGTTTCAATATTAGAACCACTCCTTCATCTTTTTTCCAATAGGCAAAGACTAGCGGACGATAAGCTGAGGTATACTCAACGGTCTTGAAATAAAAGCCAAAGACATCCCCTTTTTTTATAAAAATCTGTCAAATAGTATTATCTGACAATTTGATTATAGCGAAAAAACAATCTGAATTCTACAATTAACGATTATTTCATATAAAATTAACATTACAGAGATATTATAATTTGCATAAATTTGCTTCTAGTTCTTTAAATTTCTCGCAAAAGGTGTACAATAATTTTAACTAAAAGGGGAGTGAATTATGGATTGGCAATTAGAAGCTGAAAAACGAAGAAATGAAATCATCGAGGAATTGCAGCAATTAATCGCAATTCCAAGTATTTTAAGTGAAGAAAACACCCTGGAAGCCCCTTTTGGAACAGAAGTTAAACGAGCTTTAGAGTGGTTTATGGACAAAGGCGAAAAACGCGGCTATCAAGTGAAAAACGTAGCCAATATGGCAGCTCACCTGGAAACAGGAGAAGGCAAAGAATTGCTTGGAATTTTAGGCCATGTGGATGTAGTTCCAACAGGAACCGGCTGGACAAAAGATCCGTTCGGCGGAGAAATTGAAGGAAACAAATTATATGGCCGTGGAGCAATCGACGACAAAGGACCGACAATTGCGGCTTGGACAGCGTTGAATATGGTGAAAGAAGCAGGATTTGAATTTACGAAACGGGTACGTTTAATCATCGGTACGGATGAAGAAAGCGGCTTTCGCTGCGTCGAGCGATATTTTGAAACAGAAGAAATGCCGACAATGGCTTTTGCTCCAGATGCTGATTTCCCAATCATCAATGCGGAAAAAGGGATTGCATCACTTGTTTTTTCAAAAAAGACGTGGACAAAAAAAGATGCATTAATCACTTTCTCTTCCGGCAGCCGCACCAATATGGTACCGGATTTAGCAGAAGCTGCAGTCATTGGGGATTTGAGCGAGTGGCAACAAGACTTTGAGGGTTTTTGCAGTAAACAAGGAGTTCAAGGTGAAATTGAAGCCGAGGATGGCAAACTCCATTTAACCCTTCATGGCAAGTCGGCTCATGCAATGGAGCCGGATGACGGGGTGAATGCGGGTGTTCTGCTGGCGTTGTTTTTAAGAAACAAGTTGGACGGCGATGGCAAAGCATTCACCGAATTTGTCGCTGATCAATTTTATAACGATTCACGAGGCCGGCATCTTGGCCTTGATTTCACCGATACGGTTTCCGGAGATACGACGTTTAACGCAGGAATTATTCATTTTGAACAAGATAAACGGGCGGCAGTAGAAGTCAGCATGAGGTATTCAATCAGTTATCCATTTGAAGAAAAAATGGCAAATGTGAACCCGGATGATTTTGCTTTAGAAATCCGATCCAATTCCATTCCTCATTATGTAGATGGCAACGACCCATTCATCAAAACGCTTCAAAATGCGTATGAAAAACAAACTGGCAATACCGCAAACCTTCTAGCCATTGGTGGAGGGACTTATGCGCGGGTATTGCAAAAAGGTGTGGCATTCGGCATGCTGTTTCCAGGCGAGAAGGATGTTGCCCACCAAGCGGATGAATTTGTCGATATCGACAATCTAATAAAAGCCACAGCAATTTATGCTGAGGCAATCTATCAATTAGCTTGTAAGAAAAGCGGAGAAGCCTGATCAGTCCCGACAGGCTGAAGGCAGAACACGCAGGAAATCTTGATTTCCGTAGTGGGCTGACTTAAGACCCCGAGGGACTAGGCGTCGGAGCTAGCCAGTAAAAAATGAGAAAAGAGGGATTAGACATGGATTGGATTTTGCATAATGGCGAGTTTATTCGGGAAAATGAGTTGAACGTTTCTAAGGAAGACCGGGGGTACCAATTCGGAGATGGAATTTATGAAGTTATCCGGGTATATGAAGGCAATTTGTTCACCGCTGCAGAACATATCGACCGTTTTTACGAAAGCGCTGAGAAAATTAAAATTGTCATTCCGTTTACAAAAGATGTATTTCACAAACAGATGTATGACTTAGTGGAAATGAACGAAATCGATAACGGACAAGTATATGTGCAAGTGACTCGCGGAGATGCGATTAGACAACACCATTTCCCGCAAGCGACATCGCCGGTGATTGTGGCTTATACGAAAAAAGTGGAGCGTCCTGTGGAAATGATGGAAGCAGGCGTTAAAGCGAAGTTTATTGAAGATATCCGCTGGCTGCGCTGTGATATCAAGAGCTTGAACCTCCTGGGGAATGTTCTCGCGAAACAGGAAGCGCATGAAGCTGGCAGCTACGAAGCCATTCTGCACCGTGGAGAAGTTGTCACGGAAGGTTCTTCTTCAAATATGTATGGCATTAAAAACGGAGTTATTTATACTCATCCAGCAACCAATTTGATTTTAAACGGCATAACTAGAAGAGTGATTTTGAATCTCTGCAAAGAGCTGGGAATCACTGTCCAAGAAACTGCTTATACTAAAACCGAGGCACTCGAAATGGATGAATTCTTCATGTCATCGACAACAGCTGAAATCATGCCGATTATCCAAATTGATGGACAGGATATTGGAGATGGAGTTCCTGGTGAACTGACGCAAAAGCTTCAGCAAGCATTCGAAGCCAATTTGAAGTTAACAGTAAAATCATAATTAGTGAATAAAGTGGTCGGCGAAAGCCGATCGCTATTTTTTTGTAATGATTTGAATGGTAAACTGAAGAAAGGTGATGATTATGCAGGCACATTATTTTATCGGCGTTAAAATTCCTGAGCCAGTGGCAAAAGAGATGGACAAGGCGAGAAGAAGCTGGAACTTAAAAAGCCATAAGCGGTACACCCATTGGTCGGATATGCATATTACGCTTCTTTTTATCGGCAACGATCCGCATAATGAAATTCAAGCAGCCGCGCAGGAATTGGCGAATATCAGCCACCCGCCGTTTGAGCTAACGACAGGCAGCGTTAAGACGTTCGGAAATCCGGCTAAACCCCGCATCATTTACGCATCCGTAGGAGACAGTTCAGAGTTGGCAGATCTGCAAAGGAACGTCAAAGAGGCATTGCTTCGATTCAATCTCAGCCCAGATACAAAGGCATTTATCCCGCATATCACTCTTGCCGGAAAATGGGCAGGAGGGCCACCTTTAGAAATAGAAATGGAAATTGAGCCGATGACGTTCCAAGTTACAGAATTTTCCTTGTTCCGGATTGAGCCTGGAAGCGTGCCGAAGTATATTCCGGAATTTACTTATCAATTGAGAAAAGGCGTATAAAGCGCGATAGGCGAGGTCATATGAAAATTGTATTCATTATTAATCCGGTGGCAGGCAATGGCAATGCGTTGAAAAAATGGAGCCATTTCAAAAATACAATAAGTTTTCCTTACGAAATGGTTTTAACCCATTTCCCTGGAGAAGCTACAAATCTAGTAAAGTCCATAAAAGAATCAGGTGAAAAGGCGCTGGTCATTGGTTTTGGCGGGGATGGCACTTTACGTGAAATTATCGCCGGAGCTGCCGGAGCCGAGCAATTGATGATCGGTTCTATTGCTGCCGGTTCAGGGAATGACTTTGGCAGAGGGTTTTGCTCTTTTGAAGATGCTGTAGAAATTGAAAAATTTTTAAAGCAGCCAATCACTACAAAAGAAGATGTTGGCGAATTCCACAATGGAGAAACCTATCAATTTGTCAGCAGTTCAGGCATTGGTTTTGATGCGGAAATATCTTTTTGGGTCAATCGTTCAAACTTGAAAAAGTGGCTGAATAAAATCAATGCAGGGAAATTGGTTTATTTGCTGTACGTTATAAAAATGCTTGTCAGGCCTAAGAAATTCAGTTTGATAGTGGAGCACAATGGGCAAAGGCAAATATACGAAGATGTGTGGCTCGCTACCGTCAGCAATCAGCCGTATTTTGGTGGAGGCATGAAAATATCTCCAAACTCTAAAACAGATGACGGCTTATTGGAGCTGACGGTGGTCCATCGTATTTCCCGCTTGAAACTGCTGCTGGTCTTTGGTACGGTTTTTACCGGAAGCCACACACGGTTTAAAGAAGTCGTTCAAAAGAGCGACGCTGAATTCAGACTAACCGTTGACGACTCCATCTTCCGCCATGTTGATGGAGATTATGCGGGAGAAACACCGAAAGATGAAACGGTGTCGTATGCAGTAAGCAAGAAATATTGGTATGCCGTAAATATAAGAAAGAAAGAGGAAATTAAATGAGATCACGTTACAAACCATGGGCAGCGGATTTAATCGCAGACAACCCCGAGATTGTCATTTCGTCCCCAGAACAGCAAAAAGGCAAATGGAAAGAAGTTTTTGGCAACGATAAGCCGCTTCATATTGAAGTAGGGACCGGCAAAGGCCGATTTATCATCGGTATGGCAAAAGCCAATCCGGACATCAATTATATCGGCATTGAATTGTTTGATAGTGTAATCGTCAGTGCTCTTGAAGGGATTCTTGATGATGAAGAGGGAGTGCCCAACTTGCGTCTATTGAGAGTAAATGGAGCAGACTTACTGAATTTCTTTGAAAAAGGCGAAGTGCAGCGCATTTATTTGAACTTTTCAGATCCATGGCCAAAAACGCGTCATGAAAAGCGCCGCTTGACTTATAAGACGTTTTTGGAACTATACGAATCGGTACTGCCGCCAAATGGCGAGATTCATTTTAAAACAGATAACCGAGGGCTCTTTGAATACTCGCTTGTCAGCATCTCAAAATATGGCATGTTATTGAAAGATGTTTCATTGGATCTTCACGCTAATGAACCGGAATGGAATATCATGACCGAGTACGAAGAAAAGTTTTCGAAAAAAGGCCAGCCGATTTACCGGCTTGAAGCGCAGTTCCAAGCAAATTGATCACCGGGAGGAATTTGGGATGGAGAAATTTCAGTTTCATGATATGGCATTAACTTGGTTAGATGGGGGTACTACTTGGCTTGATGGAGGCACGATGTTTGGTGTGGTGCCGAAAGTTGTCTGGTCAAAAAGATATCCGGTGAATTCGGAAAATCAGATCGAGCTGCCGACACATCCAATTCTGGTGCAGTATGAAGGGCATAATATCCTCATAGACAGTGGACTTGGAGAAGGCAAATTGACTGACCGCCAAAAACGCAATCTAGGCGTGTCGTCTGAGTCGAAGCTTGAGGAGAATTTGGCAGAATTGGGGCTTACGGCAAAAGATATCGATACTGTACTGATGACGCATTTGCACGGAGACCATGCTGCAGGGTTGACAAAGCGTCAGGGAGAATCGTTTGTTTCGGCATTCCCCAATGCGAAAATACATGTTTCTGCGATAGAGTGGGATGAAATGCAGCATCCGAATATCCGTTCCCGCAACACTTACTGGAAAGAAAACTGGGAGCCGATTGCAGCACAAGTTGAAACTTTTGAAAGCGAAAAAACCTTGTTTGATGCGATCCAAATGATACATACCGGCGGACATTCCAATGGCCATAGCGTCATTAAACTGATGAGCGGCGGCGAAACCATTTTGCATATGGGTGATATTATGCCGACACATGCCCATCAAAACCCGCTTTGGGTGCTCGCGTATGATGATTACCCGATGGATTCGATCTATGCGAAAGAAAAGCTGATGAAAGAGGCACTGGAAAACAGTTATTATTTCACCTTTTACCACGATGCCTATTACCGGGTTCTTAAATGGAGCCAAGATGGCAAAGAGATCGGTGAATCAGTAAAGTATCAGGAGAAAAAGATATAGAAAAAGGAGCCGATGAATAATCGGCTCCTTTTTTTAGCTTGTTGAGAAAGTTAGAATTTGTATTAGAATCATCCCTTAACCGATATTCCGCCAACCAGCTGCGCTTGCCGCGGGCGAGCGCCAAGCCTCCTCAGCCGCTTCGCGTCTTGCGGGGTCTCGGCTGTCTCGCTATCCCGCAGGCGTCTTCGCTGGTTGGCTCCATATCTGGAGAGCAGGAACAAACAGTAGAGAGCTTTCCCAAACAATCACCGTTTTAGAGAATCACAAAAGGTGATAAAACGAAGTTAAATGCAGCGGAAGGCGGCAAGGACAAACATTGTGCTCCTGCATCGCTGCGTTAGCTTCGTCGCAAACGAATCGTGCAAAATTACTTTTGCACGATTCACTTCCTGTGGGAATAGGGCGAGTCCTGAGACCCCGGAGGGAGCGCCAGCGAGCGAGGAGGCTCAGGCCGCACCCCCCCGGAAAGCGTCCGTCCTGGAGCGAAATGGAAAAGCTACCAATAATTTCTCGACAGTCTAAAAAAGGAGCCGATGAAAAATCGGCTCCTTTTTTGCTTTTAGCAAGAAATATTTAATTATACTTTGTTTACTTCGAGGACTGCTCCAGTATAAGCATCTGCAAGAAACTCGAATTGCTCGAGCTCGTCTTCACGATGCCGGGTGATTCCGCCTTTATAAACTTCTGTTGAAACGGCATGCTGTTTGTACGGTTCGGTTTTCATGAAAATCCACGAGCCGTCGATCGGCCCTTCTTCTTTAAAGGCTGTTTTTACGCTTTTCAGTACATCGTCTGCGGGGTAAAGCTTCTCTTTTCGGTCATAAACTTCTTTGATGATATAAGTCGCAGCCACACCTGTTGCAAATCCAATCAATAAATCACGATTTTTCACAAAAATCCCTCCTATACTTGCTGAATAGATTGTACCATAAAAATTTATTTCACAGTACTAAAGTGAGGACGCGCACTCTTTTCTTTCGATAAGCGAAAGAGCAAGCTGGAAATTGAGTGAAAAAAGCTCTAAACTTGAACTTAGCAATCCCTTTAGGAGGAATCGGGCAGATGAATAGTGATACAAGAAAGTTATTCAAAACATTGACGGAGCTTCCGGGCGCCCCGGGAAATGAACACGCTGTAAGAAAATTCATGAGACAAGAACTTGAAAAGTATTCCGATGAATTGGTTCAAGATAATTTAGGAAGTGTTTTTGGTGTCAAACATGGATCGCAAGACGGCCCAAGAATAATGGTTGCTGGACACATGGATGAAGTCGGATTTATGGTCACGCAAATTACCGATAACGGATTAATCCGTTTCCAGCCTTTAGGCGGCTGGTGGAATCAAGTGCTGCTGGCTACACGCGTTGAAATTATTGCCGGCGATAAAAAAATTCCGGGCGTTATCGGATCGATTCCGCCTCATCTTTTGGATGAAGAAATGCGCAAAAGGCCGATGGAGATCAAAAACATGCTCATAGACATCGGTGCAGACGATCAAGAAGATGCGTTGTCATTCGGCGTCCGGCCGGGCCAGCAAATCGTGCCTTTCAGCCCGTTCACGCCTATGGCGAATGATAAAAAAATAATGGCCAAAGCTTGGGATAACCGCTATGGCTGTGGTTTAGCCATTGAATTGCTGAAAGAACTTAAAGATGAAAAATTGCCGAATCAGTTATTTTCAGGAGCTACCGTCATGGAAGAAGTAGGGCTGCGCGGAGCACAAACAGCAGCAAATCTGATCAAACCTGATTTGTTTTTTGCGCTTGATGCAAGTCCGGCAAATGATGCGAATGGCGATAAAAATGAATTTGGGCAATTAGGCAAAGGGGCTTTGCTGAGAATCTTGGATAGAACGATGGTGACCCATCGCGGTATGCGTGAGTTTATCTTAGACACTGCAGAAACTAATGGCATCCCGTATCAATACTTCGTCTCACAAGGCGGAACAGATGCCGGACGGGTGCATACAGCAAATGACGGGATACCAAGCTCAGTAATTGGCATTTGCTCACGCTATATCCATACATCGGCATCTATTATCCATACAGATGACTATGCTGCAGCAAAAGAACTGCTGACAAAGCTCATAAAAGCTGCAGATCGCTCAACTCTTGAAACGATTCGCCAAAATGCCTGAAATTATGCCTTCGGGCTCTTTTTTTTGAACAGCTAGAAAAACATTCTTTGAATCTGTAATATCCCAATAAAAATAAACATTATGTTGAGTGAAAGGAATAAATGATATGAAAAAAATCAAGGCAGCTATAGCTTCTGGAAATCCTGCAAAAGTCAATGCGGTGACCGCTGTATTTGAAAAATTTCAATTTGATCTTGAACTGGTAACCAAAGATGTAGACTCCGGTGTTTCAGCACAGCCGATTACTCTTGAAGAGACTCGGTTAGGGGCAATCAACCGGTCAAAGGCCGCATTAACTGACTCTCTTGATGTAGCGATCGGATTGGAGGGAGGCGTCTACGAATTGGAAGGCGAAATGTATTTATGCAATTGGGGAGCATTGGCAACTTCAGAAGGAAGGCTGTACACAGCAGCCGGCGCTCAAATCCCTTTGCCTGAAGAAATTGCCTCAAAATTGAGAGCAGGAAAAGAATTGGGCCCGGTAATGGATGAATATGCTGATGAAATCGGAGTGCGCAATTATAAAGGGGCGATAGGCATTCTGACAGCCGAATGCGTCAACCGAAATGAAATGTTTGAGCATATCGTCAGCTTATTGCTTGGCCAATATATACAAGGCAGCGATTCAGTTGCAAGTGCCCCTAAACATCTTTAAAATAAGAAACAGTATAGTTAGGGAGGAATAAATGTGCCTCGTAAAGGATTTATCATTCTTTTAATCTTATTAACTGCCGGGTTAAGCGGCTGCTTGGCATCTCCCGAAGAGCAAATTGCTAATGGGATGTCCAAAGCCACAGCAGTATTTGAAAATGAACCGGCCGAAACCAATGAAAAAGTGGACAATACAGAACTTTATGTTCCAAGAAGCTATACTATCGAAGAACCCTCTGATGACCAAAATATCGTCATCACCAAAGGAAGCGATTCGTTCGTTTTATTTATCAATCCAAACGAGGCAAGCGACAGCACTTTATTCTACGACCTTCAAAAAGCGAACCCTGAACAGCAATGGGTGGCTGATAAAACATTTGAACAGAATGGCCGGTTTGGTTTTACAACCGTAAGAGAAATTGCCGATGACCGATTTGAAGTTGTCGTCAGTGCAGGCGGAGTAAAAATGACGACCATCTCTGAAGGAAGCAAAATTGATCCTAATATGGAATGGATGATGAAAACCGTCCGCTCTATTGACAATTCGAGATAGGGGATAAACAAATGAGAAATTTAACAAGCACGGAAGAATTTCATGAACTAGCAGCAACTAGTCCGGTTGTCTTTATGTTTACTGCTGGATGGTGTCCGGATTGCCGGGTTATTGATCCAATTATGCCTGAAGTTGAATCCACCTTCAGCGACTATACTTTTGTTTCAGTAGACCGGGATGCGTTCATTGATTTATGCATTGAAAAAGATATTTATGGAATACCAAGTTTTCTGGCGTATGCAAATGGCAGAGAATCGGGGCGTTTAGTCAGCAAAGACCGTAAAACACAAGAAGAGATTGAAGCTTTTTTATCCAATCTGTCTAAATAACAAAATGACGGTTCGCCAATTCTGGCAGAGCCGTTTATTTTTGAAAGAAGGGACATGTTTTTATGAAACCGACCGAACTGGTAAATTTATTAAGAGAGCGTATGCCGAGCAAGCAATTGGAATGGCGCTATGACCGGGAAAATAATAATTTAAACATTCAACATAAAGCAATCGGAAAAGGAATGACGCTTTCTTTGCCGCAAGTGATTAACCGCTATGAAGCAAAAGGCGATTCCGCGATTCAGGAAATCGTTTATACGATAACAGAAACTTTTGATGCAATGGAAAAAGAAGCCAAAGGTGAACTCAAATCATCCGAACACATCTATCCGATTATCCGTTCGACGTCTTTTCCAACAGAATCCAAAGAAGGCCATAAATTCATCACTTCAGAGCATACAGCAGAAACACGGGTATTTTATGCGTTGGATGCTGGGACTACCTATCGCTTAATTGATGAAAATATGTTAAATTCATTAAGTCTGATTGAAGAGCAGCTAAAGGAAATTGCGAAATTTCAAGTGAAAAAGCTGAAGACGTCTGTAAAAGAAGACCACGTCGCAGGCAATGTGTTTTACTTTTTAAACGAAAACGACGGGTACGATGCGTCACGCATCTTGAATGAAGCTTTCCTTAAAGAAATGAAATCTAAAATAACAGGTGATATGACAGTTTCAGTTCCTCATCAAGATGTCTTGATTATAGGGGACATCCGCAACGAAACCGGCTATGATGTGTTGGCCCAGATGGCCATGCATTTCTTTACAAATGGCAAGGTGCCCATTACTTCATTGTCTTTCATTTACGAAAATGATGAATTGGAGCCGATTTTCATCCTGGCTAAAAACCGACAGCAGAAGGAGAACGATAAAAAATGAATGCATTTTACAACAAACAGGGAATAGGCGACGTCCTATTAGCACAATTACAAACAGAAACACCAGAAAAAATCCATGCGGAACAATTTGATGACATTACACTCATTAAAGACGAAAACGGCAATATTGCTGCGTTTAACTTATTCAACGCTTCCCAATATTTGGATCTGCCAGAAGCCGCGACAGTAGAAGTGTCGGAAGAAATGGTTACGGCGTTGCAAAATGCGTTAGAGAAAAATGGAGTGGATCTAACTCTGGAAGTAGATCTTTCACCCAAATTTGTGGTGGGATATGTAGAGTCGAAAGAAAAACACCCAAATGCAGACAAATTAAGCGTGTGCACAGTCTCTGTTGGAACAGAAGCATTGCAGATTGTCTGTGGCGCTCCGAATGTTGAACAAGGGCAAAAAGTGGTAGTGGCAAAAGTTGGCGCGGTAATGCCATCTGGAATGGTCATTAAAGATGCGGAGCTGCGCGGTGTTCCTTCAAGCGGCATGATTTGTTCAGCGAAAGAGCTGGCATTGCCTGATGCACCTCAAGAAAAAGGGATCCTCGTTTTGCCGGAAGATGCAGAAACGGGTTCTACATTTGAAGTAAAGGCGTGACGCGGTATGAGTTGGTTTAAAAATATATGGGACCGTTTATTTTTCCAGGACACGGAAGAAGAAGTAAATGAAGTGGTCGAAGAGCAGGAAGCGGCACCAAAAGCCCCGTCTAGAAAATCGCCATTTCGTTTTCCGGTTATAACAGATGCTGAAAAAAGTAAGTTTTTAAAACAGAACCCTCGCACAGGATTCTCCACAGAACCTTTGCAGCAGGAGAAAACAAAAGCCGAAGCTCTGAGAACAGCACCATCAAAACGCAGACCGATCAGTCCTGCATTAAATAAGAATCGCCGCTATGAACCGGCCGGTTCTTATGTACAAGACTTTACGCCGCCAAAGCCTGCACGGCCAGCAGCACAAGCATATGAAATGCCAAGGACCGCAAGAAATGTGGAAAAAGCGCCAGTCTCATCAGTACCGAAAAAACCGGAAATCAAAACTTATGAAGCGCCGAAACCGGCAAAGCCGGCAAAACCTCGGAGTTTCGACACGCAGCCAATAAAGAAAACCCGCAGCTTTGAACGAGGTCGGGTTCCTTCGCCAATTCATGGCTACAATGACAGCAAGCCAACTCCGACGATAAACGAGTTAGAGAAAAAAGAAATAAGATTCTACCCGAAAAAAATTCTATCAACCTATGCCCAGGATGCTATTGATTTGAAAAGAATTAATGCTTTAGGGCAAGCGCCGGATGCAACACCAACTTCAGAAAGTCAAACATCTGCAACGCCTGACAAACAACCGGCATTGCAAGCACAAGCTGCCCCAGAACCGCCGACAACTGAAGAGTCACCAATAGTTCAAGAACATCTGGTTATTGAAGAGACGCCAGCTGTGGAAGAGCAAACGATTGTGGAAGAGACATCAATAGTTCAAGAACATCTGATTATTGAAGAGACGCCAGCTGTGCAAGAGCAATCGATTGTGGAAGAGGCATCAATAGTTCTAGAGCAGCCGGTTGTTGAAGAACTACCGGAAATCCAAAACAAGGTAATCATTGAAGATGGACCGATTGTTCAGCAACAACCGGAAAGTTCAGAACAGCTAGTGCCTGATGTTCCCACTATTGTAGAAGCTCAAGAAGTTAAAAAAGTATCTGCGCCTGTTGAAATTGGAGTACAAGAAACAGCAGCCGAAAAACCGAACCCTTTGAAAAAAGCAACGAAACCGGAAGGGAAACGTGAGAAGACGGTACCATTCAATGTACTGATGTTGAAATCAGACAAAGAGCGGCTTAAAAAGCCTCTTCCGCCGAAATCTTCTGGTTTGGAAAGCAAAAAAGAGGAAGCTGTAACGACTGAAGAAAAACCTCCTAAAAAATTTGATGTTAAAACGCAGTTAATGTCAGAAGTAATAGCATCTTCAAAAGAAGAGGAACCGATCGAACCGGTTAAAGCAGTTAAAGAAGCGGTTCCATATGAACGTCCGGAAATTGGTGTTCTGCGTCCACCCGAAAATGATTTGATTGATGAAACATGGATGGAAGAGCAAGGAGAGCGGCTAATTGAAGCGTTGTCTCATTTCCAAATCCAAGCATCAATTTTAAGCATTGTGCAAGGTCCGGCAGTTACGCAATTTGAAGTGACCGTTGCACAAGGGGTTAAAGTCAGCAAAATCCGCAATTTAGCAGATGATTTGAAATTGGCTTTAGCAGCAAAAGATATACGCATTCAAGCGCCGATTCCGGGGAAAAGTTCGATTGGCATCGAAATACCTAATCGCAAATCCCGTCCTGTCCGAATTTCAGAAGTAATTGGCAGCCCTGTTTTCGAAAGTTCAGAATCGCCGCTTGAAGCAGCTTTAGGGCTCGACTTGACAGGGAAACCGGTTACACTGGATTTGCGTAAAATGCCGCACGGCTTAATAGCAGGAGCTACTGGCTCTGGCAAAAGTGTATGCATCAATTCATTATTAATAAGTTTGCTCTATAAATCGTCTCCGCGCGATTTGAAATTATTGCTGATTGACCCTAAAATGGTGGAACTGGCGCCGTACAACCATATTCCTCATTTGATCAGCCCTGTCATAACTGACGTCAAGGCAGCGACAGCTTCGCTTAAATGGGCAGTAGAAGAAATGGAACGGCGTTACAAGCTGTTCGCGCATGTCGGAGTGCGGGATTTAAACCGCTACAATAAACTGGTTAAAGAAAAAGGCGATCATGCTCAGCATTTGCCTTATATTTTAATCATCATTGACGAGTTAGCCGATTTGATGATGATGTCGCCTTCGGATGTTGAAGACGCTATTTGCCGGATTGCCCAAAAGGCACGCGCATGCGGAATACATCTTGTAATTGCAACACAGCGCCCTTCAGTGGATGTGATTACCGGCCTTATCAAATCGAATATCCCGACACGCATTGCTTTTTCGGTGTCTTCACAAGTCGACAGCCGGACGATTCTGGATTCTCAAGGAGCGGAGAGACTGCTGGGAAGAGGGGACATGCTGTATCTTGGAAATGGGATGTCCGCACCGGTCCGCCTTCAAGGCACGTTTGTAACAGATGAAGAAATTGAAGAGGTTATTGCCCATGTCCGAAAACAAGGTGAACCAGAATATTTCTTTAAAGAAGAAGAACTGATTCAACGCAATGATTCTCCTGATGTGCAAGATGATTTGTTTGAAGAAGCTTGCCGTTTTATCATTTCACAAGGCAGCGCTTCGACTTCTTTGTTGCAGCGAAAGTTCCATATTGGTTATAATCGGGCAGCAAGATTAATGGACATGATTGAACAGCATGGCTTTATCTCTGAACAAAATGGCAGCAAAGCAAGAACGGTTTTGATAACAGAAGAGGATATGGCTGATGTTTTTCAGTAAATAATGCCCATGAAGCTTTAAACAACAGGAAATATCGGTTATATCATCGGCAAGAGAAAAGATGGTATAATCGAGTGATTGCATTATGTGACCAGCTATAGATTTCGCTCGGCGATTCGTATAGACTAATTTTCAACTTCCACAGGAGGTTCATTTATGACAGTTTTACATTTTACCGGAATTAAAGGTTCTGGTATGAGCCCGCTTGCCCAGATCATGCATGATATGGGAGAGCAAGTGCAAGGTTCAGATATTGAGAAGTATTTCTTCACAGAAGATCGTCTGCATGAAAGAGGCATCAAAATCTTGCCTTTTGACGAAAATAATATTCATGAAAACATGACAATCATCGCGGGAAATGCTTTTAACGATAATCATCCGGAGTTAGTAAAAGCACGGGAACTGGGAGCGACAATCATCCGCTACCACGAGTTCTTAGGCGATTTGATGAAGCAGTATGTATCAGTTGCGATTACCGGGGCCCATGGCAAAACATCTACGACCGGTTTGATGGCTCATATACTTGATGGTTATAAACCGGTATCTTACTTGATTGGCGATGGCACTGGATTCGGCAAAGCGAATTCCCACTTCTTTGTTGCTGAAGCATGTGAATATCGCCGCCATTTTTTAGCTTATCACCCAGACTACGCCATTATGACAAACATCGATTTCGATCATCCTGATTATTTTGGAGGGATCGATGACGTCTTTAGAGCGTTTGAAGAAATGGCGCAGCAAGTGAAAAAATGCATCATTGCTTGTGGAGATGACGAATATCTGCAAAGAATCCAAGCTCCGGTTCCAGTGGTTTACTACGGATTTGGACCTGAAAATGATTTTCAGGCAACAAATGTGATTAAGACAACAACTGGCACCACTTTTGATGTGGTTATCAGAAATGAATTTTTCCATACCTTTACGATTCCGATGTTTGGAGACCATGCGATATTGAATGCTTTGGCGGTTATTTCACTTTGCCATTATGAGAATATCCCAGCCGACATTATACAGCAGCAGTTTTCAGATTACAGCGGAGTAAAACGCCGGTTTACGCAAACTGAAGTAGGTGGCCATATTCTTATCGATGATTATGCCCATCATCCGACAGAAATCCGAGCCACGTTGCAATCGGCCCGCCAAAAGTTCCCGGACCGGGAATTGATTGCGATATTCCAGCCGCATACATTTTCACGCACGCAAACTTTCCTGCAGGAATTTGCAGACAGTTTAAGTGAAGCGGATCATGTCTACCTATGCGATATCTTTGGTTCAGCACGTGAAGCAGCGGGAGTTTTGACGATCCATGATCTCGAAGTGAAGATTGAGGGCAGCCACTTTCTGCAAATAGATAATATGGCTCCATTGCTGTCACATGATAAAGGCGTCTTTATGTTTATGGGTGCAGGAGATGTCACTAAATTCCAAGAAGCATTCGAAAAATTAATCACTGCAGAAGAGACAGTTTGACTTTTAAGTCAAATTGTCTTTTTTTATGAAGGAATTCCTATAGATTTGTTGAATTAATCTAAAGACCCAGTGTTTAGGTAGGCTAAGGGCAGGGTAGAAAAGATAGTATAACAGTTTTGAAAAAGGAGGAAACAGCATGGATTGGAAAATACTGCTTTACATAGCTGCAATTGTCGCGGCTATCGGATTTTTAATTTTATGCGTAGCATTAGCTATGACATTAAATTCCCTTAAAAACACATTAAAAGAAGTTTCAGGCACAGTATCCGGCCTGGAAAATCAATTACAGGGTGTGACGTTGGAAACAACGAATCTTCTGCACAAAACAAATGAATTAGCAGAAGACATCCAGGTGAAATCAGAGAAGTTGAATACGGTGGTGGACGCCGTCAGGGGTGTTGGCAATGCTGTCACTGACCTGAACTCTTCAGTTAGACGCATCACCACAACAGTTTCTTCACAAGTTGAAGAAAATGAAGATAAGATTGCTCAAGTTGTACAATGGGGCAATGTTGTTATGGGAATCCGCGACAAATGGAAAGAACGCAAAATTTATGAAGCACGCGCTTCATCGTCTTATGCACCAGTTCCTGGGCAAAAGCGCTTGCCACATAACGATCAGTTTTAATTGACCAAAACAATAATGGAGGAATGTAAAATGACACAAAACAATAACGATAACAATAATACTAATAACCAGCGTCCAGATTACAATGAATCGCAATACAATAAAAACTACTATTCTCCAAATCAACAAAATACGAATCAGAATCCGAACCAAAATTCCAATCAAAACACTTATTACGCAAATGAAAGTGCTTTTAACCAGAGCGATTACGTGCCGCAGTCATATGGTATGGGCAACCGCTACGATGATCTATATGATTACGAAGAAGAAGCAGGCTCAAAAGATTTCATTATTGGAGCATTAATCGGAGGCATCATCGGCGCAGCAACTGCTTTGTTCCTGGCACCAAAATCAGGCAAAGAATTGCGTTCGGACTTGAATACGCATGCTGGCACATTAAAAGAAAAAACTTCAAGCTACACAGATACAGCTAAAGAGAAATCCAGCGGCTTGACTCAGCAAGTGAAAGAACAGTCAACAAAAGTTGTTGATAAAGTGAAAAACCTTAAAGGCGGCCAGTCACCAATGGATGACGGCACAGCCTCTTCTGAAGGCGAAGAACAAATTGAAATGCTGGATACTGTTCAAAATTCAGTAGATCAAGCTGAATCAGCAGGCCATGAAGCATTCGCTTCGACTGCAAGTGCATTGAAAGAAGCTGTAGAAGAAGTTAAAGAAGAGAAAAAAGCAGAACAAAAAGGCAGCACAAGCTCTAGCACGAGCGGTTCTACAAGCACTACTGGAACTACAGGCACGACTGGTTCAACGAGCACTACCGGCTCAACAGGAACGGGCAGCACAAGCACTTCTGGAACATCTGGAAGCACTGGCAGCTCAAACAAAAACAGTTCCAGCAATAACAGCTTCAACAAAAACAACAACAGTTCCAATAAATCAAATTCAAGCAGCAATAGCTCCAACAAGAACAATTCTAGCAACAACAAATCAACAAAATAATCTAGGAGCGGGTTAAATGGAAAATTTAGTGCGTGTACAAGATTTAGACAGTTTAAAACAGGCGACAGCTGGTACACAGCATTACTGGCTGTTCAAACATAGCAGCACGTGCCCAGTTTCAGCTGCAGCTTGGAATGAGTTCAACGAATATTGTTCTTTGCATCCTAATCAATTATTTTTATTCTTGGTAGTCCAGGAAGACCGGGAGTTATCGACAAATATTGAGGCGCTAACGCAAATCAAGCATGAATCGCCACAATTATTTCACTTTTCTAATCAAGTAGTTGATTGGCATGCATCGCATGGCAATATTACAAGTAAATCCATGCAGGAATTTATTGCATAACAGAGAGCCGAAGCCTTGTCGCTTCGGCTTTTTGATGTCTTTAACGCTTTAGTGTGTTAAATCGTTAAAAGAAATTTCGTGACTTTACCGAATACTTTGCTTATAATAGTTCTAATGTGTTAACATTACTCACTAAGTAAGGTGATTTACGAAAGGGGAAGTAAAAGAATGAGCCATTCAGAGTTAGAGCAGCTTAGAGAAAAAGTCGATGCAGTCAACCTGCAAATTCTTTCTCTTATCAACGAGAGAGCAACAGTCATCCAAGAAATCGGTAAGATCAAGGAGAAACAAGGTGTAAACCGTTACGATCCGTTACGTGAGCGCCATATGCTGAATTTGTTAAAAGAAAATAATAACGGGCCACTGGCACAAAAAACCGTTGATCATATTTTTAAAGAAATCTTTAAATCAGCCCTGGATATGCAAGAAGAAGATCACCGCAAAGCACTTTTAGTATCACGTAAAAAGAAACCTGAAGATACTATTATTACGATTAATGGGGAACGAATTGGTGAAGGTACGCCATCATTCATCTTTGGTCCTTGTGCAGTAGAATCCCAAGAACAAGTTTCTAAAGTCGCTGAAGCTATCGGAGCTAAAGGCCTTCGTTTAATCCGAGGCGGAGCTTACAAACCACGTACATCTCCTTACGATTTCCAAGGGTTGGGACTTGAAGGTTTAAAAATGTTGAAAGCAGCTGCAGATCAATATAATTTAGCTGTTGTATCTGAAATTGTAACACCTCATCATTTGGAAGAAGCATTGCCATTCGTGGATGTAGTCCAAGTAGGTGCGCGCAATATGCAGAACTTTGAACTTCTAAAAGCGGTTGGCCAAATCAACAAACCTGTTCTGCTAAAACGAGGAATGTCAGCAACAATTGATGAGTTCATCAATGCTGCCGAATACATCATTGCTTCCGGAAACAGTCAAATTATTCTTTGTGAACGAGGCATCCGGACATATGAAAAAGCAACACGAAATACGCTTGATATTTCAGCTGTTCCAATATTAAAACAAGAAACTCACCTTCCGGTATTTGTGGATGTAACTCATTCAACTGGACGCCGTGATTTATTGCTTCCAGCTGCTAAAGCGGCAATCGCAATCGGCGCTGATGGAGTTATGGCAGAAGTGCACCCAGATCCGGCCGTTGCTTTATCAGATGCTGCACAGCAAATGGATTTAAACCAATTCGACGAATACTACGATGCTTTGATGAAATTCATGAAGCAATACGAATTGAAAATGTAATTGATAAAAGCCGGGCAGCCCCCGGCTTTTTATTTATTTTAGTTATAAGTTGCACTAATATGTTATAGCAGTAGATATTCCGCCAATTTATATTTTCAGGAAGATTTTCATTTAATGATGGATTTTAAGGCTATCAAGCGCTACTTTTATGAAAAGCGCAATAGTTTTGTAAAATGTCACCAGTAGAATCTAACATTGCCTTATTTTTAGTTGATAAGGTTAAACTTTTTATCGTATGATAAAAGATATAGGAAAGGAGGGCGCACCCGTGACCGTTACAATTTATGATGTAGCAAGGGAAGCGAACGTTTCGATGGCTACAGTTTCTCGAGTAGTCAACGGCAACCAGAACGTAAAACCTGCTACAAGGAAAAAAGTGTTAAAAGTAATAGAAGAGCTAGGTTATCGCCCTAATGCAGTAGCAAGAGGGCTGGCAAGCAAAAAGACCACCACGGTCGGCGTCATCATTCCCGATATTTCGAATAGCATGTATGCCGAACTTGCCCGTGGTATTGAAGATATTGCAACGATGTACCGTTACAATATCATTCTTTCGAATTCAGACCAAAAGCAGAACAAAGAACTTCAGTTGCTTGAAACAATGCTCGGAAAACAAGTGGATGGCATCGTTTTCATGAGCGATGTAATCTCGAGTGAACTTCTTTATGAAATGGAACGATCACCGACTCCGATCGTCCTGGCGGGATCTATTGATGAATCGAATAAGATTGCATCGGTAAATATCGATTATTATGGAGCGGCTTATGAAGCTGTGAAGAAATTGATTGACAATGGCCATAAGAAAATCGCCTTTGTTTCGGGTCTTCTTAGCTCGAAAGTCAATAAGGATTATAAGTTAAAAGCTTATTTCCAGGCTTTAAAAGATGCAGGAATTGAGATTAACGAGGAACTTGTTGTGGAATGCAACAATTCCTATGATGAAGCAATTGAGGCTGTTCAAACCTTAAAACCTCTTGATCCTACAGCGTATTTTGTCAGCAATGATGAAATGTCAATCGGCGTCATACATGCGGTAGAAGCTATCGGGAAAAAGATTCCAGAGGATGTCGAAATCATCAGTTACGAAAATTCCAAGTTAGCACGCATGGCGCGGCCAATGCTTACTTCAGTGGCGCTTCCTCTGTATGATATCGGAGCTGTTTCCATGCGCCTATTGACAAAGTACATGAACGCAGAAGAAATAGAAGAAAATCAAGTCATTCTTCCTTACCGTATTGAAGAACGGGAGTCTACTAAAAATTAAGAATGGCCGAACAATGGGTTAAAATTAAAAAAGGAGCGTCCCCTGATTAGCAGGGGACGCTCCTTTTTTATCCGTTCCGGATCATATACAAGGCTTTGTTCAGCATTTGATGGTTTTTATCGGTTATTTCTTCTTTTCGAGGAATGGCTTCATACATATTAACCGGATCTTCCCATGTTTCGATTAAAGGGACCGGTGACTCAGACTGCCATTTGGACAGCCACTCCTCCGGCAACTTACCAGTGGGGAAAGGGAAATTGTTCATTTCCATCCATATAAGCGACCACGCTCGAGGCACAACCCGCCAAATATCATAGCCGCCGCCTCCAACTGCAATCCATCGGCCTTCACAGTACTCATGAGCCAGCTCATGGGCGATACGGGGGATTTCCCGGTAGATGTTCATCGTGCCGTACAAATGAGTCAGAGGGTCCAAATAATGCGCATCAGCGCCGTTCTGGGTTAAAATCACATCCGGCTTGAAAAATTCAATAATTTCCTTCATAGCAGTCCGATAAATCTCCAAGAACGATTCATCTTCCGTAAAAGCATCTATCGGAAAATTGAATGAGGTGCCATAGCCTTGTCCACTGCCGCGCTCATTTATATTGCCGGTGCCGGGAAACAGATAACGTCCGGTTTCATGGATGGATACGGTGCAGACATCTGGATCATCATAAAAGCACCATTGCACACCATCACCGTGGTGTGCATCGGTATCAATATAAAGTACCCGGGCACCGTACTTTTTTTTCATATAGTTAATGGCAACCGAACTGTCATTATAAATGCAAAATCCGGAGGCCTTGCCGCGGAATCCATGATGGAGGCCGCCGCCAAGGTTTAAAGCATGCTGCGCTTTGCCTTTCATGACATAATCGACCGCAGTCAATGTACCACCAACCAAGCGGGCGCTGGCTTCGTGCATATTCTCAAAAATAGGAGTGTCTTCTGTTCCGATGCCATAGCTTTCCCCGGCTTCTGGTGAAATTTCTCCGCGGCTCGCTTGCTTCACAATTTCAATATAGCGCTGATCATGGGCAAGCATCAATTCTTCATCGGTTGCGATGCGGGCAGGCACGATAAGTGCTTCTGGAAGCGCATTCATTTTTCGGAGCAAGTCAACGGTCAACACCAGTCTTTTTTGATTGAATGGATGCGTATCAGAAAATTTATACCCCAGTTGATCTTCTGAATAGACGAATACGGCATGCTTTATTCGTTCATTTGTGGTGTGTTTGGCCATAAGACATCAAAACCTTCTTTTTGTAAGTCATTAATAATGGCTAACGGGTTCATGGTTTGAACACGAAAGACCAAAATTTTGTTGGCGCTGCTTTTTTTGTCGGGGTAGACAAGCACACTCAATACATTGACTTGATGATTGTAAAAGACTTTAGACACTTCATATAAAATGCCTGCTCGGTTAGGGACGCGGACCTCAATATGAGATCCGGGCTGATGGGCGCCTGTCAATTCGATATATTTGTACAATAAATCCGTCTCGGTGAGAAATCCTACCAGCTTGTCTTGGCTTACAACTGGCAGGCATCCAATTTTATGTTCATAGAAAATTAAAGCAGTTTCTTCCACAAAATCCAAGGGATGAGCAGTTATCGGGTTTTTTGCCATAATTTCAGATACTCTTTTCTCGTAAGCATTGATTTTAGGAGAAACTGAGAATCTGGAAGGCAAGGCATCTTTCAAATCCCGTTCAGTCACCACTCCAATAACTTTTTCATTTTCTAAAACAGGCGCATGGCGAATCCGCTTTTCGTTAAAAAGATCAACGACATCCTGGACTGTTTGGTTAGGGTCCAGCGAGTAAACTTCCGTTTTCATAATTTCTTCAATAAGCATCAAAACACCCCTTTATTCAATTTAATACATATAGCGGTTCATAAAGCGGAGCTGGTCGAACTTTTGCACAGACTCCGGATCGACGCGATTGCCTATACGGGCCATCAAACAATTGGCAGGATGGGAACTGATTTCGGGATCATCGGTGGCATAATACTCCAGCCCGCCCGCTTGCATCATTTTCTCCATTATTTTTCGGTATTCCCAGACATTCAAACCTGTGCCTTTTAAATCCCAGTGCCAATAATATTCCGTAGTGATCACGATGAAATCTTCAAATGTGTCATCCATCATGGATACTTTCAGCAAGGATTTGCCAACACCGCTGCCGCGAAACTTGGGAATGACCTCGATTGCTCCGAGTTCTATAAGATTTTCCATTTTTCCTTCCGACCATCTTTCAAGTGGATCGGGGTATAGGAAAGTGACGTAACCAACGATCATATTTTGGTCACGGGCGATTAAAATCCGTCCTTCTGGCAAATCAGCAATTTCAGCAATGGCTTTATGCTGCTGGGCCGGCTGGCGAAAAGCCACAAGGTCTTCATGGAATTCAAGCGCTTTCAATTCATTCGATGGAATGGGCCCTTCAATGATAATCGGACCGTGTTTTGTTTTTAACTCCATGGCATTATAAGTCTTCTTATGTTCCATATTTTCACCGCCTATTGGGTACAATTAGGTATATTATACATGAAAAGGAATTATAGTACCAAAATTCATTTGCAAAAGCGTGCATTTTCTAAAAAGTTAAAATTATTCGCATTCAATTGTCAGAATGTTGTAGAATGAAAGAGAATCAATGCGAAAGGATGATTGGGATGAAAGTGGAAACTATACCAGCAACACAAGGGGAGCATCACCTACATAATTATGAAGAAGTGGCTTCAGCATTTGATTGGGCTGAAGTGGAGAAGGAATTCAGTTGGCATCAGACGGGGAAAGTGAATATGGCCTATGAAGCGATTGACCGCCACGCTGAATCCGATCGCAAAAATAAAGTGGCTCTTTACTATAAAGACCAGAACAGACATGAAGCTTACACGTTTTATGAAATGAAGCGGATGACAAACCGGGCCGCTAATTTATTGAAAGCGCATTCGGACTTGGAAAAAGGAGATCGCATGTTCATTTTTATGCCGCGTTCACCTGAGTTGTATTTTGCGATGTTCGGCGCTTTAAAAATGGGGCTGATTGTCGGGCCATTGTTTGAAGCGTTCATGGAAGGCGCAATTTATGACCGTTTGGATGACAGTGACGCAAAGGCGATCATTACAACGCCGGAACTGCTTCCACGTGTGCCATATGACCGCCTGCCAAATTTGAAGACGATTTTCCTGGTCGGGGAAAACATCGAAGAAGACAGCCAAACAGTGGATTTCCTGAAGCACCTTAACGGATCTTCCGACAAGTTTGAGATAGAATGGCTGGATAAAGAAGACGGGCTTGTACTGCATTATACATCGGGGTCCACGGGCAAACCAAAAGGTGTTTTGCATGCCCAGTATGCAATGGTTCAGCAATATCAGACTGCGAAATGGGTATTGGATTTGAAAGAACAGGACGTTTACTGGTGTACTGCAGACCCAGGCTGGGTGACGGGAACGGCTTATGGGGTATTTGCACCATGGCTGACGGGAACTACTACGCTTATTTTAGGCGGACGCTTCTCGCCGGAAGGCTGGTATAAAGCGATTGAAGATTTCGGTGTAACGGTCTGGTACAGTGCGCCAACCGCTTTCCGCATGTTGATGGGCGCGGGTGACGCCTTGGTGAAAGAATTTGATTTGTCTACGTTGCGCCATGTTTTATCTGTCGGAGAACCTCTGAATCCAGAAGTTGTGCGATGGGGAGTGCAAGTATTTGATAAACGGATTCATGATACATGGTGGATGACTGAAACAGGAGCACAGACCATCTGTAATTACCCGTCCATGGCCATTAAGCCGGGATCGATGGGGAAACCGGTTCCAGGCATCAAAGTAGCCATTGTAGATGATCAAGGTAATGAGCTGCCTCCAAATCAAATGGGGAACTTAGCAATTGAAAAAGGATGGCCAGCCATGATGCGCCAAATCTGGAATAACCCTTCAAAATACGAGTCTTATTTCCTGAAAGACCAATGGTACGTATCTGGTGATTCAGCATATATGGATGAAGAAGGCTATTTCTGGTTCCAGGGCCGGGTGGATGATGTCATCATGACGTCGGGAGAGCGTGTTGGTCCATTTGAAGTGGAAAGCAAATTGCTTGAGCATCCAGCTGTTGCGGAAGCAGGGGTCATCGGGAAACCGGATCCGGTGCGAGGGGAAATCATCAAAGCGTTCGTCGCATTAAATGAAGGCTATGAGCCATCCGAAGAGTTAACCCAGGACATCCAGCAATTCGTTAAAAAAGGGCTTGCTGCACATGCGGCCCCAAAAGAAATCGAATTTAAAGACAAGCTGCCAAAAACACGCAGCGGAAAAATTATGCGCCGCGTCTTGAAAGCATGGGAATTAGATTTGCCTACAGGTGATTTGTCGACTATGGAAGATTAATAAGCTAATTGAAAAGCCCTCAGCTGAATTCTCAGCTGAGGGCTTTTTAGTGGATCGAGTTGCTGCATGTGCTTACGGTTCTGTAGGTTCTTCTGGTTCTGTAGGTTCTTCTGGTTCTGTAGGTTCTTCTGGTTCCGTTGGTTCTTCTGGTTCCGCAGGTTCGTCCGCTGGTTCTTCAGGCTCTTCGGGTTCCGTCGGTTCTTCCGGCGTTTCAGTTGGTTCCTCAGGCTTCGCTGGTTCTTCCGGCGTTTCTTCGGGTTCGTCTGCCGGTGGAGTATCAGGTTTTTCTTTATCCGTATCTTTTTCTTTTTCCTTTTTCGGAGCAGGCTTAGGCTTTGGCTTCGCTTCTGCGACACTCACCGTATTGGATGCCGAAGATTGCTTGCCAGTTATATCAACCGCGACGACATAATAGCTGCCTGATCCCGGAACTTTGAATGAATTTCTGCGGGATTCGGAAATGGAAGCCAATGATTCGCCGCCGCTTCTATAGACGCGGTACCCAACAATGTCACTGGAAGGAGAATCACTCCAAGTGATGGTTGTACCACTAATGCTGGCGCTGACGCCTGCTGGGGCGACTCCATCATGTTTCAGTGAAGCTCCGGATACGACTTTAGAAAATCTTGAATCTCCAGGGAATAGCTTGCTGGCATCTCCGCCGAACGGTGCAAGCATTCGGTCGATAAAGGCTTGTGACACGCCTGATCCGCCGCTCGTTACAAATTCTCTTGGTGTGCTGTCAAGTGCTAAATAACGGCTGCCGTCAACAGTTGTATAAGAACCTGATGTTAAGCTGTCGTCTGCTTTCTTTGGCACCATGACGTTTTCATTGAACAAATCAGATGCTACAAGGCTGCCTGATGAACAGCCTCCACCCGGCGCAAGTCCGGAAATGCTGCAGAATGAACGGGTCACGACACCTTCTGGAGCTTTGAATGTTTCTTTTGTCCCGATCAAGTCAGGATTTTTTTCGTATGCCGTGTTCATCAAACTGGCCCATAGCTCATTGGCTCGAGTAGATGGCTGGATATTGGTATTTCTGAAATTATCAAGTGAATATTTTTCTTGATCATAACCAAGCCAAACACTCATCGTTACATTTGGGTTGTAGCCGACCAACCAGACATCTCTCGTTTCCTGAGTTGTACCGGTCTTGCCGGCAAAATCAGCTTCAAATTCCAGTAATCCGTTTGCCCGGTTTGCGGTGCCTCTGTCTGTTTCAAATACATCGCGAAGCATATCTGTCACAATATAAGCAGTTTGAGGTGTGTAAACTTCCTTTTCTTCCACTTTATGTTCATACAGCACATTGCCATCCGCATCTTCAATTCGTTGGATCATAAATGGTTCTATTTTTTTGCCGCCATTGGCAAGTGTGGCATAGCCGCTTGTCAGTTCTTCAACTGAACCTTCAATACCGCCTCCGAGGGCAGCAGAAGCATTATAGTTTTCACTTTCAACTACTTTTGAGAAGCCTGCATTGATCAAATAGTTGATCGGCATTTTCTCTTTAATCTGGCCATACAAGCGAAGGGCAGGCAAGTTCTGTGACTGTGCCAATGCATCGCGCGCTGGCATAATGCCTTGTTCGCTGGTTGGTATGAAGTTAGCCGGTTCCCATGCTTTTCCGTTGTCATTTACTTTGAATTTCACGTCGACAACGGGACTGCCGGCTCCGATTGCGCCAAATTCAATGGCAGGTCCGTAAACCAGCAAAGGCTTAACCGTAGAACCGATTGAACGATAGGCTTGTGTAGCATGATTCAACTTTTCTATATCATGGTCACGTCCGCCGACAAAGCTTAAGATCCGGCCGGTTTTGTTTTCAATCGTCATACTGCCGACTTGGACGGGAAGTTCTTTCATTTCTTCTTCGCCTTCTTCATTGACCGAGGCTACTGTAAGAGTAGTGCCATACTTATTATAGGCATTTTTCGCTTTTTCTTGTGCATCGTACATTTCTTTGTTAATGGTTGAGTGAATCCGGTAACCGTTTGAACGGACAGCCCGGTCAGCCAGAATGGCATACTCTTCGTATAGTTTATCATTTTCTTTTAGAGACGCCGGGTCGATGCCGTCTTTTTCAGCAAGCACATCCATTATAAGGCGCGACGCCCGTTTTTCCAATTCAACAGTGATATACGGATATTTTTCATATGAACGCAGTTCGTCTGTACGGAAATCTTTTACGATATCGTAAGCAAGAGCCTGGTTATATTCGTCTTCCGTGATATAGCCAGTTTCTTTCATTCGGAACAGAACGGTTTTCATCCGGTCAATTCCTGGCTGCAATCCTTCGGGCTCTTTCAAATCCCCAGATGAAGAATAAGGTGTATAGCGGAAAGGAGCTTTTGGAATTCCGGCAATAAATGCCGCTTGAGGCAGATTCAATTCACTTGCCGGAACGTTGAAAATGCCATTAGCTGCTGTTTCAATCCCGGCAATATTTGCTCCGGAAGAATTTCGGCCGTAAGGAATGATATTCAAATAAGCTTCCATGATTTCGTCTTTTGTCATGAATTTCTCAAGCCGCATGGCAAGCAGAATTTCTTTTGCTTTCCGTTCGTAGGAAACTTCATTCGTTAAAATCTGGTTTTTAATAAGCTGCTGGGTCAATGTAGAGCCGCCTGTTTGGCTATCAGAGTTTGATACATCTTGGAACAGTCCGCGAAGAATGGCTTTTGGCACAATTCCATCATGTTCCAGAAAATACTCGTCTTCTGTAGCAAGAACGGCGTCAAGCGCTTTTTTTGAAACCTTATCCAGCTGGGTTTCTTTCCGTTCCAAGTCGGTGCGGATTTTTCCGATATAAACATCATTATCGAAAAACATCTCGGACGTTTCTTCATAGCTGTAGATTTCACCGCGCATTTCATCAGGGGTCCGAAGTTTTTCTTCGTCCACCAAAGATGCGAAATATCCGGCTCCTACTGAAGCGGCAAAAACCCCGCCGGCTACCAGTATAATGGCCAGCAAAAGGGCCAAGTTCCAAAAGACGCCAGTGGTGATGCTTAGCCTTTTATACCACTTTGCGGAGGTCCATCTATTTAAAGTTTCTTCAGTTTGCCTGAGAACGTTTTTTATCTTTTCTTGCACTGTAATCCTCCTCCTAAATCTGGCTTTATTATAGCATATTCTCTTTATTGCAACGAAAAAGATTGACAATGTGTGAGATTAAAGTAAACTAACTAATATATTTTCATATTCAAACGAAGAAGAGTCCGAAGTAGGGCGTGCGAGCTTTGTCAAGAGAGCCGGTGGATGGTGCGAACCGGTCAAAACGCAGCGGCTGAATTACAGGCTTGGAGTTTACGGAAGTGCCCCGTATGGCACATTAGAGTCGGGAGAATCTGTTTCTCCAAGCTGGGTGGTACCGCGCAAAAGCGTCCCTGCATGAATTTCATGCAGGGACTTTTTTTATTGTCCAGACCCAGCACACAGCCTCTTGGGGGTTGTGTGAGTGTTAGCGCTTTTTTATTTTATAGAGGAGGAATTGGAATGGGTAACGAATTGATTGAGGATTTAAAATGGAGAGGTTTGCTGTACCAGCAAACAGACGAAGAAGGAATGGAAAAACTGCTTGATGAACAGAAAATTTCTTTGTACTGCGGAGTGGATCCTACTGCAGACAGCATGCATATTGGGCATATCGTGCCGCTGCTGACGCTGCGCCGTTTCCAGATGCACGGCCATCAGCCGATTTTGCTGGTTGGAGGGGCTACTGGAATGATCGGAGATCCTTCCGGCCGCAACGAAGAACGCCAGCTTCAATCTACTGAACAGATTGATAAAAACGTAGAAGCGATCAAAGTGCAAATGGAACAGATTTTTGACTTTGAGTCAGAAAATGGGGCACGCATGGTCAACAACCGGGATTGGATCGGCGAAATGAGCGTGATTGAGTTTTTGCGCGATTTCGGAAAACTGATTTCGGTTAATTACATGCTGGCGAAAGAATCAGTGGCGTCCCGCTTGGAAAGCGGCATTTCGTTCACTGAGTTTACGTACACACTGATCCAGGCGATCGACTTCAACCACTTGTACGACCATTACAATTGCCGCATCCAAATCGGCGGCTCTGACCAATGGGGCAACATTACTTCAGGGCTTGAAGTGATTCGCAAAACCCATGACGAAGAATCTAAAGCATTCGGCATTACGATTCCACTGGTAACAAAAGCAGACGGTACAAAATTCGGAAAATCGGCCGGTGGCGCAGTTTGGCTAGATGCCAAAAAGACATCACCGTACGAGTTTTACCAGTTCTGGATCAATACCGCGGATGCCGATGTTATTAAATACTTGAAAATCTTCACATTCATCAGCCGCAACGAAATCGAAGTGCTTGAAAAAGCTGTGGAAACAGAAGCACATCTGCGCAAAGCCCAAACGGTTCTTGCAGAAGAGATGACCAAACTCATCCACGGAGAACAAGCGCTTGAAGACGCGCAGCGTATTACCAAAGCATTATTCAGCGGTGACTTGAAAGCCTTATCGGCCGAAGAGATGAAAGCGGCATTCAAAGATGTCCCTTCTGTTGAAATGGTGAAAGAACCCAAAAGCATTGTTGATTTGATCGTTGAGGCGGGGATTACTTCTTCAAAACGCCAGGCCAGAGAAGACGTGACGAACGGGGCAATTTCAGTGAACGGAGAGAAAGTGACCGACCTGGAATATATCGTAGATGAAAAAGACCGTTTGGAAGATGCCTTTGCCATTGTACGGCGCGGCAAGAAAAAATATCATATGGTACAGTTTCAATAAAACTTAATGGAGATAGTAAAAAGCCGGGATTTTCCCGGCTTTTTTTAATTCACTTTTATAGGAAAAGCAAAACTTCGGCTGCCTTGTTCCCAGCTGGCATAAAAATGATAGACATAGACGCCGGGTTCGCTTGGTGCGGTGATTCTGCCTTTTTCAAATAAAACTTCAGCGGTTTCTGTTTCGCTAGTCCAAAGTTCAATAGACAAGCTTTCCGATAAAGGTTCTTTGGAGAATGACAAAGTAATTTCCGAATGAGCATCGACTTCTGCCAAGGCTTTCTGATGTCCTTGTTCCCATGGAGAAGCGTAGCCCATGTCGACGCATTCGGATTTTAAGAAGCTGTCCCAGCAGTAAGATCCAGCGGTTGCCTGAATGTTTCGGCTGCCGATTTTGACAGCTGGAAATGGAGGTGAAGCAAAATAAGTAAAGCCGGTGATCAATAAAACTACTGTAATGAGGATTGAAAAGTTCCTGATAATGGGAATCCCTCCTTAGGTCTTTCAGAAGTAGACTGGAATGAACAGGAAAAGTTACAGGAAGCTGTGTTAAATGGATTTTTCGAACAAGCTTTTAACAAGAGCGATGAATTTGAGATTTTCCTTTGTAAATATCGAGACAAGGGAATCCTTTCTGGCTGACAGATTAAAATCATCGACAGAAGCTCTAAAGATACAACAATGTCGTGCAGGTAACATTCGTATTACATCTGTTTTAAATATAGAACGGAGCCATGCCTGCCATGTTTAAAAGAAAGACCTCAGGGTATTTTGAAATTGTAGGATATCTTTGAGTCACCAAAAACTGAGGAGGCGTTACGGAATGTCAAAAGTAGTTGGTTCTTATCATTCTGAAAATGAAGCAATCAGTGCGATTGAAGATCTTAAAAGAAAAGGGTATCGTTCTGAAGATATCTCAGTTCTCAGCAAAGACAAAAAAGAAATCGAAAATGTAACAGGAGAAACCGGTACACATGCTGGAGAAGGCGCCGCTACTGGTGCGGTAACAGGAGGAGCCCTTGGTGGACTCGGAGGAGTTCTTGCTGGAATCGGGGCATTGGCAATCCCCGGAATTGGTCCGATTGTCGCGGCAGGACCGATTGTAGCTGGCTTGACTGGAGCAGCAGCAGGTGCTGGCGTCGGCGGTCTTACTGGCGCTTTAATCGGCTTAGGAATTCCGGAAGATGAGGCACAGGAATACGAAACCCAGTTTAATGAAGGACGGATTTTAGTTTTAGTGGATGATAACAGCAGCGCAATTCCTGACCACAATGATCGCGATGCGTTCATTAGCGGCAGTGACTCGCGAACCGGCGTCACGCGTGAAACATATATAAGCGACCAAACCGATACTACATTGGGAAGAGATTCAATTATAAATAATGATCGCGATTCACGTCTTGGAAATGACCGGGACTCCTTTACCAGCACAAGCGGAAGAGATGCAGATATAGGCTCGACCAAAGATGCATTTACGCGTGATTCAGATTCTGGAATTACCCGCGAAACGTATACTAGTGATCGAGACGCAGATACCGGACTGATCAAAGACAGCACTGCGTTAAATCATAATCAGGATCCATTGATCGGCAGTGAGCGCAGCACCACAACAAGAGGCGATAAAAGCTCACCGTTAGGCAGTGACAGTGATGCCGGTCTAGAAGATGATTTAGGCGGACCGAATAAAAGAGGTCAGGCAGGATTGTAATTTAAAATATAGAAGATAAAATGCGCAGCCCGGGTACCGGGCTGCGCATTTTATATGGAGTTGAAAGGTGCCAAATCATTTTCTATGCTTGCTTTTCAAGTATGAACTTCGGCAATTCCATGTCTTCGAACAATTCAGGATGAATTAGTTTGCCTAAATGGATTGCTCCTTCAATCAGCCGCGGAGAAGGACGGCAATACAGCTCTTCTTTCATAATATGGATTTCTTCATAAGCATTCATCGAATTCCAACCGGGCCTTTTTCGGACTAGCTCTGGTTTTACTTTAGATGTCATAATGCCAACCCAGGCAAGAAGGATATAGTCGGGGTTCCGTTGCAATACATCCTCCCAGTCGGTCTGGAAGTTAGCTGACGGAACGTCATCAAATACATTGCGGGCTCCAGTAATATCACTGATTTCGGTCAGCCAATTGACGCTGCCGGGTGTAAAAACGGGTTTCGGCCACCATTCCCAGTAAAGTGACGGGCGGTTTTTGGCCTGTGACGAGCGGTTTTTGATTTCCCCGATGATTGAAAGAAACTCAGCGTGTACGGGTTGAGCGTCGATTCCGCATGCATTGCCTACAGCCAGCATGTCATGGCCGATTTCAGAGAGCGTTTGTGGATTTAAGACCAAATGAGGAATTTTCCGTCGAACCAGCTCGTCTACGTTTTTTTCCATCCCCGGCACACTGAGTGAAGCAAGCACCAGATCCGGCTTTAAAGCTTCCAGCTCATCCATCCGGATAGACAAATCAGGCCCAAGCCTCGGCAGACTTGTCACGTGAATTGGCCAGTCAGAATAATCGTCGATCCCCACCAGTAAATGTTCTGCGCCAATGAAAGCAAGGATCTCTGTATTGCTGGGACAAATTGAAATGATTCTCATGGATTGCACCTCCGCTTTTTTATAGTTTACCATAGCGGGATTTAGAACCAAAATAGACAAGGCTTTAACATTTCTGTTAAATTGGAATATATTGAAATAGTTGTTATGAAAGAATGCAGGAGAGTGAACAATGTATTATCATTGTTAAAAATATAATTTATCGGCAGACTGCAAAAGATCTCGGAAAGTTAAAATTCCGGCTGAACGTGTGGACTGAAGCAGGAGGAAAAGAATGTTAAAAAATCAGGAGTTATATGAATATTTACGTGGACGCACTTGGGAAATGACGGAGTATTGGTATGAAACGCTGGATAAAAACAAAGGGGGCGTTTATAGCACGAACAACCCAAATGAAATCGAAAATCTTAAACGCCAAAATCATGATTTTCATGTGCAGTTTTGTTCGATGTTTTCAAAAGAGCAAGATGATTTTTTTAAGGATTTTCAGGAATGGATTGAGGAAATCGCAACAGATGACGCTCATTTAGCAACACCGATCGTTGTCGTCATTGAAGAATTTTTCCGTACACAGCAGCAATACCTTGAAATTATTGCGGAATATGCCTCCCGTTACAAAGAACAAGTCAGTTTCGATGAGTTGAACCAATGGAATCTTGGAGTGGTCCGAGCCATCGGCAAAGTGATCCTGGAATTTACCGCTCAGAATACGAAAGTGGCACAAGAACGGCTGCAAGCTCAACAGCAAATGATTGTTGAAATGAGTGCACCTGTTATTTTATTGACAAAAAGTTCCGGTTTTCTTCCGCTTGTAGGAGAAATCACTACACACCGTGCACAGATCATTTTTGAGAAAACGTTGAAACAGTGTTCGAAACACAATCTTGAAAGACTGGTGATTGATTTGTCAGGTGTGCCGATTATCGACACGATGGTTGCCCAGCAAGTTTTCCAGCTGATCAGCGGTTTGAACATCATCGGAGTGAAAGCGGCATTATCCGGCATAAGCCCAGTGATTGCCCAGACTGCAGTGCATCTAGGCATTAAATTTACAGATATTGAAGTGTACAATACATTGGCTCAGGCGTTGAAAGTGAATCAAAATGAACTTGTTAAATAATGTGATGAGAGAGAAGGATTGAAGAAAGTGCTCCAACGCATTTTCATGTTTCGAAGTTAGCGAAGCAATACAGAAGCAGGGGGATGTTTTCTGCGTGAGACATCCCAAACCTGCAGACCGCAGTTTTCCACTTCTATCAATCATCTCGAATATCAAAACCCCCTAAACGATTCAATCGTTTAGGGGGTTTTGCAGGTTAATCGTAGAAAACAAAAACATTGTAGGACAGTCAAAATTTTTTTGTTCATCTAACAGAATATTATGATTCAAGATTCCTGAAAAGCATAGGTTTGGATTATCGGTATTATGTGCTTTAAGTTTATGGCCTAGTGCAGCAGTTTGGCGGGATAAGCAATACTGAAGCCACAAAAGAATGTAAGTCTTTATAATCGGGAGGTCTGTCACTTTTTGAAAGGAAATCATATGAAAAGCCACCTGAATGTATAATAGGTGGCTTAGCTAATGATATTTTCTATATGCAATTAATAAAGTTATTGAATCCCAAAGTCCTCAGCGAAAAGCATTTTTGTGTCAACGAGTACACCTTCTGCATTTTCATCCAGGTTGAATACCCGTGCACCGCGCAGCCTGTCGTTTTCTTCGCCGCCAAGGCCATAGCTTCCAAATCCAGTACTTCCTGCGTAGCCTAATTTGATTCCGTAATAGTCCCCAACGAAAGTATTGATGTGGTCATGACCAGAGAAGACGCCTTTCACATCGCCTCTTTCCAGCATCGCTGCAAACATACCACTGTTAAAAGGACCTGTGCATATACATTCGTTCTTTTCACCTACGATATTATGTTTTTCTACTGCTTTCTGATGACTTTCTTCTGTTCTGTCGGATGGACTTGCATACCACATGTTTTCGAATTCAGGCAGTGGAATATGCATGAATGCCAGTGATGGAACTTTATGTCCAGTTGTTTGCTCCAGTTTTTCTGATGTTTCAGAGTACCACTCAACTTGATCGTGGCGGAGCCAATCCCATGTTTGATAACCATCAAAATTCTGTCCTGCAACTTCGTCTGGAGCATATCTGCCGCTATCAAATAGCCAGATGTTAAAGGCTGGATCTGTATTCTTGGAGTTATTGATAACCAGGTTTGTATTGCCAGTTCCAGTAACATCCTTAGGTCCCGGCTTGTTTACATTGTGTTCATAAGACATATAAATTTCAAGCATATCCGTTTCATCCAAACCGGTCTTCGGTGTATGGTCTTCATCATGATTACCAAAAGTAACTGCCCATTGGATGCCTCTATCTTCCATTGGCTGTGCAATGGTATCCAAGGCTTGCTTCACTTCTTCGGCAGTATCAAGCTCAGCAGTAAGCATGTCACCATTTAATATGGCTATATCCGGGTTTTGATCATCAAGCACCGTGTTCATCAATTCGATCGTACGGGAATCGACATCCTCGTCATCCTGGATATCGTTAAATTGTACAATCTTATACTTGCCATCAGAGTTAAATTGAAGCTTTTCATTCTCATTGACCTTCCCTTGAACGGAGAAAGTGCTAAAGTTGGTAGTAATTAAAATTACAGCACTTACAATGATGATTATTCCAGTTAATGATTTTAATTTCATAAAATACACTCCTTTTCTAAGATGTAGTTAAACTATAAGACATAAGTATTAACCCTATATTAATTTACTATATTGTCTTTGTGAATAAAGGCAGTGTATCCAGTTTACAGATTTTAAAAATTAGAAGAGAGCGTGAAGAAGAGGGAGTTATATTGTAAGCTGCCAACAGTATGAGTTAGCCGAATCCAAACAGATACTTGAAATCTAAAAAATCACAGATATAACGAATATAAGTCTAAATGTGAACAGGCTTGGTACCCCTCAAAAAAGCGAATGGGAACACCGTTTCAAATCTCAAAGCGAATGGCATTTACACGGTGCGCTACAACGCCAGTACAACGTCTTTTATCTTACAGGGTGAAGGAACTTCGGGTAATGCCACTGCTTCTGACCTTCTCTCTGGCAAAACAGAGAGCATAGATGCAGGAGGCATTAAAGGAACGGTGCCGAATAGAAAAAGTGAATTACAATATGACCATGATGCTGTTGCAGAAAGACGAAGGAGCATACGCCCTGATTGATCTCATGATGATCAGTGAAGTCAACCCTTTAACTTTAAAATGAAAAGAGGCGAATGAATTGAAAATCAACAAGAACATGCGCCGAGTAGGGGACATTAAAGACAGGGGTAGCATCAAATGGCAAGGAATGTTTTTAACCGAGCATGTTCAAATGCTGCGTGATCCGGTAGAGGAAGATAAGTATATTCCGAGCCGAAAAAGGTTTGGCGTTTTTTTGTATGATGAGCGCCTGTCCACTTATTATTTGTCCCCCAAAAAAAAGAACGATCTAGTCCGATGTATTACAAAAAGCAGGTAAATAGAAAAAACCCTGAAAGTCCTTGATTTAACAAGGTTTTCAGGGTTTTAAATACTATCGTTTACTAAGCACTTTTATTAACGTGAGTAGTATTCAACGATCAACTGTTCGCTGATTTCAGCAGACAATTCGCTGCGCTCTGGGTAGCGTACAAAAGTACCTACTTTAGTGTCAGCATCGATTGATACATATTCAGGTACAAAGTTGCTTACTTCGATTGCTTCGTTTACTACATCAAGGTTGTTTGATTTTTCACGGAAAGCAATTGTTTGTCCTGGTTTTACGCTGAATGACGGAATGTCAACGCGTTTGCCATCAACAAGGATATGGCCGTGGTTTACCAATTGGCGAGCTTGGCGGCGAGTGCGCGCAAGACCTAAACGATAAACAACGTTATCAAGGCGAGCTTCAAGCAAGATCATGAAGTTTTCACCGTGTTTACCTGGCATTTTGCCGGCTTTGTTGAATAAAGTTTTGAATTGGCGTTCGTTAACACCAAACATGAAACGAAGTTTTTGTTTTTCTTGAAGTTGCAAACCGTACTCAGAAACTTTTCTGCGTTGGTTAGCACCGTGTTGACCTGGTGCGTAAGGGCGTTTTTCTAATTCTTTACCTGTTCCGCTAAGAGATACTCCTAGACGACGGGACAGTTTCCATGCTGGACCTGTATAACGAGACATATATGTCTCCTCCTCTGTTTTTGGTTTTTGAAGTAAAATAAAAACCAGATGCATTCATGCTGTAAGCCATTTTATATTCTTGTACCTTCGCTCTGCAGCCATGAGTTACGCGATACACCTACTATAGAGGAATAAAATGGACAGACACGCACATACAACTGCTGCGATTATTTTACACAAACTATAGTATAACCGGATGGTCACTCAAAAGTCAATAGTTATACCCAGCTTCAAGAAAAGGCAGCTTTCCTTTTTTTACTATTCAAGGTAAAATGAAAGTAGATATAATGTAAGCGCTTTCTATTTTGGCTAAGGGGTGTATAACTATGAATGAAAAAACGATTAATTTGGAGACGGCAGTAATTCATAAGGGGTATAAAAGTTCACTTCATCACGACAGCTTAGCGACTCCGCTTTATCAGACTTCAACATTTTCGTTTGCGACTGCGGAAGAAGGCGAAGACCGTTTTGCCGGGACTTGTGAAGGCAATATTTATTCCCGCTTAGGAAATCCGACAGTCCGGGTATTGGAAGAACGCATGTCAGAAATTGAATACGGGGAAGGGGCACTTGCATTTGGCTCGGGAATGGCCTCTGTCAGTGCGATATTGATTCACCTGACAAAAGCTGGAGACCACGTTCTTTGTTCTCGGGGGATTTACGGCTGTACCTTTGGCCTTCTGGAAATGATGGAAGAGAAATATGGCATTACCCATGACTTGGTTGCCATGACTACTGAACAGGAAGTTGAACAGGCATTACGTCCAGAAACCGTATGCATTTATGTTGAAACTCCGATCAATCCGACGATGGAAATTGTGGATCTGGAAGCGGTCTGTGCAGTGGCTGCAAGGCGCGGCCTGCGTGTAGTAGTTGATAATACATTCAGCTCCCCTTATTTGCAGAATCCTTTGCAGATAGGCGCGGATTTTGTTTTGCACAGCGCCACTAAATATCTGAACGGCCACGGGGATGTAGTAGGCGGCATATTGGTCGGCAAAGATGCAGAAGAAATGCAGCGGATCCGAATGAGCGTCCAGAAAGATGTCGGGGGGATTATGTCACCATTTGATGCCTGGCTTTTGCTTCGCGGTATGAAAACTCTCCATGTCCGAATGGACCGGCACATTTCAAATACAAAGAAAGTGCTGGAGTTTTTGAAACAAGAACCGATAGTGAAAAAGATTTATTATCCATTTGATGACGATCATCCACAAGTGGAAATTGCAAAACGCCAGATGCGTGACGGCGGAGGATTGATTTCATTTGAAATCGAAGGCGGCAAAAAAGAAGCACAAGCGTTTATGAACGCTTTATCGCTGATTAAGATTGCCGTCAGCTTGGGTGATGCTGAAACACTTATCCAGCATCCCGCTTCAATGACCCATGCTGTGGTTCCGCAAAAAAGCAGGGAAGCGATGGGAATAACAGAATCTTTGATGCGTTTATCAGTCGGTCTTGAACATGTAGATGATTTGACGGCAGACTTGGCGAAAGCATTTGAAACGGTAAAAGCAAAATTGCAGAAAGCATAACAAAACGCCCGGACTTCTCAAATGGAAGTCCGGGCGTTTTCATTTTTTAAAGATGCTTCAATAATACGGCTGTAAACAGTTCGAGGCCTTCTTGGTCTTCTTTCGTAAAGCGGCTGAGTTCTGGGCTGTCGATATCAAGAACCCCAATCACTTCACCGTCTTTAATCAATGGAATGACAATTTCGGACTGAGAAGCTGCGTCACAGGCAATATGTCCAGGAAAAGCATGGACATCTTCAATGAGCATGGTTTTCTTTTCAGAAACCGCAGTTCCACAGACCCCTTTGCCCACCTGGATCCGGACACATGCCGGAAGACCCTGGAATGGACCGAGTACAAGTTCACCATCTTCCATTAAATAAAAACCGACCCAGTTGATCCGTTCTAAAAATTGGTTCAGCAATGCGGAAGCGTTGCTTAAATTAGCGATGGTATTGGATTCACCTTCCAATAGAGCATCTAACTGCTTTCCAAGCAGCGTGTATTGTTCTATGCTTGTACCGCTGTAACTTGTTTGAGTGAACATGATAGGCCTCATTTCGTTTTATGATTGGCATGGACAAGAATTCCATGCCTTGAAGATTATATCGGCATTGGTGCTTTTTTAATTATAAAGTTTGTCGTAATGCTTATGCAAGCCATTAACGCTATGGGCATCTGAACCGAACACCAGCGGAATTCGAAGAGATTCGGCAACAGGGATGAAGTTTGCCGGCGGATAAGATTCCAGGCAATCAGGCTTGGAAAAGCCGGCGCCATTCAAGTCCATTTCATAGCCGGCTTCAGCGATTTTTTCAAAGACGCCTTGAATGCGGCGGGAATCATCGATTTTTTCCCCATGAGCCAGCTGGAATTTATGGACGAGCGTCGGATGGCCGATTCTTTTTGGTTTAAACTGGCCAAGCTGAGCTGCAATCGAAGCTTCTACGGTATCGTAATATAGATCGTAGACGTTTTGAACCGAGCCGGCTTTTTGAGCTAGCGCCATAAAAACTTCACTGCTGTAATCCATGCAAAGATATTCATCGTTTACTCTAAGGAAATGAACGGATAAAATAGAATCGTCGAGAGAGGGGCCATATTCTTCAAGGAAAGAACGGGTTTCCGTTTCATAACCAACAATATAATCCACCTCCAATCCAACTCGGATGAGAATATCATGTTTATATGCATCTTTTGCTTGTCGTATGGCGTCCAAATAAGGGAGCATATTCTCCAAATTCATCCCGCTGTCTTTCTCTGGAGTCGGATCTATGAAAGAAGAGGGGAGGGGAGCGTGTTCGGTAAAGGAAATATCACCAAAACCGGATTCGATCGCTTTTTCTATGTAGGCATTCAGTTTGTCTTTAGTGCCATGAGGACAAAAAGGAGTGTGGATATGTCCATCTCTTTTCATAAAAACACCAGCTTTCTTTCAAGGTTTGAAAATATTTCTTTCATTTCTTCTATTTTCACAAACAAAAGAGTAGAATACATGTTAAAATAGTAGAATCATGTAAAACATTTATATAGAATAGGAAATGTGATTTTGAACAGGGGGCTATATGACTTATGATGAAGTATATCATCATTGCGGTCATCATTCTATTAGCGGTAATTATCGTCGGCTTTTTGTTTCGCAAGAAGCATAACGCGGAAATTGAACGCTTGGAACAATTAAAACTGCAAATACAAAACAAACCGATACTCGAAGAATTGACAAAAGTAAAACAATTGAACATGAACGGCCAGACCGAAGAAATGTTTGAGCGCTGGCGTGACATATGGACGGAAATTATGGATGTACATATTCCGAAAATTGATGCATCCCTCTTTGATGCAGAAGATGCGATTGACCGCTTCAGATTCGGAAAAGCTTCAGAGATTGAAAATGACGTCGAAGTCCGCATCGATGATGTCGACCGGCAGATGAATGAAATCTTAAGTGAACTTGAAGAATTAATCGGCAGTGAAGAGAAAAACCGCAGCGAAATGGATATGATGAGAGACCATTACCGCCTGGCGCGGAAAAACTTATTGGCTCATCAGCATTCGTATGGAGCGGCGGCTGTTCCTCTTGAAAAGAGACTCGAATCGTTCTCACCGCTATTTGCCGAATACGATCAATTGACTGAGCAAGGAAATTATCTGAAAGCCCGGGAAATCGTTATGGGCTTAGCAGATGAAGGAAATTATGTTTTTTCTTTGATCGATGACATTCCGCCGCTGTTAACGGACATCCACTCAAAAATACCGTCTTATATCAATGAACTGCGCAATGGAATCCGAGAAATGGAAAGCCAATCCTATTATTTGAACCACTTGGAATTGACGGACCAATTAGATGACATGGAGCAAGAGCTGGTTGTGATGAAACAGAATATTGCGGAACTGAATGTCGCGGAGACAAAAGAAAAAGTTGAAGCGATGAAAGAGCGCATTGATTCGTTTTATGAGCTGCTTGAAAAAGAAGTTAAAGCAAAGCATTATGTGGATCAGCATAAAGCAGAAACATCGCGCCATCTGGAACTGATTACACGTGATACTCGTGATATGTATGACGAGTGCGTAGTGGTCCAGCAAAGTTATAAAATTTCGGACAGCGATGCAGCGATTCCTAAAGCCTGTTTGCAAACCTTGGAAGATTTGCAGCAGCGGTTCGATTTACTTAAATCCCGTTCTGAAGAAAAACATGCTGCATATTCCAGTCTCGAAGAAGAACTGTTGATCATCCAGGAAGAGCTGGCAAAAATCGATGTCATTCAGCATGACTTCACAAGCTCGTTGAAGAGCCTGCGAATTGATGAAATTGAAGCCCGCGCTAGAGTGGAAGACTTGAAGCGCCAATTGCAGGAAACCGACAGAATGCTGTATAAAGCCAATGTACCAGGCATTCCGGAAGAAATGGATGTCCGGCTTGAAGAAGCGGAAGAGCATTTATTTGTCGCCATGCAAGGTTTGCAGGAAGTTCCATTAAATATGAAATTAGTTGATAATTACTTAGTGAAAGCTGAGAAAAGCATTGAAGACGTAGAAGAAAAAGCAAAAGAAATGATTGAAAACGTGCTGCTGATTGAACGCATCATCCAATACGGCAACCGCTACCGAAAAACGAATCCACAGATGCATGCCAAGTTGATGGAAGCAGAAGAATCGTTCAGACAGCTCCGGTATACGAAAGCATTAGACGAGGCAGCTACAGCTGTCGAAAGCTTTGAACCAGGTTCAATGAAACGTATTGAGGTACTGGTTAAAGAAGAAGCGTGGCGAGTTTAAAAACAAAAAGAAAACCACCAGCTCCCGTGCTGGTGGTTTTCTTTTCGGAGGTGGAGAAAATGATTTACTTGGACAATAGCGCAACAACCAAACCTAGAAAAGAAGTGCTCGAAACTTTTATCACAGTAAACGAGCAATATTATGCGAATCCTGCCTCCATTCACCGGATGGGAAACGAAGCAGAGGATTTATTGGAAGGGGCGCGTGCCCAAATCAAGCAATTATTAAAGATGGAACACGCCATCTTTACATCCGGAGGGACCGAATCGAATAATTTAGCATTGTTCGGTGTTGCTAAAGCTTACCAGCACCGGGGAAAACACATCATAACAGCAGTCACCGAGCATCCATCTGTGCTGAAAAGCTTAGAAGCTCTTGAACAGCAAGGGTTTGATATCACGCGTTTGGCAGTCGATCGTTCAGGTGCCATCGATTTGAATGAGTTGAATAACGCACTCAGACAAGATACGATTCTTGTAAGCTTGATGCATGTCAACAATGAAATCGGTACAATCCATCCAATTGCAGAAATCAAAAAGCTGCTGAAAGGATCTCGGACTTTATTCCATGTAGATGCTGTCCAAAGCATTGGAAAAGTTAAACTTCCTGCTGATTCCATGCCGGACTTATTAAGCATCTCAGGCCATAAAATTCATGGACTGAAAGGCAGTGGGGTTTTGGCGTATAACCAAGTGGAATTAGAGGCAATTCTCCACGGCGGTGGGCAGGAGTTCGGTTTGCGAAGCGGGACAGTAGCCGTGCCGCAAGCGGCAGCGCTGGCAAAGGCATTGCGCCTGGCAGAACTAAAGTCTGACTATGCAGAATGGAACAAAGACCTTCGCACATTTTTCAAAGGATTTAATGGGGTTAAAATTATCAGTCCGGAAACAGCAGCTCCACATATATTGGCGATTGCACTGAAAGGCTTGAAAGGTGAGATTTTGGTAACGGGGCTTCAACAGGAATCGGTCATTGTCTCGACATCCAGTGCCTGCTCATCCAAAAGCAAAGAAATCAGCCATGTGATTGAAGCGATCGGTGTCCCCCGTGAATTTAAAGAAGGGGTCATTCGCATCAGCTTCGGAGCGTTTACCACCGCGCAGGATATAGTGGAATTGAAAAAGGCATTCGAGCGGGTTTACCGTTTAGTTTAATAAATTTACAGGGAAATAAAGGAGTTCAAACAGCATGAAAACAAACCAAGTCCTTGTCCGTTACGGGGAACTATCAACCAAAGGAAAAAACCGCAGCTCGTTTATCGGACGGCTGCGGGATAACGTCCGCCAGACGTTTTCTGACTTAGAAAGCATCCGGATCAAAGCAGAGCGCGACCGCATGTTTATCTATTCAGATGAGGAAAAGGATATGGAGAAAGTGTTGGAAAGATTGCCACTGGTTTTCGGCATCCAATCGTTCAGCCCGGTAACCCAGTCAGAATTGACGTTTGATGCGATGAAGCAAGCAGCGATTGCAGTGGTCAGTAAAGTGGACCGCCAAAACAAAAGCTTTAAAGTGTCAGTGAAACGTCCGAATAAAGCTTTTCCATATGAGAAACCCGAAATTACGCAGGAAATCGGTTCACATGTACTTCGCAACTTTCCGGAATTGACTGTCCAAATGAAGCATCCGGATATTGAACTGAAAGTGGAGATTCGTGAAGAAGCGGCGTATATGATGGCAGAAGTGATTCCAGGCGCTGGCGGTTTGCCAGTGGGGGCGGGTGGAAAAGCGCTCTTAATGCTGTCCGGTGGCATCGACAGCCCGGTTGCTGGCTATCATATGCTGAAACGAGGGGTAAGGCTGGAGTTGATCCATTTCTTCAGCCCTCCATTCACCAATGACCGGGCAAAAGAAAAAGTGTTGGATCTGGCGGATAAGTTGAGCCAGTTTGGTTCTTCGGTCAATCTGCATATCATTCCGTTTACGAAACTGCAGCAGGAAGTGCATAAACAAGTGCCGGATAATATCACGATGACGTCGACGCGGCGGATGATGATGCGCGTCGCTGACTTGGTGCATGCAGAAACAAAATGCCAGGCAATCATTACAGGAGAGAGCCTCGGGCAAGTAGCCAGCCAAACCTTAGAGTCGCTGCATGCCATCAATGCAGTGACGAATACGCCAGTGCTGCGGCCGTTGATCGCGATGGACAAGCTGGATATCATTGAAACGGCACAGCAAATCGGTACTTATGAGATTTCCATTCGTCCCTTTGAAGATTGCTGCACGATTTTCACGCCGGCTAGTCCGAAGACGAAGCCGAAGCTTGAGAAAGTGGAATACTACGAAAAATTTGTATCATTTGATGATCTGATTCAAGAAGCGGTGCAAGAACGGGAAACCATTAGATTTCCGAGGGTGCAGGAAGCGAAGTTCGAGGGCTTGCTATAAAAGAACGATAAAAACAGCTAAGAGTAAAAGCTAAATTTTACTCTTAGCTGTTTTTTCTTTTTTTATAATGATTTTGAATAATAAAAATCTTCCTGTATAATAATAGAAGTATAAAGTCATTCATTCATATAGGGGGGATACATAATGAATCGTGAAGAATTGCTGGCACCGGAAAGTTATAATTTAGTCGAAGAAATTGAAAAATTTGCTGCAGGCGACGGCAAATTAGCGATTATTTGGGAAAATGACAAAGGAGACTCCCAGCAAGTTACATACGATGAACTGATTCTCCGGGCCAATAAGGCAGCGAACAGTTTTGAAAAAGCAGGTTTGAAAAAAGGGGATATTGTCCTCGTGATGGTGCCGCGCTTGATTGAAGCGTATGTCGCGTACATAGGCGCATTGAAAGCAGGCCTGGTTGTAATTCCAAGTTCTGAAATGCTGCGGGCTAAAGACATCTCTTACCGTTTGAACCATAGCAATGCAAAAGCCGTCATTGCATATGAACCATTCATGGATCAATTCAATGAAGTGGAAGAAATGAAAAATGTCATTAAATTCGTTATTGGCCATTCCGATCAGTCATGGGTTTCGTTGACGGAAGAAATGGAATCAGCTTCTGACGTTTATCAAGCTGCCGATACGAGAAATGACGATATGGCGTTTTTATCTTACACGTCAGGAACGACAGGGAACCCTAAAGGCGCAGTGCATAGCCATGGCTGGGCTTATGCGCATTTGCGGACTTCGGCAGAGCATTGGCTCGGTGCACAAGAAGGCGATTTGGTATGGGCGACAGCCAGCCCTGGATGGCAGAAATGGATTTGGAGCCCCTTCCTTGCAACTTTGGGCAGCGGAGCAACCGGATTTGTTTATAATGGCAAATTCGATCCGGAAGTTTATCTGCAGATTCTGGAACGCCGCGGAATCAATGTATTATGCTGTACACCAACCGAGTACCGCTTGATGGCGAAACAGAAAAACCTTTCATCATTCGACTTAAAGGCTTTGCACAGTGCAGTTTCCGCTGGTGAACCGTTGAATGCGGAAGTGATCAACGTGTTTAAAGAAAACTTCGGCCTTGAAGTCCGGGACGGCTATGGCCAGACAGAAAACACTTTGCTTGTCGGAGTTATGAAAGGGATGGAAATCCGCATCGGTTCAATGGGGAAACCGACGCCGGGCAACCGGGTGGAAATCATTGATGAATTCGGTAACCCTGCGCAAGCTGGCGAAGTGGGGGACATTGCTGTCCATGTGAATACGCCTGCATTATTCAAAGGATATTTCAAAGACGACGAACGCACGAAAATGCAGTTCCGTGGTGAATACTATGTGACGGGAGACAAGGCATCGAAAGACGATGACGGTTATTTCTGGTTTGAAGGAAGAGGCGACGACATCATCATTTCTTCCGGCTATACAATCGGACCGTTCGAAGTGGAAGATGCACTCGTCAAACATCCGGCTGTTCAGGAATGTGCAGTAATCGGAGCGCCGGACGAAATCCGCGGAACGATCGTTAAAGCATTTGTCGTTTTGGTTCCAGGCCATGAACCTTCCGAGGATCTCGTCAAAAACTTGCAGGATCATGTGAAAGAACTGACAGCTCCTTATAAGTATCCGAGAGCGATCGAGTTTGTAGAGGAATTGCCAAAAACCGCATCAGGGAAAATTCGGCGCGTCGAATTGCGCCAAAAAGAACAAGCGAAAAAGTAAGAGCGGAAGTATGAGGACTGATATTCCATTTCACTCCAGGCGGGTGCTTTACACGGAATGCCGATTAAATGACCGAGAGTGAAATGGCTTTTCAGCAACTTAACGAAAAGCAAGAGCGGCTGGTGCAAACTGGCTGCTTTTTTCAATTGTTTACTTTAGAATTAGACGGGCATATAATAGTTTTATTATTTCGAGAAACAAAATAAAAGGAAGAATGGTGAGAAAAGCGAGATGGCAGCAGAGAAAAAAGGCATACTATATACGATTTTAACTTACGCCATATGGGGGATATTACCTCTTTACTGGAAACAAGTCGACCATGTACCAAGTGACGAAATATTGACGTCCCGCATCTTGTGGGCTTTTGTTTTGACGGTTTTGTTTATCATTGTGATAAATGGCGGAAAACAATTGATTGCTGACTTGAAGAGTTTATGGCAATCCAAAAAGACATTTTTCTTATTGATGCTGGCGTCTTATTTGATAACCGCCAATTGGTTTTTGTATATATTTGCCGTTACAAACGACCGGATTGTTGAAACGAGCATGGGCTATTACATCAATCCGCTTGTTTCGATGCTGCTGGGTGTTTTCTTTTTAAAAGAAAAATTATCACCGGCCATTAAAGTCGCATTTGTCCTTGCGGCAATTGGTGTCAGCATCCTGGCAATCTCGTATGGTACGCTGCCATGGCTGGCTTTTGGGATGGCTTTAAGTTTTGCGTTCTACGGCTTGATCAAAAAGACCATCAAATTGGATGCGCTGCGGGGACTGGCACTTGAAACTTTATTTGTGTTGCCGCTTGCGATTATCTACTATATTTATCTGTTTTCCACCAGCCAGGCTTCTTTCCTGAACGAAGGAGCTTCGACAGATATTCTGCTTATCATCAGCGGTGCCGCTACAGCGCTGCCTTTGGTTTTATTTGCAACAGGAGCTCCTCTTATCCCCATGTATATGATCGGATTTTTGCAATACATCGCACCGACGTTGATGCTCCTTTTGGGCGTATTGGTTTACGGTGAGTCCTTCAATCGAATTAGCGCAATTTCATTTTCATTCGTTTGGGTAGCGTTGCTCATATTTACGACCTCAAAAGTTTTGGAAGCAAGAGGCATTAAAAAAGAGAAATTGAATGCGCAGCATTGATTCATCCGAGGTAAAATGAAACATTTGTACAAGATAGCCGTATAATAAAGAGAGAAAAAAGGAGGTCAAATGATAAATGAATACGAAAAGATGGATAGCATTGGTAGTAGCAGCAGCTATACTGGGGATTTCGTTGATCATTAACTCGGCATTTGCAATTTTCCAGAGCAGCCTTGGCACAGGAGTAGATGATTTGCTGGCTACAACAGAAACGGCCGTTTCCGAGCAAGTGATTGAAGAAGGAGATTTTAATAACCGGATTGCGGTATTGAATGTGGAAGGAACAATCCAAGACACAGGCGAAGCTTCTCCGCTGCTCGGACAGACCGGTTATAACCACGGCTTGTTCATGGATCAATTAGAGCAAGTGAAAAATGACGATACGGTAAAAGCTGTCATGCTGAAAGTCAATTCACCAGGCGGTGGAGTAGTCGAATCAGCAGAAATCCATGACAAAATCACAGAAATCCAGGAAGAAACAAAAAAACCTTTCTATGTATCGATGGGCGCTACTGCAGCTTCCGGCGGCTACTACATTTCAGCCCCGGCGGACAAAATTTTTGTTAACCGTGAAACAATGACGGGTTCTCTTGGCGTCATTATGCAAACGGTCAATTACGGAAAACTGGCAGAAAAGTATGGAGTGGAATTTGTAACGATCAAATCGGGGCCATTTAAGGATATCGGAAATCCGACGCGTGAAATGACTGCAGATGAGCAGGCACTCTTGCAGGAAATGCTGAATGATTCCTACGAAACATTCGTTGACGTCATTGCAGAAGGGCGGGGTATGTCCGAGGAACAGGTTAAAAAGCTTGCTGATGGACGCATCATGAATGGCAGACAGGCAGTAGAAGCGAACCTGGCAGATGACTTCGGTTTCGAAGAAGATGTGCTGGCCGCGCTCCGCACAGATTTCAACCTGGAAGATGCAGAAGTGTTTGAATACGGAGCATCTCAAGGGCTTGGGTCACTGTTTTCAATGAAGCTTAATTCATTGTTTGGCAAAGACCTGGAATCGCAAATGATCACTAAATTGCTAACCGAAAATAACTCGCCGCGTATGATGTATTTATATGGTGAAAAATAAGGAGGGGCGATGACAATGACGAATCATATGAATAATGAAACTCATGCTGTGGAAAATGTGCAGAACAATCGCCCTGTTGAACCGAATTATAAAGAAGTAATGTTTTATGAACGCAAACCTGCTGGATTTTGGGTACGGTTCTGGGCATACTTGATCGACATTCTGCTCATTGCTTCCGTCACTTCCGTTTTAATTAAACCGATATTTTTATTGATTGGATTAGAAACATCCAGCAGTACATGGTACGCCCCATACGCCATTATTTCCGCTGTCGTTTTCTATGCCTATTTCGTGCTGATGACGAAGTTTTTTGAACAGACAGTAGGCAAAATGATATTAGGGCTGCGTGTCGTATCTTTAAAAGAAGAAAAGCTGTCATGGGGAACGCTGTTGTTCCGTGAGTGGATAGGCCGTTTTATCTCTGCAACAATCTGGCCTTTGTACTGGATTGTCGGTTTTACAAAATTAAAGCAAGGAATCCATGACTTTGTAGCAGATACGACAGTCATCCATGAAGACACATACCGCAAACAAATTCTGTTTGAGAAAAAACGTTCCGAAGGGTCTGAGTTGCAAGAGGCCGAAACGTTCTAGTAAGATAAGGGTATGTTGAAAGGGAGGCGTTATTATTGGTACAAATTACGTTTAAGCAAAATCCTGTGACTTTACCAGGCAAAGAAGTGAAAGTGGGAGATCAGGCACCAGGATTCAACGTTCTGGCAAATGATTTAAGCCCCGTAACATTGCAGGATACGACAGGGAAAGTTCGTTTGATCAGCGTAGTTCCTTCACTTGATACCGGTGTTTGTTCGCTGCAGTCTAAACGTTTTGACCAAGAAGCGGCATCACTTGGCGATAACGTGGAAGTATTGACGATTTCAGCTGATCTTCCATTTGCTCAGAAACGTTGGGCTGAAGAGAATGGCACGAATGGCATTACTCTTTTGTCTGACCACCGGGATCTGTCTTTTGGTGAAGAATACGGTGTTGCCATGGAGGAGCTTCGTTTATTGGCACGATCGATTTTTGTCATCGATGAAAATGATAAAGTCGCATACGTGGAATATGTCTCTGAAGGCACTGATCACCCGGATTACGATAAAGCAATTGAAGCCGTTAAGGCAATAACAAACTAATACAAGAAACCCACTCCTGCTGAGTGGGTTTCCTTATTGAGGACGGATTATAGATGAATTCAGCAATGGAAAAGATTTTTAATTTTATTGATCAGCATGCGACAGAAATGCAGAAAGAGCAGGATCTGCCGTATCTGGAAAGTTTACTGGAAACAACTGAGACTTGGCTGGACGGGCATATACAACCTTCGGAACAAGCAGGCAAAGAAGATGTCCGGAAAGCAATCCAACTGGCTGTATTAAAAGGGATGAAGGAACATGTACAGCCGCATCACCAGATGACGCCGGACGCACTTGGCCTTTTAGTCGGTTATTTAGTGGAGCTTTTTGTGAAAGAGAAAGAGTTCACGCTGCTCGATCCAGCGCTTGGCACAGGCAATCTGCTGTTGACGGTGATGAATTACCTGGATGGCCGTATTACTGGAGCAGGTGTTGAAATTGATGATATGCTGATCCGGTTGGCAGCTTCAACGGCGGATTTGGTCGAACAGCCGGTCACTTTCTACCGCCAGGATGCCTTGCAGCCGCTGCTGATTGACCCAGTGGACGCAGTAGTCGCTGACTTGCCGGTTGGTTATTATCCGGATGAAGAAATAGCGGCAACTTATGAGTTGAAGGCAGAAGAAGGCTTGTCGTATGCGCATCACTTATTTATTGAACAAGCATTGAAGCATACAGTCGACGGCGGTTATCTGTTTTTAATCATTCCAAAAGCCTTATTTGAATCGCCTCAGGCCGGCCAGCTGCATACTTTCTTAAAAAAGACGGCTTACATTCAGTCAGTTATGGAGCTGCCAGACAGCTTATTCAAAAATTCAGCTTTTGCTAAAGGCATTTTGATTTTGCAGAAGAAAAAAGAAGGCATTAAAGCGCCGAAGGAAGTCCTGTTGGCACGTGTTCCAAGCATGTCGAATGCCAATTCAATGGCCAAATTCTTTTCGCAAGTCAGCCAGTGGTTTAAAGAAAATAAGCAGTAAATATGGAACATATTGTGTTATAATGGAAGTCATTAATACATCCGTGATTGATAGTCTTAAAAGAAAAGAGGGATGGACATGACGGAAACAAATGAAACTCCTAAAAAAGTAAGTTTGCAGGAAGCGGTTAAACGCCAACTGGAAGCAAAGAAAAATCAGGCTGCGAGCAACAAAGGCGGCAGCGGCGCTTCACTGGAAACGAAAAAGATGAAGAGCCAGCAAACCAAAAAAGTGAATAATACACGGCGGAAAATGGGCGTGTAATGAGGAACCCGGCATATGGATGCCGGGTTTTTCTATTGAGTGGAACAGTTTCTGAAGGAACTTCAATCGACATGCAGGTGAAAAATCCCGTATGATGGAATTCAATATAACAAAAGGGGAAATGAGAAATGACCACAATCGGATTTGTTAGACATGGCATAACAGATTGGAACATGCAGCGGATTGCGCAAGGCAGTTCGGACATTCCATTAAACGAAACCGGCAGAGAGCAAGCACGTGCTATTGCAGAGCGGCTGGCACAAGAAGAACCTTGGGATGCGATCATATCCAGTGATTTGATCCGCGCCAGGGAAACTGCGGAAATCATTGCTGAGAAACTCGGGATGTCGGTCAGCCGGTTTGAACCTCTCATCCGTGAACTGTCTGGGGGCCAGATTGAAGGATCCACTGAAGAAGAACGCATTCAAAAATGGGGTGTGGACTGGCGGACATTGGATCTTGGAATGGAGAAGAAGGAAGAAGGCGCTAAAAGAGGGCGGAAAGCCATTGAGGCAGCTTTAGCAAAATATCCGGGCAAACGAGTTTTAATGGTCAGCCACGGTGCTTTGATCGGCACTACATTAAAAAGCCTTCTGCCTGAACGTTTCACTAAAACAGATCTACATAATACATCGATTACGATTTTGGAGAATATTGAAAGTAAATGGGAATGCACGCTTTACAATTGCACGAAGCATTTACCTGAAGTAGTCCAGGAAGAAGCGGTAGGCAAAAGAAATTGAAATCAGACAAGAGATGCCTGTAAGTTAAGGCGTCTTTTTTGCCTCTTTTGCTAAACTATTATGTTTTTCGAAATGTTTGTTCAATTCATCATAGATTCCTTTATAATGGAACTACTTATTACGGAAGAGAAAAGAATCTAAATAAAGGAGTGGAAGCGAGGTACACATACGAGCCTTTTGAAGCTTATGGCGTATTTACCGTCCTGCGCCCTGTATTCTACATGCTTGCCATCTTTCCGCTGATTTTATTGTTAGCGATTCGAATTCCGGCATTAAAGAACAAATTTCTAAATCATTTTGCGGTTGTCTCTTGATCGGCACCTGCTGTTTGGCTGGCAGTGCAGCTTATGTATTCCCATGGAATTCTTGTGGATGAGCTGGGATTGGGAGGAGATCCTATTGAGACTTACATGTTTCTCACCATTCTCACTCTTGGATTCATCAATCCGGTTGTTTATTTCTATATGCAAAAGGAGTGGAATCATAATGGAAAACTATGGCGGTGCAAAAAGAAATTTAGAGCTTGTACAGAAAAACCTCCGGGCCGACTGTGGAAATTGTTTCGCTCTCTGCTGTGCGGGTCTTTGTTTTACAGCATCTGCTGATTTTGCTTTTGATAAAGCGGCCGGTGTGCCTTGTCCAAATCTGCAATCCGATTTCCGCTGCAGTATTCATGAGGATCTCCGTCGGAGCGGTTTTAAAGGCTGCACGGTGTTCGATTGCTATGGGTCCGGCCAAAAGGTCTCGCAGGTGACGTTCAAGGGAAAAGATTGGCGGAAAGACCCTGGCGCGGCGAAAGAGATGTTTGCGGTGTTTCCGGTAATGACTCAGCTGCATGAAATGTTATGGTATTTGGCGGATGCAATGAAACAGGAAACAGCTAAGCAAATTTATAATGAACTGGAAGAAATGATGCAAAAAACAGAACGGCTGACTTTGTTGGAAGTGCCGGAACTTATGGCTTTGGATATCCCCATCCATCGTGCTCAAGTCAACGATTTGCTGGTGAAAGCCAGTGAACTGGCCAGAGTCGATGTTTTAAAACGAAACAAGGGACGGAAAAGCAAAAATCTAAACCGGCGGAATGCAGATTTAATGGGAGCGGAATTAAAAGGAGCCGACTTGAAGGGCGTCGATTTTAGAGGAGCTTATTTCATAGCGGCGAACTTGCGTCAAGCGGACTTGAGGACGGCAGATTTAATCGGTGCTGATTTCCGGGATGCCGACATCAGCGGAGCCGATTTGTCCACAAGCCTTTTCCTGACACAGGTTCAGGCAAACGCGGCCATCGGAGATTGCCATACGAAATTGCCGGAAGCGATTTCGCGGCCAGACCATTGGGCAAAGAAGCCGAGGATTTTTTAACGGATCTATAAATTATTGAAAGCAGGAGAAGCCATGTTGCCCCAGGAACTCGCAGTCCAGAAGATTTGTGCAAGTTTAAAAACCGATTCATTCGTACGGGCGGTTTATCTAAAAGGATCAATGGGCAGGAATGAACACGATGAGCATTCCGACGTTGATCTTTATTGTCTCGTTGACGAAGAAAACGAAAAACGTTTTTTGGATAATCGGTTGCGCCATTTACAGGCATACCGTCCGGTCATATTCGAAGACGATATTTTCATCATTGCTCCTCAGATCATCGCAGTATTCGACGATCTTTTGCATATCGATTTGTTTACGGTAACTCCAGAGAAGTTTACGGAAAAAGATTATTTCAAGGTGCTATATGATCCTGATAACGTAATGGAAAGATTTGTGGCTACACAAAGCCTGGAATTGGATGAAAGTGAATTTCGGGATGATGTAATCGATGTCGCATGGTTCCTGTTCCAGTATCAAAAAGCGGCAGCCAGAGGCAATGGTATCTGGGCCGTGAAGATGCTGTCGAGCGTCATGGACCATCTGGCGAGGGTGCTGCTGTATAAATACGCTCCAGAGCGTGCACGTTTAGGGCTGAAGGCGATCAGCAAGGCGCTGCCAGCTGTGGTTTTATTGAAAACAGAAATTATCTTCAACCAGATGACCGCAAGCCGGCATGCAGAAGCAGCCACGCAAATCAGCAGGCTAGTGGAAGAGGAAATTGAATGGATTCTTGCCCGAGTCGCGGAAAGAGACCAGATAGAAACCTTGCTCAGAAAAATGGTGGAAATCCATACGCGCCAAGAAACAAAAAGAAGTTTATAACAGAATGAGAATTTCTTAAGTTTACAATATACTTATTATGGCGAAACAGGATGTGGCAAAATGGAAATAAAACTTGAGCAATTGACTGGTGCTGACTCAGAAGCACTGTTTGAGTTTGAAATGAAGAATAGGAGTTTTTTTGAAGAAAGAATTCCTAGCCGTGGAGACGAGTATTATCAGCGGGATGTATTTGAGCGAAATCATCAAATTTTATTAAAAGAACATTCGGCAGGGGATTCTGTCTTTTACTTAATAAAAAATGGGGAAGGTTCTATCCTGGGGCGCCTCAATCTGGCAGATATCGATCAAACAAACCAAAGGGGATATTTGGGATACCGAGTGGGACAAGCATATATCGGCCAAGGAATTGCTAGCCGGGCTGTAAAGTTATTGATTAAAGCAGCCGATGGTTTAGACATTTCGCAACTAGAAGCCAAAACTACAAAAGATAATATAGCCTCTCAAAAAGTCTTGGAGAAAAACGGATTCAAACAAATAGAAGTTATGGATGAAGAAATTATTTTAAACGGCGCGCAAGTGAAATTCGTTTACTATATATGGCGTAAATGAAATAAGCACAACTATAAAAACAGTTCAGTTTTTTTCGACTGAACTGTTTTTATGGTTGTATCCAGCAAATTACAGAAATTGTTCAAGTGGAATCAAATGATTTCAAACAGCTCTGTATAAATCTCTAGGAAATGCGCTTCCAATTGTTGTTCCAATTTACCGCCTAAAGCATAATAGTCACTGTCCGCTTTTTCCACCAATTCATAAAATGCCTGTTCATCAATTTCACCATTCTCCAGAGCCCTAAACAAGCGCCATAGCTCTTCGCCGTATTTCTTTATAATCTGTCCATAGTCGTCAGCACCGATCTTCTCCAAAGCGACTGACAAATCATTCAGATAAAGAGTGATTCCAACCTCTTCGATGTACTCTTGAACCCAGTTGAACAAGATTTCATGGCCGCCGCTTTCGAGTTCGGAATAGTACTGGAAAGCTAGAAAACTTTCGTTTATTAAAGGGTTATTCGTAGGAAAATCATGGCTGCTGATTTCGAAAATGACCGCGTTCCAAATATCTGCAGAGTCCTTCAACTCCGTTTTCTTCATTGTCGGTTTCATGAAATCGCTCCTATCTGGGATTAAGAGAATGAAAAACTATAAAGGCAGTTCGTAATGGAGATATATTGAGTCCAGCACATAGCCGTTTCTTTCATACAGTCTTCGGGCAGCTGCATTATCATTCGCAGTGCTCAGACTGAAAATTTCTTTATCCTGCAATAGTTGGCCGGACCCAAAGTTTAGAAAAATCCACATATCCAAAATGGCTGATGCTGATATTCATCAAGTCAGCGGAAAAAGGAATTTGCCGTTTTTCATAATAGAGGGGGATCAGAATGGAAGAATCCATCAATGCTTTTTCAACTTTTAAATTTAATGAAAGCCATTCTTCAAAGGGACTATGTACATACTTTTCTAACAAATGGCTTAAATTTTCATCTGTATTGATCATATTCACCAGAGGGGAATTTCCGTTTTTAAGGAAATGGTAAAAAGAAAAATTTTGGTTCATTTCAAATACTTCTCCACGGATGAAAAGGTCAGCTTGCTGGTCTATTCCATTATCAAACAACATTTCTTCAAATGGCAAATGTTGAATTTCGATCGGAATCCCTTCTTTTTCAAAGGCAGATTGAATCCATGCGGTAACTTTTTCCAAGTAATCCGTTGTTTTGATGATGAGCGGTTTCGTGAAAATAGGCCGTTTAACTTCCTCGACTTGATAATGCTGATTTTGTCCAATCAGCATGCTTTGGTGATTAGGCAAAGCCCGTGGATTATATTGGCCAATTTCATGCCGGTATTTTGCAATGATCCAGTGGAGATAATCACGCACTTCTTGTCGGCGGATATCTGAATTCCGAAAGGCGTTCATGATGACCACCCCAACTCCAGAGTCGCTTTTCACCATGAAAGTTTTTTCCGTATCCGGTTGTGTCGCTGAGCGGTAGACAAAGTCGAAATCGCTCGGAACTTGGACGAATTCGACCCGATCCAATAAAGGGCGTTCACCAAAATAATCCTTAAAAGCATGTAAAACTGTTTTGAAATCATGGCTGTTGTCAGCGTAAAAACTGCCGGTTCCAATCAACTGTCCTTGACTTTCTTTATAAATGCTTGAGTTCATCAAGCCCAGCATTTGGAGGCAATAACTGCAGCCTGAAGGAAAATCAAAATCGACCACTAAAGGACCAACTGCTTGGATCTTTTCAACCGGTTCCCATAATTCTTTGTAGTGGACATGGGTACGCAGTCGATTCAAACAATCCGCCACATCTTCAGCGGTCAGAAAAGAATCATCATGGAACTTCACATCTTTTTTCAAATATATTCTCAGCTTGGTTGCCGACACATCCCAGCTATGGGCAAGTTCAGGCAAAACCTTGCCTGCTGCATCAACAGCCACAAGCCGATTATAAATAGTGGCGACGACATTAGCGCTTTGAATATCGGCCGCTTCCAAAGGATGCATCGTTGTAACTGCATATTTTCTTGGAATGATTAATTTGTCGACATCACTGGTATGCTGGAAAAACCCGAATTTTGATCGGAATTTATTGATGAGGCGAATTTTGCTGTCGATTGACCAATCGTACATTAAATACTTGCTGCTTGTTTCAACTGCTTCTTGTTCAATAATTTCCATCAGCTGTTTCTCATAAATTTCTTCCACATTTTTCAGCCACTGCAGTTCAGAAGAGTTGCCTCTTCCACGTCCGGAAATGTAATTGAACCAGCCTTCCGCTGCCCACTTCCGGATATAACGAGTGGCTTGTTTGGCGCTTAAATCGAGGACCTCAACAATTTTCTCTTTTTTTATTTCACCAGAAGGGACTGCTTGCCAAAGCGCCAATAAATTCTTTTCCACTTCACCATCTCCTAAAAAGTAGACATATATTCTAAAAATGTCCATTTTTCAATTTATTCGTCTAGTTTAATATACATAAGACAAAGGAGGTTGACAACATGAGCTGGAAAGACTATCCACAAAACATTAAAGTCCGCCTAATTACATCTTTTTTCAACCGGGCAGTAGGCTCAGCAGTTATGCCGTTTATGGCCTTGTTCTTTGCGCTGGAGATGAGCAAAGTCTGGGCTGGGTTGTTTTTAGTCGGCACCGTCATCATCAGCTTTTTTATCAACTTGATTGGCGGCTATATTTCTGACCGCTTTCCGCGCAAAGGAGTTGTCGTATGGACATCGTTGATGAGTGCTTTGGCATTTCTGACGATGACCATCAGCTTAGTGCCGAGCGAGAACCTCATATGGCTTTTTGCGGCTTCCTATATCGGTTTCATCATTTCAAGCAGTCTCGGGAGGCCGGCGATGCATGCCATCATTATCGACTCGACTACCCCTGAAAATCGGAAAGCGGTTTATACGATTGAATACTGGCTGACGAATTTATCGATGGCTATCGGTGCAGCGCTTGGCGGGTTATTATACGTCAATCATCAAATTGAATTATTTGTGCTGCTGACCGTCACATCCATCTGTTTGCCGCTTGCTTATCACCTGTGGTTGATTGATGAACAAAAAAGCGTGCTGAAAAAACAGCATGAAAATGTGTTAGTAGATGTCTTCCAAAATTACAAAGTGGCATTTCAGGATTTGCCTTTTGTCAAAGTAGTGGTGGGATCGATGTTTATCTTCGCAGCGGAATTCTCGTTAAACAGCTACATCGGTGTCCGGCTTGCGGAAACTTTTGAAACTGTAAGTGTCGGGAATTTCGATATTGCAGGCGTCCGGATGCTGAGCATTCTCAATATCCAAAACATGCTGTTTGTTGTCTGCTTTACTTTTCTGATCAGCAAAATCACAGACCGTTTTAAAAACCGCAAAGTGCTGCTGGTAGGGCTGATTGTTTATAGCATTGGCTATATCACGGTCACTTCAGCGGACAGTTGGTACATCCTGATTCTTTTTAACGTTATCGCCACTCTCGGAGAGCTGATTTATTCACCGGTCCGGAATGCTGAACTGGCAAATATGATTCCGGCTGACAAGCGGGGCTCCTATTCTGCCTTCTCCAATCTTTCATTCAGTGGAGCTGACCTGATTGCGCGCTCCACAATTGTTATTGGCGCATATCTAGTTCCCACAATGATGTCCGTCTATATCGGCGTTATTTTGATGATTGGCACTTTCCTTGTTTATACCGGTTTGTTTATCAGAGGGACAAGTTCGAAAAGTACGGAAACAACTGAAGCAGTTCTATAAATTTTCTCCGCTCATGCATCCGATATGAGTGGAGGATTTTTTTATATTTGGCATTCAAGAGGAATGTTCACGGAACATTCTAATAGTTCTATCGGTAACTGGAATTTTTAGGTACAATTAAAGAAGAGAGCCGATGGGAGAAATGCATGTATTGATAGTTGGAAGGCAAATAAAAAAGCTGAACTAAAGGAGCAATTATGAAATTAATTTTATTATTCGGACCTCAAGCAACCGGAAAAATGACAATAGGAAAAGAACTTGAAAAAATAACAGGACTTAAACTATTTCATAATCATATGACCATTGAATTGCTGCATCCCTTTTTTGGATTCAGTTCTGAGATGTGGCGTCTATCGAATCTGTTTCGGGCAGAAATATTCAAAGCGTTATCTAAAAGCGAGATGAATGGTATCATTTTCACTTATGTATGGGCATTTGACATGGAGGAAGACTGGGATTTCGTTCGGAAAACGTGTGAGATTTTCGAGTCGAACGGCAATGAAGTTTATTTTGTCGAGTTGGAAGCGGAAACAGAAATACGAATCGAGCGCAATAAATCGGCCAGCAGGCTTAAAGAAAAGCCAACCAAACGAAATATTGAAGAATCAGAACGGGAATTACTGGATTCTATGAAGAAATACCGGCTAAATTCGCTGGAAGGCGAAATTGAATATGAGAATTATATCCGGATTGATAATTCCAACCTGCAACCTGATAAAGTAGCTCATCTAATCAAGGAAAAATTTTCTTTTTGACCACTATAAATAACGAAAAGGACCAATTGAGATTATACAGCTCAATTAATTAATCTGTTTTCGGAGGAGGTAAGTGCGGTGTTGATCCAAAACGAAAAAATGATAATCCGGAAATTGCAGGAAGCGGACAAAGAAGTGATGGTGAAATGGCTGACCGACCCGGAAGTACTGAAATACTACGAAGGGCGGGACAACCCCCATGACTTGGAAAAAGTAGACCGGCATTTTTACCGACAGGAAGATGAGACGACCAGGTGCATCGTTGAATACGAAGAAAAAGCGATTGGCTTTATTCAATTTTATCCTTTGGATCAACAAGACAGAATGGAATATGGATATTGGAATCCGGAAGAAATTATCTATGGTACCGACCAATTCATAGGAGAAGTGGATTATTGGGGTAAAGGACTGGGGAAACTGCTCGTTAACCTGATAAAAGAATATTTATTGTCTGAAAAACAGGCAAATGTTCTCGTAATGGATCCAGAGGTCTGGAACGAACGGGCTATAGGCTGCTACGAGAAATGCGGTTTCAAGAAAATAAAATTCCTTCCGGCGCATGAGCTGCATGAAGGGGAAATGAAAGATTGCTGGCTGATGGAATTTAAAAAAGCTGAAGTTGAAGATTTATGAAGCTCTATATGGATATCTCTTCTTCAATAGGACAGCGGCGCTGAAAACAGTAAAAGCAAGAGTGGCAGAAAGAGCAAGGGCAGCTTGTTCACCATATTTTTCGATGATCAATGAGTAGACAATGGGTGCAATAGCGGACAATAAAAAACTTGGCATGAGCAATTTACCGGCAAATGAGCCGTAGGTGGAGTTGTCAAATAGAACAAGCGGCAGAGAGCCGCGGACGATGGTCATCAATCCGTTGCCGGCACCGTAAAGAAACGCGAAGATGAACGCGGTCATAATAAGTTTGCCGCTGAATAAGCCAAAGATAAAACATATGGGCAGCAATCCAGAAGCCCAAATTGTCAGCGTGAAAGGATGCAGGCGGCTTCCGAATAATACCTCAGTCACCCTTGCCAAAGATTGGCCGATTCCCCGCAAAGTGGAAATCCAGACAGAAACAGCTGCCGCGAGTCCGAGACCAGATAATATGCCTATCATATGAGCGGACATCGCAGAATTCAAAAAGCTAAGCAAAGAGAAAATCAGCGCATAGAGGCTGCCGGAAATGAAGCGTTCACGGCCGGTAAGGTTCATCTTCGATAAAGCACCTTTATCAGAGCTCACAGCGCTATTGCCTTCTGTGAAACGTTCTTGTGGAATAGCCAAATGCAATGGAAGAGTCAAAAGAGCAAAACCGGCATACACCAGAAGAGCAGCCCGCCAGCCAAATGATTCCGCAAGAAAAAAGCCGATGGGCCAGAATATGGTCGAAGCGAGACCTCCGAGAAGCGTGATTTGCGAAATGGACCGTTTCGCTCCGGAACCGGCAATCCGGACCAATGAAGCGAAAGCAGCGTCATAAAGAGTCAAACGCATGGCAAAACCCAAGACAATCCAGGACAGGTAGTAAACCAAAAGAGACTGGGATAAGGCAATTCCGGAACAGCCGATTGCTAGGAGTATAGATCCTGCAGACATCACAAAGCGCCCGCTGTACTGGTCAATCAGTTTGCCGGTTAAAGGAGAAGTGAGGCCCATGATGACCAATGCTGCAGAAAATCCGCCAAATACCAAAGTTCTGCTCCAATTAAGATCACCGGAAATTACTTCCCCGAATGCCGCAATCAAATAATAAGATATGCCCCAGCAAATCAGCTGGGATAAGCCAAGTAAAATGACGGTTTTCCGAGTTATCATTGCCCAGCCTCCTAATGTACCTGCTACGGCTTTTATTTTAATAAAAGCATAAACAAAAAAATAGAATATGAATACCTAAAAATCAATTCGTTGGAAATTGCTAAAAAATCTTCGGTTATGCAAGCAATTGAAAGGAGTTTTATAATGGTGCTTATTTGTAAAGCAGAACCCGAACATGTGAAAGGAATTGCCCGGGTTTGCACGGAGGGTTACTGGGCAACTTACAGCGATATGTTCTCAAAAGGATATATCAAGGCTGTGGTCCAAGAATTTTATAACGAGCAACGGATATTGAACGAAGTGACAAATAGCGGAAAAGAATGGGGCGGATACTTCGTCGCGCTCGAAGACGGTGAAGTAATTGGAGCTGGTGGCGGTGGAATGATCGCCGAAACAACGGGGGAAGTTTTCGTTCTTTACTTGGATCCCATAAGGCGGGGAGAAGGAATCGGGACGATGCTTTTGGACGCAATAACTCGCCAACAGAAAGAAGAATTCGGCGCCAAGGATCAATGGGTATCGGTCGCCAAAGACAATCAAAAAGGCATCCCTTTTTATGAAGCACGGGAATTCATATGCCGCAGTGAACAGCCAGCATTTCGTTCCATCGAAAAAGAAAATCCGGTTTCTCTAAGATATTGGCGGCGACTCTAGAAAAGAAGGGTAATGCTGCACAGGTGAAGAAAACATTAATGTCCTCTTTAGTCGACAGAGTTGAAGATACAGGTTTTTAAGAATTTTAAAGGAGACAAAAATTTGAACAATAAATTAGCTTTTGCGCTGCTGGTCATTCTGACAACGAGTTTAATGGGTTCTTCTTTTGCAGTAGGAAAAATCGGAATGTCCTATATATCTCCTCTATTATTGATCGGCATGCGTTTTACGCTGGCGGGAATATTGATGGGGGCCATCGTACTGATTTTAAAGCGGCCGCATCCGAAAAAACTGAAAGACTGGCTACGGATTTTATTAATCGGCGCTTTCCAGACAACAGGCGTGATGGGTGCCATATTTTTGAGCTTGCGGACAATCACGGCCGGAGAATCTGCTATTTTGACGTTCATGAACCCGCTGCTGGTGGTGGTCTTTGGTACACTTGCCCTCGGCATCCAGTACCGGCTCGTTCAATGGAGCGGCGTGCTTCTTGGATTTATCGGAGTATTTGTTACAATGGGCGGACAGCTTCAAGCAGAAGTCGGCACCCTTTTAGGATTTTCCAGTGCGGTTTTTTGGGCAGTGGCCACTTTGCTGATTAAACAATGGGGACAGCGCTTCGACATTTGGGTCTTGACCGCCTATCAAATGCTTTTTGGCGGAATCCTGTTGCTGGCGGGCAGCTTGTTGCTGGAAAATGCACAGCTGGTGATCAACCCTGCTTCAATTTTTATCGTATTATGGCTAGCCATTCCAGCATCAATTGTCCAATTCGCTGTCTGGTTTTTCCTGCTGCAAAACGGCAATCCTGGAAAAGTCAGTGCGTTCCTGTTTTTAGCGCCATTCTTCGGAATCATTTCCGGTTGGCTATTGCTTGGCGAGGAAATCGGTTTTACCTTGTTTGCCGGCGGCATTATGATTTTCGCTGGGATTTTCTTAGTGAACTGGCCGGATAAGCGAATGGCAGAAGTGGTTCCTAAAGAAGGAATTTAATAGGAAAAGCGAGAATTTAATTTAGTGAAGCCATTTAACGATTTTATGGGTGTTCCTATATAATGCAGCAAGCGCTTGTTGAAAAAACGGCTTTACTGGCTCATTATCAGATAGGGCAAAGTTCGAGAACGATTTAGAAGGGATGGCTTTTCATGTTTGAATTTGTATTCAGGATATTAGGGAATGCGGTGTTATTCAAAGCCGGGGATAAACTGCAAAACGTTCTTTTAAGCCCTTCGAATTTCGAGAAGAATGTGGAACGGTTAAATGAAGAAGACTGGTTTGCCGCGATTAGACAGGATTTTAGGTATGACCATATCATCCGCTATAATCCGAAAGTGAGAAAATTTCTGGGAGACACCAAAAACACCATGCAGCTTCTTGAATACAGAGAAGAACAGGAGAAATTCAGGTGTTTTGTACATCAAGAGTATACCAAGCTCATGAAAAAGAAGTAGCGAACAGTCAGATGGAAAAATGGCTATTTAATATAGAAGCATTCTCAAGGACTGGATGTGACAGGGATATGGAAACAATAAAAGTAGAAACTTTTTTGCAGGCAGCGAAGAACTATTGCAATTTAATTGAATCGTTAGGCTCTTTAGGCGAAATTGAGAAATTCAAGCAATTACATGTTGCAGTTACTGAACTGTACACGAAAGGCCTTTATCTGCCAGAAGCCGAGCCTGGAAAAGATGATTCTTTTGATATTGATTTTCAACTTCCACAAGTTGATTTTGGAACTCATAATGTCTACTGGGGAGTTTATGATCCCTATCACTCGGATGAGGATTTGGAAGAAATGATGGAAGAGCCTTTAAACGAAACTTTGACTGACGACATACTGGATATTTACAGTGACATCAAAAGAGGTTTAATCCTTTATGAACAAGGCGACCATGCCGAAGCAGTTTGGGAATGGAAATACAATTTCGAAATTCATTGGGGCACACATGCAGCCAGTGCTATACGTGCATTGCATTCGGTGAATTATCTTGCATCTTTTTGAAGGTTTATGATATGGATAGAAAAAAGTCTGTCTTGAAATGGCGGACTTTTTTATGTCTATGCTCGAAAAATACGTAATAAAAATAAAAAATGAATGTTTAAGTTTCAGAAAAAAAGAGTATATAAACGTAGGATAAGGAACTTTAACGGTGATGCCAATTTATAGAATAAAGAGAAAAAGATTTTAGAATTTGAAATCGAGGGGTAGCAGGATGTTATGCAAATACAAAAAATCATATCAAAAGGTCGCAATGGGGTTACTGTCTTTAATGTCCAAAGGGTTTAATTTTAAAAAATTACAGGAGACCATCCAAGAATATCAGCAAAATCCGAATTGGCAATTGTTTCTTTGGAAAGAAGGAGACAATGTAACAGGGCTTGCGGGGGTAGAACTGCATGAAAACCATTTTATCCTTTTGCATTTCTCGGTGAATCCGTCTTACCAAGGCGAAGAAACAGCTCAAAGAATGCTGGAAGTTCTGCGCACTCAAATGCAAGAGAAAGAAATGCATTTATCCAAAGAAGCAGCCAGATTTCTTGCTAAAGTCCGAGGGACATCCGATGTGCCGATTCCATATTATAGAGAGCAGGCCATTTCTTGAGGAAGGTGAAGTAATGGAAGGCCGTTCAGCCGAGCGAAAAAGAATAGAGTCAACTTAAAAGCTTGCCGCTATGGGCAGGCTTTTTGCTGCTTTTAAACAATCTGGCAGTGAAGCAAATATTAATCCTATCAGAGAGGAAAAAAAGCTATAATTGAAGAATGAGATTGGATTCTAAGAAAGTAGATGACCGATGTGACCATACATCCGATGGGAAGAGCATTTATTGTAGGACTGGCTGGAGCTTTATTATTCGAAGTTATTGGAGCTCCAATGCCTTGGCTGCTAGGGTCGCTTTTTGCTGTTCTAGCAGTTCAATTTTTCACCCCACTTTCTTTGAAATGGCATCCAGCTTTTCGGAATACCGGGCTGGTGATTGCGGGATATGTAATCGGTTTTGCTTTTACTTTAGAAGCATTGCAAGGAATGAAACAGTATTTTGGAGCCATGCTGCTGATTAATATTGTCTTCTTTCTGCTTTTCCTGCTCATCAGTTTTATCGTGGCTGTCCGGACGAAAGTGGATAAAGCCACGGCTATGACTTGCTGCGTTCCGGGTGGAATGTCGCAAATCATCACCTTCGCAGAAGAGCAGAAAGGCGTCGATTTAGCTGCTGTGACGTTTTATCACGTACTGCGAGTCTTGCTGATCGTCGCAATTGTGCCTTTTATCGTTGCAAGTGGAAATTCAACGCAGGCTGGGGAAACCGCTGAAGGCAACTATTCATTTTATCTTTTGGTTCTGTTAGTTCTCTGTTATGTATCTGGTTTGGTGTTCAGCAGATTGAAAGTGCCAACAGCGTTTTTGCTTGGCCCCATTTTTTTCATTATACTGCTGAATATCGTGGGCATCGAAGTACCGCTTATGCCAAGTCTTGTGCTGCATATTGCCCAATTGCTGATAGGAATCTATATCGGTCTTCTTTTAAAGAAAGAAGATATAAAACTGACGCCAAAACTGATTTTTTATTCGTTTTTTTCAAGTGTTGTTTTGATAGCAGTGGCATACGGCATCAGCTTTGTTTTACAGGACATGTATAGGCTAAGTTTTTCCACTAGTTTTTTAAGCGTTGTGCCGGGCGGGCTCGATCAGATGGGGATTATTGCTGCTTCGGTCCAGGCGGATGTCACAGTTGTTACTGCGTTCCAATTATTCCGGATTTTATTTCTTTCAGTTTTTATCGTGCCTTTTGTAAAACATTTAGCTGGGCGGGAAACTAAAGCAAAACAGACCGATTTAGCCGATTCAACTAATGGAAATTAAGCAGAATGCACGAATTGTAAAAATATGGCCTTGACTTGCTTTAGGAACATGATAATATTTAAAACAATTGATTGTGTAAATATAATAAGCAATGTTGAAGATGGTACAGTAACCTTTTCGTGTGCAGCAAGCAGAGACTGGATGAGCGGTGGAAATTCAGGCAGCGATATGGATGAAGTACGCCATCCGTTTTTTTCAACTTTTTAATGAAGTGGATGGTCTAACAGCCGTCAAATTGGGTGGTAGCGCGGAGAAAACCTTCGTCCCTTTTTTATGGGGATGCTAGGTTTTTTTTAATCTAATTTTTTAATTTCAGGAGGAATCATTCATGTTTCAAATTAAAGAAGTTATTTCACCATCAGCTAAAGAAGCAGTTGCATTAATTGTTTCCATTGTGCTGATCATCAGCGTAAGCCTCATTCGATTTGAAGCAGTTCCGCATATACCGATTCTCTTATCTATTTTGCTGCTGTTCTGTTACGGCTTGTTAAAAAAAGTGCCGTATCGCAAATTAGAAAGCGGCTTGGTAGCAGGAGCAGGTGCTGGTATGAGTGCGGTATTCCTATTTTTCTTTATCGGTATTTTAATCAGCACCTGGATGATGAGCGGTACCATTCCAACACTGATTTATTTCGGCTTTAATCTTGTAACTCCATTATTTTTCTTTGCTATTGTTTTTGTAGTCTGCTCGATCATCGGAATATCCATCGGCAGTTCGTTGACCACTGTTGCTACAGTTGGAGTTGCTTTTATCGGCATGGCGGCCGTAATGGATATTTCACTGGCAATCACGGCCGGTGCAATTGTTTCCGGCGCTTTTTTCGGAGATAAAATGTCTCCTCTGTCGGATACTACGAACTTAGCTTCTTCAATGGTTGGCGTGGATTTGTTTGAACACATCCGCAATATGGGATGGACAACGGTTCCAGCTTTTGTATTGTCATTAATCGTTTTTGCTTTCCTATCTCCCGATGTGTCAGGAACTGAAGTGGATGACGTCGCGTTCTTCCAGCGAAGTCTGCTTGAAACGGGCTCTATTCATTGGTATACGATCATTCCATTGCTGGTCTTAATCGTGCTGACAATAAAAAAAGTTCCGGCGATGATGACGCTGGCTATCAGCTCTTTGACGGCTGTAATCGTTTCTTTTTTCCATCACATCTATGGCGCTGCTGAAATTATGAGCATTCTATATAGCGGATTTGTATCGGAAACGGGTGTTAATGATATTGATGCATTGCTGTCTCGTGGCGGCATGGAAAGCATGCTTTTTACAATTGGGTTGGTCTTGCTTGCGCTTAGCATGGGAGGATTATTGTTCACTCTTGGAATTGTTCAATGCCTGCTGGGGAAAGTGGAAAGCCTTTTGAGAAAAGTTTCTTCAGTCATCGCCGCATCTGCATTGACCGCAATTGGTATCAATATATTGATCGGTGAACAGTATTTATCGATTTTATTGACAGGCCAAGCTTTTCACAAACCGTATGAAAAACTCGGCTTAGCGGGTAAAAACTTAAGCCGGGTGATGGAAGATGCCGGAACAGTCGTCAATCCGCTTGTCCCTTGGAGCGTCTGTGGTATTTTTATCACTTCCATATTAGGGGTTTCTACTTTGGAATACTTGCCGTTCGCTTTCTTCTGCCTATTATCACCGATATTAACGGTTTTATATGGCTACACTGGAAAAACCTTAACTTTTCGGAAAGTGGAAACGCAATAAAATTTAATTTTTAACAAAAGTTGCTTGCAGATTAAATGCAGGCAGCTTTTTGTATTAGTCCATTTTAAGTAAAATTTTCGTGTCCTTACAAATTGTGCTAAGAAAAAAATACTATTTTAAGCTATAATAAAAAGATGAGAATAGAAAAAGGTGGAATTACAATGAACGGAATTTATAGTTTTTCCCAATACATACAGAAAAATATCGACGCGTTGCCCGTTGATATCGTCGATAATGTGATCCGCAGAATGGATCTCATAATTTCGGAAGCGGAGAGGGAACAAGCGATTTTAATGTACAATCAGCTCTTGAATTTTTTTGGAGATCTGTTGGTGAACGAAGATGAAGAGTCGGTTCCAGAGCCATTAATAGAATGGAGTAAAAAGAATGCCGCCATGCAAGTGTCAGCAGGAGGCAAAATCTCTGAAATCGTCATCCGCTATTCTCCTACGAGAGAAATTTTCAATGAACTATTTACTGATATCAGCATAGACTTGAATCTGACCGTTAAGGAATCGGCATTCATATTCAAACGGATTAATACGCTGCTGGATGTCAGTTTGAACGAAACCTTTTTTGCGTTTGAACGGCTTTCTGCCCAGTATCAGGAAGAAACCAAAAAAGAACTGACAAGATTGTCAGCTCCGATTGTTCCTATAAAAGATGACATCGTCGTGTTGCCGCTGATTGGTTTTATTGACGAGGAGCGGATCAAGCATATTATCGACAATGTTATTCCGAGATTAGCGGATATGAATGTAGGACATGTGATTTCGGATTTTTCGGGTCTGGTGACCATTAACGTTCAAGTCGCAGAAGCGATTCATCAGATTGGAAGCACACTTAGGTTGATGGGGATACATGTGGTTGCGGCTGGATTGCGGCCAGATTTGGCACAGACGATCATTAAGAGCGGCATAGACATGTCGACAATCGAGTCTTTTGCCACTGTAAAGCAAGCCTTGAAAAGCATCAGCTGAGAAGGAATAAAAAAGCGTGGAATCAATAATGATTCCACGCTTTTTCTTATATTTACACTCCGCGTTTATTGCCCCATACAAGTGCGTGGAGCTGCGGCAAGACTTTGGCGTCGTTCATAATCGCAGAACGGATCGACTGGCCAATCAGCCATTCATAGCGCTCTAAAAGAGTAGCCGTCAAATGTGCATCATCGGTTGTTGCTGTGTCACTGTTGCCTGTCTGCAAAAAGAACGGGACGCCTGGATAGCGCAAGTGGACATCTTCTGCATACTTAAAATCTTCTTCGTCGAAAATGACGACTTTCAAGCTGGCATTTGAGTCGTTCAACTTTTGTAAAAAGCCATCCAATTTCTCGAAATCGGTGACCATGCCAGAACTTGGCGGCTTTGGTGAAATTGTGATGTCGTCAATTTTCGGCATCCAGTCCTGCCAAATCGAGCCTTGTGTTTCCACTCCGACTTTCCAGCCGTTTTGGTGGCATAAGTCGACAAGTTCTCCTATTCCTTTATGAAGGGCCGGGTTGCCGCCAGAAATCGTTACATGCGAAAATGCTTCACCGCCGATACTCTTCAGCTCTTCAATAATGTCGACAGGCTGCTTAGAAACGCTGCGGCCTGTGCCGTCCCAAGTGAATTTGGAGTCGCACCAAGAACAGGAATAATCACATCCTGCTGTTCGGACAAACATTGTTTTTTGTCCAATGACCATTCCTTCTCCTTGGATCGTCGGACCGAAAACTTCCATTACCGGTATTTTCATAGCAAGTCCTCCTTGCGCGGGCGGTAAACGACATAGCTTGTCGGAGTCTCGCGCACGATGACTTGCAGGCAAGTTGGTTTATTGGCAGTAGCCTGGAGAATGTCCTGGATGGACTGCCAAATTTGCTGAGCCAAAAGTTCTGTTGTAGGAAACTTGTTTTCAAATTCAGGATGATTATTCAAAACCGAATGATCGTATTTTTTATGGATGGCTTTTTTTATGGATTTAAAGTCAATCAGGAAACCAATAGCATCCAGTTCATCTCCGCCGACCGTGACATTGACAAAGTAGGTGTGCCCATGCATTTCCTTGCATTGCCCGGCGTCTTCGCTCGGGATAAAATGCGCTGCCGAGAAATTCAAGTCTTTGTTCAGTTCGAAACGGAATTCATGCGGAACCGCTGGATAGAATTGCTGCATCATACAGGTTCACCTGCTGACTTCCGCGCTTTGTATACCGCAAGTCCTTCGTTGCGTAAGACGCATGCTGGGCACTCGCCGCAGCCTGTACTTGGAACTCCGTTATAGCACGTCAAGGTTTTGTCTTGCACAAAGTCGAGGGCGTCCAGTTCATCTGCAAGTTCCCACACTTCCGATTTATCAAGCCACATTAATGGCGTATGAATGATAAATTGTTTGTCCATCGCCAGATTCAATGTCACATTCAGCGATCGGATGAATGTGTCGCGACAATCCGGGTAACCGCTGAAATCGGTTTGGCTGACTCCGGTAACTAAATGCCGAGCACCGATGGCATCTGCATAAACAGCTGCAAAGGAGAAGAATAAGTGATTTCTGCCTGGCACGAAAGTTGATGGCAGTTCTCCTTCTTTTGCTGTCACTTCAATGTCATCACGGGTCAGCGCATTGGCTGATAGCTGGTTGATCAACGTCATGTCGAGCACTTTGAAAGAAACGCCGAGTTCTTCTGCAATTTTTCGGGCACATTCAATCTCAGCTGAGTGGCGCTGGCCGTAATCGAATGTCACCGTGGCGACTTCATTAAAATTTTTCAAAGCCCAGAATAGGCAAGTGGTACTGTCTTGGCCGCCGCTGAAAACGACAACCGCTTTTTCTTTTTTCAATTGAAACATCTCCTTAGTTTTTTAGAGAGGGAGTTTGCGAACCTCTTTTTTGACCACTGTTAATAATAACATAGAACGGCAAGAGCGATAGTAAGGAAAGCAAATTTGAATAGCGCCATTTTAAAAAGTTTCTGAAGGAAAAAACAGCCAATTGTCGAATGATAAAAAGAAGAATCAAGGAAAGGTTTGATTGGAAGTTGAAAATAGAATACGAAGATTTTTTCAGGAATATCCCTCTGCATAATTTTTCAGGCAAAACGATTATTGGAATTGATGGATTAAGCCGGTCAGGCAAAACCACTTTTGCCGGCAAATTAGAGAAGTATTTAAAAGGCGCCGGTATTTCTGTTCAGGTATTCCACACCGATGACTTTATTGTGGAACGCAAGCGGCGCTATGGCACAGGGTTGGAAGAATGGCAGGAGTATTATTTTTTGCAATGGGAAGCTGAACATCTGGCCGAGTTTTTCTTTGGCAAATTGAAAAGCGCTAATTTTCTGGAGCTGTGGTATTACGATACTAAAAAAGACAGCCATAGTTTAAAAACCATTGAACTTCCAGATGAAGGAGTCGTTTTGGTCGAAGGCGTATTTCTGCAGCGCAAAGAATGGAGGAACTTTTTTGATCAAGTGGTGTACGTGGAATGTTCGGCAGAAGACCGCTTTTTCAGGGAATCTCAAGACATGCGAAACAAAACCGATTTGTTAAAGCGGCGCTATTGGAAAGCGGAAGCCTATTATGAAGAAACGGTAAAGCCCGCACAACAGGCTGATTGGCTGTTTGAGAATGCCGTCAGTAAGATAGGAGATTTCAAATGACCAGCATGCTGAAAAACAAACGAATGATTTGGATTTTAGTGGCGGTGGCTGCAGTTGTGGTCGGAGTGCTTCTTGTTTTCTTGTCGCGTGACAGCAATGAAAAAGGCTCAACTGAAATGGGCGCGAGCGCGGACTATAAAATAGACCTTTCACTGGATGAACAGAACCGGTTTCAGATCAGCACAGAAATCGAAGTGTTAAATGAATCAGAAGAAGCTTTTGAAGACCTCGGTTTTTATCTTGTGCCCAATGCCATTAACTCAGAAGAACTTCCGAATTTTACGCAGGAAGCAGCAGAAATAACGGTCAATTCAGTCAAGCAGGGCGATAGAGAATTGGCTTATAACCTAGAGAATAATGAGCTGCTGATTGAGTTGGAAAATACTTTGGAACCGGGAAACAGTCAACACGTGGTGATTGATTATACATTGCTGATCCCTAAAGACGGCATGCGCTTGTCCCAAGTCGGTGATAATTACTTTCTAGCGCAATGGTATCCGATGCTGGCTCAATATGACAATGGATGGGATATCCAGGATTTTGATATGCTCGGAGAATCTTACCATACCGGCTTCGGCAATTTTGAAGTGAGCTATAGTTTGCCTAAAGAGTATTTCGTAGCCAGTTCGGCCATCGAAGGAAACATTGAGCCTAGTTCCTCGGGAACCGTAAAAGGAGAGCGCATCAAGGATTTCTATGTGGCATTTTTGAATACGGAAGAATGGCTGCATGAATCCGTACAAGCAAACGATACGGTATTGCGGTTGTTTATGCCGAATGACCAAGACTTTCTTGACGAAAATATAGTCAAGGCGAAAGCTGCTTATACTTTCTTCGAAGAAAATATCGGGGACAACCCGTTCCCGGAACTTGATATTATTGCGAATGACGGCTATATGGAATATCCGAATGTTATAGAGGTAGCCAAAACTCGGGATGCACTTGACGAAGTATTAGTCCACGAAATTGCCCATCAATGGTTTTATTATATTGTCGGCAATGACCCATATGAAGATGCTTGGGCAGATGAAAGCCTGACAGAATTTGCGGCATCGATTTTTTTAGCGGATTATTATAATGATGAACAGTACGGCTTTAGTTCAGCCCAAGACTCCGCTGCATACTACCCGACTGAAAATTATGTGAATTTACCGCTGGAAAAGTTCAATGAAGGGTCATATGTTTCCACTGTATACGGGGAAGCGCCGCTATTATTGCGGGATTTTTTCAATGAGAGAGGCGGCCAGGAAGAAGCGCTTGAATTTCTTTCCGCGTATTATCAGGAATATCAATTCAAGAATGTCAATACGCCTGAATTCAAAGAATTTTTTATAGACTATTATGGGGAAGAGCAGAGAAAATTTTTGGACAGCTGGCTGAAATAAATTAGCAGGAACATGTAATTTTCAACGGGCACTTTCGTCTAATTGAAAAAGAAGGTGTAAATGATGGGTAAGTTGAAAAAAATTTTACTGATCGGATTAGCATTATTGGCTGCCGGCTGCCAAAGCTCTGCTGAAGAGCCAGGAAATCCCGATGCAAATGGCGATGATTCATATGGAAGAGATCGAATTTTTAACCGGCATGGAGAAATTGAAAACTTGGACAGGTTTGAGAGGTTCTTGTCATACGTTAATCAAGGGCAAGAAGATGCCATCCGCATCGTCAATTACACCATTGAAGGCGACCCGATATACCAAGATCTTAGCTTTAATGGGGAAATGATTGAATATGTATACGATTCCAGCAAAGACAAATATGGCTCTGGAGAAGTCATGGAACTGAATTGTACTTCAATAGAAAAAGAAGAACAGGTAGACTTTACTGATTATGTATTGGCTGAATGCGATTCAGATATGAATCCGTTAATATTAAGCATCGGAAAATAAATTAGGCTCAACAGTGCCTCTATATTGGAAGCACTGTTTTATTTTGCATTTCAGCACCGTCTATATTTGCTATTAAAATATAGGAAAGAACAAGTTTATTAGGCTTAGGTAAAAGGTTTCAACTAATTGGCTGCCAGTCTATTCTCTAAATAAAGGCGACTTGCGTCTTGGTGAAATTTATATCAGTTCTTCCATCATTTCGTGTCAGGTTTTGGCGTAATTGCAACTTATCACGGGAATAGTATAGGGAAGACTTTTCTAAACAAGCTGCTGATGATATATAGAGAAATTGATTGAAATGAATATGGCGTTTATTATAGATGGACTTTCAATCCTGTACCCCTTAAGCGATGAAAAATAACGGAGGCCCGAAATGAAAAAAATAATGAAATACTTTATATTATTTTTAATTTTGATTGCCATGTCATTCGGGAGTTATTTGCTGATTTTCAATCAAGGACTGCTCGGCGGGCTGATGGTAGCCGCGGTGTTTTTTCTTATATGCATGGTCTTGTTTATTATGAGTGTATACGGAATTTTGACGCAAAGACTGGAATTTATGAGTCTCCGCAGCACAGGCGAATACACTGTTCTGATGATTTTTGCCCTTTCATTGTCTATCGTCGTCGGATTAATCACATTTGCTAATTCATACGTTGAATATACGGTGAAAGATAACGACTTAGCATATGAAGAAAAAACACGGCTTTTTACCAGCACAATTTTTCAAGTGCCATCTCAAAAAGAATTAAGTAAGACCGAAAAAAATGGAGTTACTTATTTTTATTCACAGGAAAGTGAACAGCATGTTGAAAAAATCGATGAGCTGCTGCAGGAAAAAGAAGATTTATTCGATTCCTATTTCGCTATTGAGAACGATGAAGGATTGACCATTGAATTCCATGAAAACTACAACTCACTGGAAGCCAATTCAGGCATGGAGGGAATAGCGGGCTATTACAGCACATACAACCGGACCATCCATTTAGTTCCAGAAGATGTCATGTGGGAAGTCATTCTTTTGCATGAATATACCCATTATCAAAGTCATTTGTTTTCCGAAGAAAATCACTTGTCTATTAACCGGATACCGGTATGGTTTGAAGAAGGCCTGGCAGACTTTTTAGCGGAAGACAGCAGTTACTGGTATGAGCTTGAAAATGTAAAAGTCATTGATTTTCATAATTTGGATTCAGCTATGGAGTTTGAAAGAGCGGCTTCGAGAAATTTTAATCCGTATGCCCAGAGCTATTTAGCCATTCAATCATTAGTTGGAGATCATGGCACGGATTTCATCCCGGAGATGTTAGAATCTAAGACAACAAATGAATTTTATGAAAATCTTCAAGAGTTGACCGGCATGGAGATAGAGGAATTTCAAAATACTTTCTTGAAAGGCTTGGAAAAAGAACAGCAAGCTAGAAATGCTAAGTTCGAACGGGCCTATATTGCACTTGAGACGAAGCGATAGGCGAAAGCTGAAGGAATTTTAAACGAACTCATGGAAAGCTACGATATTTATGATGTCGATGAAGCCCATTGGATTAGAACGGATTTGTACTTAGAACAAGGCTTTTATAGAAAAGCCATTGTTTCTCTTGAAAAGAAAATCAAGAATGATAATGAGGAGTTTAAAATAGATGACTTATTGTTATTAGCAGAAATCCAATTGCTGGCCAACCCGCAAAAGTCTTTGGTACATGCGAAGGAAGCGCAGGTGCTCAATGATTCACAAGGGGATTATTATGATCCCGCAGAACTTGAACTTTTAATAGAGGCTTATCAAAAAATCAATGACTCCAATCCTGTGGGAGGCTATAAACTGCTTATGGACCAAGAATTGGTGTGGAATCCTTTGGTAGTAGAAGAGTTGAATAATAGGTTAAAAAAACAGTATGCTGGTGAATTTTGATAAAGAGGATAAAAACAAAAAGACAAAGAGCTAAGAGCTTTCTGTCTATTTGTTTTTAAATTGTAAAAGGAAGGAGGTGAACCAGTGAACATGATTTCGTCAACAAATCACTGAATTCTAATAAAAACGAAATAAGAATTTGGCGAATACCAGCTATATAGAAGTAAAAAAAGACTCAGTCTGCAATGGCCGGCAAACGGAGTCTTTTACTTTGTTTTACAGAATATTATCGTCTGCCGATATCTTTTCCTACTTCTGAATCTGAACCCCTTTGAATCAATGTTTTGTCGCCTACAATATGCTCTGCATTCGGGTCAGAGCCGGCTTCGTCACTTGTTCTGTAGGAATTGGTATCGTTAATATCATCGTCTGCTTCTTCAGTGCGTACAACCAGTACGTCACATTTTGCCGAGCGCACAATATGCTCGGAGACACTGCCGATGAGGAAACGTTCAACTGTATTCAATCCAGTCGCTCCACAAATGATCAAATCAGCACTTACTTTTTTAGCCAGTTCTCGGGAAATCATTGATTTCGGCGAACCATAATCCACAAGAATATTAACGCTTTCAACGCCTGCTGCATGGGCCTCTTTTTTATAGCCTCCGAGTAAATCTTCAGCAAATTTCTGGGCACGGTCTGCAATTGAGCGATCGTAAGCTTCAATAGCGGCAAAAGATCGAGTATCAATGATGTTTACTAAATTCAATGTGGCATGGTTCCGTTTGGCGATGCCAACCGATTTTTTGAAAGCCCATTCCGCTTCTTTAGAACCATCAACTGCTACTAGAATTTGTGAATACTTTAACGTCATTTTGCATTCCTCCTTGTCTATAGTTATACATTTCGATAAATTACTGCAAGTTCCTTCTTTTATCCTGAACTTTTGCAAATGTCTGTCTTTTATAAGGAGGATTATTATATCTATATAACAGATGACAGAAAATTTATATACTAAAATTCGAATAACTATAAGTGGAAAATTAACAATTAAATGAAAAAAGAGACTAATTACAAAAAAATAAGTCAAATCCTGAAATATCTGATAGAATGGAGTTGCTTTACATATTTCAAATTTTTCTTAAATTACTATTCTAAAGAACACAAATGGAGGGTTTTGTAATGCGTATTGGGGTACCGACAGAAGTTAAGAACAATGAAAATCGAGTAGCAATGACGCCAGCCGGCGTTGTCAATTTAGCGCTTTTTGGCCATGAAGTGGTTATTCAATCTGGGGCAGGGCTTGGCTCAGGTTTTACAGACGAAGATTACAAAACGGCTGGAGCTCAAATCGTAGAAACTGCTGAAGAAGCATGGGCTCAGGAAATGATTATGAAAGTAAAAGAACCGGTTGCGTCAGAATACGGTTATTTCCGAGAAGGCATGATTCTCTTTACATATCTTCATTTGGCTCCTGAGCCAGAATTGACACAAGCGATGCTTGATTCTAAAGTAATCGGAATTGCTTATGAAACAGTTCAGCTTCCAAACAAATCATTGCCATTGCTTACACCGATGAGCGAAGTAGCAGGCAAAATGTCAACTCAAATCGGCGCTCAATTCCTAGAGAAAATTCACGGTGGCGGCGGAATTCTGCTTGGGGGAATCCCAGGCGTTTCACGCGGTAAAGTAACGATTGTCGGCGGCGGTGTTGCTGGAACGAATGCAGCAAAAGTGGCAGTAGGCATGGGAGCAAGTGTCACTATTCTTGACTTGAACCCGGATCGCCTTCGCCAGCTTGACGACTTGTTTGGTGGAGATGTTCAAACATTGATCTCGAATCCATTGAACATTGCTGATTCTGTAAAAGAAGCAGATCTAGTTGTTGGTGCTGTATTAATTCCAGGCGCAAAAGCTCCAAAACTTGTATCTGAAGATATGATTAAATCTATGAAACCAGGTTCTGTCGTGGTTGATATCGCAATCGATCAAGGCGGAATATTCGAAACAAGCGACCGCATCACGACTCACGACAACCCGACTTATGTAAAACATAATGTTGTCCATTACGCTGTCGCAAATATGCCAGGAGCAGTTCCGCGGACTTCAACAATGGGTCTGACAAACGTAACGGTTCCGTATGCAGTCCAAATTGCCAACAAAGGCTTCAAAAAAGCTGTGCTTGAAAACGAAGCATTGAAAAAAGGCGTCAACACTTTCCAAGGTTATGTAACGTATGAAGCTGTTGCAAAAGACCAAGGCGTCGAATACAAATCAGTCGACGAGTTATTGGCATAATTAACATAAAAGCAGTTCCGCATTTTTGCGGAACTGCTTTTTTGTATGCTAAGAACTTGTTAGGAAGCATTTCGCTCCAGGGCGGACGCTTTTCGCGGGCACGGCTTCAGCCGCTTCCTTCGCTGCGCTCAGTCCAGGGTCTTCAGCACGTGCTGATTCCGCAGAAGTCGCCGCCTTCCGCTACATTCAACTTCCTTTTACCACTTTTAGAGAATCTCTAAAATCGTGACTGTTTTGGAAAGCTCTCTTGTATTGCCTCCTGCTCTTCAGTTATGGAGCCAAATAGCGGAGAAAACCGTACTGCTCCTGCAGCGTTACACGCTTCATCGCAAAGACTCGGCCTCGCAGGCGTCGGCCAATGTCTTGCCTGCGGGGCAGCGTAAGCAACGAGACAGCCGAGACCCCGCAAGGCGCGAAGCGGCTTGGCGCTCGCCCAAGGCAAGCTCAGCTGGTTGGCGGAATATCAGTAAGTGATAAAATTATGATTTCAAAACAATTATAAAAAAGGCAGTTCCGTTTTCGGCGGAACTGCCTTTTCTTAGTTGTTTATAATTTGAAGTTCTTTTGGATATTTCGTCAATACTTCGACGCCGTTTTCAGTTACAGCGACGTCATCTTCAATGCGGACGCCGACTTTTCCTGGCACGTAAACGCCTGGTTCAATCGTAAAGACCATTCCGGCTTCCATGGCCATATTATTGGAACCGTGAAGAGATGGGAATTCGTGGACCGAAATGCCAAGCCCATGGCCTAACCGGTGAGTGAAGTATTCCCCATAGCCGGCGTCTTCAATGACCTGGCGGGAAGCCTGGTCCAGTTCAGCTGCAGTGATTCCTGGTTTGACCGCATTTACCGCCGCCAGTTCAGCGCGCAGCACAACATCGTAAACGTTCTTTTGTTCTTCATTCGGTTCACCGAATGCCAAAGTCCGTGTAATGTCTGAGCAATAGCCTTTATGGACAACGCCAAGATCGAATAAAACCAAATCGCCTTTCTGAATTTTGCGGTCACCTGTTTTGCCGTGCGGCGATGCCGCTTTAGGTCCACTGAGAACAGTTGTATCAAATGACATATGGGTGACACCGCGTTTTTTCAGCGCCAATTCGATTTCGGTCATCACTTCGATTTCCGTGATGCCTTCGCGCAAGGTTTTGGCTCCGATTTCGATTGCATAGTCAGCCAATTCAGCGGCTTCTCTTAAAATTTGAAGTTCGGCTTCGTCTTTGATGACCCGCATCGCATTGATTTTATCATCCAATGCGATAAATTCCGGAGTGTCGAATAAGCGATTCAGTGCATCGTAGCGGTCTACCGTCATATGCGATTTTTCAATCGCAACTCTGCGGATATTTTTTGAGCGTTCTGAAGCGGCGCGATGCAAAACTGCCATCGCATCTTCGGTATCGACATGACCGACAATATCGCCGCTCCAGCCGGCGTTTTGGGCATCTGGAATTTCCATCTGCGGACAGATCAAAAACGGCTCTGCATCTTTCAAAACCATGACTCCAAGGAGGCGTTCGTGCGGGTCGCTCTTGAATCCGCTGGTGTAAAAAACGTTGTCTGGATTTGTGACAAACGCAGCGTCGATTTCGAATTCGTTTAAATAATCTTGCAGTTGCTTAATTTTATTCATATGTATTCCTCCTTCTTTATATGTGTAGCATATCAAAAATCAGGGTATAATACTGCTTGAAATGATTGCCAATAAACTCAGGAGGGATTTCATGCAAATTTCTTATCACGGACATTCTGTTGTGAAAATCAAAACAGGAGGCACCACTATTCTGATCGATCCGTTTATCAACGGCAACAGCTTGACGGATTTGAGTGTAGAGGAAGAAAAACCGAATGTTATTTTATTGACGCATGCGCATAACGACCATGTAGGCGACACGGTTGAACTGGCGAAAAGCAATGAAGCGCAAGTTGTCGCACCGGTTGAACTGGCAAATTACCTGGCAGGCCTTGGAGTCAATGCGGTGGGGATGAACCTCGGAGGCTCTCACAAATTCGAATTTGGAACGGTCAAGTATACAAAAGCGTTCCATAGTTCTTCATACACCACCAATGACGGCGAAGTCATCTATGGCGGGATGCCGGCAGGAATTCTCTTCAAAGCGGAAGGAAAAACGATTTACCATGCAGGGGACACGGAAGTGTTCGGGGATATGGCGATTATCGGGGAACGCAACAACATTGATGTGGCATTTTTGCCGATTGGCGACTTTTTCACGATGGGGCCGGAAGATGCCGCATACGCGGCAGAGTTATTGAAGCCTAAAACCGTGGTGCCGATCCATTATAATACGTTCCCGCCGATCAAACAGGATCCGGAACAGTTCAAAGCGATGGTGAAAAATGCAGAAGTGAATATCATGCAGGTTGGAGGAATAATCGACCTGTGAACGGATTTCCGGAGAACTCGTTTCTCCGGATTTTTTTGAGGCGAAAATTTCATTTTGCTGAGACTTTCCAGCCACACAGACCTCTTCGTTTCACTAAGGAATATGGTACACTAAAGGGAAGAGGAAGCAGAAAGAAAAGGTGAGTTTATGGCAACGAAACACGAACAGATTCTGGAGTATATCGAGACGCTGCCGGTTGGAGAGAAAATTTCGGTAAGGCGGATTGCGAAAGAACTGCAGGTCAGTGAAGGAACGGCGTATCGGGCGATTAAAGAAGCAGAAACGCAGCGGCTTGTTTCGACAATTGAGCGGGTAGGTACGATTCGAATTGAGCGCAAGAAGAAAGAGAATATTGAACGCCTGACATACGCAGAAATCGTCAATATCGTCGATGGCCAAGTGTTGGGCGGACGAGCCGGGCTTCATAAATCGTTGACGAAATTTGTTATTGGCGCAATGCAGCTTGAAGACATGATGCGCTATACGGAAGCGGGCAATCTGCTGATTGTCGGCAATCGCCTTAAAGCCCATGAATATGCATTGAGAGCGGGAGCTGCTGTACTGGTGACGGGTGGTTTTGATGCCACAGACGCTGTCAAGCGATTGGCAGATGAATATGAATTGCCCGTCATCTCAACCAGCTATGATACATTTACGGTCGCTACAATGATCAACCGCGCTATCTACGATCAGCTGATCAAGAAAGAAATTTTGTTGATTGAGGATATTTTAATCCCGTTGGAAAACACCCATTTGCTGTTTGAAAAAGACCCGATCAGCCGTTACCGTGAGCTGAACAAAGAAACGACGCATGGCGGTTTCCCGGTAATTGATCAAAGTGGCAAATTGGTTGGCATTATTACATCCCGAGATGTAATCGGCCATACCGATGAAGAGACTGTTGAGAAAGTGATGACGCGGGATCCAATCACTGTTTCGCTTCAAACAAGTGTCGCGTCAGCTGGCCATCGGATGATCTGGGAAGGCATAGATTTAATGCCGGTTACCGATGACCATGGAAAACTGAAAGGGGTCATCAGCCGCCAAGATGTCTTAAAAGCCATTCAGACGGCCCAGCGCCAACCGCAGCAAGGAGAGACGATTGACGACATCATCAAGAGCCAGCTGCGTCTGCAGCAATCAGAGAAATTAGTATTGGAATTCCGGGTCTCCCCTCAAATGACGAACTCCTATGGTTCTGTTTCATATGGCGCCTATACCACGATTTTAGTGGAAGCGGCGACGGCAGCGCTTAAAACGAAAAACAGAAGAGACAGCGCATTAGAAAATATGTCCGTTTATTATTTGCATCCAGTTCAACTGGACTCAACCTTGCTTGTGAAACCAGTGATTTTGCATATCAGCCGAAAATCCGCCAAAGTGGATGTAGAAGTGGTATTTGACAATAAGATAGTCGGAAAAGCGTTATTGACGTTCCAATTATTGGATCGATGACTGAAGAGGCAAAAAAAAATCTCCCCATTAGGAGAGACTTTTACTGATTCAGCCGTGTTTCTTCTGCTACGAACTTATGGTAATGTTTAGCTGCTTTATAATTGGTAATCATCATAGCAATGCCAAGAATGATAAAAATGGCAGAAACAATATACGTTACAGCCGACTGGTTGACGAAAAGGACATTGACTCCAAAGAAGAAAATGAAACTGCCCAGTGAAAAAGAAGCAACCGCCGCATACCATTTCTTGCGAATTGGAAGCGTTGCGCGGAACTGTTTTGTTTTATAATAAAAATAAAAAACAAATGATACAATGATTAAACCGACAAATACTAACATTAGGGACCTCCTGTATTCCAGAACTCAATTCTATTGTACTGAGAAATGGATAAAAATGCGAATGGATTTCCTTAGATAACGGAGGAACTTGGAAATGAACAGTCAAATCATCGACACAATTAAACAGTACGAAACAATCGTCATCCATCGCCATGTACGGCCGGACCCAGATGCATACGGTTCACAGCTTGGCTTAAAATACTTGCTTCAGCATAATTACCCGGAGAAAAAGATTTTGGCAGCAGGGGAGCATGACTATACACTGGATTTCATGGATTTTCCCGATACAGTTCAAGACAGTGATTTTGAAGGTGCGCTTGTGATTGTTACAGATACGGCGAATACCGAACGTGTGGACGATCAGCGCTATTCATTAGGTTCCAAAATCATAAAAATTGACCATCATCCAAATGACGATGCCTACGGTGATATTTTATTAGTGGATACCAATGCCAGTTCTGCATCGGAATTGGTGTATGAATTGTATACATATGGACAGCAAGTTGAAAACTGGCAAATGCCTGATTCGGCGGCTCGGCTATTATACGCCGGAATTATCGGAGACACTGGCCGCTTCCTGTTTCCAAGTACGACACAAAAAACTTTCGAAGTTGCCGGCGAATTGATCAAGTACGATTTCGACCGCAACGAACTGCATAATGGCATGTACGAAATGGACCGCAATCTGCTCCATTTGCAAGGGTACATCTATCAAAACTTTGTGATGGACGATAGTGGAGCCGCTTATGTCAAAATCACATTGGATGTGTTAAAGGAATTTGGCGTAACCGCAACTGAGACCTCGTTACTGGTTGGTTCACTCGGAAACGTCAAAGGATTGAAAGCGTGGGTGATCTTTATCGAAGAAGAAACGGAAATCCGTGTACGCCTTCGGTCAAAAGGTCCGGTCATTAATGGATTAGCCAAGGAATTCGGGGGCGGAGGCCATCCGATGGCATCCGGTGCCACGGCATACTCCTGGGAAGAGGCAGAACGTGTCATTGATCGGCTGATTGAAATTTGCGCGTCATAAAAAAGGAGGGATTGTCTTGTCAATGGTTTATCCGCATATAAGCACATCGGCTGATTTGCTGAAAAGCACGGTGCGCCTTGACGAACTTTTCCCTTTTCTCATGGAACAAGGGACAGCATCTGCTGCCATCGTCAATACAAAACTATACGGCGTCCTTCCTTTTTGGGAAGCATGCCACAAGGCCGGCATCCACGGGGTGGTCGGCCTTTCCACGTTCATCGAATTTGAAGGCCAGCAGTATCCGGTTGTGCTTTATGCGCAGACGAACACCGGCTATAAAAACTTATTAAAAATAACTAGCGCTTTATCGACCCGGGATAAAACGGCACTTCCGGAATCCTGGTTAAAAGCTTACCGCGAGGGTTTAATATGTGCGATTCCGAATAAAACCGAATGGATAATGGCAAACGCAATGGAAGCTTTGGGTTATTTGAAATCCGTTTTCAGTGAACGCTGCTATGGCAGCATTGAACGGCCCGGCGGAGAAAAAATGGCAGAAGAAGACAGCTTCTCAGCTAGTTGCGGTCAATTGGAAATACCGATTATGGCGACGCAGGAAACCCGTTATTTGCAGGAAGCTGATGCTTTTGCATTTGAAGTTGCTTCTGCCATTGGCCAAGGGCTTAAAATGAGTGATGCAGAACGGAAACGCCCTGAACACACAAAAGCGTATGTTCCTGCAGCCGAAGAATTCGCTGCCTGGTTTTCATCTAATCCGGAGTGGTTGGATGAAACAAAGAAAATGCTGGCAAGCTGCCAAGTGGCCATTCCGATGAATCAGCAATTGCTGCCGGTATTTCCTTTAGCGGAGGGAATTGACCGGCGTGCGTATATTTTAGAGCTTTGCCAGAATGGCCTGGCGGATCGGGTTCCAGGTTACTCCGATTCTTATACGGAACGCTTGCAGTATGAATTATCCGTGATCGGCAACATGGGATATATCGATTATTTCCTGATTGTTTCGGATTTCATGAAATTTGCACGGGACAATGGCATTTTGACAGGACCGGGTCGGGGTTCATCGGCAAGTTCACTGGTGGCATTTTCGCTTCGAATCACCGATGTCGATCCGCTGGAACATGGACTGCTATTTGAACGTTTTTTAAATCCTGAACGGGTTACGCTCCCGGACATCGACATCGATTTTGCCGATCATCGCCGGCATGAAGTGGTCGAATACGTAGCGAAGAAATACGGCGACGCCCGCACTGCTCAAATCATTACATTCGGGACGCTGTCAGCAAAAGCAGTCGCACGGGATACTGCCCGCGTTTTCGGTTTTGAAGCAGAAGAACTGGATGCCATATCGAAGATGATCCCGAATCGAATCGGTACAACTTTAAGGTCGGCGCTAAAAGAATCTCCGGCTTTAAATGACTGGATTATTGAAAAAGAAGAGCGCAAACTATGGTTCAAGACGGCATTGAAACTTGAAGGTTTGCCGCGCCACGCCTCGACTCATGCAGCTGGCGTGATTTTGAGCCCAACCCCGCTAGTCGACCATGTGCCGATTGAAAAAGGCAGTGAAGATATCTACATCACACAATGGCCGATGGGAGAGCTTGAAGCGGTAGGTTTATTAAAAATGGACTTTTTAGGATTGCGGAATTTAACGATACTTGAACAAATTCGCCGGCTTGTGCATATGGATACGAAAAAATGGGTCGATTACAGCAGCATCTCTTTAAAGGACAATGCGACCTATGCATTGCTGGCAGCTTCAGATACTACGGGAATCTTCCAGCTGGAATCTGACGGCATGCGCCGGGCGCTTCAGCAAATCCGTCCGACAGCATTCGGCGATATCGTAGCAGTCAATGCGCTGTTCCGGCCGGGGCCGATGGAATTTATCCCGCTTTATGCAAAACGAAAACATAAACAAGAACAAGTCGATTATGTCCATCCCATACTTGAACCGATTTTAAGTGAGACTTACGGAGTCATAGTTTATCAGGAGCAAATCATGCAGATTGCCGCCAAAATGGCAGGCTTTTCATTAGGAGAAGCAGATTTACTGAGACGGGCAGTCAGCAAAAAAAAGCGTGAAATTCTCGACGAGGAACGGCTGCACTTCACCCGCGGAGCGATAGCGAAAGGCTTTACGGAAGCGGCCGCGACAGAAGTCTATAACTTGATCGTCCGTTTCGCTGACTATGGTTTTCCGAAAAGCCATGCCGTTGCCTACAGCATGATTTCTTATCAGCTGGCTTTCATGAAAACCCATTACGCCGTTTATTTTTACGCGGCTATCTTAGCGAATAGTGCAGGGAACGCTGAAAAAACGCAGCAATTGCTGCAGGAAATAAAAGAAAAGAAAATTGGCCTGTTGCCGCCTTCCGTCCAAAAAAGCTTTTATTCGTTTTCGGTCGAAGAAGGCCAGATTCGAATAGGATTGAACACGGTCAAAGGAGTGCCGGGAAGTGCCGTCAAGGCGTTGATGGAAGCCCGGAAAGAAGGTCCGTTTACCAGCATGTTCGATATCGCGGAGCGCATTTCTGCCATCCATTTTACCCGCAAAGCATTCGAACCGTTGATTAAAGCAGGGGCATTGGATGATTTTGGGCTGGACCGGGCAGTATTGCTTGCCTCTCTGGACAGCGCCATAAAACATGCAGAACTGGTGAAACCGAACGAAGAACCGGGATTATTTGACGATATGGGCACGAGTTTTATGAAACCCAAATATGCAAAAGCCAATCCAATCCCAGAGAATATGAAACTGGATTTTGAAAAAGAAGTTCTCGGCTTTTATTTATCAACGCATCCAATCGCCAGAGAAAAAGAAAAACGGGCGAAAAATTTTGCGGAATTGAAAGATTTGAAAAACAAGCGGGACCGGGAGCAAGTAGCTGTTCTTGGCATGGTGGAGGAAATCAAACGGATTCGTACAAAAAAAGGAGATGCCATGGCATTTGTCAGTCTGCAGGATGATACCGGCCTGGCTTCTGTCACGTTGTTTCCGAAAGAATATGCGAAATACAATGTGCTGTTAGAACAGCATGCCGTCCTGGAAATACAAGGAGCCATTGAAAACCGCAATCATAAAGTTTCAGTTATTTGTAAATCGATTGAAACATAATGGCAGTTGGCAGAGAAAAAAAGACTGTAAACCATCTTGGAATTTTCCGGCTGGTGACAGTCTTTTTTTATGGCTATTTGGGCGGGGATATTACTGAAGATTCGGCGAAATACACTTAAAAGCTCCAATCACTGCTTTTCTGTCAAGAAAAGCAGTTTTTTCTTTACGGCAAGTGAAAAATTTTGTATCCTAAACATTATGAGTGGCCAGACCACTTTCAAATTAATGGAAACCGAGGAGCAATCATGAAACAACCAAAGCGATATTTAGATATAGTGAGAGATATTCGTGACATGATTCGGCGGGAAAAAATCCGGCCGGGCGACCGTATTCCATCTGAAAGAGAATTGGCTGAAACAATGCAAGTCGGAAGGTCGACTCTTCGGGAAGCACTTCGCAGCCTGGAGCTGCTGGGCCTGATTGAAACCCGGAGAGGAGAAGGCACGTTTCTGGCAGACCACAGAAATCATCAGCTAGTAGAAGTTTTATCCACGTTCATATTGCAGGACAACCAATCACAAAAAGATGTTTGGGAAACAAGGCTTATGCATGAGGCTGCGGCAATTCGTCTGATTTGCCAAAATGATTCGCTGAGCGGGCTGCTTGTATGGGATAGCTTCAAAAAAAGGCTGGACGGAGATGAAGGTTTTCTGCGGGAAGATTTCGTCCGTGAAGTAATGGTACTGTCCGGAAATCGTTTATCTTTAAAAATTTGGTTTTTATTGCAGCAATATAGCGGCAATCCTTATGCAGAAACTGTCAGTGAACCGGAAAAAGAACTCATACTGCCGATACTGAATGCGCTCGAACAGCGTGACACAGAGTCAGCCGTCCAGTCCTTCAAAATATGGAGTGGATGGATACAAAAGAGGAGAATGCAAAATGGCGATGATTCGTGAGATTTTCAAACGAAACAAAGACAAAAGAGAAACTACAATTCCAACAAAAAAATCCAAAGATGTTCCGGAAGGATTAATGACCAAATGTCCTTCTTGTAAACATATTACACTCACTAAAGAGCTCATCAAACTTCATAAAGTATGTCCGAAATGCGATCATCACTTTAAAATGACTGCCTACGAGCGGATTGAAAGCTTGCTGGATGAAGAAACATTTACATCCATGGACGACCATTTGAAATCCGAGAATCCTTTAGGATTTCCAGGGTATTCTGAAAAAATCCAGTCTGACAGTGAGAAAACCGGATTAAATGAAGCGGTGCTTACAGGTTCGGGGTTGCTTAAAGGCCAGAAAGTGGTCGTGGCAATTATGGATTCTCATTTCAGGATGGGCTCGATGGGCTCTGTCGTAGGGGAAAAAATTACACGGGCGATTGAAGCGGCAACTAAACAGCGTTTGCCGTTTATCATTTTCACGGCAAGCGGAGGGGCACGCATGCAGGAAGGCGTATTGTCATTGATGCAAATGGCCAAAACAAGCGTTGCCTTGAAACGCCACAGCAATGAAGGCTTGCTGTTCATTTCGGTTCTGACGCATCCGACGACAGGCGGAGTTTCAGCAAGTTTCGCTTCTGTCGGGGATATCAATATTGCCGAACCAAAAGCGCTGATCGGGTTCGCAGGACGCCGGGTAATCGAGCAGACTGTCCGGGAAAAGCTGCCTGAGAATTTTCAGACAGCAGAGTTTTTGCTGGAACATGGCCAGCTGGATGCCGTAGTTCATCGTGAGAACATGCAAGATACATTAGCGACACTCGTGCGATTGCACAATAAGGGGGCAGAAAAAAATGCCTAAAAATACTGCGGCACCGAAAACATTGGCTTTTGAAGAACCATTGATTCAGTTGCGCCAAAAAATTGATGAACTGAAAGAATATACAAAGACTGCAGAAGTCGATTTAAGTTCAGAAATCCAAAGCTTGGAAGAGCGATTATCCAAGCTCGAAAATGATATCTATGAAAATATGAAACCGTGGGACCGTGTTCAAGTGGCACGCCACCCTGAGCGCCCGACAACGCTCGATTATATTCCGATCTTGTTTGAAGATTTTATTGAACTGCATGGCGACCGGCTTTATGGCGATGACGAAGCAATCGTTGGTGGAATTGCTTCTTTCAACGACCAGCCGGTCACTGTTATCGGCCACCAGCGGGGAAAAAGCACTAAAGAAAATATACGCCGCAATTTCGGAATGCCTCATCCAGAAGGCTATAGAAAAGCGCTGCGCTTGATGAAACAGGCAGAAAAGTTCAAACGCCCGATTATTTGCTTGATTGATACAAAAGGTGCGTATCCAGGGAAAGCTGCCGAAGAACGCGGCCAAAGTGAAGCGATTGCCCGCAATCTGGTTGAGATGGCGGGGCTTGAGGTCCCCGTTGTGTCAATCGTCATTGGTGAAGGCGGGAGCGGTGGTGCACTGGCTCTTGGCGTCGGCAACCATATTTTGATGCTTGAGAATTCAACGTTCTCTGTTATTTCACCGGAAGGTGCTGCGTCGATTTTATGGAAAGATTCTGCGCTTGCCCAAACAGCAGCAGAAGCGATGAAAATTACAGCGCCGGATCTGCTGGAGATGAAAATCATCGAGCGAATGATTCCAGAAGTCCGGGGAGGCGCCCATCACGACTATGATAAACAAGCCCGCTTTATCGGCGAAGCGATCAAACGGTCTTTGGATGAACTGAATGAGTTATCCGAACAGCAATTAATTGATCAGCGTTATGATAAATTCAAATCTATTGGGATTTTCAGCGAGTAAAGAAACCGCCCAGGCGGTTTCTTTTTTTGTTCGCTTCTGCCATTACAAAATCTTAATGGAAGAATCATGTTTTCAAGACTGACAGGTGGGAATCCACATGGTAAGGTGAAAAGAGTAAATGGAATTGCAGGAGGCGATAGTTATGAAACGAATCGGAGTATTAACAAGCGGTGGAGATTCCCCAGGCATGAATGCGGCTATTCGGGCAGTTGTGCGAAAAGGGATTTTTCACGGAGTTGAAGTATCCGGTGTGTATTCTGGTTATCAAGGATTGATCGAAGGCAGAATTAAAAACATGGAAGCCGGCGATGTCGGTGATATTATCCAGCGAGGCGGAACGAAATTGTTTTCTGCCAGATGTGAGGAATTCAAAACGGAAGCCGGACAGGAAAAAGCAATTGAACAAATGAAACAGAACGGCTTAGACGGCCTGGTAGTCATCGGAGGAGACGGTTCATACCGAGGAGCAATGGCTTTGACCAAAAGGGGGTTTCCTTGTGTTGGAGTTCCGGGGACAATCGACAATGACATCCCAGGAACAGACTATACAATCGGTTTTGATACGGCTTTGAATACCGTTATTGAAGCGATTGATAAAATCCGTGATACGGCCACAAGCCATGAGCGCACATTTATTATAGAAGTGATGGGCCGTGATGCTGGAGACTTGGCGCTTTGGGCTGGGCTGGCAGGCGGAGCAGAAACCATTTTGATTCCGGAAGATACGTTTGACCTGGATGATATGATTGAACGGCTGGAAAAAGGGAGAAAGCGCGGCAAGAAGCACAGCATCATTATTGTTGCTGAAGGGGTCATGAACGGCAACGAACTGGCCGCCCTAATTGAAGAACGGGCAAAAATAGAAACACGCGTTTCTGTGCTTGGCCATATTCAACGTGGTGGATCACCAACTGCGCGTGACCGGGTACTTGGAAGCCTCTTCGGGGCACGTGCAGTAGAAGTGTTGCTTGAAGGATTAGGCGGCCGAGCTATTGGCATGAGAAATCATCAAGTGGTAGACTATGATATGACCAAAGCGTTTACTGAGAAGCATGACACAGACATGAGTTTATACACCTTGTCTAAAGAACTATCAATTTAAAATGCCAAATGGAGTGAGTATATTGAGAAAAACAAAAATCGTCTGTACTATTGGACCAGCAAGTGAAACACCAGAACTTTTAGAGTCTTTAATCGAAGCCGGCATGAACGTTGCCCGGTTGAATTTTTCGCACGGCAACCATGAAGAGCATGCAGCGCGCATTCAGCGCATCCGCGAAGCGTCTGAAAAAACCGGTAAGATTATCGGGATTCTTCTGGATACAAAAGGCCCTGAAATTCGGACACATAATATGGAGAATAATGGTATTGAATTGGCTACTGGGCAATCGATTGCGATTTCAATGACTGAAGTATTGGGAACAAATGAAAAGTTTTCAATTACTTATGACCATTTGATTGAAGATGTAAGTGAAGGTTCTATCATTTTACTCGACGATGGTTTGATTGAATTGCGTGTCACCGGCATTGATAAAGAGAATGGCTTAATTCACACAACCGTTGAAAATGCAGGAACGTTGAAGAGCAAAAAAGGCGTGAACGTGCCAGGCGTTTCAGTGCAATTGCCAGGCATCACAGAAAAAGATGCACAGGATATTCTATTTGGCATTGAACAGGGTGTTGACTTTATCGCCGCTTCTTTTGTCAGAAGATCTTCTGACGTTATGGAAATCCGTGAATTGCTGGAGAATAATAATGGCTCCCACATCCACATCATTCCGAAAATCGAGAACCAGGAAGGCGTCGACAATATTGACGACATCCTCATGGTTTCAGATGGTTTAATGGTAGCGCGCGGTGATTTAGGGGTAGAAATACCAGCGGAAGTAGTGCCTATTGTCCAAAAATCTTTAATTGAAAAATGCAATAGTGCCGGCAAACCGGTTATTACCGCTACCCAAATGCTGGACTCTATGCAGCGCAATCCACGCCCGACTCGCGCTGAAGCAAGCGACGTTGCCAATGCGATCTTTGATGGCACGGATGCCATCATGTTGTCTGGAGAAACGGCAGCCGGTCTTTACCCAGTAGAGTCGGTCGAAACGATGCACCGCATTGCGATGACCACTGAAGATGCCTTGAATTATAAGCAAATTGTATCGACGCGCAGAAAAGAAAAAGAGTCGAATATGACAGAAGCAATTGGCCAAGCTGTCGCTTATACGGCTTTGAATTTGAAAGTGAAAGCGATTATTGCACCTACTGAAAGCGGACATACAGCAAGAATGATTTCCAAATATCGTCCAGGCGCCATGATTATTGCAGTTACTTCTTCTGATATTCCATCGAGAAATTTGACGCTGGTCTGGGGAGTCCAGCCGATTGTTGGAACGAAAGTGGAATCTACGGATGAATTGCTTGAAAATGCAGTTGATGAAAGCTTGAAGCATCATTATGTAAAACATGGTGATTTAGTAGTCATTACTGCAGGCGTTCCAGTCGGACAAGCAGGAACAACCAACCTTATGAAAGTCCATATAATTGGCGACAGTATTGCCAAAGGCCAAGGAATTGGCAAATCAGTTGCGTACGGAAACACGCTCGTTATCAGAAGTGCCGAAGAAGCTGCCGGTATTGATACGGAAGGCAAAATCATCGTGACAATCGGCACTGACCGGGACATGATGCCAGCTATCCAGAATTGCGCTGGGATCATCACAGAAGAAGGTGGCTTGACAAGCCATGCAGCTGTAGTGGGCTTAAGCCTTGGCATTCCGGTAATTGTCGGCGTGACAAATGCGACGTCGTTTATCCAAAATAACTACGATATTACAATTGATGCTGAAACTGGCATTATCTACCACGGTCACGCTAGTGTTTTGTAACATCATATTAGGAGGTCTTGTTGAACTATGAAATGGCTATTTTTAGCCCTGATTCTTGTTCCGACTCTTGAATTGGCCCTGCTTATCTGGGCTGGAGGAAAAATCGGCTTTTTTGTAACACTGGCCATTATTCTTGGAACCGGGTTGCTCGGTGCTTATTTGGCGAAAAAGCAAGGTTTGAAGGCAATCCGGGATATTCAGGAGAGCTTCAGCCGGTTCCAGCCTCCTGGTGATCATTTGATGAACGCCGCCTTTGTTTTAGTTGGAGGCGTCTTATTGCTGACTCCAGGTTTTATTTCAGATGCGATAGGTTTGACCATGTTGTTTAAACCTACACAAAAGGCATATAAACCGCTGGTATATAAACTGATTCAGAAAAACATGAAAAACACTCGGGTTATCGTCCGGTAATCCCGAGTGTTTTTATCTCTTTTTAGGAAAAATTTATAAAAACAAGCGTTTTCATTCACAAAGCCTTCCAAATTGATTATAATGGCTAGGTAAGGGATTTGATTCAGATTCACAAAAGCAAGAAAACCCATCATTCGGGCTTTTTTTTTGGAATGGTGAATTATACTGGAGAAGGAGCGATTAATATGACATCGGCAAAAGGTTTAGAAGGCGTAGTAGCAACTCAGTCAGCCATCAGTTCCATTATTGATGACACACTTACATACGTTGGCTACGATATCGATGATTTGGCAGACAATGCTAGTTTTGAAGAAGTAATTTATCTTCTTTGGCATCAGCGTTTGCCAAAAGCAGATGAGCTAGCAGAATTAAAACAGCAATTAGCGGATGATATGTCAGTGCCGCAGGAAGTGCTGGATCATTTTAAAACATACCCAATTACTAAAGTTCACCCAATGGCGGCTCTTCGCACAGCAGTTTCAATGCTTGGACTGTTTGATGAAGAAGCAGAAGATATGAGCACTGAAGCGAATTACCGTAAAGCGATTCGCATCCAAGCGAAAATTTCTACACTTGTTACTGCTTTTGGCCGTATCCGTAAAGGTGAAGAACCAGTCGCACCTAAGAGCGATTTAAGCTATGCTGCAAACTTCCTTTATATGCTTTCAGGCACTATGCCGGAAGATATCGAAGTGGAAGCATTTAACAAAGCATTAGTGCTTCATGCAGACCACGAATTGAACGCATCAACATTTACTGCTCGCGTTGCAGTAGCTACATTGTCTGATGTTTATTCAGGCGTAACTGCGGCAATCGGCGCATTAAAAGGCCCATTGCACGGTGGAGCAAACGAACAGGTTATGAAAATGCTAACTGAAATCGGTTCTGTCGATAACGTTGATACTTTCATCAACGAAAAATTGGCGAACAAAGAAAAAATCATGGGCTTTGGACACCGCGTTTACCGCAAAGGCGATCCGCGTGCAAAACACTTGCGCGAAATGTCCCAAAAATTAACGAAAATCCGCAACGAAGAAAAATGGTACGAAATGTCGATACGCATTGAAGAAATAGTGACAGGGCAAAAAAATCTTCCGCCAAACGTGGATTTCTATTCTGCTTCTGTTTACCATTCTTTAAACATCGAACATGATTTGTTTACGCCGATCTTCGCTGTTTCACGCACATCCGGCTGGTTGGCGCACATTCTTGAGCAATATGCAGACAACCGTTTAATCCGCCCACGCGCTGAATACATCGGGCCTGGTATGCAAACATACGTATCAATTGAAGAAAGATAAGTAGAAAAGTGGAAGCGCCTGTTCAGTCCCTGAAGGCTCTGAACCTCTAGGAATTAGCGCTGCGCACCTACCAACCAAATAAACACCATAGGGCTCGCACATTGTGCAGCCCTATGGATTTGACACAGGAGGCTATTACAAATGACTAACGGTGAAAAAATCTCAGTTGAAAATGGCGTATTAAACGTCCCAAACCAAGCAGTAATTCCTTTCATTATCGGTGACGGAACTGGTCCTGATATCTGGAATGCGGCATCACGCGTTCTTGAAGAAGCTGTCAACAAAGCTTATAACGGTGAAAAAGCAATCGTTTGGAAAGAAGTTCTTGCAGGGCAAAAAGCATTCGACGAAACAGGAGAATGGCTTCCACAGGAAACTCTTGATGTTATCAACGAATACTTGATCGCTATCAAAGGGCCTCTTACTACTCCAATCGGCGGCGGTATCCGTTCATTGAACGTAGCACTTCGCCAAGAGCTTGACCTTTACACTTGCTTGCGTCCTGTCCGTTACTTCGAAGGCGTACCTTCACCGGTTAAACGCCCAGAAGACACTGACATGGTGATTTTCCGTGAAAACACTGAAGATATCTATGCAGGCATCGAATATGCAAACGGTTCTGACGAAGTGAAAAAATTGATTGCTTTCCTTACTGACGAAATGGGCGTTAAAAACATCCGTTTCCCTGAATCATCAGGCATCGGCATCAAGCCGATCTCAGAAGAAGGAACAAAACGCCTTGTGCGCTCTGCGATCAACTACGCAATTTCTGAAGGCCGCGAGTCATTGACTTTGGTCCACAAAGGGAACATCATGAAGTTCACTGAAGGAGCTTTCAAAAACTGGGGCTACGAAGTGGCTGAACAAGAATTCGGCGATAAAGTATTTACTTGGAACCAATACGATGCGATTAAAGACGAGCAAGGAACTGATGCTGCAAACAAAGCACAGGAAGAAGCTCTTGCTTCAGGAAAAATTCTTGTTAAAGATTCAATCGCTGATATCTTCCTTCAGCAAATCCTTACACGCCCAAGCGAGTTCGATGTTGTTGCAACAATGAACTTGAACGGAGATTACATCTCTGATGCTTTGGCTGCTCAAGTAGGCGGAATTGGTATCGCACCTGGTGCGAACATCAACTACGATACTGGACATGCAATTTTTGAAGCAACTCATGGTACAGCACCTAAATACGCTGGCCAAGATAAAGTAAACCCTTCTTCTGTTATTCTTTCAGGCGTATTAATGCTTGAACACCTTGGATGGGGCGAAGCTGCTAAATTGATCACGAATTCAATGGAGAAAACAATTGCTTCTAAAGTTGTGACTTACGACTTTGCACGTCTAATGGACGGCGCTAAAGAAGTGAAATGCTCTGAGTTCGCTGACGAATTAATTAAAAACTTGTAAGATAGGAGAGGGGGCAACCCCTCTTTTTTTTCATATAGATTAAAATTTTAACTATTCAGCTTATTTTTTCAGTGTCTATACTCCAGCGCCTAGCCCCTCGAGGTCGCTTCAGTCTTGAATCCATGGCTTTCAAGTCCTCCAGCGCTTGTCGGGGCTTGACAGACGCTTCCGCTTTTCTTATTCAAAATCGAATCCAAAGGAGAGTTTTTATGACATTCAAACGTAAAAAGATTTCTGTGATCGGTTCGGGTTTTACTGGCGCGACCGCTGCATTCTTAGTGGCTCAAAAAGAACTTGGCGATGTGGTGCTGGTCGATATCCCACAAATGGAGAATCCGGCTAAAGGCAAGGCACTTGATATGGCGGAAGCAGGCCCTGTCCAGGGATTCGATGCCCGTATTTTAGGAACTGCCGATTATGAGGATACAAAAGAATCTGACTTGGTCATCATTACAGCGGGCATCGCCAGAAAACCTGGAATGAGCCGTGATGACCTTGTCCAAACCAACCAGAAAATCATGAAATCTGTTACTGCTGAAATTGTAAAACATTCACCAAACACCACAATCATCGTTTTGACCAATCCGGTTGATGCCATGACTTATACTGTATTCCAGGAATCCGGCTTGCCGAAAGAGCGCGTCATCGGCCAGTCAGGTGTCCTGGATTCTGCGCGCTTCCGTACATTTGTGGCGGAGGAGCTGAATGTTTCGGTGAAAGATGTCACTGGATTTGTTCTGGGTGGACATGGAGACGAGATGGTGCCTTTGGTGCGTTATTCTTATGCAGGCGGTATTCCTTTAGAAACCCTTCTGCCAAAAGAACGTCTGGAAGAAATTGTTGCCCGCACGCGTAAAGGCGGAGCGGAAATCGTCAACTTGCTAGGCACGGGCTCAGCTTATTACGCACCAGCCGCTTCATTGGTGGAAATGGCAGAAGCCATTGTTAAAGACCAGCGCCGTATATTGCCAGCTATTGCCTATTTGGAAGGTGAATACGGCATGGAAGGCATTTATCTGGGTGTTCCGACGATTCTTGGAGCCGGTGGAATTGAAAAAATTATCGAGATTGATTTGAATGGCGAAGAGAAAGCATTATTGGATAAATCAGCCGAATCTGTTAAAGCCGTTATGAAAGTGCTAACTTAATGACAGGACAATCGAGCAGGAGTAATTCTGCTCGATTTTTTGTTTTCAGGTACAGTGCCATGATGGGTTTCCATGCACTTGCATTTTTATTGCGGGCAGTTTCAGCGCGACTAATCGCAAAAGGCTAAACTACTGTTGCAGCAAAGCTTTTTAGCACTTAATGCAATTGAGCGGGTGCTTGCACTTTTATGACATTACTTGATACTATAAGAGTATCAAGATTTAGGAGGGAAACTTATTGTTGCTTGGAAAGAAGCGTAAACTAGGCCGGAAAGTCGAAGCTATGAATGTCGGTGAAAAGTTGAAGCTGACAGAGAAAATTGAAGACAAAGATCTTCTGCTTTATCTGGGTTTGACAAATGACGGAAACCCGCTGTATATTCAGCACGACTTCGCTTCACAAACCGTTTTTGAAAAGCCTGTTGTGCCTAATATTATGTTGACCGGCATTATCACTTCTGCCATTTCCAAATATTTGCCTGGCCCTGGGTCTTACATTAATGAACAACGCTTGAAATTCAAGCAGCCTGTTTTTCATTACTCAACAATTGAGTTTTTGCTGGAAGTTACTGATGTGGATGTGAAAGACAACGAAGTCACCATTCGCATCGAAGCAACCAATGAAGAAGGAAATCTTGTAGTGGAAGGCACCGTTTTGGTCAATCCGCCGCAAATCATCAACCAGCTGACCACTCAAGCGATGGATAATTTCTAAAGCGGTTTGAAATGGGGGTTTCAAACTGAATGTGGAGGATGTTAAATGCTGAAGAAAATATTAATCATTGAAGATGAACACTCGATTGCTACGTTGTTATCGTATAATCTGGTCCAGGCAGGTTATGAAACCATTGTTGCCAACGACGGAAGAGAAGGGTTTGAATTGGCGATGAATGAAAATCCAGCGCTGATTCTGCTTGATTTAATGCTGCCTTCAATGGATGGAGTCGAAGTATGTAAATCTTTGCGGCAACAAAAAGTCAATACACCCATCATCATGCTGACAGCAAAAGATGATGAGTTTGATAAAGTATTAGGCCTTGAATTAGGGGCAGACGACTATATGACGAAACCGTTTAGCCCGCGTGAAGTAGTGGCGCGTGTCAAAGCGGTCCTTAGACGTGCAGATCAGTCTGCTGCACAGTCCGGCAATCCATCAGCTGCACTAGCATTCGGTGGTTTAAAAGTGTTTCCTGAACAATTTGAAGTTTATTTGAATGAAGAGCAAATTGAATTTACTCCGAAAGAATTTGAACTTCTTGTGTATTTGATGGAAAATAAAAATCGTGTTTTGACACGGGATCAGCTGCTTAGCGCTGTGTGGAAATACGATTTTGCTGGCGATACTCGCATAGTAGATGTACATATCAGCCACTTGAGAGAAAAAATAGAAGAAAACAGCCGAAAACCGGTCTTCATTAAAACGATAAGAGGGCTAGGTTATAAATTCGAGGAGCCGAAAGCAGGATGAAATCATTTAGGCATCGATTGCTGACGACAATTCTAATTTGGATCGGTGTGCTGTTAGCTGGCCTTTTGATCGTAATTGGCCAGCTTTTTCCAATATATGCGGAAACCCACAATACAGCGGAGGTTTGGCTAATGCTGTTTTTTGTATTTGTGGTGGCGATGGTTTTTTCAGCAATTATCGGCTATCGCATCATACAAGTGCAGGCATTGCCGGTTGAAAATGTCACACAAACAGCCTTGGAACTGGCAAAAGGAAATTACCGTGCACGGGCATTTGAATACAGCAATGTCGGAACGGTGGAATTAAGCTCCACAATCAATATTTTAGCGCGAAACTTGCAGGAGATTACCGCCATTCGTGAAATGGAGCAAGAACGCCTTAAAACCTTGATTGAGAATATGGGCAGCGCTTTAATTATGATTGACCGGCAAGGCGGCATAACACTCGTAAACCGGTCCTTTATGCAGGAGTTTCAGTTGGCGGCTGAAGATATTGATGGAAAATTTTATAAAGAAATCCGGATTCCCTATGAATTGGAGCGTTTTATTGAACAAGTGTTTATGACAGAAACTGCGGCCCGGAACCAGCTTGAATTCAAGCAAGGCATCCATACCAAACATATTGATGTTTACGGGGCACCGGTTCTTGGTGAACATGAACAATGGCTGGGGATTGTCATTGTTTCCCATGATATAACTGAATTGAAACGGCTTGAACAAATCCGGAAAGATTTTGTAGCAAACGTCTCCCATGAACTTAGAACGCCAGTCACTTCCATTAAAGGATTCACAGAGACGCTCCTGGAGGGGGCTTACAAAGATCCAGCAACGGCATTTTCATTTTTAGAAATCATCGAAAAGGAAAGTAACCGGCTGGAAATGCTCATTAAAGATTTGCTTGAGTTATCGAAAGTCGAGCGAGCCGGCTTCCGAGTAGATGCAGTCCCTACCGATATGAAAAACCTCATTGAACGGGTTGGGGAGATGATCGAAAGAAAGCTTGAAGAAAAAAATATTCAGTTGAAACTTCAGCTTGAACCAGTTATTGTACAAGGGGACCCTAACCGCCTTGTTCAAGTGATGATGAATTTGCTGGTCAATGCCATTACGTATTCAACTTCCCAGACAGCCATTACTGTACGCCTTTACCAGCAAGACGGCGAAGCCGTTATAGAAGTTGAAGATCAGGGAATTGGCATTGAAGCGTCTGAAATCGGCCGGCTATTTGAACGTTTTTACCGGGTCGACCGTGCGCGAAGCCGAAATTCAGGCGGCACCGGTCTGGGATTATCAATAGTAAAACATTTAATAGAGGCCCATCATGGAAATGTGGAAGTAGAAAGTGAAGTAGGAGTGGGAACCACTTTTACCATTCATTTGCCTTTAGCCAGTTAATTTTAGGAGGAACGTATGGACAATTTACCTTTTTTGCCGATTATTGTAGGAACAGATATGAACGCTTACAATATGGCAATTTCATTTCATGAAGCATATAATATTAACCCCGTTCTAATAGGAAAAGAGCCTTTGTCTTTTACAGCGATGAGCACCATAACAACGAATATTGAACTTCGCTCAGGATTGGCAGATCCTGCACAGTTTTCAGAAATCCTTTGTGAAATCGCACACAAGTATAGAACACCAGGAAAAACCTTGCTGCTGGTTGGCACCAATGATTTATACGTTCGTTTAATCATTGAAAATGCAGCGACATTAAAAGAGCATTTTGTTTTCAATTACATTACAGAAGATTTGATGAACCAGTTGCAGATGAAGTCGAGTTTTTATAGATTGTGCAAGGAATATGGCATCGATACGCCAACTACATTTTTCTACGATTGCCGTTCCAAGCAGCCGTTTGATGAGCAAATGATGTATCCTGTCATTATTAAACCGAGCAATGGCATTGAATATAATCAGAACAAATTCGATGGCCAGCAGAAAGTTTATAAAGTTGAGAACCCGAGAGAACTTCAAGAAGTGATCCAAACGATTATTGCCAGCGGATACCAAGATGAATTGATTATCCAGGATTTTATTCCTGGAGACGATACATATATGTGGGATTCCGTCATCTATGCAAGTTCAAAAGGAAAAACGCAATTGGTGACATTCGCTCAGGTGGTATTGCAGGAGCACACGGTTACAGCCATCGGGAATTACACTGCATTGATCACGCGTTTCAATAAAGACATGATGGTCAAGCTGCAGCATTTCCTGGAAGCGGTCGGGTACACCGGCTTTGCCAACTTTGATTTGAAATACGATGAACGGGATGGCAAATTCAAAGTTTTTGAAGTGAACATCCGCCAAGGGCGCTCCAGTTATTACGTGACTGCTTTAGGCCATAATATGGCTTCTTCTCTTGTCGATGACTTGATTTATGGAGTAGAAAAACCGGTCACGTATTTAAATGAAGAATTTTTATTTACAGTTGTGCCGAAAATTGTGCTGCGTAAATTTGTCGACAATAAAGCGGTACAGCGGGACATCAATCATTTATTAAAAAAAGGCAAATACGTCAACCCGTTGTTTTATAAGAAAGATACACATTTTAAACGTAAATTGTATTTATTCGCCCGCCAAGTCAATTATTATAAGAAATATAAAAACAACCAATGGTGAGATATTTACAGAATATTAACACTAGCTTCATATTCGGATGTTAAGGTTTAATAGAACCCCCTTCAACCGCATGAAGGGAAAGGAGCCCTCCCCGGGGCTCTTTTTCTTTTTGGCTAAAAATGAGTTGCTATATAAGTTGAATAAATAAATAATCCTTTTAAATGCCGCTTTGGGTAAGGCAAAGACTTATATTTCTGCATGGTATCTGCATCGCTGCGCTGTTTTGTCGCAAAGACTTGGCCTCGCAGGCGACGGTCAGTATCTTGCCTGCGGGAAAGCGAGTCGGCTTTTTATAGTGAGCATGTGAAACGTTGTAGAAGAGAGATAACATTCAATCATATGATGCTTTAGATTTTAAATATCCCTAAATTCTGTAAGTGAATTTGGAATTAGCCTGAGCCTTCATTTCTTTTCTATTTGCCTGCGTGGTAAAATATAAGGAATGAAGGCTTATCTGCATTTATAAAATAAGCTCTAAGATTTTGGAAGTAAGCGTATGTGTTTTAGACGCCGGTATCAACGGTCTCGAGACTTTAAGTCTGTCGGAGCTAAACGGACGTCTGCGCTTTTCCTATTGAAAGGGGTAATATTGTGGCGAAGAAAATACTTTTATTGGATGGAAATAGTTTGGCGTATCGTGCATTTTTTGCCTTGCCGCTATTAACAAACGAACATGGAGTCCATACGAACGCGGTATACGGCTTTACAATGATGCTCCAAAAAATATTGGAGGAAGAAAAACCGACGCATATAGTTGTGGCATTCGATGCCGGGAAAACAACTTTCCGGCATGAGACGTTCAGTGAATATAAAGGCGGGCGCCAAAAAACACCTCCCGAGTTATCGGAGCAATTCCCTTATTTGCGGAAATTGATTGATGCCTACCGGATTAAGCGTTACGAATTGCCGAACTATGAAGCGGATGACATTATCGGTACGTTGAGTTTGGAAGCGGAACAAGCTGGTGATGAAGTGATTGTCATTTCCGGAGATAAAGATTTAACGCAGCTTGCTTCTCCTTCAACGACGGTCTACATTACCCGTAAAGGAATCACCGATATTGAAAAATACACGGTTGACCACATTCAGGAAAAGTATGGCTTAACACCTGAGCAAATCATCGATATGAAAGGCTTAATGGGTGATGCTTCCGATAATATTCCGGGAGTGCCGGGAGTCGGGGAAAAGACAGCGCTTAAGTTGCTGGCAGCCCATGGTTCAGTTGAAGGGGTATATGAAGCAATTGAACAGCAAAAAGGCAAATTGAAGGAAAAGCTGGTTGAAAACGAAGAACTTGCTTTGATCAGCAAAAAACTGGCAACGATTGAACGCAATGCACCGATTGATATTAAAATTGATGAACTTGTGTATTCTGGACCGGACCATGATGAATTGATCAAAGTCTGGAATGAGCTGGCATTTAAATCCTTATTGGAAAAGATGGAATATACAGCCGAAGAAACTGTTAAAGAAGAGCTGGAATTCGAAGTGCTGCAGGAAATAGATGCGGCTATTTTGGAAGATGAAATGGCAGTTCACTTGGAGTTATACGACGAGCAATACCATACTTGCGACTTGCTCGGAGTTTCGCTGGCTACAGCAACGAAGACCTATGTCGTTCCGATGGACGTGATCAAGAATTCCGAAACTTTCAAAACATGGTTCCGTGACGATACCAAGAAAAAATACATGTCGGATTCGAAAGCAGCGACAGCGGCTTTCTATCGCTGCGGCATTGAAGTCGACGGTGTCGATTTTGATTTGATGCTAGGCGCTTATATTGTGAACCCGTCACTGACATATACAGATATGGCGAATATCGTACAGGAATATGGCTATACGGATGTTGCCCAGAACGAACAGATTTACGGCAAAGGAGCTAAAAAAGCCGTTCCGGAAGATTCGATTTTGAATGAACACATTGCCAGAAAAGCGCGCACCATTTGGGAAGTCCGCCCACTCGTGCTGAAAAAACTCCAGGAAAACGAGCAATTCGAATTGTACTATAATTTGGAATTGCCGCTTGCAACAATATTAGGGGCGATGGAATCACTGGGAGTCAAAGTGGACAAAGAGCAACTTACAGCTATGGGAGAAGAACTGAGCCTGAAATTAGCTGAAATTGAAAAGAACATCTATTGGATTGCCGGCGAGAAGTTTAACATCAATTCTCCAAAACAATTGGGAGTAATATTGTTTGAGAAACTGGGTTTGCCTGCTTTAAAGAAAACAAAGACCGGTTATTCAACAGCGGCAGATGTGCTCGAAAAACTGGAAGGGCAGCATGAAATCATTTCGCAGATTCTGATATACCGCCAGCTCGGCAAAATCCTGTCTACTTATATAGAAGGTTTATTGAAGGAAATCCATGAAGACGGTAAAGTGCACACCCGTTTCCAGCAAGCATTGACGACTACCGGGCGCCTTAGCTCCATCAATCCGAATCTGCAGAACATTCCGGTGCGCCTGGAAGAAGGGCGGAAAATCCGTAAAGCATTTGTGCCGTCGGAACCAGGCTGGCTGATGGTCGCAGCGGATTACTCACAGATCGAATTGCGTGTCTTAGCGGACATGTCGAAAGACGAGAGCCTGATTGATGCCTTTAAGCATGATATGGATATCCATACGAAGACGGCAAGCGATGTTTTCCATGTGCCGATTGAGCAAGTGACGTCGGATATGCGCCGTGCCGCGAAAGCTGTTAACTTCGGCATTGTTTATGGCATCAGCGATTATGGTTTATCACAGAGCTTGAACATTACCCGGAAAGCAGCAGCGGAATTTATCGATACTTATCTAAAGAGTTTCCCAGGAGTTAAAAACTATATGGACTCCAGCATCCAATCAGCGAAGAAAAATGGGTTTGTTACGACGCTCATGAACCGGCGCCGTTATTTGACAGATATCAATAGTTCCAACTTTAATTTGCGCAGCTTTGCAGAGCGTACTGCGATGAACACGCCGATACAGGGAAGTGCCGCCGATATTATCAAAAAGGCGATGATTGACATGGCAGAAGCACTCGAACGCGAAGGCTTGCAGACACGCATGCTGCTTCAAGTACACGATGAATTGATATTCGAGGCGCCTCCTGAAGAGCTTGAAAAATTGAAGGTTCTGGTGCCACAGATTATGGAAAACACTGTAGAACTGAATGTGCCGCTAAAAGCGGATTTTGCATTCGGAGATACTTGGTACGATACGAAATGATAGGAGGGCTTGCAGATGCCTGAACTTCCAGAAGTGGAAGGCGTCGTTCGCCTGATTCGCCCGGCCGCCATTGGGAAAAAGATTCGCGAAGTATTTGTTTCAGATACCATCCGCGTGTCCAAAACGAATGGAAAAGAAGCCATTATTAAAAAGATGGAAGCTGATTCGTTTATCGACAGCTTGATCGGAGCACAGATTATCAGCGTTGAACGGCGCAGCAAATATATTTATTTTACATTGAAAACAGAAGAGGAATTTTTACTCGTCAATCATTTGGGCATGTCGGGGGCCTGGTTTTATGTCGACAGCCTGATGGCAATCCATGAAGACAAATTTCGGCGCCATGTCCATGTTGTGCTGACCCTAAGCGATGGCAATTTGCTTGCCTACTCGGATATACGGCGTTTTGGGGAAATGAGAGTACTGAAGGAAGAAGCGGATTATCCTCCGCTTCTTTTAATGGCGCCGGAACCATTTGCAGAAGGGGCATTGGAACATTTCCTGCAGCTGGCAGACAGCCCGAAATATAAAAACAAAGCGATTAAAGAAGTGATTATGGATGGCCAGGTTATTTCCGGCTGCGGCAATATTTATGCAACAGAAGCACTTTACAAAATGAAAATTCACCCAAACCGGGCAGCTGGCAGAATAAGCCGCATCCGGAAAGTACAATTATTTGAAGCGATTGTCGCCATATTGCTGGAAAGCATCGAAGCTGGCGGCAGTACGATATCGGATTACCGGAATATAAACGGGGAATCCGGCAGTATGCAGAATCGTTTCGGAATGTATGGAAAAAAACAATGCATGGTATGCGGCAGCACGACGAAATCACTGAAAATCGGTGGAAGGACTTCTGTGTATTGCCCAACCTGCCAAAAGTGAGGTCATGATATGATAATCGGTTTAACCGGAAGCATTGCCAGCGGAAAAAGTACCGTATCTGAAATGCTGAAAGAATTGGGGTATCCAATTGTAGATGCTGATAAAGTAGCCCGTCTTGTCGTAGAGCCGGGAAGCGAAACACTGCAGGAAATTGAAGCATTATTCGGCAAAGAAATCATTCTTCCGGATGGCAGCATGGATCGGAAAAGAGTTGGCGAATTGATATTTAACGATCCGGCAAGCCGAAAAAAACTGAATGATGTAATTCATCCTGCAATCCGGATGGAAATGATCAGGCAGCGAAGCGAATTACTCAAAAACGGCCATGAAATTGTCATCATGGATATACCGCTCCTTTTTGAAAGCCGGCTGCAGCATATGGTCGATAAAGTTCTCGTAGTCAGTGTGACGGAAGAAAATCAGTTGAAACGCCTGATGGAACGTAATGGTTTAACAGAAAAAGAGGCGAAAGCCCGCATTTCTTCACAGTTGCCGATGTCGGTAAAAGAAGAAGGTGCGGATGCCGTCATCTACAATAATGGCGCAGTTGAAGAGACCAAATGGCAGTTAAATCGCATTTTGGAGCAGTGGAGAGAAAAAAGTATAGAAGAATGATAATTCATACTACTTTAAGGTTCCAGATTCCGTAAAATGTGTTATACTATATAACGAATTAAAAATTTAAGTATAACTTATTTAATTGGAGGACTCGTACATGACAGTTTCTATTGCGATTAACGGATTTGGCCGTATTGGCCGCATGGTTTTCAGACAGGCTATTCTAATGGATGACATCACGATTGCAGCTGTTAATGCCAGCTACCCTGCTGAAACTTTAGCGCATTTGATTAAGTATGACACAAATCACGGAACCTTCGAGGGCGACGTCTCTGCAGAAGGAGATGCATTAATCGTCAACGGTAAACGGGTTCAACTCGTCAATGAACGGGATCCTTTAAAACTGCCATGGAAAGCAATGGGCATTGATATCGTTATTGAAGCGACAGGGAAATTCAATTCCCGGGAGCAAGCTGGCCTTCATTTGGACGCAGGTGCAAAAAAAGTTATCTTGTCTGCTCCAGGAAAAAATGTCGATATCACGATTGTAATGGGAGTAAATGATGATAAATTAGAAATTGAGAAACACGATGTCATATCCAACGCAAGCTGCACAACAAACTGCTTAGCACCAGTAGCTAAAGTATTGCATGATGCATTCGGCATTGAAAATGGCTTAATGACAACTGTTCATTCATTCACAAATGACCAGAGAAATTTAGACAATCCGCATAAAGATTTACGCCGTGCCCGTGCTTGTGGACAGTCGATTATTCCGACTTCGACGGGTGCTGCGAAAGCGCTCTCTTTAGTTCTTCCTGAACTTGACGGAAAATTGCATGGCATGTCTCTTCGCGTGCCAACACCGAACGTATCTCTTGTGGATTTAGTGGTTGATCTTGAACGAGATGTAACAATTGAAGAAGTTAACGAAGCGTTTATCAGAGCCTCTGAAGGAAATCTGAAAGGAATTCTCAGCTTGACGATGGAGCCGCTTGTTTCGGTTGATTTTAATACAACAACCCAATCTGCAATCATTGATGGATTATCCACGATGGTAATCGGAGACCGCAAAGTGAAAGTTTTGGCTTGGTATGATAATGAGTGGGGCTATTCGGCACGAGTGGTTGACTTAGCGAAAAAAGTAGCAAAGTCAATCGTTTATGCTTGATAATTAGTAGAAGCCGCATCGCCTATACAACAGGGATGCGGCTTTTTTATGAAAAAATTCCCTGAAAAAAATAATTAATTTTAAGTAATATTTATTGCATTTCATTTCAATACGTCATATACTAACATTCGTAGCCAAAAACGGCTGCGAACTTCTTCGTTACCAATGCTTATATGGCAACGGATGGAGCAATCTTTATTCACATGACTGCTTAAAGGGTTAGGACCTCTTTGGACTAACTTTCCCCCGTGGTAGTCAACTTTGAATATTTTGCGCATCAAAACAAAATGATATCAAAGGGGGAAACGAACCATGGAAACAATGGGACGTCACGTAATTGCAGAACTTTGGCAGTGTGATTTTGACAAATTAAACGATATGGATTTTATCGAGCAGACTTTTGTTGATGCAGCACTGAAATCCGGAGCGGAAGTCAGAGAAGTAGCTTTTCATAAATTTGCACCTCAAGGCGTAAGCGGTGTGGTCATCATTTCTGAATCTCACTTAACGATCCACAGCTTCCCGGAACACGGATACGCAAGTATTGATGTATATACTTGTGGAGATCTTGATCCGACAATTGCAGCAAATTATATCGCAGAAGCACTTAATTCCGGTACACGTGAATTTGTAGAAGTGCCTCGCGGAATGGGTCCGGTCAGTGTTGGAAAAGCCAAAGTTTCAGTAAATGCATAATCCATTTAACATGAAAACAACGAGCAGAGGATAAAATCCTCTGCTTTTTCTATTTTACAGAAGAAATTTTGTTATACTAGATAGAGCAGATACAAAGTTTAGGGAGATGTCAAAATGAAATGTCCAGCTTGCCAGCATAATGGTACACGCGTAGTTGACTCGCGGCCAGTCGATGATAATAAGTCCATAAGAAGGCGCCGGGAATGTGAATCCTGCGGTTACCGCTATACCACTTTTGAAAAAGTGGAAGAAATGCCTTTGATTGTTGTCAAAAAAGATGGATCCCGTGAAGAGTTCAGTCGCGAGAAAGTATTAAGAGGATTGATCCGGGCATGCGAAAAACGGCCTGTTCCGCTGGAAGTGCTAGAACAAGTAGTTTTCGATATTGAAAAAACGCTTCGGCGCACTGGAAATGCTGAAGTTAAATCCGAAGATGTCGGGGAACTGGTGATGGACCGGTTGGCGGACATCGATGAAGTTGCATATGTCCGTTTTGCTTCCGTTTACCGCCAGTTCAAAGACATTACGGTGTTTATTGACGAATTGAAGGATTTACTTAAAAAGAATCCAGAAGACAAGAAATCTGAGTAAGGCGGTGAACCATGTCTGCACTATATAAAGAACTTCAAGCTGCGGATTCTTTTAAAATTCGGTTGCCGTATCCATTTTCCAATTATGACCGCCAATTATTGACCTTGCTGTATCAGCCGCTGATCGGTGCGGAAGCTGTCTCTTTTTATATGACGCTTTGGGCCGAAGGGGAAGAAGCAAAAGAAGAAGCGACTCATTATACATTGATGAATATTCTCGGCATTCCGATTGCCAAAATCTTTGAAGCGCGCATTCAATTGGAAGCCATCGGTTTGCTGAGAACTTACCGCAAAGACACTGAAAACCGTTCCTTCATCTATGATCTATGCCCTCCGCTTGATCCAAAAAGCTTTTTCATGGACCCGTTACTGTCAATGTTTTTATTCAGCAAAATTGGGGAATCTGCTTACCGGAAAGTGAGAGACCGTTTTATGATACATACGGAAATAGGCGAAGGCTTCAAAGAAGTTTCCCGCACATTCACGGATATTTATCAGCCCGTCCATGCAAAAGCCGGATATCCTACGGAACAGCCGGATTTGCAAGAGCGCAAAAACGGCAGCTACCAAACCGATTCAGACTTTGATTTCGGCTTGCTGCGGCAAGGATTGTCAGAACAGCTGGTGCCAACCCGAGTACTGACGGCTATGATAAAAGACACCATCGCGAAACTGGCGTTTCTATACAGTTGGGGACCGCTTGATATGCAAAAAGTGATTTTATTGGCTATCGATGATGATTATAAGCTGACAACCGATGGAATAAAAAAGGCAGCATCTGAATATTATAAATTGACAGTGGCGACAACAGCACCGCAATTAGTCCAAGCACACAAAACTGAACCGAAGATTGTGGAAAAGCCGAAAACAAGGCAAGACGAGCTGATTTTGTATTTGGAATCGGCTTCACCTGTTGAAGTGCTTCGCGATATTGCCAACGGCAAAGAACCGCTGCCGGCAGATGTCCAATTGGCCAATCAGCTGGTCATGCAATATGGAATGGAGCCGGCAGTGGTCAATGTGCTGCTGCAATACGTTCTGCTTCGAACCGATATGAAACTGACCAAAGCCTATGTTGAAAAAATCGCATCCCATTGGCTGCGCAAAAATGTTACGACAGCGAAAGATGCGATGGAATTAGCGCGCACTGAACACGAGCAGTACGTTAAATGGAAATCGGAAGGTTCTCCAACTGCGGCATCGAGAAGTACAGCTAAATCAAGCAGGAAACCAGTGAGGGAAGAAAAATTGCCTGAATGGTTTTATCAAAAAGATGAGGCTCCTGCAGTTAAAGGCGAACCGAAAAATGATAAATTGGAAGTGGAAAAACAAAAACTTCTCGCAAAACTTGCGCTGAAGAAAGGTAAAGGTGATTAAATGGAGCCGATTCGCGAAACACTGAAACGGGTAGTGAATGCCCCTGCTTTTTCGGAACGCTATAATGATATGCGGAAAGAAGTGCTGGAACATCCAGGCGTTCAAAAGTTCCTGGAAGACCATTCGGCGGATATTGATAAAAGCATTGTTGATAAAGGACTTGGAAAGCTATATGAGTATATCAATCAATCGCATGATTGCAATAAATGCCCTAGCCTCGGAAACTGCATCAACACGCTAAAAGGCTTTGAACCGAATCTGGTTCTGGAACGCGGCAATATCGGCATTGCCTATACTCCTTGCCGATTAAAAAATGAGCATGACAATAAACGCCGTGCTTCTTCAATGATACACAGCATGTATATGCCAAAAGAAGTGCTGCAGGCGACTTTTTCAGATTTTGAACCGGATGCGAGAAGAATGGAAGCATTTCTGGCGGCAGGAGACTTTTTGGAAAAAGCAACCGGTCCAGATAACCTTCCTGAAAAAGGGCTATTTCTCTACGGCAAATTCGGTGTCGGCAAATCATATTTGCTAAGTGCTATGGCAAATGAACTTGCCGAAATGGGCGTCAAAACCGTGCTGGTATTTGTGCCGGAATTTATGCGCGAGATGAAGCAGGCGATCGGCGACCAGACATTGCAGGAAAAAGTGGATTATGTAAAAAAAGCGGACGTCCTGATGCTTGATGATATCGGCGCGGAAGCGATGTCGAGCTGGACGCGCGATGAAGTGCTGGGAACCATCCTGCATTACCGCATGGCAGAAAGGCTGCCGACTTTCATGACGTCCAATTTCAGCTATTCCGAACTTCAGCATCATCTGACTTACTCACAGCGCGGCGAAAAAGAAGATTTAAAAGCGGCGCGTGTCATGGAACGCATCCGTGCCTTGACAATCCCAGTGAAATTGGATGGCCCAAATAGAAGAAATTAATAAAGAAAAGTAGAATCGGCCGTTGGAGTAAGTGTTTTTCTTTGAACAGGTGGTTGCGTTTTTGATTTTTTAGCAGTATAGTAAAAATAATCGAACTATGATTTAAAATGCGTTGACAAGGACAATAGCGGAATTGTACGACTTTCAGAGAGAGAAGCCCAGGCTGCAAGCTTCTTAAGTACCGGCAAAACGCTTACCACCTTCGAGCAGCAGCTGTGAACTTTTTTAGTAGCAGCTGACGGTACCGGCCCGTTAGCCGATGCAGAGCTTCATTTTGGATAGTTTTTTCTATCCCGAATAGAAGAAGGGTGGAACCACGAACAGAGCTTCGTCCCTTTGGGATGAGGCTTTTTTTATTTGTTCAAAAAAACTACAGAAGAAAGCGTGGCATTTCAATGCTGATTTAATTATGAGGAAGTAAGCAGCATTGAAATCGACGCATCTTACAAAAGGAGAGAGTAAATATGTCAGACATGATCCAACTAACATTCCCTGATGGTGCAGCAAAGGAGTTTCCAAAAGGCACAACTACAGAAGAAATTGCTCAATCCATCTCACCGGGGCTTCGCAAGAAAGCATTGGCTGGTAAAGTGGGAGAGCAGTTAATCGACTTGAAATCACCGATCAATGAAGACGGCAGCATTGCCATCATCACTCCAGAGTCTGACGAAGCCATTGAAATTCTTCGTCATTCAACTGCCCACTTATTAGCTCAAGCGGTTAGACGCTTGTATCCAGATGCTAAATTTGGTGTTGGTCCGGTAATTGAAAATGGATTTTATTACGATATTGATTCTGAACAACCGATCACAGCTGAAGATCTGTCAGCAATTGAAAAGGAAATGAAAAAAATCATCAATGAAAACTTGGAAATTGTGCGTCTAGACGTTTCCCGGGCAGAAGCGCAAGAACGTTTCGCGGCTATCGAAGATCCGTATAAGCTGGAACTTCTTGAAGCGATTCCGGAAGATGAGCAAGTATCGATTTACGAGCAAGGCGAATTTTTCGACCTTTGCCGCGGCATCCACGTGCCAGCAACTGGAAAATTAAAAGAATTTAAATTGCTGAGTGTCGCGGGAGCTTATTGGAGAGGCGATAGCGACAATAAAATGCTGCAGCGCATCTACGGTACTGCTTTCTTTAAAAAAGAAGACTTGAAAGAGCATCTGGCTTTCCTGGAAGAAGCAAAAGAACGCGACCATCGCAAAATCGGGAAAGAACTGAATTTATTCATGAACTCCCAAAAAGTTGGCCAAGGTTTGCCGATGTGGCTGCCAAAAGGTGCAACTATCCGCCGCATCATCGAGCGCTATATTGTCGACAAAGAAGAGCGCTTGGGCTATGACCACGTTTATACTCCGATAATGGGAAGCGTCGATTTGTACAAGACTAGCGGACACTGGGATCATTACCAGGAAGACATGTTCCCGGTTATGCAGATGGACAATGAAGAACTGGTATTGCGCCCGATGAACTGTCCGCACCATATGATGATTTATAAACAAGGTATCCATTCATACCGCAACTTGCCGATTCGAATCGCAGAGCTGGGCTTGATGCACCGCTACGAAATGTCTGGTGCTTTATCTGGCCTTCAGCGAGTACGCGGCATGACATTGAACGATGCGCATATCTTTGTGCGCCCGGACCAAATAAAGGATGAGTTCAAACGTGTAGTCAATTTAGTAATTGAAGTATATAAAGACTTCGATATCAAAGATTATTCATTCCGTTTGTCTTACCGCGATCCAGCAGACAAAGAGAAATACTTCGACGATGATGCAATGTGGGAACGTGCACAGGCAATGCTGAAAGAAGCCATGGATGATTTAGGACTTCCTTATACTGAAGTGGAAGGCGAAGCGGCTTTCTACGGGCCGAAAGTGGATGTCCAAGTGAAAACTGCTCTTGGCAAAGAAGAAACTTTGTCGACTGTCCAGCTTGATTTCCTTTTGCCTGAGCGCTTTGACCTTTCTTATATCGGAGAAGACGGCAAGCAGCATCGGCCGGTCGTTATCCACCGTGGCGTCGTTTCAACAATGGAACGTTTTGTAGCCTTTCTGATCGAAGAATATAAAGGAGCCTTCCCGACTTGGCTGGCTCCGGTGCAAGTGGAAGTAATTCCGGTTTCACTGGACGCCCACAGCAATTATGCAAAAGAAGTGCAGGAAAAACTGCAAAATCAGCGCTTGCGCGTCGATATTGATGAGCGCGATGAAAAACTGGGGTATAAAATCCGCGAAGCCCAAATGCAGAAAGTTCCTTATATGCTGGTCATCGGGGACCAGGAGCTGGAAAACGGATCGGTCAATGTCCGCAAATACGGAGAACAAAAATCCGAAAGCATGCCTTTTGACGACTTTTTGAAATTGATTCAAAGCGAACTTCGCTAAGTAGGTTGACATGCATACGGTAGCGTGATATTATAAATAAGGTTATAGAATACTTATATGTGCAAAGCAGGAGCACCCGCTTCTCACCTGATCGACCGATTGTTGGCAGGTATACACGATATTGACTTTTTCACGCTTTTGCGTGTTGTCATAATTTGCGGGTGGACCTCTGTGGTCCATCCGTTTTTGTTTTGGATCGGAACCTGTCAACCGGCAATCGTCGGTTTGAACATTTAAGCTATTCGCGACACTATCCGGAGGTGGATTAATATTAGCAAAGACATTAATGTAAACGAAGGTATTCGTGCACGTGAGCTACGGGTTATTGATCAGAACGGTGAACAACTCGGCATTAAAACACGTACCGAAGCACTTGAAATTGCTGGCCGTGTCAACTTGGATCTTGTACTAGTGGCTCCACAAGCTAAGCCACCGGTTGCACGCATCATGGACCATGGTAAGTTCAAGTTCGAACAGCAAAAGAAAGATCGCGAAATCCGCAAGAATCAAAAAGTCATCATCGTCAAAGAGGTTCGTTTGAGCCCATCAATTGACGAACACGATTTCAACACGAAACTTCGCAATGCGATCAAGTTCCTTGAAAAAGGCGACAAAGTGAAAGCTTCAATCCGCTTTAAAGGCCGTGCGATTACGCACAAAGAAATCGGACAGCGCGTCCTTGAACGCTTCGCAGAAGCATGCAAGGAAGTAGCGACGGTTGAACAGCGCCCTAAAATGGATGGCCGCAGCATGTTCTTGATGCTTGCGCCACTACACGAAAAAGAATAATAGTACAATTGTTTAGGAGGAACTCGAAATGCCGAAAATGAAAAGCCATAGCGGTGCATCAAAACGTTTCAAAAAAACTGGAACTGGTAAAGTAAGACGCAACCGTTCACACACAAGCCACTTATTTGCAAACAAATCGACTAAGCAAAAGCGTCACCTTCGCAAAGGGAAACTTGTTTCTGCAGGCGATTTGAAACGCATCAAATCTTTGATCTACAACATGAAGTAAGAAAAGCGCAAGCGCCCGTATAGATTCGACGGGCATAAGACGAAGGGGCGAAGCGGCGCTTTTTGCCGCACAGGCACTTTGGCTTATGATCCCAAGAATCTGGGCGCTGCAGTCTAGACAAAAACAAAAAATCGAATTTTTTATATTCAAGCAGGAGGTAATGGATTATGCCACGCGTAAAAGGTGGAACAGTGACGCGCCAGCGTCGTAAAAAGGTAATTAAATTAGCAAAAGGTTATTACGGTGCTAAGCACATTCAATATAAAGTAGCTAACCAACAAGTGATGAAGTCTGGTAACTATGCTTACCGTGACCGTCGCAACAAAAAACGTGACTTCCGCAGATTGTGGATCACTCGTATCAACGCAGCAGCTCGTTTGAACGACATCTCTTACAGCCGTCTAATGCACGGTTTGAAAGTTGCTGGAATCGACATCAACCGCAAAATGCTAGCTGAAATCGCTGTATCTGATGCAGCTGCTTTCACTGCATTGGCTGACCAAGCTAAAAATGCAATGAACAAATAAAAAATCATAATGAAAAGACTGGCGAAAACTCGCCAGTCTTTTTCTTTGGAGGCATTCACATGTTTTTGATTATCCTTGGATATTTTGTGTTACTGTCTGTTCTGGCGTTTGCCATGATGTACATAGACAAAAAGCAGGCGCAGCGGCGTGGCCGGCGCATACCTGAAAAGAATTTGTGGACTGCAGCCATTTTTGGCGGCGGCATTGGCGCTTACCTTGGCATGATGTTCTTCCGCCACAAAACGCGCCATACCAATTTCCGAGTGGGTTTCCTGATGCTTGCTGTGATTGATGCGGCGATTCTTGTATGGAGTTACCAAACGATTAGCTGAGGGTGAGCGTTCACCCTTGGTGTTTCATTAATTGTTCAATCGGATTTTTCCAATTGATTTGAGCTTTTGGATAATGCATCCTGATTTCTTTTTCCAAAAAATAAAAATCATCTTTTGTAAATCCATGCAGTTTTTCGGGGTTCTCAACCCATACAAATATGGATGCTACTTCAAATGCTTCTTCTGTCGCGCCAATATACTTTTCTCCTTCAAAGACAACCCCGCGCATCGTAATGAAAAAATTCTTGCGGACATTATTCACATCATCATAAAAATAATAGGCGCCGTTTTTAACAGCTGCATCGAACTTCCGCGTTGGATCTAAAAGATAGCGGAACAAGCGGTAGATTAAGTAAAGTATAATGGCAATAACAATAAGGCGAATTAAAAAAGCCACATGAAGTCCCCCTGTCTCCAATTGTTCTAATGTATAATATACGGATGACAAGTATTATAGTTTCAAGATTTTATTTATATTAAGGAGTGTTTTTATGGAACTGCAAGAATTGTTTAAAATGCAGGAAGAATTAGACCGTTTTATCCAAACCAATCAGGGAATCAGTGAAGATGTCTTCCGGAAAAAAGGCTTGGCTTTGCTGGTGGAACTTGCGGAACTCGCCAATGAAACACGCTGCTTTAAGTTTTGGAGCACGAAAGGCCCATCAGACCGAGCAGTGATTTTGGAAGAATACGTGGATTCGATTCATTTTCTGCTGTCCGTCGGCATTGAAAAAGAATTAACACATTTGGCAACTTGGCCAAAGCCGATATCTGAAGAAGATTTGACCGAAATGTTTTTAGGCACCCAATCGGCTATACATAAATTCATTGAAGATTATTCGATGGAAAATTATCAGGAAATTTGGAGCTGGTATGGAGCCATTGCAGTGGAGCTCGGATTTACATATGAGGAAGTTTTAAAGGCTTATATCGCCAAAAACCAAACCAATTACGACCGCCAAAATGAAGGATACTAGTAGAATTTTTTGATAATGCTAAGGTTTTCATTTATAATAAACAAATAAACATTTAGGGGGTCGAACTAATGGCGAATATGGATGAAACATTGACAATGTTAAAAGAACTGACAGATGCGAATGGGATTGCTGGCAACGAACGGCAGCCGCGCGAAGTCATGAAAAAATACATAGCACCATTTGCAGATTCGGTGGAGACAGACGGTTTAGGAAGTTTGATCGCTCGGAAAGAAGGAGCAGCAGACGGCCCGAAAATCATGATAGCTGGACATTTGGATGAGATCGGCTTTATGATCTCTCAGATTGATGATCGAGGATTTTTGAAGTTCCAGACAGTCGGCGGCTGGTGGTCGCAAGTCATGCTGGCACAGCGCGTGACGATTACAACACGCAGCGGCAAAGAAATCATCGGCGTCATCGGCTCAAAGCCGCCGCATATTTTAACGCCGGAAGCGCGTAAAAAGCCCGTTGAAATCAAAGATATGTTCATTGATATCGGCGCTTCCACGCGCGAAGAAGCGAAAGAGTGGGGCGTGACACCAGGTGATATGGTTACGCCGTATTTCGAATTTCACGTCATGAACAACGACAAAATGCTCATGGCAAAAGCTTGGGACAACCGCATCGGCTGTGCTATTGCAATTGATGTATTAAAAGGATTAAAAGGCGTTGATCATCCGAACATCGTTTACGGCGTTGGAGCTGCTCAGGAAGAAGTAGGTCTTCGCGGTGCGAAAACAGCGGCATCTAAGATTCAGCCGGATATCGGTTTTGCGGTTGATGTCGGTATTGCAGGCGATACACCGGGAATCTCTTCCCAGGAATCCAACAGCAAAATGGGAGCGGGCCCGCAGATTCTGCTATATGATGCTTCAATGGTTTCCCACCGGGGCTTGCGTGAGCTGGTGCTCGATACTGCTGAAGAAGCTGGCATTCCGTATCAATTTGAAACAATGCCTGGGGGAGGAACGGATGCAGGTTCCATCCATTTGACAGCAAATGGTGTGCCTTCACTTTCAATCGGAGTAGCGACACGCTATATCCACTCGCACGCGGGCATCCTGCACCGCGATGACTACGAGAATGCAGTCAAGCTGATCATCGAAGTGATTAAGAAATTGGATAAAGACACCGTTGCTCGCATTACGTTTGAGTGATGATCGAGATGAGACCTTCGCCTTTGGCGGAGGTTTTTTGTTTCTGCAAAGAAGCACTTGCGAAAATCATCAAATCAGAACATCGTTCTTTATAAAAAGCTGTTGAAAAAATTTATAACAGTAAGTGCTAGTCAGAATGCTATACTTCAATTAATTAAAAGTTGGAGGTGGTTTAATATTAAGAGAGAAATTGCTTTGCTGTCAGAGACAGAGGCATTGGAAAGTCTTTTGAATCGCTTGCCTGAAACTCATTCGTACAGAAAGTTTCTTGAAGTGAAATTGTATCGAAGTAAAGCAGGAAATCTCGGAGAAGCAAGAATTAAGAAAAAGTTTAAAGAGTTTTATTCCGAAGAAGAGCATCATGTTATGTGGGACGTCAGTTTAAGTATAGGTGATTGGAAAGTTCAGATAGATGGCCTGCTGTTGACTGCGAATTGCGCTGTGATCATTGAATCAAAGAATATTAGCGGGAAGATTTTCTTTGATGAAGACACAGAAGAATTTTATCGTTTTGATGAAAAAGATGAAAAAACAGTGATGGAAGATCCAGTCATACAGTTGAATAAACATATTCGTTTTCTTGAAACTTGGTTTAAAAAGAATAAAATCAAGTTGTCTGTAGATGGCGTCGTAGTGTTTACCCCCAAGCAATGCGAGTTTATGTCGAAGCCGAAAGATAAGCACATTTGCAAAACTTATCAAATGGTGGAGTACCTTCATAGTATTCTTCAAGAATATCCTCAAGGAAATACCTCATTAAAGATAACGAAAATCAGAAAAGTGATTGAAAGCAACACTGCACCTTATCAAAGAATTCCTTTATGTGAATATTATCGGATTGACATCGCAGATTTGAAAAGTGGTGTTTATTGTCCAATATGTGAGGCGTATTCAATGAAACGCCAAAATAGAAGTTGGCAATGTAATTTGTGTAAAAGAAATGATCCTTTAGCACGTGAATTTGCTGTTCAAGAATATTTTTCGTTAATCAGCAGGTCGTTGACGAATCAGCATTTTCGAAGATTTTGTGATATGGAATCACAACCGGTAGCTACTCGCTTATTAGGGACATTAAATTTAGAGAAAACCGGTGAATTAAAAGGAAGAGAATACAAATTGAAAGTTTAATTAGGCGTAGATTCATTGAAAATAGATATATTTCTCTGAGCGTAGATAAAAATAATTAAACGCAGATATATTTTGGCGAACGCAGATAAAATATTTTGAACGCAGATAAACTTGAACGAACGCAGATATATGGCTGCACCTAGAGTTTTTCACGCTTTCCGCCCGCGAAAAGCATCCATTCTAACGCCCTTATCTATCGGGTTTTCAACTATATTCATGAACCGATGCCCTCCGCAGCCAGCGGAGGGCATTTTAAATACAATCACCCCGGTCCGCTGTTCGCCAGCGAACAGCTGCCAGAAAAAGAATGTTAATTATACTTGACTTAATGTTAAGTGAACTATACATTATGTTATATAAACCGAACATCGTACGGAGAAAGGATGAAGCGGATGCTGAAGAACCGAGTGAAGGAGTTACGGGCACGGTACGGATTTACGCAAAGTGATTTAGGCAAGCAAGTGGAGGTCACGCGCCAGACGATTGCGTTTATTGAAAAAGGGGAGTTTTCGCCTTCGATTACACTGGCGCTGAAATTGGCGAAAGCGTTGCAGACGAATGTGGATGAATTATTCTGGCTGGAAGGGGACGAAGAGGATGAAAAATGATTTTCGATTGCAGTATCCATTATGGATGATGGGGTTTATCGTGGTACTGGGGATTTTTGCTTATGGCATCAGTTCGCCGATTACAGAAGTGATTGAAACAGAAAATGAAACAAGCATTTCAGTAAGTATCGGACCGGCAGAAGGAATGTTTGCTGTAGGCTCAGTGATTTTGTATTTGATCATGCTAGCAATTTTTGCCTACAAATTGAGAAGCCACAATAAAAGAAATCCGGCGCAACGAATTTCTGCATTTTCGATTCGTCCCCCTGAATACATGGAGCAGGATGAAGGCATGACGTATATTACCCGGAAAGCAGCGCAAAAAGTCTATACGTTCATTACATGGGGATTGCCTCTTTTGGCAGCCTTTGCCATCGTCATGCCGGTGCCGAGAATTTTCATCATTTGGGGAATCCTGTGCATCGCGCTTGGCCAGTATTGGATCTATTACCGCGAAGTCAGCAAACATTTGAAGGAGGAAGCTGAATGATTTATGAATATTTTCTAGTATTTTTAGGAGCCGCGATTCCATGGCTTGAAATTGCCTTGGTCATTCCGCTTGGCATTGTCTGGGGATTATCGCCGTTTTGGGTAATGGTGATGGCCTTTGTCGGCAATATGCTGACGGTGCTGGCGCTCATTATCGGTTTTGATAAATTTAAAGTCTGGTACTTAAAGCGGCAAGCGGAAAAAGGGAAAGCCCATTCCAAGAAAAACGAACGGGCAAAAAGGATTTGGAATAAATACGGCTTACCGGGACTCGCGTTGCTGGGTCCGATTCTCATCGGCACCCATATTGCGGCTTTCATCGGAATGACGCTTGGTGCGACAAAAAAGAATACGACACTTTGGCTAACGATCAGCATTGCCGTGTGGACACTCTTTTTTGGACTCGCTACAGCATTCGGCTTCGACTTTTTTACGAAAAACTTGTAAGCTTTGCCAAGACTTCAGCTGCCAGATGGTAAGGGACATAAGGTTTTATCTTATGCCCGTCGAATCTGCACGGGCACCTGCGCTTTTCTATATGCTATACTTGAGCTATTCTGAAATAAAGGCGTGAACCACATAATGAAAAGAATTGAATCCATTCAAAACTCACTCGTCAAGCATTGGAAAAAGCTTGTCACTACCAGAAAAGAGCGCGATAAATTTGCGGAGTTTCTGGTGGAAGGTTTCCATTTGACAGAAGAGGCGTTGAAAAACAAAAACTTGATCAAGTCATTGATCGTCCGGGAAGGCGTTGACATTCCGGATGACTGGGACGTATCGGATGTTCCGCACTACTCGGTAACCGCAGCGGTGGCGAAAGAAATTTCTGAAACAGAGCATTCACAGGGAATTTTCGCCCATTGCGCACAGCCCGAATTTACAGAAGACGAGCAGCAATCCTGGAGCAGATTATTGCTCATCGATGCTGTCCAGGACCCAGGCAATATTGGCACAATGATTCGCACCGCTTCAGCGAGCGGCATCGATGCAGTTGTTCTTGGAAAAGGCTGCGCTGATCCGTTCAATCCGAAAACGGTCCGTTCCGCGCAAGGTTCCCATTTCCAGATTCCTGTCGTAAAAGGTGAATTGACCGAGTGGACGACTTCACTCAAAAACCGCAGCATTCCCATATTCGGGACTGCGTTAGTCAACGCGACGCCTGCACATGAAGTAACGAGCCAGGAAGAATTCGCTTTGATTGTCGGCAATGAAGGCAGCGGCGTGGATCCGGTTTTACTGAATAAGACGGACCAGAACTTGGTGGTCCCTTTATACGGCGAAGCAGAATCACTGAATGTAGCTGTAGCTACCGGAATCCTGCTGTACAGCCTGGTGCCGAAAAACTAAGTTTGATTAAAGTTACGGAATTTCGTATAATTGAGAGGTAAATAACAAAAGCTGTGACCGGGAAAAGTACGTTGCGAAGTTGCAAAAAGGGAGTCTGCACCTTGACTGGAAGTGCGGATATGCAAAACGCCTCGGAAGTTCACCCCGCGAGCTGCCTGACGGGACCAGCAGACAATGCTGTAAAGACAGGCCGGTGAAGAGCCGTTATGTAAATGAGTGATTGCCATAGCGCAATAACTAGGGTGGTACCGCGAATAATGCCTCGTCCCTTTTTTGGGACGGGGCTTTTCTATGTTTAGAGGAGGAGAAAAAATGGAAGCACAATTGCAGGAACTAAAAACAGCAGCGCTGGAGAAAATTTCAGCGGCAACGAATGTGAAAGAATTGAACGATGTCCGCGTTGCCTATTTAGGCAAAAAAGGGCCGATTACGGATTTATTGAAAGGTATGGGGAAATTGCCGGCGGAAGAGCGCCCAAAAATGGGAGCTTTGGTCAATGTGATCCGCGAAGAAGTGACAGCTTCTCTTGAAGAGCGCATGGCGATTCTTGAAGAACAAGCGATCAATGAAAAATTGCAAAGCGAAACGATTGATATCACGTTGCCGGGACGCCCTGTAAAAACTGGGAATCCGCACCCGCTGACGCGCGTAGTTGAGGAGATCGAAGATTTATTCATTTCCATGGGCTATGAAGTCTCAGAAGGTCCGGAAGTGGAAAAAGACTATTACAACTTCGAAGCGCTCAACTTGCCAAAAGGACATCCGGCACGCGATATGCAGGATACCTTCTATATAACAGATGAAGTTTTGCTGCGTACGCATACTTCGCCTGTACAGGCACGCACGATGGAAATCAAGAAAGGCGAGCCGTTCAAAATCATCTGTCCGGGGAAAGTGTACCGCCGCGACAACGACGATGCGACACATTCCCATCAGTTCACGCAAATCGAAGGGCTGGTCATCGGCGAAGATATCCGCATGAGTGATTTGAAAGGAACCCTTCAAGTATTCGCAAAGAAAATGTTCGGCGATGACCGTGAAATCCGTCTGCGCCCAAGCTTTTTCCCGTTCACGGAGCCATCTGTTGAAATGGATATTTCCTGCTTCAAATGCGGCGGAAGCGGCTGCAACGTCTGCAAGAAAACCGGCTGGCTTGAAATTCTGGGTGCCGGCATGGTTCATCCAAACGTACTTGAAATGGCGGGCTATGATTCAAAACGCCTGACCGGATTTGCATTCGGCATGGGACCTGAACGAATCGCGATGCTGAAATACGGCGTAGAAGATATCCGCCATTTCTATACGAACGACGTCCGCTTTTTATCCCAATTCCAACGTACTGAAGTTTAAGGAGGAAATAAAACATGTTAGTATCCATTAAATGGCTAAAAGATTATGTAGATACACAAGAGTTGGCGCCTGCTGACCTTGGCGAAAAAATAACGCGTTCCGGCATCGAAGTGGATGCGGTAATCGACCGTTCGCATGGCATCACAAATGTAGTGGTCGGTTATGTTGAATCATGCATCAAACATCCGGAAGCGGATAAATTATCGATTTGCCAAGTAGCTGTCGGCGAAGAAACAACGCAGATCATCTGCGGCGCACCGAATATTGCAGCCGGGCAAAAAGTGATTGTGGCACGCCCTGGAGCTGTACTGCCAGGCGGCATGAAAATTAAAAAAGCGAAGCTTCGCGGAGAAGAATCCAACGGTATGATCTGCTCTCTTCAAGAACTGGGAATTGAAGGGAAACTTGTGCCAAAAGCATATGCAGAAGGCATTTATGTCTTGCCGGAAGATGCGGAAGTTGGTTCTGACGTTATCACGAATTTCGACTTGGACGATACCGTACTTGAACTGGATCTTACGCCGAACCGTGCGGATGCCATGAGCATGCTCGGTGTTGCGTATGAAGTCGGCGCTATTTTATCGGAAGAAGTAAAACTGCCGGAAGCAACTTATACAGAATCAGCGGATACAGCGGAATCAATGCTGACATTGAACGTTGATGCATCGGATGCCAACCCGTTATATGTCGCTAAAGTGATCCATAATATCGAAGTGAAGGAATCGCCGATGTGGCTGCAGCAGCGCTTGATGGCTGCAGGAGTACGTCCTTTAAACAACGTAGTTGATGTTACGAACTATGTGTTGATGGAGTACGGCCAGCCGCTTCACGCATTCGACTACGATTCATTGAAAACCGGCAATATCACTGTAAGAAACGCCAAAGAAGGCGAAAAAATTACGACTTTGGATGGCACGGAACGCGTATTATCTGCACATAACCTGGTGATCACAAACGGCGAAGAGCCTGTAGCTCTAGCTGGCGTCATGGGCGGCGCTAACTCGGAAGTCAGCGATTCGACAAAGACCATTGTCATTGAATCCGCTTATTTTGCATCAGGCTCAATCCGCCAGACGTCAAAAGACCATGGCTTGCGCAGTGATGCAAGTTCACGCTATGAAAAAGGGGTTGACCCGAACCGCGTCATTCCGGCAGCAGAACGTGCAGCAAGTCTGATTGCGGAACTTGCCGGCGGGGAAGTGCTTGCTGGATCAGTCATTTTTGATGTGCTTGACCGGGAAGAAAAAATCGTCAAAGTTTCTCCGGACTTCGTTAACGCACGCCTTGGCATGAAGATCCCGTTTGAAGACATGATGGAAATTCTCGAGCGCTTGAAATTCAATACAGACGCCGTCAATGGACAGCTGGTCATCTCAGTGCCGACTCGCCGCCAAGACATTCAAATAGAAGAAGATATTGTAGAAGAAATTGCACGCTTGTATGGCTATGATGAAATTCCGGCTACTTTGCCGGAAACGGAAGCGACTCCGGGCGGCTTGACGCCGTACCAGGAAAAACGCCGCATCGTCCGCCGGTATTTGGAAGGTGCAGGACTTCTGCAAGCAACGACTTATTCACTCACGTCTGAGAAGTCAGCCACTCAATTTGCGTTGACTGAAACGGAAACAACAAGACTGCTGATGCCGATGAGTGAAGAACGCAGCACTCTTCGCCAAAGCTTATTGCCGCATTTATTGGAATCGGTAACGTATAACACGGCTAGAAGAATGGATTCTGTCGCTATGTATGAAACCGGTGCGGTGTTCTTGAAAACGGAAGGCGAATTGTTGAACGAAGAAGAACATTTAGCTATTGCCATGACTGGCCTGTGGCTGGACAATAGCTGGCAAGGTGAAAAGAAAGCCGTCGATTTCTTCGTATTGAAAGGCATTGTAGAAGGGCTGGCTGCTAAACTTGGAGTTGAACTGGCATTTGAACGCGGCCAGATGGACGATTTGCATCCAGGGCGTACAGCATTCATCATGCTGAATGGCAACCGAGTAGGTGTCATCGGCCAGCTTCACCCGACTGAACAAAAAGCGCGCGACTTAAAAAACACGATTGTCATGGAATTGAACATGGCGGCGTTATTGAATGTTGAATCGGAAGCACTTGTCTACACGCCAGTGCCGCGTTATCCGTCGATTTCGCGTGACGTTGCTTTGGTCCTTTCGAAAATCGTTGAAGCAGGAACGATTGAAACGGTGATCCGCAATGCAGGCGGCAAACTGCTGAAAGATGTCCGTGTCTTCGACTTGTACGAAGGAGACAATCTGGAAGAAGGCAAAAAATCAGTGGCGTTCTCACTGACGTACTTCGATCCGGAGAAAACTTTGACGGATGAAGAAGTAACGAACGTCCATGAAAAAGTTCTATCGGCTTTGACTGAAGTTGGCGCGGAACTGCGCAGCTAACAATATAGGTAAATTGATTTAAACAGAAAGCGGAATCTTCATGATTCCGCTTTTTTTGTGTTTAAAATCGGGAACAAATAAACAGAGTGAATAGAAATGCCTCCGTAAAAAGTACTAGTAATTAAATTTAACAGTGATAAACTGGAAATAAAGAGAATTCACTAGTAAAAATGACTTGAATCGAAGATAAACGTGAAAAATTCTAATAAATAGGGGGAGCACAGTGAAGAAGTTAAAAAACAACGAAAAAGGGCTAACGCTGGTAGAAATTTTGGCCACTCTGGTTTTATTAGGCATCGTGTTTGTCGGCTTTATGACCGTTTTCTCACAAATGACTTTGTTCAATGACAAGACGTATACCAAGCTGGATACGATGAATCTTGCCAGGCAGGAGATTAGTGAGATTAAAGGGGTAACTTATCCGAAACTGATCACTGATATCACTTCTACTATTGCAGCAACCACCTATGACGATTTTTCAGTAGCAGCAGATCCGTATTTTCTTTTTACAAAAAATGAAGATGGTTACACGTATGAAATGCGTTTATACAAAACCCCTAAATTAGTTGGAGATGTTAATGTAGCAAGTTTATATCAAGTGCATTTAATGGTTAAAAAAGATAACAAATTAAACAGTGAAACTTATGGCTATATTGAATCTAAGTGAATTACAAAAATAAGCAATAAGATGGGAACTTCAATAAAGATATGGACAGGGGGGATTGCAGATGATCAATAAGTTGAAAGAAGAAAGGGGCTATACCTTAGTCATTGCTCTGCTGCTAATTGTTTTATTTTTGAGTATGTCTGCGGTATTTATCCAGGCCTCATTAAGCCATGCAAAGCAGGAACAAACTGTTGACCAAGGTAATTTAGCGGTAACAGCTGCAGAAATGGGTGTTGAAAAATACACTAAAGAAGCGGAAAAAGCGTTTGGAAAAAGTTATACGATAGTTAATACAGAAGCTCAAAAGAAAAAAGTATTACTAGAAGCAGAGGTGAAAAAATATCCTGCCCACACACTGTTGAATGCTAACTGTACAAAAACCAAATATCCTATTATGCAAGAATGGATTAATTGTAATATTGAAGAGTATGATCAAGAGTTAAGAATGCAATTTCTAACTGAAATGAAGAACCAATTAGCGCTGAGTAATATGGCAGAAGAACAAGTAAGCGATACTCTTTCACATATATTGGGTTCAACATCGCTTCAGCCTGTATTATCCTCTAATAATACAATTGAATTAGAATTGGAAGTTGTGGGAAAAAAAATGATTGCAAGCCAAGGTTCCTCAACGTCTCTTGCAGCAGAGAAAACAAAGTCGCTTTCTACTAAACTAAGCTTTCCAGAGGTTCCGTTTTTTGATGAAAGTGCGTTGTCTGAAGTAGAAGTGAAATGGGGGAAACCGATAACAGATGCTACTAACTTCTTTCCGCAATTATTGGATAAGGTGAATGATCCATCGGTAGGTCCTTGTCCGCCATTGGCAAATATAACCCCCGAAATGGGACCTTGTAAATATACTGATTTAATAGGGAAAGAAGATGAGTATTTAAAAAAATTAGCAGAAGTAAAAGTTAATAGTTCTTTTTATATGATTTTAGATAAATTTCCAGATCAATATAGTCAAGCTAATCCTTATAAAATTCCATTATTAATTAACGACGGTACAATAAACAAGAACACTAATATAAACCAAACTGAAAATTTAATAATGTATTATAAGGGCTCTCTAAGGTTAGGTGAATTTAACCCCCAAAGCCGGAACAACTTTCTAGTGGCAGAAGTGATAAATTTTAATAATAACCAGAACTCTTTTGATAATACATTTATCAGCATTGGCAGTAAAGACAAGACAAAGGCAGTATATAATTCTAAAAAAATCACTATTAATAACGGTTCGAAATTGTGTGTTAATTTGGACGGAATTACTTCGGATCCTACTAATATCTTTACTACTATAGACACGAGTGATTCTGAAGGCCAAAGCGGTTCTGCCCTAGCCGTTAGAGGCTCCGGCAAAATTCACTTATACTCAAAAACTGCTACTCCAACGGTAGATCCCACTAAAGGGAAACTCGTATATTTTAACGATGCCACTAAATTCCTGGAAAGCTGCGGAGTGGCAATCAATTATAACTATGAAGATGTCGAGAAATTCGGTCTGCCACTTCTAATCTCTGATTTGGAATGGGACCTGGATATGGAAGTCAACTATTAACAATAAAAATAAAAACGGAATCCGAGGATTCCGTTTTTATTTATCCGCAAATTACCTAGTACAAATTCCTTAAAAAAACTTCCTTTCTTCCAGAGATATGGTAAAATAAGAATGTTCTAAACATTTGAAGTGGTACTAAAAAAGCTCAAGGATTTATTCCTCAAGCTTTTTAAATAACTCGGATATCAATGAGACCTCTTTTTAAACGCCAAGTCCTTCGCTTTTTTCGTATTGGCGAAATGCACCTTCGTTATGGACTGCAAAAACGCCTCACCATGCTTCAACAGAATCTTCGCTGCCGCTTCGTCGACGATTTTTCCTGCACCTTTTGGCAAGGTGACGCCAGCTTTTTGGCTGAGTGCATCCATTTCTTCCAAAAAGGCCACGCGCGCAATAATGGAGGCGCAAGCTACTGATACATGCAAACCTTCCGCTTTAGTGGAGAACAGTACATTTTCACGAATGATTTCTGCTTCGTTTTTTATGTGGTTGTAATAGATGCCGCGCTCAGCAAATTGGTCAATCAGAATCGCTTCCGGTTTCTCGGGAGCCATTTTGCGCAAAACATGTTTTAATGCCTGATTATGCAGCAGCGCTTTGATTTTTCCTTGTGACCAGCCTTTGCTTTGAACAGCATTGTATTTATCATTTTTTAAGGTCAATACACTATGGAGAAAGGCCGATTTTAAGTCAGGCGCAATGATGCGCATATAATCATCAGTCAATTGCTTGGAGTCTTTCACTCCGAGCTCATGGGCAAGCGCGACTTTATCAGCCGGTACAAAACAGGCAGCAACTGTAATCGGGCCGAAAAAATCGCCGGTTCCAGTTTCATCAGATCCGAGAACGGACTTATATGCGAAATCGGGCGGCAAAACATCCCCTTTTGTAGAGACCGTTTTAACAGCGGCAGGGGAGGCAGAACCCCATCTGGCAGCTTCGCGTTCAGCTCCTGCTCCTTGGAACATGACTTTGCCGGAATTATAAACGGTCACGACCGCGTCGGACAGTTTAGCGGTAAAGCGGATATACGGAGCTTTGGCTGCCACTTTTTTATTGTTATAATGATTAATGATCTGGAGGAGACTTTCCTCGGGAAGTTGAAGCACTGTGTTAGACATAGGTGAGTCTCCTTTCTTATAATTCACTTTCTGGATTAGTTCATGTTATGATTATGTATAGGATTTCTAAGGAGGGATGGAGCATTGGCAGAGGATCACAGAATTCGCACTTCAATAAAGATATATGGCTATACTTATAAATTGGTTGGCACAGAAACATCCGCGCATATGCAATTAGTCGCATCGATGGTGGATGAGAAGATGCGTGAAATCCATGCGATGAACCCATCACTTGACAGTTCGAAGCTCGCTGTATTAACTGCTGTTAATATGGTACATGATAATCTTAAACTGAAAGAGCGCGTAGAACAATTAGAAAATGAATTGAGAAAGTTGAAGGGTTGACGAACATGCTAGATATTATATTACTGATTTTGTTGATTGGCGGCATGATTGTTGGCGCCAAACGGGGACTCGTGCTCCAGCTGATTCACATGGTAGGCTTTATTGTCGCACTCGTCGTTGCTTATCTCTACTATAAACCTTTAGCGGACTACTTCGTGCTATGGGTGCCGTATCCGGTTGTCGGCGAAGATTCCCGGTTTACGATTGCCATTGAGCAGCTGGACCTGGATCAAACATTTTACCAGTTACTCGCCTTCGCATTAATTTTCTTTGTGGTTAAATTCGGATTGCAGTTGATTGCATCCATGTTTGATTTCCTGAAATATTTGCCGGTTCTTGGTTTCTTCAGCAAAATTCTGGGAGCGGTATTAGGTTTCATCGAAGTGTACATACTGCTGTTCATCGTCATTTACGTGTTTGCGCTGCTTCCGATGGATGCCGTTCAAAGCCAGCTCGAGAATTCAGGGAGTGCCCAGTTCATGCTCGAACGGACACCGTATTTCTCAGAGAAAGTAAAAGAATGGTGGTATATTTATACGTAAGTAAGAACTTCTCTCTTACCGAGGGAAGTTTTTTTAAGTCTAAATACTGGAGGGCTCTGGATGAATAAAAAAATTATCATCAGAACACTTGAAAAAATTGCATTATATATGGAGTTAAAAGGGGAAAACCCGTTTAAAGTATCGGCGTTCCGAAAAGCGGCACAAGCGCTTGAATTGGACCAGCGGAGCTTAGATGAACTGGAAGACGTCACGAAACTGAAAGGCATCGGCAAAGGAACCGGAGATGTCATTCTGGAATTGATTGCTACCGGCAAGTCAACCGTGTTGGAAGAACTCCAAGCTGAAGTGCCAAAAGGGCTCGTACCATTGATGAAACTGCAAGGCATGGGCGGCAAAAAAATTGCCAAGCTCTATAAAGAACTCGGAATCGATTCTGCCGAAGCGCTGAAACAGGCGTGCCTTGACCATGAGATTCAGAAATTGCCCGGCTTCGGTCCGAAATCCGAAGAGAAGATTTTAAAGGAATTGACTGAATTCGACTCCAAACCAGGACGCCATCCCATCTGGAAAACGGAAGAAGCTGTGGAGTTTGTTGAGGATATACTGTCTAATATCGAAGGCATTAGTGAGTTTTCTGTAGCTGGAAGTTACCGGCGTACGAAAGAGACAAGCAAAGATCTCGACTTTATCGTTGCAACTGCCAATCCTGCTGCTGTAAAAGAACAATTGCTGGCCGCCCTCCCTATTCAGGAGACCATTGCCTCCGGCGACACGAAAGTTTCGGTGACAGTGGAATTCCAGGATCCGATTGACATTGATTTCCGCTTGGTGGCACCAGAAGAATTTGTCACAGCGTTGCATCATTTCACAGGATCAAAAGACCATAACGTGAAAATGCGGCAGCTCGCGAAGTCACAGAACAAGAAAATCAGTGAATACGGGGTTGAGCAAGAAGACGGGACGGTGGCAACGTTTGCATCCGAAACTGATTTCTATGCTCATTTTGGCTTGCCGTTCATTCCGCCGACCGTACGGGAAGATGGACGCGAATTGGATCTTCTGGACGATATCCCGCTGATCGTCGATTTGCCGGATATCAAAGGCGATTTGCATATGCATACGACGTGGTCGGACGGCGCCCATTCACTGGCGGAAATGATCGATGCGTGCCGCAGCCATAATTATAGCTATATGGTGATTACGGACCATTCAGAATATCTGAAAGTCGCAAACGGCTTAACGCCGGAACGCTTATTAAAACAAAATGCGGAAATCCGTGAATTAAATCAGAAATACGATGATATCGAAGTGCTTTCCGGAACAGAGATGGATATTTTGCCGGACGGCTCACTCGATTTTGATGATGAAGTGCTGGAACAGCTTGATTTCGTGATTGCCAGCATCCATTCTAGTTTCCAGCAGCCACGGGAACAGATCATGGAACGAATCTTGACGGCGATGAAAAATCCCCATGTGGATATGATTGCTCATCCAACGGGCCGCATTGTTGGCCAGCGGAGCGGCTATGACCCGGATATCGAGCAACTGCTCGACTGGGCAAAAGAATACGGCAAGATTGTGGAATTGAATGCCAGTCCGTACCGCTTGGACCTGGCAGTTGAACATCTGGAAATGGCTCAGGAAAAAGGGGTGCCTGTCGCCATTAATACAGATGCCCATGCCATTGAACAACTCGATGTAATGGCAATTGGCGTGCGCCATGCCCAAAAAGCTTGGCTGAAAAAAGACAATGTCGTCAATACTTGGCCATTGGAGAAATTGAAAGAATACCTGAAAAAATAGGAGGTGTCTCGCTTGATCGCTGAACGCGCAATGAGAACACTCGAATTTTATAAAATCCGCGATGAAGTGGCACGATACTGCACATCATCTCTGGGGAAATCCAAAATCGATGGATTATTGCCATCGACTGATATAAATGAAGTAAACCGTCTGCTCGAAGAAATGGACGAAGGTGCTGGAGTGCTGCGAGTTAAAGGGAATGTGCCGATGGGCGGCATTTTTGATATCCGCATGCATGCCAAACGCGCACAGATTGGCGGCAGTTTAAGCCCGATGGAATTGATGGAAGTATCGTCGACCATCCGCGCAAGCCGCATCCTTCGCCAGTTTTTCGAGAGCATCCGGGAAGAAGGAGCTATCCAAATCCCTCATTTCCTGGAGAAAAAAGAATCAATGCCGATCTTGACGTCGCTCGAGCATGATATCAATATGTGCATCGACGACAATGGCGGCGTACTGGATAGTGCAAGTTCAACTCTGCGGTCCATCCGCCAGCAATTGCGCTCACAGGAAAGCCGAGTGCGTGAACGCTTAGAGAGCCTGGTGCGCGGCAAGAATGCTTCGAAAATGCTGTCGGATTCCATTGTCACGATCCGGAATGACCGGTTTGTTATACCGGTCAAGCAGGAATACCGCAGCCATTACGGCGGCATTGTGCATGACCAGTCATCGTCCGGGCAGACTTTGTTTATTGAACCGGACGCAGTAGTCCAAGCCAATAATGAAGTGCGCCGGTTGAAAATGAAAGAAAAAGAAGAGATTGACCGCATTCTGCAAATGCTTTCCGCACAAGTGCAGGAAGTGGCGCACGAACTTTTTGAGTTGGTTGAAGTGCTTGGAGAAATCGACTTGATTTTCGCGAAAGCGAAATACGGAACATCCAATAAATGCTCCAAACCGGAAATGAATACCGAAGGCTATATCAATTTACGGAAAGCCCGCCATCCCTTAATTCCTGTTGATGAAGTGGTAGCGAACGATATTGAATTCGGCCGTGACATAACAGCGATTGTCATCACTGGACCGAATACCGGCGGGAAAACGGTGACCTTGAAAACGGTCGGCTTGTTTACGTTGATGGCGCAGGCAGGTTTGCCGATTCCGGCGCTTGACGGCTCGGAACTGGCGGTTTTTGACCAAATATTCGCCGATATCGGAGATGAGCAGTCAATCGAGCAAAGCTTGAGTACGTTTTCTTCGCATATGGTCAACATCGTCGATATCTTAACAAAATTTGATGAAAATTCTTTGGTCATTTTTGACGAACTGGGTGCCGGGACAGATCCGCAAGAAGGAGCAGCGCTTGCCATTTCGCTGCTGGACGAGGTCCATGGACGCGGCGCAAGGGTCATGGCGACCACCCATTACCCGGAACTGAAAGCCTATGGCTATAACCGGCCGGGCGTTGCAAACGCCAGCGTTGAGTTTGACGTGGAAACGCTCAGCCCGACGTATCGCTTATTGATCGGCGTTCCGGGACGAAGCAACGCATTTGAAATTTCCAAGCGCCTTGGTTTGCCGGATCACATTATCAAGCACGCGCAGAGCTTTACCGGTACGGACCGCCGCGAAGTCGATTCGATGATTGAGTCTCTCGAGAAGAGCCGCAGAGAATCTGAACGCGATGCGGAACTGTCAAAAGAACTTTTGGAAGAAGCGGACCGCTTGAAAAAAGATTTGGCAGATCAATTAAAGCAATACGAAAATCAAAAAGAGAAATTAGAAGAAAAGGCCAAAGAAAAAGCACGCAAAATAGTGGAACAAGCAACAAGAGAAGCAGAAGGGGTCATGTCGGAACTGCGTAAAATGCAGATGAACCAAGCGTCGAGCATCAAAGAACATCAATTGATTGATGCCAAAAAGCGTCTGGAAGCTGCCATGCCGGAAAACCGCGTGTTAAAGAAAGCTGCAAAAGCAAATCAGACAAGAGAACTGAAAGTGAACGACGAAGTAAAAGTCATTTCATTTGGCCAAAAAGGGACGCTTGTTGAAAAAGTATCCGATAAAGAGTGGACTGTGCAAATCGGCATTTTGAAAATGAAGCTGCCTGAGTCGGATCTGCAATATACAAAACCTGAAAAACAAAAAGAAACAAGAACCATGGCGACGCTGAAAAACCGCGACAGCCATGTTAAACTAGAACTTGATCTCCGCGGGGAACGCTATGAAGATGCGATTGTCCGTGTTGAAAAATACATTGATGATGCGTTACTATCAAATTATCATCAAGTATCGATCATCCATGGAAAAGGGACAGGTGCGCTGCGCCAAGGCGTCCAGCAATACTTGAAAAAGCATCCAAGGGTAAAAAGTTACCGTTTCGGCGAAGCGGGAGAAGGCGGCTCCGGAGTTACAGTAGCTGAACTAAAGTGATTTTGTAAAGGGAGATTGAAGCATGTCAGAGACTGGATTTTGGACTCATCCGCTGGTAGAAACAGCTGGATACTTCAGCGTTGTCGTTTTATGTTTGATTGTTTCCATGGTGATTTTTGAAATAGTCACCAAGTATAAAAACTGGGAAGAAATCAAGAAAGGGAATTTGGCGGTAGCGATGGCAACAGGCGGTAAGATTTTTGGGATTACGAATATTTTCCGTTTTTCCATTGAAGAGCACAATTCATTGCCTCAAATGATTGGCTGGGGCTTATACGGGTTTACGTTGCTGATTTTTGCCTATATTCTGTTTGAATTTCTGACACCGAAATTTAATGTGGACGAAGAAATTGAAAAAGACAACCGATCTGTCGGATTTATTTCATTGACCATATCAGTCGGCCTGTCTTACGTCATTGGCGCGAGTATTTAATAGGAGTTGTGAACAATGGAAAACCTGATAAAAATTCTGTTTGTTTTTTGCGTGTTATTCGTCATTGTGGGTATAGTTTTTCTGTTCATGATTTAGAAGAGAGCGGCCAGTCTATGACTGTGCCGTTCTTTTTTGTTACAGAAAATCGACAGAAATTGCCGCAGGCGGAATATCCAATGCAGCCGGTTGATTCGCTATTGAAAGCGTTCTCAATTACAGTTATAATAAAAATAGGAATATTCGCACTATTCTATAGCCCTAAAGGAGGAAAAAAGAATGACTGAAAAGCCGTGGCTCGCTCATTATCCGCCCGAAATTCCTCATACCTTAACTTATCCAAATATGCCGGTGCAAGAGTATTTAACCCAGGCATACGAAAAATTCCCTGACAAAGTGGCCATCCATTTTCTTGGGAAAGACGTTTCCTACCGTGAACTTTACGATTCATCAAAACGGTTTGCAAATTATTTGCAGACGCTCGGCATAAGAAAAGGCGACCGAGTAGCCATTATGCTGCCGAACTGCCCGCAAGCGGTTATCAGCTTTTATGGCGTCCTGTATGCCGGCGGCGTAGTCGTCATGACCAACCCTTTGTATACAGAAAGAGAAATCGCTTATCAAATGAATGATTCGGGCGCCCGTGTAATAGTGTCGCTGGATATTTTATTCCCACGGATTTCCAAAGCGATCAAAGACACAAAACTGGAAAACGTCATCATCACCGGGATCAAAGATTATTTGCCGTTCCCGAAAAATATCGTTTATCCGCTGGTGCAAAAAAAGCAGACAGGCATGTCGGTAAAAGTCGAACACCGCGGCATCAATCATTTATTCACAGAAGTGATGAAAATTGCTTCGACCGAAGTGGCCAGAACGCCGTTTGATTTTGATGAAGATCTGGCGCTGCTGCAGTATACCGGCGGCACCACCGGTTCCCCTAAAGGCGTTATGCTGACGCACAAAAACATTATTTCCAATGCGACCATGTGCGACAACTGGCTGTACAAGAGCAAAAAAGGCGAAGAAACGATGATGGGAATCATTCCCTTATTCCATGTTTACGGTTTGACAACCGTGCTGATTCTTTCGGTCATGCAAGGCAACCGCATGGTGCTGCTGCCTAAATTTGATCCGGAAACTGCGCTGAAAACCATCAGCAAGCAAAAACCGACTTTATTCCCAGGAGCTCCGACGCTGTATATCGGCTTGATGAATCATCCGGACATCGCGAAATACGATTTGTCATCGATTGAAGCATGCTTAAGCGGCTCTGCGCCGCTGCCGGCAGATGTTCAGGAAAAATTCGAGAAAATCACCGGAGGAAAATTGGTGGAAGGCTACGGATTGACTGAAACTTCTCCAGTCACGCACTCTAACTTGCTGTGGGGTGAACGCAAAAAAGGTTCAATCGGTTTGCCGTATCCCGATACCGACTGCAAGATTTTCCTTCCAGGCACAACAGAACCTGTTCCTAACGGCCAAATCGGCGAAATTGCGATCAAAGGTCCACAAGTGATGAAAGGTTATTGGAACCGCCCGGATGATACCGCTGCTACGATTGTAGACGGCTGGCTGTTGACAGGGGATTTGGGCTATATGGATGATGAAGGATATTTCTTCGTTGTTGACCGGAAAAAAGACATGATCATTGCCGGAGGCTTTAACATATACCCGCGTGAAATCGAAGAAATTCTGTATGAGCATGAAGCTGTCCAAGAATGTGTTGTAGCGGGTGTGCCAGATCCGTACCGCGGCGAAACTGTCAAAGCTTATATTGTCCAAAAAGAAGGCTATAGCATTTCAGAAGAACAATTTGATGCATATTGCCGCAAGCATTTGGCGTCGTTCAAAGTACCGCGTGTATACGAATTCCGCAAAGAGCTTCCAAAGACTGCAGTTGGGAAAATATTGCGCCGTTCATTGGTTAATGAAGAAATCGCCAAACAAAACGAAGCAGTGCCTTCTTAAGAAAAGAGCCTCCTTTTCAAACTCTTTCTATATAAAGAATAAAGAAGTGCCAGCGAATCCCGATGCCACCCGTAAAAGCTTGACACAATAACGGATTAACTATAATATGAAAATATGAATGAACCGCCATTCATATTTTCATATTTTTTTGGGTGGTGATGAGTTGGTTAAGAAGGACAAACCGAAATATAAGCAAATCGTTGATGCAGCAGTAATCGTAATAGCGGAAAACGGCTACCATCAAGCGCAAGTTTCAAAAATCGCCAAGCAAGCCGGCGTTGCGGACGGTACGATTTATTTATACTTCAAAAACAAAGAGGATATTCTGATTTCAGTTTTTCAGGAAAAAATGGGTGTATTCGTTGAAAAGCTGGAACAGATCCTAATCAGGGAAATTTCGGCGTCAGAAAAACTGCGATTAATGATTGAAAGCCATTTTGGCCTTCTAGCAAGCGATTTGCATCTTGCCATCGTGACGCAGCTGGAACTTAGGCAATCGAATCACGACATCCGATTGAAAATAAATGGCGTGTTGAGAGAGTATTTATTGCTGCTGGATAAAATTTTGATCAAAGGCATGGAAGATGGAGAATTTGATAAAGAGATGGATATCAGACTAGCCAGACAAATGGTTTTTGGTACAATGGATGAGACGATTACCACTTGGGTAATGAACGATCATAAATATGATTTAGTCGACTTGGCGCCGAAAGTTCATCGATTGCTGATGAAAGGGATGCGCGCATAAGAAAGGGGCTCATCGAATGGAATTTATCAGTTGGAAAAACGAAGACGGTGTGGCGGTTGCTACTATTAATCGTCCGCCGGCAAATGCTTTATCGCGTTCACTTATTCTCGAAGTGGACCAGCTCCTTGATGAAGTGGAAAATGACGACGAAGTCCGGGTTGTCTTACTGCACGGAGAAGGCCGGTTCTTTTCCGCTGGAGCAGACATCAAGGAATTTACTGAAGTTTCTTCAGGTCAAGAATTTTCGCAATTATCAGCGAGTGGGCAAAAAGTTTTTGAACGCGTAGAAACATTCCACAAGCCAGTCATTGCAGCGATTCACGGAGCGGCGCTCGGTGGAGGGCTGGAATTGGCGATGGGTTGCCATATGCGATTTGTCTCTGAAAATGCTAAACTGGGATTGCCGGAACTTCAACTGGGACTAATTCCCGGGTTTGCAGGCACACAGCGTTTGCCAAGATTTGTTGGGGTGGCAAAAGCGGCTGAAATGCTGTTGACAAGTGAACCGATTTCAGGCAAAGAAGCTGCACAGCTGGGGCTAGCTAACCGGGCGTATCCAGAAGAAGACTTATTTTCGGAAACGCTTTCAATTGCGAAGAAGATTGCGAAAAAGAGCCCGGTGTCGGTGAAAGCAGCAATTCAAATGCTGCAATATGCGAAACATGCTTCATTCTATGAAGGAGTTAACGCAGAAGCCGAATCATTTGGCACAGTTTTCGTTTCTGAAGACGCAAAAGAAGGCATCCAGGCATTCCTGGAAAAACGAGAAGCACAATTTAAAGGGAAATAATACTTGGGAGGTTTACGTTCATGAACATTTATGTATTGGTAAAACGCACGTTTGACACAGAAGAAAAAATCGTCGTTTCAGGTGGGAAAATCCAGGAAGACGGTGCGGAATTCATCATCAATCCATACGATGAGTATGCAATTGAAGAAGCAATTACTGTCCGTGATGAGCACGGCGGAGAAGTAACCGTGGTCACAATGGGCGGAGAAGAAGCTGAAAAGCAGCTGCGCACAGCTTTGGCTATGGGCGCTGATAAAGCGGTTTTGATCAATACCGAAGAGGATGTTGAAGAATTGGACCAGTTTACATCTGCGTACATACTGGCTGAATATTTAAAAGACAAAAACCCAGACTTAATTTTAGCAGGAAACGTTGCAATCGACGGCGGATCTGGACAAGTTGGCCCTCGTGTTGCTGATCTTTTAGGCATCAACTACGTGACGACCATCACTGATCTCAAAATTGACGGTTCTACAGTAACGATTGTCCGTGACATCGAAGGGGATGCGGAAGAACTTGAAACTTCATTGCCGTTGCTTGTAACAGCACAGCAAGGCTTGAACGAGCCTCGTTATCCATCACTTCCAGGTATCATGAAAGCGAAGAAAAAGCCGCTTGAAGAAGTTGAATTGGATGACTTGGATATCGAAGAAGATGACGTAGAAGCGAAGACAGAAACAATTGAAGTTTACTTGCCGCCGAAAAAAGCTGCAGGACGCGTCCTGGAAGGCGACCTTTCGACACAAGTATCTGAATTGGTTGGCCTGCTGCGCAACGAAGCGAAAGTTATTTAAAAGAAGAAAAGCGGAAATGGCCGTCAAGGTCCGACGGGCATAAGACGGATCGGCGAAGTGGCGTTCTGTGCCACACAGCCGGAACGGCTTATGACCCGAGGACCTGGCCATTGCAGCTAGACAAGAAAAGCGGAAGCGCCTGATTCTAAAGGCCGCTGAAATTTAACCTATATACATTCGTTCCATTGATTTTTCACATCTACTTAGGGGGTAAACGGATTATGGCGAAAAAAGTATTAGTATTGGCAGAGACGCGTGAAGGCGCTTTGCGAAATGTTTCATTTGAAGCAATTGCCGCTGCGAAAAAAGTTTCTGGCGGAGGAGAAGTGGTTGCAGTATTGCTTGGCGATTCTGTTAGCGATTTCGGACAGGAATTGATCAATTATGGAGCTGACCGTGTCATTACGGTGGAGCATCCGCATTTGAAGCATTATACATCTGATGGATACGGCCAGGCGTTCATGGCAGTCATCGAACAGGAAAGCCCGGAAGCTTTAATATTCGGCCACACTGCAGTCGGAAAGGATCTTTCTCCGAAAATCGCTTCTAAACTGCAAGCCGGATTGATTTCAGATGTTACAGATATCGAAGGGGAAGGCGATGACGCTGTATTTGTCCGCCCGATCTTCTCAGGTAAGGCATTTGAAAAAGTGAAAAACAAAGAAGGAATTCTATTCTTCACTGTTCGCCCGAACAATATTGCACCTCTTCCACGGGAAGAACGTTCTGGAGAAGTAAGCGCCCTTTCAGTAGACATTACAAACTTGCGCACCATCATTAAAAATGTAGTCCGCAAATCTGCTGAAGGCGTCGACCTTTCTGAAGCGAAAGTGATTATTGCAGGCGGACGCGGAGTAAAAAGTGCGGATGGCTTTGCGCCATTGCAGGAATTAGCGAATCTTTTAGGCGGCGCAGTCGGCGCTTCCCGCGGAGCGTGTGACGCTGATTATTGCGATTACTCGCTTCAAATTGGCCAAACCGGGAAAGTGGTCACACCGGATCTTTATATCGCTGCCGGTATTTCTGGTGCGATCCAGCATTTAGCAGGAATGTCCAACTCGAAAGTAATTGTTGCGATCAACAAAGATCCTGAAGCGAATATTTTCAAAGTGGCAGACTACGGCATCGTGGGCGACTTATTCGAAGTCATCCCAATGCTGACAGAAGAATTTAAAAAAGTAATGTAATCAAAAAAGCGGCCCTAAACACTCGGGCCGCTTTTCGTTTGATTTCCTATATTTAGGGTAAAGTAAAGTTAGGCAAATAAATAGCTAGTGAAAATAGTGCATGCTATAATCAATTCAGAGTTTGGTTATACTACTAAGGAGGAATTATTCATGGCAATAGTACACGGTACAGATCAGAACTTTTCACAAGAAATCTCAGAAGGTTTAGTATTAGTAGATTTTTGGGCTACTTGGTGCGGACCTTGTAAAATGATCGCTCCAGTTCTAGAAGAGTTAGACGCTGAAATGAGCGATAAAGTAAAAATCGTAAAAGTAGATGTTGACGAAAACCAAGAAACAGCCGGCAAATACGGCATTATGTCAATTCCGACTCTATTGTTGATGAAAGATGGAGAAACAGTTGACAAAGTGGTTGGTTTCAGACCAAAAGAAGCTTTAGCAGAATTGGTTAACCAACACGCATAATTCTAAACCGGGTCCCGTAATGGTGCCCGGTTTTTTAATAGGGTGAGATTATGGCAAATGAATTGATTCAACATAAATTAGCGATACTTCCGGATCAGCCTGGCTGCTATTTGATGAAAGACCGCCAAAATACGATCATCTATGTCGGTAAAGCGAAAGTGCTGAAAAACCGCGTACGATCGTATTTTACGGGAAGCCATGATGCCAAAACACAGCGGCTGGTAGGCGAAATAGAGGATTTTGAATATATCGTAACAAGTTCAGAAAAAGAAGCGCTGATTCTGGAGCTGAACTTGATCAAAAAGCATGATCCAAAATACAATATCATGCTGAAAGATGACAAGACCTACCCATACTTGAAAATTACAGGTGAGCGCCATCCAAAGCTCATCATCACACGGCAAGTGAAGCGGGATAAAGGCAAGTATTTCGGTCCTTATCCCAATGCTTACGCGGCAAGTGAAACGAAGAAATTGCTCGATCGTCTGTATCCGCTCCGGAAATGCCATACCATGCCTGACCGTGCCTGCCTGTATTACCATATGGGGCAGTGTTTGGCGCCGTGCATCAAACCGGTCGAACAGGAAACGTATCAAAATATGATCGAAGGCATCACGAAATTCCTGAACGGCGGTTTCCGTGAAGTCAAAGAGCAGCTGGTTGAAAAGATGTCGGAAGCCGCTGAGAATTTGGAATTTGAGCGAGCCAAGGAATACCGGGATCAGATTATCCATATTGAAACGGTCATGGAAAAGCAGAAAATGGCCATGAACGATTTTACCAACCGCGACGTTTTTGCCTATGCCATCGACAAGGGCTGGATGTGCGTGCAGGTGTTTTTCGTGCGCCAAGGCAAGCTCATTGAGCGCGATGTCTCACTGTTTCCGTTATACCGCGACCCTCAGGAAGAATTTATGACGTATCTCGGCCAGTTTTACGAGCAGTCGCACCATATGAAGCCAAATGAAATCCTGGTTCCGGAAGGGATAGACACGGATTTGGTCCGGGAATGGCTCGACCTCCGCGTACTGGTGCCTCAGCGCGGCAAGAAAAAGGATTTGCTGGATCTGGCGAAGAAAAATGCGGAGATTGCCATAAAAGAAAAGTTTCAGCTGCTTGAGCGCCAGGAAGAACGGACTGTTGGTGCCTGCATTGAATTGGGAGAAGCGATGAATATTGAAACGCCGCTCCGCATCGAAGCGTTTGATAACTCACATATCCAAGGAGCTGACGCAGTTTCTGCAATGATCACATTTATCGACGGCAAACCGTCGAAAAAAGATTACCGCAAGTATAAAACCCGCAATGCCTCGAAACCGGATGATTACGCTGCTATGCGGGAAGTAATCCGGCGCCGCTATTCGCGTGTTTTGAAAGATGGGCTTCCACTCCCGGACTTGATCGTCATTGATGGAGGAAAAGGGCAGATGGAGTCGGCGCGCGAGATTTTAGAAGACGAGCTTGGCTTATCGATTCCGATTGCCGGCCTTGCTAAAGACACAAAGCACCAGACTTCTCAGCTTCTATACGGGGATCCAATCGAAGTTGTGCCGTTAAAACGCACGAGTGAAGCGTTTTATCTGCTGCAGCGCATCCAGGATGAAGTGCACCGATTTGTCATCACATTCCACCGTCAGCTGCGCGGGAAAAATTCCATCCAGTCCGCGCTCGATGACTTGGAAGGCGTAGGGCCAAAACGCAAGAAGAAATTGTTAAAGCATTTCGGTTCTGTCAAAAAGATAAAAGAAGCGACGATAGAAGAATTGCGCCAGGCGGGCATGCCTGAGAATCTGGCCAAATCCATTCAGCAGCATTTTGTTCAGCAGGCATTGCCAAGTGAGCAATAACATGCTATCGTAAAAACATAATTGAATCACTTGGAAAAGTGATGATAGAGGCGCGAACGTCAATAGTAGCCATTCGGAGATTTGCAGAATCTGTGAAGAGTGGGGAAAGGGGCGGTCGCCGAAGTGTAGGGGATTTTTGCAAACCCATATGCTGGTCCGGCATTTAAGAAATGCCGGGCTGTCAGAGTAAATCTCTGGAGGGCTATCTCACATGGACGTTTTTCGTATTCGTACATGATAAAAGAGGTAGCTTGCCGTAGAACCGGTGAGCTACCTTTTTTTATTGCCTGGCACCCAGTGCCTGACATGTTGAGAGCCACATCTTAAAATGTGGGAGTGGATGAAATGAAGACGATCGTAATGAAGTTTGGCGGGACGTCCGTTGCAACACCCGAAAAAATCATTGAAGTGGCCAAGCGGGCAATCCTTGAAAAAGAAAAAGGCTATCGTGTAGTAATCGTGGTATCAGCGATGGGCAAAACGACAGATACACTGCTCAAACTGGCAGGGGAAATTTCTGCCGAACCGCCGAAACGGGAAATGGATATGCTGTTGGCTACGGGAGAGCAAGTAACAATTTCTCTGCTTGCCATGGCCTTTAAATCATTAGGGCATGAAGCTTTATCGTTCACCGGATGGCAAGCGGGCATTGAAACGGAATCCGTTCCGCGCAACGCCCGCATCGAAACCATCCATACAGAGCGTTTGGAACGGGTTCTGGATAATGGCTATTTCTGCGTGGTTGCCGGGTTCCAGGGCGTTGATAAGATTGGCAATATCACGACACTTGGCCGCGGCGGCTCAGATACGACTGCGGTGGCATTGGCAGCTGCGTTAGAGGCCGATAAATGTGAAATCTACACCGATGTCGATGGTGTTTATACATCGGATCCGCGTCATGTGACAGGAGCCCGTAAACTCGAGCAAATTTCATATGATGAAATGCTTGAACTTGCCAACCTCGGTGCAGGCGTCCTGCATCCTCGTGCTGTCGAATTTGCGAAAAACAATAAAGTCCCGTTGTCGGTCAGAGCAAGTTATTCGGATGAACCGGGCACAATCATACAAGAGGTGATCACTGTGGAGAAAAACTTAATAGTCAGAGGCGTAGCGTTTGAACCTGGAATTGCCCGGGTGACCGTCTCGTATGAAAAACCATTCAACGGTTCATTGGCGAATATATTTACGAAACTGGCGGAAAACCATATCGATGTTGACATCATTGTCCAAAGCATCACGGATGAATTCCCGCCGTCTGTCTCATTTTCCATTAAACAAGACAGCCTGGAAGAAACAAAGCGGGTATTGAACGAATTCCAGTCAGACATTAAATTCTCAAATGCTAATTTTGAAGTCGGTTTATCGAAAGTGTCAATTGTCGGATCCGGCATGGTCTCCAATCCCGGGGTAGCTGCACAAATGTTCGATATTCTTCGCTTGCAGGAAATTCCAGTGAAGATGGTCAGCACTTCTGAGATTAAAATTTCTGTCGTAGTGCCGGAAGCGGATATGAAAAAATCAGCGAACGCTTTGCATGACGCATTCGGTTTATCTTAATAAAAAGAAGTGAACACGTCACTTGGCGATTAAAAAAACCATGCAGGTTTGAAGTTGATAAACAGGAAGCCGCTTTCTTTTAAGTAGATATGTCAGGAAAATGACAATTCGGCAAATGTTTATAAAGGTAAAATGAAATTATTATTCAAATATAAGAACAATAAAACCCACTGCGCTTTTGCGAAGTGGGTTTTGAAATTCATGCTTTTTCATGGAGGCCGGTTTTTAAAGTGATGCGGACTTGATTTCTTTTATATTGGGTTTCGACAGAGGCTTCGGTTAAATAATCATCGATTGCTTGTTTTTGCTGGGCCCGGAATCCAGCTTCTAATTTAAAGCAGCGCTGCGCGGACTCAGAAGTAGATAATGGTGCACTATCAAGCTTTTCCATGCTTTTTTTGAGCATCAGTCAGCCGGAATGAGCTAGTCGAAAAAGGTGTTGCGCTTCTTCCAAGGAATGGACGGAAATTTTCCGGCTAATGATTTTCCCGGTCAGTAAAGAATATCTTCTTCATGCTTGCCTAAAGTTTCTGGAAATATATGGTCTCGAATAATTTCATAACCAAAGTCCTGGTGATTTTGGGTTGTTTGAAAGTCATGCTAATCTTACTTTCAATATAATAAATTGCTATTTAAAATCATACGGAAATACCTCTGGTTACCTTGACGCTCCCATTTTCGGAGAGTACAATAAATATGTCATATTATTGTATCATGATGCAAGTGGCAGTCAATGGAAGCTTTCGTGCAAAAGTTCGAATGTCTTTTTTTTTGCTGCGCAACAATGTTTGAGGGAGGTAAAATTTTGGAAAATCGAGAATTTTTAATGCGCAGGTTACATTCTTTGCTCGGTATCATTCCGATCGGTTTGTTCTTGACGCAGCACTTAATCGTCAACCATTTTGCAACACAAGGTGAATCGGCATTTAATAATGCATCTCACTTCATGGCGAATCTTCCATTCGTTATCTTCTTGGAGATTTTCGTTATTTATTTACCGTTGCTGTTTCATGCATTCTACGGTTTATACATAGCGTTTACTTCAAAACATAATGTGGGCAAATACAGTTATTTGCGCAACACATTATTTACGGCACAACGCTATACTGGGATTTTCCTAGTGGTTTTCATCGCGTGGCATGTGTTCGAAACCCGTTTCCAAGTAGCAATTGGCAATGCAGCAGATGCAGACTTCAATATGATGGCTAATATCCTGGACAATCCATTAATGTTAGCGTTTTATATTGTCGGAGTTTTAGCTGCGACTTTCCACTTGGCAAACGGCCTATGGTCTTTCCTTGTTACTTGGGGAATTACTCAATCGGAAAAAGCTCAAAGAGGGGCAACTTACTTCACACTTGTCGTGTTTGTTGTACTTTCAATCATTGGTATCAGAGCTTTGTTAGCGTTCGTCTAAGAACGTCTGGATTATTGGTGAACTAAAAGAGGAGTGAATACCGAAATGGCGAAAGGCAAACTTACTATTGTCGGGGGCGGCCTAGCTGGATTGATGGCAGCTGTTAAAGCAGCCGAAGCAGGCTCACCCGTTGATTTATTTTCTATCGTCCCAGTAAAAAGATCCCACTCGGTTTGTGCTCAAGGCGGGATAAATGGGGCTGTTAATACAAAAGGTGAAGGAGATTCACCAGATATTCACTTTGATGACACCGTTTACGGTGGAGACTTCCTGGCAAACCAACGCCCGGTCAAAGCAATGGCGGACGCAGCACCAGCAATCATCCGCTTGTTCGACCGCATGGGTGTTATGTTTAACCGGACTCCGGAAGGACTGCTTGATTTCCGTCGCTTTGGCGGAACGATGCACCACAGAACAGCGTTTGCCGGTGCCACAACTGGCCAGCAATTGCTTTACTCTCTAGATGAGCAAGTTCGCCGTCACGAAGTGAGCGGTCTTGTAACGAAGTACGAAGGCTGGGAATTCCTTGGCCTGGTTCTGGATGATCAAGGCGTCAGCCGAGGCATCACTGCCCAGAACATGACGACTATGGAAATCAGAGCATTCCGTGCAGACGCAGTTATTATGGCAACTGGCGGACCGGGGATCATCTTCGGCAAATCGACGAACTCCGTTATCAACACAGGATCTGCCGCTTCGATCGTTTATCAGCAAGGTGCATATTATGCGAACGGCGAATTTATTCAAATCCACCCGACAGCGATTCCGGGAGACGACAAACTTCGTCTAATGTCCGAATCTGCACGTGGGGAAGGCGGACGTATCTGGACTTATAAAGACGGCAAGCCTTGGTACTTCCTGGAAGAAAAATACCCGGCATATGGTAACTTGGTGCCTCGGGATATCGCGACTCGCGAAATCTTCGATGTCTGTGTTAACCAGAAGCTAGGAATCAACGGCGAAAATATGGTCTATTTGGATCTTTCGCACAAAGATCCAAAAGAACTGGACATAAAATTGGGCGGCATCATCGAGATCTATGAGAAATTCACAGGTGATGACCCACGCAAAGTACCGATGAAAATCTTCCCGGCCGTCCACTATTCAATGGGCGGATTATGGGTTGACGACCATCAATTCACAAGCATCCCAGGCGTGCTTGCTGCCGGTGAATGTGATTATTCACAGCACGGCGCGAACCGCTTAGGCGCGAACTCACTGCTGTCTGCCGTTTATGGCGGTATGGTTGCGGGTCCAAATGCGATTGAATATATCCAAGGGCTGGAAGTTCTTGCAGAAGACCTTCCTTCAGATATCTTTGACCGGGCAGTTGCTGAAGAGCAGCGCAAATGGGAAGAGATCCTGGCCTTGGATGGTACAGAAAACGCCTATATTCTACACAAAGAACTGGGCGAGTGGATGACTGACAACGTAACAGTGGTTCGCTACAACGATAGATTGAAAGCGACGGATGAAAAAATCCAGGAGCTGCTTGAACGTTTCAACCACATCAACATTACGGATACACAGCTTTGGAGCAACCAAGGCGCAATGTTCACACGTCAGTTGAAAAATATGCTACATTTAGCACGAGTGATCACCATTGGGGCGTTGCTTCGCAACGAAAGCCGTGGAGCGCATTACAAACCTGATTTCCCAGAGCGTAACGATGAGGAATTCTTGAAAACAACAATGGCGAAATTCAACGGATACGATGAGCCGATCTTCCATTATGAAGAGGTTGATACATCCTTGATCGTGCCGCGTAAACGCGATTACTCAGCGAAACATTAAGAAGGGAGCTAATTTACCATGGGTGAAGCAGCAAAAACGGTTATATTTGAAATCGAACGCAGAAACTCTACGAACGAAGAGTCGTATTGGGAAAAGTTCGAATTGCCATATCGCATGAACATGAATGTCATTTCGGCATTGATGGAGATCCGTCGTAACCCGGTGAACATGGAAGGGAAAAAAACCTCTCCAGTAACATGGGACATGAACTGCCTCGAAGAAGTTTGCGGCGCTTGTTCAATGGTTATCAATGGCAAAGCGCGCCAGTCTTGTACGGCGCTCGTTGATCAACTGGAACAGCCAATCCGCCTTCAGCCGATGAAAACATTCCCTGTAGTCCGCGACTTGATCGTTGACCGCAGCCGCATGTTCGATTCACTGAAAAAAGTCAAAGCGTGGATTCCAATTGATGGAACTCACGATCTTGGTGAAGGACCACGTATGCCTGAACGCAAACGTCAATGGGCTTACGAATTGTCTAAATGCATGACTTGCGGTGTATGCTTAGAAGCATGCCCGAACGTCAACGACAAATCCGATTTCATCGGACCAGCTCCACTTTCTCAAGTACGTCTTATGAATGCGCACCCGACAGGTGCCATGAACAAAGACGCCCGCTTGAACGCCATTATGGGCGAAGGCGGATTGGCGAGCTGCGGTAACTCTCAAAACTGTGTAGAATCTTGTCCAAAAGGAATTCCTTTGACAACATCAATCGCAGCTTTGAACCGCGACACGACAGTCCAAATGTTCCGCAACTTCTTCGGAAGCGACAGAATGGTAGACTAGTAAGAAAAGCGGAAGCGCCCGTTAAGCCCCGACAAGCGCTGGAGGACTTGCAGGTGATGGCGTTCTGTGCCATCGCTGGCAAGTCCGAAGCGACTCGAGGGGCTGGGCGCTACAGCTAGACAATGAGAAAAGCGGAAGCGCCCGCTAAAGGCACTTCAACTTGATCACTATTTAAAACCCTGCTTCGGCAGGGTTTTTTATTTGGTTTTAGCGTAAATGCTGAAAGCTAGAATTAAAATTCTTTGCTATACTGATAAAATAAATGTCTATCTGGAGGTTTGATTATGAAAGCCAACTACATCAAGGATTTTGAAGAATGGAAAAAAGAGTTTAATTTTTCGGTGCCTGTTCAAGTCCGTTTTTCAGAAACCGACATGTTCGGCCATGTCAATAACACGGTACCAATCATTTATTTTGAGTTTGCACGGATTGAATACATGAAAGAAATCGGTTTAATGCAAAGATGGCTGGAAGACGGCAGTGAATTATTTCCAGTGGTTGCTGACATTCAAGTGGATTATACGCAACAGGTGTATTTCGATGAAAAATTGGATGTCCATGTAAAAGTGGATTCAATCGGCAATTCTTCTATCGATGTCCATTACTGGATCACCAATGAAAAAGGCGAGACTTGCTTTACGGGCAGAGGGGCTATGGTTCAGATATCGAAAAAGACCGGTAAAGGCCATCGCTGGACCGAGCAGGAAAAACAATTGTTCACAAAAAACCATTTAATTTCTGCAAAAAATTAAGTGAGTTCTTGCCATATTAATAAAAAACCGTCACTATAGATAGAGTAGATTTGTAGCCAAGGAGTGGTGATTTCAATGAATGATAACAGCAAACACAATCTCCATGATTCGGAACGCATCGCGTTTATGGAAAAGGAACTTCGGTATATTTCCGGCATCATTAAACAAAAGGGCCGGGAAATCTTAAATGCTTATACAATTACACCACCTCAGTTTATTGCCTTGCAATGGCTTTTTGAACATGGGGATATGACAATTGGTGACCTTTCCAATAAAATGTACTTAGCTTTTAGCACCACCACAGACCTGGTTGACCGAATGGAAAAAAACGAATTGGTTGTACGAATCCGTGAAGAACAGGACCGAAGAGTGGTCCGCATCAAGTTATTAAAAGAAGGCGAACGCATTATTGAAGAAGTGATCGAGAAACGACAGGACTATCTGAAAAGTGTTCTCGCCGATTTCAACGAAGAAGAAGTTCAGCAATTATCCTTGTTGCTTGAGAAACTTCACAACAACATGAAATAGAATTGAGGCGATGAATGTGAATGCGCCAATTGGAGTAATCGATTCAGGGGTAGGCGGACTGACAGTTGCAAAAGAGATCATGAAGCTATTGCCGAATGAACAAATTTTCTACATAGGAGACAACGCCAGATGCCCGTATGGCCCCCGGTCTCTTCAAGAAGTTAAGAAATACACGTGGCAGATGGCACAAGCCTTGATGAAGAAAAAAATAAAAATGCTGGTGATCGCCTGTAACACCGCGACTGCTGCAGCGTTGAATTCTCTTCAAAAAAAACTGCCCATTCCGGTGATCGGCGTTATCTTTCCCGGGGCCCGTGCAGCCGTAAAAACGTCTTCATCCAAGGATATCGCTGTTCTTGGAACGCTCGGAACCGTACAAAGCGGAGCCTACGAAAAAGCGATCAAATCGCTGGTGTCTTCCGCCCATGTCGTCCAGCTTGCTTGTCCGCGGTTTGTCCCATTAGTGGAAAGTGATGAGTACGAAGGGGAATTTGCACGGAGAATGGTTCAAGAAACGCTTTCTCAGCTTGAAGGAGAGACATTTGATACGGCTATTCTTGGATGTACCCATTATCCTTTGCTGCAGGGGTTTATTGAAGAAGTGCTGGGTGATGGGGTCCAGGTGCTTTCTTCTGCAAAAGAAACAGCGAAAGACGTGGAGCGGCATTTGCGGTTCAAGAAGCAGTTCGCTGGCCGTACAAAGCCGCCAGTGCATCATTTTTATACATCGGGATCTATTCCGATTTTCAAAACGATTATCGAGAAATGGCTGGACATCGAAGAACCTGTTATCCATTCCATTCGATTTCCGAAAACCTGATGGCTGACGCTGTCAGGTTTTTGGCTGTGGAAGCGCAAATATGATACGCTAGACGAGCAGATACAAGGAGGAAATATACAATGACACGAATAGATGAAAGAAAAACGGACGAACTTCGTCCGGTGCACATGGAAGTCGATTACCTGATCCACCCGGAAGGCTCGGTATTGATTACAGTTGGACAGACGAAAGTGATTTGTACAGCGACAATCGAAGAAAAGGTGCCGCCATTTTTAAGAGGGCAAGGCAAAGGATGGGTGACGGCCGAATATTCCATGCTGCCAAGAGCGACAAACAGCCGTAACCGCCGTGAATCTTCACAAGGTAAAGTAGGCGGCCGGACAATGGAAATTCAGCGTTTGATTGGTCGTGCGCTGCGCGCAGTTGTCGACCTGGATAAGCTCGGAGAACGCACTTTATGGATTGATTGCGACGTCATCCAAGCTGACGGCGGCACGCGGACAGCTTCGATCACGGGAGCATTCGTCGCCATGGTCATGGCTATTGGGAAATTGGAATTGGCTGCATTTCCGGTCACGGATTTTCTGGCAGCGACAAGTGTTGGCATAGACGCTGAAAACGGACCGATTCTGGATTTGAACTATGTGGAAGATTCTTCTGCGGAAGTGGATATGAACTTGGTGATGACTGGGGCAGGCCATTTCGTGGAATTGCAGGGCACAGGCGAAGAAGCGACGTTTACACGCGCTCAGCTCAATGAAATGATGGACCTTGGTGAAGCGGGCATCCGCCAATTGATTTCGATGCAAAAAGAGGCGCTTGGCGAAGTAGCCAAACGCGTCGGTGAAGAGGTGAATTCAAACTTATGAAAAAAGTGATTATTGCTACTCAAAACTTAGGGAAAGCAAGAGACTTTGAAGCATTATTGCGCCCCTTCGGCTATGACGTGTTGACATTGAAAGACGTTGCACAGGACATGGACGTTGAAGAAACAGGCACGACCTTTGAAGAAAACGCCATATTAAAGGCTGAGGCTGTAGCAGAGGCGCTGCAGATCCCTGTCATTGCCGATGACTCTGGGCTTGAAATCGACGCCTTAAACGGCGAGCCAGGCGTTTATTCCGCACGTTATGCCGGCGGAGAAAAAAGCGACAATGCCAATATCGATAAAGTGCTCGAGAAAATGGCCGGCGTTCCGGAAAACGAACGCACTGCCCGTTTCCGCTGCGTCTTAGCAGTCGCTGCACCAAACCGGAAAACCGAAACTTTCTCAGGTTCATGTGAAGGGGAGATCTTGACCGAGCGCCGCGGCGAAAACGGCTTCGGCTATGATCCGATTTTTTGGGTACCGAGCGAAGGACGTGCGATGGCGGAACTTAAGCCGGAAGAAAAAGCGGCCATTTCACATCGAGGCAATGCGCTTCACCAGTTGAAACTCGCGATGCCGGAATGGTTATTATCTGACCAATAATATTTATTTCATTATTTTTTTAAAATAGCATTGACTTTTCTTCAAATCATTTCTATAATTAAAATTGTCTTTCAGTTAAGAAAGCATGTCCCAGTAGCTCAGCTGGATAGAGCAACGCCCTTCTAAGGCGTCGGTCGGGAGTTCGAATCTCTCCTGGGACGTTATAGAAATGTACATAATGTACTGCTGTGATAGGTTTTGAAGCATCTAGGGAAAAGAACAAGGATACGAACCATAAGGTAAGATCCTTCCTTACGGCCTGCTTACCAAACACAGAACGAAATTACCTCCTAATCAATCGATTAGGAGGTTTTTTTATGCCCAAAAAATTGCCCCAAAAAAGTGGTTTATTCTATATGCAAGTGGAGTACAAGGAAAGCGGTCTGAAAGGAACTCAATGATGCTCGAAAAGGCTATGAAGGATATCGTTAGAAAGGCAAATGAAAGTGAGTGGTTTTAGGAGACGTCCAATGAAGGATTATCATCAATTGAATTGAAATCACTTTAGATAAATTATGGTGCCCTTTTGATAGTATAGAAAACTTATTTAGTTGTCGTGACCCCACTCTATTTTAGGAGATCTTTTTGCGTTTATCTAAATAGTTAATTTTAATTCACTAATCTATTTTGCTTTTAGTTGCGACTATGGCTAGTGGCAATAAATCATGACTAAAACACAAGCATCTTCCAAGCTATTGAATTACCGGGTTTCATTAATTATTTCGGAGGACTATTAAGCGGTGTCAGTGAGGCGATAAAATAGATAGAATTTTCTGCAATTTTTATTGACAGAGAAAAATAAAATGATATAGTTTTGTATAAATATATAATTGTATTAATGTATACAATTATACCGTTATATATTTATACTAAAATTGTGGAGGAAGGATTAGTCAATGAATATAACTTCTTTAGGTTCTAGTAGGTTATCTACAAAAGACTTTGTTTACTTTGAAGTAAAAAAACAAATAATCGAAGGTGTTTTGAAAGCCTCTCAACCAATTAATCAGGAAAGTTTAGCTTCCGAGCTGGAAATGAGTAGAACGCCTATAAGGGAGGCGCTACAAAGATTAGAAAATGAAGAACTGATTATTAGACAACCTAATGGACGACTAAAAGTATCTCCAATTTCAATTCAAGAAGTTCAAGAAATTTTTAACGTAAGAAGTTTACTCGAAGGTCTAGTCACGAGAGAAGCAACAATTAAAGCTACGGAAAATGATATACAAAAACTTCAGTTTTTTACTAATTTAATTATAGAAGCTGCGGCAAATGATAAGAGAGAAGATATTGTGGAATATGGTGGAAAGTTCCATTCATGTCTTTATCAGGTGAGTGGGAACAATACAGCCATAAAAATATTGGGTCAAATGAATGATCATATATCTCGGTATCGTCGGCTGGGTCCAATTGAAAGTGAGGTAAGGGGGAAAAAAGCTGCACAAGAACATAAGGAATTATTTGAAATGATATCAAAAAAAGATTACGAAAAAGCAGAGTTATTGATGAAAAAGCATATTGAAAATAGTTTAGCTGCTGCAATTGAATCAATTGAAAAGCATTTGAAAGAAGCTGTTGTTATTAAACCGAATAAGATTCTAAAAAATAAATTATAAGTATCAAGATAATACTGGACCTTTTTGCAGAAGGTCCATAAAAAATGCGTTAAATATACTGAAAATTTAGTAAATAATATTGAAAAGGAGATAATAAAACATGACTAAAACACAAGCATTTCAAAGGCTATTAAATGACCCGGGTTCGTTTATTATTCCTGGAGCATATGATGCGATGACAGCCAGGTTGATAGAAGAGACAGGTTTTAAAGCAATTTATGCAACTGGTGCTGGCATATCCAATGCACAGTTAGGGTGGGCGGATGTAGGGCTTACAACTATGAGAGAAGTGGCTGAGGTCGTTAGCCGAATGTCGGATGTCACGACCATTCCGATTGTTGTAGATGCAGACACGGGATTTGGAAACGCAATTAATGTCATGCGTACAGTGCGAGAATTTGAAAGAGCTGGGGCGTCTGCGATTCAATTGGAAGATCAAGTTTCACCAAAGAAGTGTGGCCATTTTAATGGGAAGCAAGTCATTTCAAAAGAAGAAATGGTCGATAAAATAAAAGCGGCGTTAGATACGAGGAAAGACGACAAGTTGACAATTATTGCCCGTACGGACGCACTCGCAGTCAATGGAATTGATGATGCATTGGAAAGAGCACATGCTTACGCAGAAGTTGGCGCTGACATTACTTTTGTTGAAGCACCAACGACAATTGAACATCTGAAGCAGATCACAGATTCCTTGAAAGGTGTGCACCAAATTATCAATCTTGTGGAGGGTGCAAAAACACCACTGCTTTCACTGAAAGAAGCAGAGGCAATTGGTTTCAAAATAATGCTTTGCGCGAATACGGCACTTCGCTCTGCGATTAAAGCAATCAGTGACTCTTTAAAAGTGTTGCACGATGAAGGCTCACAGGAAAATGTCTTAGAACTTATTTGTACTTGGGAAGAGAGGCAATCGCTCTTTAAACTCGAACAAATTACTAAATGGGAAAAAGAATATTCCCGCAACTAAAAATTCACTTAAAAAAATTTGTTTGGAGTTAAAAGACAAGATTACCTAAGTACTTTGAGGATGGTAGAGATGTTGGGAGAGAGATTTATATTCTTTCTGCAAAACAAGAAAGTAGCCGTTTTTTCAGACAGTCAAGCTGAAAGTGGAGAAACAGCTTAATTTATAAGGTTGGAGTATTTAAAGCGAAAATGTACAAGATGCGACATATTTACAACTAATAAACAATCGTTTTAATTTTTAGATTGATAAAGGAGGAGATTAATTATGCAAACTACCCAGCTTAAATTCTTAATTAGATTGTTTCTTTTACTTGCATTGACATTTATCGTCTCGGCATGTTCTTCCAAAATTGATAGTGAAGTGCAAGGCAATAATAGTGATGTAGAGGATAAAGAAGGAACACCACAAAAAGGTGGAGAAATAACGATTGGTTATGAGACAGACATTGCTAATTTTGATCCAATAAAATCGACCGGGGGGATTAATTTCCCCTTATTATTGCCTGTTTATGATACGTTAATTCGGTTTACTCCTGAACTAGAACCTGAACCTGGGTTGGCAGAGTCATGGAAATTTCTCGATGACAAAACACTAGAACTTACTTTAAGGAAAAATGTGAAGTTTCATGACGGTACGCCTTTTGATGCAGAAGCAGTTAAATTTAATATTGACCGTACAAACTCTGAGCATTCTACAGTATCGGAATTGATGAGTATTGAAAGCGTTGATGTTATTGATACACACACAGTTAATTTGAACTTGTCAAAACCTGATTCATCAATCGTGTTAGGACTTTCACATACTGGGGGTTTGATTGTCTCTCCAACTGCTGTTAAAAAGTATGGGGAAAATTATTCGCAAAACCCTGTTGGTACCGGCCCATTTAAAATGGCCAAACACGTTCCAAATGGTGAAATTATTTTCGAAGCAAATGAAGATTATTGGCAAGAAGAGTTACCTTATTTAGATAAACTCACAGTTAAAATCATTGGGGACGAAACGACAAGAATTAATGCGTTGAAATCGGGGGAAATAGACTTCGCTGAAAACATATCTCCTGGAAACGTTGCAGGTTTTGAAAATAATGAAAGTTTTAAAGTGGAGAAATTAACATCACTACCATTCAAAAATTATTACTTGAACCCAACGATAGAACCACTAAATAACAAGGCAGTAAGGCAAGCGATTAATCATGGAATTAACAGAGAAGCAATGGTTCAAGCTATAAATTTTGGAATTGGAGAGCCAGCATATCAACCATTTCCATCTAATTATTGGGCCTCAGATAAAAACTTAAAGATAAAATATGATCCTGAAAAATCAAAGAAATTGCTAAAAGAAGCTGGATTAGAAAATGTTTCATTCGAGATGGTCCATCACTCCACAGCATATGACCAAAGAATTGCCGAAGCAATTAAAAGCCAATTGAAAGAAGTAGGTATTCAAGTTGATTTACGTGCAATGGAGCAACAGGCTGCGCTTGCGAGTTTCTGGTCAGAAAAAGAATCGGCTAGTTTCTTGGGGAGATGGTCAGCGCGTCCTGACCCTCAATCTACGATGGGAAGTCTGTTTTCTGTTGAAGATTATTATAATTTAGGTCATTCAACAGATGAAATTGAAAGTCTTATCCTTGAAGCTGGGATGAATTATAACCAGGATGAGCGTGCTGAACTATACAAGGAGATCAGCAGAAAAGCAGTATTGGAGGAAGCGATTATAATACCACTTTTCTTCACACCAAGAACTGCAATAATGAACAGTAAGCTAAACGGCTATGTTCCAAATATGTTGGAAAAGCCTGTACTTTCAACAATTTGGGTAGAAGATTAATTGATAAATTAATGAAAGGAGAGATGGAATTTGTTTCTAAAATTTTTAGCTCGTCGCTTATTATACGTTATTCCGATGCTGTTGATTACAACCCTCATTGTATTTTCATTTATTTTACTGATACCAGGGGATCCGGCCTTGGCTTTGTTAGGCGACAATGCAACTCCTGAAAAAGTAGCCCAATTGCGACAACAATTGGGCCTTGATCAAAACATTCTTGTCCAATATTTTGATTGGTTAAAGAATGCGGTACAGGGAGACTTAGGACGCTCAATTTTTACAGGACAATTTGTCCATGAAGCAGTTTTCGGCCGTTTAGCTGTAACTCTTCAACTTGTGTTTGTTGCAATGATTATCTCTATCACGGGTGGTATGATCTTTGCCATTACCTCCGTTATATTTCCAAATAGCTGGATGGATTATGTGGCACGTTTTTTGGGGACACTAGGATCTGCAATTCCAAATTTCTGGTTAGGAATGATACTTGTGTTATTTTTCAGCCTTACATTAAGTTGGCTTCCAGCGACTGGATTTACAAGTGTTTTTGAGGATCCGGTAACTTTTTTCAAGGGAATAATACTTCCCGCTCTTTGCCTTGCTACTACAGGGATGGCACAGATTACAAGACACTTAAGATCTTCTTTAATGGAAGTTATGGGTGCAGATTATGTCCGGACTGCATATTCGAAAGGTGTTAATCGTTGGCAAGCCACTTTTAAGCACGGCTTACAAAATGCGATGCTTCCTGTTGTGACAACAATTGGGATTCTATTTGGAAACTTATTGGGATCTACAGTTGTCATAGAAACAATTTTTGCAATACCTGGCATGGGTCAACTCGCAGTCAACTCGATTTTGCAGCGTGACTTTACTATGCTACAAGGCGTTGTTTTGGTGATGATTGTGATGATTATTATTATTAACTTTATTACTGATATTGTGTACGCAGCCTTAGATCCGCGGATTGAGTACTAAGAAAGGAGGCGATAAAATGAGTTTTACCACAATTTTTAAGCGTTTAATGGCCGAACGTCTTGCTTTTATTAGTTTTCTTTTTTTAGTAATGCTCTTTATTATTTCATTGATTGCCCCTTATATTGTTCCGCACGATCCATTAAAGCAAGATTTAGGGAATGTAATGAATAACCCAAGCGTCCAGTACTGGCTTGGTACTGATGAACTTGGACGTGATATTTTCAGCCGATTATTAATGGGGACTAAGGCGGCAATTCAAGCGGCTTCGTTTGCGATTCTAATTCCATTGTTGATTGGGGTACCTATGGGCATTCTGTCAGGTTATTTAGGTGGTATCATCGATGATATTTTTATGAGAATCGTTGATGGGATTATTTCAATTCCTGTTATTTTGCTGGCTTTAGGAATTACGGGTGCATTGGGCATTAGTTTATGGAACGCTATGATTGCAATTGGAATTGTATTTACACCGCAATTAGCAAGGTTGGCAAGAGGTCAAACTTTGCAAATTCGTACAGAGCCTTATGTTGAAGCCGCGAAGATTTCCGGTGCTGGTGCAGGTTGGATTATGTGGAAACATATTCTTCCGAATATCGCCCCTCCAATTATTGTCCAAGCATCGTTTATTTTAAGCTATGCAATTCTTGTTGAAGCTTCACTTAGTTTTCTTGGAATGGGAGCTCAATCGCCGCAAATTAGCTGGGGGAATATGATTCAGCAAGCGTACAGCATGATCAGTATGAATGCTTGGATGATTATTTATCCGGGCGTTGCAATCATAATGACAGTACTCGCCGGTAACTTTCTTGGGGACGGTCTTCGATTAGCACTCGATCCCAAGTATAAAAAAGGATAAACGAAGGGGGCAGAAAGAATGAAGGCTGAAGAAAGCACGCTGCTTGAAGTGAAAAATCTCGGGGCGTTTATTCCCACGCCGGAAGGTGAAATTAAAGCGGTAAACAATGTTTCGTTTTCCATTCGAAAAGGTGAAATTGTCGCATTGGTTGGGGAGTCGGGTAGTGGAAAAAGTGTCTCTTCTCTATCGATTATGGGCCTTAATGCAAGTGCAATCCAGTATAGACCAGAAAGTGAGATTTCCTTTCAAGGGGAAAACCTGCTGAAGCTAAAAGAAACTGAAATGAGGAAAATCCGTGGCAATGATATCGCTATGATTTTCCAAGACCCGATGTTTTCATTGAATCCCGTTCATCCTATTGGCAAACAAATTGCTGAATCAATTGTATTGCATAGAAAAGTAAAATATAAAGAGGCTGCAAAAATAGCCTTAGAATTATTAAATAAAGTTGGTATACCTGATGCAAAGCGGCGTCTAAATGATTATCCTCATCAATTATCTGGTGGAATGAGACAGAGGGTTATGATTGCGATAGCGCTCGCATGCGATCCACAGCTGCTAATTGCGGATGAGCCGACGACTGCGCTGGATGTGACGATTCAAGCTCAAGTTTTAAATTTGTTACGGGACTTGCGAGAAGAACTTCAAATCGCGATCCTTTTAATTACGCACGACCTCGGAGTAGTTGCCGAAACTGCCGATTGGGTTCTTGTTATGTATTGTGGAAAGATTGTTGAAGAAGGGACAGTTGAAACTATTTTTGAATCACCACTGCATCCGTATACTCGAGGATTAATGGACAGTATACCAACATTAAATGGACCATCGAAAGAAAAGTTAGATACAATACCTGGCATTGTTCCAAACCCATTGGAATTGCCTGAAGGTTGCAACTTCGTTAAGCGCTGTGCATATGCAACTGATAAGTGTAGCCTAGAAGCGCCTAAGTTGCGTCAACATCCATTAGGAGCTAAAGTCTCCTGTTGGAATCCCCTTGTTAAGGAAGGAGAAATGGCCTTTTATGCAACAGCCACTAGTAACTCTTAAAGGAATTGAGAAGCACTTTCCGGTAGGAAGTGGGCTTTTTGGAAAGAAAAATAATTTTGTGAAGGCCGTTGATGGCGTAAATCTTGATATTTATCCTGGCGAAACTGTTGGTTTAGTTGGTGAGTCAGGTTGCGGAAAGTCAACAACGGGTAGAATGATTGTTGGCCTTTCCGATCCGTCTGCAGGGGAAATCTATTTTGAAGGAAAAAAACTAAGTGATTATAAAAATAAAAAAGCATTAGGGAAAAACCTCCAAATGATTTTTCAGGATCCGTATTCGTCGTTGAATCCTAGAATGACCGTGGCAGATATTATTGCTGAACCACTAGTCCTTCATAAAGTAGGTACAAGACTAGAAAGAAGAAAAAGGGTAGATGAACTATTGGAAAGAGTGGGGTTAGCTTCCTATCATGGAAATCGTTATCCAATTGAATTTTCCGGAGGACAACGACAAAGACTAGGTATCGCGCGGGCACTTGCGTTGCAACCCAAACTCATTGTTTGTGATGAACCAGTATCTGCCCTAGATGTATCTATCCAAGCACAGATATTGAATTTATTAAAAGAAATTCAACAGGACATGGGATTATCTTATCTTTTTATTTCTCATGGTATTCAAGCAGTAAAGCATATTAGTGATAAAATTGCAGTTATGTATCTCGGTAGAATTGTGGAATTTACTGAGACAGAAGAATTGATTGAATCCCCTCGTCATCCCTATACTAAGGCGTTAGTGGCCGCTGTTCCTCAGCCGAATCCAAAAGTGAGGGAAAGAGAACGTATAATATTGAAGGGTGATTTACCGAGTCCAATTAATCCTCCGCAAGGATGTCATTTTCATACTCGTTGCCCAGTTGCGATGGAGAAATGTAAGGTAGTTATCCCGGCACTGATAACTACTTCTGATCAAAGTTTGACTGCTTGTTTATTATACGAAAAACATATTGCTAAATGAGCATACAAAAAGCACTTTATTGAGTCATGAAGATACTGGTGAGTGAAAATAGGAATTATATAACAGTCTTCTTCGTAAGAGGAGCAGGCAAAACCAACATTTGCACTGCCATAGCGCAAGAGAAAATAGATTTCGATAATGTTCACTTTTATACAACAAAAGAAAATCATTTACTTAGAACAATGTTCGTCATAAAAAATTATTAATCGTATTGTACACATTAGTATGGAAGAAACCTGATTTTATAAAATTTTAGAAGCTTTTAAAACGTCTTTTTGGGAGATCATAGAGATGTACATAAAAAGCTTTGAAGCATAATGCTTCAAAGCTTTTTTATTTTTAAGCTATTTTTGCAGTTTGGTTAAAAGTGAAACTTTGAATCCCTTTAATCCGTAAGGTAGTAACAGGAGTTGATGGAAATGCCAAAATGCACATACTGCGATTTACAATGGAGTTGGAAACAAACGATAAAAAAGATGTTCACTTTAAACAATAAGCTGGAATGTCCGGTTTGCGGAAAAACCCAGTACATCTCGCGAAAGTCGAAAAAGCGACTCAGCCTTTTAAATATAGCAATTCTTTTGCCGCTGTTATTGAATGTGTTTGCCTCCACAAACCCGCTATTCATCATCGCCCTCATCTTTAGTTTATTCCTCCTCAGTTTGGCAATTATGCCTTTCCTCACGATTTTTTCGGACAAAGAAGAGCCGATGTGGTAAAGCAGGTTCCCGTTTTAGGGGGGAAATATTATTCTTTTCTTATTTATTGGCGAAAATGTGAAGCGATTTCATAAAAAATATCGCAAAAAACCTGAACCAGAGTTCATGTTTTAAGGTCAGACGTGTTATTCTTATCCTTGAGGTGAGACAATGCAGCACGAAAACCTTGTCGGAAATTTTCCGACGTTCCCAAAACAATTGAGATCCAAGCAAAAAAGAGAAGCACTGATTGAAAGTGCAAAACTGTTATTTATCGAAAAAGGGTATGAACAGACAACCGCTAAAGAAATCGCTGCCCATGCAAAAGTGGCAACAGGGACGTTTTACCGTTATTTTTCCGATAAACGGCAATTGCTGATGACATTGATTGACGACCAAATAGATTCCATGATTCCTCTTGATCTGGAGTGGAAAAGCGGCGATCCTGTAAAACTTTTAGCGGGTCGGCTGGAAATGCATTACCACAAGATCAATGAGAAAAACCTGCAGAAGTTGATGCCGGAACTCATGCTGAAAGATGCAGAGCTTGCCGAAGTGGTCAATAATGCTAAAATGCGCACGCAGGAAAAAGTGCTGAGCCATCTGAAAAAGCTTCATAAAAAAGGATTAATGTGGCCCGATATTGAAATAGAGACTTTAATCTGGTGTTTACACTCTCTACTGGAAAAACTGCAAACCCGCAAAAATGAAGGGGCGAGTGTTGATTATAACGAATTTTCAAAAGTGTTTTGCCGGATGCTGTTTCCGCCGGAAATTATCCACAAAATGCGCACTGGAAAAATAAATGAATGGAAAGGACCGTGAGAAGATGAAAGCCAAATTATATACCGCTACAAGCAACACATCTTGCCGGAAAGCGATAGCATGGCTCAACGAATATAATATTCCCTATGTCGAAAAAAACATTTCTACGACACCCATTACGATTGAGGAAATCCAGGAAATCCTGTCTTTGACGAATGAAGGAACTGAAGAAATCATCTCGAAAAAGGCATATGCCATAAAAAAACTGAAACTTGATTTTGATACTTTGTCGATGCCCCAGTTATACCAAGTCATCCAAGATAACCCCGGTGTGCTCAGACTCCCGATTCTTCATGATGGAAAAAAACTGCAAGTCGGCTACAATGATGACGAAATTCGCCAATTCCTTCCCCGCTGGTTCCGTACGAATCAATTCCGAAGCTTGCTTAGCATGTAAAGGCATTTTTTTAATCAGGCCATGGGTGAGTTCTGCTTTGGCCCATGGCTGGACGAAGGTAAGAGCAGTATGTGTTCAAACTGACTTTCCTCATTTTTAATGCGCTCTCTTTTTATAATTTCTAAAAAATCTGTTATTTTATTTTCCCGTAAAATGCCGTTATGTTATTATAGATAGTACAAATGGGGTGTTTTAATGCGGAAAAAATATAGAGAGTTGAAGCGGAGAGGCAATGTCATCGTGTTTCCGAACACGATTAACCGGCTGCTGACAGAAGGCATGAATTTGCTGAAAGATGAAAAATACGAAGATGCGCGCGATAAGTTGTACCAAGTGCTGTCTTATGAACCGGAACATGCCGGAGCACTTGGTGCGTATGCATATTGCTTATTTGAGCTGGCAGAGTACGATGAAGCATTGGAAGTTTGCCGGGATTTGCTGAAAGTCGGCCCGGTTCATTACTTGGAGACAATGGAACTATACATAAGTATTTTAATGCAAGTCCGGGAGTTTGAAGAAGCTGAACGGATGATCGGAATTTTAATAGAAGAAAAAATTCTTCCGGAAGAGCGGCTGGAACAGTTTCAGCAATTGCGTGATCTGAATGAACGCATTGTTGCCAATACTGCCAGTCCGAAAATAGACCCCGCAGTTTATGCAGTCAAGAACTTTATCACTTTGTCTCCTAATGAACAGGAAAGGCTGATTGTGGAATTGCCGCCTGCTTCGTATGAAGTGATGAAGAGCAGCCTGATTGAAATTGTGGAGCATCCGGAAACTGATTTATTAACGAAAACATACATATTATTCATGATCCACCAGGAAAAAGTGAGAGCCAAAGTGAAAGTCAGTAAATTTCATTACGAAAGTGAATTTACTGTAGCAAAATTGCCGGACCCAATCAACAATCCCCGGATTCAGGCGATTAAGAGAATGATGGAAGATATCCTTGAAAAAGATCCGACCCGCTTGGAGATGGTTCAGGAATTATTCGAACGGCATACTTACCTATTGTATCCTTTTCAATGGGATGAGTTTGAAGAAGCAGAAGTGGCGGACGCTTACATGAGTTATTTAGAGCAGTTATTCACGGGAGAAACGGATTTTTCAGGGGATCCGTCATTGATGAGCTTGATTTTTCATGCCGAGCAATGGTTTGAATTGCGCAATGGATAGAAATAGTTGAACATAGCGTCAACTATGCTATAATATTGAGGTTGTCAAAATTCGTATAAAACGTAATATGACTTTGTAGAAAATGTTTGGAGGGCTTATATATGTCAGCAAAATGGGAAAAGCAAGAAGGTAACACAGGAATTCTTACAGTTGAAGTACCTGTAGAAGAAGTAAATGCAGGATTGGACAAAGCTTTCAAAAAAGTTGTAAAAGAAATTAACGTACCAGGATTCCGTAAAGGAAAAATGCCGCGCCAAATGTTCGAACAACGTTTCGGTGTAGAATCCCTTTACCAGGACGCTCTTGACTTCATCTTGCCGGATGCATATGCAAACGCTGTTGAAGAAGCTGGACTTAACCCGGTTGACCGCCCGGAAATCGATATCGAAACAATGGAAAAAAACAAGCCGCTTGTATTTACAGCTAAAGTAACAGTCAAACCTGAAGTTCAACTTGGCGAATACAAAGGACTTGAAGTTTCTAAGCCGGATACAGATGTAACGGACGAAGAAGTTGAAAACCAATTGAAAGAAAACCAAGAGCGTTTTGCTGAGCTTGCGGTAAAAGAAGACGAAGCAATCGTAGATGGCGATACAGCAGTTATCGACTTTGAAGGTTTCGTTGATGGGGAAGCATTTGAAGGCGGCAAAGGAGAAAACTATTCTCTTGAAATCGGTTCAAACTCATTCATCCCTGGATTCGAAGAACAATTGATCGGCACAAAAACTGGAGAAGAAAAAGACGTTGAAGTCACTTTCCCAGAAGAATACCATGCTGCTGAACTTGCAGGAAAAGCTGCAACATTCAAAGTGAAAATCAACGAAGTAAAATCAAAAGAGCTTCCTGAACTTGATGACGAATTCGCTAAAGAAATCGACCCAGAAGTAGAAAGCCTTGAAGCACTTCGCACGAAGATGAAAGAAACATTGGCTGAGCAGAAAAAAGCGAACGCTGATGCAGCACTTCGCGACGAACTAGTTCAAAAAGCTGCTGAAAATGCAACAATCGACCTTCCACATGCTATGATCCACACTGAAATGGACCGCATGATGGCTGATTTCGAACAACGTTTGACTCAACAAGGCATGAACCTTGACCTATACTACCAGTTCTCAGGCCAAGACGAAGAAGCTTTGCGCGCTCAAATGCACGATGATGCAGAAACTCGCGTACGTGTATCATTGGTGCTCGAAGCAATCGCTAATGCTGAAAACATGGAAGTATCTTCAGAAGACATCGACAAAGAACTTGAAAAAATGTCTGGCCAGTTCAACATGGACATCGAACAAATCAAGACTGCTTTGGGTGGAACTGAAATGCTTGAAAATGATATCCGCATGCAAAACACAGTTGAATTCCTAGTGGAAAACGCTAAATTCACTGAAAACACTTCAGCAGCTGCAGACGCTGACGCTGAATAATCGCTCCACATAAGCATCAAGATAAAACAAGGCACAACAGCGTGCCTTGTTTTTACTCTACATAGAATAAAAATATTACTACATAAATAAAGCTTTCTCTTTGTAGCAATTCTAATTAGTTGCTACAATAAACATAATCTTGTAAGATAATGGCTTGAATAGGGGTGAATACATTGTTTAAATTCAATGACGAAAAAGACCATTTAAAATGTTCATTTTGTGGAAAACCACAGGAACAGGTTCGCAAACTGGTAGCAGGGCCAGGTGTATATATTTGTGACGAATGTATTGAGCTCTGTACGGAAATCGTAGAAGAAGAGCTGGGTACTGAAGAAGCAGTCGAGTTTAAAGAAGTGCCAAAACCGAAAGAGATCCTAGACATTCTGAACGGTTATGTGATCGGCCAGGAAAAAGCTAAAAAATCTTTAGCTGTTGCTGTTTACAATCACTATAAACGCGTTAATTCAAATAGCAAGATCGATGACGTCGAGTTGTCGAAATCAAATATCGTATTAATCGGACCTACGGGGAGCGGTAAAACTTTGCTTGCCCAAACGTTGGCCCGCATTCTGAATGTACCGTTTGCCATTGCAGATGCTACTTCTTTAACAGAAGCAGGATATGTCGGCGAAGACGTTGAAAACATTTTATTGAAACTGATCCAGGCAGCTGATTACGATGTGGAACGTGCGGAAAAAGGCATCATTTATATCGATGAAATCGATAAAGTGGCGCGCAAATCCGAAAACCCGTCCATCACGCGTGATGTTTCAGGCGAAGGAGTTCAGCAAGCTCTATTGAAAATTCTGGAAGGTACAACTGCCAGTGTTCCACCGCAAGGCGGACGCAAGCATCCTCATCAGGAATTCATCCAAATCGATACGACGAACGTATTGTTTATCGTTGGCGGTGCTTTTGACGGAGTTGACCAAATCATCAAACGCCGTTTGGGCAACAAAGTCATCGGTTTCGGTGCAGACCCGAACAAAGAAGAATTGGATGAAAAGTCATTGCTTAGCCAGTTGATTCCGGAAGATTTGTTGAAATTCGGTCTGATCCCTGAATTTATCGGCCGTTTGCCTGTATTGGCAAGCCTCGAGCAATTAGATGAAAATGCATTGGTTCAGATTCTGACTGAACCAAAAAACGCATTGATCAAACAATACCAAAAAATGATGGAACTTGATGATGTTGAATTGACGTTCGAAGAAGATGCTTTGGTGGAAATTGCGAAACTGGCAATTGAACGCAAAACCGGAGCCCGCGGACTTCGTTCCATTATCGAAAACATCATGCTTGAAGTAATGTTCGACTTGCCTTCACGAGAAGATATTGTTGAATGCGTCATTACGAAAGAAACGGTAACAAATAAGGAATTGCCGAAACTCATCTTAGAAGATGGTTCGGAATACGATGAAAAAGACAACGAAAAAACATCCGCATAAAGTGAAACTTCACTTAGCGGTGAAGCCGCTAAGTGTTAGTTGAACCAATCGGACCATAGGGGCAGTTATACTGCCCATCGGTCGGGTAAAGTGGAACTTCACTTAGCGGTGAAGCCGCTGAGTGTTAGTTGAACCAATCGGACTTCTGCGGCCTGGACTTACGCAATACGTAAGTGTAGCAGGCTGTTGAAGTGGGTAAGAAGGATGATACGGGCTGACTCTGATCGTGCACATCCGCGCGTTAGGGGTCAGCTTGTTTTTTTGACGAAAATAATCGGAGGTGCAACTCCCAGATGGCTAAAAGAAAAGTAAGTAAACGCGTACCGTTATTGCCGCTACGAGGGCTCCTCGTATTCCCGACAATGGTACTTCATATTGATGTGGGCCGTGAACGTTCAGTGGCAGCATTGGAACAAGCATTGCTCGAAGACAATATCGTCTTTTTAGCAACGCAGAAAGAAATGAGCATTGAACAGCCTGAAAAAGATGATCTTCAAAAAATCGGGACGCTGGCTTATGTGAAGCAAATGCTGAAATTGCCGAATGGCACAATTCGTGTCCTAGTTGAAGGATTGGAACGCGGCCAGTGGAAAAACTACGAAGAAGATGAAAACTTTACCGTTGTTGAAGTCACGTCGTTTCCTGATGAAACAGAACGCACGGCTGAACAAGATGCATTGATGCGCATGTTGCTCGAGCATTTCGAGAAATATGCGAAAGCTTCGAAAAAAGTGTCGACAGAAACGTATAATACGGTAGCGGACATAGAAGAGCCAGGCCGCTTAGCAGATATGGTCGCTTCTCATTTGCCGCTGAAAGTGAACGAAAAACAGGAAGTGCTGGAGACATTTGATGTCAGCAAGCGCCTGGAAATGCTCATTACCCGCCTTCACAATGAACAAGAAGTGATCGATCTTGAAAAACGCATCACGCAGCGTGTGAAAAAAGCGATGGAACAAACGCAAAAAGAGTTTTATCTGCGCGAACAAATGAAAGCGATTCAGACGGAGCTTGGCGATAAAGACGGCAAATCCGGTGAAATCGTCGATTTGCGTAAACGTATCGAAGACGCTGGCATGCCGGAATCAACCGAAAAAGCAGCGTTAAAAGAGCTGGACCGCTACGAGAAACTGCCTTCAGCTGCAGCGGAAAGCGGCATTATCCGCAATTATCTTGAATGGCTGGTGACTATTCCTTGGTCGGAAGCGACAGAAGACCGCCTCGACATCAAATATGCGGAAGAAGTGCTTGACCGTGACCACGACGGGCTCGAAAGCGTCAAAGAACGGGTACTTGAATACTTGGCTGTCCAGCAGATGACCAATTCGCTTCGCGGACCGATACTTTGCTTGGTCGGACCTCCAGGGGTAGGTAAAACTTCATTGGCGAAATCCATCGCTGAATCGCTGGACCGCAAATTTGTCCGCGTATCGCTTGGCGGCGTGCGCGATGAATCCGAAATCCGTGGACACCGCCGTACGTATGTTGGGGCTATGCCTGGACGGATTATCCAAGGGATGAAACGGGCAGGAACCATCAATCCGGTTTTCCTGTTGGATGAAATCGATAAAATGTCGAATGATTTCCGCGGCGACCCGTCGGCTGCAATGCTTGAAGTATTGGACCCTGAACAGAATAATTCATTCAGCGACCATTATATTGAAGAAACTTATGATTTATCAAATGTGCTCTTCATTGCAACTGCGAATGATTTGAGCACGATTCCGGGACCTCTTCGCGACCGTATGGAGATCATTACGATTGCAGGCTACACAGAAGCGGAAAAACAAACCATCGCCAAAAATCATCTGGCTCCAAAACAATTGAAAGAACATGGCTTGAATGAAGAGCAATTAATGTTTGAAGAAGACGCTTTGCTGAATATCGTGCGTTATTATACGCGTGAAGCAGGTGTCCGTGGTTTGGAACGCCAAATTGCATCGATTTGCCGGAAAGTGACCAAACAGATTGTTGCAGGCGAAAAAGAGCAAGTAGTCGTGACAGCTGAAGCCGTTGAGGAATATCTCGGAAAACGCAAATTCCGCTATGGCATGGCAGAAACCGTCAACCAAGTCGGAGTTGCGACGGGCCTTGCTTATACCACTGTCGGCGGCGACACGCTTCAAATTGAAGTGTCTTTGTCTCCAGGCAGCGGCAAACTGCAGCTGACCGGTAAACTGGGTGACGTCATGAAAGAATCTGCGCAAACCGCTTTGTCATTTGTCAGAGCGCGCGCAGAATCTCTTGGCATTGATCCGAATTTCCATGAATCGCAGGATATCCATATCCACGTTCCGGAAGGAGCAGTTCCAAAAGACGGCCCTTCAGCAGGTATTACGATTGCCACCGCTTTAGTATCTGCCTTATCCAAACGCCCAATCCGCCGGGAAGTCGGCATGACCGGAGAAATTACACTCCGCGGCCGCGTATTGCCGATCGGCGGAGTCAAAGAAAAAACATTGAGCGCCCACCGTGCCGGATTGAAAACGATTATCCTGCCGCTCGACAATGAGCGGGATATCGAAGACATTCCAGAAAGTGTCCGCGAAGAATTGACGTTCAAACTCGTTTCTCAAGCGGATGAAGCGCTTGAAATTGCATTAGAAGGAGTAAACGAATGATTGTCAATAACGTAGAACTTGTCATCAGTGCCGTCCGCCCGGATCAATATCCGGAAGACGGCTTACCGGAATTTGCTTTAGCAGGGCGTTCGAACGTCGGGAAATCGTCGTTCATCAACAAAATGATCGGACGCAAAAGCATGGCGCGCATTTCCTCGAAACCCGGGAAAACGCAGACGCTGAACTTTTATAAAATTGAAGAGAAATTATTTTACGTCGATGTTCCGGGCTATGGCTATGCGAAAGTATCCAAGTCGGAACGTGAAGCGTGGGGCAAGATGATCGAACGGTATATCACCGGACGCGAAGAGTTGCGCGCGGTGATTCAAATCGTCGATCTTCGCCACCCGCCGAGCAAAGACGATATCGCGATGTATGACTTTATGAAGCATTTCGATATTCCTTGCATTATCATCGCCACCAAAGCGGACAAGATCCCGAAAGGCAAATGGGAAAAGCACAAGAAAATCGTCCGCCAGACTCTCGATATGGACAAGAACGATCCGTTGGTCGTCTTTTCATCCGAAACAGGAATTGGCAAAGATATGGCTTGGGCGGAAATTGAAAAAAGAATGCAATGAGAATGAAGCGCAGCTTTGGCTGCGCTTTTTTTGTTGGGATTTTTCAAGCAGGAAAGTTTGCTGCAAGAAAGGTGTTTATCGCCAGCCGGTCCGGCGGCTGGCTGGCAAATCGGATTTTGAACTTATGGAGGAAGGGAAGGGGATATTATTCTATATAGGAAACAATAATGAACGGGTTCCGACGAAAAGGAGTTGAGTTACGACTAATTGAGAACGGGTTCCGACGAATCAGCTGTGAATTACAACCAATTCGTTTTGAGTTGCAACCATCCCCAAAGCAACGTCACACCTGAATTCTCTCACTATTTCGACTAAGAGCGTTCTGCTTGTTAGTGATGTGTCGCTTTGTTAAACTTACATTATAATAATTATAAATAAACATACTTTCATTGCTTGTTCACAATTTAAAATGCTTACACCAGCAGGAAAGTGGTATACTTACTTATATTGAAATATGAACGTGAAAGGTGTTTTGATCCCATGCATACATTAGTAGTCGGGGTGAATTATCGCTCTGCACCTGTGGAAATCCGAGAAAAGCTTTCATTCATCGAAGCAGAACTGCCGCAGGCCATGCAAGCGTTAAAAGAACAAAAAAGCATATTGGAAAATGTCATCGTGTCGACTTGCAACCGGACGGAAATTTATGCGGTGGTGGACCAGCTTCACACAGGACGCTATTATGTGAAGCAATTTTTGGCGGATTATTTCGGAATCCCTCAAGAATCGTTGTCCCAGTATTTATTTGTCCATGAACAGCAAGAAGCGGTAGAGCATTTATTCCGTGTGACTGCCGGCATCGATTCAATGGTGCTTGGCGAAACACAGATTCTTGGCCAAGTAAGAAACAGTTTTCTTGCAGGACAGGAATACGGAACGACGGGCACAGTATTCAACCAATTGTTCAAGCAAGCGGTGACGCTTGCGAAACGGGCACATTCTGAAACGGCTATCGGCGAAAACGCCGTGTCTGTTTCCTATGCAGCGGTTGAACTGGGCAAGAAAATTTTCGGCACGTTGAAAAACAAACATGTCGTTATTTTAGGCGCGGGCAAAATGGGCGAACTGGCTATCAAGAATTTACAAGGCAGCGGCGCTGACAACGTGACGGTCATTAACCGTACATTGGATAAAGCTGAAGCTTTGGCTGAAAAATTCAACGGGCGTGCACTTCCAATGAGCCAATTGCAATGTGCGCTTCTTGAAGCAGACATCCTGATTTCTTCAACAGGTGCTACAGATTATGTCATCGATTTTGAATTGATGCAGTTTGTGGAAAAACTTCGCAAAGGCAAACCATTATTCATGGTGGACATTGCTGTGCCTCGCGATGTAGACCCGCGTATTGCGGACTTATCCAATGTATTTTTATATGATATCGATGATATGCAAGGGATCGTTGAAGCGAACCTGGCTGAACGCGAACGGGCAGCAGGGGAAATCATGACGATGATCGGCCAGGAAACACACCAGTTCAACGACTGGCTGGCGACACTTGGAGTAGTTCCAGTCATTTCGGCATTGCGCCAGAAAGCATTGAACATCCAAGCAGAAACAATGGCGAGCATTGAAAACAAAATGCCGGACCTGACAGACCGCGAAAAGAAAATATTGAACAAGCATACCAAATCAATCATCAATCAATTGCTGAAAGAACCGATCCTGCAGGCCAAAGAAATGGCCGGATCACCCAACTCGTTTGAAAAGCTTGAGCTGTTCCAGCAGATTTTCGGCATTGAAGATGACGTTGAAGCGGAAGTCAATAAACAAATGAGCGCTCCGAAAGTCAAAGCGGCTAAAAACATAGAACAGACCCAACAAAATCAAGAAACTCCCGGATATTCATTTTAAGCTTTCTGAAAGAGGCGTTTTCGAATCTATATGCTAAAATGTAGATGCGGAACGCCTTTAATTATGGAAACGAAGGGGAATGGGATGGCTGATATAACAATGGCAAGGCTGCACGAAGCTATGGTTATTCTATATGCTGTCAGCCTTGTTTTTTATTTTATTGATTACTTATATAAAGAGAAAAAAGCAAGCCGCATTGCCATGACGCTGCTCGGTGTGGTGTGGGTCATGCAAACGGTTTTCCTGGTGTTATATATCATCGAAACGCAGCGCTTTCCGATACTGACGCTGTTTGAAGGGATTTATTTTTATGCCTGGCTTTTGGTGACCTTGTCACTGGTCCTGCGGATTTTCTACCGTTTTGATTTTGCGGTGTTTTTCATCAACATTATCGGATTCATATTCATGACCATCCATACATTTGCACCGGTTCAGATTGAAAAGTCACCGGCCGGGCAGGACCTGGTATCGGAATTATTATTGATCCATATCACATTCGCGATTTTATCGTATGTCGCATTTTCTTTGTCATTTGTCTTTTCAGCGCTGCACATGGTGCTGTACCGATTGCTGAAAAAGAAAAAATGGACAAAGCAATGGAGCAATTTGCCGTCACTCGGCCAAACGGAGATCGGCATGACGATTTCGATTCTGGTCGGAATATCGCTGCTGTTCGTGTCGCTGGTTTTAGGCCTGCAATGGGCTTATATCTCACTGGCGGAATTCTCGCTGCTCGATTTTAAAATCATCGGGTCCTTTATTTTGCTGATCGTCTACAGCGTGGTGCTGTACCGCCACCGCAAAGGCGCAATGAACGGCATGTCATATGCCATGGCTCATATCTATGCGTTTTTACTATTATTAATCAACTTCTTTTTAGGAAGCCGGTTATCGGAATTTCATTTTTGGTATTAAGGAAAGGTAGGATTCATTTGAGAAAAATTATTGTAGGTTCACGAAGAAGCAAGCTTGCGTTAACGCAGACCAATCAGTTTATCGAGAAATTGAAAGCAGCGGGAGCGCCATTTGAATTTGAAATAAAAGAAATTGTGACAAAAGGCGACCGCATTTTGGATGTGACGCTTTCTAAAGTCGGCGGCAAAGGGTTGTTCGTAAAAGAAATCGAGCAAGCTTTGCACGATAAAGAAATTGATTTCGCTGTCCACAGCATGAAAGACATGCCATCAGTTTTGCCTGAAGGCTTTGTCATCGGCTGTGTACCTGAACGCGAAGACCCGCGCGATGCGTTTATTTCAAATGACCATGTGAAATTCATGGATCTTCCTGTAGGAGCGGTGGTGGGAACGAGCAGCCTGCGCCGTAGTTCTCAATTGCTGTTGATGCGTCCTGATCTGGATATCCAATGGATCCGAGGCAACATCGATACACGTTTGGAAAAATTGAAGTCAGGTGAATTTGATGCCATTCTTCTTGCAGCTGCCGGCCTTAAACGGATGGGCTGGAAAGACGATATTGTAACGGAATTCCTTGAAGTGGATGAATGCCTGCCAGCGATTGGCCAAGGCGCACTCGGCATTGAATGCCGTGAAGACGATGCGGAATTGCTTGCGGAATTGGCGAAAGTCAATGATGAAAATACAGCTTTAGCGGTTACTGCAGAACGTAAATTCCTAAAAGACATGGACGGCAGCTGCCAAGTGCCGATTGCCGGATATGCGACAGTGGATAATGGTGAAATATCGTTTACCGGCTTGATTTCATCACCGGATGCCGATGAGATCTACAAAGAATCCATCATCAGCCGTGATCCGATCGAAGCAGGTCGTACGGTGGCTGAACGCATCAGCTCACAAGGCGGCTATGAACTAATCCAAAAAGTAAAAGCTGAGAACCATGTTTGATCCTGAATTTCCATTGACGGGCGAGACCATCGTCTTTACGGGCTCTAACCAGCCGGAAGAAGCGGTCGAACTTGTTGAAAAATTTGGCGGCAAAACTTTGTATTATCCACTCATAGAAACTTCAGTCCGGCAGTCGCAACTGCCGGATTTCGAACGTTACGACTGGTTAATTTTCACGAGCGGAAACAGTGCGGAAGCGTTTTTCCAATTGCATACAGCAACGCACGCAAAAATCGCTGCCGTCGGAGAAAAGACAGCGGAAGTCCTTGAGCAGCATGGCTATAAAGTGAGCTTTATGCCATCCGTTTACAGCGCCGATGTGTTTGTAAAGGAATTCCCTGCTGTTGCCGGTGAAGCCAACTGTTTATTCATCAAAGGCTCGCTTGCCAGAAACACCATCGCATCGATGCCGATGAAGGTGGATGAATGGATTATTTATGAAACCACCTTTAAAATAGAGAATGCCGAGAAATTAAAAGCCTTGGACGGCGTCACCGTGATATTCGCCAGCCCTTCAGCCGTTTCCGCTTACCGGGAAGCAGGCGGGGACTGGTCCGGTATCCGGGTTGCTGCCATCGGGCATGTTACGGAAAATGCCATCCGCCAAGAAGGCGGAACCGTCGACTTTATTCCTGAGAAATATACGTATACCGAAATCATCAACGAAATCGTGAAAGGAAGTTTTTAATAATGAATGAATTGAATTTCAACCGCGGACGCCGCTTGCGCACCACTGCGAATCTCCGCTCAATGGTCCGTGAAACCAGCTTGCAGAAAGAAGATTTCATTTACCCGATTTTCGTCGTAGAAGGCGAAAACGTCAAAACAGAAATTTCTTCCATGCCGGGCGTGTTCCATTTTTCATTGGACAGACTGGGTGAAGAACTTGATGAAGTAGTCGAACTGGGCATTCCATCCGTTATTTTGTTCGGTGTGCCGAATGAAAAAGATGCAGTCGGAACGCAAGCTTACCACGACCACGGCATCACGCAGGAAGCCATCCGTTTTGCAAAAGAGCGCCATCCGGATCTTGTAGTCATCGCGGATACTTGCCTATGCCAGTATACAGACCATGGCCATTGCGGGGTTATTGAAAACGGTGTGATTTTGAATGACGAATCGCTTGACCTATTGGCGCGTACCGCTGTGTCACAGGCGAAAGCAGGAGCAGACATTATCGCGCCATCGAATATGATGGACGGATTTGTTGCGGCGATCCGCTTCGGCCTTGACCAAGCTGGATTTGAAAACACGCCGATCATGAGCTACGGTGTGAAATATGCATCTGCTTATTACGGACCGTTCCGTGAAGCAGCGCATTCAACACCGCAATTCGGCGACCGCAAAACTTATCAAATGGACCCGGCAAACCGTCTGGAAGCACTTCGTGAAGCAACTTCTGATATCGAAGAAGGCGCGGATTTCATGATTGTGAAACCGGCTCTTTCTTATTTGGATATCATCCGCGAAGTTCGCGACAATTTTGATATTCCGATTGTAGCCTACAACGTTTCCGGCGAATACGCTATGGTTAAAGCAGCGGCGTTGAATGGCTGGGTGGATGAAAAGAAAATGGTTCTTGAAACTTTGCTTAGCATGAAACGGGCAGGAGCAGACATTGTTATGACGTACCACGCAAAAGACGCGGCACGTTGGCTGGAGGAGAAATAATGGGATACGAAAAATCGATTGCAGCATTCGAAGAAGCAAAAAAATTAATGCCGGGCGGCGTAAACTCGCCGGTGCGTGCTTTCAAATCGGTCAACATGGATCCGATTTTCATGGCTTCCGGAAGCGGAGCCACGATTACCGACATCGACGGCAATACGTATATCGACTATGTCTTGTCATGGGGGCCGCTGATTTTGGGCCATTCACATCCGGAAGTCGTCAAGGCAATCCAGGAAGTAGCAGTATCCGGAACAAGTTTCGGAGCTCCAACTTTACTCGAAACCAAATTGGCGAAACTGGTCATGGAACGCGTGCCATCGATTGAGATGATCCGCATGGTTTCATCCGGTACAGAAGCCACAATGAGTGCTTTGCGTGTGGCGCGCGGCTATACCGGCCGAAGCAAAATCCTGAAATTTGAAGGCTGCTACCACGGCCATGCCGACAGCTTGCTGATCAAAGCAGGATCCGGTGTTGCGACATTAGGCTTGCCGGACTCACCAGGAGTGCCGGAATCGGTTGCGAAAAACACCATTACGGTTCCTTACAACGACCTTGAAAGCGTGCGTCTGGCATTCAAGGAATTCGGTGACGACCTTGCAGCGGTCATCGTAGAACCGGTTGCGGGCAATATGGGTGTTGTTCCTCCAAACGAAGGTTTCTTGCAGGAATTGCGCAACTTGACGCATGAAGCGGGCACGATTTTGATCTTTGATGAAGTCATGACAGGCTTCCGTGTCGGCTATAACTGCGCACAAGGCCATTTCGGTGTAACACCGGATATGACTTGCCTTGGAAAAGTGATCGGCGGCGGACTGCCGGTCGGCGCATTCGGCGGCAAGCGTGAAATCATGCAGCAAGTGGCGCCAAGCGGTTCGATTTACCAGGCAGGGACTTTGTCCGGGAACCCGCTTGCAATGACTGCAGGCTACGAAACATTATCCCGTTTAAATGAAGAAACTTATGAAACTTTCGTCAAACGAGGCGATCAGCTGGAAGCCGGATTCCGTGCGGCGGCTGAGAAATACAACATCCCGCACACCGTGAACCGTGCAGGCTCGATGATCGGCTTCTTCTTTACGAATGAACCTGTCGTTGACTTTGCATCAGCGAAAACATCCGACACCGAGTTGTTTGCGGACTACTACCGTTTAATGGCGGAAGAAGGCATTTTCCTGCCGCCTTCCCAGTTTGAAGGCATGTTCTTGTCTTCAGCGCATACGGAAGAACATATCGCGAAAACAGTGGAAGCATTCCATACTGTGTTTGCGAAATTAGCTAGATAAATAAGACGGAGCCCGGCTGCAATTGTTTGCAGCCGGGCTTTTAATGTAAATTTTGATTCTGTAAATAAATTTTCTGATTCTACAAACAAAAGGGCGTTGCCGCAAGTATAGTGGCGTTTGCTGCAAGTAAAGCAATATTTGCCGCAAGTAAACTTCCGTTTATCGCAAGTAATTCTGTTCTTCCGCAAGTAAAGAAGCATTTTCGCTTTTCGCTTGCGAAAAGCCGGCATCACACTATTCTTTCAGTTTCTGAATAAAGGGGGAAACCCCTGTGTTTTCCAAAGATTTATTCCAAATGGGAAGATTTTAACCGCTTGATGCGGTAACATGGAATTAATTGATATTTCGGAGAACGAAAGGCAGGTGGGTGGATGTCCATATTCTTTAGAACAGCGCTGATTGCAGCATTGGCAGGCTGGTTGTTTGAAACTCTTGGCATCTTCCTGCCGTGGCTGCTCGGGCCGATGTTTACGCTATTGCTGGTCAGCCAATTCACCAAAGTGGAGCTGTATTGGCCAAAATTGCTTCGGACAGCGGGGCTAGTGCTGTTGGGTGTGCAAATTGGCTCTTCTTTTACACGCGATGCGGTTTTATTGATGTGGTTCGATTTGCCGTATATGGCGTTCATGACTTTGTCCGTCGTGATTTTGTCCATCTTGCTCGGCCTGCTGTTTAAAAAGATGGTCAATGAAAGCCTGGCGACCAGCCTGCTGGGATCGATTCCAGGGGGACTTGCGCAGATGGTGGTCATTGCAGAAGATGTGAAATCAGCGAATATTACGGTCGTGACGATGATGCAGACCATCCGCATTTTCATGGTCGTCACCATCGTTCCGTTTCTGACGGTGTTTCTCACCGGCAGGGAGCAAGGCGAACTGGCTGAGCAGTTATTCACATTTGCTCCGGTGGCATCTCTTGGTGGGCTTATGATCGGATTGGTACTGTATTTCGGAATGAAACGAATCGGCTTTCCGGCTGCGGAACTCCTGGCGCCGATATTGACGCTGGCCATTGTCCAGACGATAACAGGCGATATTTTAATCGATATGCCGTATTGGCTCATTGCCATTGCACAGATTTGCATCGGTGCTAGTCTCGGACTGCAGATGGAACAGATCGGCGATAAGCTGACATTCCGTTTAGGTGCGGCGATTGTCCTCAATAATGTGCTGCTCATCAGTTTTACGGTATTCATCGCATATGTCCTGACCAATTGGCTTCCGGACTATATTTTCCTTGATTTCTTTTTAAGCGCGGCGCCCGGCGGCATTGCGGAAATGGCGATTACGGCGCTGGCAACTGGCGGGGATGTAGCACTCATCACCAGTTTTCAATTGTTCCGGCTGTTTTTTATTCTGCTGGTAGCATCACCGATTGTCACTTACATTGTCAAAAGGCTTGACGCTAAAAGCGGAACTTGAGTATAATGAACGAAAGTATATATTTGATGCGTTGATGAGGAAAGTAGAATGTGCGTACATTTCAGAGAGAAAACCAAGCGGTGAGAGGTTTTCATGAACAATCATTTGAATGTCACCTCGGAGCAGTTCCCGTGAAAGTCGAGTAGCGGAAACCGGATGTGAAATCCGTTATCGAACTTGAGAGCCAGGTTTATTTTGACTTGTGCATAAAGGTGGTACCGCGAACAACTCCTTCGTCCTTTTACAGACGAAGGGGTTTTTTTGTTTTCCGGGAAACTTTTTCTCAAGAACACATATACAAAAGGAGGAATTTCAATGACTGAACAAATGCCAACAACCCAGCAAATGCCGACGAAGTACGATCCGCAATCGATTGAAAAAGGACGCTATGAGTGGTGGGTTGACAACAAATTCTTTGAAGCAAAACCTGAAAGCGGCAAAACGCCGTATACCATTGTGATTCCGCCGCCGAACGTTACCGGCAAATTGCACCTGGGGCATGCTTGGGACACAACGCTTCAAGACATCATGACTCGCATGAAACGCATGCAAGGGTTTGACGCTTTATGGCTGCCGGGTATGGACCATGCCGGCATCGCTACTCAAGCGAAAGTTGAAGGCAAGCTGAAAGAAGAAGGTAAGTCCCGCTATGACCTTGGCCGCGAGAAATTCCTTGAAGAGTCTTGGAAATGGAAAGACGAGTATGCAGGGCATATCCGCCAGCAATGGTCGAAATTAGGGTTAGGGCTTGATTACTCACGCGAGCGTTTTACGCTGGATGAAGGCTTGTCGAACGCGGTTAAAGAAGTATTTGTTAAGTTGTATGACAAAAAATTGATTTACCGCGGCAAATACATCATCAACTGGGATCCAGCAACAAAAACCGCGATTTCCGACATTGAAGTTATATACAAAGACGTTCAAGGCGCATTCTATCATATGCGCTATCCGTTGACTGACGGCTCCGGCCATATTGAAATCGCGACGACTCGACCGGAAACGATGCTTGGCGATACAGCGGTAGCGGTTCACCCGAAAGACGAGCGCTACCAGCATTTGATCGGCAAGACGGTAACATTGCCGATTATCGGCCGTGAAATGCAAATTGTCGCGGATGATTATGTAGACATGGAATTCGGAAGCGGTGCGGTGAAAATCACGCCGGCTCACGACCCGAATGACTTTGAAATCGGCAACCGCCACAATCTGGAACGCGTATTGATCATGTACGAAGACGGCACGATGAATGAAAACGCCGGCAAATACGAAGGCATGGACCGTTTCGAATGCCGCAAGCAAATCGTTAAAGACTTGCAAGAGATGGATGTTTTATTCAAAATCGAAGAGCATTTGCATTCGGTTGGGCATTCAGAACGCAGCGGGGCAGTAGTTGAGCCGTATCTGTCGACGCAATGGTTTGTTGATATGAAGCCGCTTGCTCAGCAGTCGGTTGATCTGCAAAAAGGCGAAAACGCCGTTAACTTTGTTCCGGACCGTTTTGAAAAAACGTATCTGCACTGGATGGAAAACATCCGCGACTGGTGTATTTCCCGTCAATTATGGTGGGGCCATCAGATTCCGGCTTGGTACCATAAAGAAACCGGCGAAATTTACGTAGGAATGGACGCACCGGCGGATGCCGACAACTGGACGCAGGACGAAGACGTTCTTGATACATGGTTCTCATCTGCATTATGGCCGTTCTCGACTCTTGGCTGGCCGGCAGACAGCGACGACTTGAAACGCTATTACCCGACCGATGCACTCGTTACAGGGTACGACATCATCAACTTCTGGGTATCTCGCATGATTTTCCAAGCGCTGGAATTTACTGGCAAAAAACCGTTCAAGGATGTATTGATCCACGGGCTGGTTCGCGACGCCGAAGGACGCAAAATGTCGAAATCGCTTGGCAACGGTGTCGATCCGATGGATGTCATCGCGGAATACGGAGCGGATTCGCTTCGCTACTTCCTGGCAACTGCATCGTCTCCAGGGCAGGACCTTCGCTTCTCAATGGAAAAAGTCGAAAGCATCTGGAACTTTGCCAATAAAATCTGGAATGCTTCCCGTTTCGCATTGATGAACATGGACGGCATGACCTACGAAGAAATCGATCTTTCCGGCAAGCGCTCTGTTGCTGATTCATGGATTTTGACTCGTTTGAATGAAACCATCGAACAAGTGACGAGTTTGGCTGAACGCTACGAATTCGGCGAAGTGGGCCGCTCGCTTTACAACTTCATCTGGGATGATTTCTGTGACTGGTACATCGAGATGGCGAAACTGCCATTATACGGCGAAGACGAAGAAGCGAAGAAAATGACGCGCTCGGTTCTGGCGTACGTACTCGACAACACGATGCGTTTATTGCACCCGTTCATGCCATTTATCACAGAAGAAATCTGGCAGAACCTGCCGCATCAAGGCGACTCGATCACAGTTGCCGCTTGGCCGACGGTTGATGAGTCGTTGTCAGACCAAAGCCAGTCGACGAGCATGAAGCTGTTGATGGACATCATTACAGCGGTTCGCACCATCCGTGCGGAAGTTCAGTCGCCGATGAGCAAGAAAGTGCCGTTGACGATTTCAGCGAAAGACGCTGAAACACATGCAGTTCTGGAAGCGAATGCCGCTTACATCGAGCGTTTCTGCAATCCGGAAACGTTGACGATCGGCCAAAACATCGAAGCACCGGAAAAATCGATGTCAGCTGTTGTATCAGGTGCTGAATTGTTCATGCCGCTTGAAGGCTTGATCGACGTGGAAGCAGAACTTGCCCGATTGAATAAAGAACTTGAAAAATGGGCAAAAGAAGTCAAACTTGTTCAAGGCAAACTCTCAAACGAACGCTTTGTTTCCAAAGCGCCGGAAGCCGTAGTTGCCGAAGAACGCAAAAAAGAAGCAGACTACTTGGAAAAACACGCGACAGTCGAAAAACGCATGGTTGAATTGCAGAACCTATAAAAGATTAGCCGCTCTCCTTCGGGGGAGCGGCTTTTTTATGTGTTTAATAAAAACGGGTTTTCTTATCTTCGATTCACCAATCAACCCTCTCCGATTGACACCCGTAAACGGACATGTTATATTTACCTTACGAACGGTCGGAAGGGTGATAGCGTGACTCAGCAACAATTAAAAGAAGCTGCATTGAATCGCTTTGCGGAACATGGCTATGATGGGACTTCGATGGCGCATATCGCCGAAGACGTGGGCATCAAAAAGCAATCCATCTATACCTATTTCAAAGGGAAAGATGAACTTTTTCTGCAAGTATTCAACGAAGTTATGGAAAATGAAATAACGACAGTCGTCGGTTTTATTGAACAAAACAAGGCCCACTCGATTGAGAGCTTTTTATATGATTTTCTTATACACCATAAAGAGCGCTATGAACAGAACGCCGACACCAAGTTCTGGCTGCGCATTTCGTTTTTTCCGCCAGCGCATCTTTACGATGAAGTGATGAAAAACGTATATGCTTATCTGGACAAAATGGAAGAGCTGCTGGAACCGATCATGGAAAAGGCAGCAGATGAAAAACAGCTCAGCGCCACAATCGATGTTCAGCGGGCAACTGCTGCTTTTCTAGGTGTACTGGACGGCATCTTTGTGGAAATGCTGTACGGAGGCCCGGAACGGTTGAACAAAAGACTGGATGCTTCCTGGCATTATTACTGGCGCGGAGTTTCAAAAGATTGATGAAAGTCGAGGAAATGATATGAATATGCATTGGATGCTGGTCATTGTTGCAGGGATTATTGAAATATTATGGGCAATCGGATTGAAGTATGCTTCCAGCGTGATGGCCTGGGTGGTCGTCGCCGTCCTTATATATATATCATTCGTCGTGCTGTTGAAAGCTTTGGAAAAAGTGCCGGTTGCTACAGCGTATGCGGTGTTTACGGGCATCGGAACAGCAGGTACGGTCATCGTGGAAATGGTCGTATTCGGAGAACCGTTCAGCTGGACGAAAGTATTTTTCATCAGCTTATTGCTGGCGGGCGTCATCGGGCTGAAGCTGGTTACCGCAGATCCGGACAAGAAAGAAGAGGTAGTGTAATATGGCTTGGATATACTTGATATTAGCTGGCTGTTTTGAAGTATTAGGGGTAATCGGCATGAACCGGGTCGTTAAATACAAGACGCTCGACGCCTATGTCATCCTGGTTGGCGGATTCGTTGTCAGCTTCAGCCTGCTCGGCTTGGCGATGAGAACGTTGCCGATGGGATTATCCTATGCAGTATGGACCGGAATCGGCACCGTCGGCGGTACACTAGTCGGCATGTTCATCTATGGCGAATCAAAAGACTGGAAGCGGATCGGTTTTATCGCCATGATTGTGGCAGCTGTAATTGGGCTGAAACTGACTTCTTAATAAAATAGCAGAGCGCTCCTGAATGAAATTCAGGAGCGCTTTTTTTATTTCAGGCTTTAATTATAATTATCGAGGAAATATTAAACATCTAAACTTATGACATGCCACATAATGGCTTCTTTATCTGCGTTTCACAACATCTCTATCGCTATTTCACCGGTTTCAATCAGTGTTTCAACGATTTCAATCGACGTCTCGAAGCTTTCTATCGGTGTTCCCAAATTTCCGCAAGACAATTAAAAAAACAGCCCGCAACAGCAGACTGCCAAAACTTCTATTCCTTCTTCGGCCGAAAAGGCCGTTCTTTTTCAATTTTCTTCAAATGTCCGACCAGTAATTCGGCAATATTATCTTCATGCGTTTCATAAAAAGACCGCGCTCCAACGGGATCTTCGATTTCATTAAACAAATGCCGGCCGTCCGGCAGCAGCAAGAAGTCAATGCCGATATAATCGCTGTTCAACGCCCTCGCTATTTTCAGCACATCTTTTTCCTGTGCCGCCAAAATCACATATTTCTCTGCCGAACCGCCGAGCGAGTAATTGGCTTTAAATGAATCAGCAGAACTTCTTTTTACCGCGCCAACCACTTCGTTGCCGATTACGTAGACTCGCACATCTGCGGTATGTTCCACAATCGGCTGAAAGATTAGCGATTCCGATTCAAATGAAATGTCATCCAGAGATTCAACAATCTCGACTTCAGCACCGCCGTGACCGTCCGCGGATTTTACGACACATGGAAACTCCGGAGCTTGCCGGAAAGTCGGAACGACCGGCATACCGAGCAGCAGCATCAATTGAAAGCTTTGCCATTTGTCATTCGCCACGCGGTTCACTTCCGCCCGGTTCACCAGAAAAATGCCCCGGTCTTCCAGAAAGCGGGCAGCTTCCGGCCGGCGCACACGAAACAGCACCAGCTCATCCGCAAGTTCCCCAATCAAACGCTCCAGTCCGTCGACAGTCCAGTCATCCCATTCCATCAACCGAAATTCTTGAAAGTGCTGCAGTTCCCGGATAAACCCGATATTGCGCTGGGCATCTGCCGACTCATACAAAACGATCATCGCAAATCCTCCATTATATAAGCAATCATAGCGTCCGCTACGTTGACACCCGTCACATTCAGGATGTTGCGGATATGCGCCGCCGCATTGACTTCGCAGACAAGCGGCTGTTCATCCGCATCAAACAATAAATCCACTCCGGCGAACACCGCTCCGACAGCTTCCGCCGCCTCCAAAGCCATCTGCTTTTGTGCTTCGGTCAAATCGATAGGAGACGCGACTCCACCATTCGTGATATTCGCCCGGAAATCCGTTTCGGAATGGCGGTACATCGCCGCCACAATTTCTCCCCCGACAATATTCACCCGGATGTCGCGGCCGCGGCTGGAAGCGATAAACTCCTGGAACACAAAATCGATGCCGCGCAGCGATTCGACTTTATCATAAAAATCCTTTTCATTTTCAATCAAATAGACTTTCATCCCGAACGAGCCGTGGCCTTCTTTAATGATCATCGGAAATGTTAATTCCTCCATAACCCGTTCAAAATAACCTGATTCCAGAATAGAGAAGTTGGGATACACTTTCGGCGCCACAATTGTTCTTGGCATGGGCAAGCCGGCTGATGCCAGGCGGATATACTGCGTGGCTTTATTGTCGCACAAGTCGATGATCGCCGGGTCGTTATACACCGGCACGCCGCGGCTTTTCAGGAAATATCCGAGCAGGATATCCTTATCCAGCAGAACAGCAAAGTCCGGCATATCTGCATCGTTCTTCAAATCCATCAGGATGTCATGATTCTTCATTATATGGACCGCAACGCCGGCGCGTTCTGCCGCTTCAGCAACAAGGCGCGCCTGGTCTGCGAATTTATCGGAAACCAAACTCCCGTTGTAAATCACCCAACATGTTGTCATTTCTACGCCACCTTCGTGCTATAATTATACTTAAAAAGTGTATCACGTTTAACGCGGAAAGGAGGCTATATAATGATAAATGGACTTGAGATTTATAAAAAGAAATGGAATATCGAAACGGATCCATCAATCAAGCCAGGCTTGCAGGCCATTACGGCCGCATTAGCGGAATTAAACAACCCGCATCAAAAAGGTTACTTTATACATATCGCCGGCACAAACGGCAAAGGTTCGACTGGTGCTTTTCTAGCCGCCATTTTGCGGAAGCATGGGCTGACAGTCGGCAATTTCTATTCGCCAAACATAGAAGACCTGCACGACCAAATCCAAGTGGACGGAAAACCGGTAACGGAAGAAGAAATGGACAGCGCCATGGCGCGTTTGTCGAAACTCGAAACGCCGCTGACCGATTTCGAATTGCTGACGGCGGCGGCTTTTCTTATATTCGAGCAAAAAAAGCCGGACATCACGATTATGGAAGCGGGGATGGGAGGCAGGTTCGACAGCACGAACGTCATTGATCCTGAACTGGCCATCATCACTTCGATTTCCTTTGAGCACACAAATTTTTTGGGCGACACACTGGAAAATATTGCTTGGCATAAAGCAGGAATTATAAAAAAGTGGAAACCAATCATCATCGGTCCACTCCCCGAAGCAGCCCGAAATATTATTGAAAATGAAGCAAAGATGCTCCACGCAGAACTGATTCTGCCGGAAAAGCAAATCGATATCGAATTAAAACTAAAAGGCAGACACCAAAAAGAAAATGCCAAACTGGCGCTTGAAGCTGCAAAAGAAATTTTGCTGCTGAAGTTCAATCATGATATGGCAGAAAATGCGCTGGCCGGTGCTACCATTCCGTTCCGTTTTGAAGAAATCTATCCGAATCTCGTTATGGACGGAGCCCACAACGAAGCGAGCATCAAAGCATTAGTGGAAACGATCAAAGAGCAATATCCCGGCAGGCCGATTCATATTGTCATGGGAATCCTGAAAGATAAAGAATACACAAAGATTCTCCGCCTGTTAGAAACAGTCAGCGATCATTTCACATTCGTTGATTTCGAAAATGAACGTGCCCTCCCAGCGAAAATTTTATTTTCAGAAAATAGAAGTAAAATAAAGACAATTGTCAAATATTATGATATATTACCTGTACCAAATAAAAAAGAAGTGACCATAGTCACGGGTTCTCTCTATTTATTGTCAAATCTTCGAAATAACCATTTTGAGATGTTCGAAAACTACCGGATCCAGAAAAACTAATAGAGCGGTTCACTATAAATGCCAATTAAATCAGGGGGAGTTGATGGAATGGGAGAATTAAGCAAAAGAACAATGGCACTCTGGGCTCTTTGGCTTTTGCTTGTGCCCCCCGGCTTGTTCCTGGTCTATCAGAATTTTCCTCCTCCTGAAATCGATCCGTGGCATTTAACCGCCTATGTCCTGTTTTTTGTCATCACCTGTTTGATGCCGATGAACATTAACGGGGCCTCGACTTATCTGGTCCAATGGGTGACCATTGCTGTGTTCTTAAAATACGGAATATTCGTTGAAATCTTGATTTCCCAGCTGACCATGCTGATTGTCTTAACGAGAAGCCGTACCGATGAACCCCTTTCCATGCGGATTCCTTTCAACTCTACGATGTTTTTCCTGATTTCCTGCTGTTCCGGACTAGCTTATCTCGCTGCAGGCGGCCAAATCGGTTCGCTCAACCTGGTGCATATTATTTTCTACGGCTTGATCTTCCAGATTGTTTCAGTCACTGCCAACCAAATCATTTATTATTCCTATGACCGCTTTACAGGGAGCAAAGCGAAATTCTTTTCGGTTGATGCCATGTGGGATTTCGCCTTGACACTTCTCGTGTTCCCTTATGCCATTGCTTTGTATATTTCAGAAGCCTATATCGGCATTCCGGCGCTATTGCTGCTGGGGATTCCATTCTTGATCATGACGGCCGTCATGAAAATGTATAACAACTCCGAGCAGATCACCAGCGACTTGAAAAAGGCAGGGGAAATCGGCCATCAGCTGGCAGAACGGCTGTCCACAGACGAAGTGCTCGATCAGTTTGTCATCCAAGTTTCTGAAATGTTCAAATCCGATTACGCCTATGTCATCGATTACCGCGATGGCAATCTCTTGATGCTGCGCATGTATGAAAATCAGGAGTTCGAGAAATTCTCTGTTCCGCCTGTCCGCTATCATAAAGGCATTGCAGGAAATGTGATCGTCACAAATACACCCGTTATATATAGGAAGAAAAGCGAATGGAAAGATATTGTAACCGGCTATATTCCAATCGATACGGAAAGCATCATGTGCACACCGATTGCTCGGAACAATAAAATCGAAGGTGTCTTATTGCTCGCTTCCCGCAAAAAATACGCATTTGTCAGCCACCAATTAAAAATCTTGGATATCTTGAGCACGTATTTTGCGGTGTCACTTGAAAAAGCAGGCTACGTCCAAAAAGCCATCGCCAAAAGCGAGCGCTGCGGATTGACGAAACTCTATAATTACCGTTACTTGGATGAAGCGCTGGAGAAAAGCATGGAAAAAGTGAATATCGGAAGAATCAAGAATTTGTCGCTCGTCATGCTGGACATCGACCATTTCAAAGGCATCAACGATAAATACGGCCATCAAAGCGGCAACGACATCCTGATCGAATTGGCCCGCATCCTGGAAGCCGAAGTAGGCAAAGAAGGCATTGTGGCACGTTACGGCGGAGAAGAATTCGTCATCATGTTCGAGAACTACAGCAAAGACCTGGCCTTATTGTTTGCAGAATCCCTTCGCAGGAAAATCGAAAAGCATAAATTCTCCATACAAAGAGATCTGGATACTGAACGCAGCACCGAGAACGTCCACATCACATTAAGCATCGGCGTATCGACGGCACCGGATGACAGCAATGAGCCGAACGCGCTGATCCGCAACGCGGACCGAGCATTATACATCGGCGCAAAGCAAGCCGGACGCAATAAAGTAGCCGCATACGTAAAATAAGGCTGTGAAATGAGGAATAAATCATTTCACGGCCTTTTCTCCTATATAAACTGCCAAAGAAATTTAATTTTATAGTAAAAAGAATAGAATTTACTGCAAATAAACGGTGCATATTGGTAAATAAAATGTAATAATAAGCATATGATGATAAATGGACTAAAAGAAAGTGTTATAAGTAAAATACAGGAATGTGTTTGTTACTTAGTAAAGAGGGAGGGCGGAAATGAGAAAGGTCGGCAATGAAAAAGGGTTAACTTTAGTGGAAGTATTAGCAGCAATGGCGATTCTAGGTATCTTTTTCGTCGGCATCATGACCATTTTTCCGCAGATGACGCTTTTTAATGCGCGTACGGAAATAAAACTCGACACGATGAACTTGGCGAAACAAGAACTTGCTTCCATATTGACTCCTTCAAAATGGGAAAAAATTTTAGTGACTAGTCCTACAGATCCGACTTCGTTGGAACCTGAGTTTTTGAAGAAGGAAAAAATAAAATTGGAACTGGAAGCTTTGGGCTACAGCAATGACCCAGCGAATTCCATGGATAGTCTCCCTTATTCAGCTAATTCTTTTGTGCGATATAAAAAAGAAGACGATTACCGTTATGAGACAGACATCTATCTTCAATGCGAGCCTTTTTTGTTAAAAGAAGCTTCAGCAATCGGATCAGGAACTAAAATCCCGTGTGCAGAAAATGACCGGATCAAACTATACAAAATCCATTTGAAAGTTTTCAGCAATAAAAATTCCAGAGACGGAAGTTACCAAATGAGCAGCGAGACGTATTCCTATATCCGGTATGCGGCTAAAAAACCTCCTGCTGCCATAGGAGGCGGATAAATTGAAGTTAAATCAAAAAGGAGTCACTTTAGTTGAATTGATTGCCGCTTTAGCGCTTGTTTCGATTGTGGCGGCAATTGCGTGGACAGCACTTTCCATCGGCTTTAAGCATACCGCGGCAGAAACCAGCAAAACGCAATTGCAGCAAGAAGCGAATTTAATCGTGACCAAGCTCAGCAGTGAACATCGGAGAAACGACCATTATTACTTCAAATTGAATGGGGGCCATCTTGAACTCAATGCATGCAACGAAGATGAAGTTGATCCCACTATCATTACCTGTGGCGGATTTGTCCGTTTGACAGATACCAATTTTTTATACAGCGGGACGATTAATGGAAAAAAGTTTGAAGATTGGTTGGCTACAGAGAAAATCGATCCGAAAAAGAACCACGTCGAGCTAGTTTTGAAAGTCGCTGATCCAGTTAAGCCTACTAGATTGGTCGAAGTCAAAACGACCTTGACCAGAATTTTAACCAATTAGGGCAAAAGGGGAGCAGATGATGAAATCCTTAAAAAATGAAAAGGGTTATGCGTTAGTTGTCGTTCTTTTGCTGGTCGTTTTGGTATTGGGCATCTCTGCCACCTTTATGTCCGGCACGCTCAATAATGCCAAGCAGGAAAAAGCGGTTGATATTTCCAATCAGTCGGTAGCGGCAGCAGAGATGGGCGTTCTCTATTACTCGACCGATTTCGAAAGAGCGCTCGATTTGATCAAACAGGAAGTGCTCAATCAGACACGGCTTGAATTGGATTTGATCGTTGCCTGCCTGCAATCCAGCAACAAAGATGCGTGCGATACGTCAGCCGAACGAAAAAACTGGGAACAAAATATTGATCTCAAAATGAAGCGGCTTTACGCAGAAAAGATTCTTATTAAAATCAATGAATTGATCAAACTCAACGGTACGCCTACCGAATCTTTTGCTTCCACTAAATCCAGTTATGCGCCCAAGTCCTGGAGCTTGATGAATGTTCCTTATACGTCCAGTGAACTTCAAAGTGTGAGCAGTGTTTTGGTGGATCGGATAGTAAGCGAACGCAAATTAGAAGTGAAGGTGGAAGTGGAAGGAACGTCGGTAAGTTCTCCGAAAAAATTAAACTCACGATTTAGCATTAAAATCCCAGCAACTTTTTTGAATCCAGGCGAAGTATATAACGTCGATCAGGAAATTATTGCTGGAAAAGAAGATGCTTCTTATCAGGATATATTTAAAACGGCTCCGCCAACACAATCCTGTGAAACTTTGCTGACAAATGTTATTGCAGGTACAGCCATAGCTCCTTATGAATGCAAAATGACCGGTGATGAAAAATTAGCTGCTTTTATAGCGAAAGTCACTGCAGCCGGCAAAAATCCCGTAGACTTTTGGGTTCATGTCGATGATTTCCAAAAGAATGTCTGTACATCCAACTGCAACTCGCTCGACTTTTTGGGAGCTAACGTTGTGGTCAAGGCAACTGACACAGGAGCATCAAATAATATGAACAACTTGGTGAATGGAAATCTTGTTATAAGTGGCACGTTGACCAATGAGCAAAACATGAACAACTTAGGAAAGAACATGTCCAAACAAACAATTGTGCTGAAAGAACTTAATATCGGCGGGAACATAAAGAACTTATACTATACCAATTTGATGGTTCTTGGAAATGCGGCAGGGAATGATTCGCGTTTATACGTCGGTGGACAATTCCAAATCGATAATTATTCCCATCTCTGCATGGACATTGATAAAATTCGCCAAGCAGATCTGGATCGATTGGCATCTACTATTGAAGTAACCAATAGCGGAAGAATCATTTATTATTCTGCAGACCCCAGTAAGACATTTAAGCTTACAGGATTAAATGCTGATAGCCGTACTAGTGTGTTCGTGAAAAGAGCTCCAAACTATGCGGAATTCTTGAATAATTGCGGAATCTCAATCAAGAGTACACAAACCGTTCCAATTTCATCACCGGTTGTCATGGATACCGACTTCGATTTTGAAGTGGATTATTGACACGTATTAAAAATATTAGTAAGGCGTTAGGAGGACTTTCATGATCCGGATACTTTTTTTAATCATCGTCGCGGCTATCGTTTTGCCGCTTGCTTATTTCGGCTTTAAAGCCATCCCGTTAGCAAGAAGAATGACCATTGCCGGTGGGGCACTTGCCGCAGCTGCAGTCGGACTATTAATGCAATCCGGATTTGCCTGGTATATGCCGGTGCTCGCGCTGGTAGCAATTTCTCTTGTAGCCAGCCTTGTATATATGAAGCTGCTGGAAAAAGAAGAAAAAGAAAAAGAGCAGGAAGCCGAAGAGCGCAAAGCGCGCCGGCAGGAATTGATTTCTGCAGCACCGTCAGCACCGTCAGTCATCGAAACAAAAACAGCAATCAAAGAACCGGAAACAATAAAAGAACGTGAAACCATTAAAATTCCGGAAAAAGTCATCATGCCGGAAACGGTGAAGATGCCGGAATTGAAAAAAGAGCCAGAACCAGAGAAAGAACCGGAACTTGTCGGGGCAAAACCGTTCGGCATGCAATCGATTAAACCAGTCGGGAAGGAAGATCAACGTGAACAATAAAGTATTCGGACTTACCTTTGCAGCCATATTCGCATCAGCGCTGCTGTTTTTCGGCGTTGCAAATGCAGGAGCATTGGCAGTCGATACGTGGATATTCCCGACGGAAGAATTCAGCGACAATACGTATATCGGGACAACAGATGTCTCCAATATGGAACACGAACAGGCGAAACAGCTTTTTGTCGGCCAGGCTGACGCGTGGCGCACGGCTGCAGAGCTCCAGGTGACTTACCAGGATGCAACCGCCAGCTATCCGCTTGATAACACGGAAATTTTGCTGGATGAAACGATTGGACAAGCCCAAAGCGGCACGCAAAATACTTTTGTCTTCCAATTGTCACCGGAAACGACAAAAACTTTCTTGAAACAGCAGTTTCCGGTCGCGGCTTTCTCGGACAGTGATGTTGAGAACATTACTTCCAAACTTGAAACAGCATTGGCGGCTGGACAGACACAGACGCGTGTAACCATCAGTGACGATACACTGGAAGTCGCGCGTGATGTGGTGTCAGAAGCTGTGATTACCCATACCTTAACAGGCGGCGACGCCATGGCAGTCGTCAATGCCTTGAACGGCATAGAGTTTGCGCCGGGCAGCCAGTTTTCATTCCTGGACTTTATAAGCGGTATGGAACTTACCAATGTGACGGATTCTGAACTCACACAAATCGCTTCATCCATTTACGCGGCGGTCCTGCAGACGAACTTCTCTATAGAAGAACGCAGCATTGGAACAGCTGCACCGACGGCTGTTCCACTCGGTCGGGAAGCGGCAATCAACCGTCCGCTCGGCATCGATTTTGTTTTTACCAATACCAATAACAGCACATTCCTTTTAAACCTTTCCATGGAAAGCGATAAGCTGACGGCCATGATCAGCGGATATCCTTTCCTCTATGAATACGAAACGATGACAAGCGGCGAAGAAAAAGTCGAACCGCGTTTGGTCAAACAATACAGCGCATTTGTCACTTCAGGCGTAGCTGTTGAAGAAGAAGGCCGTGATGGAATAGGCATCAACGTGCTCCGCTCGATCAGAGCAAACGGGGAAGAATTGAAGCTTGATCCGGTTTCCACTGATTTCTACCCGCCGGTCCACCGGATTGAAATTTATCCGCTGACGAAAACAGAGACAGCTCCTGCCGCTGGCCCAGCGACTCCGCTTCCGGGGCAGCCAGGATTTATCGACGCGAATGGCGACGGTGTCCATGACGTTCCTGCGGCAACAACACCGCTTCCGGGGCAGCCAGGATTTATCGACGCGAATGGCGACGGTGTCCATGACGTTCCTGCGGCAACAACACCGCTTCCGGGACAGCCAGGATTTATCGACGCAAATGGCGATGGAGTACATGATGCACCGGCGACAACTCCTGCAGCACCACTGCCAGGGCAGCCAGGATATATTGATGAAAATGCCGACGGTGTCCACGATGTGCCGGCTAAAGATTCGGAAACAGACACCACAAATCCTGATGAAGAACCGGTGTATGACAAGGGTGGAAATTTGGTCAATCCTTAACGAGTTTTGAGGGGGAAAAGATTTGGCAAGAACAACACGAAAAAGACTAGGTGACATTTTAATAGAATTGGGTCTTATCACGGAAGAAGACCTTCAAAGCACGTTGGATGCTAAGACGACGGATCAAAAACTGGGGGACGCACTTGTCCAGCGCGGTTTGATCACAGAGCAGCAATTGATCGAAACGCTCGAAGTGCAGCTTGGCATTCCACACGTCACGCTATTCGGGTATCCGTTCGATCCGAAATTGTTCAACGTCGTCCCGAAAGAATTCGCAAAACGGAAATCACTGGTGCCACTGAGGGCGGAAGGCGATAAATTATATATCGCCATGACCGACCCGACTGATTTCATCACCATCGATGATCTGCGTTTGACGACCGGATTCCAGATCGAACCGGCAATCGCATCAAGAGAAGATATCTTAAAAACGATCGCCAAATATTATGAAGAAGAATCATATGATGACATGCTGGAAGAAATGCCACAGGACACATTGGAAGAAGAAAACTTGGATGATATCGACGGACCGATTGTCCGCCTCGTCAATCAGATTCTATCTAACGCTGTATCGATGAAAGCAAGTGATGTGCATTTTGACCCGCAGGAAAATCGCATTCTAGTGCGTTACCGCATCGATGGTACGCTGCGCACGGAAAAGATTTTGCCGAAAACGATGCAGCAGATGGTGACAGCGCGAATTAAGATTTTGGCGAATTTGGACATCACCGAAAACCGGGTTCCTCAAGATGGGCGCATCAAGACGACCGTTGACGTCCGCGCCATCGATTTGCGAGTTTCGTCTTTGCCGACGGTTTTCGGAGAAAAAATCGTTATGCGGATTTTGGACCTCGGCGCCAACTTGACGGATATCGACAAGCTGGGCTTTAACGAAACGAATATGCAGCGATTTCTCCGTGAAATTGACAAGCCGAACGGCATTGTCTTAATATCCGGTCCGACCGGTTCCGGGAAATCATCGACGCTTTATGCGGCACTCAATAAATTAAACAGTGAAGAAGTCAATATCATCACTGTAGAAGATCCGGTGGAGTACCAGCTTGAAGGCATCAACCAGATCCAAGTGAATTCAAATGTCGGCTTAACGTTCGCAGCTGGGCTGCGCTCCATTTTACGCCAGGATCCGGACATCGTCATGGTAGGGGAAATCCGGGACAAAGAAACGGCGGATATTTCCATCCGTGCTTCACTGACAGGCCACTTGGTATTGAGCACCATCCATACGAACGATTCGATTGCATCCATCACGCGTTTGATGGATATGGGAATCGAGCCGTTTCTAGTTACAGCTTCATTGAATGCTGTTGTAGCCCAGCGTTTGATCCGGCGGGTTTGCCGTGACTGCCGTGAAGCGCAGCCAGCTACTCCGCGTGAACAGGAGATCTTTGCGAAACGCGGCTTGACGATCGATATCGTGGCGCGCGGCAAAGGCTGCCCGCGCTGCAATATGTCCGGCTACCGCGGGAGAATGGCGATACACGAAGTCTTGGTCGTTGACGAAGACATGAAAACAATCATCAACCGCGGCGGCACTGCAGCGGAAATCCGCGAAGTCGCCATCAAAAACAACACCATCTTCCTGATCGATGATGGTTTACTAAAAGTGAAGGAGGGTCTGACAACGACAGAAGAAGTGCTGCGCGTTGCCATGACAGATTAAACCGATGAATACAACTTTAAACTTTATAGATACAGTCTTGACGGCTGCCACTGAATTGAAAGTTTCCGATATCCACATGACGACCGGCATCCCGCCGGTTTTCCGGATGCACGGCTCGTTAAAGCAATACGGCGAAGAAAAATTGCTGCCGGAAAAAACAAAAGAAATTGCCCGCGTGTTAATGCCGGAATCCCTATGGGAAACATTCCTAGAAAAAGGAGAGATGGATTATTCGTATTCCATTCCCGGTGTTGCGCGTTTCCGTGTCAACTCATTCCATCAGCGCGGTTCCATTTCTCACGCATTCCGGACAATTCCAACCAAAATTCCGACCATTGATGATTTGAATATGCCGGATACATTGAAAAAACTGGCCGATACGCACCAAGGATTAATCCTAGTGACTGGCCCGACCGGCTCCGGTAAATCAACAACTCTTGCAGCGATGATCCGCCATATGAATGAACATCTGACCAAGCACATCATTACATTAGAAGACCCGATCGAGTATATGCACAATCATGGCACATCGGTCATCGACCAACGCGAAGTCGGCTTCGATACAAACTCGTTCGCGAATGGCCTTCGTGCAGCACTTCGGCAAGATCCCGACGTTATCCTTGTCGGTGAGATGCGTGACTTGGAAACAATCACAACGGCCATCACCGCTGCTGAAACGGGTCACTTGGTTATGGGGACGCTCCATACATCCAGTGCCGCTTCAACAGTTGAACGGATTATCGACGTATTCCCGCCGGAACAGCATTCTCAAATCCGGACACAGTTAGGCGGAATCTTGAAAGCTGTTATTTCGCAGCGCTTGCTGCCTACAGCAGATGGCAAGGGACGGGTGGCGGCGACGGAGATTCTGATTAACAACACGGCCATTGCCAACTTGATCCGTACGGAGAAAGTGCACCAGATTCCGAACATCATTTTGACCAACCGCGCCGCCGGCATGCACATGATGTCGACGTCTGTGCAGGAACTATTGAAAAAAGGAAAAATTTCACGCCAAATCGCCCAACCTTTCTTGGTAGAGGAGGAATAAGATGGCTCGCTTTAAATACGAAGGGCGTGACCGCAAAAAAATCAGGTCCGGCATTATTGTCGCAGAAAACCGGCGGTCTGCAGTTGAAAAGCTGCGAGATGAGGGTGTCCGAGTCATTGATATCCGGGAAATGCCGGCAACGGCCCTTCAAAAAGATATCTCGTTCGGAGCACCAGTTAAGCGGGATCAGTTCATTATGTTCTTGCGCCAATTTTCTACTTTAATGCGGGCAGGGGTGACTATCGTTGATGCCGTTAAAATATTGTCTCAACAAGTGGATTCCAAAGCGCTGCGCAAGACCTTAACTGAAGTGGATGATGAGCTGCGAAAAGGAAACTCGTTATCGAATACTTTAGCTAAGTATCCGAAGATTTTTGAGCCATTGACGATTAACTTAATCCGTGCGGGAGAGCTGTCGGGGAATATTGATGAATCGCTTGACCGGCTCGCTACGCATTACGATAAAGCGTATCAGACGCGGCAGAAAGTCATCTCAGCAATGTCATATCCGCTCGTTGTTGGTTTTCTGGCCATTGGTGTTGTAATCTTCCTACTGTCTTCCATTGTGCCGATGTTTGCAGAGATGTTTGAAGGCATGGGTGGAGAGCTGCCGATGCTTACTCAGGTAGTCATGGGGGCCAGTGATTTTGTGAAAAATTATTGGTACATCCTGATTGCGGCTGCTTTATCGTTTGCAGGGACTATTTGGCTGATGAAACGAAGTGAAAAAGGAAAATTCATTCTCGATACAATCATGTTGAAAATACCACTCTTTGGAAACATGTTAAAAAAATCCGCATTGGCGCGTTTGACTCGGACGTTAAGCTCTCTGTTTTCAAGTTCAGTGCCAATACTGCAAGCTATGACGATGACGGAGAAAGTGGTTGGCAATGCGGTCATGTCGAAAGTGATCCTCGCTTCACGTGATTCGCTGGAACGCGGAGGTTCTTTGACAGAGCCGATGAAGAACCACTGGGCATTCCCGCCGCTCATTCCCCATATGATTTCAATCGGAGAACAAACAGGTTCACTTGATCATATGCTAGCAAAAGTGGCCGAGTTTTATGAAAAAGAAGTGGAAGCTGAAACCGACCGCTTAAAAGCATTAATAGAACCATTGATGATTGTTGTATTAGCAGCGTTAGTAGGGACTATAATACTATCGATAATGATGCCTATGTTTGAAATGTTCCAAAATGTGGACCAAATGTAGGTCTAAATAACATAAATAAATGAAAAAATTTCAAATAAACTTGAAAAATGCTATTGTATATTTCGTGACTATTGTTATAATTAACTTGTACTCATCGTAGTACTAAACTTACAAATTATAGGGGGAAAGAAAATGAAGAAATTTCTTCAGAAGAAGTTGAAAGACCAGAAAGGTATGACGTTGATCGAGCTTTTGGCAGTTATCGTTATTATCGCAATCATCGCGGCAATTGCTATTCCAGCGATTGGTAATATTATTGAGAACAGCCGTTATAGTGCTGTAAAATCTGATGCTCAGAATGTACTTGCGGGTGCAAATATTTATTTTACTGAAAATCCTGGCGCTGGTACTGTTACACTGACAGCATTACAAACTGGTGGATACTTAGAATCTTTTGGTAATTTTGCTGGTGGTGACTCTGTTACTAAGCCTGCTACAGGTCCAATTGAATTCACTAATGCCACTCCAATAAACTATTCTGGGTCAAAAACTTTAAAATTTACTGGAGCCACAGTTGATGAAATTAATGCTAATACCACTAAAGGTAGCGCTGCTCCTGCAACTGTCGAAATAGGAAGTTAAAACATTTTACTTAAATAATGAAGTTTGAATTAAGGAGCTGAGAAAATGGCCTTATCGTTTTTATCGAGAAAAGCACGAGTCGCGACAATAACTATAGAAGAAGACGCGATTCGTCATGTCGACTTGAAATCCCATTCTCCACTTCAATTGAGCTGCGCGGAAGAGCTTGCTCTTCCGGCTGGCATCATTGAAGATGGGAAAATCATCGATACCGAAGCGCTGGAAGCGATACTCGATAAGGCTGTCAATCAGTGGGGTCTCTCTAAGAAGTCAGTCCGATTCCTCGCCCCTGACGAATTCGTTATTATCCGCAAAGTACCATACCCCGAAGATGTTGAACAAGATGAACTGAAAGGCCATTTCTTCATCGAAATCGGTTCAACGCTTTACTTGCCCTTCGAAGATCCAGTCTTTGATGTGGTGCCTTACCATACTGATACCGAAGAACCGGAAGTGATCATCATCGCTTCCAAGGAGTCGGTCATCCTGGATTATGAAAATGCGCTGGACAAAGTGAAATTAAAAGCGGTTGTGGCTGACATCACACCGCTCGCTTTATACCGCTTGGCTTACCTGCAGCATGACTTCACAGAACACGAGCACGTTATGCTGATTGATCTGCAATCGAAAAAAATGACGATTTCCATTTTCCATGAACATTTCCCGCTCTTTATGCGGCCGGTCGATTTGGAGATTTCTGAAACGATTTCTGAAGACCCTGCAGCGGTGATGGATTTGATCGAAGAGGAAGCCGAAAAACTTGCCAACTTCTACAGTTTTAATATGAACGGCGGCGAAGTCGGCATTACGAAAGTGATTTGCAACGGCGAATACAGTGATTGGGACGCGTTCCGGGCTCGTCTGGAAGAGCGTTTTTCTTTGCCGGTCTTGCCGGTGGTCATCGATGCCATTCCTTCCGATGATTCGAAAGATGTACCCGGACGTTTTAACCGCGCCATCGGTCTTGCGCTGAAAGAGGTGTAATCCATGCTTGTAGATATTAACTTATTGCCGCAGAAAGAGCGGGACCGTCCCGCTTTTCTTATTGCGGCGATTTCCATTTTATTATTGGCTGTCATTCTTTGGGCAGTTTTTGCATTTCTGGCGAATGCCAATGAAAATGAAGCAGCCGAACTGGCGACTCAATCAACACAAGTAGCAGCGGAACAGGCGGCTATTCGTCAGCAATTGGAAGCAAAGCAAGGGATGAATGAAGAGCAGCAATTGAAAGTAACTGTCGATTGGGCAGAAAGCTATCAATTTGATACTTTGCCTCTCTTGAAAGACTTGGTTTCCAAATTGCCGGCTCGTGGATTTTTCGATAGTTTCTCTTATGTGGGTCTTGATCAAGCTGTATTGACCGTTCAATTTGATACAGCCCGGGAAGCTGCGTTTTATTTAGCGCAGTTGAAAACTTCGGAATTGCTTAAATCGGCTACTTTGGATTCTGTCACTCAGGAAGAATTGGAAGAAGCAGCCGCTTCAACGACTGGAGAAACGGTAGTAGTTGTAGAAGAGGAAGATACTGTAATTGAAAATCCACGCTACCTTGCGACTTATACCTTGCTGTTTATTGACGACCGGATTCCAGCTGAAGTGGTTGAAGGCGAAGTGCCTGCAGAGGGCACGGCGGAACAACCGGCAGCGGAAGCGCCGCCTGCTGAAACTCCAGCAGAAACGCCTGCAACCGAGACGCCAGCTGAAACAACTGAAACTCCAGAAACTGAACCGGCTGCGGATGTTGAAGTAGATGTAGAAGTAAATGAAGAAACACCTGCCACTCCAGAAGGAACGGAGGGGAATGGACAATGAGCAGTTTGACGAAAAGTCAGAAAGAAAAAGGCCTTATTATTTTAGCGATTGTCTTTTTATTGGCGCTCGGAGCTTATTCATATTTCATGGTCTATGCACCGGCAAAAGAAGCGCGCCTGCAAGCGGAACAGACCTTAAGCTCTGAACGCGATGTATTGATTGCGCTCCAGACGCAATTGAAAGAAATCCCTGAAGGTGAAAAAATCAGCACCAGCGAATTGCAGCAGAAAGTCTCGATTGAACCTTTATCGGAACTTCTCGTTCTGCAGATTGAACAAGCGGAACTGCTTTCAAAATCGCTTGTGACAGATATTGGCATTGTTGAAGAACCGGTAACGCTGCCGGTTCCGGTTGAAGGATTGGAAAATCTCCAGCAAGTAAAAACTACTGTCGGTTTTCAGACAGCTGATTATAATGGCATCACAACATTCATCAAAGAAATTGAGGCGATGGACCGTATCTTAGTTATCGATTCAATCGACTTTGGAGCAAACAAAGAAGTGACGACTGTTGAAGAAGTAAAAGAGCCGCTTGATGTTACGTTGAGCTTTTCCGCGTATTTCCGTCCGGATCTGATTGCTCTAGCGGACACACTTCCGAAAGTCGATGCACCGCCTCCAGCTGGCAAGATGAATCCGTTGCCGCAAAACGATGGTACGGCATTAGTTGAGGAAGAAGTAGCAGTGCCTGCTGAAGACGGGACGGACGTTGATGTAGACGTTGAAGTCCATGTCGAAACCGATGAATCAGCAGCAGCTGACGGCCAGTAATGCATAAAACAGCCAAGGAGAAATCATTGTGATTTCTCCTTTTGTTATAAAAATTTAAAAGTGAAGAAGGGTTTCTATGTTTATTACTTATGCAACTTTCTTTTCAATCTTCGGGCTTGTGTTCGGCTCGTTCTATAATGTAGTCGGACTGCGCGTGCCGAAAAACGAATCCATCGCGTTTCCGCCTTCCCATTGCACGAAATGCGACCGCCAGCTGACGGCGCTCGACTTGGTGCCGGTATTTTCTTATTTATTTTTAAGAGGGCGCTGCCGCTCATGCGGCGAAAAGATCCACTGGATTTATCCGTTGATGGAAGCAATCACCGCTGCTTTATTCGCCATTTCGTTTTGGCAGTTGGGCTTTACGCCTGAACTGATCGTCGCGCTGATTTTCGTATCGCTGCTGGTCATCATCACGGTTTCGGACATTGCCTATATGCTGATTCCGGATAAAGTGCTTTTGCCGGTCGGTATTGTGCTGCTCGCGTTGCGGTTGTTCATCCCGCTTGATCCGTGGTGGGATGCATTGCTCGGAGCGGCTGTCGGATTCGGAATTTTGTTGTTAATTGCCATTGTTTCCAAAGGCGGCATGGGCGGGGGCGACATCAAATTGTTTTTCGTCATCGGCTTAGTGCTCGGGACGAGCGGAACGTTAATGACCTTGTTCTTCGCTTCACTCATCGGAGCGATTGCTGGAATCGTCCAACTGCGCATCAACAATCAAGACCGCAAAACGCCGGTGCCATTCGGTCCGTCGATTGCGCTTGGTGCTGTCATCACTTATTTTTGGGGCGACGCGTTATTGAATTGGTATATGAATTTCTGGGGATGAAGCTAATGGCTTCATCTTTTTTTATTGATTAAAAATTTCATGTCAGGCTTTGCATGCATCTGTAATTTCCTTTATCTAGTTTGATCAAGATACATATTCTTTTTGATTTGATCCAAAGTGGAAATGATTAAGAGTAGATTAAATTTTATTTGCGATATACAAACAGATAACCTATTGAATTAGCAGAAGGCGGCGACTCCAGCGGGAAAAGAGGTCCAGGCGAGACCCCGGAGAGCGAAGCTCGAGGAGGCTCGCGGGCCTCCCGCGGAAAGCGTCCGCCTGGAGCGAATTCGATTTTAAAGCACTTACTTTACAAACAATATTTCATTAAAATATTAATTTGAACGGTGCAGCTAATCGCTTCTCGGAGAAAACCAACACCAAATCTCATTTTTGATATCCACATTTCCCGGCAAAAATAATTTTTGCGAATTTGCCTACAATTTTCATCTTTTTGGATTTTGGGTATGATGCTAAAAAAGGGAGGAATTTAGTTATGAAATTCAAAGCCACTCATCCGGTCATCCTGGCTTCAGCATCACCGCGCAGAAAAGAATTATTGGAAGGCATCGGAATCGGCTTTTCGATCATCCCGAGTTTGAAAGAAGAGCCGGACCCGTCCGAGTTCCAGACGGCAATGGGCTACGTTATTGAATGCGCCATGCAAAAAGCAAAAGATGTCGCGAAAACACATCCAGAAGCGGTCGTCATCGGCTCGGATACGGTCGTCGTGCTGGACGGTGAGATTTTGCGCAAGCCGCAGAACAAACAGCAAGCACAGGAATATCTCCGCCGCCTGTCGGGCCAGACGCACGACGTCATCACAGCGATTACGATTATGAAAGGGAACAGCGAGCAGTCGTTCCATGAAATGACCCGTGTGACGTTCTACGACTTGCCTGAAGACTGGATCGAGGCTTATACCAGCACCGATGACCCGTACGATAAAGCGGGCGCATACGGCATCCAGACAATGTCCGGCTTATTCGTCAGAAAAATTGACGGCGATTACAATACGGTCGTCGGTTTGCCGATTGCGAGTCTGACGCAAAAGCTGGTGCTGTCGGGTTATGTTGTTTTAGAAGGGAGCCGCGTCCATGCAGATTGAACAGGCATTGATGATCCGGGACGTCCATGCCGCTGACCGCCCGAGAGAGCGGCTGGTCAACCAAGGCGCGATGAGCTTATCGAACCAGGAGCTCATCGCGATTTTGCTGCGCACCGGCACGAAACAGGAATCCGTTTTGCATTTGGCGAACCGGGTCCTGACTTATTTTGAACAGATCCAGGGATTGAAAGACGCGACGATTGAGGAAATGACTTCCATCAAAGGCATCGGCCAAGCAAAAGCGGTGCAGCTCCTCGCTGCGGTTGAACTTGGCCGGCGCTTGTCCTCGAAACAAACCGATACGAAATTCACCATCCGTTCCCCGAAAGATGCCGCTTCGTATTTGATGGCGGATATGACTTCGCTTAAACAGGAACATTTCGTCGTGCTGTTCCTCAATATCAAAAACCAGGTCATGCATAAACAGACCATATTTGTCGGCAGTTTGAACGCCAGCATCGTCCATCCGCGCGAAATTTTCCGGGAAGCGGTGAGGCGCTCTTCTGCGTCAATAGTCTGTGCCCACAATCACCCGTCCGGCAACCCGGCACCATCCCCTGAAGACATCGCTGTTACCAAGCGTTTGATGGAAGCGGGAAGCATCATCGGCATAGAGCTATTGGATCATATAATTATAGGCGACCATCAGTTCACTTCCTTGAACGAAAAGGGATTTATGTAGGACTGTTACTTTTTCTTCATTTCGGCTATAATGAAAGGTATTGTATTGACTCTATGGCACTTTGGCATATAAAGAAGGGAAGAATTTACGTGTTTGGAATTGGATCGAAAGATGTAGGTATAGATTTAGGTACGGCTAATACGCTGGTTTTTATTAAAGATAAAGGGATTGTTCTTCGTGAACCGTCTGTTGTTGTTAAGAACACCATTACGGGTGAGATCCTTGCAGTCGGGAACGAAGCACGCAAAATGATGGGCCGCACACCTGGGTCAATCGTCGCGATCCGTCCGATGAAAGAGGGGGTAATCGCTGATTTCGATACGACTGCAGCGATGATCCAATACTATTTGCAGGAAGCGCTGAAAACGTCCGGCCGCAACTGGCAAAAACCGAACATCATGATTTGTGTGCCTTATGGCATCACTTCTGTGGAAAGCCGTGCTATCATTAATGCCGCTCGCCAGGCTGGAGCCCGCGAAGCTTATACTATTGAAGAGCCGTTTGCAGCTGCAATCGGCGCAAATCTGCCTGTTTGGGAACCTACCGGCAGTATGGTCGTCGATATTGGTGGCGGAACGACTGAAGTGGCCGTCATTTCACTTGGCGGAATTGTCTCTAGCCAGTCTGTCCGCGTTGCTGGGGATGCACTGGATATTGCGGTTACCCAGCATATCCGCAAAACATATAACGTCATGATCGGCGAACGGACAGCAGAAGCGATTAAAATGGAAATTGGTTCTGCCAGCACTGTAACAGAAGAAGAGAAAAATGCTAAAATGGAAATCCGTGGACGTGATATGCTTACTGGGCTGCCGAAAACGATTGAAATCAATGCAGCAGAAATCTCTGAAGCGCTGAAAGAAGCGATTGAATCGATTATGGATGCCATCAAATCCACGCTTGAAAAGACGCCGCCTGAACTGTCAGCGGATGTCATGGAGCGCGGCATCGTGTTAACAGGAGGCGGAGCTTTGCTTAAGAACCTGGACAAAGTGATTGCGGATGAAACGGGTATGCCAGTGATCATCGCAGAAAATCCACTGGACTGCGTAGCGATTGGAACTGGTAAAGCTTTAGATAATATAGAACAGGTTCGACGCCAGCAATCACATAAATAAGGAGGATTGCCGTAATGTTCCATTTTTTTACAAACAAGCGGCTTATTTTGCTGCTGTTGGGCGTCATCCTGCTTGTTGCTTTAATTTCTTTTTCTCTCCGGGACCGCGACAATGTGTCGCTGCCGGAGCAAATTATCAAGGATGGCGTCGGAGCCGGCCAAATGATCTTTTCCGGGCCCGCTCATTTCGTCACTGGGATTTTTGACAGCGTAGATTCTCTTTTAAATACATATGAAGAAAATAAGTATTTGAAATCGCGTTTAGAAGAGTTTGCAAGCGTGCAAGCGGAAGCGACCAATCTGCGTTCTGAGAACGACGAACTGAAAGCGCTCGTCGGCAAAGAAGAAGATTTGCGCAGCTACAACCCGATCCATGCCACCGTCATTGCCCGCAATCCGGATCAATGGGAAGAGAAAATCATCATCAATGAAGGATCGACGAACGGGGTCAAGGAAAATATGGCTGTTATGACTGCTCAAGGCCTTATCGGCAAAGTGGTCCTGACTACGCCGTTCACTTCCACTGTTGAATTGATTTCGACTCAGAATCCGAATTACCGGGTATCGGCCATGGTGATCGGCGGCAAAAAAGATGTTTTCGGCTTGATCGAAGGCTATGACGTGGAACGCCGCGAATTGCTGCTGAAACGGATTGATGCGGATATCGACTTGAAAGTTGGCCAGCAAGTCATTTCGAGCGGACTCGGCGGCATTTTCCCGAAAGGCATCGTCATCGGGGAAATTACGGAAATCGCCATTGATGAATTCGGTTTGACGAAGCTGGTGTATGTTAAACCGGCGGCTGATTTTTCGCTGCTGAATCATGTCGTGATTGCGGATCGGGTTTTACCGGAAGTAGATGGGGAAGATAATGGAGAAGTCGGAGATGAGGAATCATGATGAGATTTCTGATTCCGTTGATCGGGCTTTTCCTGTTTTACTTGGAACCGGTATTCGGCTTGTTTTCGCCATTACAGATCGGCGGGGAATATTATTATGTCGTCCCCCGTTTTCTGATTATGTTTTTGATTTTTGTGTCGGTTTATTTCGACACAAAACACGCAATGTTTTACGGATTATTTTTCGGCCTCTTGTATGATGTCTTTTTCATCGATATAATTGGTCTATATTCTTTTTTGTATCCGGCGATTTGTGTGCTGGCTGGATACATCGTGAAAAACCTGCAACGGAATTTATACATCACAACGATGGTGACCTTGGTATTGACTGCTGCATTTGAATTTATCCTGTATCAGTTTTTCTCCTTGATCTCGTTGACGTCGATTCCGATAGGCACATTTTTCGATACACGGCTGATGCCGACGATGATTGCGAACTCGATGTTTTTGGTCATTCTTGGCTGGGCATTCAGATCGATGATTGTCGGCCGGTTTGAAGCGCGGCGGAAAAATCCGAGTTTATCACGCTTTAACGGATAACTATTTAAAAGCGGTAAAACTTGGTGGTTCAAGTTTTAATTTATTATAATGGAAGCGCAGGTGACACATTTTTGAAGAATCTTGTCTATATCAAAGGGACGAAACAGGGGCTTGTGCTGCAGCTCGACGACCAGTGTTCTTACACCGATCTGCTAAAAGAGCTGCAGGCAAAGGTGTCGGACCCTGCGCTTGAAGGCAGTGCAGAAGTACAGATTAACCTTGGCAACCGGTATTGCACGGAAGCCCAAATCAAAGAAATTACCAACATCACGCAAAAAGACACGGAGTTGCGCGTCATCAGCGTGAAAAGCGAGGTGATTACGGTTGAAGAAAGCAATCGCCGTATTCTGGAGCGCCAGTCCGAAACGTATGTCGGCATCGTACGCTCTGGCCAAATCGTCAAAGCGGAAGGCGACCTCGTCGTTGTCGGGGATGTCAATCCGAACGGCCGCGTCGTCGCCGGTGGCAATATTTATGTATTGGGCCGTTTGAAAGGCATCGCGCATGCCGGGGCGAATGGCAACCGCGAAGCGGTCATTGCCGCTTCGTGGCTCGAAGCCACGCATTTGCAGATCGACGACGAATTGGAAATCATGACAGATGAGTTGACAGTTTTATCGGAACAGCCGGAAATGGAATGTGCTTATTTACATAAAAATGGCAGCATCATTATCGACCGTTTGCAGGAATTGCGATTCTTGCGGCCTGAAATTTCAACGTTTAAAGGAGGAAGCTAATGTGGGAGAAGCAATAGTGATTACATCAGGTAAGGGAGGCGTCGGAAAGACGACGACAACCGCCAATCTCGGCACTGCATTGGCTCTTCAAGGGAAAAAGGTATGCTTGATCGATACGGATATAGGTTTACGGAATTTAGATGTTATTCTTGGGCTTGAAAACCGGATCATTTACGATTTGGTGGACGTCCTCGATGGCCGCTGCAAAGTGCATCAAGCGCTTGTTAAAGATAAACGTTTTGATGATATGCTGTATTTGCTGCCTGCTGCGCAGACGACAGATAAAAACGCGATCAATCCGGAGCAGATGAAGGAACTCGTTACTGAACTGAAAAAAGAGTACGATTTCGTCATCATCGACTGCCCGGCAGGTATCGAGCAAGGCTATAAAAATGCCGTTGCTGGTGCGGACAAAGCAATTGTCGTAACCACTCCTGAAATTTCAGCAGTGCGCGACGCCGACCGCATCATCGGCCTTTTGGAACTTGAAGAAGGAATCGAACCGCCGAAATTGATCATCAATCGCATTCGCCAGCATTTGATGAATGCCGGAGATTCAATGGATATCAATGAAATCACGACGCATCTTTCCATCGACTTGCTGGGAATCGTAGCTGATGACGAAACCGTCATCTCAAGCTCGAACCGCGGCGAGCCGGTTGTAATGGATCCGACCAACCGTGCCGCTCTTGGCTACCGCAACATCGCCCGCCGGATTCTGGGTGAATCCGTGCCGCTGATGACGATGGATAAAAAGAACCAAGGCGTCTTTTCAAAAATCAAAGCGATTTTCGCGAAATCCTGATAGCTTAGCTCCCGCAGAGATGCGGGGGTTTTTTTAAACCTTAGGAGGTGCTTATTGAACGATTACGTGCTGGTCCAAATGATATTGGTGGAGCGGATTCCGAAAGTCCATCGATCCTGGCATCCGATTTCAAACGACTTGAAAAACTCGCTTGCTGGTGCGGGCGGAGAGTCCCGCACTCTTGCTCTTTTAAAAAGAGAGCTCGATTTGGAAGAAGCGCCGATTTTCCTGGCGGATTTATCAGTGCCATACAAAGACGGTTTCGCGCAAATCGACATTCTTTTATTGCATAAAGCGTTTATTTGTGTGCTTGAAGTGAAAAACATGAAAGGGGAGTTCTTTTTTGATTCGGCCAATTTTCAATTTCATCGGATGATGGAAGGCCGCATGGAAGGGATGAGAAATCCAGAATCACAATTGCATCGCGCTGTTAAGGCAGTGGGGAAATTTCTGGACGTTCCGGTTCAAGGAGTGATGGTGCTGGCGAGCCGTTCCGGAAGAGTGGTGGAAGGCCCGAAGAAATATCCGATTGTATCGATGGATTATCTGCCGTTTCATCTGGAAGAGTTGGCGCATAGCGAAAATTTCTTTGATTGCCGCTCTCTTGAACACAAATTGAAATCATTGCCGAAAAAGAGTTTTCAAAAAAATTTATTGGAGCGTCATCAAATCACGGTAGATTCCATCCGGCTAGGCGTCACTTGTCCCGAATGTCGGAATCGGTCTTTGGAAAGAGCCAGCAGGAAATGGCATTGCACAGGATGCGGCGGCTTTTTCAAAGATGCGCATGAAGTGACGCTTCAGGAATATGCGGTGTTGTTCGGCGAAGAGCTTCCGACGCATTTCGCTTACCGCTTACTTGGTGTCGAAGACAAGTATTTATTGTACCGATTGCTTGAAAACTCAGCACTCCAGGGCAATGAACGCGGAAAGCGCTGGGTTGTGCCGCGAAGAGAGCTGCTCCAGACATATTTCGGGAGGATTTATCGCTGAACGCACCTGGGTCCGGAAGTTTCGCATCTCGGCAATAATTTTTCACACCTCACACTAGAGTTTTCGCACCTCAAACTGAAATTTCCGCATCTTGGCGAATAATGCGAACAAGTTTTCAATATCAGTTGACGCAGCACTGAGCATATGGTATTATTCTAATGTTATGTTTGTAGCGCACCTGTGCTACAACCGCTCGAATCAGGTCATGTAAGAATCTGCAGCAATGCGATCACCTGAATAGGCGAGTCTTAGTCTAAGAGGAGGTGCAAGGATATGTACGCAATTATTGAAACTGGTGGTAAACAAATCAAAGTTGAAGCGGGCCAAGAGATCTACGTTGAGAAATTGAACGGAGAAGCTGGTGACGTAATCACATTTGACAAAGTTTTATTCGTAGGTGGAGAAGACGCTAAAGTGGGTGTTCCTTTTGTTGAAGGAGCTACTGTTACAGCTAAAGTTGAAAAACACGGCAAACAGAAAAAAATCACGGTCTTCAAATACAAAGCGAAAAAGAACTACCATAAAAAACAAGGTCATCGTCAGCCATACACGAAATTGACTGTCGACGCGATCAACCTGTAAGAAATGATACGAGTAAACGTAAAAGAAACATCTAACCGCATTTTGTCTTTCGAAATGTCGGGTCATGCGGATTTTGCTGAACACGGGCAAGACCTCGTATGTGCTGGAGCATCCGCTGTCTCATTTGGAGCGGTGAATGCCATTATGGAGCTGACGAAAATCGAACCCCAAATCCAGCAGGAAAGCAGCGGCTTTTTGAAAGTCGTGTTTCCCGAAGGCCTTGATGAGAAAACAGAAGAGCAAGTTCAATTGCTTGTGCGTGCCATGATCGTTTCCTTAAAAACGATTGAACATGATTACGGAAAATATATCAAAATAACCTTCACAGCTTAGGAGGTGGAACAGAATGTTAAGATTAGATCTTCAGTTTTTTGCATCCAAAAAAGGTGTAGGTTCAACGAGAAACGGACGTGACTCAGAATCTAAACGCCTTGGCGCAAAACGTGCAGACGGCCAACTCGTTTCTGGCGGCTCAATTTTATACCGTCAACGCGGTACTAAAATTTACCCAGGCGAAAACGTAGGACGCGGTGGAGACGATACACTTTTTGCAAAAGTTGACGGAATCGTACGTTTCGAACGTTACGGACGCGACAGAAAAAAAGTGAGCGTATACCCTGTAGCACAAGAAGCTTAATACAAAACGAAAAGGGCTGCGCTTGCAGCCCTTTTTCTTTTTCGAGAAATTCCAACGAAATATTGGTATACTGGGATAAAGAGAAACTGTCATCACCGGGCACTATCCGGTGATGGCTAGTTGATCCAATCGGGCTTTTAGGGGCAGTAGATCTCCGCTGGAAAAGCGGAGGTCGAACTGACCGTTAAAGCGGGATAAAGAGAAACTGCCATCACCGGGCATTATCCGGTGATGGCTAGTTGATCCAATCGGGCTTTTATGGACAGTAGAACTCCGCTGAAAAGCGGAGGTCGAACTGACCGTTTACGCGGGATCAAAGAAGCTGACACGGGACGTGACTTATGAAAGAAACGAAAACGGTGGCACAATCGCTGCGGCATGCGCGCCATGACTTCTTGAATGAATTGCAGTTGATCAATATGTATTTGGATCTTGGTCGGCAGGAAGAGGCTCAAGCGATTATTCGCTCGCATGCCGAAGCGGCTGTGCATCTCAGCCGGCTTGCCGGTTTGAAGATGCCCTTGACAGAGGAATGGCTGCTGCTCGCAAAATGGCAGCATCCGGAGTTTCGTTTTCAAGTGGAATGTTTGGCACACCGGGCGCCGGTGGAACTGGATGCAGCTTTTACCCGTCTGCTAGAGCTTTTTGTGAAGACGGCGCTGCCGCAAATGGACCCGTATGCGGAGCATGAATGTTGCGTCAGGTTAGCGAATGAGGAAGAGTCATTGATGATGGAAATAACATTGAACGGAAATTGGACGGAGATTGAGTTTCCGGAAGTTTCAGGTTTATATGCAGTAAAAGAGTGCGATTCGGACAGTATGAAACTGACTGTACGCGCACAGATGGAGGGATAATTATGTTTGTCGATCACGTAAAAGTTTATGTTAGAGGTGGCGACGGCGGGGACGGTATGGTTGCGTTCCGCCGCGAAAAATATGTACCAAATGGCGGTCCTGCAGGCGGCGACGGCGGTAAGGGCGGCGATGTCGTATTTATCGTTGAAGAAGGCTTGCGCACGCTAATGGATTTCCGCTACAAACGGATTTTTAAAGCAGACCGTGGTACGCACGGAATGAGCAAAAACCAGCATGGTGCGAAAGCGACCGATACGTTCATCAAAGTTCCGCCTGGCACTGTCGTAAAAGATGCCGATACGGGTGAAACGATTGCCGATTTGGTGGAACATGGCCAAACAGCAGTCATCGCACGCGGTGGACGCGGAGGGCGCGGGAACTCCCGTTTTGCCACTCCTCAAAACCCGGCTCCGGAACTGTCGGAAAAAGGCGAACCAGGATTTGAACGCAATGTCATTATGGAACTGAAAGTATTGGCGGATGCCGGTTTAGTCGGATTCCCGAGTGTCGGAAAGTCGACTCTTTTGTCAGTCGTTTCCGCTGCAAAACCGAAAATTGCAGAATATCATTTCACGACAATCGTTCCGAATCTCGGCATGGTGGAAACAGATGACCAGCGCAGTTTCGTTATGGCCGATTTACCTGGATTGATTGAAGGCGCACACCAAGGTGTCGGGCTTGGCCATCAATTCCTGCGCCATATTGAACGCACACGCGTCATTATCCACGTTATTGATATGTCCGGCATGGAAGGCCGCGACCCGTACGAGGATTATGTAACGATCAACGAAGAATTGAAACAATACAATATGCGTCTAACTGAACGCCCGCAATTGATTGTGGCCAATAAAATGGACATGCCGGATGCGGAAGAAAACTTGGAAGCATTCCGCAAGAAAATGCCGGAAGATGCACGCATTTTCCCGATTTCTGCGTTAAGCCGCCAAGGTTTGTCGAATCTTTTATTCGCGATTGCAGATCTATTGGAAGTAACGCCGGAATTCCCATTAATCGACGAAGTGGACGAAGAATCAGAAAACGCGGTTCTTTACAAACACGAATCGGATGCGGATGGATTCGACATTACACGCGATCCGGACGGTGCGTTTGTATTGAGCGGCTATGCGATTGAGCGTTTATTCAAAATGACCGATTTCTCACGGGAAGATTCGATTCGCCGATTTGCCCGCCAAATGCGCGGCATGGGCATTGATGACGCTTTGCGCGAACGTGGAGCGGAAAACGGCGACACGGTCCGTTTGCTTGAGTTTGAATTCGAATTTATGGACTAATAGGGAGTTGAACCCCTGTTAGCCTTAGTTTCACTTTATCTGGAGGGCTGATGAATGAAGGATATATCGGAACAACGGTTTTATTTGGTGCGGGAGGACGTTTTGACCGAGGCCATGGTGAAGACGCTTGAAGTCAAACGGCTTCTGCAGCGCGACCGCATGTCGATTTTGGATGCGGTCAATAAGACCGGTCTGTCACGATCTGCGTTTTATAAATATCGAGATGCGGTATTTCCATTCCATTCAATCGTCAGAGAGCGGATTCTGACGGTATTCCTGCAATTGGAAGACCGCTCAGGCACGCTTGCGACACTTCTTCAAACAGTTGCTGAAGCCCGCTGTAATATTTTGACCATCCATCAGACGATTCCGATCCAAGGCCGTGCCAATGTGACATTGTCTTTGGACGTAACGGCGATGGAAATGGATTTGGATACTTTTCTGCAACAGTTGAAAAAACTCGATTTTGTCGAGTCAGCTGAAGTTGTATCAAGTGGATCATCATAAATAGAGGAGTGGTTGGATGGCTGGACAAACTGCTAAGAACCGTATTTCATATTTGGGGCCGGAAGCGTCGTTTACTCATTTGGCGGCGCTCCGAGTATTCCCGGAAGGCAAGCAAGTTCCGTTCGCAACAATCCCGGAATGCATAGAAGCAGTGGCGGAAGGCAGCGTCGATTATGCTGTCGTGCCGATTGAAAATGCATTGGAAGGGTCGGTCTCGCTGACGGTTGATTACCTGTTCCATGAAGTGCAATTATATGTCACGGCTGAAGTGCTTTCGCCGATCGGGCAGCATTTTTTGGTGCATCCGGAAAATGCCGATGCCGATTCATTCGAAGCGATTTATTCGCATCCGCAGGCTTTGGCACAGAGCCATAAATTTTTATATTATACATATAAAAACACACCGCTTGAGCAATACAGCTCAACATCAGCGGCGGCGAAGATGGTATCTGAACTGCCGGAGCGCCCGATTGCGGCCATTGGCAATGAATTCTCGGCACAGAAATATGGTTTGACGATTCTGCATCGGGACATCCATGATTTCCATTTCAACCACACACGCTTTTTTGTGCTGTCGAAAACCGATCATAAACTGGAAGTGGCGAATCACGAAGGCCAAGTCAAAACGACTTTGATGATTTCGCCGCCGAAAGACGACCGGTCAGGTGTGCTTCATCAAGTGCTGTCTGTGTTTGCATGGCGACAGCTGAACTTAAGCAAAATCGAATCGCGTCCGTTGAAAACCGGACTCGGCAATTATTTCTTCATCATCGACGTTTTGGAAGATGAAAGCGACACAATGATGCGCGGTGCGTTCGAAGAGCTGGCCGCCATCGGCTGTGAAGTGAAGACGCTGGGCTCGTATTTTACGTACCGAAGCGAGTAAAGAAATTCCGCAGCATGCGTGCTGCGGGATTTTTTTGTCTGGAGGAGTGTCGAAAAATGGTGAACGCAAATAAACAGTCGCTGAACGCAAATAAAACTTTTTGAACGCAAATAAATTCGAATGAGCGCAAATAAAAAAATCTAAACGCAAATAAAAGTTTTTAACAGCAAACTAAGTATAGAAAGTCCGCTTTTCGCAGGCGAAAAGCATGCATTCAAGGGTTTGAATTTAAATAACTTAACAGCGTAAAAGCCATTCGCTACTGCGAATGGCTTTCTTTAAGAGTACTATGGAACTTTTCGCCAGCGAAAAGCTTATTTATTAAAGAAAAAATGCCAAACGCGCATAAACGCTCTAACCCAATAAAAACCCTGAAACCGCCATCCGGTTTCAGGGTTTTTTCACATATTTTATTCGCTGTCTTCCAGCAAAAAGCCGTTTTCCCGCATGGCGGCTATCGCGCTTTCCAGCATTGCGACGTTTGGCGCGGTAATCGTGTGCAGGTGGGTGCCTTCTGTCAACTCCAGCAAAAAACTCGCTCCGGTGTCGTGGACGCGCTGCATGAACGATTCGACTTCTTTTTCATTTGAAACATGGATGCCGGCTGTCAATTCGCCGTATACCGGATGCTCGACCGATACATCTTTGACGGTGACGCTTGCTGCAACGAGAATTTTTAATTCACGTTCGGTTTCTTCCGGCTGATGGCGGCAGGCGATGCGGCGGCTGATCGTTTCGGTGCCGCGTTCGCGGAGATACAGATAGCCTTGGCTCGTCGCGATGATCGGTTCATTGCGGGCTTTTAAGAGCGTCATGTCGCTGACAATCACTTGCCGCGACACGCCGGCGAAGGCCGCCAGCTCGCCGCCGGTCAATGGATCACTCGAGAATTTTAATTTTTCCAGAAGGATTTGCCGGCGTTGTTCGCCGTAGAGTTTTGTCATAGTGGAATCCCAGCTTTCTTAAATGTTATTTCTATTTTAACATGCCTATTTTCCAAACGGGTTTATTTCGTATAAGGCGAACAAATATGCTATAATCAATAGGTTAAATTGAAGGGGCGACGTACATGTACGATTACATAAAAGGGGTTGTCACACGAGTGACGCCTGAATATTTAGTAGTGGAACAGCAAGGGATCGGCTGGCAGATTTTTGCCCCGAATCCATACTCATTTGGAACAGAGGAACTGCAAGTCTTTGTCCATTATCACGTAAGAGAAGACGCACATCTGCTGTTCGGTTTTCCGACACTTGAGCAGCGGGAATTGTTCCGCAAGCTCATCTCGGTATCCGGCATCGGGCCGAAAGGGGCGCTCGCGATTTTAGCAAGCGGGCAGCCGCAGCACGTCATTGAAGCGATTGAGCGGGAAGACGAGTCGTATCTCGTGAAATTCCCGGGCGTCGGCAAAAAGACGGCACGCCAGATGATTCTCGATTTGAAAGGCAAGCTGTCGGAGTTTTTCGGCGAACCGTTCGAAACCGACGTGGCGCATGGCTTGTTGGCGCATGACGAGGTGGAGCTTGAAGAAGCGATGCTCGCGCTTGGCGCACTTGGCTATTCTGAACGTGAAATAGCGAAAGTGAAGCCGAAATTGAAAGATCTCGATTTGAATACGGAAGGCTATATGAAAAAAGCCTTGCAATTATTATTGAAACAAAACTGATGAAAAGGAGGCGAACGGCATGGAGGAACGGGTAATCGGAGGCGAGATTTCTGAATTTGACGAGCGCTTTGAGCAGTCGCTGCGGCCGCAATTTTTGGCGCAGTACATCGGCCAGCAGAAAGTGAAGCATAATTTGGAAATCTTTATCGAAGCGGCAAAGATGCGCCAGGAGAGCTTGGACCATGTACTTTTGTACGGGCCTCCCGGACTCGGTAAAACGACATTGGCAACGGTGATCGCCAATGAAATGGAAGTCAACGTGAAAATGACGAGCGGACCGGCGATTGAGCGCCCGGGCGACTTGGCGGCTATTGTGTCGTCACTGGAGCCGGGGGATGTGTTGTTCATCGATGAAATCCACCGTTTGAACCGCTCGATTGAAGAAGTGCTGTATCCGGCGATGGAAGATTTCTCTTTGGATATCGTGGTCGGCAAAGGGCCGACCGCGCGTTCGGTGCGGCTCGATTTGCCGCCATTTACATTGATCGGGGCGACGACGCGCGCTGGTGCGTTATCAGCGCCGCTGCGCGACCGCTTCGGCGTCCATGCACGGCTCGATTATTATGATACTGAATCGCTGACGGAAATCGTGGTGCGCAGTTCAAAGCTGTTTGAAGCGGAAATCGACCCGATTGCGGCTGTTGAAATCGCGCGCCGGTCTCGCGGGACTCCGCGTATTGCAAACCGCTTATTGAAGCGTGTCCGTGATTTTGCACAAGTGCGCGGCAACGGCACCATAACGGAAGACATTGCCAGCCAAGCGCTTGAGATGCTGCAAGTCGATCCGCTCGGGCTTGACCATATTGACCATAAATTGATGACCGGCATGATGACGCGTTTCCGCGGCGGCCCGGTCGGACTGGATACCATTGCGGCAAGCATCGGCGAAGAGTCGACGACGATCGAAGACGTCTACGAACCGTATTTGCTGCAAATCGGCTTTATTCAGCGGACCCCTAGAGGCCGTGTCGTAACGCAGATGGCCTATGAGCATTTCAATATGGAAATGCCGGAATGATTCTAAATAAAGGAAGTTTTTAGACATGAACGTTAACGATTTTGATTTTCACTTACCGGAAGAATTGATTGCACAAACACCGCTGCTTGACCGTACGTCGAGCCGGCTGCTTGTGATGAATAAAGAAACAGGCGATGTCACACACCGCCATTTCCGCGACATTAAAGACTACCTGCATGCAGGGGATACGCTCGTATTGAACGATACACGCGTCTTGCCGGCGCGTTTGATGGGTGTCAAGGAAGAAACCGGCGCCCATATCGAATTGCTGCTATTGAAGCAGATCGAGGAAGACGTCTGGGAAACGCTCGTGAAACCCGCGAAAAAAGTCAAAGTCGGCACTGTGATTTCATTCGGCGACGGACTTTTGAAAGCGGAATGTACGGGTATTCTTGACCACGGCGGACGCCATTTTAAAATGATTTATGACGGCATCTTTTACGAAATACTGGACCAACTGGGCGAAATGCCGTTGCCTCCATATATCCGCGAGAAACTGGAAGACCAGGACCGCTACCAGACCGTTTTTGCCAAAGAACGGGGCAGTGCGGCGGCTCCGACTGCCGGCCTTCATTTTACCGAGGAACTGCTGGATGAAATCCGTGCCAAAGGCGTCAAGATCGCGTTTATCACGCTGCATGTCGGACTTGGCACGTTCCGCCCGGTATCGGTTGATTCCATCGATGACCATAAAATGCACGCGGAATTTTACCGCATTACGCAAGAAACGGCTGAGTTGATCAATGACACGAAAAAACAAGGCGGCCGTGTGATTTCTGTCGGCACCACTTCCACACGGACACTTGAATCCGTGGCGGATAAATTCGGCGGCGAGCTGCAGGAAGACAGCGGCTGGACTGATATTTTCATTTTCCCGGGCTATGAATTTAAAGCCATTGACGGCTTGATCACCAATTTCCATTTGCCGAAATCGACATTGGTCATGCTGGTCAGTGCGCTGTCAAACCGAGATGCGATTTTGAACGCCTATAACGAAGCAGTGAATGAACGCTACCGTTTCTTCTCATTTGGAGATGCGATGTTCATTGAACCACAGAAAAAGGAGACTCACCAATGACTGAAGCAGTATGGTATGAACACATTAAAACTTGTAAACAAACAGGTGCGCGTTTAGGGATTGTCCACACGCCGCACGGTTCATTTGAAACACCTGCTTTTATGCCGGTCGGCACGCAGGCGACTGTCAAAACGATGTCGCCGGAAGAACTGATATCGATGGAAGCCGGTATTATTTTGAGCAATACGTATCATTTATGGCTGCGTCCCGGCAATGACGTCATCCGGGAAGCAGGCGGCTTGCATAAATTCATGAACTGGGACCGTCCGATTTTGACGGATTCCGGCGGTTTCCAAGTATTTTCACTGAGCGAATTCCGCAACATCAAAGAAGAAGGCGTCCATTTCCGCAACCATATGAACGGCGACAAATTGTTCTTGAGCCCTGAAAAAGCGATGGAGATCCAAAACGATCTCGGTTCTGACATCATGATGGCGTTTGATGAATGCCCGCCTTACCCGGCATCGCATGAATACATGAAGTCAAGCGTCGAACGCACGTCCCGCTGGGCAGAACGCTGCCTGGAAGCGCATGCGCGCAAAAACGACCAAGGCTTGTTCGGCATTATCCAAGGCGGCGAGTACGAAGACCTCCGCCAACAAAGCGCGCGGGATCTGGTTTCACTTGATTTCCCCGGATACGCAATCGGCGGCTTGTCTGTCGGTGAACCGAAAGACGTCATGAACCGCGCATTGGAATTTACTACGCCGCTGCTGCCAGCAGACAAACCGCGTTATTTAATGGGCGTCGGTTCTCCGGATTCATTGATTGACGGAGCGATCCGCGGCATCGACATGTTCGACTGCGTGCTGCCGACCCGCATTGCACGAAACGGCACGCTGATGACGAGCACCGGCCGTTTGAACATCAAAAACGCCGCTTTCAAACGTGATTTTGGTCCGATCGATGAAAAATGCGACTGCTATACATGCACAAATTATACGCGCGCATACGTCCATCACTTGATTCGTGCAGATGAAACGTTCGGAATCAGACTTACTAGTTATCATAATCTCCGTTTTCTGTTAAACTTAATGGGACAGGTACGCCAAGCGATTCGTGAGGACCGCCTGGGAGATTTCCGCGAAGAATTTTTTGAAGCTTATGGTTTCAATAAGCCTAACGCTAAGAATTTCTAAAAGACAAAGAGACAGTGAAAGGGGGAATTTGAAAAATGGATACTTTGGTAGCATTATCACCTTTACTATTAATGTTCTTGTTAATGTGGTTTTTCATCATCCGTCCTGCACAAAAGCGTCAAAAAGCGACAGCTACAATGCAATCGGAATTACGCCGTGGAGACCGCGTAGTAACAATCGGAGGCCTTCATGGCCAAGTAGATGCTGTGGATGACACAACAATCTACCTGACTGTTGCTGACGGAACTCGCCTGCAGTTCGAACGCCAGGCAATTGCACGCGTAATCGATTCATCTAAAACAACTGTCTAAAGAAAAGCTCGCCTTCGACTTTGAAGGCGATTTTTTTTGAATAAAAATGAGGAATGTAAATGACATTGAGTTCTAATGACGATATTCCGCAAAACAGCTACGCTTGCCGCGGGCGAGCGCCAAGCCTCCTCAGCCGCTTCGCTCCTTGCGGGGTCTCGGCTGTCTCGCTATCCCGCAGGCAAGACATTAGCCGAAGCCTGCGAGGCTAAGTCTTTGCGACGAGCTTGCGCAGGAGCAGTACGGTTTTCTCCGCTGTTTTGCTCCATATCTTAGAAAAAAACATTAATTTATGAGAAGATAAATAGAAATCCACCGTTAGGCTTTTCACTTATTTAAATTAATTAGCTTTTATTAGATAAGCTCAATATATCTAGTAAAGAAAATTTATCAAAAGCTTTAGGAATCTTAACACTAACTTTAAATTTCCAACGAAAAATAACCGGAATAAAAAAATAGCCGTTGTTCTCAATTTTCCTGCAATGGGATACAATGGAAAAGAACGCTTGGAAGGAGTTAATATATGTTAAATTTTACCGATCAATACGACATCGTTTTGCCAGCGTTGGAAAGCAAATGCTCAGAATTTCATTACCTGCAATACGACACTGTGACTCCTGAAGAATTGTGGCAATACTGCATCAAGAAAAAGTGGAAGAAAAAAAACATCGGCGAAATGAGGCTCCATGAAATGGTCAACGACATCATGGAAATGACTGCTTCGGAATTCGTGGCTTTCCATCAAATCGAGGGACTGCGGGGAGCCAACTTCTTTTCAGAAGCGAACTTGGCTGAACTTGAGCAGCTGCTGAGGCCTTCTCCTAAAAAGCCTACTTCTATTTGACACTATAAAGATGCTGTTTCATAATGATAGTGCTGTGTTTTTCACACTGAGGAGGAATAGTTACATATGAAAGCAAGAGGCCGTATAATCGCCTTTTTCCTAATCATCATTGCATTAATAGGAATTATGGCTCCCACGAGTTTACCCATTGCAAAAGACATCAGACTGGGATTGGATCTGCAGGGCGGATTCGAAGTTCTCTATGAAGTCAAGCCGCTTGAAGGCACGGAGATGGAAATCACGGAAGAAGTTCTGGCGGATACCTCTCAAGCTTTGATGAGCCGAATTGACGTTCTTGGCGTCAGCGAACCGGTCATCCAGATTGAAGGGGACGATCGCATCCGTGTGCAGCTGGCTGGCGTTGAAGATCAGGCGTCTGCCCGTGAGCTATTGTCTACGGAAGCCAATTTGACATTCCGCAACGCGGAAGACGAAGTCATGCTGGACGGCAGCGACTTAAAGCAAGGCGGAGCGACAGGGACATTTGACCAGAACGGCCAGCCGGTCGTGACTCTGGAATTGAATGATCCGGGGAAATTCGCGGAAATCACCGGTGAGATTTCTCAATTGCCGCCGCCTGCTAATGTGCTGGTCATTTGGCTGGATTTTGAAGAAGGCGTCGATTCATATGCTGAGGAACTCATGAAGCCGGATCCGAAATTCGTTTCTGCTCCGCAAGTGAACGAACGCATCAACTCTTCTTCTGTTGAAATTTCTGGTTCTTTCACAGTAGAAGAAACTCAGAACTTGGCTGGTATTTTGAACGCCGGTGCTTTACCGGTCAGCCTGGAAGAAATCTACTCCACTTCTGTTGGAGCGCAATTTGGTGCCCAGGCACTTGACCAGACGATTCTGGCAGCAATCATTGGTATTGGGCTTGTGTTGCTGTTCATGATCATTTATTACCGTTTGCCGGGTATCATTGCGGCAATTACACTTGCTGTCTTCATTTACCTGATACTGCTGACATTTGAAATGATCGGCGGCGTTCTGACGCTGCCAGGTATTGCTTCGATTGTGCTCGGTGTCGGTATGGCAGTCGATGCCAATATCATCACCTATGAACGGATCCGTGAAGAGCTGCGTATTGGCCGCAGCGTCAAAGATTCCTTTAAAGCCGGGGCAGCTTCTTCGTTCTCAGCGATTCTGGATGCCAACGTGACGACGCTGATTGCAGCAATCGTCTTGTTCATCTTCGGTACCAGTTCCGTTAAAGGGTTTGCGACTTTATTGATCATTTCAATTCTAGTTTCATTCCTGACAGCGATTTGGGGTTCACGCTTATTGTTGGGATTATTGGTCAATAGCGGTATCTTGGACGGTAAAGTAGGGTTGTTCGGCTTAAGAAAATCACTTGTCCATAAACCGGAAGAGAATCTGGAGATCCTGGATCTTTCCACTCGTTTTGACCGTTATGATTTTGTAAAGCACCGCAAAAAATTCTTTATTGCTTCGATTGCCTTGATCATTGCGGGGATGGCTGTCATCGGAATTTTCCGTTTGAATCTCGGCATTGATTTCTCGAGCGGTACGCGCGTTGAAATCACGTCGGATTCAGCGGTTACCAAACAGCAAGTCGAAACCTTCCTGACAGAAAACGGCTACCCGACAGATGATGTTGTCATTTCGGGTGACCAATCCAATATCGGGGTAACCCGCTATGTGGAGGAATTCAGCCAGGAAGAAATCAATAACTTGAAAGCTGCGGCAATGGACGAGTTCGGCAACGAACCGAATATTTCGACCGTGTCGCCGACTGTCGGACAGGAATTGGCTAAAAACGCAGTATATGCGCTAGCAATTGCCTCCATCGGCATCATTCTTTATGTCGCGCTCCGGTTCGAATGGCGCATGGGTGTTGCATCCATTGTGGCCCTGGTGCACGATGCCTTCTTCATCGTTGCCGTATTCAGCTTGCTGCGGCTTGAAGTGGATATCACATTTATCGCGGCTGTGCTGACCATCGTCGGGTATTCCATCAACGATACGATCGTAACGTTTGACCGGATCCGTGAAAACTTGAAGCGCATGAAAAAAGTGGATTCATCGGAGCAATTGGCAATTATCGTCAACAAGTCGCTCCGCCAGACGCTTGGGCGCTCAGTAAACACTGTTCTAACGGTTGTACTGGTTGTTATTGCGTTACTAATCTGGGGTGCGCCGTCAATCACTAACTTCTCGCTTGCCTTGTTAATCGGTTTAGTGGCCGGTACGTATTCTTCTATTTTCATCGCTGCCCAGTTGTGGTTTGTGCTGAAAAAACGCGAATTGAAGAAAAAAGGCCCGATCGATATCGAAAAACTGGAAGAGAAGAACAAATGGGGTTCTGACGAGCCTGTTGTTTAAAGAGAAAACTTCACTCAGTGGGATAAGTTTATAAAGGAAATGGAACAGGGTATAGAATTTATGACCTTGTTCCATTTTTTTTATTTACACGGAGGGAGATGTGCAATATGAAGTATCGCGCGTTCGCTATACTGAGCTTGATTTTTGCGGTAATTATTATTGTTTTTGCCGTAGCTAACATCGATCCTGTACCGGTAAATTACTTGTTCGGGGAAGCCCAGTGGCCGCTTATTCTGGTTATTCTTGGCTCGGCTCTTTTAGGTTTTCTTATATCAGCGTTGCTTAATGCGTGGAAGAATTTAACCCGAAAGAAATCGAAGTCTTGAATGCAGCGGCGGAGGAAGCATTTGGCCGCCTCGCCCATATTTCTGTTTCATTATTTTATTTAACCGAAAGGAGATGAACAACATGAAATACCAATGGCTTGCTATATTAGGTTTTGTTTTCGCGGTAATTATTGCGGTTTTTGCTGTCGCCAACGTAGATCCGGTGCCGGTCAACTATATTTTCGGGCAAGACCGGTGGCCGCTAATTCTCGTTATTCTTGTCTCAGCTCTTTTAGGTTTCCTTCTCAGCGGTACAGTCGCCATTATCCGGACATTCACTTTGCAGCGAAAAGTCAAAGCGCTCCAAAAAGAAATTGCCGTAAAAGAATCATTGATCGCCACTCAGCAAAATGAAATCGCGGAATACCAAAAAGCCGACGTACACCCTGAACCGATGGTGGTTACGGATGATCGGCAGATACGATAAAAAACAAACCTTTCGGAGAATAATCCGAAAGGTTTTTGTCTGCGCGGAAATTCTGTATAATGAACGGGTAAGGAAGTGAATGCTGATGATAGAATCCAAAAAGAGATGGCGCTTAACAACTCCTGATATGGGATTGGTACAAGCCATCCAGAAAGAATTATCCATTTCATCCGTTTTGGCCAAAATATTAGTGACGCGGGGCATCACGACCGCTGAAGAAGCACGCAATTTTATGAACATGGACGCACAAGGAATACATAATCCTTATTTGATGAAAGACATGGATGTAGCCGTCCAGCGCATCCGCCAGGCAATTGAAGAGCAGCAGAAAATCGTTGTCTACGGAGATTATGATGCAGATGGAGTAACGAGCACAACCGTCATGATGACGGTTCTGGAAGATTTAGGGGCTCTTGTCTCATTTAAAATTCCGAACCGTTTTAAGCATGGCTACGGCCCGAATAAAGAGTTGTTCCAACAAGCTTATGACGAAGGCGCGAAATTGATCGTCACTGTCGACAACGGGATTTCCGGCATGGAAGCAGTCGATTTTGCCAATAGCTTAGGCATGGATGTAATCATTAGCGATCACCATGACATCGGGGAAGTCATGCCGAATGCTTTGGCGATTGTCCACCCGCGCCATCCGGAAGGGAATTATCCTTTCGGTGAATTGGCAGGTGTCGGAGTCGCTTTTAAAATCGCTCAGGCGCTTTATGAAGAAATGCCGGATCATCTTCTGGAACTGGTAGCCATCGGCACAATTGCCGACTTGGTGCCGCTGCATGATGAAAACCGCATTTTCGTAAAAACGGGCCTTGAAGCGCTCCGTGATTCGCCGCGGCCGGCAATCAATGCATTGTCGGAAGTATCGGGAGTCAAACAGCGGGAAATTACGGAAGAGACAATCGGCTTTATGTTCGGCCCCCGCATCAATGCCATCGGACGCTTGCAGGATGCGGATCCTGCTGTCCAAATGTTTTTGACGGACGATGCAGCTGAAGCGCGGAGTCTGGCCAGCGGGCTCGATGTACTCAATAAAGAGCGGCAAGGCATCGTCAAACAGATTTCCGAGGAAGCGGCAGCGCAAGTGGAACAGCGCTATCCGGAAGGTGCGCCGCGCGTCATTGTGGTTGCGCAGGAAGGCTGGAATCCGGGCGTCGTCGGAATCGTGGCGTCAAAATTAGTGGAGAAATATTACCGGCCAACGATTGTGTTGTCGCTGGATCCGGAAACCGGCAAAGCGAAAGGCTCAGCTCGGAGCATCGAAGGCTTCCATTTGTATAATGAACTGGCGGCGAACCGCGATATCCTGCCGCATTTCGGCGGACATCCGATGGCAGCCGGCATGACACTTGAAATGGATGACGTCGATGAACTGCGCGAACGTTTGAACAAACAAGCGGAAACGAGTTTGACGGAAGAGGATTTGGTGCCGGTGGTGGAAATCGATATTCCGGTCCGCTTGGAGGAAATCGATATCGAGACGATTGAATCGATGCGTTATTTGGCGCCGTTCGGCATGGGTTTTGCCAAACCGAAGTTTTTCCTGGATGAAGTGACGGTGGCGTCAATCCGGAAAATCGGATCCGCTCAAAATCACCTGAAAATGGAATTGGCTCAAAACGCGGCAACGATTGATGCGGTCGGATTCGGCATTGGCTCGATCGGAGATGAACTGACGCCGGACGTAAAAATTGATGTCATCGGTGATTTGCAGATCAATGAATGGAACGGCCGCAAAAAGCCGCAATTGATGATTGAGGACGTCCGGACCGACGAATGGCAGCTCTTCGATATCCGAGGCATCCGGCAAGTATCGCGCTGGTCAAAATTGATTCCAGAAAAAGATCAAGTGTATTTGGCGTTCAAGCCGGAAACAATTGCAGTTTTCCAAACGCTTCTGCAGCAGCCGATCCATAATCTGGAGACGCTGAAAGATCAGGAGGCACTGAAACACCATCTGGTGCTGCTTGATTTGCCGGAATCGGAAGAACAGCTGGCAAGCGTCTTGGCGCATATCAAACCGAAACGGATTTATGCACATTTCTATGCAAAAGAATCGCAGTATTTTGAGCAGATTCCGACGCGCGACCAATTCGCATGGCTGTTTTCTTTCATAAAAAAACGAGGTTCGTTTGATTTTAAAAAGCATTGTGATGAGCTGGCGAAACATAAAGGCTGGACGCGCGAAGCATTATTTTTCATGCTTCAGGTGTTTTTTGAACTCGGTTTTGTTACACTTAACAATGGACTTACAGAGATTGCGGAAACTCCAAGTAAACGTGATTTGTCGGAAGCGCCGATTTATAAAAAGCGCCAGCAGCAAATCGCTTTGGAACAGAAGCTCTTGTATGCATCTTATAAAGACTTAAAAGAGTGGTTTGATGCGAAGGTATCTGCCAAGGAGGAAGAATTATGGATTTAAAGCAGTTCGTAACAATTGTTGAAGACTGGCCAAAACCAGGCATTCAATTTAAAGACATCACGACCATCATGGACAACGGCGAAGCGTATAAATACGCGACAGACCAAATGGTGGAATATGCGAAGCAAGTCGGCGCTGAAATTATTGTCGGACCTGAAGCCCGTGGATTTATCATCGGCTGCCCGGTAGCATATGCGCTTGGAATCGGCTTTGCGCCTGTCCGCAAAGAAGGCAAATTGCCGCGTGAAGTGATTCGCGCTGAATACGGCCTTGAGTACGGCACAGATGTATTGACGATGCACAAAGATGCGATTAAACCTGGCCAGAAAGTGCTCATCACAGATGACTTATTGGCAACTGGCGGCACAATCGGCGCTACCATCAATTTGGTGGAACAGCTGGGCGGCGTTGTAGTCGGCTGTGCATTCTTGATCGAGCTGACTTACTTGGACGGCCGCAAGAATTTGGACGGCTATGATGTTATGACTCTTATGCAGTATTAAATCCTTCCCTCCGCTTTTCCAGGCGGAGGGATTTTTTTATTGTCCGGTGGGTATGGATAGGAGAGGTGATGGAAAATGCAGTTAAGCAAGTACCACGATCCTGTGAAAAACAAAGAATTGCTGGCAGCGATTTTAAACGATTCGTTGTCAATCGAGGAAACAACAAAAGAAACCCAAGGGCTTTTTCGCCAAATAAAACAGGAAGAAGCTCCGGAAAAAAATACGGTCTACAAAAAGAACTGGCTGGAGCGGTTGTGGTCGCTGCTTTCAGAAGACCATTCGATTGAAGATCCATACCAGTATTTAGAACGGGTTGAAGGCGATGACGTTGTGCCGGAATGGAAGCCAGGGCTTGACAGGCAGTATGAAGAACTTGAAGCAGCGATGGTGCGACGGGTGAATGTCGAGGATTTCGGAGCGGTCGGAGACGGTGCGACAGATTGTACGGCGGCATTCCAAAAAGCCCTTGGCAGCGGCCGGGTTGATGTGTTTGTACCGGCGGGGGTTTATGTCGTGCGAAAACTCGAACTGCCTTCTTGGACCCGTATTGCCGGCGTCGGAAAAGGCGCCACTGTGATAAAACTGCACGGCCACGCTCCAAAAAGGCAGCGCTTGATGGCGAACCAAAACTTTGTGAAAGGCAACCATCATATTTCTGTGGAAAATTTAGGGCTGGACTGGAACGTCGAACGGCTGGGCAATGTGGCTAATACGAGTACCGGCAACAATTTCTCCAGCTGTCTGACATTTGCCAATGTGACATATGGCTGGGTAAAACAAGTGGCCGCGGTTAATCCGGGGCTGCATTGCTTTGATATCTCTTCCACCATTTACAATTACGGCGGTGATGGCCGGCGGGCACGTGGTGGCAGCCGCTACGTCTGGCTTGATCAGGTGAACGGCTACGGCTTTGGAGATGACGGCATTACGACCCATCACAGCGATTACATATTCATCTCCAATTCGCATTTCTGCGACCCGAGCGGACGGTCGCATAAGAAAGGCTTTTCCAATTCGAACGGCATTGAAATCGATGACGGCTCACGTTTTGTCTGGCTGCTCAATAATTCGACGGCACGCTGTTTCGGCGGTGTAGAAATCAAAGCGCATGCCACCAGCTCCGCTGCAACGGGCGTTTTCATATCCGGCCATTTGTCGGTCAATGACAACCGGTCGTTCAATTTCCGCCATATCGGCCATCATTTGGCAGAAGATCCGCAGTCGCTGTCGGCTTTTAATATTGCTGCCCAGCGGCTGGTATCAGTGGCGCCGGTGTTTACGGATATGTATGCGGGCTCGGCGCCGCGTGCGCTCGTGGTTTCGGGATTCAAAAACGTGGCGATCAACCGCTTTTTGTTTATCGGTGACCCGGATTACGAGTATCAAGGCAACCCGGTTGCAGCTATCCAGTATAAAGCGGCAAGAGTTTTAGTGGCGAATGGCCAAGTGGTGGGCTTTAAAAAGTCCTCTGCTGATATTTATGTGGCAGGCGGCAAACAAGGGGCAGACCGGGTAGTCATACAAAATATCCGGTGCATCGGTTCTGCGGAAAAGCCGGTGAAAATCGGCCAAGGCCATACGTCAGTGGTTGTGGAAAACGTCGAGCGGGAAAAAGTTTACCAGGCTTGATATTTTGAGCGGATTCGCCAGCCTGCAAAAGAATACAAGTTTTATATAAATAAACAAAGGAAAGCAATGGAGGATTGTCGAATTAATGGAGAAAAATGTCGAATTTCCGCCATTTATTCAACAAAATAAGCTGTAAAATCAGCAATTTACTGTAAATAACGTTAAAATATAAGATAACAGACCATAAAGGGGGAGTCGGCGGTGGCATTAGAAGGCAAGAAAATTCTAAGTTTTGTCCATCATGATTTTGAAGATTTGGAATTATGGTACCCGATTCTGAGGCTCCGTGAAGAAGGTGCCCAAGTGGATTTGGCTGGAGAAGAAGCCCATGTAAAATATATCGGCAAGTACGGAGTGCCGGCAGAATCGGATTTTTCTTACGGAGACATCAGCCCCAAAGATTACGATGCGATTTTGGTGCCGGGCGGATGGGCGCCTGATAAGATCCGCCGTTTTCCGGAAGTGCTGAATATTGTCCAATTTATGGACGAGCATAAAAAGCCGATCGGACAGATTTGCCATGCCGGCTGGGTGCTCATTTCCGCCGGGATTTTAACTGGCAAAAAAGTGACAAGCACGCCGGGCATCAAAGACGATATGATGAATGCCGGTGCCGAATGGGTGGATAGCGCGGTAGTCGTGGACGGCCATTTAGTATCCAGCCAGCGTCCACCGGATCTGCCTGACTATATGCGGGCGTTTATTAAAGTGATGGAGCAGCAGTAACAAAGCTTTACTTTTATGGCTATTGTTTTTTATAATAATAAGATATACTTTTCGAAAAATTAGAAGCAAGGTGGGCAATTATGGCGAAAGATCTAGTTAGGACACCTGAAGACGTATTCGAAATGGTTGCGTCTTATATGAATGCCGATCATGTTGAAACGATAAAAAAGGCATACCAAGTAGCATTGGAGGCCCACGAGGGACAATTCCGGAAATCCGGTGAACCTTATATTGTCCATCCTGTTCAAGTTGCCGGAATCCTGGCTGAATTGCAAATGGACCCTGCAACAGTTGCAGCCGGTTTTTTGCATGATGTCGTGGAAGATACAAAAGTAAGCCGGGAAGACATTGTCCGTGATTTTGATGAAGAAGTGGCGATGCTGGTTGACGGCGTCACCAAATTGAGCAAAATCAAGTATATGTCAAAAGAAGAACAGCAGGCTGAAAATCACCGCAAGATGTTTGTCGCAATGGCACAGGATATCCGCGTCATTTTGATCAAATTGGCAGACCGTCTGCATAATCTTCGGACTTTGAAATACCAGTCGGTTGAGAAACAGCGCATGAAAGCGAACGAGACGCTTGAAATTTTTGCGCCAATTGCACATCGCCTCGGAATCAATACGATCAAATGGGAGCTGGAAGATACGGCTCTCCGCTATTTGAATCCGCAGCAATATTACCGCATCGTTAATCTCATGAAAAAGAAGCGTACGGAACGGGAAGAATACTTGAATAATGTGATGGGTGAAATTCGCACACAGCTCGACGAAGTTGGCATAAATGCGGATCTTTTTGGGCGTCCGAAACATATTTACAGTATTTACCGAAAAATGGTCCTGCAAAATAAGCAGTTCAACGAAATTTATGACTTGTTGGCAGTGCGGGTTACGGTCGAAAGCATTAAAGACTGCTACGCTGTACTCGGCATTATCCATTCGACATGGAAGCCGATGCCTGGCCGCTTCAAGGATTATATTGCCATGCCGAAACAAAATCTGTATCAATCGCTGCATACGACTGTTATCGGGCCGCAGGGCGACCCCCTTGAAGTGCAGATCCGCACAGAAGAAATGCACCGACTCGCGGAATACGGCGTAGCCGCCCACTGGGCTTATAAAGAAGGCAGAAAAGTCGATATGCCGAAAAATACAGTGGATTCCCGTCTGACTTGGTTCCGTGAAATCCTGGATTTCCAGAACGAATCAGACAATGCGGAAGAATTCATGGAATCGCTGAAATACGATTTATTCTCGGATATGGTTTATGTATTCTCGCCAAAAGGCGATGTCATCGAGATGCCGGCGGGTTCGGTGCCAATCGATTTCGCTTACCGTGTCCACTCGGAAATCGGCAATAAAACCATCGGCGCCAAAGTGAACGGCAAGATGGTGCCGCTTGATACCGAATTGAAGACCGGTGACATTGTCGAAATTCTGACTTCGAAACAATCATTCGGCCCAAGCCGCGACTGGCTGAAAATCGCCAAATCGACGCAGACGAAAAACAAAATCAAGCAATTCTTTAAAAAGCAATTGCGCGTCGACAATGTCCAAAAAGGCAAAGAATTGATTGAAAAAGAAATCAAATCCCAGGAATTCCCGGTGAAAGAAATACTGACAAACGAGAACATCAAACGCGTCTGTGAGAAATTCAATTTTGCTGGAGAAGACGATATGTACGCAGCAGTCGGATTCCAAGGCATCACCGCCCAGCAAGTGGTGAACCGCCTGGCAGAAAGACAGCGCAAAAAACGTGAACAAGAAGAAGCCCTTGAAAAACTGACGGTGGAAATGAAAACGAACACCCCAGCTAAACAAACCGAATCCGGTGTGATAGTCCGAGGCATCGACAATATGATGATCCGCCTGTCCCGCTGCTGCAATCCGGTTCCCGGCGACAGCATCATCGGGTTTATTACAAAAGGGCGCGGAGTTTCCGTACACCGTGCGGATTGTCCGAATGTCCAGTCCAACCAGACCGACCGCCTGATTCCGGTGGAATGGGAAAACGCCGGTGCTCCGGATAAAAAGGATTACCATATCGATATTGAAGTGGAAGCTTTCGACCGCACCGGCTTGATCAACGAAGTCATGCATATGGTCAGCGAGACGAAAACCACCATTACGGCGGTCAGCGGCCGGGCAAACTCGGATAAAATCGCGACCATCAATATGACGATCATGATTCCGCATATCTCACATTTGAACCGGGTTGTCGAGCGGATCAAGCAAATACCGGATGTCTATTCGGTCAAACGTGTGACGAATTAAGGAGGAGCTATGCGAGTCGTATTACAGCGTTCAAAAAAAGCAAGTGTGACCGTGGAAGGCAATGTGACGGGAGCCATCGATTCCGGCTACGTCCTGCTTGTCGGCATCACACATGAAGATACAGAAAAAGACGCCAAGTATGTGGCGGATAAAATTGCCGGCCTCAGGCTGTTTGAAGACGAAGAAGGCAAGATGAACTGGTCCATTCTGGAAAATGGCGGCGACATCTTGTCGATTTCCCAGTTTACGCTTTACGGCGATGTTAAAAAAGGGCGCCGCCCTAGTTTTACATCAGCCGCACGGCCGGAAGCTGCAGAACCGCTTTGGCATATGTTTAACGATGCTTTGCGCGGCAACGGGCTTACGGTTGAAACCGGCGTGTTTGGCGCCATGATGGACGTCGAGCTGGTCAACGACGGGCCTGTTACGATCTTAGTTGAATCATAATAATAAAACCGGCACAGGAAAGTGGTTTCCTGTGCCGGTTTTTTGCGTTTCTATTTTTATTTTTTGGAAATAAGCATTAAGCGGACATCACAAACTGAGAAAGATAAAACTTGTATTGGTGATCCTTCCTTAACCGATATTTCGCCAACCAGCTGCGCTTGCCGCGGGCGAGCGCCAAGCCGCTTCGTCGCTTACGCTCCTGCAGGGTCTCGGCTGTCTCGCTTTCCCGCAGGCGTCTCCGCTGTTTGGCTCCATATCGAGAGAGCAGGAAATAATAAAAGAGTATTTTCTCAAACATTCATGATTTTAGAGAATTTCTAAAAGTAATAGAAGGAAGTTGAATGCAGCGGAAGGCGGCGCAGGAGTACACGGTCTTCGCCAGCGAGCGTGGAGGCTCAGGCCGCACCCCGCGGAAAGCGTCCGCCCTGGAGCGAAATGGAAAAGGCTGCCGAGAATTTCTCGACAGCCTAGCAACACGAGAGAACGAATCCTCCCGTGCTGCTTTATTTTACTATTCTACTTGTCCATCAAAATAATTGACAATTCCGGTATACAAACCGAGTGCTGCTTGTTCCTGGAATTTCGTTGTCGTCACAATGCGCTCGTCGTTGTAATTGCTCAAATAACCGAGTTCGATCAAGACGGCCGGTTGATGGTTCTCGCGCAGCACCAAGTAATTTCCTTGCTGGACGCCGCGGTTGCGCAAATCGATTTTTCGGCTGAGCCCTGAATTGATGGATTCAGCTAATGGTTCCTGGAAATCGTGCATATAGTATGCAGTAAACCCGGAGACGCTATTGTCTTCCGTAGCATCGTAGTGGAGGCTGATAAATGCATCAGCTGCTACTTGATGCCCGGCGGAGACCCGTTTCCGCAAATCGACATAAGTATCGGATTGTCTGGTCAAGATGACGTCAGCACCTGCGGAACGCAGATGATGCGACAGCGTCTCGGCCGTTTGCAGCGTCAAATCTTTTTCTTTCGTCTTTCGGGCGCCAACTGTGCCGCCGTCATTGCCGCCGTGGCCCGGATCAAGGACAATCGTCAATCCGTTCAAAGTGCCTTTTTTACGGGCGGGCAGTTCTTTTTCTTCACTTTCCTCGGCTGCAGTTTCACCTTTTGTCACAACCCAAGTTGCGATATAAGCGGAATTGCCATCAGGCAATGAAACCTGGTACCAGTCCCCGTTTTGCTGGACGACCGCCAGCTCGTCGCCGGCATCCGCACGGCTGACTACGCTGGAGGCGGTTGACGGTTCAGCACGCAAATTCGTGCCATTGGTAATGACCGTTACAGTATTTCCCGATTCTGCCGAAGTTTTTTCCACTGCTTGAGCGGATTGGTCGGACAGATGTCCGTGAAAAGAATATACCCAGCCGGTTTGATCGCTGGAAATCCGGATTTCCACCCAGTTGCCATCCATTGACTCCACAGTGAAAACCTCGCCTTTTTGGACGGTCGCTTCGACTGACGAGCTGAGATCCGGTTTCTCTCGGACGTTCAAGGCATCCACGGCAATTTCAAAAGAAGAAACGCTGCTTGTTGCCGGAGCCGGTTTTTCGGCTGTTTGTTCGGAAGTGCTTATGTATTGTTTTGACACAAATCCACGTGTATTCCGGAAATCAACTTCAATCCATTCACCTGCTTCACTGATCACCACCGCTTGGTCTCCAGCATTCATTTGTCCGAGGACAGAAGCGGAAAGGTCGGGCTGTGACCGGACATTCAAGCGGTCAACGGCAGAAACGGCGGTTTTTCCTGCAGCTTCAGATTCAGCATTGCCGGCTTCAGCACTGGCAGTCAGCCAAGAAGCAATCCATCCTTGTTCGCCATCGGCTTTCACTTCAAGCCAGTCGCCGCTCTGGGACACAACAGAAACCTTTTCACCTTTTGCAAGTGAACCTGAAACGCTATACGAAAGTCCAGGCCCTGACCGTATGTTGACGGTCGATCCTGTAATTTCAACATTCTCGGTTGCCGCAAGAGCTTCATCGGCAGCAGGGGCAGGAAACAATCCCGATGCCAATAAAATAAATAAAATAAGAGCAATAAGCCATTTGCGGTTCATTATGCACCTCCTTAAAAGTAGCTCTATTTGTATTATTAAAAAAATCCGGCCATTTGTCAAAAAAGGTTGACAAGTTTTGGGGGAGTCCTTAAGATTAAGTTTATTATACTTATATAAATTTGCTGATGACGAAGAAAGTAATTGCAAGATTGGCTGAAAAGAGAAGGGAAGTCCTGGGCTGTAAACTTTCCTGCAGGGATCTGTAATGAAAAACACTTTAGAGGCTTTTTTCTGAAAGGCGCAGTTTCTCGCTTATTAGGAAAAAACGGAACCGGCCGTTACCCGGAATGAGAGGATGCCGGAATTTTTGGCATCAACTAGGGTGGAACCGCGGAAGCTGATATAAAAGCTCTCGTCCCTTGCGTAAGCAAGGGGCGGGGGCTTTTTTGTATGGAAAAATAAAGGAGTGAAATCGATGAATATTCAAGCACCAAGAGGCACTTACGATGTATTGCCGGACCAGTCCGCCAAATGGCAGGAAGTCGAACAGAAAATCAATGAGCTATGCCGGCTTTATCAATACAAGGAAATCCGCACGCCGATTTTCGAGCACACGGAATTGTTCCAGCGCAGTGTCGGCGACACAACTGATATCGTACAAAAAGAAATGTATACCTTCCAGGATCGCGGCGACCGCAGCTTGACGCTTCGTCCGGAAGGCACGGCTTCTGTAGTCCGTTCTTTTGTAGAAAATAAATTATTCGGCTTGCCGGACCAGCCGGTTAAACTTTTCTATACAGGCCCGATGTTCCGTTACGAGCGTCCGCAAGCTGGCCGCATGCGCCAATTTGTCCAATTCGGCGTGGAAGCGATCGGGTCCAAAGATCCGGCAATCGATGCCGAAGTGATTTCATTGGCGATGGAACTTTACCGTTCAGTCGGCTTGAAACGGCTGCGCCTAGTCCTGAATTCTCTTGGAGATACAGAAAGCCGCATTGCACACAGAGAAGCGCTTGTGCAGCATTTCGAACCGCGCATTGAGGAGTTCTGCAGCGATTGCCAGACGCGCCTTGAGAAAAACCCGTTGCGCATCCTTGACTGCAAAGTGGACCGCAACCACCCGTTGATGGCGACTGCACCTTCTTTGGCGGATTATTTGAACGAAGAATCCCAGCAATACTTTGACCAAGTCAAAATGTACCTGGATGAGCTGGGCATTGAATATGTCGTGGACCCGAACTTGGTGCGCGGGCTGGATTATTACAACCACACCGCTTTTGAAATCATGAGCGATGCAGAAGGCTTTGGCGCCATTACCACACTTTGCGGCGGAGGGCGTTACAACGGGCTCGTTGAAGATTTGGGCGGACCGGAATCACCGGGAATCGGCTTTGCAATGAGCATCGAGCGCTTATTATTGGCTTTGGAAATGGAAAAAGTCGAAATTGGCCAGTCACAGAACCTCGAAGTTTATGTAATCGCCATGGACGATGCATCCAAGAAAAAAGCATTCAGCATTATCCAAGAGCTGCGCTCTACGGGCATTTCTGCAGATATGGACTATACCGGCCGGAAACTGAAAGCCCAGATGAAATCCGCTGACCGCAAAGGCGCAAGCTATGTGATTGTCATCGGCGAGACGGAAATGGAAAGCGGCCAAGTTGCTTTAAAAGAAATGGCGACTGGTGAACAGCAACAAGTTTCATTCGCAGATATTGCTGAAACGATTAAGAAAAAATAAGTGGTCCGCCATTTTTACCCGCTTCGGCCGCTTTGGGTAAGGCAAAGACTTGTGCTCTCGCGCAAGCTCTTCGCTGGATAAGCTTTTTAGAAAAGAAAGAATTATTGAGAGAGCTCTTTGGTGATTGCTCACTTAGATATGGAGCAAAACAGCGGAGACTCCCGCGGGGCAGCGTAGCGACGAGACAGCCAAGACCCCGCAGGGAGCGAAAGCGACCGAGGAGGCTTGGCGCTCGCCCGCAGGAAAGCGTAGCTGTTTAGCGGAATATCGACTGGTGAAAAATATTTTTTTCAACTTAATAAATGTATTTAACATATCAATGAATTAAATAAAGAATAACGATTATAAATTTTGGAGGAATAGATATGTCGAGATCGCATTATAGTGGAGAAGTCAACGAATCGGCCATTGGCCAGCGCGTATCATTAAAAGGATGGGTGCAAAAGCGACGCGATTTAGGCGGCTTGATCTTTGTCGATGTCCGCGACAGAAGCGGCATTGTCCAAGTGGTGTTCAACCCTGAAATTTCCGAACAAGCAGCAAAAATCGGCGAAACATTGCGCAACGAATTTGTGGTGCATATTGAAGGGCTGGTCGTTGCCAGATCAGAAGGCCAAGTCAATCCAACGATGAAAACCGGAACAGTGGAAGTGCAAGTGGACCATGCGACGATTATCAACGCAGCGAAAAACCCGCCCTTTGCAATTGACGACAACACAGAGGTCAGTGAAGACTTGCGCTTGAAATACCGCTATTTGGACCTTCGCCGGCCGGCAATGTTTGAAACGTTCAAAATGCGTTCGGACATTACAAAATCGGTTCGCCGATTCCTGGATGAAGAAGGCTTCCTGGAAGTGGAAACGCCGATTTTGACGAAATCGACTCCTGAAGGCGCGCGCGATTATTTGGTGCCAAGCCGTGTACATGATGGTGAATTTTATGCGCTTCCTCAATCACCGCAATTGTTCAAGCAGATGCTGATGGTTTCCGGTTTTGATAAATATTATCAAATCGCCCGCTGTTTCCGTGATGAGGATTTGCGTGCTGACCGCCAGCCGGAATTCACACAAATTGATATGGAAATGAGCTTTAAATCAATGGAAGAAATCATCGAGATGAACGAACGATTGATGGTTCAGATGATGAGCGATGTTAAAGGCATCGACATTGAACCGAAATTCCAGCGCATGAACTATACCGAAGCGATGGACCGTTATGGTTCGGATAAGCCGGATGTGCGTTTCGGACTGGAATTGGTCAACGTTTCCGATTTGGTGAAAGATTCTTCGTTCAAAGTGTTCTCCGGAGCAGTTCAAAACGGTGGACAAGTGAAATTGATCAACGTCAAAGGGCAAGCGGCAAATTATTCACGCAAAGATATCGACGCGCTTGGTGAGTTCGCTGCCGTATACGGAGCAAAAGGTTTGGCTTGGTTGAAAGTGGAAGCAGAAGGCATTAAAGGACCGATTGCGAAATTTTTTGAAGGCGAAGCAGCGGCTGCTTTAACTGAACGTGCAGAAGCTGAAGCGGGAGATCTTCTTTTATTCGTAGCGGATTCTTCATCGGTAGTCGCGGATGCACTTGGCGCTTTACGTTTGAAGTTCGGCAAGGAACTCGGCTTGATCGACAATACACAGTTTAAGTTCCTATGGATCACAGACTGGCCGTTGTTTGAATACGATGAAAAAGAAGGGCGCTATTATGCAGCTCACCATCCGTTCACAATGCCGTTTGAAGAAGACCTTGAGATCTTGACGACAGAACCTCAAAAAGTCCGTGCACAAGCGTATGACCTTGTATTGAACGGCTATGAACTGGGCGGAGGGTCATTGCGTATTTACCGCCGCGACATCCAGGAGAAAATGTTCCAGATGCTTGGATTCACTGAAGAAGAAGCGCGTGCGCAGTTCGGCTTCCTGATGGATGCTTTTGAATACGGCACGCCTCCGCACGGCGGAATTGCTTTCGGCCTGGACCGTCTCGTAATGTTATTGGCTGGGCGCACGAACTTGCGTGATACGATTGCATTCCCGAAAACAGCGAGCGCCAGCGATTTATTGACGGATGCACCAAGTCCGGTTTCACAAGCACAACTTGAAGAATTGAGCCTATCTGTCAATATTCAGAATAATGAAAAAGTACCAGAGTAAATATCTTGTGCAAATAAATAAGGTATGCTAACATACAAGTAGTAGAGAATCCTGATGTGTTCGTTTTAAGCTATTCAGTTTTGACCCAACATTTTGTCGTCGGGAGACCAAATTTTATCATGGCTAACATGCCTCTTTAGCGGGAAGTTATAAGTGATAAAGCGGTCACCCACCTGCTTGAAGCGGGTTCAAAAACGATATGCAACACAAGGACGGCACGATCGGGATTCTCCATTATTTTAACTTTACGCCCTTCGGCAATTTGTCGGAGGGTTTTTATTTGTGTATAATTCCTATTAGACAGACGTATCATCTTTGAATGTGAAGGGCAGGGAAATCATGTTACATCAATTTTCACGAAATGAATTAGCAGTAGGCAAAGAAGGAATCGAATTGTTGAAAGGTACAACCGTCGCTATACTGGGCGTTGGCGGAGTAGGTTCTTTTGCTGCTGAAGCATGTGCCAGAAGCGGCGTAGGACGGATTATACTGGTCGATAAAGACGATGTCGACATCACCAATATCAACCGCCAGTTGGTCGCCAATTTATCGACCGTCGGCAAATCGAAAGCCGGCGTCATGAAAGACCGGATCGCGGATATCAATACGGAATGTGAAGTGATTTCTTTACATATGTTCTATACTGAAGAAACATATGAAGAATTTTTCAGCTACGAACCGGATTATGTCATTGATGCATCGGATACGATGATTTATAAAGTTCATTTGATGCAGGAATGCTATAAACGCGGAGTTAAAATCATTTCAAGCATGGGTGCTGCCAATAAAACCGATCCGACGCGTTTCCAGATTGCTGATATCTCCAAAACTCATACGGATCCACTGGCAAAAATCATCCGCAAAAAATTGCGCGAAGCGGGCATCCGAAAAGGCATTCCAGTCGTGTTTTCGGACGAAAGCCCGATCGTGATCCGCCAAGACGTGGTAGAAACAGTCGGCAAGCCGGATGCAGCCATCCGCAAAGCGAAAATGCCGCCAAGTTCGAACGCCTTTACACCGTCAACTGTCGGCTTGATCTGCGCCAGCTGGGTAGTCAACGATATCACCCGCTCGATTCCCATCGAACGCGTCAGAAATAATTAAAGAAAAGCCGGCTCGCAAGTTGAGCCGGCTTTTGTGTGGGGAATTTAAAAAGACGGATGCCAAAAGAAAGAGCGCTTTTCGCTGGCGAAAAGCATCAAAACCGGTCGTAGAGTTAGGTTCTGGATGTCGAATTTTAATGAACGCAAATAAGCTCCGCACGAACGCAAATAAAAGTTTTTAAACGCAAATAAACCATCCACGATCGCAAATAAAATTAGCTAAGCGCAAATAAATAAAGAAAAAAGCCATTTCACGGACGGAAATGGCTTCGACTATTTATTTTTTCTTCCGGAACGATTTCAATTTCTCGTAGATTCCAGCGTATTTCTTCTCTGCACCGGCGATGACCGGCTGGTAATACTCCGCGGACTTCACTTCTTTCGGCAAATAATCCTGGTCGACCCAGCCGCCGTAAGATCCAAGCGGCGTGTCGTGCGGATATTTATAGCCGCCGTGGCCGAGTTCGGCTGCACCGGCATAATGGCCGTCGCGCAGATGCATCGGGATATCGCCTGTGTCGCCTTTATTGATCGCCGCCATGGCTGCGTCGATTGCTTTGTAGGCAGAATTGGATTTTTCCGATAAGCACATCTCGGCAACCGCTTGCGCCAGTGGAATGCGGGCTTCCGGCAAGCCGAGCCGGTCTGCCGCTTGGCAGGCAGCCAGCACATGGCCGCCGACTTGCGGGTTAGCGAGACCGATGTCTTCATAAGCCATGACCAGCAAACGGCGCGTCACAGCTGTAAGATCGCCGTTCTCGAGTAAATGCCCCAAATAATACATGGCGGCATTGACGTCACTGCCGCGCACTGATTTTTGCAGCGCCGAAAGCAGGTTATAAAAGTGGGAGCCTTTTTTATCGCCGAAGACGCCGACGCGTTTGATCATTTGTTCAACCATTTGGTCTTCGACGATATATTTACCGTCACGCTCATCCGATGCGACAACGATCGATTCGAGCATCGTCAACGCTTTGCGGGCATCTCCGTTTGTGCCTTCCGCGATGCGTTCGACTTGGGCCAGTGAGATTTCAATGTCGTAATTGCCCAGCCCGCGTTTCGAATCTGACAAAGCATTGTTCAAGAGCTGGACGATGTCTTCATGCTTCAGCCGTTTCAGCTGCTTGATTTCGCCGCAGCGGGAACGGATGGCCGGGTTGACGTCATGAAAGGGATTTTCCGTCGTGGCGCCGATCAGCACGATGGCACCGCTTTCGACATGCGGCAATAGCGCGTCTTGCTGGAGTTTATTGAAACGATGGATTTCGTCCAGAAACAGCAGGACTTTGCCGGTGATGCGCGCTTCAGCGACTACTTCTTCGACGTCTTTCTTGCCGGACGTCGTCGCGTTCAGGGCGATGAACGGCAGTTTGGAAGTTCCGGCGATGGCGTGGGCAATGGATGTTTTGCCGATTCCTGGCTCGCCGTAAAGCAGGATCGACGGCACATGGCCGTTCTGTATCATTTTATATAATGCCGTATGCGGTCCGATGACGTGCTGTTGTCCGACAACTTCATCGATTGTCCGCGGACGCATACGGAAAGCTAAAGGTTCGTTCTGCAAATCAAAAACTCCTTCCGTACATTCGTTCTATCAGTATATCGTTTCGACAAATAAAAGTCATTGCAAGTCCATTTCATGTAACGTATGATATACTATTTTGAAGAATAATTGGAATCTGATTCAGGGGTGTAATGATGAAAATATCAACAAAAGGCCGTTACGGCTTAACCATTATGATCGCGTTAGGAAAACATTACGGAGAAGGGCCCATTCCGCTCCGTAAAATTGCAGCGGACTATGATTTGTCTGAAGCGTATTTAGAGCAGCTTGTCGGGCCGCTTCGAAATTCCGGACTGGTCAAAAGTGTGCGCGGCGCATACGGCGGCTATATGCTGACGCGTTCGCCGAAAGAAATTTCAGCCGGTGATGTGATCCGTGTCCTTGAAGGGCCGATTCAGCCGGTTGAAGGCATTGAAGACGAAGCCCAGCCGCAGCGGGAATTATGGGTCCGCATCCGGGACGCGGTAAAAAATGTGCTGGATACCACGACGATTGAAGATTTAACCAAAACGCAAGACACCGATAACGAAAACTATATGTTCTATATATAAGGAGTCAGTCAAAATGAATCGAATTTATTTGGACCATGCGGCCACTTCTCCGATGCATCCGGAAGTGGCTGATGTATTTTCACAAGCGCTCGGGACTGTATTCGGCAATCCTTCGAGCATCCACGGAACGGGAAGAATCGCACGAAAAGCGCTGGATGATGCACGCCGCATTTTTGCGAAAAGCATCAACGCCAACGACCCGGAAATCATTTTCACGAGCGGCGGGACGGAAGCGGATAACTTCGCGATTTTCGGTACGGCTGCCAAAAAGCAGGGAAAGCACATTATCACTTCTACGATTGAGCACCATGCTGTTCTCCATGCCTGTGCTAAATTGGAAAGCGACGGCTATGACGTCACGTATTTGCCGGTTGACAAAAACGGCTTAGTGCGAGCAGAAGACGTGAAAAATGCTTTGAGGGACGATACAATTTTAGTGACCATCATGCTGGGCAATAATGAAATTGGGACCATCCAGCCCATTGCGGAAATCGGGGAGCTTTTGAAAGACACCGATGTCACATTCCATACCGATGCCGTTCAGGCGTATGGCGTTTTGCCGATTGACGTGGAGGGGCTGCACGTGGATTTATTGTCCGTATCCGCCCATAAGCTGAATGGACCGAAAGGCATCGGCTTTTTATACCAGCGCAAAGGCACGCCGCTCGCCCCGTTATTATATGGCGGGGAACAGGAACGGAAGCGCCGCGCAGGAACCGAAAATGTTCCGGCGATCACGGCGTTCGCCAAAGCGGTGGAAATTTCACTAGCAACGATGGAGCAGAAACAAGCTGCCTATCAGGGATATAAAAAAATCTTCAAAAACGTTCTCCGGGAGGAAGGCGTGGAATTCAAGGAAAACGGCATCAACCCTTTGCCGCATATCCTGAATCTCAGCCTGCCCGGGATCGAAATCGAGTCGTTCCTTGTGAACTTGGACCTTGCCGGAATTTCGGCATCGAGCGGATCGGCCTGTACAGCGGGTTCCATCGATCCGTCGCATGTTCTGGTCGCCATGTACGGCGAACAGGCTGAAGAATTGCGGAATTCGATTCGCTTCAGTTTCGGCATCGGCTTGACCGAAGCACAAATAACAGAAGCTGCTGAAAAAACAGCTCAAATCAGTAAGCGCTTGGCGCTAAAATGAAAAGGTGATTATAAATGACTGCGAAAGCACCACAAGATATACGTGTTGTCGTCGGCATGTCCGGAGGGGTCGACTCTTCGGTTGCCGCGTATTTATTGAAAGAACAAGGCTATGACGTCATCGGAATCTTTATGAAAAACTGGGATGACACCGATGAAAACGGCGTCTGCACTGCGACGGAAGATTATGAAGACGTGATCCGCGTCTGCAACCAGATCGGCATTCCGTATTATGCGGTCAACTTTGAAAAACAGTATTGGGATAAAGTGTTCACTTATTTCCTGGAAGAATACAAAGCAGGGCGCACACCGAACCCGGACGTGATGTGCAATAAAGAAATCAAGTTCAAGGCATTCCTCGAGCATGCCCTTAGCCTCGGTGCGGATTATTTGGCGACCGGCCATTACGCACAAGTCGAGCATATGGAAAATGGCGAAACAAAAATGCTGCGCGGCAAAGACAATAACAAAGACCAAACGTATTTCCTGAACCAATTAAACCAGGAGCAATTGTCTAAAGTCATGTTCCCGATCGGCCATATGGAAAAAAAGAAAGTGCGTGAAATCGCACTTGAAGCAGGGCTTGCCACAGCTACGAAAAAAGACTCAACCGGCATCTGCTTTATTGGCGAACGCAATTTCAAGGAATTCCTTGGCCAATATCTTCCGGCACAGCCAGGCTCAATGGAAACGCTTGACGGCGTGAAAAAAGGAAGCCATGACGGCTTGATGTATTACACAATTGGCCAGCGCCAAGGCCTGGGCATTGGTGGAGCAGGAGATCCGTGGTTTGTGATCGGCAAAGATTTGGAAAAGAATATTTTATTTGTCGGCCAGAATATCAACCATGAAGCGCTGTTCTCCGACAGCTTGACTGCAGTGAACTTGAGTTTCACTGCGGATACGGCACCGACTGGCACATTGAAATGCACAGCGAAATTCCGTTACCGCCAAGCAGATGTTGGCGTAACAGTTGAATTTAAAGGCGAAGAAGCCATTGTGACATTTGACGAGCCCGTTCGAGCTATTACACCAGGACAAGCGGTTGTTTTTTATGACGGCGAAGAATGCCTGGGCGGCGGAACCATTGACCGCGTCTTTAAAAACGGCGCTCGCCTGGAATATGTAGGTTAATAGGAGAGACAATGATGAATTATAACGAAATCGGCATTCAAGCCCTTCAAGAAGGAAATACCGAAGAAGCGATCAAAGCATTTACGCAGGCGATTGAAGAAGAACCGAACAATCCGCTGGGCTATATCAACTTCGGCCATGTATTGACGTCTATGGACGATGTAGAGCGGGCAGAGCGTTTTTTCCAAAAAGCGCTTGTGCTGGATGAAACTTCGGCTACCGCATATTACGGCCTGGCCAATTTGTATTTCAATGGGGAGCGATATGCGGAAGCATTGAAATTGTATGAAAAAGCAGTGCAATACGGCCTTGAAGGAGCGGACGCGCATTTCATGATCGGCAAATGCTTCGAGAAATTGGAGCAGCCGAAACTGGCGCTTCCGTATCTTCAGCGAGCGGTTGAATTAGACCCGGCTGATGTGCAAGCGCGATTGAGCTACGGCATAACGCTTGCTTCGATGGAATTGTTCGAGCTGGCGGAACCGCAGTTTTTGCAGGTTCTGGAGCAAGATCCAAACCACGCGGATGCGCATTATAACCTCGGTGTTCTTTACGCGGTATCCACAGACCGCGTCCAAGATGCCATGCATCATTTGAAACAAGCTTATACACTCGATGACCGCAATGAAATGGCGCGTTATGCGTATGATATGATTGCTACAAAACTACAATAAAACTGTGAAAGGAGACGGCAGATATGACCGGACAAATTGATTTATTCCATGAAGAAGCACAATTCGTGTTAGGCCGGCCCGTCGTCTCGATTTTTCACAATCCCCAAAATTTATTTTCCATCGCCAAAGTGAAAATCCAGGAAACCAACACCTCCTATCCAGAAAAGGAAATCATCGTTTCTGGCTATTTCCCGAAACTGTCGCTTGAGGAACAATACCGTTTTACGGGGGCTGTGAAAAATCATCCGAAATATGGTGTCCAGTTCCAAGTGAAAACTTTTACAAAAGAAGTTCCAGAAACCGAACAAGGGATCATCCATTATTTGTCGAGTGATATGTTCAACGGTATCGGCCGCAAAACAGCGGAGACGATTGTCAAAAAACTCGGTAAAGAGGCCATCAAAAAGATTCTGGAAGACCCGGAAGCGCTCGATGCGGTGCCGCGTTTGTCCGATGACAAAAAAGATACGATCCGCTCGACGCTGCAGATGAACCTGGGGCTGGAGCGAGTCATGATTCAGTTGAATGACTGGGGATTCGGCCCTCAAGTCGGCATGCGCATTTACCAGGCGTACCGGGAAGAAACGATTGATATTTTAACGAAGAACCCTTACCGGTTGATCGAAGAAATTGAAGGGATCGGGTTCCAGCGCGCCGATGAACTTGGCGCGAAACTCGGCATTACCGGAAGCCATCCGGACCGCATCAAAGCTTCGATTCTGCATTTATTGAACCAGGCTTCGCTGTCGGAAGGCCATGTTTATGTCGATGCCAAAACGCTGATTCCGCTGGTTAAAGAAATGCTTGAAATCAATCCGCGAGATGAAATACCGATTGAATTGATTTCAAAAGCGATGATTGAATTGAATGAAGAAGGCAAAGTGGCAGGGGAAAAAACCCGGCTTTATTTGCCGTCGCTTTATTATTCAGAACTGGGCATTGCGACGAAGCTGGAAACGATGCTGGCTTCCCAAGCGAAACGCGAACGTTTTCCTGCATCGGAAGTGCGGCGGGCGCTTGGTGAAGCGGAAGAACGGCTCGAGGTCAATTATGCGGAAACGCAAGTGGAAGCCATCGAAAACAGCATCAACTCGTCAGTCATGATCTTGACCGGTGGACCGGGAACCGGCAAAACGACGGTCGTCCGCGGCTTGGTCGAAGTGTATGCCGAACTTCATGGCTTGTCGCTCGATCCGAAAGACTATGCCAAGAAAAAAGAGCCGTTCCCCATCATTTTGGCGGCGCCAACAGGGCGGGCAGCGAAACGGCTCAGTGAATCGACGGACCTGCCGGCGATGACGATCCACCGTTTGCTCGGCTTTAATGGACAGGAAAAAGAAGAAGAAACCGAACGGGATATTGAAGGCCGTTTGATTATCATTGATGAAATGTCGATGGTCGATACGTGGCTGGCGCATCAATTGCTGAAAGCCGTGCCTGAAGATGCCCAAATCATTTTCGTCGGGGACCAAGATCAATTGCCACCAGTCGGGCCGGGGCAAGTGCTACGTGATTTATTGGAATCAAAACGCATCCCGACCGTCGAACTGACTGATATCTACCGGCAGTCTTCCGGATCTTCGATTATTGAACTGGCCCACCAAATGAAAGTTGGCCAGCTGCCGGCCGATATCACCGCGAAAACAGCGGACCGATCGTTCATCAAAGCGGGACCTGAACAAGTACCGGAAGTGGTTGAAAAAGTGGTGAAGAGTGCTCTTGCCAAAGGCCATTCCATCAAGGACATCCAAGTGCTCGCACCGATGTACAAAGGGCCGGCCGGCATCGATGCACTTAACCGCATGATCCAGGAAATGGTCAATCCGAATCCGGACGGCAAACGGAAAGAGCTGGTTTTCGGCGACATCTCATACCGCATCGGAGATAAAGTTCTGCAGCTCGTCAACCAGCCGGAAAGCAATGTCTTTAACGGTGACATGGGTGAAGTGGTCGCCATCATGAAAGCGAAAGAAACGGTCGAGAAGCAGGACATGCTGGTGGCTTCTTTTGACGGCATTGAAGTGGAATACCAGCGCAGCGACTTGAACCAGCTGACGCTCGCGTATTGCTGCTCGATCCATAAAGCGCAAGGCTCGGAATTTCCGACGGTCATCATGCCCGTCGTCCGCAGCTATATGAAAATGCTGCGGCGCAATTTATTGTATACGGGAATCACACGAAGCAAAGATTTCTTGATTCTTTGCGGCGATCCGCAGGTGTTCCGCTACGGCGTTGAACGGACAGATGATGTCCAGCGCATGACCACATTAAGAGAACGGCTGCAGCTGCCTGAAGAAGAAACGGCTGCCGCGGAAGCGGAATCAATCGCCGCCGCCGAAACCAAAGAGCCGGTGGAAAAAGTTAAAGAACCGGCCGGCCCGGTGAGCTTGACTGCGGAAAACGCCAACACGATCCATCCGCTGATCGGCATGGAAGGCATCAAGCCGCAGGATTTTCTCGAAGCGTAAAACAAGCGTCCGTCACGGGCGCTTTTTTTAATTAGAATCGTATTTTCGCTTTAATTGGTCGTATTTATTTTGTTGCTGGTCGTATTTTTTACTCTACTGGCCGTATTCTAAACTTTATTGGTCGTATTACAAAATCCAGATAACTTTACAGAAAAAGCTCAAACAATCGTCTCTATTGACACAGCCAAGCATTTTTCTATATAATTCAATCTATATCAATAAACAACACTCAGATGGAGACAGTATAAAATTCGCATCCGCTTAGAAAGAGGTTCCCGGGCTGAAAGAACCTTCGCCATGCATTTTTAGAAAGCTACTCCGGAGTGCAGCTAATCCCTGCCGTAAAGCCGCGTTAAGGCGTAATGAGAGACATGGGTGAAAGCTGCCTGTGTAATTAGGGTGGTACCGCGAAATAAAGCCTTCGTCCCTTGCGCAAGCGCAAGAGATGAAGGCTTTTTATTATGCTTAAGGAGGAAGATAGATGAAAACCATGAAGACGATGAAAGCTGCAGACATCAGAAGATTGTATCTCGAATTCTTTAAAGAAAAAGGCCATGACCAGGAGCCGAGTGCACCGCTTGTGCCATTTGAAGATCCTTCTTTGCTGTGGATCAACAGCGGCGTGGCAACACTGAAAAAATATTTTGACGGCCGTGTGATTCCGGAAAACCCGAGAATCGTCAACGCCCAAAAATCGATCCGGACAAACGATATCGAGAACGTCGGGAAAACAGCCCGCCACCATACATTTTTTGAAATGCTCGGGAACTTTTCGATCGGCGATTATTTCAAAAAAGAAGCGATCCACTGGGCTTGGGAATTCTTGACCGACGATCGCTGGATGGGCTTCGAACCGGAGAAATTGTCCGTGACGATCCACCCGGAAGATGAAGAAGCATATGATATCTGGCTAAATGAAGTCGGTGTGCCGGCTGAACGCATCATCCGCTTGGAAGGGAATTTCTGGGATATCGGCGAAGGTCCAAGCGGCCCGAACTCTGAGATTTTCTATGACCGCGGTGAATCCTATGGCAGCGACTCGAACGATCCTGAATTGTATCCGGGCGGCGAGAATGACCGTTACCTGGAAGTCTGGAACTTGGTGTTCTCGCAGTTTAACCACAACCCGGACAATACTTACACGCCGCTGCCGAAGCAGAACATCGATACCGGAATGGGGCTTGAGCGCATGGCTTCGGTTGTGCAGGACGTTCCGACTAACTACGATACCGATTTGTTCATGCCGATTATCCAGAAAACCGAACAGATTTCCGGCAAGAAATACGGGGAAGGCGGGGAAGCCGACATGGCATTCAAAGTCATCGCTGACCATGTCCGCACCGTTGCTTTTGCAATCGGCGACGGCGCCTTGCCATCGAACGAGGGCCGCGGCTATGTGTTAAGAAGACTGCTGCGCCGCGCTGTCCGCTATGCGAAAAAACTGGGCATTGAAAAACCGTTCATGTATGAATTGGTGCCGGTTGTGGGTGATATCATGAAAGACTTTTATCCTGAAGTCAATGAAAAGCAGGATTTTATTATCCGCGTCATGAAATTGGAAGAAGAACGCTTCCACGAAACGCTTCACGACGGACTGGCGATTTTATCGTCGGTTGTCGAACAGCAAAAAGCGGCAGGCCATACGGAAATTCCGGGTGAAGATGCTTTCCGCCTTTATGATACGTACGGCTTCCCGGTGGAACTGACGGAAGAGTATGCGGAAGAAAGCGGCATGGCAATCGACCATGCGGGCTTCGAAGCGGCAATGCAGGCACAGCGTGACCGGGCACGAAAAGCGCGCCACAGCGTCAATTCGATGCAGACGCAATCCGAAGTGCTGGGCAGCATTACAGAGCCAAGCGAATTTATCGGCTATAGCTTAACGGCAGCTGAAGCGAATGTGCTGGTAATCATCAAAGACGGCGAACTGGCTGACAGTGCCCAAGAAGGCGAAGAAGTTCAAGTGATTTTGGACCAAACGCCATTTTATGCTGAAAGCGGCGGGCAGATTGCCGACCGCGGAACCTTGAGCAATGATTTGGTGCAGGTATCTGTGCTTGACGTCAAAAAAGCGCCAAACGGCCAAAACCTGCATTCGGTGCGTGTTGATTCCGGTGAATTGACAAAGTCAGCTGTTTTTGCAGAAGTTGACGCAAGCGAACGCCGCCATACGGTGAAAAATCATACAGCGACACACTTATTGCACCAAGCGCTTAAAGATATTCTTGGAACGCATGTTAACCAAGCAGGATCATACGTTGGACCAGACCGTCTGCGTTTTGACTTCTCACATTTCGGGCAAGTAACAAAAGAAGAGCTCGAGCAGATTGAACAAATCGTCAACGAGAAAATTTGGAGCGGCATTGACGTCCAAACCGGCTACCATAACTTGCAGGAAGCAAAAGACATGGGAGCGATGGCGTTATTCGGCGAGAAATACGGCGATGTTGTCCGTGTGGTTGAAATCGGCGGCTACTCACTGGAACTTTGCGGCGGCGTCCATGTCGTCAACACTTCAGAAATCGGCGTCTTCAAGGTTGTTTCAGAAAGCGGCATTGGTGCCGGCATCCGCCGCATCGAAGCGGTCACCGGCAAAGGGGCATATGAGAACTTGAAAGACAGCGAGCGGACGCTTGAGGAAGCGGCAAGCCTGATGAAAACATCTCCAAAAGACATGGTCCAGAAAGTGCAGACGTTCCAGCAGGAAATGAAAGGGCTGCAGCGTGAAAACGAGTCGCTGATGGCGAAAATTTCAAATGCACAGTCTTCCGAATTGTTGAGTTCTGCACGCCAAGTCGGCGATATTACAGTTCTTTCTACGAAAGTGGAAGCGAAAGACAATAATCAGCTGCGCCAGATTATGGATGACTTGAAGCAAAAGTTTGAAAAAGCGGTCATCGTTCTCGGTGCGACAGACGGCGAAAAAGTGATGCTGATCGCCGGCGTCACAAAAGATTTGGCAGGCGGGAACTATCATGCCGGACAAATCGTCAAACACGTAGCAGAACAGTGCGGCGGCAAGGGCGGCGGCCGTCCCGATATGGCGATGGCAGGTGCGAAAAACCCGGAAAAACTGGGCGAAGCTTTGGAATCTGTCTACAACTTGCTCAAATAGGTTTAATAAATACCTAAAATCGTATATAATATAATTCAGACAGCGAGAGCGGTTTTCTCCTATCTAGATCCGAAAGCGAGGTGCTTGTCGTGAGTTCATTTGATCAAACTATGAAATTCAATCCGTCTGATGAATCGATGGAGCAGGAAGTGAAGCAAGTGATGCTTCAAGTCCATGCTGCACTTGAGGAAAAAGGCTATAACCCGATCAATCAGATTGTCGGATATTTATTATCAGGTGATCCGGCTTATATTCCTCGCCATCAGGATGCACGCAATATGATCCGCAAACTCGAACGGGATGAAATTCTGGAAGAGCTTGTAAAGTTCTATATCAAAAAGAATAATGAGGAATAAGCATGAGAATAATGGGACTGGATGTCGGTTCAAAAACAATCGGAGTTGCCATCAGTGATGCGCTTGGCTGGACAGCCCAAGGCATCGAGACGGTGAAAATCAACGAGGCTGTAGGAGAGTATGGATTTGAGCGCTTAGGCGAATTGATCAAATCTTATGAAGTCACCCAAGTCGTAGTTGGATATCCGAAAAACATGAACAATTCCATTGGCCCGCGAGCCGAAGCATCGGAAAAGTTTGCAGCTTTGCTGGAAGAAGCGTATGCTATACCGGTGGTCCTTTGGGATGAACGTCTGACGACAATGGCGGCGGAGAAGATGCTGATTTCAGCTGACGTCAGTCGGAAAAACCGCAAAAAAGTGATCGACAAGATGGCAGCGGTCATGATTTTGCAAGGCTATCTTGATTTTAAAAAATAATGAGGTGACGCAAATGGAACACGGACAAGAACACATTACAGTCGTTGATGAAAACGGCAACGAGCAGCTATTTGAAGTACTATTCACATTTGACTCAGAACAATTCGGGAAATCATATGTATTGTATTACCCGGTAGGTGCTGAAGAAGATGAAGATGGTGAAATTGAAATCCAAGCTTCTTCATTCACTGAAAACGAAGACACAGACGGCAAAATTGCTGGCGGCGAACTTCGCCCTGTTGAAACTGACGAAGAATGGGACATGATCGAAGAAATGCTGAACACGTTCCTTGACGAAGAAGAAGAGAACGAAGAGCTTTAATCTAATGAAGCAAGGGGCGGAATTGAAAGCAGATTCCGCCTTTTTCTTTTGTCAGGAATTAGGTATACTGATAATGAGAAACTTCACTCAGTGGCGCTTCTTTATCTTTACGCAGATTAGATGAACAAATCGGGTTTTAACGGCCAGTGGACCTCCGACTTTAAAAGGGGGGCATACTGGCCTTTGAAACGGGGGAAAGCAAAAAGCTAAGGGGGGGAACCCGTGGACAAGCAGTCGAAAAAAGAAATAATGTTCGAACGGATGAGTGAAAAGAAAAAAGAAGTGAAAATCGTCCGTCGCATTGTGTTTATCATCACATTGGTCCTTTTGATCGTTGTGGGCATTGCAGGATTTCAAGCCTATAATTATGTGACTGATGCATTGAAGCCGGTAGACCCGGATTCAGAAAAAGTTGTGAACATAGAAGTGCCGATCGGCTCGAATTTGGACAGCATCTCAGCACTGCTGGAAGAAAACGGTCTTATCGCCGATGCGCGCATTTACAAGTATTACGTGAAATTCAAGAACCAGGCTGATTTCCAAGCCGGGACATACGGGCTGCTGCCTTCTATGACTCTTGATGAAATTACTGAAAGCTTGAAAACCGGAAAAGTCTACCGTGAACCGCTGTTCAATATTACGGTGCCTGAAGGCCTGACAATAGACCAGATCGCTGAAAATGTCATTGCCAAAAAGACAAAATTCACTGCTGAAGAATTTTTGGCTAAAGTGCAGGATCCACAATACATTGATGAATTGATGGTCAAGTACCCGACATTGCTGACGGATGAAATCAAAGGCGAGAATGTCCGTTATGCGTTAGAAGGCTATTTGTTCCCTGCCACTTACGAATTTTATGAAGAAGATCCATCGCTGAACTTAATAATCGAGCAAATGCTTGAAGCGACAGAGGCAAATGTCGTACAATATCAAGCGGTACTCGAAGAGATGGGAAAAACGCCGCATTGGCTCCTGACATTCGCGTCGCTGCTGGAAGAAGAAGCCACAGCACAGTCCGACCGGCAGACGATTGCCAGCGTGTTCTATAACCGTCTGGAAGCGGATATGCCGCTGCAGACAGACCCGACCGTCATTTATGCGATGGGAGAACACAAAGAACGTCTGTTCAATAAAGACTACCAATTTGAGCATCCTTACAGCACTTACACCAATAAAGGCTTGCCGCCTGGCCCGATTGCTTCAGCCGGAGCGTCGTCCATCCAGGCCGTATTAGACCCAGCCAATACAAAATATTTATATTTCCTTGCTGATTCTACCGGCAAAAATCATTTTGCTATAACTTATGACGAGCATTTAGCGAACCGCGACAAATACATCGGCCAATAAAGTGAAACTCACTCAGCGGGGCTACGTCCCCGCAGAGTGCTAGTTGAACCAATCGGACTTTTATGGACAGTAGACTTGCCGCTTGGAAAAGCGGGAGTCGTACTGGCCGTTAAAGCGGGATAAAGTGAAACTCACTCAGCGGGGCTACGTCCCCGCAGAGTGCTAGTTGAACCAATCGGACTTTAGTGGATCTGCCGCTTGAAAAGCGGGATAAAGAAGCCGGGTCTTTTGTTTCTGCTGCATGGCAGTTATAAGGACCTGCTTACGCAAGGTGAATAAAACAAGAAGGAGGCGGTCTCGCTTTCCTTCTTGTTTTATGTTAGTATAGGAAGTAATTTTTGCTGCAGGTAAAAAGGAGCTTTTAGAATGGAACATCATCTACAACTGCCGGAAATATTGGCGGCATTAAAAAGCTACGCGGAACAGCATCATGTCCCGATCATGGAAGAACAAGGAATCAGCGAACTCATCGAGCTTTTGAAAAGCCAGCAGCCGAAATCGATTCTGGAAATTGGAGCAGCAATTGGGTTTTCAGCCATCAAAATGGCTTCTGAATTGCCGGATTGCACAGTTGATACTATCGAACGTGATGACAGCAGGTATGATAAAGCAGTGGAATTCATCGGGCAATCCGGTCTTGAAAACCAAATACGGATTTTTCATGGAGATGCGCTTGAGCTGGATTTGGACATGTTAAAACCGGCGTATGACGCTATTTTTATAGATGCCGCTAAAGGGCAATATGAACGGTTTTTCGAAAAATATGAGAAGCTTTTGTCTGAACGCGGAATTATTTATTGTGATAATATGCATATGCACGGTTTGTCAGAGCAGGAAATTTCGGAGGTTCCGAGAAGAAAACGGACGATGATCCGGAATTTAAGAAAATTTAAAGAACATATGTTAAATCACCCGTCTTACGAAACGACGCTGCTGTCTGCAGGAGATGGAATCATGATTTGCAGAAAAAAGGCGCAGGAAAAATAATGAAGTTTGCAAGGAGCTTGAAAGCATGTCTAAAAACCGTCCGGTTGTAATCGGAATTGCAGGTGGTTCGGGCTCAGGTAAAACGAGCGTGACGCATTCCATTTATGAAGTATTCAAAGATCACTCAGTAGTGGTGATTGAACAAGATTATTATTATAGAGATCAAAGCCATTTAGCGTTTGAAGAACGTTTGAAAACGAACTATGACCATCCGCTGGCATTTGATACAGATTTACTGATTGAACACATCAACAAATTGCTGCAACGGCAGCCGATAGAAAAACCGGTTTATAATTATGCGCTACATACGCGTTCTGATGAAACTGTATTGATTGAGCCGAAAGACGTCATCATTCTTGAAGGCATCCTGGTTCTAGAAGACCAGCGCCTCCGCGATTTGATGGATATTAAATTGTTTGTGGATACGGATGCGGATTTGCGCATAATTCGCCGTTTGCTGCGCGACATCAACGAACGGGGACGGACCATCGATTCCGTAATTGATCAATATTTGAGCGTTGTGCGCCCTATGCATAACCAGTTTATCGAGCCGACAAAACGATATGCTGATGTGATTATCCCGGAAGGCGGGCAAAACGAAGTAGCAATTGATTTAATGGTTACAAAAATTAAAACAATTCTTGAATAGATTGACAGTTTATAATATGATGAGACCAGACTGGCGGGTGTTTACCAAAAATCATCCAAAGTCAGCAGTTTAAGGAGTGGGGAATAATGGCGAACGAGAAACAATTTCCAATGACAGCTGCAGGAAAGCAGAAGTTGGAGGAAGAACTGGATTTCTTAAAAACTGTAAAACGGAAAGAAGTCGTTGAGCGGATTAAAGTAGCTCGCAGTTTTGGGGATTTATCCGAGAACTCTGAGTATGATTCGGCTAAAGAAGACCAAGCATTTGTGGAAGGCCGTATTTCTACGTTGGAATCGATGGTCCGGAATGCAGTTATCATAAATGAAAATGAATTAGATAGAGATATCGTCCGTTTAGGCACAACCGTAACTTTTGTGGAAGTTCCGGACGGCGAAGAAGAATCATATACAATCGTTGGTTCGGCAGAAGCGGATCCTCTTGAAGGCCGCATCTCCAATGATTCACCTATTGCCAAAAGCATGATTGGACGTTCAATTGGTGAAAATGTTAAAGTTTTGACTCCAGGTGGCGAAATGGAAATTAAGATAGTTTCAATTACCTAATTCGGACAGCCATTCTTAGTTAGAATGGCTGTTTTTTTAAAAAAGGCCGATAATGAAACATTTCTTTTGCTAAAACGTCAAATTTGTAACATAGCATTATGCTAAAATAATTTGAAGAGGAGGCAAGAATATGAATGATGAAAAAAAACCTTATCCTTCTCGTTTGAATAAAAAGAACCGGTCGAATTCCATTCTAAATATGATGATTGGGTTGGTGTTTACTTTAGTTATTATTACCGGAGCTTTTATATTCCTTGATAATGGCGAACAAAGCGCCCAGGAACCGGAATCTGTCCAAATCACAACAGATACTGAACAGCAAACGAGTGGAGAAGAAAGCAACACTGAAGAAGCAGACGCTGCTGAAGACTCAGAAAAGGATTCTGAAGCTGAAGCTGAAGCCGAAGAAGCAAAAAAAGCGGAAGAAGCTGCTAAAGAAGAAAAAGAAAAAGCTGAAGAAGCCGAAAAAACAAAAGAAGGCAAAGTAACTGTTGGCGGCACGATTACCCGGGAAGCTTCAAATGATCCCATCGTGGCAGAGTCGATCATCAATACGAGCTGGGAGCCGGTAGGCACTACTCAAAAGGGCAAGCATGTTTCGGTTTATGAAAAAGATTCAGTTGATTGGAAAGAAAAAATCAAAGCTATTACATATGCAACGGGTCTAGCTGAAGACAATATGTATGTTATGATGATAAAAAATGGCGGTGGCCCTCAAAAGTCGATCGGTGTCGTCCAGTCTAAAGATCAATCAGAAAAATACCGTGTCCATTTGGAATGGATTGACGGAAAAGGCTGGAAACCCGTGAAGATGGATGTATTGAAAACACTGGAAGGCGCCTATTAAAAGGCGTCTTTTTTTATGAATAAAATTCATAGGCGAGAGGAAGATGGACAGATGAAAATCGGTGTAATCGGTGCAATGGAAGAAGAAGTGGAATTATTAAGAGGAAGCCTGGAAAACGCTCGAGTGGAGGAAATTGCAAACTGTGAATTTACCTCAGGTACATACAAAGGACAAGAAGTCGTTCTTTTAAAAAGCGGCATCGGCAAAGTAAATGCAGCAATGTCGACGACTCTTTTGCTTCAGCAATATAAACCGGATATGGTGATCAATACGGGATCGGCTGGAGGATTCGATCAAGAGCTTGAAGTCGGTGCCATTGTTATTTCAGATGAAGTCCGCCACCACGATGTTGACGTTACGGTCTTCGGTTATGAAATGGGCCAAGTGCCGCAATTGCCTGCCGCTTTCCGGTCAGATGAAAACCTTGTTTCCATTGCAGTTAAAGCGGTTGAAGAACTGGGAGAGCATCCTTATGCAGTCGGACTGATCGCTACCGGAGATTCTTTCATGAATGATGCGGAACGCGTAGAGAAAGTGCGCGGATTCTTCCCGGACATGAAGGCCTCTGAAATGGAAGCAGCAGCCGTGGCGCAAGTATGCCATCAATTTAATGTGCCATTTGTTGTCATCCGGGCATTATCTGACATTGCCGGCAAAGAATCGAATATTTCTTTTGACGAATTTTTGCCTGTAGCTGCCAAACATTCTACGGAAATTGTTTTGAATGTCGTAGAACGTCTCGCTGCAAAATAAAAAAGCTGGAAGCGTTGTATTGAACGCTTCCAGCTTTTATACTTTTCGTAGTGTAAAAGTGCTGATCATTAATAAAGAACATAATATAAAGAGAAACATATAGGCAACGGGCGGAATAGTTGAAATACCGAAATATGACAAAGTTACAACAGTTCCTGCTGCCGTGATCGGCAAGCCGGTAAAGTAGCCGTTCGCTTCAGAAATATTAAAGCGTGCAAGACGAAAAGCGCCGCTCGCAATATAAATGACCGTGAATACCATTCCGGTGACTCCGAAATCAACCAGCACAAGCTCATAAATTAAAATAGCCGGTGCAATGCCGAACGATATAATGTCGCTCATGGAATCCAATTGTTTGCCGAGTTCCGACTCCTGATTGAATTTCCTGGCAACCATGCCATCAAAACGATCCAAAAATGCAGCAATAAAAATAAATAGCACACTATAGCTGTAGAATTCATTGAGTGCCGCCATTAGCGAGGCACCGCCGAAAGCCATATTGCCTATCGTCAGCACATTTGCTGCTTGTGATCTTAGTTTTTTAATTGTGTGATCCATTCGTTCTAGTATCAGCAATGGAAGACACTCCTTTTTTTTGTAAACTTCTTCACTTCATTATACTGTGAAAGAACAAAAAATGGTAGACTATTTTAAGCAATGGAGGTGTCCGTGTGAAGAAAAAGCTTTATCAGCGATCGATTGAATTGACGAATGGACCAGTCACATCAAGCTTAATCCGCTCTTTCGCCCAATCTTCGGCAAGCCGATGGGTGATTCCAAATTATATCAAAACTTACAAAATAGCTACGGCAGATATTGAAAATCAAATAAATTCTTTTCCGACGCTGCATGATTTTTTTATCCGTAAGCTAAAAGCAGAAAGCAGGCCAACCGCCGGACTGCCGGTTGTTTCCCCGGTAGACGGCAAAATTGAAATCTTAGGGGACATGCACGAAGGGATCCGTTTTCTGGTGAAAAACCAGCAATATTCATTAGCTGATCTTTTGGGCAATAACGGACTGGCTGATGCGTACCAAAACGGCAAATACATTGTGCTTTATCTTTCACCTGCCGATTATCACCGAATCCATAGCCCCGCATCCGGGAATATCCTCAAACAATATGTTCTGGGAAAAAAATCTTATCCTGTCAATGGTCCAGGGCTTATGTACGGCAAGTCTCCGATCAGCGGCAATTACCGCATGATCACAGAGCTGGAAACGGCCTTCGGCAGCATGCTGGTAGTGAAAGTCGGTGCTATGTTCATCAATTCCATTAAATTGACGAACAATCAAAACTCATGGGATAAAGGCGAAGAAGTGGCTTATTTCAGTTTTGGTTCCACCGTTGTGCTGTTCTTTGAAGAAAATCGCATTGATTTTTGTGGAAATGTGAAAAGCGGAGAACAGATCAAGGTGGGAGAAGCCCTTGCACATATGGTATAATCAATAGACTTAAGTTCGGAAAACAGGAGTGGTTTGTGATGTATCGATATTTTATACCGAGTCAGTACGTAAAAAGCGTTTTTGAAATTTCCCCTGAAGCGCTGCTTGATAAAGGAGTCCGGGGAATTATTACGGATTTAGATAATACATTGGTTGAATGGGATCGTCCGGATGCGACGCCCAAACTGATCGATTGGCTAAGATCGATGAAATTAGCAGGAATCCAGGTGATCATTGTATCAAACAACAATGAGCTGCGTGTTAAAGCATTTGCCGATCCGCTTGGCATCCCGTTTATTTATCAAGCGCGCAAACCAATGGGCAGGGCGTTCCGCAAAGCGTTAAAATTGATGAATGTGAAACGCAATCAAGTCGTGGTTATCGGTGACCAAATGATGACAGACATTTTTGGCGGGAATTTAAATAAACTGCACACGATATTAGTTTTGCCGGTCGCCCAGTCAGACGGGTTCTTTACCCGTTTTAACCGACTAATGGAACGCCGCATCATGAAGAAGTTAAAAGAAAAAGGACAATTGACATGGGAGGAAGAAAATTGAACGAAATGCCAACATGCATCGGCTGCGGAGCACAGATCCAGACAGAACGGCCAGGGGAACTTGGCTACGCACCGGTATCATCTTTAGATAAAGAAGAAATTATTTGCCAGCGCTGCTTCCGTTTGAAGAATTACAACGAGCTTCAGCCGGTATCTTTGACTGACGACGATTTTTTAAGGATTTTAAACGGGCTTGGAGAACGCAAAGGGCTGATTGTGAAAATCGTCGATATTTTTGACTTCAACGGCAGCTGGATTCCAGGGCTGCACCGTTTTGTAGGCAACAACGATATTTTATTGATTGCCAATAAAGCCGACTTGCTGCCAAAATCAGTCAAACAGGCGAAGCTCATCAATTGGATGAAGCAAGAAGCGAAAAAACTGGGCTTAAAGCCGATTGACGTTTTGACGGTTAGTGCGCATAAAGGAACGGGCGTCGTAGAAGCGATGGAAGCGATTGACAAGTACCGCAAAGGACAGGACGTTTATGTGGTGGGTTCGACAAATGTCGGCAAATCGACGTTCATCAACCGCATCATTAAACAAGCGACTGGCCAATCGGATATCATCACCACTTCCCATTTTCCTGGAACAACACTCGATTTGATCGAGATTCCATTGGATGATGAAAAATCACTTTTTGATACACCGGGAATCATCAATCATCATCAATTAGCTCATCATTTGCATTCTTCAGAGTTGAAAATGATCATGCCGAAAAAAGAATTGAAGCCGCGGGTGTTCCAATTGAACGCCGAACAGACCTTATTTATCGGCGGCCTTGCCCGTTTCGACTTTATCCACGGGGACCGCTCTTCGTTCACCGTTCATGTAGCGAACGACTTGCAGATTCACCGCACCAAACTGGAAAATGCAGATGCACTTTATGAACAGCATCTTGGTGAAATGCTGTCACCGCCAACTACTCAGTATAAAGATGATTTTCCAGAGTTAGTGCGGCACGAATTTCGGGTAAAAGAAGGTAAGACAGATATTGTCTATTCAGGCTTAGGCTGGATTACCGTTCAGCATCCGAATGTAGTCGTCGCTGCATATGCTCCTAGAGGAGTAGAAGTGTTTTTAAGACCATCACTGATCTAGGGGGATTTTGATGAAGAAATGGTATGCGGTAATAGGCGACCCGATTGCGCATTCCCTGTCGCCTTTCATGCACGATTATTGGTTTGAAGAACATGGCATTGACGCCACGTATATACCGGTTCATGTTCAGCCTTTTGAACTGGAAAATGCCTTTAATGCGATGAAAACTTTAGGAGTCAGCGGCTTTAACATCACATTGCCGCATAAACAGTCCATTATTCCTTTTTTAAGTAAACTCGATGAAACGGCGGTCGTGATGAATGCGGTCAATACGGTCACTTTTAACGGCCGCCAATACATCGGCTGGAATACAGATGGCGATGGTTTTGTACAGTCATTGTCTGCACAGCCGGTCACCTTGAATGAAAAAGTGTTAATTATTGGTGCTGGCGGAGCCGCAAGAGGCATTGCTTTTGCTTTAAAACGTGCCAATTATAAAGATGTCACCATCACGAACCGAACGTATCGCCGGGCAAAAGAACTGGCGGAAGCGTCCGGCAGTTCTGCATTGACGATAAAAGATGCGGAATTGTCGCTTGCGGACTTCAGCATTATTATCCAGACCACTTCTGTCGGCTTAGCGAAAGACGAAGCTTTGCCGATTTCATTGGAAAATTTAAGCACAGGATCACTTGTCGCGGATATTATCTACAATCCGCTTGAGACGCCGTTTTTGAAAGCGGCACAAGAAAAAAACTGTACAATTATGAACGGTGTGGGAATGTTTGTCTACCAAGGCGCGATTGCTTTTGAAAAATGGACAGGAATTAAACCGGACACTGAAAAAATGATTGAAATCATTACAGAAAAATTAGGAGGCAATTATGTTAACAGGTAAACAAAAACGCTTTTTGCGAAGCGAAGCTCATCATCTAGACCCAATCTTCCAAGTCGGTAAAGGTGGGGTTAGCGGAACGATGCTGCGCCAGATCGAAGAAGCGTTGGAAGCAAGAGAATTAGTGAAAATCAGCATCCTGCAGAATAACGAAGATGACAAACACGACGTTGCCAAGCGACTGGCCGAAGGCACTTATGCGGAACTTGTCCAGTTAATCGGCCACACAGTGGTTCTATATAAACCATCAGTCAATAATAAGAAGATTGTGCTGCCGGTAAAAAGATGAAGAAAGTCGGGATTTTAGGCGGAACATTCAATCCTCCTCATCTCGGCCATCTTATTATGGCCAATGAAGCGCTCCATTCGACAGGGTTGGATGAAGTCCGCTTTATGCCCAATTATATTGCCCCCCATAAAGAAGTCAGCGGCGCCACTGCAGAACATCGTCTTGAAATGACACGGCTTGCCGTCATGGGACATGATAAGTTTCTGATAGAGGATTTTGAAATCAGGCAAGGCGGCGTATCTTATACATTTGATACGGTAAAAAAAATGATTGAACGGGAACCGGATACTGAATTTTATTTTATTATTGGCGGAGACAGTATCGAAGGGCTGCCGACTTGGTACCGCATCGATGACTTGGCTAAAATTATCCGTTTCATCGGCATCAGGCGCCCTGGCTACTTGCACGATACCATTTATCCGGTGCTTTTGATCGACTCGCCGGAGCTGCATCTATCATCGACAATGCTCAGGGACCGCGTCGCAGAAGGTGGAACCATCTCTTTTTTAGTACCTGAAAAAGTGGAAGCTTTTATTCGAAAGGAGCGGTTATATGGATCAAAGTATGATGATTGAGAAAGTGAAGGAACGGCTGCCTGAAAATCGCTATAACCATGTGAGAGGGGTAGTCGAGACGGCAACTGTCTTGGCGGAAAAATTCAATGTGCCGGTGGAGAAAGCGCGTGTCGCTGCTATTTTACACGATGTAGCGAAATTTTCGGACCGGGAATGGATGAAATCGATCCTTATTTCCGAAAACATGGATCCATTATTGCTTGAATACCATGCCGAATTATGGCATGCCCCTGTTGGAGCGTATATGGCTCGAACGGAATTCGGCATTGACGATGAAGATGTGCTGAATGCCATCAAATACCATACGACCGGCCGCCCGGGAATGTCAGATCTGGAGAAAATCATCTATATTGCTGATCTTATCGAACCGACCCGCAAATTTTCAGGAGTTGAAGAATTGCGACAATTAGCAGATCAGGGATTGAATGTTATGATGGAAGCCAGCGTTAAACATACCATCGAATTCCTGGTATCAAAAAATCAACCGGTTTATCCGGATTCACTGAAGTGTTACCAATACTTCGTGCAACAGAAAGGGAAAGTGAAAGAATGACTAAACAAACATTATTACAAATGGCATACAATGCTGCCGAGGATAAAAAAGCTGAAGATATCGTTGTCTTGAATATGGAAGGCATTTCATTGCTTGCTGACTATTTCATAATTTGCAGCGGTAATTCCGATCGCCAAGTGCAGGCAATTGCCAGAGAGTTGATCGATCAGTCCAACAAAGCCGGCAATACGGTGAAAAGCGTAGAAGGATTCGACGCGGCACGCTGGATATTGGTCGATTTAGGAGACGTTGTGGCTCACATTTTCCACAAAGATGAGCGTTCATATTATAATTTAGAGCGCCTATGGAGAGAAGCGCCGACAATGGAAATATGAGATACGGGAAGTTTGCATCAGTTTATGATGAACTGATGGAAGATATTCCGTATGAAAAATGGGTAGAATGGGTTGCTTCCCAGATCCAGTCCGGAAAAATTCTGGATTTGGCTTGCGGGACAGGAACCCTTTCCCAGCTTTTCAGCGAAATGGGCTTTGAAGTGACGGCGAGCGATTTATCAGAAGAAATGCTGACGATTGCCAGCCAGCGATTTCAGGAAGCAGGCCAGCACATCCCTGTGCTTCAGCTGTCGATGGATAACCTGGAAGGGCTGTCAGGCTTTGACGCGGTCACTATCGCTATCGATTCTCTCAATTATTTGGAGACTGAAAAACAGGTGCAGCAGACATTCAAGGAAGTTTTCGCAGCCTTGAATGAAGGTGGGCATTTTTTCTTTGATGTCCATTCTGTCTACAAAGTGGACCATGTTTATATGGACAGTCCGTTTGTTTACGATGGGGAAGACATTGCCTATATTTGGCATACTGAACCTGGCAATTATGCCCATAGCGTGATCCACGATATTACGTTTTTCATTCAGCAAGGCCAAATGTTTGAACGCTTCGAGGAAACGCATGAACAGCGCACTTTTAAAGTTTCTGATTATGTAGCTTGGCTGGAAGCGGCTGGGTTCCAAGTGGAATCGGTCACAGCCGATTTTACGGGTGAAGCACCGGATGAAGAAAGCGAACGGATCTTTTTCCACGCGAAGAAAAACTAAATTAAACCAGAAGCTGTCCGCAATTTTTGCGGGCGGCTTTTTTGGATTAAGCCTATTATCCGAATCAAGCAAATCCTTGACAAAAAATCAATTAGACAAGCATCTTTAATTAATGTACAATTCAGACAGCTTCTGATCTAATTGCCTTCTGAAGAAAAGAGGAATGCCCGCTGAATTTTTCAGAACTTCGAAGCAAATTTGGCTGGCTGCTAATTCCGGCGGTTGCCATTGGCTTATTAGCTGTTTATTTTTTATTTCCTCAACAAGAAACAGATTCTGATCTGGAAACATCTCTTGAATTAATCCAAGCTGAACCCCCTCAGCAGACGGAAACCCCCACTCAAAATCCAGTTCCAACAATTTTAATGGTTGATATTAAAGGACAAGTTGAAAAACCTGGCGTTTATGAGCTGCCACCAGATTCCCGAATGAAAGACGCCATCGATGCAGCGGGCGGTTTTTTGGGCACGGCAGAACCCAAAGCCATTAATCTGGCCATGAAAGTTCAAGATGAAATGGTGATTTATGTACCGGCAGTTGGAGAAGAAGCCGTTCTGCCCGCGATTCTGCCAGGCGCCGCCGCTTCTGCCGGCGCTGCAGAAGCTTTGGTGAATTTAAACACTGCTACCGATGTCGATTTGATGACATTGCCGGGAATCGGCCCATCCAAAGCGGCAGCGATTATCGCTTACCGTACGGAAACCGGCAATTTTCAAAAAGTGGAGGACCTCACCAATGTTACCGGCATTGGCGATAAAACCTTTGAAAAACTGAAAGACAGCATCACTGTCAACTGACCGGCAGATGAGCCGAACGGACGGTTGACGAATATTCCCCCTCTGCTACACTTATTTTAGACAAAATAGCAGGAGGCAATTAGATGAAGCGAATAACTTGGGACCAATTCTTCATGGCGCAAAGCCATTTACTAGCACTCAGAAGCACCTGTACACGGCTTGCGGTAGGCGCGACCATTGTACGTGACCGGCGGATTATGGCAGGCGGCTATAACGGCTCTATCTCCGGCGGCGACCATTGCATCGATAAAGGCTGTTACGTTGTCGACGGCCATTGCGTCCGGACCATCCATGCAGAGATGAATGCTCTTTTGCAATGTGCTAAATACGGCGTTAGCGTTAATGGGGCGGATATGTACGTCAGCCATTTTCCATGCCTGCAATGTTCGAAATCGATTATCCAAGCAGGTATTTCGCGGCTTTATTACGCGGCGGACTATAAAAATCATGCCTATGCCATCGAATTGTTTGAACAGGCAGGAGTCGAAGTGGTCCAAGTCATATTTGATGAGCGCAAAATCGACTTTTTAAGCGCTGAAAAAGCCAATCTGTACATGGAAATGCTGGAGACGCTGCGGGAAAAAGGCGGCACTGAAGAAGAATTGGCCTATTACACTAAGCGGGTGGATCAATTATTCGGAGAAGTAGAAGTTTAAACGAAAATAGTTGGATTTATATAGCAGCGGCAATCGTAATTGCCACTTTTGCAGCGCATGATACAGCGGTTCAGCTCGTGTTCATGGCGCTGCTTTTTTGTTGGATGAGCTGGAAAAGGGAGTCGTATCATCATATGGCGATCATTGCTTTGATTGCCGGAAGCTGCTTTCTATTGCAGGAAATAAGAGCTCAGGATGTATTTGATTACGCAAAGCCTTATGCAGGTGAATTGAAATTTGATGGGAATTATGTGATTGATGGAGACGGATTGAGAGGTTTTGCCCGCTTGTCAGACGGTACGGTCGTTTATGCAAAGTACCAGCTGAAATCTCCGGAAGAAAAAGCGGCTATGGAAGAAAGTTTGTATGAATCCACGCTTTATATTGAAGGTGTTTTTGAAGAGCCGTATCCGCCGTCCCATGAATTTTCTTTTGATATGCAGAAGTATTTAGATCATAACGGTTCCCGCTTTATTTTAGCCATCCAGACGGTTAAAGGGGTAGAGCCGGCCCCAACAGTACTCAGTAAGCTATATGAGCGCAGACAATGGCTTAAGTGCCATATACAAGCTTCTTTTCCTCCAGCTTTGGCGGCTGAAGCGGAGGCATTGCTGATTGGCGAACAGGAAAACATGACAAATGAAGATCGCTTAATGTATCAAACGCTTGGCATCACCCATTTATTTGCCATTTCAGGTCTTCATGTCGCCATTATCGTCGGTATTGGTTATTTTATTCTGGTCCGCTTGCATATTCGAAAAGAAACGGCTTTACTGCTGCTATTAGCCATTCTCCCGATGTATGGCGTGCTTGCAGGAGGAGCGCCGTCGGTTTTGCGGTCAATCTGTATGGTGAGCGCCGTTATGTTTTTTCAGCTTTTCCGAATCCGGCTATCGATTGCTCATATCCTGTTAGCCAGCTTTACCATGTTCATTTTATGGGATCCTTATATGATGTACGATATCGGCTTTCAATTATCATACGGGGCTTCTTTTGGCATCATTTACTCAACCCGTTTTCTATCGGGAGAAGGGTCAGCCGTTAAAAACGGACTCATCATTACTGCCATATCCCAATTGACTCTTTATCCTTTGCTATTGCATCATTTCTATGAAATTTCACTGTCTGCCTTCCTGGTAAACAGCTTATTCGTGCCGCTCTACACTTTGTTCATTTTGCCGGTAAATTTGGTTTTGCTCGGCTTGACGTTTTTGTTTCAGCCTGCAGCTGATTTTGTTTTTTATTTTTATGTGCCAGTGCGCGGGTTTATTGAAACAGTCATGCATTGGCTGTCAAGCCTTCCTTATCAAATGTGGAATCCGGGAAAGCCTGGTCCTTTAATGATGCTTGCCTTATTTACAAGTGTGATGGCTTTTTACAGTTTAGCAGAACGCGGATTTCGGCTCAGGCAATTGCTGGTATTATTGGTTCCTGCGATTTGTTTCAGTGCATTGCCTTATTTGGATCCGGCGCTTAAAGTGACTTTTTTGGATGTCGGCCAAGGAGACAGTGCGGTGATTGAACTGCCTTACCGCAGAGGCGTTTATCTGATTGACAGCGGTGGTCTGCTCCGCTTTGACACAGAAGCATTCAAAAAACGGGATAAGCCGTATGAAGTCGGCAGGCAAGTAGTGGCTCCTTATTTAAAAGGCAACGGCATTTCAACTATCGATATATTGGTACTGAGCCATGCAGATGCTGACCATGCAGAAGGGGCGGAAGAATTGTTTCCGCTTTTTAGAATCAATGAACTGCATTTATCGCCTGGCTCAGCGGTTACGGATATCATGCAGGCGCTCGCTCCTTTTGCAGGAGAAGCGTCAGTGCTGTTTCCAGGAAAAGGTGCAGGATGGAAGGAAAGTGGCGTCAGCTTCAGTTATTTATCACCGAGCGATGCTGAATATGAAGGCAATAATGATTCTTTGGTTTTGTTTGTGGAGAGCAGAGATTTCCGCGTTTTATTTACAGGAGATTTAGAGACGGCTGGAGAGCAGGACTTGGTAGAAACTTTCGGTACCAGCCTGGCAACTTTAAGTGTTTTGAAAGTGGGGCACCATGGCAGCAAGACTTCCAGCAGCAAAGAATTTCTATCGCTTGTGCAGCCCGAAGTATCGATTTTTTCAACCGGCATTGACAACCGGTACGGCCATCCGAGTGAAGAAGTTGTGGAGAGGTTTGAAGAATTGGGGCTTCCGACTTTGAATACTGCAGAAACCGGGACGATTAAATTTCAATTTCAAGATGAAGGCGTAAAGTTTCAAACCATGCGCTAAACAAAAAAAAGTTCCTGCCATTAGGCGGGAACCTTTTTTTCTATTTAGCGAGCTACAAATTGCACTACTGCCGCAATAATAAAGATAGCTGCAAAAAATACGAATGATACAACAAATCCCATTCCTGCGTCGATAGCGTCATTGCGCTTCGACTGTACATTCTGTTCAAATTCATTCATTGCTATCCCTCCTAATTCCCTCTTATTATAAGCGAATGAAAGTTAAAAATCTAGATTGAACTGAATATTATCCGGGGATATTAAGGACTGACACAAAAATGTCGAAATACCAAACAGCGGCGAAATCCGATATAGTAGAGAGAGGAGGTGCGTTTCATGATCACTTCAGTATGGAAAGCCATTCGCAACGGACAAATAGACCCTGTCTATGTTATTACCGGAACGGAAAGTTATTTTATTGAGAAAACGCTGGATTTGTTGAAGTCGAAAATGACGGATGGGGAACCGGAATTCATCAATTTTGATTTGGAAGAGGTTCCTGTCGATTATGTGATAGAAGAAGCGGATACCATTCCGTTTTTCAGTGACAGAAAATTGATTATCGCCAAAAATGCTTCTTTCTTGAAAGCGGCTGAACGCGGAAAAGAAAAAATTGACCATAATTTAAAAGCCCTGGAGGCCTGGCTGGAAAATCCGCCTTCAAGTTCGGTCACGATTTTTGTAGCGCCTTATGAAAAGCTGGATGAGCGCAAAAAAATCACCAAGCTGATCAAGCAGCATGCAGTAATGGTGGAAGCGAAGGCATTGCCAGCCAATGATTTGGAAGTTTGGGTGCAGCACGAAGCGAAAAGCTTCGGCAAGCATATCGAAAAGCTGGCAGCACAGCGCTTGATTGAGGTAGCTGGCACGAATTTGACTTTATTGTCTTCAGAAATAGAAAAGATGTCGCTTTACTTGGGTTCCGAAGAAGAAATTACAGAACAGCTGATTGAACAGATGACCGCCCGGACACTTGAGCAGGATGCCTTTAAAATGCTGCAGGCTTATCTGGACGGGAATATCAGTGAAGCGTTGAGCGTCTATTATGATTTGATCCGCCAAAAAGAAGAGCCGGTCGCCTTGACGGCATTGCTTGCGTCGCAAATCCGTTTTATGGTGCACGTTTATTATCTGCAGAAGAAAGGCTACCATGCCCAGCAGATTTCCAAACAATTAAAAGCGCATCCTTACCGGGTTAAGCTTCTGGTTGAAAAACGCCAGCAAATTCCTGAACAGCGTTTGCTTGAAGTGCTCAACGATTTGGCGGAAATTGATCTGCAGCTGAAAACCCAAAGCGGCAACCGTGAACGGATTCTCGAATTCTTTTTGATGAAACGGAAACAGGGAAGGAAAACGAATACGCCGGTCTAGCGGCAAGAGGGAAAAAATAAGTTTCAAGCGATCGCTATACTTTTTAGGTTATAAATTAAGTTTTGCTTATTCATTTCGCTCCAGGGCGGACGCTTTTCGCGGGGGGCGGCCTAAGCCTCCTCGCTCGCTGGCGCTCTCTGCGGGGTCTCAGGACTCGCCCTATTCCCGCAGAAGTCGCCGCCTTCCGCTGCATTCAGCTTCCTTTTGCCACTTCTAGAGACTCTCTAAAAATGTAATTATTTCGGAAAGCTCTCGAATGTTTGTGCTTGCTCTCTAGATATGGAGCCAACCGGCGGAGACGCCTGCGGGATAGCGAGACAGCCGAGACCCTGCAGGAGCGCAGCGACGAAGCGGATTGGCGCTCGCCCGCGGCAAGCGCAGCTGGTTGGCGGAATATCATAAAGTGATGAAAATTAACGTCACCAACTTGTCCCGAACAAACCAAAACCATAAATACAAAGTAAAAAGGCCGATTCCATTAAGGAATCGGCCTTTTGCGTTTTACGCTTGTTTTTTCATCAAGCGAGATTTTTTGCGAGCTGCAGTGTTCTTGTGGATAAGCCCTTTAGAAGCCGCTTTTTCCACTTGTTTGATTGCCGCTTTTACTGTATCGCTAGCGTTTTCTTCGTTGCTCAAAAGAGCTTGGTCAGCTTTTCTGACAGCAGAACGCATAGTCGATCTCACGTGTGAGTTTTGAGCGTTTTTCGATTCATTCGTGCGAACACGTTTGATTGCAGATTTAATGTTTGGCATGTATTTCACCTCCTAGACAAATAGGAACAGAGATGGAGTCATCTCAACTCTTTTATGTCTCTATACAACATCAGTTATTTTATCAAATCATGGAAAAGAATGCAATAGATATGTGCAAAGAAGTTTCCCTTGACAGCGAAACGTTTTAAACAGCCCACGATTGCTCATTAGAAGCGGTGCTGTTATAATTCAGAGTAGTTTATATAGGAGTGAAGAGAATGAATCATGAGGAACGATTAGCACGCCAAAGCAAAATACGCAACTTTTCCATCATTGCGCACATTGACCACGGAAAGTCTACGCTTGCCGACCGCATTTTGGAGAAAACAGAAGCTCTGACTTCCCGGGAAATGAAAGCTCAATCTTTGGATTCCATGGACCTTGAACGGGAACGCGGCATTACGATCAAATTGAATGCTGTTCAATTGCATTATAAAGCAAAAGACGGGGAAACCTATATTATGCACTTGATCGATACTCCGGGACATGTCGATTTCACTTATGAAGTATCCCGCAGTCTCGCAGCTTGTGAAGGCGCTGTCCTGGTCGTGGATGCTGCACAAGGAATTGAAGCGCAGACGCTTGCAAACGTCTACCTGGCGCTGGACAACGAACTTGAAATTCTTCCAGTCATCAATAAAATCGATTTGCCGGCTGCAGATCCGGAACGCGTGAGAGGCGAAATCGAAGAAGTGATCGGATTGGATGCTTCGGAAGCCGTTCTTGCCTCTGCAAAAGCAGGCATTGGCATCGAAGAAATCTTGGAACAAGTTGTTGAAAAAGTTCCTGCACCAACCGGCGATCCAAGCGCACCTTTAAAAGCGCTGATTTTCGACTCGCTTTACGATCCGTACCGCGGTGTAGTTGCCTACATCCGCATTATGGAAGGGACAATCAAACCGGGCGACCGCATCAAAATGATGGCATCCGGCAAAGAATTCGATGTCATCGAAGCGGGAGTTTTCACGCCGCATGCAGCGCTTCAGGAAGAATTGACTGTTGGGGATGTCGGCTTTATCACTGCCGCCATCAAAAACGTCGGCGATTCCACTGTTGGCGATACTATTACACTGGCTAATAATCCGGCGGCTGAAGCTTTGCCAGGTTATCGTCGTTTAAATCCAATGGTGTACTGCGGCTTGTATCCGATTGATACATCCAAATACAATGATCTTCGTGATGCATTGGAAAAATTGGAGCTTAATGACGCCGCACTTCAATTCGAACCGGAATCTTCCCAGGCGCTGGGCTTTGGCTACCGCTGTGGATTCTTAGGCCTCTTGCATATGGAAATTATCCAGGAGCGGATCGAACGTGAATTTAATATTGATTTGATTACCACGGCACCAAGCGTTATTTATGATGTTCATATGACCGACGGTGAAGTGCTGAAAATCGATAACCCGGCAATGATGCCGGATGCACAAAAAATTGAAAAAGTAAATGAACCTTATGTCAAAGCGACTGTAATGGTTCCGAACGACTATGTCGGAGCGGTTATGGAAATCTGCCAGAAGAAACGCGGCAATTTCATGACAATGGACTATATCGATGCGACGCGTGTCAGCATCATCTACGAATTGCCGCTGGCTGAAATTGTTTATGATTTCTTTGATCAGCTGAAATCCGGCACTAAAGGCTATGCTTCATTTGACTATGAACTGATTGGCTACAAAGAATCCAGACTGGTTAAAATGGATATCCTATTGAATAGTGAACAAGTGGATGCGCTAAGCTTCATCGTCCATAGAGACTTTGCATATGAGCGCGGAAAAGCCATTGTTGATAAATTAAGAAATTTAATCCCGCGCCAGCAATTTGAAGTGCCGATCCAAGCAGCGATCGGACAAAAAATCGTTGCGCGTCAAACCATCAGTGCTATGCGCAAAAACGTTCTTGCTAAATGTTACGGCGGAGACATCTCCCGTAAACGGAAACTTCTTGATAAACAAAAAGAAGGCAAGAAGCGCATGAAGCAAGTGGGCTCTGTAGAAGTTCCTCAGGAAGCGTTCATGGCCATCCTGAAAATGGATGACCAATCAAAATAAACAAAAAGAGGAGGCCGACTTTGCGCCTCCTTTTCTTATTAGAAAGAAGGAATAGCATGGTTAAAGGATTGTATATCCATATCCCATTCTGCCATCAGATTTGTCATTATTGTGATTTCAATAAAGTATTCTTCAAAGACCAGCCGGTGGATGCCTATATCGATTCCCTCGGAAAAGAACTGGCACTTTGGAAACAGGAAGGTGCGCTCGATCATCCGCTTGAAACCATTTTTCTTGGAGGCGGGACACCTACGTCTTTGACCCCGGAACAATTACAGAAATTGCTCGCGTATATTCATCAATACGTGCCGATGGCAGAAAACCTGGAATGGACGTCTGAAGCAAATCCAGATGAATTGACAAAAGAGAAAATGCAGGTCTTGTTCAATGGCGGCGTCAACCGCCTTTCGATGGGCGTCCAGTCATTTGATGCGGACCTTTTAAAACGCCTGGGCCGTACCCATAGCAATGGCGACGTCAAAAGAGCAGTGAAAGAAGCACGGGAAGTCGGCTTTACGAACTTGAGCTTTGATTTGATGTATGGATTGCCTGGCCAGACGATGGCGCAATGGGAAGATACATTAACGCAGGCGTTTGAATTCGGTTTGCCGCATTTCTCTGCCTATTCGTTGATCATCGAGCCGAAGACCGTCTTTTACAACTTGATGACGAAAGGGAAGCTCAATACAGTAACCGAGGATCTGGAAGCGGATATGTACGAAAAGTTGATGCATGAAATGGAAGCCAGAGGGCTGCAGCAATATGAAATTTCCAATTTCGGGCTTCCCGGTTTCGAGTCGCGCCATAATTTATTGTACTGGGACAATGCTGAATATATCGGAGTCGGAGCAGGAGCCCACGGCTATGTAAATGGCGTGCGCTATTCAAATGCAGGGCCGTTAAAAAAATACATGGCACCGCTTGACGAAGGAATCCGTCCAATTTTAAATACACACGAAGTGCCGGTCAATGAAAAAATGGAAGAAGAAATGTTTCTTGGCTTGCGCAAGACAGCCGGTGTTTCCATCAGCGGCTTTGAAGAGAAATTCCAGCAATCTCTGGAACAAGTATATGGAGCGATATTGGCTAAAGAAGTGGCCAATGAAAATCTGGCTATTGAAGGCGACAGAGTAAAGCTGACCAAGAAAGGGCGCTTTGTGGGCAATGAAGTGTTCGAACAATTTCTTCTGGGCTAAACGAAAGGGAAAGCAGCATGCCTTTTCGATAGGTAAATAAGTCTACACAAAAAAAGGCGCATCCGTTGACAAGGGAAATGGAATTTGTTAATTTTAATATAGTATTAGCACTCGCACACATAGAGTGCTAACAGAGGTGATGATCATGTTAACAGAACGGCAGTTACTCATTTTAAAAGTGACAGTAGATGATTACATTCAATCAGCTCAGCCGGTCGGATCGAACCAACTATCAAAAAAATCCGAACTTCCATTTAGTCCGGCAACGATTCGCAATGAAATGGCTGACCTCGAAGGGTTGGGTTTTTTAGAAAAAACCCACACTTCATCCGGACGCATCCCTTCTGAAAAAGGGTACCGTTATTATGTTGACCATATGCTGACGCCGCGGCCGCTTCCGAAACAAGACATCCAGCAGCTTCAGTCTATTTTTGAAGATAAAATTGCGGAGACCGAAGAAATCATCAAACGGTCGGCGATGATTTTGTCAGAATTGACGAATTATACGTCCATCCTGCTAGGTCCGGATGTCCGGAAGCATACCGTAAAAAAACTGTCGATTGTCCCGTTGACCATGGATACCGCAGTGGCTATCATCGTCACTGACAATGGGCATGTGGAAAATCGGGTCTTCACGATACCTGAGGGGCTTGATCCTGCAGATATCGAAAAGATGGTCAATATTTTGAATGACCGTCTTGTCGGTGTGTCGCTGAACGAGCTGCATCTGCGCTTGGAACAAGAAACGTTGACTGTTTTCAAACAGCATGTCAATCGTTATGGCGAATTGTTTTCCACTTTCCGGAAAGCGGTCATTTCCCCTCATGAGGATAATGTCTATTACGGCGGCAAGCTGAACATTCTGAGACAGCCTGATTTCCATGATCTTCACAAAATCAGGGATCTGATGAATGTCATGGAAGAATCCAAGCACATTCCGATGATTTTGCCTGTCGGCAGCCAAGGGCTTCATATACGGATTGGCTCAGAAAACGCTTTGTCTGCAATGGAAGACTGCAGCGTAATCACCGTTTCATACGATATCGGAGAAGAACAGACGGGTTCAATCGCTATAGTAGGTCCAAAACGCATGGATTATAAACGTGTCGTTACTTTATTGGATACACTAAGCGGCGAATTATCGAAACAATTGACCCGAATGATCCAGGGTAAGTGAAATAAAGGAGGAACAGATTTGTCTAAAGAAAAAGAACCTCAACAAACTGAAGATGTTGTCAGCGAAGTGGAAGTAGACGAGGAATTCCAGGCGCAAACAGATTCTGAAACAGAAACTGCCAGAAGGCAAGCGTCCGAAGAAGCGGCAGAAGCACAAGTTGATGAAACGGCTGCGCTCCGGGAGCAATTAGAAGCGGAACAAAACAAGTATCTTCGTCTTATGGCGGATTATGATAATTTCAAGCGCCGCACTCAAAAAGACAAACAAGATGCAGAAAAATTCCGTGCCCAGTCGCTGTTGACGGATTTATTGCCTGTCATGGATAACTTTGACCGCGCATTGGCTGTTGAAGCGAAAAGCGAAGAAGCCGCTTCTATTTTGAAAGGGCTGGAAATGGTCCGGAATAACTTGCTGGAAGCTGTTAAACGTGAAGGCCTCGAAGAAGTTAAGGCGCTTGGAGAACCTTTCGACCCGAACTTCCATCAGGCAGTTATGCAGGAAAAAGACGAAAACGCCGAGTCGGGTTCCGTGTTAATGGAACTTCAAAAAGGGTATACCCTAAAAGGCAGAGTGCTTCGTCCATCAATGGTAAAAGTTAACGAATAATCGAGTAATGGAGGAATTTAAATGAGCAAAATTATTGGTATTGACTTAGGAACAACAAACTCAGCTGTCGCAATTCTAGAAGGCGGCGAACCAAAAATCATTCCAAATCCAGAAGGCAACCGTACAACTCCTTCTGTCGTTGCATTTAAAAACGGCGAACGCCAAGTCGGCGAAGTTGCAAAACGCCAATCCATCACAAACCCGAATACAATTCAATCGGTTAAACGCCTTATGGGAACACAGGAAACCGTTTCAGCTGAAGGCAAAGACTATACGCCTCAAGAAGTTTCTGCGATGATCCTTCAATATCTTAAAGGCTATGCTGAAGAATACTTAGGTGAAAAAGTAACGAAAGCGGTTATCACAGTTCCTGCATACTTTAATGATGCACAACGCCAAGCGACAAAAGACGCTGGACGCATCGCAGGACTTGAAGTGGAACGCATCATTAACGAGCCGACTGCAGCTGCACTTGCATACGGCCTGGATAAAACAGAAACTGACGAAACTATCCTTGTTTATGACCTTGGCGGCGGTACGTTCGACGTTTCCATCCTTGAACTTGGTGATGGCGTATTTGAAGTAAAATCAACTGCCGGCGACAACCGTCTAGGCGGAGATGACTTTGATAAGCTTGTCATCGATTACTTGGTGCAGGAATTCAAAAAAGACAACGGCATTGACTTGTCGAAAGACAAAATGGCAACTCAGCGCTTGAAAGATGCTGCTGAAAAAGCGAAAAAAGACCTTTCAGGCGTTGCTTCTACACAAATTTCGTTGCCATTCATCACTGCAGGAGAAGCTGGACCGCTTCACTTGGAAGTGACATTGACTCGTGCGAAATTCGATGAATTGACTCACTCTCTGGTTGAGCGTACATTGGGCCCAACTCGTCAGGCGATCAAAGATGCAGGCATTTCGCCTTCTGAACTTGACCGCGTAATTTTAGTGGGTGGTTCAACTCGCATCCCGGCTGTACAAGATGCAGTTAAGAAAGAAACTGGCAAAGACCCGCATAAAGGCGTTAACCCGGATGAAGTCGTTGCAATGGGAGCAGCAGTACAAGGCGCTGTCTTGACTGGTGACGTGAAAGACGTTGTTCTTCTTGACGTAACTCCACTATCGCTTGGTATTGAAACAATGGGCGGCGTGTTCACGAAATTGATCGAACGCAATACGACAATCCCGACTTCAAAATCACAAACGTTCTCAACTGCTGCTGACAACCAGCCAGCTGTAGATATCCATGTACTTCAAGGGGAGCGCCCGATGGCAGCAGCCAACAAAACGCTTGGACGTTTCCAATTGTCGGATATTCCACCGGCACCACGCGGCATTCCGCAAATCGAAGTGACATTCGATATCGACAAAAACGGTATTGTCAGCGTTAAAGCGAAAGACCTTGGAACACAAAAAGAACAGACAATCACAATTCAATCCAACACATCATTGTCTGAAGATGAAATCGAACGCATGATCAAAGAAGCGGAAGAAAATGCAGAAGCGGATGCGAAAGTGAAAGAAGAAGTTGAACTTCGCAACGAAGCGGACCAAGCTGTCTTCCAAACAGATAAAACGATCAAAGACCTTGGCGAAGTTGTAACAGACGAAGAAAAACGCCAAGCGGAAGAAGCGCGTGATGAATTGAAGGCTGCTTTAGAAAGCGACAGCATTGATGCAATCCGTGAGAAAAAAGATAAATTGAACGAAATTCTTCAAAGATTGGCAATGAAAGCCTACGAGCAAGCTGCGGCAGCCCAACAGGGAGCTGAAGGCGGAGCGCCAGAAAGCGATGATATTGTAGACGCTGAATACGAAGAAGTAAAAGACGATAAATAAGCAAGACCGGGAAAAGTCAAAGCAAAGCAACATGCTTTGGCTTTTTCCCGCGTAAAAATGGTTTTTGTTTGGATGGTTTAAACGGTTTTATAATAGCGGATTTTTGTCTAGACTCCAGCGCCCAGATCCTTGGGTCATAAGCCACTCTGGCTGTGTGGCTGAAAACACGCCACTTTGCCAAAGTGACTTATGCCCGTCGAATCTACATGGGCGCTTCCGCTTTTCTTAGAGTCTTTGCAAGCCTATTCTAAACCGTGTACAATTACAGTTGACTGTAAGAGGGAGAGTGACTTATGAACAAGCGAGATTATTATGAAGTGCTGGGTGTTTCCAAGACCGCTTCTAAAGAAGAAATTAAGAAAGCATACCGGACATTGTCAAAACAATTCCATCCGGATATTAATAAAGCTGCAGATGCTTCTGAGAAATTCCAAGAAGTAAAAGAAGCATACGAAGTGTTGAGCGACGACCAAAAAAGAGCACAATATGATCAATTCGGCCATCAAGATCCGAATCAAGGATTTGGCGGTTTTGGCGCAGGCGGCGCTGATGGTTTCGGATTTGAAGATATTTTCAGCACGTTTTTTGGTGGCGGCACAAGACGGCGTGATCCGAATGCGCCAAGAAAAGGCGACGATCTCCAATATTCCATGACCATTGATTTCTTGGATGCAGTTTTCGGAAAAGAAGCAGAAGTGGAAATTCCGAAAGATGAAACGTGCGGAACTTGCCATGGCTCAGGTGCAAAACCGGGAACCAAACCGAAAAAATGTCCGCATTGTGAAGGCTCCGGCCAGTTGAATGTTACCCAAGATACGCCATTCGGGCGTATGGTTAACCGCCGTGCATGCCATTATTGCCAAGGTACGGGACAGATCATCGAAGAGAAATGTGCAACTTGCCGCGGTGAAGGAACAGTGCGCAAGATCAAAAAAATCAAAGTCACTATTCCGGCAGGAGTGGATGATGGCCAGCAATTGCGCGTCAGCGGCCAAGGTGGTCCAGGAGTCAACGGCGGACCGGCGGGAGATTTATATGTAGTATTCCGCATAAAACCGCATAAAACATTTGAACGTGAAGGTGACGATATTTATCTGGACTTGCCGATCACTTTTGCTCAAGCAGCACTTGGAGACGAAATCGAAGTTCCAACTGTATCGGGTAAAGTAAAGCTGAAGATACCAGCCGGAACTCAGAGTGGAGCCCGTTTCCGATTGAAAGGAAAAGGCGTCAAAAACGTCCATGGCTATGGTGTAGGCGATCAGCACATCATCATACGGGTAAAAACACCAACGAAACTGAACGAAAAACAAAAACAGCTGCTCCGTGAATTTGCGGAAATCAGTGGAGATATTCCAGAAGAACAAGGCAGTTCGCTGTTTGATAAGATTAAACGAACAATTAAAGGTGAGTAAAGGAGCCGGTTTTAAATGAAATGGTCAGAACTAGCGGTCCGTACGACAAACGAAGCGATTGAACCTGTGTCGAATATTTTACACGAAGCAGGGGCGAGCGGCGTTGTGATAGAAGACTCGGAAGATTTGACGAAAGAACGTGAAGACCAGTTCGGAGAAATTTATGCGCTGGATCCAGATGATTTTCCAAATGAAGGCGTTATTTTAAAGGCTTATTTGCCCGTCAATAGCTTTTTGGGAGAAACAGTTGAGGCGATTAAACTGGCCATCAGCAATTTGGTAAAATTTGATATCAATATAGGATCCAATGTGGTGACGATCAGTGAAGTGAACGAAGAAGAATGGGCAACAGCGTGGAAAAAGTATTATCACCCTGTTAAAATCTCTCAGCGTTTTACGGTTGTACCAACGTGGGAAATTTATAAACCGGTATCAAGCGATGAATTGATTATCGAATTAGATCCAGGCATGGCATTTGGAACAGGTACCCATCCTACTACAGTGATGAGCCTACAAGCGCTGGAAAAAACGGTTAAACAGGGCCATCGCGTGATTGATGTAGGGACTGGATCAGGTGTATTGGCAATCGGAGCCGCTTTGCTCGGAGCGAAAGAAGTCCATGCCCTTGATTTGGATGAAGTTGCTGTACGTTCTGCCCGCATCAATGTCAAACTGAATAAAGCTCAGGACAAAATCAACGTAGTCCAAGGGAATCTGCTGGATACGATTGATGAGCCAGGCGATGTAGTGGTAGCCAATATTTTGGCTGAAATCATCATCTCCTTTACAGACGATGCGTTCAATGTAGTCAAACCAGGAGGACGCTATATTACTTCAGGCATCATTTCAGCAAAGAAAAACGATGTGAAACAAGCGCTTGAAGCATCAGGGTTTGTTGTTGAAGATGTCATGATGATGGAAGACTGGGTAACGATCATATCAAAAAAACCGGAATAACGGGGTGCAGAGATGCAGAGGTATTTTATTGAAGGCAACGTACCCGAAAATCATAAAGTGACCATAACTGGCGATGATGCGAAGCACATCGCCAAAGTTATGCGTCAAAGTGAAGGGGACCAGTTGATAGTTGTGGCAGGTGGAAAAGCGTTTCTTTCGACCATTCTGTCTGCAGAATTTGATGTGGAAGTCCACATCGAAAACGAAATCGAAGCGGATGTCGAAATGCCCAAACAAGTGACGATTGCTTGCGGGTTGCCAAAAGGCGACAAGTTGGAACTGATTGCACAAAAATCTACGGAGCTTGGCATGCATGCCTTGATTCCTTTTGCCGCGGAGCGTTCAATCGTCAAATGGGATGGATCAAAAAGTGAGAAGAAACGGGTTCGGCTTCAAAAAATTGCAAAAGAAGCAGCTGAACAGTCACATCGGACACATATCCCGCACATACATAATATCCATACGTTCAAACAGCTGATGGAAGCGGCACGATCCTTTGATGCCGTCATTGTAGCTTACGAAGAAGAAGCTCGGGATAGCAGCCGGAAGCGGTTTGCCGAAACATTGAAATCATTGTATGATAAAGACTCGATACTCCTTGTATTCGGCCCGGAAGGCGGGATTTCAGAAGCGGAAGTTTCGCTGTTAAAAGAAAGCGGCGCACTGTTTACATCTCTTGGGCCGCGAATTTTACGCACGGAAACAGCTCCGTTATATGCATTATCTGCAATGTCCTATGAATTCGAATGAAAGAGGTGGGCACTTATGTCAACGGTGGCGTTCCATACCTTAGGCTGTAAAGTGAATCATTATGAAACAGAAGCAATCTGGCAATTGTTCAAAGAACAAGGCTACGAGCGCGGCGAGTTCGATCATCATTCCGATGTTTATGTCATTAATACGTGCACTGTAACCAATACAGGAGACAAAAAAAGCCGCCAAGTGATACGCCGGGCCGTTCGGAAAAATCCCGATGCTGTCATTTGTGTGACAGGCTGCTATGCCCAGACTTCCCCGGCTGAAATCATGGCGATTCCGGGCGTCGACATCGTGGTGGGCACACAGGACCGCACCAAACTGCTCGGGTACATCGAACAATATAAAGAAGAGCGGAAACCGATCAATGCGGTCGGCAATATCATGAAAAACCGGATATATGAGGAACTTGATGTGCCGGCTTTCACTGACCGCACGCGTGCATCATTGAAGATCCAGGAAGGCTGCAATAATTTTTGCACTTTCTGCATTATTCCCTGGGCCCGCGGCCTTATGCGTTCACGTGACCCGCAAGAAGTGGTGCGCCAGGCACAGCAGCTGGTCGATGCCGGCTATCTGGAAATCGTCCTGACCGGCATCCACACAGGCGGTTACGGGGAAGACCTGAAAAACTATAACCTTGCACAGCTGTTGCGCGATTTGGAGACGGAAGTCAAAGGGTTAAAGCGGCTGCGGATCTCGTCCATTGAAGCAAGCCAATTGACGGATGAAGTGATTGCAGTGCTGCGCGATTCAAAAATTGTCGTCCGCCATTTGCATATTCCGATCCAATCCGGATCGAACACGGTCTTAAAACGCATGAGACGGAAATACACGATGGAATTTTTCGCGGACCGGCTTGTCCAGCTGCGAAAGGCATTGCCGGACCTTGCCATCACTTCAGACGTTATCGTTGGCTTTCCTGGAGAAACGGAAGACGAGTTTATGGAAACATTCAATTTCATCAATGACCATAAATTTTCAGAACTTCATGTTTTCCCTTATTCGAAACGCACGGGCACACCGGCTGCCCGGATGGAAGACCAAATCGATGAAGAAATTAAAAATGAACGCGTTCACCGGCTGATTGCTTTAAACGATCAGCTGGCAAAAGAATACGCTTCGCATTTTGAAGGAGAATTGCTGGAAATTATTCCAGAAGAATGTTTTAAAGAAAATCCAGACAGCGGTCTGCTGGAAGGCTATACGGATAATTATTTAAAAGTCGTGATTCCAGGAGACGAATCGTTGATTGGCAAAATCGTCAAAGTGAAAATCACCAAAGCGGGATATCCATATAACGAAGGGCAATTTGTCCGTGTTATGGAAGAATTGACCGTTTAATAAACTTAGAATCAGAATGGAGCTTTCTACATGGCAAACTTAGCCTCATATATCGACCACACATTACTGAAACCCGAATCAACAAAAGAACAAATCGTCAAGCTTTGCAAAGAAGCGGCAGAATACAACTTCGCTTCTGTTTGCGTCAATCCTGCATGGGTAGCAACGGCTGCAAAAGAACTGGCAGACAGCACGGTAAAAGTCTGTACCGTCATCGGTTTCCCGCTTGGCGCATCGACTTCAGAAACAAAAGCATTTGAAACGACAGATGCCATTTCCAAAGGCGCTGGCGAAATTGATATGGTCATCAATATCGGCGCACTTAAAAGCGGCGACATGGAATTGGTCAAGAATGACATTGCTGCAGTCGTGGAAGCGGCAAAAGGCAAAGCGATTGTTAAAGTCATCATTGAGACCAGTTTATTGACTGATGAAGAAAAAGCGGCAGCTTCACGCCTTTCAAAAGAAGCAGGAGCGGATTTCGTCAAGACTTCAACAGGATTTTCTACAGGCGGAGCAACCGTAGCGGATGTGAAATTGATGCGCGAAACAGTCGGGCCGGATCTTGGAGTGAAAGCTTCCGGTGGAGTTAGAAGCCTGGAAGATGTAGAAGCGATGATCGAAGCGGGAGCTACTCGCATCGGTGCAAGCTCGGGTGTTCAAATCATGCAGGGGCTAACTTCAAATACGGATTATTAACTGTTGACCTATAAGAGGTTATACGGTATAATTTTTTAATATATAACACTAGTTGTTATGTGTTTCAACGTGTGTTCGGAGGGAGGGAAAAAGAGATGACAAAAACAACTGTTCGTAAAAACGAATCAATTGAAGATGCTCTTCGCCGCTTCAAACGCACTGTTTCTAAATCCGGAACAATGCAAGAGGTAAGAAAGCGCGAGTATTATGATAAGCCAAGCGTAAAACGCAAACTGAAATCAGAAGCTGCGCGTAAACGTAAATTTTAATTGACTTTACTTTAAATCGACTTTTAAAAAATATGAACGATCAGCTAAAACCGGCTGTACGAGAAATCGTGCAGCCGGTTTTTTATTGTCTTAAAATAACTATATTATTTTATGAAACTGCCAATGTTTAAAGGCCATCCGAGAAGAATAACTATATCTATTATAAAATGTGAATGAACAGCAATGATTCTTCAAATTTTCAACCATGAATAGGACCCTTGAAGATAAGGGCAAATGTGTCAGAGGTAAGCAGTTCTTAAAAGACTGTGCTGAAAATGTAAGCGCATTCTTTCTTTAATGGAAAAAAATCATTTATAATAAAAAGAGCGAATATTTATGAAACCATTTGCTTAGTCATCCGTAAATAAAGTAACAGTAAAACGAAAGGAGAGATTCCTTTGCGCAGCCTTAAAGGTTTTACGGCTTTTGGTCTTTTTCTATTGTCATTTCTGCTGCTGATCCCTGCTCTCCATGCTGCCGGAAGCCCTGTTTATGCAGTGCCCATTAAAGCGGAAGCAGCCGATACGGAAGCTGTCATATTCGAAATCGACCAAGCAGGCAATGCGGACGCTGACAAAGCGAACAGTGCCTGGCCGTTGATAATGGAAAAGGATGCCGTTTCTTCCGGCGGTGATTCACAGTATGCTTTGGCAATGGCCAATGCCAATAGTGATTTGCAGGAGTATCAGGCCGGAGAAGCTGAAATCGTCAATGCCGATGAAACTTTCTCAGAAAAATTAGCGGAATTTCTGACCAATCCATTCGTCGTGCCGGTTTTGTTGTCGATTGCCGCTCTTGGATTGCTTTTGGAAATGTTCACGCCGGGCCTTGGAGTGCCGGGGCTGCTTGGGCTCTCTTCGTTATTATTGTTCTTTTACGGGCATCTGGTCGCAGGCTTGGCTGGGTATGAATCGATCATCTTATTGATAATCGGTTTTGCCTTGTTGGCCGCCGAACTTCTTATGCCGAGTGGTATAATAGGATTTTTAGGGCTTGCCGCTATACTCGGTAGCGTGCTCTTGGCAGGAGGAGATCTGAAAACTACTGCCATTGCAATACTTATTGCATTAATTGTAGCTACAGCAGGGATGGTGATCATATTGAAATTTTTCGGCAAACGGCTTCACTTATTCAAACGGATAATTTTGACTGATGCCACTGATACGGCAAGCGGCTATGTCTCGGCTGTCAATCGTCCGGAACTGGTGGGGCAGATTGCTGTAACGGTAACCGCGCTACGTCCATCCGGAACCATCAAACTGGATGATGAACGGATTGATGCCGTATCAGATGGCCGTTTCGTGGATTTGGGCAAAAGCGTTAAAATCATTAAAGTAGAAGGTTCTCGTATCGTTGTTCGGGAGATTGACCAAGAAGGGGAGGAATAAGAAATGGGAATTGAAACACTTGGATTAGGCGCTGCAATAATCGCCATCATCGTTGTATTGGCTATTTTCTTCACGTTTGTTCCGATTACGCTTTGGATTTCCGCTTTGGCGGCTGGCGTACGGGTCAGTATTTTTACATTGGTTGGGATGCGGCTGCGCCGCGTAATTCCGTCGCGGATTGTAAATCCGTTGATCAAGGCTTCAAAAGCGGGATTGACAGTTACCATTAATCAGCTTGAAAGCCATTACTTGGCAGGCGGTAACGTTGACCGCGTAGTGAATGCTTTGATTGCCGCACATCGGGCAAACATCGAATTGCCGTTTGAACGCGCAGCTGCAATCGATTTGGCTGGGCGTGACGTATTAGAAGCGGTTCAGATGTCCGTTAACCCGAAAGTCATTGAAACGCCATTTATTGCAGGTGTGGCAATGAATGGGATTGAAGTGAAAGCGAAAGCCCGCATTACAGTTCGGGCCAATATCGACCGTCTGGTTGGTGGTGCCGGTGAAGCAACAATCGTTGCCCGTGTAGGCGAAGGGATTGTTTCGACTCTTGGTTCCAGTACAAGCCATGCGACTGTGCTTGAAAATCCGGATTTGATTTCTCAAACCGTTTTGGCCAAAGGGCTGGATTCCGGTACTGCATTTGAAATCCTGTCGATCGATATTGCAGACGTGGATATCGGCAAAAACATCGGTGCCGAGCTTCAGACTGAACAAGCGGAAGCCGATAAAAAGATTGCTCAGGCAAAAGCGGAAGAACGCCGTGCAATGGCCGTGGCAAGTGAACAAGAGATGAAAGCGAAAGTGGTCGAAATGAGAGCGAAAGTGGTCGAAGCGGAAGCGGAAGTGCCGCTTGCTTTGTCAGAAGCCCTTCGCACCGGTAATATGGGTGTCATGGATTACGTGAACTATAAGAATATCCAATCCGATACCGGCATGAGAGATTCAATTGCCCGTACAGGTACTGAAAAAGCAGACGTTAAGTAATGCCGGGCAGTAAAGGGAGGTTTTAAGCATGGAAGCTCTCATCTTCGGTTTAATAGTGATGGCAATCGGAGCCTTTTTCAACAATAAAAAAAGGGCGGAAGATTCTGATGCGCCTGCTAAACGCAAAGTGCCCGGAAGAGAGGCTGGACAAAGGACTTTCAAACGGGCTGAAGATTACGCGAAAGAAATTTACGGGGAATTGCAGACCCAGATGAACGGCCACCCGGAACGCACTCAGCAAGTCAAACGCGCTGTAGAAAAAGCAGCTGAGAAAGCACCGGTCAAAAAAGCGCAGAAACAAGCAAAAGAAATGATGTCTCCAGGCAGATTGTCGGCTCATAACCCGCAGCCTCTAGCGAAAGAAAAAGAAAGCGGAAGCGAAGAATTATTGCCGCTTGATGCAAATGATGTCCAACGAGGCATCATACTGGCAGAAATTCTGTCGCCGCCAAAATCAAGAAGATAAGATAAACCGGTCAGCCCATGCTGACCGGTTTTATTTAGATAATTTTATTATGTAAACTTAATCCATATAAAATGTTTTACAACTATTCACACTTAATGATACAGTGAATTTATAGTAAAAATGCGATTCCAAGGAGCGAGTACATGACAGAAAACCAATTACTTGAACTTCATGTGAAAGATCCAAATGAAGCGGTGCTGCTGCTCGGGATATCTGATAGTCACATGACATTGATTGAAGAAGCATTTCAAATTCAAATAATTACTCGCGGCGATGTAATCCGGCTGTCTGGCTCAGATGAAGGCAAACAGGTAGGAAAAGTGCTGATTGAACAAATATTGAAAGTGATCCGCAAGGGAATCAATATTGATCAGCGCGATATCGTTTCTGCAATAGAAATGGCGAGAGCCGGGACTATTGAATATTTCGCTGAACTTTATGATGAAGAAGTTGCCCGCAACGCCCATGGCAAAGCGATACGTGCAAAAACAATTGGCCAGCGCCATTATATCCATGCGGTGCGAAGCAAAGATCTTGTATTCGGAATCGGCCCGGCCGGAACGGGGAAAACTTATTTAGCGGTGGTTATGGCTGTACAGGCTTTAAAAAATGGCCAAGTGAAGAAAATTATTTTGACGCGGCCGGCAGTGGAAGCAGGCGAAAGTCTAGGGTTCCTGCCAGGCGATCTGAAGGAAAAAGTAGATCCTTACCTGCGTCCTCTATACGATGCGCTGCACGACGTGCTGGGCTTGGAACAGACAAATCGTTTGATAGAGCGCGGAACCATTGAAATAGCGCCTCTAGCCTATATGAGAGGCCGCACGCTGGATGAAGCATTTGTCATTTTGGATGAAGCGCAGAACACAACAAAAGCGCAAATGAAAATGTTTTTGACACGTCTGGGGTTTGGTTCAAAAATGATTATTACAGGAGACAAAACGCAGATTGATTTGCCGCGCGGAGTCGAATCCGGTTTGATTGCAACAGAGACGATCTTGCAGAAAGTTCGCGGCATCCATTTTCAATACTTGGAACGCGGCGATGTCGTCCGCCATCCACTTGTGGCAAAAATTATTGAAGCATACGAAGACCAGCCTATTTAAAGGCTGGTTTTTTTTTATTAACATTGTAAATACTGGTAAATAATTTCAATAAATTTGTAATTATCAGTGAAATACCCACTTACAATTGGTATGATGGAAGTACTAGAAGTGGGGTGTTTCTATGCAAAAGCGGGCAAAGCAACTTTACGATAAAGCAGGCTATAAAGTGATGGCTGCGGCAATCATCTTTTTGATCGGCCTCATTGCTTATGCTTTCTTATACAGTTCAGTAAAAAGCGAAACATATTCCATAAGCCTTTTTCAGCTTTCCGAAGAAACGATCCGATCAGCAAAAACAGTGGAAGATCCCATCAAAACCGAAGAAGAGAGGCAGCGGGTGGCAGCTGAAATTCCGCCAAGTTACCAATTCAACGATTCCTTAGCTGGAAACCAGTCAGCCGTTATCAATTCATTATTCGGATATATCCTTGAGGCTAAACAACCGGCTGATAAAAAGTCGGACAAAAAACCAGATATCCCAAAGATGGTGGATACGCTGCGTGAAAATCTAAGACTGATGGAAACAAGCGACAACGGCCTTAGGCTAACGGATGATATGCTGCAGGCATTGCTGCTGCTGCCTGAAGAAACTTTACTTCAAGTCGAGCAAGTTTTGATCGGCGTTGTGGAAAGAGAACTGAAAGAACCGATCAGAGAAGAAGACGTTTCAAGTATCCGTAGCAAAGTCGAACAGCAATTGCGTGAAAACCAGAACATACCTGCTACTGTCCTTCAAGCAATGATCACCATCGGCCGTTTTAGCATTGTTCCGAATGAAGTGATCAATGAAACATTGACCAAAGCACAGATTGAGCAGGCAAAAGCCAGTGTGGAACCGACACGGATTTTGCAGGGGCAAGTATTGGTGCAGGAAGGCCAAGTGGTTGATAAAGAAGTGTACCGGCAGCTCGAACTGGCGGGAATGACCGAAGAACAGCAGGACTATAAACCGTTTATCGGGTTGTTGTTATTTGTCTTGATTGTGCTCGGAATTCTTATTGTGGTGACTCACCGGGCGAACGCTACTCAACAGAAAAAAACAACTGCGCTTTTGGTTATAATGGCGGTGCTCACAATTTCCTTGACGATTATGAAATTATTGAGTGCCGTCAGCGGTAATTTTGCCGTGATGATCGCTTTTCTTTTTCCTACAGCTTTGGCTGGCATGATTGCCCGGATGCTTTTAAACGAACGGACTGCAGTTTATTTGACGTTTTTAGTAGGGGCTATTGGGGGTATGATGTTGCAAGAAGGAAACGCGGGAACGCTTCAGATGGATATCGCGTTATATATCATATTCGGTGGGCTTACCGGCGTTTACTTGATTGAGCAGGCAGACCGGCGCACCCGCCTATTGCAGACGAGTCTGGCTGTCGCAGTAGTTAACGCATTGTTTATCGGCTTTTACTTATTGATTGGCCAAAGCCAATACGACTGGACGGAAATCAGTTTTTATTTCGCGGCCGCTGTCATTTCCGGTTTACTGTCAGGAGCCATGACGATCGGTCTGCTGCCATTTTTCGAATCGGCATTCGGGCTATTGTCGACCATGAAACTGATTGAACTGTCCAATCCGAACCATCCGTTATTGAAGAAAATCCTCACCGAAACGCCTGGCACTTATCATCACAGCGTCATGGTTGCGAACTTGGCGGATGCTTCGTGCGAAGCAATCGGCGCGAACGGCCTCCTTGCCCGTGTCGGCTGCTATTACCATGATATCGGGAAGACAAAGCAGCCGCAGTTTTTCATTGAAAACCAGGTCAATATTACAAACCCGCATGACTCATTGCCGGTGGAAACCAGCAGCGCGATTATTTTGGCACATGGCACTTACGGAGCAGAGCTATTGAAAAAGCATAAAATGCCGAAAGAGATTGTGGATGTGGCGGCGCAGCATCATGGCACCAGCCTTTTGAAGTTTTTCTATCATAAAGCGAAAGAAAACGATCCGAATATCGAAGAATCGGCATTCCGGTATAGCGGACCTAAGCCGCAGACCAAGGAAATTGCCATTATTTCAGTAGCAGACAGCATTGAAGCTGCAGTTAGGTCCATGAAAGAACCAACTTCAGAAAAAATAAAAAAATTGGTGGACGCGATTGTAGAAGATAAACTTAAAGATGGGCAATTTGATGAATGCGATTTAACGATGAAAGAACTGAAAACAGTAAAGCACATCATGTGCGAAACACTGAATGGCATTTTTCATACACGCATTGAATATCCGAAAGAAATAAGTTGAAAGGAGAAAACAGCGATGATATCGATCGATTTGATGGATGAAACAGCCACATTAAGTGACAGTGAGCTGGAATTTGTGGAGCAGATACTGCAGCATGCTGCAAAAGCTGAAAACATTGGCGCTGCTGAAGTTTCCGTAACGTTTGTGACGAACGAGATGATACAGGGCATCAATAAAGAATACCGGGGCAAAGACGCTCCGACTGATGTAATATCATTTGCAATGGAAGAAATGGGAGAAGGGGAAGTGGAAATTGTCGGAGCCCTGGAACCGCGCATGCTCGGTGATATTATCATTTCCCTTGACCGGACTAAAGAACAGGCCGCCGATTACGGCCATTCATTCGAACGGGAACTGGGTTTTTTGGCAGTCCATGGATTTTTGCATTTGCTGGGCTATGACCATATGAATCAAGAAGACGAGAAGGAAATGTTCGCAAAGCAAGAAGAAATACTTTCTTCGTTCGGAATTACCCGGGACAATTATGAAGGCGAGTAGATTTTTTAACTCGTTCAAGTTTGCGGTTCAGGGGATTGGGTCGTCGTGGAAAAAAGAGCAGAACATGCGGATCCATTTTTTAGCGGCCCTTGTGGTCTTAATAGCTGGTGCCTTGAGCGGGCTGTCGAAAGGCGAATGGATCATCATTATTTTACTGGTCGGTGGAATGATCGCTTTGGAAGTCATGAACTCTGCAATAGAGCGGGTTGTGGATCTGGCGTCACCGGAAATCCATCCACTGGCGAAAGAAGCGAAAGACATGGCGGCAGGTGCCGTTTTGGTATTTGCCGCTGCAAGTGCTATAATTGGATTACTAATCTTTATACCAAAATGGTTTTAACTTACAGAGGTGATTCGTAATGGAGAAAGAACAATTGATGGAAGAAGCAAAAACAGCACGCGAACGGGCATACGTGCCTTATTCGAAATTCAAGGTCGGAGCAGCGCTTCTTACGGCTGACGGCAAAGTATACCACGGCTGCAATATTGAAAATGCAGGCTATTCCATGACAAACTGCGCAGAGCGGACAGCGATGTTTAAAGCGGTTTCAGAAGGCGATAGAAAATTCACGGCACTCGCTGTCGTGGCAGAAACAAAAGGACCAGTTTCACCTTGTGGTGCCTGCCGCCAAGTAATTGCGGAATTCTGTGCGCCGGATATGCCGGTTTACTTAACAAATTTAAATGGTGACGTCCAGGAAACTACAGTCAGCGAACTGTTGCCAGGTGCGTTTTCAACGGAGGATTTAGCATATGCAGCAAGAAAATAACGGCTTTAAATCAGGGTTTATTTCCATCATCGGCCGCCCGAATGTCGGCAAATCGACATTTCTAAACCGCGTGGTCGGCCAGAAAATCGCCATTATGAGCGATAAGCCGCAAACAACCAGAAACAAAGTGCAGGGTGTCGTCACCACCAATGACAGCCAGATGGTTTTTATCGATACACCCGGCATTAACGAGCCTCGCCATAAATTGGGGGACTTTATGCTGAAAGTGGCCAAAAACACGTTCCGCGAAGTGGATGTACTGCTGTTTGTCGCAAGTGCAGATGACCGCATTGGCAAACAGGACCGCTTTGTCCTGGACATGCTGAAAGGCATTGACGTGCCGGTCTTTTTGGTACTGAACAAAATTGATCAGGTACACCCGGATAATTTGCCGAAAATCCTCGAGGGTTACCGCAATGAATTCGACTTTAAAGAAGCAATTCCAATTTCGGCATTGCAGGGCAATAACGTAGAAAACTTGCTTGCCAAAATTACCGAATACCTGCCGGAAGGGCCGCAATATTACCCGGCTGACCAAGTGACGGATCATCCGGAACGCTTTATCATTTCCGAGTTGATCCGCGAAAAGGCGCTGCATCTGACACGGGAAGAAATTCCGCATTCAATTGCCGTAGTCATTGAAAAGATTGCGCCGGACAGCGACAACAAAGACATGATCCGCGTCCAAGCGATTATCATGGTTGAACGTGATTCCCAAAAAGGAATTGTCATTGGCAAAAAAGGCGCCTTGCTGAAAGAAATTGGCTCCCGTGCACGGGCAGACATCGAGAATCTGCTGGGATCGAAAGTGTATTTGGAGTTATGGGTTAAAGTCCAGAAGGATTGGCGCAATAAAGCAGTGCACTTGCGTGATTTCGGTTTTAGAGACGACGAATACTAAGGAGTCGGTTTCATGCTGAATCAATTGGAAGGTATTGTGATTCGGACGCAGGCTTACGGCGAAAACAATAAAATTGTCACATTGTTCACCCGTGAAGCCGGCAAAATTACTTGCATGGCAAGAGGCGCTAAAAAGCCTTCTAGCCGCTTGGCAGCAGTGACGCAGCAGTTCACGCATGGCAGCTATTCAATCTTCAAAGGTAAAGGCATGGGGACGCTGCAAAGCGGAGATCCGCTGGAGTCGCTTCGGCATATCCGGGAAGACATTATGAAGACGGCCTATGCCAGTTATATTGTCGAACTGATTGACCGGCTTACGGAACAGGATGAACCGCAGCCGTCGGTTTATGAAATGCTGTTCCAGGCGCTTCATGCCATCGAAGAAGGCTATGACCCGGAAGCGATTTCGCTGTTCGTGGAATGGAAGATGCTCCCGAATGCCGGGTTGACTCCGACATTGCATCAATGCGCACATTGCGGAGCGACAGATGGGGAGTTTGCTTTCTCATTCCAGGAACTCGGATTCTTATGCCACCGCTGTTTCCATATTGACCGCTATATCATCCGGCTGAGTCCGGCACTTGTGAAACTGATCCGCACATTTTATTTTGTGCCGATCGAGCGTGTTGGCTCCTTAAAGCTGAAAAAGGAATCCAAAACGCTGCTGAAAGGGATTGTCCGGACGATTTACGAAGAACAAGCCGGCATTCGCTTGAAGTCACGTGGTTTCTTGGAACAGCTGGAACGAACACCTGAATTTTTGCCTAAAAAAACAGTGGAAGACCCGCAACAGGATGAAATTACCTGAGCGGGTCTTTTTTTATTTCCAGTATTTTCATTTACTTTCCTTTCGGGCTGAAATACTTTCTTTTCGGAAGGGAATACTGTCTGTTAGGCCGTAAATACTTTCCCAGCGTGCTCAAATACTTGCCGGACGCCAGAAGTTTTCTCCAAAAATAAAAAACCGGAGCATCATAAAGATGCTCCGGCTTCTAAATTATAATTTAAAACTCAATCTGTTTAGCGACGTAAGCTTGAACTTCATTGATTGGCATCCGGATTTGCTCCATTGAATCACGGTGGCGCACAGTTACTTGGCCATCTTCTACGGAATCAAAATCATACGTGATGCAGAACGGTGTGCCGATTTCATCCTGGCGGCGGTAGCGCTTGCCGATTGACTGGGATTCATCGTAATCCACCATGAAATGTTTGGACAGTTCAGCGAATACTTCAGTTGCGCCGTCAGCAAGTTTTTTCGATAATGGAAGCACAGCCGCTTTATAAGGTGCAAGCGCCGGGTGGAATCTCATAACAGTGCGTTTATCGTCGTTTTCAAGTTCTTCTTCGCTGTATGCATCTACCAAGAAGGCAAGTGTTACACGGTCAGCACCTAAAGACGGTTCGATGCAATATGGCACAAAACGCTCATTTGTAATCGGATCGATGTAATTGAAGTCTTCACCGGAATGCTCCATATGGCGCTTCAAGTCGAAATCCGTACGGTCAGCGATGCCCCAAAGCTCGCCCCAGCCGAATGGGAATTTGTATTCGATGTCCACTGTAGCATTCGAGTAATGGGACAATTCGTCTTTATCGTGTTCGCGAAGGCGCATATTGTCTTCAGTCATATTCAGCTCAAGCAGCCAGTTTTTGCAGAAGTCGCGCCAGTAAGCGTACCACTCCAGGTCTTCGCCTGGCTTGCAGAAGAATTCCAGCTCCATTTGTTCGAATTCACGAGTCCGGAATGTAAAGTTGCCCGGTGTGATTTCATTGCGGAAGCTTTTGCCGATTTGGGCGATGCCGAATGGCATTTTTTTGCGCATTGAACGCTGAACGTTTTTATAGTTGACGAAAATCCCTTGAGCCGTTTCCGGACGCAAATAGATTTCGTTCGTAGAAGCTTCAGTAACACCCTGAAAAGTTTTGAACATCAAATTGAATTGGCGGATGTCTGTAAAGTCTTTTGCGCCGCAAGTCGGGCATTTGACTTCGTGCTCTTGAATTAATTCAGCCATGCGATCAAAAGACAAACCATCGACGATCATTTCGATGCCTTTTGCATCCAGTGCGTCTTCGATCAATTTATCGGCGCGGTGGCGCGTCTTGCAGCTTTTGCAGTCAATCATTGGATCATTGAAGTTGCCGACATGGCCGGAAGCGACCCAAGTTTTCGGGTTCATCAAAATGGCAGCATCAAGCCCCACGTTATGAACCGATTCCTGGACGAATTTTTTCCACCAAGCTTTTTTAATATTGTTTTTCAATTCGACGCCGAGCGGGCCGTAATCCCACGTGTTTGCCAAGCCGCCATAAATTTCAGAGCCTGGAAAAACAAACCCTCTGTGTTTTGCTAATGATACTACTTCTTCCATTGACATATAAAAAACCTCCATAAAATAAAAAATCGTACACGTCCCGGACATAAAGTCCGAGGACGAGTACGTTATGACCCGCGGTTCCACCTCGATTGGCTGCAGCTTGCAGCCCTCTTAAAAGAAACTGACTCCAGAGTGCCTTTTCCTGTCAATACGGGCTTCCACTATCCCCGTTCGCTAAAGCAACAGTACTTCTTTCTCCATCATTGTCTGATATTCATTTCGTTAGTATTGTACCATGGCAATCTTTTCTTAGCAATATAGCGCCAATTAGTATATAATAATCATCATTGAGTATAACATATTTTGAGGCGGTGAGTCCGATCGAACTCAATAAGCGGCAAGAAGAAATATTGCGGATAGTTAAAGGCAATGGCCCGATTACGGGTGAACAAATTGCGGACCGTCTGCATTTGACAAGAGCAACATTAAGACCCGATTTAGCCATCCTGACTATGGCCGGCTTTTTAGATGCCCGCCCCCGTGTTGGCTATTTTTATTCCGGAAAAAAACCAGGGCAGGATATTACGGATACGATGAACAATATGAAAGTGAAAGACTTTCAATCGATTCCTGTCGTGGTGAGGGAAGATGTAAGCGTTTATGACGCGATCAGCCAAATGTTTTTGGATGATGTCGGAACTTTATTTGTCGTAGACCAAAAATCCCTTTTGACAGGGGTGCTGTCGCGCAAAGACCTGCTGCGGGCCAGCCTGGGGAACCAGGATTTGACCGCTATCCCTGTACATATTATTATGACCCGGATGCCGAATATTACGTACTGCGTAAAAAATGAATCATTGATACAAGCAGCGCATCGGTTGATCAATCAGCAAATTGATGCTTTGCCAGTGGTCGATGAACAACCCGAGGGATTCAAAGTAATCGGCCGGTTAACCAAAACGAATATCACCCGGGCATTTTTATCTTTGTCGGAAAGCCACGAATTGTGAGGTGCATAGAATTGAAACAGCTTCGCTTGTTCATCGTCTCCGATTCTGTTGGAGAGACCGGTGAACTTGTCGCCAAAGCGGCAATGAGCCAGTATTTATATGCGGATCAGAATGCCGTTTTAAAGCGGTTCCCTTATATTGATTCCGTAGAACACTTGCAGGAAATCATCAAATTGGCAGCACAGCAAAAAGCGTTTATCGTTTTTACCCTAGTGTCGCGGGAACTGAGAAGTTTTCTTTTAAAAGAAACCGCTAAGTACAAAGTGACAGCTGTCGATTTAATGGGGCCTTTGATGGATGCACTGGAAAAAGAATTGGATGCGGTGCCTCTGGAAGAAGCGGGACTGGTCCGGAAATTGGATGATGACTATTTTAAAAAAGTGGAAGCAATCGAATTTGCAGTGAAATACGATGATGGCAGAGATCCGCGGGGCATTTTAATGGCAGATATTGTACTCGTTGGCATTTCGAGAACTTCGAAAACGCCGTTGTCCCAGTATTTGGCGCATAAACGGCTGAAAGTGGCTAACGTGCCGCTGGTTCCGGAAGTGGACCCGCCGGAAGAACTATTCAAAGTAGATCCTGCAAAATGTTTCGGTTTGGTCATTTCGCCTGAAAAATTGAATTATATCCGAAAAGAGCGTTTGATTGCTTTAGGCTTAAATGATGACGCGAATTATGCTAAAATAAATCGAATACACGAAGAAATAGATCATTTTCAAAAAGTGGTCAACAAAATCGGCTGTGAAGTCGTCGATGTGACGAACCGGGCAGTCGAAGAAACGGCCAACCTTATTTTAAATAAATTAAAATGACGGCGTTTGAAAAACCACCTGAAAAGGCGGTTTTTCTATTTTTAATTGTGGATTTTTTGACACAAACGTTTTATAATGAAGAATTGTGGATAAATTAAAATAAGGTCTATTTTTTTGGCCCCATCTTTTTATGAAAAGATGAAGGAATTCGCCTGAATGTCACGAATTAAGTATGTTAAGCAGAAAAAGATGGTGATAAAGTGTCGAATCGAGTTCCTGAAGAAGTGATTGAGCAAATCCGGTCAACGGCAGATATTGTTGATATAGTCGGTGAGTATGTCCAACTGACCAAAAGAGGCCGCAATTGGTTTGGCCTTTGCCCATTTCATGGTGAAAGCACACCGTCATTTTCCGTCACTTCCGACAAGCAGATCTTTCACTGTTTCGGATGCGGCGCCGGTGGAAACGTCATTACATTTCTAATGGATATTGAAAATATTACATTTCAGGATGCTTTAGCAAGGCTTGGAAGCCGGACCGGCATAGAAGTGGAAGTAAATACAAACGCTTCATCGGAAGCTTCATCCGGACTTTCAAAAAGCGATCAGCAATTGATTAAGATGCATGAATTTGCAGCTGATATGTACCATCATATTTTATTGAATACGGAAGAAGGCCAAGCCGCTCTGGATTATTTGGAGAACAGAGGATTTACTCGGGAAATGATCGAGAAATTCCGAATCGGCTGGGCGCTTCCTGAATGGAATTACATGGCTACGGCTCTGCAAAGAAAAGGATATAGCGAGGAAGAATTGGCCGAGAGTGGATTAGTGATCCAGCGTGAACAGGGAAATGGCTATTTTGACCGCTTCCGTGGAAGGATCATCTTCCCAATCACAAACGAAAACGGCAAAGTCATCGCGTTTTCTGGAAGAATTCTTGAAAATACAAAACAAGAAGCCAAATATATGAACAGCCCAGAATCGCCGATTTTTCAAAAAAGCCAAGTGCTGTACAATGTCCATCAAGCCCGCAATGCCATCAGGAAAAACCGGAAGATTGTGTTGTTTGAAGGCTTTATGGACGTGATTGCAGCCGGCAAAGCAGGAGTGGACAATGCCCTGGCGACGATGGGGACATCATTGACTTCCCAGCATATCAGAGCGATGAAGCGTTTTGCCCAGGAAGTCGTCATTTGTTTTGATGGCGATGATGCGGGTTGGGAAGCGGCAAAAAGAGCCGCTATTGCGCTTAATGAAGAAAATTTCAAAGTGGAAGTTGCCGTTCTTCCGGGAAAGCTGGACCCTGATGATTATGTCCGGGAACATGGCAATGACGCTTTTCGGGATCAAATTATCGGTAAACCGCATGCGTTTATCGCGTTTGCTATGATGCATGCACGCCGGCATAAGAATTTCCAATATGAAAATGATCTTCTGCAATACGTTCAAGAAGTGCTGCAGCTGCTAGCCGGCCGTTCGTCGCCGATTGAACGCGATTTATACATCAAGCAATTATCCAATGAAACCGGTTTGTCAGAAGAAGCGATTCTCCAGCAGTACCGAAAGCTTGAGAACAAATCAATTGAACGCAGCCGTCCGGAAAGAGTGGCTAAAACAGTAAAACGCGAGCCTAAACGGGTCACTTCACTGCATAGGGCTGAACGGCTGCTGTTCTCGCATGCCTTGGCTGACCGAGGAGTCATGAGAAAATTGGCTGAAGTGCCATCCGGAATGCCTTTTATCAGCGAAGAGTTTAAAGCTCTGTATGTTCAGCTGCTTGGTTTCTATGAGGAATGGGACAAAGCAGACTTCCATAAATTCCTGGAGACTCTCCAGGATGCCGAACTCCGGAAATTGGTCTTAGAGACTACGCTGTCCGAACGCGATCCGGAGCATGGCGATGAAGAAATTGCTGACTGCCTTAAGCATCTTGAAAAGCACCGGGTTGAGCAGCAGATAAGTTTGAAAATCCAGCAATCTAAAGAAGCGGAAAAACAGCATGATATAAAACGTGCTTTACTTCTTGCACAAGAAGTGATTGCTTTACGGAAATCATTGTAAGTTAATTCCGGTTTTAAAAGGAGGAAGTCGTATGGCTGAGAAATCAGAACGCCAAAACGAAGTTGAAGCAAGCAATGTTTCATTAAGTTCAGAAGGTCCAGAAGTAACGGTTGAAGAAGCAAAGCGCCAATTGATAGAAGCAGGGAAAAAAACCGGTGAACTTAACTATGAGCAGATAGCCGATAAATTAGCGGTTTTTGAAATGGAATCTGATCAAGTAGAGGAATTTATTGATCAACTGGAAGGCCATGGCATTGAACTTGAAAGAAAATCAGATGACGAAGAGCATTTGGAACGCCTGATGAAGCCTACCGAAGAGAAGTTTGACTTGAATGACTTGAGTGTTCCGCCGGGCGTTAAAATCAACGATCCGGTCCGCATGTACTTGAAGGAAATTGGCCGCGTGGACCTTCTGAAAGCGGAAGAAGAAGTCCGCTTGGCGAAACTGATTGAAAAAGGCGATGAAGAAGCGAAAAAACGCCTGGCAGAAGCCAACTTGCGTCTGGTGGTCAGTATTGCGAAACGTTATGTCGGGCGCGGCATGCTGTTCCTTGACTTGATCCAAGAAGGCAATATGGGCTTGATCAAAGCTGTTGAGAAATTCGATTACTCTAAAGGGTTTAAATTCAGTACGTATGCAACTTGGTGGATTCGCCAGGCGATCACACGTGCCATTGCCGATCAGGCACGGACAATCCGTATTCCCGTGCATATGGTCGAAACCATCAACAAATTGATCCGTGTCCAGCGCCAATTGCTGCAGGATTTGGGACGTGAACCTTCTCCGGAAGAAATCGGCGAAGAAATGGATTTATTGCCTGAAAAAGTCCGTGAAATTTTGAAAATAGCCCAAGAACCGGTATCTTTGGAAACTCCGATCGGGGAAGAAGACGATTCACATCTTGGAGATTTTATCGAAGACTCGGATGCGCAATCACCATCTGACCATGCTGCCTACGAATTATTGAAAGAACAGCTTGAAGATGTGCTGGATACTCTGACAGACCGTGAAGAAAACGTGCTTCGTCTGCGTTTCGGACTGGATGACGGACGGACGCGTACGCTTGAAGAAGTGGGGAAAGTATTTGGTGTGACCCGTGAACGGATTCGCCAAATTGAAGCTAAAGCGCTGCGCAAGCTTCGCCATCCTTCACGCAGCAAACGTTTGAAAGACTTTTTGGAATAAAATAAACTGCTTAAGCCGTTCCCTTGCTCGACAAAGGGAACGGTTTTTTATGTTTTTGGGGTTTTCAGTTGAGTTTATCTAAATTTTTCCTATATAATGAATATTGAAAGCGTATTCAATGCAAAGGGGATGTAATGAGATGAATTTTGACTTGACGCAAGAACAGCAAATGATCAAAAAGACGATTAAGGAATTCGCCGATAAGGTTGTTGCTCCTGGAGCGATCCACCGCGATCGGACAAATGAATTTCCGAAAGAAATCTTCAAACAGCTTTCCGACATGGGGATGATGGGATTGCCGTTTGATGAAAAATATGGCGGTGCAGGAGCGGATACTACCAGTTTCGCCATCGTCACTGAAGAATTGAGCCGCGCTTGCGCTTCGACAGGCATCACGTATTCAGCGCATATATCGCTTGGCGGAGCACCGCTGAATTTATTTGGGACAGAAGAACAGAAAGAAAAATATTTAAAGCCGATTTGTACCGGTGAATCGTTCGGAGCATTTGGATTGACGGAACCGAATGCAGGATCGGATGCCGGCGGCACGGAAACCCGTGCAATTGAAGACGGCGATGACTGGGTCATCAATGGCTCGAAAGTATATATTACGAATGCCAGCTATGCGAAGCATTTGGCCATCACGGCTATCACTGGAATCGAAAATGGCAAAAAAGAAATCAGCGCCATTATCGTTCCGACAGATGCTGAAGGATTTACCATTATTGATAATTATGAGAAAATGGGCCTTCATGCATCCAATACCACTGAATTGGTGCTGGAGAATGTCCGCGTGCCAAAAGAAAACCTTCTAGGGAAGCGCGGAGAAGGCTTCAAGCAATTCTTGGTGACATTGGATGGCGGGCGCATTGGCATCGCTGCAATGGCAGTAGGAATCGCTCAGGCGGCATATAATAAAGCATTGAATTATTCTAAAGAACGCAAGCAGTTCGGCAAGCCGTTATCTGAATTCCAGGTGACGCAGTTCAAATTGGCGGATATGGCAATGAAGATCGAATTGGCCCGCAATATGGTATACAAAGCGGCATGGCTGAAAGACCAGGGCCGGCCGTTTACTAAAGAAGCCTCAATGGCAAAACTGTACGCTTCTGAGATTTCAATGGAAGTGGCGGATGAAGCCATTCAGATCCATGGCGGATACGGCTATATGAAAGAATACGAAGTGGAACGCTATATGCGGGATGCAAAACTGCTTGAAATCGGCGAAGGCACGTCAGAAATACAGCGAATGGTCATCGCTCGTCAAATCGGCTGTTAGTTAAGTTGCTGAATTTGTCACAAACGATTAAAAGTTGCCCGATATGGCTTTTCGTTTTGCTAATAATACAGTACAATAATGAATGATACGAACAATATCATAAAGCAGAACTTAAAGAGGGAGGGGTAACGGATGCAAAAAAATGCAATTGTACCTTATATCTTAATCATGGCGTTCGGTATTGGTCTGATTTTCTTCTTATCATTAGAAGGCGTCAATAACGAAGCTGAAATTGCTGAAGAGCATGCAGAAGAAGAAGGCGCAGGCGGAGAAGCACAAGGCGAAGACGGTGGCAGCACTGAATCAGCTGAGTTCGATCCTGAAGCGCAAGCACAGCAAAGCTGTGTTTCATGCCACGGTTCAAGCTATGAAGGCGGAGTAGGGCCATCATTAGTAGATACTCAATTGGACCAAGCAGGACTTGAAGATATTATTGCAAATGGTAAAGGCGCAATGCCAGGTGGTCTTGTTGAAGGCGAGAACATCCCAGCAATGGCGGAGTGGATACTTTCGCTCGAATAGTATTTAAAACCCTTAGTTCACCAAGAGCTAAGGGTTTTTCTTTAGATATCCAGCACAGGCGCCTCAACCCTCGAGTCGCTCTAGGGTTGGTCTACGAAGGCAACTTGTCTGAACAAGGCTTCTGCGCTTTTCATTTCCAGCTGCAATAGCCAAGTTCTCAGGGCTTAAGTTAGCTCTAAGGGACCTTAATGGCCATTTCCGCTTTTCTAAGTTAGGAGGATTTCAATGAATGCTCAACAATTATCAACTCGGCTGACACGGGTAGCAAGCCATGTGCCGCAAGGTTCGGTGGTTGCTGATATTGGCAGTGACCATGCGTATTTGCCTTGCTATTTGGTTTCACAAGGATTAGCTTTGCGGGCTGTTGCCGGGGAAGTCGTAAAAGGCCCCTTTGAATCAGCGAAAAAGCAAGTCATCCAGGAACAGCTGGAGGATAGAATTGCCGTCCGGCTGGCAAGCGGATTAGAAGCGATCCGCCCGGAAGACGGAATAACCGCTGTGACCATTGCCGGCATGGGCGGCCCTTTGATTGTTTCTATTTTGGACCAAGGGAAAGACCGGTTAGCAGGAATCCAGCGTTTGATTCTTCAGCCAAATGTCCATGCGATGGCAATACGTGAATGGGCGGCAGCCAACCAGTGGACGGTTATTGAAGAAGAAATCATCAAGGAAAATAATAAAATTTATGAAATTATCGTGCTTGAACCAAGCCGCTATCCCGTAACATTTACGCCAGCTGAACTGCTGATGGGGCCAATGCTTATGAAAGAAAGGCACGAAGCTTTCCAGGAAAAATGGCAAAGAGAAAGTGCGCAGTGGACAAATATCATTGCTTCAATCGAATCGACGGAACAGACGTTGGAAATTGTCGAAAAGAAAAACGAATTGGTGGAAAAAATAAAACTGGTTGAAGAGGTGCTGAATCGTGAAAATTCCTAATGGGCAGCAAATCATCGAAGAGTTTGAAAAATGGTCACCGAAGTTCCTGGCGATGGAAGGCGACCCCATCGGCTTGCATGTCGGAACGCTGAACAAAAAAGTAGAACGGGTGCTGGTCACGCTGGACGTTAATGAACAAGTGGTGGATGAGGCAATTGAAAAAGGCGCTGGTTTGATTATTGCCCATCACCCTCCGATTTACCGTCCGATGAAAAACCTGCAGACGGATTTTCCGCAGGGGCGAATGATCGAAAAACTGATCAAGCATGATATTGCGGTATATGCTGCCCATACCAATCTGGATGTCGCTAAAGGCGGTGTCAATGATTTGTTGGCAGAGGCACTTGGCCTCGCAGAAACCAAAGTGCTGGTCCCTACATACGAAGCGGAACTGGTTAAAATCGCGGTATTTGTGCCGGAAAGCCATGAAGAACAAGTGCGCGAGGCGCTTGGAAAAGCAGGTGCGGGAGCCATCGGGGATTATGAATTCTGCAGCTATACATTGTCCGGCACCGGCAGATTTCGCCCGACCGATGCCGCCGAACCGTATATCGGCGAAGCAGGCAAGATGGAAGTCACAGCAGAATCAAAAATTGAAGTGGTCATCCGGAAGTACGAGAAAGACCGTGCCATCAAAGCGATGATTGCCGCTCATCCATACGAAGAAGTGGCTTATGATGTGTTTACACTGGAGAACAAAGAAGAAGCGATGGGCCTCGGGCGTGTCGGAAACTTGCCTTCCGAGATGGCTTTGGGCGAGTTCACGGAATGGGTCAAAGAACGGCTCGATGTCCCGGCTGCACGCGTTGTTGGGGATCTTTCCAAAAAAGTCCGGAAAGTGGCAGTCCTTGGAGGCGATGGCAATAAATACATTCAGGCAGCCAAACGTTCTGGTGCAGATGTCTATGTCACAGGCGATTTGTATTTCCATGTAGCACAAGACGCGGAAGCGATGGATCTGGCGGTCGTCGACCCGGGCCATCATGTTGAAAAAGTCATGATCAAAGGCGTCGTCAACCATATGTCGAACCAGCAGAATTGGCAATGTGAATTCTTGCCTTCGGAAGTGCATACAGAGCCTTTCCGTTTTAAATGAAATAAATAAAAAAGCGAGTGCACCGGCTACGGAATTGTAACGGTGCTCTCGCTTTTTATATTGTCTAAGAATTGCTGAGCTTCTTTAGGGGATTTTAAGATAATAATTTCTTTTTTCCCATGATACTGTTTAAGTTTTTTCATAACACCCGGCCGTTTGTTAATCGGATACATCCACACCCACTTTAAAAAACTGAAATTAAAACGCTCTTCACAGCCTGTAGCCACATCCGGCCGTTGCTTGTTGCGGTACAGCACCATGCGCAAAAGAACACGGTACAGGCAAATCGAACGGGGGAGATCCATGAAAATGATACAGTCAGCCGCCCGAAGGCGAATATCGAGAGTTCCATTATAGTTTCCGTCGATAATCCATTGAGGTTTGGCGATCAATTGATGCTGGATCATCTTTTGCTGTTCTTTTGTAACAGCTTCCCAATCGGGTTTCCATAACACCGCATCGAGATGGAATACTTCAATGGATAGTTTTTCAGCCAGTTTTCTTGAAAAAGTCGATTTGCCGGAGCCTCCGGAACCGATAACCGCAATTTTTTTCATCTTATCCACTCCATATTAAAGATGTAATGTACAAAAAAACCGCGAGACTTTTTTAGAAAGCTCACGGTTTACTTGTCGTCGGAGGCAGGGACAAATGGTGTATGGTTTTGTATTTAAGTATATGCCCAATCCGGTAATATACTAGAGTCTATTTATTCATTGACCGGATACGGTTCAATACGATCAGAAGGTTTAGGGTGCTTAATTTTTGGCAGTATTTTATTGAGTGGTACACTGCGAGCCAAATCATGCGTCGTTGGGTCTTCCGGATCGTATTTATCAAGGAATGTCATCACTTCTTTGACGATCGGCGTCGGTGTTGATGCGCCAGCGGTGATTGCCACAGTTTCTATGCCTTCCAGCCATTCCAGTTTCAACTCGGACAAGTCGGAAATCCGGTAGGCAGGAGTGCCCGCGATATCCTGGGAAACTTGAGCGAGGCGGTTCGAGTTATTGCTCATCGGGTCCCCGATGACGATCAGCAAGTCAGCCTCTGTTGCTTGAGTAGCGACCGCTTCTTGCCGCACTTGCGTAGCAAGGCAAATTTCTTTATGGACTTCTGAATGCGGGAATTTTTCTTTCAGCCGCTTCATCATCTCAACAACGTCCCATTGGCTCATCGTTGTTTGGTTGGTAACAATGATTTTTTCGGAATCCAGCTCCAGCTTATTGACGTCTTCAACCGTTTCCACTAAATGGACCATATCAGGAGCGACACCAATTGCGCCTTCCGGTTCCGGGTGGCCGCTTTTGCCGATATAGACAATTTGGTAGCCTTCTGCGGTCTTTTCACGGATCAAGTCATGGGTAACCGTAACATCCGGGCAAGTTGCATCAATGGATACAAGGCCTTTCCGTTTTGCCAGTTCACGCACTTGAGGAGAGACACCATGCGCTGTAAAAATGACGGTTCCTGATTCGACTTTCTCCAGAATTTCAAGCCGGTTTTTGCCATCCAATGTAATGATGCCATCCGCTTCGAATGCATCCGTTACGTGCTTATTGTGCACAATCATGCCCAGTATATAGATAGGGCGGGGCAAGGTTTCGTCCATTGCCGCATTTTTTGCAATAACCATTGCGTCAACCACTCCATAGCAGTACCCTCTTGGAGATATTTTCATTACTTTCATAACCGCACTCCTTTCAAAAACATACTTTCATTATAACGGAGACGGCCCAGCTTTACAAAAGTTGCAATACGGAAAAGCCAATTTCATGCTATAATGTCAAGAGCATAAGGAGGGGATTCAATCCCATGACAAAATTTAGTGATTTTAACTTAAAGCCGTTTATACTAGAAGCGGTAGAAAAACTAGGATTTACAGAACCGACACCGATTCAAAGAGAAATCATGCCTCATATATTGAAAGGCAGCTCTGCAATCGGACAATCCCATACAGGTACAGGGAAGACACATAGTTTTATCATCCCGATCGCCGAGCGCATCGATACGAGCAAACAGGAAGTACAGGCTGTGATCTGCGCGCCGACACGTGAACTGGGAGCTCAAATCTACGCGGAAATGGTAAAGCTTGTCGAAGGATCAGACATCGAAGTGAAAAGCTTTATCGGCGGTACGGACAAACAGCGTTCGATCAATAAACTGAAGACACAGCCGCATATCGTCATCGGTACGCCAGGGCGTTTGAGAGATTTAGTAAAAGAAAACGCGCTTTTGGTCCACACTGGCAAAATCCTCGTTGTAGATGAAGCAGATTTAGCTTTCGACCTCGGATTTATTGAAGAAATCGACCAAGTAGCAGGCAAAATGCAGGACAAGCTTGAGATGTACGTTTTCTCCGCCACGATTCCTGAGAAATTGAAGCCATTCCTGAAAAAATACATGGAATCTCCAATCCACATTAAAATTGGTGATAAACGCCCGACTGCAGAAGGCTTGGATTTCTATCTGGTGCCGGCACGAAGCAAACGCAAAGTGGAACGCCTGAAAGAAATTATGGGCATCATCAATCCGTATTTGGCCATTATCTTTGTCAATACGAAGACCAACGCCGATTATGTAGCAGGAGAACTGGGGAAAGCCGGCATTCGCGTCGGACGCGTGCACGGTGACCTTGCGCCGCGGGAACGTGTGAAAATGATGAAACAAATCCGCGATTTGGAATACCAATATATCGTTGCAACGGATTTAGCGGCTCGCGGAATTGATATCCAAGGTGTCAGCCACGTCATCAACTACGAGTTTCCGGAAGACCTGGAATTCTTTGTCCACCGTGTTGGCCGTACGGCACGTGCAGGAATGAAAGGCTTGGCCATTACGATTTTCAACCCGGAAGAAGAAGATGCAGTCGTCCGCGTTGAAAAAATGGGCATTCCGTTCCAGCAAAAAGACATCGTCAAAGGTGAGTTTGTCGATTTGAAAGAGCGCCACAGCCGTAAAACCCGAGTTAGAACACAGAACGAAGCCGATGCTAAGGCCAAGACAATGGTCCATAAGCCGAAAGCAGTTAAACCGGGATATAAAAAGAAAATGAAGTGGAAAATGGACGAAATCAAAAAAGTGGAACGCCGCAAAAACCGCAAAAAGTAAGGAGTTTTTTTCATGTTATTAGGATCACATGTATCAATGAGCGGCAAGAAAATGCTGCTGGCAGCCAGTGAGGAAGCCAGTTCCTACGGTGCCAGCACTTTCATGATTTATACCGGTGCGCCGCAGAACACGCGCCGCAAACCAATCGAAGAGCTGAATATTGAAGCGGGGCAAGCGCATATGGCTGCGAATAATCTGTCGAATATCATTGTCCATGCCCCTTATATTATCAATATCGGCAATTCCTTAAAACCTGAAACTTTCGGGCTTGGAGTGGAATTTCTGCAAAAAGAAATTGAACGCACAGCAGCATTGGGGGCCAAACAGATTGTTTTGCATCCTGGTGCACATGTGGGAGCGGGAACTGAAGCTGGCATTGCAAAAATCATCGAAGGCTTGAACGAAGTGCTGACGCAGGATTTCCCGGTTAATATTGCATTGGAAACAATGGCTGGAAAAGGCACTGAATGCGGCAGGAGCTTTGAGGAGATCGCTGCCATCATCAACGGCGTCACCCATAATGAGCGGCTGTCTGTTTGTTTCGATACTTGCCATACGCATGATGCAGGCTACAATATCAAAGAAGATTTTGACGGAGTGCTGGAAGAGTTTGACCGCCTTGTTGGCATCGAGCGCCTGCAAGTGCTGCACATCAACGACAGCAAGAACATCCGCGGGGCTGGAAAAGACCGCCATGAAAATATCGGGTTTGGGGAAATTGGCTTTGAAGCGTTGAATGGGATTGTCCACCATCCCGATTTAATGCATGTGCCTAAAATCCTGGAAACGCCTTATGTCGGCGCCGATGCAAAAAACAAAAAACCGCCTTACGCTTTTGAAATCGAAATGTTCAAAAGAGGGATATTCACTCCAGGCGTAATAGAAGAATTGAAAGCTCCGCTTTAATAACGAGGGAGTTTAGGCTGCAGGCGCCCGCGGGATGCCTGCAGTCTTCTCGTTTCTGGGGAGTTTTATTTGCCGTTTAATCCTGCACCTGATTTTATGGGAAGTTTGAGAGATATTGCTGCACACGTTATTGAGATTGAGAGCATTCGAGTTTTTTCTATTTACAACGAGTCCGAAGTCATCTATACTTTTCTAATGGTTGTAAATCGTAATCATTATTAATTAGAAAAGAGGCGGCTTTATGGACGCGCCATTAATCAACATTAAAGATATCAGTTTTGAATATGAACAAACGAAAGCTCTGGAGAATATTTCACTTAAAGTGGAAAAAGGGGATTTTTTGGCGATTCTTGGACCGAATGGCTCCGGAAAATCAACGTTGTTGAAAATTATGCTCGGTTTGATCAAGCCGACAAAAGGCACCATTGAGCTGTTCGGTGAGGACTCGAAAAACTTTAAAAACCGGGAATGGATCGGGTATGTCTCGCAAAAATCGAATTCCTTCAATTCGGGATTTCCAGCGACCGTTGAAGAAATCGTGGCAGGCGGCCTTGCGAAAAAGACCGGATTGTTTCATCGGCTGCCGAAAAATTACAAAGAAGAAGTACATCATGCTTTGGTAGCGGTCGGCATGGAATCTTTCACTGGCCGGAGCGTCAGCGAGTTGTCCGGCGGGCAGCAGCAGCGGATTTTTATCGCCCGCGCTTTAGTGGCCAAACCGAAAGTGCTGATTCTGGATGAGCCGACTGTCGGCATTGACCACCAGAACGTCCAGTCATTTTACAATATGCTGGCGTCGCTGAACCGTGACAAAGGCATTACACTTGTTCTAGTGACGCATGATGTCGATACAGTGACGGATAAAATTACACATGTGGCGTGTTTGAACCAGACCATCCATTTCCATGGATTTAAAGAACAGCTCCATACGATGAGTGATGCACAGCGCGAAGCCTGGTATGGCCATTCCGTCCGGAAAATTCACCATATTGGAGGAGTCCATACCAATGATTAATGCTATTTTTACGTATGAGTTTCTGCAAAACGCTTTTGCATCCGGAGTTATTATCGGGGTGATTGCACCGCTCCTCGGCGTTTTCATCGTGGTGCGCCGTTTATCCCTGATTGCCGATGCGTTAAGCCATGTAACATTAGCCGGTATCGCAGGAAGTTTGTACTTAAGCCAAAGTGTCGCTGCGTTTGCTTTATTGAATCCGCTGTTTCTCGGAATTGCAGCGTCGGTCGGCGGTTCTATTTTAATTGAGCGGCTGAGAAGTTTGTACAAACATTACGAAGAACTTGCGATTCCAATTATTCTTTCCGCCGGGATCGGCTTCGGCGCTATTTTTATTTCATTGGCACAAGGCTTTTCGAATGATTTGTTCGGTTACCTTTTTGGTTCGGTATCCGCAGTCAGCAGAGAAGATTTGATGATCGTTTCTGGCATCGCCGTCGTCGTGCTGCTGTTCATCTTGTTGTTTTTCAAAGAGCTGTTTGTCTTGTCGTTTGATGATGAGTACGCAAAAGCTTCCGGCTTGCCGGCTAAATGGATTCATTTTCTCTTTATGATCGTGACGGCACTGGTCATCTCCGGATCGATGCGGATTGTAGGGATTTTATTGGTCTCATCGCTGATGACCATTCCGGTAGCTGCAGCGATGCGCGTTTCAAAAAGCTTCAAGCAGACGATTTGGCTATCGATTCTTTTCGGCGAAATCTCGGTGATTACCGGACTTGTAACGGCTTTCTATTTTAATTTGGCACCTGGAGGCACCATTGTTGTGACATCGATTTTATTGCTGTTAATCGTCATTGGCTATAAAAAGATCTCTGTTTCAATGAAAAAGGGGGCAGTTGCATGAACATCTCAAAAGCATGGGAGATATTAAAGGAAAACGGCTATAAGGAAACATCCAAACGGACGCAGATTTTGGAGCTTTTTTCAAATGATGAACGCTATTTGACGGCCCGCGACCTGTTGGACGTAATGCAAAAAGATTATCCAAGCATGAGTTTTGATACGGTGTACCGCAATCTGGCAACTTTTGTTTCACTTGGCATTCTGGAAGAAACCGAGTTGTCCGGTGAACGCCATTTCCGCATGCAATGCGAAAGTGACCATCACCACCACCATTTCATTTGCATGGACTGCGGCAAAATCAAAGAAATTCCGGTATGCCCGATGGATATGTTGGGTGCAGCACTGCCTGCATACGAAATCGCTAATCATAAATTTGAAATCTACGGGAAATGCCCGGCGTGTAAGTAGAAAAGCGGAAACGGCCGTTCAGCTCCAACTGGTATAAGACGAATCGGCGAAGTGGCGTCATTACAGCCACACAGCCGAGGCGGCTTATAACCCGAGGAGCTGGTCGTTGCAGCCGGACAAAGGAAAGTGAAGGTGCCTATGTAGTCCCGACAAGCGCTGGAGGGGTTGCAGTAAATGGCGGGTTTTAGCCATTTGCTGTAAGGCCGAAGCGACCTCGAGGGACTAGGCATCGTAACTGGACAGAAAAGCGGAAACGGCCGTTCAGCTCCGACTGGTATAAGACGAAGCGGTGAAATGGCGTCATTACAGCCACACAGCCGGAGCGGCTTATGACCCGAGGAGCTGGCCGTTGCAGCTGGACAAAGAAAAGCGGAAACGCAGGCAGATATTCTTCTGCTTGCGTTTTTATTTTTGCCGAAAAATGATGAACACAAATAAACCTGGATTGAACGCAAATAAAACTATTTGAACGCAAATAAACTTGACTGAACGCAAATAAAATCATTTAAGCGCAAATACATCGGCATTTCAATGAAACCGTATCAGAAAAAGAGAGAGGTTAGCCGCAAAAAAAGCCAACAGCAATCTTTGCTGTTGGCTTTTTTCGTTATTATTTCATATTCAAGCTGTTTTGAAGTGCAAATTCATTTTTCACCCAATGTTCCGCTTCGAGCCAATTGTAAACGCGGATCACGTTTTTTGGAATGGGCTGGCGGTTATAAGGTGTATCAAATAACAATACCGGTATATCAAGTTCTTCTGAAATTTCAACGGCGTTGTCGTGCTTGTCTTCAAAAAACAGATGCACATTATGTCTTTTTGCCGTTTCGATTTTTTTATGTGTGCCGATCAATTCGATATGGTCATAAGCAATAGCGTGTTCCGCAAACCAATCGAATGTGATGTCCCGGACGTTTTCACCGCGTGCCGATATAAAATACAGTTCGTACTGGTCTTTCCATTTGTCCAGTATGTTTTTAGCGTTTTCCGAAACTGGGGAAGCGGCGTAGATCTTCGCTTCCGAGTCACGGAACCAATTGTAAAACTCACCTTGCGGCAAATGGGGAAGCGCTGCAGTCAAATCGTATTCTTTTATATCGTCGAGCGTTAATGTACTGTTGAATGCTTCATTGATATGAGGGATCAGCGACGTCGGGGACGTGACGGTTCCATCGATATCGATGCCAAAGCGGTATCTCATAGCTTCACAACCTTATGCTTGTTGTTCAAGAGCTTCTTGTTCTGCTTTTTCAGCAGCTTGTTTGTCAAAGTATTCTTGTGCAAGTTTATCAATTTCCACTTTCAGTTCATCTACCATTGTTTCTTCAGGCACTTTACGTACTGTTTTTCCGTGCATGAACAGCAAACCTTCACCGCGGGCACCTGCAATGCCGATATCCGCTTCACGTGCTTCGCCCGGTCCGTTTACCGCACAGCCGAGCACCGCTACTTTGATTGGCGCTTTAATATGGGAGATGTATTCTTCCACTTCGTTGGCGATACTGATTAAATCGATTTCGATGCGCCCGCAAGTCGGGCAGGAAATCAAGGTAGCTGCGTTTGAGGACAAACCGAACACTTTCAATAATTCGCGTGCGACTTTTATTTCTTCAACAGGGTCCGCGCTTAACGAGATGCGCAATGTGTTGCCAAGTCCTTTTGCAAGAAGGGCACCTAGGCCGGCAGAACTTTTCACCGTACCAGTAAACAGAGTACCCGATTCAGTGATTCCTAAATGCAGAGGGTAATCGAAAGCTTTGGAAGCTTTTTCGTATGCTTCGATTGCCAGGCTGACATCCGATGCTTTCATTGAAACGATGATGTCGTGGAAGTCTAAGTCTTCAAGGATTTTGATGTGATGAAGGGCACTTTCAACCATGCCGTCTGCAGTTGGGTATCCGTATTTTTCAAGGATTTTGCGTTCAAGAGAACCGGCGTTAACGCCGATGCGGATCGGAATGCCTTTCGCTTTCGCAGCATTGACGACCGCTTCCACTTTTTCGCGGCGTCCGATATTGCCTGGGTTGATGCGGATTTTGTCCGCTCCTTGCTCAATGGCGATCAATGCCAATTTATAATCAAAATGGATATCAACAACAAGCGGGATATTGATGCGTTTTTTGATCTCACCGATTGAATAAGCAGCTCGCTCATCCGGGCAAGCTACACGGACGATTTGGCAGCCCGCTTCTTCAAGGCGCAGGATTTCAGCCACTGTCGCTTCCACATCATGGGTTTTTGTTGTCGCCATACTTTGAATGAATAATTCATTGCTTCCGCCAACTGTCAGGTCTCCGACTTTAACGGGGCGTGTTTTCGTACGGTGAATACTTTCACTCATTAAAATTCTCTCCTTTTTGGGATGGTTGCTGCTTCGCAGCCAGTTCCCATTTCTATAACTAGTTCAAATATTAGTATATTCCCTTACCTATAGCCATTTTAGCAGTCTCCTATTGGAAAAGACAAGAATAACGGTCATGCCGGCTTATTTTTGGCAGGCGGCTGCTTCGGATAATAATTGGTCGCCAAATGCAAATACAGGATTGTTACCAAACTCAGTGCCAATGTAATCCAAATCGAAACACCGAAAAAGCTGAGGGCAAACGACAAAAGTGTCGGACCCGTGACCGCTAATGCAGCTGTACGCCAAAGATGGCGGTACTCGCCTTTGCGTTTTTTCAGGCGGATCAATGCCACACCGATCAATGCGAAAAGGCTGATTTTCACAAAATGGTAAAGCGTGGTTGATACAAACAAAAATATAAAGGCAAAAGGATACAACAGGAACTGAATTTCTTGGACAAAATCCAAAAGTCCTTCCATATCACTGGCTGTGTCGCCAAGGCCAGTTGCCAGTTCGATAAAAGAAACAAAAGTCATCAACAAAATCAGCGCAAAAACATAGCGCAGGATTTTTCCGATGGTCATAATACGGACGGCTGCCTGTTTTTTAGGTTCCATCAAACTTGCTTTGAATAATTGAAATATGTTCACAGCAATCTTCCTTTCAAGCTATATAAGTATCGTACCATGCAAAAGCGGCTAAAAAAGAACGCTTTGTTACGGGAATGTAAATTTTTATTAAAGGTATTTACAATCGCTTATCAAAGTCTTCATAATAGGTTAGGTGTGAAATTGTAAATTTAGGAGTTGAATGAACATCGTGGAAACGAACTGGCAAGAAATGCTCTTTACTTTCTTTGGCGGGTTGGGGATCTTCCTATTTTCAATCAAGTATATGGGAGATGCATTGCAAAAAGCTGCAGGAGATAAATTGCGCGGCATTTTGGACCGCTTTACGACCAATCCGTTCATGGGGGTACTCGTCGGTATCGTCGTAACTGTCTTGATCCAATCAAGTTCAGGGACGACCGTCATTGTTGTCGGTCTAGTAAGTGCAGGATTTATGACGCTTCGGCAAGCAATCGGCGTTATTATGGGAGCCAATATTGGTACCACCATTACAGCGTTTATCATCGGATTAGATGTCGGTGCTTATGCACTGCCAATAATGGCATTAGGTGCACTTTTGATTTTCTTCTTCAAGAAAAATCATATCCAGAATATGGGACAAGTTATCTTCGGGTTTGGTGGACTTTTCTTCGGCCTAGAACTTATGAGTGACGGCATGAAGCCGCTTCGGGAGTCAGCAGCCTTTATCGACTTAACGATCAGTTTAAGTGAATTGCCAATTCTCGGAGTAGTTGTAGGAACGGTATTTACATTAATCGTCCAAAGTTCCAGCGCGACAGTTGCGATTCTGCAAGGTTTATATGATGAGAATATATTATCTTTAGGAGCTTCATTGCCAGTATTATTCGGTGATAACATTGGTACAACGATCACTGCAGTACTTGCGTCACTAGGAGCATCAATTGCTGCACGCCGTGCTGCAGCTGTCCACGTTCTATTTAACGTGATTGGATCTATTATTTTCTTGATTCTCTTGACGCCATTTACAGCATATGTGTCATGGATTGCAGAATTGTTGAATTTGGAACCGAAAATGCAGATAGCATTTGCTCACGGTACATTTAACGTAGTCAACACGATCATCCAATTCCCATTAATCGGGCTTTGGGCTTACGTGGTTACTAAAGCAATCCCAGGCCAGGATGTAACAATTGAATTCAAGCCGAAGCATTTGGATGTTCATTTTATCGAACAGTCTCCTTCGATTGCGCTTGGACAGGCAAAAGAAGAAGTGTTGCGGATGGGTGCATTTTCTGTCCAAGGACTTCAGGAAACTTATGAATACTTGAAAACAAAGAGCAAGAAGCATGCTGAAACAGGATATCAAATAGAAGATGCTATTAATAACCTGGACCAGAAAATCACGGATTACTTAGTGTTGATTTCAGCAGAATCCTTGTCAGCAATGGATTCCACACGCCATACGATGCTCATGGAAACTGTCCGCGACATTGAACGGATCGGTGACCATTTCGAGAATATTATTGAATTGGTTGATTACCAGGAAAATAATCGAGTGAAAATTACTGGAGATGCAATGGATGATTTGACTGAAATGTTCACATTGACCATTGCTACGGTAGAAAAAGCACTTAATGCTCTGGACCACAATAGCCACGAATTAGCTAGAGAAGTAGCGGCACAAGAAGACTTGATCGACAAAATGGAGCGCAAATTCCGTAAAAAGCACATTATGCGTTTGAATGAAGGTCTTTGTTCAGCGCAAGCAGGAATCGTCTATGTTGATATGATCAGTAACTTGGAACGCATCGGGGACCATTCAGTGAATATTGCTGAAGCGATCCTGGGCAATCGTTCATAAAGAAGTCTTTCCATAGTACCAGATAAAAATTCATCTCCGGTTGACCGTTTTCTATCGGGATAAAAATCTCTCCCTTTCATCATGCTTTACATTTTTTAAAATGTAAGGCACGATGAAAGGGAGTTTTTATTTAGGAGGCTGAAAGATGGAAGTAATCGGCTGGATTGTCATTATCCTGTTTTTTGTCATCGGCTTTATCGGGCTTGTGTATCCGATCATACCGGCGGTGCTGTTCATATTTGGCGGATTTCTGATGTATGGTTTATTTTTTGATTTCAGTGACTTGCCGTGGTGGTTTTGGGTAATTCAATCACTGTTTGTTATTCTGTTGTTTGGAGCAGACGCATTGGCGAATGCTTTTGGAGTGAAAAAGTTTGGCGGATCAAAAGCGGGATTGTGGGGCAGCACGATCGGTTTGATCATAGGACCGTTTGTTATTCCGATTGTAGGCATTTTGGTTGGACCATTTTTAGGAGCAATTGTCGCGGAACTGATTTTCAATCGTTCGACCATCAAGCAATCAATCAGATCAGGGATTGGATCGGTAGTTGGGTTTATCACTTCTGTTTTTACAAAAGGGATTATCCAGATTATTATGGTCGCTTTATTCTTTTTCCTGGTTTAAATCAGACGAAAGTCTGATTAAGTCGTCAAACCGTGCATATTAATTGTAAGGTTTTGAAAACTTTGTTACGCTAAGACAGTAGAACAATAGACTCAAGGAGGAATTTGACCATGGCATATGAATTACCAGAATTACCTTACGCGTATGACGCACTTGAACCACACATCGACAAAGAAACGATGAACATTCACCACACGAAACATCACAACACGTATGTAACGAACGTAAACGCGGCATTAGAAGGCCACCAAGACCTTGCTTCAAAATCAGTTGAAGAGCTGATTTCTGATTTACAAGCTGTCCCTGAAGACATCCGCACAGCAGTACGCAACAACGGCGGCGGACACGCTAACCACTCATTGTTCTGGCAATTGCTAACGCCAAATGGCACGGGTGCTCCATCTGGCGCACTTGCTGAAGCAATCAACAGCAAATTCGGCAGCTTTGATGAGTTCAAGACCAAATTCGAAAACGCTGGCAAAACACGTTTCGGTTCTGGCTGGGCTTGGCTGGTTGTCAACAACGGTGAGCTGGAAGTGACTTCCACTGCTAACCAGGATTCTCCTCTTATGGAAGGGCAAACGCCAATTCTAGGAGTAGACGTATGGGAGCATGCTTACTACTTGAAATATCAAAACAAACGCCCTGACTATCTTGCGGCATTCTGGAACGTAGTCAACTGGGAAGAAGTTTCTAAACGCTTCGAAGCAGCAAAATAATTAAAAACATATGAAACCTTACACACACTTTTTCGTCTGAAAAAGTGTGTGTTTTTTTATGTTCGATGATATACTTACAAATGGTTATTTGGTGGAAGGAGTGCGCAAACAATGAATACCCCCCAGAAAAGACGTGTTTCTCTGGCAAAAGCAAAATTAAAGTCACATACCGTCTTTCGGATGAATATCCTCTTTTTCTCCATCTTCCTATTATTCTCGGTATTGATCCTGCGTCTCGGCTATCTGCAAATTGTAAAAGGCGAGGATTTCACTCGTGCATTAGCCAGAACAGAAGAAGTTCCGGTAAACACGAGTGTGCCAAGAGGCCGCATTTTTGACAGTGAAGGCCGTGTTCAAGTTGATAATAATCCAGTCAATGCCATTACATATACTAAGATGCAGACAACCAAGCGGGAAGAGATGCTGGAAGTTGCTTCTGAACTAGCAAAATTGATTGAAAAAGAATTGGATAAAGTGACATTGCGGGACAAGCAGGATTTCTATATAATGCTGCATAATGAAGAAGCAACTGCAAAAGTGACAGATGAAGAAAGACAAGCGATAGAAAATGAAGACATCGATGAAAAAGAAAAGCAGCGAAAACTCGACGCCTTGATCCGGGAAAAAATCACGGATGAAGAGTTGAACAGTTTAACTCCGGAAGAACTTGAAATTTTGGCGATCTACCGGGAAATGACTTCGGGTTATGCTTTGTCACCTCAGATCATCAAAAATGAGAACGTCACCGATGAAGAATTTGCCCGTGTTTCGGAACGCCTGACGGACCCGAAACTAAAAGGCGTCAATACCGTAACAGACTGGAAGCGCGTCAAATCCAGTGACTTGACGATTCTCGGAAGCACGACTACACCGGAACAAGGGATTCCCGCAAACAAGTTGGATTATTATCTGGCAAGGGATTATTCACGCAATGACCGGGTCGGCACCAGTTTCCTGGAGCAGGAATACGAAGAAGTCCTGCAGGGACAAAAATCGATGGTCAAAAACATCACCGATGGCCGCGGCCGGGTCATTGACACGGTTCCTGTCGATGAAGGGAAACCGGGAAAAGATTTAATTTTGACGATTGACAGTGAAATTCAAAGTGCTATGGAAAAAATTGTTGCTGATAAATTGCTTGAATTGAAAAAAGGCCCGAATTCCCAATTAGTGAAAGATGCTTATCTAGTCATGATGGATCCAAAAAACGGGGATATTATTTCACTGGTGGGCAAAAGATTGGGGACTGACCGAAACGGCAAAACGGTGGTAAACGATAATGCATTCGGCGCATTTACAGCCAGCCATGAAATGGGCTCTACTATTAAAGGGGCCACTTTACTGGCCGGTTATGAACATGATGCCGTTGAGCTGAACGAAGTGATGATTGATGAACCGTTAAAAATTGCGGGCACAGCACAAAAAAATTCGGTTTTCAATACGACTTTATTCAATCGCATTCCAATGAGCGATCTGCAGGCGATCGAGCGTTCATCAAACGTGTATATGTTTAAAATTGCGCTGCGCATTGCTGGAGCCACTTACGAATACAATAGAGGCATTAAAATTCCGGAAGAAAGCTTTACAGCGATGCGAAATTCATATGCCCAATTTGGTTTAGGCGTAAAAACAGGCATTGATTTGCCCAATGAAGCAACCGGCTATACCGGCGGGTCTTCAAACGGCGGCTCTTTGCTGGATTTAGCGATAGGGCAGTACGACACCTATACACCGCTGCAATTAGCACAATACATTGCCACTATAGCCAATGACGGATACCGGGTAAAACCGCATCTTGTAAAGGAAATCCGCCAAGCTTCTGAAGATGGAATGACCTTGGGGCCGATCGCAACGACTGTAGAACCGCAAGTGCTAAACCGGATCAACAATACCCAAGAAGAAATTAACCAAGTCAAAGAAGGGATGAGACGTGTTTACTCGGGTGCATATGGATCAGCAAGAGCTTATTTCAGTGATGCCAAGTATGAAGCGGCTGGGAAAACCGGAACGGCAGAGGTGACCTATTATGATAAAGGGCATCCGTTCCATGGAAAGTATGCCATTAATATTGCACATGTCGGATTTGCCCCGTTTGAAAATCCTGAAATTGCTTATGCTGTTGTTATCCCTTATGTCACCACCAGTGCACGTGGAGTGCCAAAAGCGAATAATGAAATCGCACGGGCTGCAGCTGATAAATATTTTGAAATAACCAACTCGAAGACGAATGATTCAACGAGTGAAATACTGCCGCCTTTTAATGCCACAGAAGTGGAAGAAGAGGAAGCACAATAAGAGAAACGGACGCCAGCTTATGACTGGTTTCCGTTTTTTTATTTGGCAGGAAGAGTACAGCGATGTAGTTGTGAGTTTAGTACCGGAGAAAATTTCCGGTTAGGCCTAAAGCGTTCAGCTTTGGGCTATTTTTCTGACTTCTTGCAAGAATTCAGCGAGTGTTATGAAATATTTAATAATATTTTTTGATAAAAATCACCTCTTTACAATCTCTTAACAATTGCTTTATATGTCCTCAATAATTCCGCTTTATAGTGAAGAGTGTAAAGCAAACATACATTAGGAGGAACTGCAAAATGAGAATCTGGAAATATGCATTGGCATCAACTATCCTGGGTACGGCTTTAGTTCTTGGAGCATGTGGAAATGGCGAAGAAGAAACGTCATCACAAACTGCAGGAGAAGAAACTGCACAAATAGAAGGGTCTGTATCAGGCGATGGTTCATCTACAGTAGCTCCGATCATGGAAGGAATTGTAGAAGAATATGCAGGAGTTCAGCCAAATGTTCAAGTAACAGTAGGTGTTTCTGGTACTGGTGGAGGATTTGAAAAGTTCATCCAAGGAGAGACAGCTTTCTCAAATGCATCACGTCCTATTAAAGAAGAAGAAGCAGCCAAGCTTAAAGAAGCGGGCATTGACTATACAGAACTCCAATTGGCATTTGACGGGTTGACAGTAGTAGTCAGCAAGGAAAATGACTGGGTGGAAGATTTAACAGTCGAAGACCTGAAAAAACTATGGGTTGAAGACGGAACAACTAAAAAATGGTCGGACATCAACCCTGAATGGCCGGATGAAGAAGTAATCTTCTACTCACCGGGAACTGACTCAGGAACATTCGATTATTTCAACGAAGTTATTCTTGAAGATGAAGATTTAGTAAGCTCTGCAACATTGTCGGAAGATGACAACGTTTTGGTGCAAGGAATCCAGGCTGATCCAAATGCCATCGGATTCTTCGGTTATGCTTATTACGTGGCTAACCAAGATACATTAAAAGCTGTGAAAATCGGTGGAGTTGAACCGACAAACGAAACAATTGAATCTGGGGAATATGCTCCATTGTCACGCCCACTCTTCACATATGTAAGCAATAAAGCAGTTGCTGAAGATCCAGCAGTTTATGATTTCATGAAATACACAATGGAAAATGCAGGGGAAATGGCAGAAGCAGTCGGCTATGTAGCTCTTCCTGAAGCAGATTATGAAAAAGGCTTGGCAGATTTAGAGGCATTGAAAAAATAATTTTTGAAGTTCAAATCTAAGGGTGAGCAGCCGCTGCTCGCCTTTTGCGGTTGAAAGGGGATTCTATATGCGTCAATCGGTGCAAGAAATGATCGCGCAGTCGAAAGGTAAAAAGAACAAAAAAATAATTGAAAAAATCATTCCCATTATTTTATTTTTGATTGCATCAGTATCCGTACTGACAACAATCGGTATTGTTTTAACATTGATTATCGAAACCATCACTTTCTTTACACGAGTGCCAATTACCGATTTCTTATTCGGCACAACATGGCTGCCATTTTCCAATAAAGATGCTCAGTTTGGCATTTGGCCATTAATCATCGGTACGTTGAAAGTAACATTGATCGCGATTATCGTTGCAGTGCCAATCGGTATCGGAGCTGCAGTTTACTTGAGTGAATACGCCAGCGAAAATGTTCGTCGTATCGTAAAACCGGTATTGGAAATTCTTGCCGGCATTCCAACGATTGTTTACGGCTTCTTCGCGTTAACATTTGTCACACCTGTATTGCAAAGCTTTTTCCCAGAAATTAAGATCTTCAATGCCATATCACCGGGGATTGTGGTTGGGATTATGATCATTCCTATGATTGCTTCTTTATCAGAAGATGCCATGAGTTCTGTACCGAAACAAATTCGTGAAGGTGCATTAGCAATGGGCTCTACTAAATTTGAAGTGGCGATGAAAGTGACAATGCCTGCTGCATTATCCGGAATCATGGCTTCAGTTGTACTTGCCATCTCCCGGGCAATTGGAGAAACGATGATCGTTTCGTTGGCAGCAGGATCTACGCCTCGAATGGACGGAGATTTTACCGGTTCCATCCAGACAATGACATCGTATATTGTCCAAGTTTCAAAAGGGGATGCCGGATATGGCACGACCATTTACTATTCCATTTACGCAGTAGGATTTACACTTTTCGTCTTTACGATGGCTATGAATATCCTCGCGGGATACGTTTCAAAACGTTTCAGAGAGGAGTATTAATATGAGATATATTGATCAAAAACTAGTCCTTAAACGAATGAATGGAAGAAATGCAGTCAACACAATTTTCAAAGGCATTTTCATGTTGGCGACTTTAGTATCCTTATTGGTTCTGGCGATACTTCTTTACCGGATCGTCACACAAGGAGCCAGCCATTTGTCGCTGGAATTCCTAACCAACTTTGCTTCCCGTTTCCCGGAAAAAGCCGGTATTAAAGCAGCGCTGGTCGGTTCTTTATGGCTAATGGCTGTTGTCGCTCCGACATCGATCATTCTGGGTGTTGGATCTGCGATTTATTTGGAAGAGTATGCAAAGAAAAACCGAATGACCGATTTTATCCGCATGAACATTTCAAATTTAGCGGGTGTTCCTTCAGTAGTATTCGGTTTGCTTGGATTAACTATTTTTGTCCGTGCCTTATCTCTGGGCAACAGCGTTCTCGCTGCCGGATTTACAATGAGTTTATTGATTTTGCCGGTTATCATCGTAGCGGCCCAGGAAGCCATTCGTTCGATTCCAGGGGAATTGCGTGATGCATCTTACGGCATGGGAGCAACAAAATGGCAGACAATCGTTAAAGTGATTTTACCGGCAGCAATTCCGGGTATACTAACAGGGAGCATACTTGCTTTGTCCCGTGCAATCGGGGAAACAGCTCCGCTGATCGTTATAGGAATCCCGGTCATTATTCAGTTCCTGCCATCAGGAGTTATGGATACGTTCACCGCCTTGCCAATGCAGATCTATGACTGGTCAAGCCGACCGCAGCAGGAATTCCAAGTTGTAGCGGCCGCGGGAATCATCGTATTGATGGTTGTCCTTCTGTTAATGAATACAGTAGCAGCTTTGATCAGAAATAAATTCCAGAAACGTTATTAATTTTATTTATGCGGAAGGGGATTCACAATGACAACAGTAAGCATACAGAAAGCGCGGAACGGGTTAAGCTCTAAAGAGGTTGACAACAAAAAATCCGTATATCTGACTAAGCAATTGAATTTATGGTATGGTGAAAAGCATGCGTTGAAAAATATTGACCTGGATATCAAAGAGAATGAAGTTACAGCGATTATCGGGCCATCAGGCTGTGGGAAATCTACCTATATCAAAACCTTGAACCGTATGGTGGAACTTGTGCCGACAGTGAAGACATCTGGAGAAATCCTGTACCGCGACCGCAACATTTTCGATTCGGACTACGGGGTAGAGGAATTGCGGACAAGAGTCGGCATGGTTTTCCAGAAGCCGAATCCGTTCCCGAAATCAATTTATGACAATATCGCTTATGGGCCTCGGATCCATGGCATTAAAAACAAAAAAATTCTTGATGAAATTGTTGAAAAAAGTTTGCGCGGCGCAGCTATTTGGGATGAAGTAAAAGACCGTTTGACTGAAAATGCTTATAGCATATCAGGCGGCCAGCAGCAGCGGATTTGTATTGCCCGCGCATTGGCGATTGAACCGGATGTGATTTTGATGGATGAACCGACTTCAGCACTTGACCCGATCTCAACGTTGAAAATCGAGGAATTGGTGCAAGAATTGAAGCAGGACTATAGCATCATTATCGTTACCCACAATATGCAGCAGGCAGCACGTATCTCAGATAAAACAGCATTCTTTTTAAATGGCGAAGTCATTGAATACGATAAAACTGATGCTATTTTCTCTAATCCAGCAGATAAACGCACGGAAGACTATATCTCTGGCCGCTTTGGCTAAGAAAGTGAGGGTTTTATATGTCTGTACGCGAAAGATTCGATTCTGAATTGCATAATGTCGAAGAACAACTGATTTTGCTCAGCACGATGGCAGTCACGGCCTTAACAAAATCGATAGAGTCCTTGATGAATCACGATATTAAGGCAGCGAACGAAGTGATTGCAGATGATCAAAAGATTAACGATCTGGAAGAAGACCTCAATGACCATGTCATTTTGACGATTGCTAAGCAGTCACCGGTCGCTACAGATTTAAGAAGATTGATCGTCTCTATCAAAGTGGCAACCGATATGGAACGGGTAGGCGACTACGCGGTCAATATCGCAAAAGAAACCATTCGGATAGGCGATGCGGAATTGCTGCCGCATATCCAACAGATCAAGCAAATGCATGATTTGTCTACGGCGATGCTGCTGCAAGTCATTGAAGCTTTTGTAGAAGAAGATGTAGTCAAAGCAAAAGAAGTTGCTGAACTGGATGATCAAGTGGATCATTTATACGGGGAAGTCATTACAAAATTAATGAAGGCAAGTGTAGATCATCCTGAAAAACTCAGCCAGATCACACAGCTTGCATTTATTTCCCGCTATATGGAACGCTCCGCTGACCACGCCACCAATATCGCAGAACAATTATTTTACCTGGTGCGCGGACAGCATTTTGATTTGAACAAGTAACCCTGTTTCCGGCGGCCAAACGGCGCCGGAAATTTTTTGTTCCAGCCCAAGAAAAGTTGGATAGAAGCAGTAGACTTTACAGCAGAATGTGCTATAATAATTAAGTCGTATAGATCAACCGCTTATTTACAAATGATCTTTGAAAGAATTAGGAGGGATACCGATGCGTGTTAACATCACTTTAGCTTGTACAGAATGTAGCGAACGTAACTACAGCACTGTTAAAAATAAGCGCAACAACCCTGAGCGTCTTGAAATGAAAAAATATTGCTCACGTGAAAAGAAAATGACTCTACACCGTGAAACAAAGTAATTCATTGATTGCCAAAACCTTTATGGGTTTTGGCTTTTTTCTTTATGGTTTGATAAATTTTTTGTTTTCACATAAAGCGGTACTTGTACAGCTTTCAGTTTTCTGGATGCCTGGCGGGCAAGTCCTGATCTAATACATAACCCATCGATTCAAAACCCGAACCCCTGATAATTATTTATTTGGCTGCTATTATGCCAAGTAGCTCCAATACCTTAACTTACGTCTTCGAAATACATATAATAACTTTAAAAACTGCAACGCACTTTTATGTCACGAAGCTGGCGATACAGATGCAATGCAGAAATACGTGTCTTCACTTACCCAAAGCGGCATGCAAAAGGATTATACTTTAGTTCAACTTGTATGCTCCTGAAAAATGCAAAACGTTCTATAGAATTAAAAGAGATTTCATTCCTTTAGACAGTTGTATAAAAAGCATTACAGCAGATGAGAGGAGAACAATAGATGGATAAATCAATTCAGCGAAAATATGTTTTAGATGAAATGAATAAAATGGATTATGAAGAGCATCAGGAAAATTCCCGGATTATTGCAGGCAGATTAATGGAAGATCCCGCTTTCATTCAAGCAAAAACAATCGGAGTGACAGTTTCTGCATTTCCGGAAGTGGATACTCACGAATTGATCAGAGAGTGCTGGAAAGCCGGGAAACAAGTGGCTGTTCCGAAATGCCTGCGGAAAAGCCGTCAAATGGACTTTCACGTCATAACGGATTTTGGCCAATTGGAAGTTGTTTATATGCATTTGAAAGAGCCGAAAGTGGAAGAGACCCAGTACGTGAAGCCGGAAGAAATTGATTTGCTGATTGTGCCGGGCGTGGTGTTTTCGAAATCAGGCTACCGCATCGGTTTCGGAGGCGGTTATTATGACCGCTATTTAGTGGATTATGGAGGAACGACCAGATCATTGGCTTTTGATCTGCAGCTTGCAGAATCTGTTCCTGTAGAACCTCATGACATTCCAGTGGATGCCATATATACAGAAAGCCGATTGGTAGTGGCGGGAAAGGTGAGCGGATGAAGACATTATATGATGTAATGCAGCTGCTTAAGCGCTATGGCACCATTATTTATACGGGAGACCCTAAAGCAGATCTTGAACTGATGGAAGAAGAAATCCGGGAACTTTACCGGCTCCAGTTTATCAGTGCAAAGGAATTCTCAACGGCCATGCTGATTCTGCGCCAAAAGAAAAGCCAATAATCAAAAAAAATAGTAAAAAGGAACCTGGAAAAGTTTCATGCGTCTAATAATGGGTACACTTTATGTTGAGTAAACAATAAAATTGTTACAACTTTGTGTAGTGGACATAAAGGGTAATTTACGATATGGTAAATTATGATTTCGAAAAAGGAGGATGTAAAGGATGTTGAAAAAAGAATGGCCAAAACATTCTATCCTTGCAATCGCCATCATAGCTACTTGGCTAAAAACTTATATCACTTACAAAACTAGTTTTTCCATAACAATTGATAATGCATTGCAAGAGTTTATCTTATTTATAAACCCGTTAAGCATGCTGTTGTTCGCCTATGGTATTTCATTGTTCTTTAAAAGTGAAAAAGCAAAAAACCGTTATATTGTGGCAGTAGCAATTATTTCTTCTATCATACTTTACTCCAATGTAGCATTTTATCGATTCTTTAGTGACTTCATTACATTGCCGATCTTGTTCCAGACAGACAATTTTGGAGATTTGGGTTCCAGTGCTTCTGAAAGCATATTCCTGACAGATATCGTCTATTTTACTGATGTCATCCTGATTTTGCTTGCTATTAAATTTGTTCGTGTTATGCCTTCATCAGAATTGAGTGTAGCTGTGCAGAGAAAAGCTTATTTCATCATTTCAGCAGCGGTGCTGTTCTTTAACTTGGGCCTTTCTGAAGCAGAACGCCCTCAGCTTTTGACGCGAAGCTTTGACCGTGAAATGCTGGTCAAGAACATCGGCATGTACAATTACCATTTATACGACATATACATCCAATCGAAATCCCAAGCCCAGCGTACTCTGGCAAACGGCTCGGAATTGGTTGAAGTAAACAACTACATCCGCGCCAACCAGCCGGAACCGTCCGATGAAATGTTCGGGGCAGCAGAAGGCCGGAATTTGATTGTCGTTACGCTAGAATCATTGCAGTCGTTTACAATCAACGGTGAAATGAATGGCAAACCTATTACACCTTTCTTAAGTGAACTGACAAAAGATGAAGATACGATTTATTTTCCGAATTTCTACCACCAGACGGGACTTGGCAAAACATCCGATTCAGAATTTATCCTTGAAAATTCTCTTTATCCGCTGAGCGGTGGAGCCGTTTTCTTTACCCATAGCGGAAATACGTTCAACTCGATGGCGGAAAGTCTGGGCAATAGCGGCTACCACACGGCCGTCCAGCATGCCAATACGAAGAGCTTTTGGAACCGCGATATGATGTATGAATCCTTGAATATTGATCAATTCCTTGATGTGGAGAGCTATACAATCAGTGAAGGAGACGCTGTCAACTGGGGCATGAAAGATATTCCGTTCATGGAACAATCCGTGGAGCAGATGACGGAAATGCCGCAGCCATTTTATACCCGCCTTCTTACATTGACTAACCACCATCCATTCTATTTGGATGAAGAAGATAAGATGATTGAAGAATTCAATTCCAGTTCAGGCACGCTGAACCGCTATTTCCAGACGGCGCGTTATTTGGATGAGTCTATTGAAGTTATGTTTGACGAGTTAAAAGAAAAAGGACTGTATGAAAATTCCATTATTGTGATGTACGGCGACCATTACGGCATCTCTGAAAACCATAATGAAGCCATGGCACAGTATCTTGGAAAAGAAATTACGCCTTTTGAATCTGCGCAATTGCAGAAAGTTCCATTCTTCGTCCATATCCCTGGATACGGCGAAGGCCATATAAATAAAGAAATCGGTGGGCAAATTGATATCCGCCCGACAATCATGCATTTGATGGGCTTGGAAACCGAAAAAGATATTCAGTTCGGCGGCGACTTGTTCTCTGAAGAACATGAAGAATTCGTCGTGTTCCGTGATGGCCGTTTTATTACCGATCAGCATGTTTTTGCCGGCAATGTCTGCTATGACATTGAAACCGGCATCGAAACGGATATGGCTAGCTGCGAGCCTTATATCGAGCCAGCATTGACTGAACTTGAGTATTCCGAGTCGATCATCAATGGCGACCTTTTAAGGTTCTACGATGAGAACAATGGCCAGTTGATTCTTTCTGAAGAAGAACTGGAAAAACTCGAAAAAGAGCGTCAGCAGCAACAAGAACTTGAATTAGAAATTCAGAACTAAAAAAGGGTTCCGGTAAAATTCCGGAACCCTTTTTGTTTTCGCGATTTGTACGGAAGATTCTTTCATTACACCTAGTTTTAGATGCTTTGGGCGCTGTATTGACATGAGTCATTCTCTGCAGCGCCGCCGCGGCAAAAGGCGTGCAGGTGGGGAATAGGCTCAATAAGCAGAAGGCGCCCTTCATATAAAAAAGCTGGTGCACGAATGCACCAGCTTTTTTAGGAATTAGTGTAGGCTTGGCGGATAACCTTGTGTAATGATAGTCGCTACTGTGAAAGCACCGAAAATCAAAAACGTACCAAAATTAAAGATCAATCCTAAAAATTGTTTGTTTTTCAAGGTTTGCACAGTGCCTACTGCTGCTAAAATAGCAATCAGCCCAAAAATAACCATAAGTAAGTTCATCTATGACACTCCCTTCACCATTAACAGCCAGTGCCGTTGCGTTCTCTTTTATTGTAAAGAATTTGTCTATGTTTGTCGAGCGCTAAAAATGTCATTCCGTTGAACAGTTGAAATGATATAATTTAAGGGAGGTGAACAGAATGCTGAAAATTAATCAAATGGAATTGGGTCCTGTCCAGACCAATTGCTATATCATTTCAAACAGCCAAAAAGAATGCCTGATTTTCGATCCAGGAGAAGAAAGCAAAAAAATCATCGATTTCCTGAACAAAAAAGAATTAAAGCCAATTGCGATTTTGTTGACGCATGCCCATTTTGACCATATCGGCGCCATTGATGATTTGAGGGCGGCTTATCCGATTCCGGTGTATTTGCATCGATTGGAAAAAGACTGGCTTGGCAAGCCGAATTTGAATGGTTCCGGAAAGTACGGCATGGTGCCGGATTACCGGATGAAAGATGCGGATGTGCTGCTCGATCAAGAAAAGATGCTGGAAATAAGTTCTTTTAAAATGGACGTTTTCCATACACCGGGGCATTCTCCGGGAAGCGTGGCGTATTCTTTCGGGGAGGAAGGATTTGCGATTGTAGGGGACACGTTATTCCGTGGCAGCATCGGACGCACCGATTTGATCGACGGCTCTGAGAAAAAGCTGCTGCAATCGATTCGGGATTCTCTACTGACATTGCCGGGGCATATGATCCTTTATCCCGGGCACGGACCGGAAACGACGCCTGAAGATGAAATGGACCGCAATCCTTTTTTAAACGGATTTTAAGCAAGTGAAAATTTCTAATTGTTGCCGGGAAATCGGATAAAGATAAAATTGATGCGATTTTCAACTTTATAAAGCAATTGAAAAAGGCGGCCATAGCGGCCGCCTTTTTTCAGCTTATTGAGAAAGTTGAAAAGCGTTGTAGTTTTGATCATTTTACCGATATTCCGCCAACCAGCTGCGCTTGCCGCGGGCGAGCGCCAAGCCGCTTCGTCGCTTCGCTCCTGCAGGGTCTCGGCTGTCTCGCTTTCCCGCAGGCGTCTCCGCTGTTTGGCTCCATATCTGGAGAACAGGAACAAACATATAGAGAGCTTTCTCAAACAATCACTGTTTTGAGAGAATTACAAAAGGTGACAAAACGAAGTGGAATGCAGCGAAAGGCGGCGACTCCTGCGGGAATAGGGCGAGTCCTGAGACCCCGCAGGGAGCGTCAGCGAGCGAGGAGGCTCAGGCCGCACCCCGCGGAAAGCGTCCGCCCTAGAGCGCAATGACAGAAGAACATGAGAATTTCTCGACAGCTTAGAAAAAGGCGGCCATAGCGGCCGCCTTTTTTTGTTCTGCAAAGTTGTTGATTAATGTCCAGCACCAGGAATATGGATGAACGTAGTGTAATAAGTAAAGCCGACGAAAAATACTGTCAAGTACGCACCAAAAATGTACATGTACATGCGTTCAGAAATATTTAAGAATCCAAGAAGTACAAAAAATCCGGTATTAGCAACCATTAGCAATGCTACTTCTACCATATCGCCTACATAAAAAAGAACTGCAAAAATCCCAGTCCACCATCCCATTAATTTAAACATCTTGTCCATGGGTAATCCCTCCTTTGCCACAAAACAATAATCTCCTGTTTATTATATAGGAGATTAAGCGATTGTGTAAACTACGAGTTGGTCCATCTTTGTGACAAACACGTGTATTGTTCCTTCAAGCTTAACAAATATTTCATTGTCCTACAAGGTGTTCTAAGAAAGCCGATTCAAAAATGAGATTTACCCGAAAAACCGGGGGTCAAATAATTATTTTGAGGGAAAGTATTCCAATTCTAAAAACAGCTGGTTATACTATGGGGGAACAAAGAGGCGGCTTTGTTCAATCCAAAACAGGAGGTGGCTATGCAAGAAATAATTGAACGCCGATGTGCCAGCCTGCTGCAGGACGCAGTGGAAAATGGCACTACAGATATCCATATCAAACCCGAACCTTCCTGCTACACGGTTTCTTACCGCTCGTTCCAATCGCTGCGGCAAGTGACAAAAATCCCCCTTGATCTTGGTGATCGCATGATTGCCTATTTCAAATATCTTTCCCTATTAGACATGAGCGAGAAACGAAAACCCCAAACTGGTTCCTTTCATCTTCCAATTCAAGACCACCCTTATTATTTTAGAATATCAACACTTCCTTCTGTTTTGACCAAAGAAAGCATCGTTATCCGTGTTATGGCAGATGAAGTTGCGGAGTCGATCCATCAATTAGCTGCCTTCAGGGATTCTGCCCGGCTGTTGGAGAAATTGGCTGAAGCGCCTCAAGGACTGATATTGCTGACAGGTCCGACCGGCTGCGGGAAATCGACGACGTTGTATTCACTCTTGAAGCATTGCAGCGAAAAATTGAATCGCAACATCATTACATTAGAAGACCCGGTTGAGCGGAAAAACCAGTCGATTCTGCAAATCCAGGTCAACGAAAAAGCTGGCCTCAGCTATGCGGCAGGTTTAAAAGCGATTCTTCGCCATGATCCTGACATTATTATGATCGGGGAAATCCGCGACGCGGATACAGCCCAAATAGCGGTGCGTGCAGCATTAACAGGGCATCTTGTATTCTCAACGATCCATGCGAGGCATTCTGTAGGATGTCTTCACCGTCTGCGGGATTTAGGCATTTCTTTTGAAGACATGGCTCAGACCTTGATTGCTGTTTCTGCCCAGCGCATCATCCCGGTTTATCCCGATTTGGAAAAGCCGGAGACGGCTTACCGGGCACTTTATGAAATCCTGTACGGCGAACGTCTGGAGGATGCCTTGCAATCAGCCAAAGAGCATAAGAGCTATTCATTGCCGGAACATTTATCGTTTGGCGGGCAAATACGCGAAGGAGTGAAAATCGGTGCCATTGAATCTTCGTATGAAGTCAACGCGGATCCCCATTCGTGACCGTGAACATTTCCTTACCCGGCTGGCTGTCTTGATGAAGGAAGGTTATTTGCTGCCGACTGCCTTGACGCTGCTGCTGCCGATGCATACCAGCAAATTGGACGAAGCTTTGTCGGGCATTACTTCCATACTGAAAAGTGGAGGCAATGCCGCTGAAATTCTGAAGTTTCTGGGCTTTAAAGATCCGGTGCTGTTTCCGGTTGAAATTGCAGAACACCATGGGCGGCTGGCAGAATCCATCGAAAGCATCGCAAAAAGCTTTGCACGCACCGAACAAGTCCAGAAAAAGCTGAAGAATATCTTAATTTATCCTGTTTCACTGTTGCTTTTCACATCAGCTCTGTTTTTATTTTTCCGCACGTCTTATGTGCCGAATTTAATGGAATTGATGGATTCGCTCCAAACCGGTGAAAAATCAGGAGGCGTTCCCGCCTATTTATTGAATTTGCCCGATGTATTTATCGGGATATTCGCTGCTATCGGTGCTTTTTCGGCTGCTTTCTGGACATTGCTGAAAAGGCAGGAAGTGCGCCGGCAAATCAGCTGGCTGCTGAATTTTCCGGTGCTCCGTAAATTTATGAAGCTGTATTGGTCCCATTTACTGGCGAGGGAACTTGGTACGCTTTTGCACAGCGGCATTTCGCTGCAAGAGTCTCTTCATTTACTGCAGCATCAAACTTATCATTCCATCATTCAATTTATGGCAAGATCCTGCCATGAAGAAGTGGTGACAGGCAATCCGCTGTCTGCGGCTTTGTCGTACCATCCGTTTTTCGCAGATGATATGGCGTCATTTGTCCAGCATGGCGAAATGACGGGCTATCTGGGCAAAGAGTTGATCCTTTACAGCGAAGTGCTGATGGAGCGTATGGAACAACAGACTGCCAGGCTGCTTCGCATCATCCAGCCATCCTTTTTTGTCATGATCGCCATTTGCATCGTCGGTGCCTACTTGGCGATTTTATTGCCTATGTACAATTTAGTCCACACAATCTGAGGAGGAAAACTATGCGTATTTTAAAAAGCCAAAAAGGATTTACTTTAATCGAAATGCTGATTGTCATGCTCATCATCACGGTATTGATTGCCATCGCGATCCCGAACGTTACGAAACAAACTTCTTCTGTTGATGAAAAAGGCTGCAAAGCGTTTGTGCATATGGTCCAGGGCCAAGTGGAGTCATACCGCATGGATGAGAAGTCGGTTCCGACCATAGCAAATCTGGTGACAGGCGGGTATCTAAAAGCAAATGAAACCACTTGCCCGAACGGCGACACGGTGGAGATTTCGGTTGACGGAGTTGTCACATCAAAAGCCTCTTAAAGGAAACAGGCTTTACATTAATTGAAATGCTGCTGGTGCTGGCAGTGCTAATGACGGTTGTCGGCATTGCCATCCCTTCTTACCGGACATTTGAAGCTGATAAGGAAGAAGACCGTTTTTTCGATTTGCTGCTCCGCGATATTTATTTCGCCCAAAGTGAAAGCTACCGAACCCAAGCTCCTGTCATGGTCGTTTTCCGCGAGGCTGACCATGCTTATGAAGTGATTTGGAATCTCAAGAAGGGGCTGCCTCCCCGTAAAATTCCGTTATCTGTAAAAGTCAAAAAAACGAGCAATATCAATGGCGTGTATTTTACGGCCAACGGTTCTGTATCAAGTGCAGGCACCATTTACTTTTCAACAAGTACAGGAGACAAGTCGATGATTGTCCATCTGGGAAAAGGAAGGGTGGTTTTCTCTGAATGAACAAGGATTTTCCTGGGCAGAAACGATGCTGAGCCTATTTATGTTATTTATGCTGTTCGGTACCTTGCTGCCGGTGATGCAGCAATTGCAGCAATCCATCCATTTGAAGAAAGAGCGGCTGATTGCTTATGAAACGCTGCATGAAGGCGCCAAGGAAATCCACTCGCTTAATATTTTACAGGGGGAACGGCGCGTGAATGGCGTGACTTACAGCTGGGAAATGAGAGATGAGCTTTGTGTCAGCTATCAAAATTACAAACAGACAAGTGAAACGATATGCATCGAATAAAAAAGCCCGATGAGAAAGGTTTCGCATTTTTGAATTCGCTATTCGAACTAATGCTGCTGATGATTTTTTTGCCGCTTATTGTGCTGTTTTTCAGTTTTATGCTGACATTTGCAAAAGAAACAAACCCCAAACTTCTGGAATGGCAATTGTTCAGCGTTGATTTACAGGCTTATCTTGCAGGCAGTGATTCGGTTCAAATCATTAATAATGGAGGAGGGATCCGCATTCTTCAACAAAGCGTGGAATATGATATTGAATCGTTTGAATACTACGTGCGAAAACAGAAATTCAGGCAAGGCCATGAAATTATGCTGACCAATTTAAAAAAATGCCGTTTTGAGTTAGTGGGGACGAAGCTGTCTGTCCGCGCAGAATTCACAAATGGCATTGTAGAGGAGGCGGAGTATGTGGTTACTCCTCCTTAAGTCCAATAAAGGCGCGTTGTATCCCTGTTCCGCCGTCTTTTTTTTGTCCGCGCTGCTCTTGCTTTCCCATGGATTGACTGTCTATTCGATCCAATACAAAACATACGATGGATTGGAAAATATGCATAGACATGCTACGATACAACTACTAATGGTAATTGAGCAAAATAAAATGCCTGAGCAGTAGGGGAGTATTGGGTGGTAAGATGAAAAGAATATATTTAGTCGGATTTATGGGCTGCGGCAAAAGTGCGGTAGGCAGAAGGCTCAGTTTTTTATTAAAACTGCCCTTTTATGATATGGATAAGGAAATAGTCCGGCAGACCGGTAAAACAATACCGGAAATTTTTGAGCAATGCGGGGAAGCGTATTTTCGAGACCTGGAAACTCAGTTTTTGAAAAATCACAGCCATGATAATTGCATCATTTCTACAGGCGGCGGTGTGCCTTTGCGTGAAGTGAACCGCAAAATCATGCGTGAAACAGGGCTAGTGCTGTTTTTGGATGCTCCTTTCAAGGAAATTTGGCGCCGGATCCACAAAGATGCAAATCGGCCGATTGTCAGAAATTCGACAAGAGAAGAAATTGAGGCTTTGTTCAAATCGCGCTACCGCCACTATAAAGCTGCTGCCCATATTACAATCCGTACGGAATTTCGTACATTGCGGCAAATTACACAATACGCCGCTTTCCAAGTGAATCGGTTAAAAGGCGAACGATAAATGTGATTTAAGATAAAACGTTCGTTTCTTTAAACACAAAACAAAATTGATTGCGCTTGCCTCCTAACAATGTTAGGATATAGACAAAGTTATACTATTCTGTATAACGGTTTGGACCAAATGATTCGATTTGGGCGGATGATTGTACGGGGAGAGAACGCGAAAGCGTCGCCGAAGGAGCAAGTAACGAAATGTTATGAATCTCTCAGGCAAAAAGACTCGTGCAGGACGCATCTCTGGAGAACGCTGCTGTGCAGCTACCAAAGAGGAAAGCCGTAAAGGTAAACTTTCAGGTTCCAGGACAGAGATTTCCCTTTCAAGGGGAATCTCTGTCCTTTTTTTTATGGAATTTGATTATTGGAGGAGGAAAATGAATGAGTGAAGTGACAGGGCAATTACAGCGTACACCTCTTTTTGAGGCATACTCGAAGTATGGCGGGAAGACAATCGACTTCGGTGGATGGGAACTTCCGGTGCAATTTTCAAGCATTAAAGGAGAACACGAAGCAGTTCGGACAAAAGCTGGCCTATTTGATGTTTCCCATATGGGCGAAATCATGGTGACGGGTTCTGGAAGCCTGGAGTTTTTGCAGCATCTGGTGACTAATGACGTTTCCAAAATTAAAGACGGCCAAGCGCAATACTCAGCGATGTGCTATGAAAATGGCGGTGTTGTGGATGACTTGCTGGTCTATAAAATCAGCGATGACCAGTATATGCTGGTTGTTAACGCCTCTAATATCGAAAAAGATTTTCAATGGATGCAAGATGCCGCATTCGGTGATGTCCAACTTGACAACCAATCCGACAATTTCGGTTTATTAGCTCTTCAAGGACCTCTGGCAGAAACGGTATTGCAGCGTTTGACTGAAGAAGACCTTTCTGAGATCAAAGCTTTCCGCTTTAAAACGGATGTTTCAGTTGGCGGATATCCAGTAATCGTTTCACGGACCGGCTATACAGGAGAAGACGGTTTTGAAATTTATGCAAATCCGGAAGCAACAGTCGCTCTTTGGGATCAAATTTTATCTGAAGGCGAAAAAGACGGCGTTTTGCCATGCGGTCTCGGAGCACGTGATACGTTGCGTTTTGAAGCATGTTTGGCGTTATACGGGCAAGAATTGTCTGAAGATATAACGCCGCTTGAAGCCGGATTGAATTTCGTTGTAAAACTGAAAAAAGAGTCCGACTTTACCGGGAAAGAAGCATTGGCTGCCCAAAAAGAAAATGGAGTGCCCCGCAAGCTTATCGGCATTGAAATGATTGACAAAGGCATTCCACGCCACGGCTATCCGGTTTATGCGGATGGCAAACTGATCGGGGAAGTTACTTCAGGCACACAGTCACCGACGCTTAAGAAAAATATCGGATTGGTTCTGGTCTCAACTGAATTTGCTGAACTCGGAACAGAAGTCGAAATTGAAATCCGCAATAAACGCCTGAAAGCGAAGACAGTTGAAACGCCGTTTTATAAACGCACTAAATAATCTTATTTGAAAAGGGGACCGCATTCTATGAAACATCGCTATTTACCCATGACGTCTCAAGACGAAAAAGACATGCTGGACGTAATCGGCATCGAATCGATTGATGAATTATTTGCAGACATTCCTGAGAAAGTCCGTTTTAAAGGCGAATACAATATCAAAGCGGCCAAATCCGAATCTTCATTGATAAAAGAATTGGCGCAATTAGCAGCGAAAAATGCTGATTCAAACCGTTATGCTTCGTTTTTGGGAGCAGGAGTTTACGATCATTACAAGCCGATTATTGTTGACCATGTAATTTCGCGTTCTGAGTTTTATACGGCTTATACACCTTATCAGCCGGAAATTTCCCAAGGTGAATTGCAGGCGATTTTTGAATTCCAGACGATGATCAGTGAATTGACTGGAATGGATCTTGCCAACTCTTCGATGTATGACGGCGGAACGGCATTGGCAGAAGCTGGAATGCTTGCTGCGGCTCATACTCGCCGCAAAAAAATCCTGGTGTCACGTGCGGTTCATCCGGAGTCACGCGATGTTGTCCGCAGCTATGCATTAGGGCAATCGATTGAAGTGGAAGAAATCCCATTGAAAGATGGCCATACAGATCTTGAAGCATTGAAAAACATGATCAATGATGATGTAGCGGCTGTTATGATCCAATATCCGAACTTCTTTGGGCAAGTTGAAGACTTGGCTTCTTTCGAATCGGTTATCCACGGAGCAGGTGCGCTGTTTGCGGTATCTGCCAATCCTTTGGCACTGGGTGCATTGACTTCTCCTGGTGAACTTGGGGCCGACATCACTGTAGGCGATGCGCAGCCATTCGGAATTGCAGAAGCTTTCGGTGGGCCTCATTGCGGGTATTTTGCTGTCACTAAAAAATTGATGAGAAAAGTTCCAGGCCGTTTGGTCGGGGAAACGGTTGATGAAGACGGACGCCGTGGCTTTGTGTTGACATTGCAAGCGCGTGAACAGCATATCCGCCGCGATAAAGCGACTTCTAATATTTGTTCGAACCAAGCGTTGAACGCATTAGCGGCATCTGTTGCCATGACAGCGCTCGGAAAAGTCGGCACAAAACATATTGCTGTACAGAACATCACTAAAACTTATTACATGAAACAGCAACTGAAAAAAGCAGGATTTGATATTGCATTTGAAGGTGCTCATTTCAACGAAATCGTCGTGAAAACAAAAGCTCCGGTCAAAGAAGTTAATGATGGTTTGCTGGAAAAAGGAATTATCGGCGGCTATGATCTTGGCCGCAGCTACGAAGAGTTAGAAGGACATATGCTTGTTGCTGTAACTGAGCAGCGCACAAAAGAAGAAATCGATGCATTCGTGCAGGAAGTTGCTGCATCAGTGCAGGAAATGGGGGCTACTCATGCATAAAGATAATCAACCGCTCATTTTTGAAATGACGAAAGAAGGCCGCATCGGCTATAGCCTGCCGGATCTTGATGTTCCGGAAATCGATTTGAATGATGTCTTGCCGCAAGGTTTGATCCGTGAAAAAGCAGCTGAGCTGCCTGAAGTATCGGAACTGGACATCATGCGTCATTACACGGCTTTATCAAAGCGCAACCACGGCGTCGATTCCGGATTTTATCCGCTTGGCTCTTGCACGATGAAATACAATCCGAAAATCAACGAATCAGTTGCCCGTTTCCCTGGGTTTGCGAATATCCACCCGCTGCAGGACGAATCCACCGTCCAAGGCGCAATGGAACTGCTATTCGATTTGCAGGAACATTTGAAAGAAATCACGGGCATGGATGAAGTGACACTTCAACCAGCTGCTGGTGCGCAAGGCGAGTGGACAGGCTTGATGATGATCCGTGCTTACCATGAGTCAAGAGGCGACTTAAACCGCACAAAAGTCATCGTTCCCGATTCTGCACACGGCACGAACCCTGCATCTGCTACAGTTGCCGGCTTTGAGACGGTGACAGTAAAATCGAACGAACACGGCTTAGTGGACCTTGAAGATTTAAAGCGCGTAGTTGGAGAAGATACAGCTGCATTGATGCTGACCAACCCGAATACGCTTGGCTTATTTGAAGAACAGATTCTTGAAATGGCTGCCATTATCCATGAAGTAGGCGGCAAATTGTATTATGATGGTGCCAACTTGAACGCAGTTATGTCAAAAGCACGCCCTGGAGACATGGGCTTTGACGTGGTGCATTTAAACTTGCACAAGACATTCACTGGCCCACACGGGGGCGGCGGCCCAGGTTCAGGCCCTGTAGGTGTGAAAAAGGATTTGATTCCTTACTTGCCGAAACCGGTTTTGGTGAAAACAGCAGAAGGTTTGACATTCGACTACAACCGCCCAGACTCTATCGGACGCGTGAAGCCGTTCTACGGCAACTTTGGCATCAACGTCCGCGCTTATACGTATATCCGCTCAATGGGGCCGGACGGCTTAAAAGCGGTAACAGAATACGCGGTATTAAACGCCAATTACATGATGCGCAGACTGGCACCTCATTTCGATTTGCCGTATGACCGCCATTGCAAACACGAATTCGTATTAAGCGGCCGCCGTCAGAAGAAACTGGGTGTGCGTACTTTGGATATGGCAAAACGCCTGCTTGACTTTGGCTACCATCCGCCAACGATCTACTTCCCGTTAAATGTGGAAGAAGGCATGATGATCGAACCGACAGAAACCGAATCAAAAGAAACGTTGGATTCATTTATCGACGCGATGATCCAAATCGCTAAAGAAGTGGAAGACAATCCGGAAATCGTCCAAAATGCACCGCATACGACGGTTATCAAACGGCTTGATGAAGCGCAGGCAGCCCGTAAGCCAGTGCTCCGCTACACGAAAGCTGAATAGAACAAAGAAAAGCCCGTTTGAAGGTGTGCAACCTTTCAAACGGGCTTTTTTCTAATTTCACAATAAAGTTAAAATCCGATGGGCGAATCGGATTCTTCCCAGTTGTTCTGCTCAGTCCGTTTATTTTGCTTCTGAAGCTCACGGATGCGTTTCTCGTATTCGGAATTACCTTCATAATGCCAGTTGAGTGCAGATGACATATAAAGCTCGTTAAGCTGCGAAATAGACAAGCCTTTGGTCAATTTCGCCATATCGTCAATTTCTTCTTCAGTAAAAATGGATTTGACGTCCAGTTTCCGCAAATATTGCTTGCGCAGTTTTTTATCCGGGGAAGGAATTTCGTAAGCCCGGTCAAAACGCCCTGCACGGTTGATCAATGCCGGATCGATCCGTTCAGGGTAATTCGTCGTTCCGATGATAAACAAGCCTTCGCGCGATTGTGTACCGTCGAGCGTATTGAGGAAAACAGAGCGCATGAACTCCGGCATCGAATCGATATCTTCGATGACCAGGATTGCCGGGGCCAGCCGGGAGACGATGCCGAACACTTCCTGGACCGTATAGCTATTTGTGTGTTCTGTAATCTGCCAGTAAACAACTGGAGCTTCAGTGGAGCCCGTGATGGACTTGACCAATGTTGTTTTGCCGTTGCCCGGTGAGCCGTAAAGCAGGATGCCCCGTTTAAAAGGAACGCCATAGTCTTTGAAAAACTGGCCGCCTTCTCTGAAAAACTCATCAATGGAACGGAATATGTCTTGCTTCACGCCTTCTTCGAGCATGACGTCTTGCCGGGAGACGATTGCCATCTCACCGTAATTGCGGCGTTTCACGCCTTCTTCAGCGTCCACCAGGAATGTGATATTGTTCATCAGCGTCTGGCGCAGCATTTCATTCGTATCTTCGAGAAATTGGAATGCACCTTCAATGGATTTTGCAAAGCATTGAAACTCAGGCCAGCTATTGTCGGAAGTGGTGTAAAAAGGCAATTGGGTCAGCGCCACTTCGTGCTTTGGAAAATAAATCAGCCGATTCTCAAATGTCTCTTGGATCTTTAAGTTTCCGCTATGCAGATCGTCCGATGTATTGCCGATTTTGCCCATCGGACGCGCTTCGTAAATGAACGACAGTGTTTCATATGCCAGCTGGCCATTTTCCATCATATCAAGCAAGTATGTATAAAGTTGGGTGATGGTTTCCGTTATGTCGATATGCATCCATGAACCCGGTGACCGCTCGTCAAGCTTAGTAAAAATGCGAGCCGAGACAGCAGCGACGTCGGCATAATGCGGCAAAGTTTCACGGATTGAATGATGGTGCGGAAATAAAATTGTCGGTTTCATGTAGTTCCCCTCGTTTCATTTAATGGAATTGGCATTAGGTAGAAAAAAAGTCTTTCCTGTTTGGAAAGACTTTTATAAATTATCCTTTTGATTTAATTTTGCCGGTCCATTGTTTGAACCCGCCTTGCAGCTGATACAGCTGGGTATAGCCTTTTTTCTTCAAAAACAATGCAACACGGCCGCTGCGTGCGCCGTTTTGGTCATATAAATAAACCGGCTTGTCGGAACGGATTTCTTTGTAGCGCTGGCGCAATTGAGATTGAGGTATATTGCGTGCCCCTAAAATGTGGCCGCCGGCAAATTCTTTTGGCTCACGGACATCGATAAGCTGAGCTTTGCGATAGCCTTCGATAAATTGTTCTTGTGTAAGATTTGTGACAGCTTTTTTAATCCGGAAATAAGAAATCAAACCGAATATGATGACGACTAGCAGTACGCCTATGATGATATACAGATAATCCAATGTTCTTCTTGCCCCTTTCTATTCTCTCTTTATTATAAAAGAAGGAGTGACGTTTGTTCAATGGCAATGTTACACTATTTAATGGATTTAGGGGGCGATCTTGTGAAAATTACGGAATGGTACTTTATAAATTCAGGGCGCAACAGCCCATCATTCAACATGGCAATGGATGAAGCGTTACTGGATTGGCATAGCGAAGGCCTTATCCCACCGGTAATCCGGTTCTATGGCTGGAATCCGGCCACTTTGTCGATCGGCTATTTTCAAAAAGTGGAAAAAGAAATCGATATGGAGAAAGTCGAAGAGCTCGGACTCGGATTTGTCCGGCGTCCAACCGGCGGCAGGGGAGTGCTGCATGAGCATGAACTGACATACAGCATCATCGTCAGCGAGGATTACCCGGATATGCCGGAGACGGTTACGCAAGCCTATCGTGTGCTGAGTGAAGGCTTATTGAAAGGATTTCATAATCTGGGCCTTGATGCATATTTTTCAGTGCCGGATACCGCGGAGAAGAGAGCGGATTTGAAACAGCCGAAAAGCGCTGTTTGTTTTGACTCTCCAAGCTGGTACGAAATGGTCGTTGAAGGGAAGAAAGTGGCCGGCAGTGCGCAAACGCGCCAAAAAGGCGTCATCCTTCAGCACGGCGCCATCCTTCTGGATTTGGATATCGAAAAACTGCTGTCCGTTTTCAAGTACCGGAAGCCTGAAATAAAAGAAATCATGCGCGAGAAAATTCCTGGGAAAGCGGTAGCGATCAATTCCTTGAGGGCACAGCCCGTCTCGGTTGAAGAATGCATCGAAGCTTTTAAGACAGGGTTTCAGGATGCTTTAGGCATCAGTTTGAAGCCATACATATTGAACGAAGAGCAGCTGGATTACATTAAAGCCGTTGAAGAAAAAAAGTACGGCAATGATGATTGGAATTTTCGGACTTAAGGAGCCTTTTGGCTCATTTTCAAAACCGGGTCCATTGAAAAGCTTGATTCTATCGGTTTTCCAATTGGAAAAAAATTCTGAGCAAAATTTTGTTATTTAAAAAAGTTTCAATATCTAGTATCATGGGAATTGTAGTAATACTATATATAGTGTTTAACTCCATATAACACAAAGGAGGAATTGTCAAATGGTTTCTGTCACACAAACTCAATACACGCTTGATCCAAATTCTTTAAACAAAGACATTCAGGCATTCCCGCAAGTTCATGCGATTACTCCTGATATGAAAATTACGCATAAAGGGGTATCCCGTCTCGTAATGATTGACCGGTATTCTTTTAAAGATACGGAAAAAAAGACGCTTAAAGCCGGCGATTTCGTCGTTTTAACCGTTAAAGAAGATCCGAAGTTCCCGGCTCGCGGCCTTGGATTTATCGTTTCAATCGATAAAGAGGCAAACACAGCGAAAATCTGGATTGAAGAAGATTATCGCAGTGCCATCGACAAGGAAAGCGAACAAGAAAGCGGAATCGTCACCCGTACTTTAGATGTTATTGAAAAACCGCTTGAAGTTTATTACGAACAAATCGCAAAACGCAATGCAACCGGTCTGGCATCGGTGGAAACGACGCCGGAGAAACGCCAGCACTGGTTCGAAAAATTCTACGAACAGCTTGTCGGTTTGAAATTCATTCCAGCAGGCCGTGTTTTGTACGGAGCGGGAGCAGATACAGATGTAACGTATTTCAACTGTTATGTCATGCCGTTTGTCGCGGATTCACGCGAAGGAATTTCGGATCACCGCAAACAAGTGATGGAAATCATGTCAAGAGGCGGAGGGGTCGGAACAAACGGTTCAACTCTCCGCCCGCGCAATACGCTGGCACGGGGAGTCAACGGCAAATCCTCGGGGTCGGTATCCTGGCTTGATGACATCGCAAAACTGACGCATCTGGTGGAACAAGGCGGATCACGCCGCGGCGCACAAATGATCATGCTTGCCGACTGGCATCCGGATATTGCGGAATTCATCATTTCCAAGATGCAGAACCCGCGCATCCTGCGTTATTTGATCGAAAACTCACAAGATGAAACGATCAAAAAACTGGCGCACAATAAATTGAAATTCAAACCGCTGACAGAACAGGAAGAAGCGATGTATCAAGGCATCCTGAACTACCGCGCAATTCCTGGAATGGGCGGCTTTAACGAAAAAATCATGCGCGACGCGGAAACAAAGCTGCGCGACGGCGGAACTTATTCTGTCCATAATGAAGAGTTCCTGACTGGCGCCAATATCTCGGTCACGTTGACGGACGATTTCATGCAAGCTGTGGAACAAGACGCTGATTTCGAATTGCGCTTCCCGGCCGTGGAATCCTACTCAAAAGAAGAGATGGCGATCTACAACGAACAATGGCATCAAATCGGCGATGTGCGCGAATGGGAAAAAATGGGCCATAAAGTGCGTACGTACCGGACAATGAAAGCCCGTGAATTGTGGAACTTGATCAATGTCTGCGCCACTTATTCCGCTGAACCCGGCATTTTCTTCATTGACAACGCCAATGAGAAAACCAATGCCACAGCGTATGGACAAAAAGTTGTTGCGACCAACCCTTGCGGTGAGCAGCCGCTTGCTCCTTATTCTGTCTGTAACTTGGCGGCAGTCAACTTGGCGAGATTTGCAGACCCGGTGACGAAACAAGTCGATTTCCAAGCCTTAAAAGAAACGGTGCGCGTCGGTGTCCGGATGCAGGATAACGTTATTGACGCGACTCCTTACTTCCTTGAAGAAAACCGCGTCCAAGCTCTTGGAGAACGGCGTGTCGGCCTCGGAGTCATGGGCCTTGCTGATCTTCTCATCTATTGCGACAAAGAATACGGTTCGCCGGAAGGCAATGAGCTGGTCGATGAAATCTTCAAAACGATCGCGATTGCCGCATACGAGCAATCAACGGATTTAGCAGTGGAACGCGGAAGCTTCCCGTTCCTTGTTGGAAATACCGATGAAGAAACAGCGGCTCTCCGTAAAGCCTTTACCGAAACCGGCTTTATGCAAGGCATGCCGGAAGAAGTGCGCGAAGGCATCCTGGAAAACGGCATCCGGAATTCTCACTTGCTGACAGTAGCGCCGACAGGATCTACTGGAACAATGGTTGGCGTTTCAACCGGCCTTGAGCCATATTATTCATTCACCTACTATCGCAGCGGCCGTCTTGGCAAATTTATCGAAGTTAAAGCCGACATCGTGCGCGAGTATCTGAAAAGCAACCCGGAGGCAGATGAAGAAAACCTGCCAAAAGCATTTGTGACTTCGATGGACTTAGCTCCGGAAGCTCATGCAGATGTGCAATGCATCATTCAGCGCTGGATTGACTCTTCAATTTCCAAAACGGTCAACGCGCCGCGCGGCTATACGGTCGAACAAGTAGAAGGCGTGTACGAGCGCTTGTACAAAGGCGGAGCAAAAGGCGGCACGGTTTATGTCGACGGCAGCCGTGATTCGCAAGTGCTGACGCTGAAAGCGGAAGAAAACACTTTCGAAGAAGAAGACCACAAAGAAGAAGTTAAAGGAAAACGCCCAATCGTCCTTATTGATACGATCCAGGATTTGCGTTCAACCAATGTAACAATCGGATCAGAAGTGGGCGACACTTGCCCGGTCTGCCGAAAAGGGACCGTTGAAGAAATGGGCGGCTGCAATACATGCACCAATTGCAACGCTCAATTAAAATGCGGACTATAAGAAGAACCAGAAACGCGACGGCTCCGGCCGCCGCGTTTTTTTTTGCCGTTCCATAATTTCATGAAGAAAGAAGGCAATAAATGTAGAAAACTACAGAAGGAAAAATACGGAGAGAGCACTAAAACAAGCCTTTACCAATTCGGAACCCGTTTTGCCAATCAAAAAAATGGTGAGACAGCAAAAAGATAATACATGTAAAATACTACATAAGGGTAATTTGAAAAAATCAAAACCCAAAATAAGAAATGAAAAAGACAGAGAAAAACCGGATCAATTAAAAAGAAAAGGGATTAACAGATAAAACAGCAAATCAATTGAAGAATTTCCAGTTTTTCTTTTAATGGTTGCCCGATTTTTGCCGTATGATAAAATAGTGAAGACTGTGATGGAGAGGAGTGGGGCAATGAAGATATTGTGCTTGAATGGACCAAACTTAAATCGCCTCGGAAAGCGTGAAAAAGAAGCATACGGTACTTTTACACTGGATGAATTGGAAGCGGACTTGATGGAATTTTCCCAGGGCAACGGCATCAATTTGATGTGCATGCAGTCTAACCATGAAGGTGAATTGATCGACTGGATTCATCTTGCTGCTGATGACGGCACAGAAGGCATTGTTTTAAATGCCGGAGCATTTACTCATACAAGCGTAGCTATCAGGGATGCCATCGCTTCGATTCAGATTCCTGTTATTGAAGTACATATCTCGAATGTTTATAAGCGAGAAGAATTCCGCCATCACTCCCATATCGCTCCGGTAGCAGCCGGACAAATAACGGGTTTTGGCCAAGACGTCTATAAATTGGCATTGCATGCACTGCTATTCAAACAAGCGAGAGGATGACCCCATTGAAACTTCAAAAATTGCGCACCGAAATGGAACAGCAGCAACTCGAGGCTTTGCTGATTACAAGCCAGTATAATCTGCGCTACTTAACCGAATTTACTGGCACTGCCGGGTTGGCGCTTGTGACGCAGAACAAAGCTTACTTCATTACCGATTTCCGCTATACCGAGCAAGCGGGAAGCCAAGTGAAGGAATTCGAAGTCGTCCAGGCAAAAACGAATTTGCTGGAAGAAGCTGCAGAAATTGCAAAGAATCTTGCGGTGAAATCACTGGCTTTTGAAAAAGACTACGTAACTTATGCATCATTCCTCGAATACCAAGCGAAAATCGAAGCTGACTTAAAACCGATCAGCGGCTTGATTGAAAAAATCCGGATGATTAAGACTCCGGAAGAAGTCAGCATCTTAAAAGCAGCAGCTAAAATTGCCGATGATGCCTATGAACATATTTGCAAATTCATCAAGGCAGGCCAGACAGAACTGGAGATTTCCAATGAGCTGGAATTCTTCATGAGAAAACAAGGAGCGACTTCTTCTTCGTTTGATACGATTGTCGCATCGGGCTTGCGTTCAGCTTTGCCGCACGGTGTGGCGACGGACAAAAAAATCGGAAATGGGGATTTCATCACGCTCGATTACGGGGCTTTGTACAACGGCTATATTTCAGATATCACCCGTACTGTAGCAGTGGGTGAACCTTCCAGCAAGCTGAAGGAAATTTACCAGATTGTTTTGGATGCCCAAGTGATGGCCGTTGAAAAAATCGGGCCGGGCATGACCGGCATTGAAGCGGATGCCATTGCCCGCGATTACATTAAGTCGAAAGGCTACGGGGAAGCATTTGGACATTCTACAGGCCACGGCATCGGACTTGAAGTGCATGAAGCTCCTGGGTTATCATTTAAATCGCCGACCGTTCTTGAGGCGGGGATGGCCGTTACAGTGGAGCCAGGGATATATCTTCCGGGAATTGGCGGAGTACGCATTGAAGATGATATACTGATAACTGAGTCAGGAAATGAACGTTTAACTCACTCCACAAAAGAGCTTCGCATTTTATAACAAACGGAGGAACTAATATGATTTCAGTAAACGATTTTAAAACAGGTGTAACAATTGAAGTGGATGGCGATATTTGGCGCGTCATGGAATTCCAGCACGTAAAGCCGGGCAAAGGCGCTGCATTCGTCCGTACGAAACTTCGCAATCTGCGTTCAGGAAACGTCAACGAAAAAACGTTCCGCGCTGGCGAGAAAGTGGCGAAAGCACAAATTGACAACCGCAAAATGCAGTATTTGTATGCAAACGGCGATACACATGCGTTTATGGATACAGAAACTTATGACCAAATCGAACTCTCGGAGAAAAGCATTGAATACGAATTGAAATTCCTTCAAGAAAACATGGAAGTTCAAGTGATTCAATACCAGGGAGAAGTATTGGGAGTAGAATTGCCGAATACTGTAGTGCTTGAGGTTACTGCAACTGACCCGGGCATCAAAGGCGATACTGCCAGCGGCGGTTCAAAACCGGCTACGCTATCAACTGGCTTGACTGTGCAGGTTCCATTTTTCATCAATGAAGGCGATAAGCTGATCATCAACACGACAGATTCTTCATACGTTTCACGGGCACAATAAAAAGAACGGCCGCTCAAGCAGAGGGTTTCATCCCGGCTGCCAGGAAGTTCCAGAAATTGGATTCGAACGGTTAGTTGACCACTCGCTTGTCAGGCTGAAGCATCAAAACAGCCAAAGCGTGCTAAAGAAAGCGGCCTCTTTCACAGAGGCCTATTTTTTTAAATGTCAACTGGCTATTTCAAATTGATTTGAAAAAGTCTAAAATGAAGTAATGACTACGATATACATAAAGGGGAGTAGAGCGAATTGAAAATCCAAGAAATCCGAGAAATTATTAAACTGGTGGATAACTCATCGATTGACGAATTTAGCTATGAAGCTGATGGTGTTAAAGTGAAATTGAAGAAAAACAGTGTATCAACAAACACAGCAGTTGAAGCTCCAGCACAACCGGCACCGGCCGCACAGCCAGTACCCGCTCCAGCGCCAGCACCGGCCGCAAAAGCGGAAGAACTGATTTCAGAAGAAACTCCTGAAATTCCTGCTGTCCAAGACGAAAATCTACATAAGATCCTGTCACCGATGGTTGGCACATTCTACCAATCGCCATCTCCCGATGAAGCGGCATACGTTCAGCCAGGATCAAAAGTTTCTGCCGATCAAGTGGTCTGCATCGTCGAAGCGATGAAGTTGTTCAATGAAATCGAAGCGGAAGTGGATGGGGAAATTGCTGAGATTCTCGTTAAAGATGGCCAGCTTGTCGAATATGGTCAGCCTCTATTCCTCGTAAAAACTAACTGAGGAGGGGAAACCGATGAAAAAAGTATTAATTGCAAACCGTGGTGAAATAGCAGTCCGTATTATCCGCGCCTGCAAAGAAATGGATATCGAAACCGTGGCTGTTTATTCCGAAGCGGATAAAGAAGCGCTTCATGTTGAATTGGCTGACGAAGCCTATTGCATCGGGCCGAAACTTTCTAAAGACAGCTATTTGAATTTCTCCAATATCATTTCAGTGGCCAAACTGACGAACTGTGATGGCATCCATCCGGGATATGGTTTCTTAGCTGAAAATGCAAGTTTTGCGGAACTCTGCGAAGCTTGCGATATCATGTTTATCGGTCCGACTTCGGATGCGATTTCCAAGATGGGCACTAAGGATGTAGCCCGTGAAACCATGCGCCAAGCAGGTGTCCCTGTGGTTCCAGGATCCACTGGAATTGTCGGAAGCGAAAAAGAAGGCCTTGAAATCGCGGAAGATATCGGTTTTCCAGTTATCATCAAAGCAACAGCCGGCGGCGGCGGAAAAGGCATCCGCGTTGCCCGCGACCGTGATGATCTCATTACCGGCCTGCGGATGACCCAGAAAGAAGCTGCGGCAGCTTTTGGCAATCCCGGTGTTTATATTGAGAAATTCATTGAAGATTTCCGCCACATTGAAATTCAGGTTCTGGCTGATTCGCACGGCAATGCCATCCATTTGGGCGAACGTGATTGCACCATTCAACGCCGGATGCAGAAATTAGTGGAAGAAGCGCCATCTCCAGCCCTTTCGCCAGAACTTCGTGCAGAAATGGGAGAGGCAGCTGTAAAAGCGGCTTTGGCAGTGGCGTATCGCGGCGCTGGGACAGTCGAATTCATTTTTGATGCTGTAAACCAGAAATTTTACTTTATGGAAATGAATACACGGATCCAAGTTGAACATCCTGTAACGGAAATGATTACAGGAATCGATTTGATTCAACAGCAATTGAAGGTCGCTTCAGGTGAAATTCTGGCCCATAAGCAAGAAGACGTTACGTTTAAAGGCTGGTCGATTGAATGCCGCATCAATGCGGAAAACCCTGCCAAAAATTTCATGCCTTCTGCCGGTAAAGTGACGATGTATTTGCCGCCGGGCGGAATGGGAGTACGTGTCGATTCGGCAATGTATCCAGGGTACAGCATTCCTCCATACTATGATTCCATGGTAGCGAAATTGATCACTTTTGCGGATACGCGTGAACAAGCGATAGCTAAGATGAAACGTGCCTTAGATGAGTTTGTTGTGGAAGGTGTCCATACAACCATTCCGTTCCATTTGAAATTGATGGATCATGAAGTATTTAAAGCAGGGGATTTTAATACGAAATTCCTTGAAAAGTACGATGTTTTAGAATCCTAAGGGGGTAATGGCACCATGGCAGAAAAAACAGCACCCTATGTACAAATGAAACCAAGCGGCAAGCAGAATTTAGGCAATATTGAAGTGGCACCTGAAGTTCTGGAGATTATTGCAAGCATCGCTGCAACCGATATTGAAGGAGTTGCCAGCATGCGGGGGAATTTTGCTTCCGGCGTTGCAGAACGCCTTGGAAAAACGGTTCATGGCAAAGGCGTCAAAACCGATCTTTCAGAAGAAGGATTGATGATTGACGTTTATTGTGTGATGGATTATGGCGTCTCTATTCCGCAAACAGCCTTGAAAGTCCAAGAACAGGTACGGCAAACACTGGAAAATATGACTTCTCTTCAAACACAGGAAGTAAATGTCCATATTACAGGGATTCATTTTGAAACTCAGCATTCAGAAGAGTAAGAATAGAGAAGCCGCCTGTTAAGCCTTTTCGGCTTAACAGGCGGCTTTTTCTTTTCGGCTTAAAATAGCTCGAGCAAATCCGAAAAGAGTAAGAACCACTTCGGTTGCATAAATTATCTAAACATTTCAAACATGGAAGTTCGCGTGTATTACCTGTATAATGAGTGATAATTAGTACGAAAAGGAGACCGGATATTATATGAAACGACATGAAGCACGCGAAAAGGCGCTCCAGACCTTATTTCAGGTTGATGGAACGGAGCTGACCATTACAGAAGCCAGTGAACATGTAATGGGGCTAGAGCGGGATAATTTCTATGAATTGCTGGTAGAAGGAACTCATGCCAATTTGGCGGCAATTGATGAAAAGTTGAAAGGGCATCTGGAAAACTGGTCACTTGAACGTTTGCCGAAAGTGGAACGGACGATTCTGCGTATGGCTGTATTTGAACTGGCCTTTATCGAAGACGCACCCGCCAGCGTTATTATGAACGAAGCGATTGAACTCAGCAAAACTTTTGGAGATGACAAGTCAAGCCGATTTGTGAACGGCGTATTGTCTAAATTCACCGACGAACTAGCAAACTAAATTGGAGGAATTTTAATGACTGCGAAAACTATTGATGGAAAAGCAGTAAGCCTTAATATTAAAGAGCAAGTAAAGATGCGAGTGGAAAAACTGAAAGAACATGGAATCGTTCCGGGGTTGGCCGTTGTGTTGGTCGGTGAAGATTCGGCTTCCCATACATATGTCAAAAACAAGAAAAAAACATGTGAATCTCTGGGAATGCGTTCGGATTTGCATCAATTTCCGGATACGCTGGAGGAAGCAGAACTGCTTTCCGTCATTGATGATTTGAACAAAGACCCGAATATCCACGGCATTTTGGTGCAGCTGCCTTTGCCAAAACAAATCGACGAGTTTAAAGTGATCCAAGCAATCGATCCGACGAAAGACGTGGATGGCTTCCATCCGGTTTCCGTCGGCAATATGGTGATCGGCAAAGAAGCCTTTTTGCCTTGTACGCCTCATGGCATCATGAAATTGCTTGAGTATTATGGCATCAACCCAGCTGGCAAACATACAGTGGTCATCGGACGCAGCAATATTGTGGGCAAACCGATTGGCCAATTGATGCTGCAGCAAGATGCAACCGTCACGTATTGCCATTCCAAAACAGCCGACTTGGCCTCTTTTACAAGACAAGCGGATATTTTGGTTTCAGCAATCGGCAAAGCCAAATTAATTGACCACAGCTTTGTTAAGCCGGGAGCTGTAGTGATAGATGTCGGCATGAACCGTGACGAAAACGGCAAATTATGCGGTGATGTGGATTTTGCGGATGTCCAGGAAACGGCTTCTTTCCTGACACCGGTGCCCGGAGGCGTTGGGCCCATGACGATTGCCATGCTGATGGAGAATACCGTCCAGTCGGCTGAAAATGGGTTGTTGAAAGACAAAAACATAGAAACCATGTAAAATAAGTAGAAAAGAGGCTGTTTTTCGAAAGAAAGACAGCTTTTTAATTTTCAAGATTGGGGTTGAAATGTTGGCTACCGACCCGTATTTATCCGTTAAAGCGTTAACCAAATACATAAAAAAGAAATTCGATGCTGATCCACATTTGCGGGATGTCTACGTCAAAGGGGAATTGTCGAATGTCAAGATCCATACGAGCGGCCATATTTATTTCACATTGAAAGACAACTCGGCCCGGTTGCCGGCTGTGATGTTCTCGGCTAATGCGCGGACTGTGAAATTCAAACCGGAAAGCGGAATGACCGTGCTGATCCGCGGTGACGTCACCGTTTACGAAGCATCCGGCCAATACCAGCTTTATGCCCAGTCGATGCAGGCTGACGGCATCGGCGACTATTACCTGGCTTTTGAACAGCTGAAAGAAAAGCTGGCGGCAGAAGGCCTGTTTAATGCTGTCCATAAAAAGCCTTTTCCTCGTTTTCCGCGTAAAATCGCCGTGGTGACAGCGCCAACGGGAGCGGCTGTACGCGATATTTGCATTACACTCCATCGCCGTTATCCTCTGGCGAAAATCGTTATTTACCCGACGCTTGTGCAAGGGGCGCAGGCGGTCCAATCGATTGTTCAGTCAATCCAAGCCGCCAACAAGTCTGATTATGATGTCATGATTGTCGGACGCGGAGGCGGCTCGATCGAAGATTTATGGGCTTTCAACGAAGAAGCGGTCGCACGGGCGATTTTCCAGTCGCGTATTCCGGTCATTTCTGCCGTTGGCCATGAAACCGATACGACCATCGCTGATTTTGTAGCGGATTTGCGGGCAGCAACACCGACGGCGGCAGCGGAACTCGCTGTACCGAGCAAGGCGGAATTGCTGGAACGTTTGCTGAGTTACCGGACAGCCATGTACCGCATGGCTTCAAATACGATTATTAAAGACAAGACAGCTTTAAACCGAGTAACGTCTTCTATGCCGTTTGCTTATCCTGAGCGGCTTTACCGGCCATTTATCGAACGGGTCGAACGGGCCACGGATTCTTTGCAGCGCGAAGTGATACAGAATTACAGACGCTCCAGAGAACGGCATGCCAATATGGAAAAGCAACTGGCCAGCCGGAGTCCGATTAATTCAATCAAACAATCTTCAGTTGAACTTGAGCATCTGCAAAAGCGCCTCGATGACCTGATTAGCCAGTCCTTGAAAAACCGGTCCCAGCAATTATCATCAGCGATGCGGACACTCGATGCCTTAAGCCCGTTGAAAATCATGGACCGCGGCTATACAATTGCATATAAAGACAGCCAAGTTGTAAAAAGTGTGGCACAAATTGAAGAAGGCGAAAAGCTGACGATTGCGATGAAAGATGGGCGTTTGTCAGCAACCGTAACGGAACGCATTTTAACAAACAAAGGAGACAATTGAAATGGCTGAAAAAGAGATCATGTTCAATCAAGCGATGGAACAACTGGAAGAGATCGTGCGTCAATTAGAGCAAGGTGATGTGCCGCTCGAAGAAGCGCTGACTTTATATCAAAAAGGAATGGAACTTTCGAAAGTCTGCCATGACAAACTGCAAAATGCGGAAAAACAATTGGTGACGATGATGAAAGATGGAAAAGAAGTGTCAGTGGACATAGAAACGGATGGTACAGCGAAATGAACTTAACCCAATTCCAAGCACATTATGAACCATTAATCCAAAAAGAGTTATCCGATTTGATCCAGTCCCTGGCTATTCCGGTTTCATTAAAAGAATCGATGGATTATTCCCTTCAAGCAGGCGGAAAAAGAATCCGTCCTATTTTAATGCTGGCCGTTCTTCATGAACTGGACGGCGACCATCCGGAAGCATTAAAAGTGGCTGCAGCGATTGAAATGATCCATACGTATTCACTGATCCATGATGATTTGCCGAGCATGGACAATGACGATTTGCGGCGCGGTATGCCAACGAACCATAAAGTTTTCGGCGAAGCAGTGGCCATTCTGGCAGGAGATGCGCTATTGACTTATAGCTTCGGCATCGTGGCAAGGCTGCAGCATGTATCAAGCGATGACAAAGTCCGCCTTATTGACTTGATGAGTGTGGCGTCTGGCGCAGAAGGCATGGTCGGCGGTCAAGTGCTGGACATTGAAGGTGAAGAGAAGAGATTATCACTGGAAGAACTGGAACAAGTCCACCGTTTGAAAACGGGCGCCTTATTGACTTACAGCATTCTGGCGGGAGCAATTTTAGGGAAAGCGACGCCTAAAGAAATGCTGGCACTCAGCAAATTCGGGGAACATCTTGGCCTCGCGTTCCAGATTCAAGACGATATTCTCGATGTCACAGGAACATCCGAGGAGCTGGGGAAAACAGCAGGAAAAGACGAAACAAGCGAGAAAAGCACGTATCCCAGCTTGTTGACGTTGCCAAAAGCAAAAGAAAAATTGGATTATCATGCGGCAGAAGCACTCGATGCCATCAAACTGCTCGAAGGCGAAAAACCGCTTTTGAAAGAATTGACGGCGTTGATCGTGAAAAGAAAAAGCTGAATTTCGTCTCTCGAATTTGTACATTGGAGAGAGATTGCTATAATGGAAACAGGCTATTTTATGGAAAAATTTAAAAAAGGTGTGTGATGGAATGGATCTGCATACGATTACTAGTCCATCTTTCTTAAAAGAGCTGGACAATAAACAGCTCGTTCGATTAAGTGAAGATATCCGGCAATTTTTAATAGAAAACCTCTCTCGGACAGGCGGCCATATTGGACCGAACCTTGGTGTTGTTGAATTGACACTTGCTTTGCACAAGGTCTTTGACAGTCCTGCCGATAAATTCATCTGGGATGTGGGACACCAGTCTTATGTGCATAAAATTTTGACGGGCCGTGCCAGCCAGTTTGATACGCTGCGCCAGTTCAAAGGTTTATGCGGTTTCCCGAAACGCAATGAAAGCGACCACGATGTTTGGGAAACCGGGCATAGTTCAACTTCATTGTCCGCGGCAATGGGGATGGCAGCTGCACGCGACATCAAAAAAGCAGACAACCACGTAATTCCGATTATCGGTGACGGCGCGCTGACGGGCGGAATGGCTTTTGAAGCCCTTAACCACATCGGCCATGAAAAAACCAATATGATCGTCATTCTAAATGATAACGAAATGTCGATTGCTCCAAACGTCGGGGCCATGCATAGCATGCTTGGCAGAATGCGTACAGCCGGCAAATACAATAAAGTGAAAGACGATCTGGAGTATTTGCTGAAGAAAATTCCGGCAGTCGGTGGGCGCTTAGCCTCCACCGCCGAACGCTTGAAAGACAGCCTCAAATACTTGGTGGTTTCCGGCATGTTCTTTGAAGAACTCGGATTCACTTATCTCGGCCCGATCGACGGACATGATTTAGAGGAATTGGAAGACAATCTTCGTTATGCCAAAAAAACCGAAGGTCCGGTCTTGCTGCATGTCATCACGAAAAAAGGAAAAGGCTTTTTGCCTGCTGAAAACGACACAGTCGGCACTTGGCACGGAACCGGCCCTTATAAAATGGAGACAGGCGATTTGGTTAAATCGTCTAACACCGCACCTTCCTGGAGCGGATTGGTCGCTGAGACCGTACGGAAACTTGCGCGGACCGATGAACGCATCGTCGCAATCACGCCGGCAATGCCGGTTGGTTCAAAATTGGTCGGGTTCGCTTCAGAATTCCCAGACCGATTCTACGATGTCGGGATTGCGGAGCAGCATGCCGCTACGATGGCAGCCGGGCTTGCCACTCAGGACATGAAACCATTTTTAGCGATTTACTCGACTTTCCTTCAGCGGGCCTATGACCAAGTGGTCCATGATATTTGCCGCCAGAATCTGAATGTCTTTATCGGCATTGACCGGGCAGGCCTTGTCGGAGCGGATGGCGAAACCCATCAAGGTGTGTTTGATATCGCGTTTCTCCGGAATTTGCCGAATATGGTCATTATGATGCCTAAAGATGAAAACGAAGGCCAGCATATGGTCAAGACGGCGATTGATTACAACGGCGGTCCGATTGCACTTCGCTACCCGCGAGGAAACGGGTTAGGCGTACCGATGGATGAAGAACTGAAAGCTTTGCCGATCGGCTCGTGGGAAGTGCTCCAAAAAGGAACGGATGCGGTGATTTTGACATTCGGAACGACCATTCCGATGGCCCTTCATGCTGCGGAACAGCTGCTTGAAGAAGGGATCCATGCCGAAGTGGTCAATGCCCGATTCATTAAACCGATGGATGTTAATATGCTTCATCAAATCTTTGAACGCAATATTCCAATTGTCACCATTGAAGAAGCGGTTCTGCAAGGCGGTTTCGGCAGCAGTGTATTGGAATTTGCTGAAGAAAACCAATACCGCGGCGCTGTGATCGACCGGTTAGGAATCCCGGATCAGTTTATCGAGCATGGCGACGTTGCCGAACTTATGGATGAAATCCATTTGAATAGCGATGAAGTGGTGCGTGTGGTGAAAAAGCGTGTGAAACCGGCTACTAAAGCGGAAACGACTGTATGATGAACAAACCGAAAAAAGAACGGGTAGATATCCTGTTAGTAGAGCGCGGAATTTGTGAAACACGCGAAAAAGCAAAACGGGCTATTATGGCAGGCATCATCTACTCCAATGAAGTGCGCATGGATCGGCCAGGCGAAAAGATCCTAGAAGATGCTCCGCTTCAAATGAAAGGCAACGACTTGAAGTATGTAAGCCGCGGTGGATTGAAGCTGGAAAAAGCATTGGCGGAATTTGACTTGTCAGTCGAAGGCAAGCTAATGCTCGATATCGGTTCTTCAACCGGAGGATTTACGGATTGTGCACTTCAAAACGGCGCAAAACATTGTTATGCACTTGACGTTGGGTACAATCAGCTGGCTTGGAAAATCCGGCAAGATGAGCGCGTCACCGTTATGGAACGCACAAACTTCCGGCATTCCAAACCGGAAGATTTTACAGAAGGACTGCCTGAATTTGCCACGATTGACGTCAGTTTTATTTCGCTTCGCATCATCCTGCCGGTCTTAAAACAGATTTTAATGCCTGGCGGCGATGTGATTGCTTTAGTAAAACCGCAGTTTGAAGCAGGGCGGGAGTCCGTAGGGAAAAAAGGCATCGTCAGAGACCCGAAAATCCATCGGGAAGTGCTTGCCAAAGTCGGAGGCTTCGCTGTTGATGCCGGCTTCCATTTGAAAAATATGTCTTTTTCCCCCATTACCGGAGGAGAAGGCAATATCGAGTTTTTATTTCATTTGCAATCTGCCCATGAAAGCGAAGAAATCATGCCTCTTTCGGCAGAGCAGATAGCAGAAACAGTGAAAACGGCACATGAAAAATTATAAACACATTCCACAAGGAATGTGTTTTCTTTTTCGGCCTTGACCGGCGCGTTTAGGACATTAGCCTGCTTCAAGGTTTCCAATAGCTGCAAGGTTTACGTTGCTTGCAGGACTGGATGGGTGTGCCCGCTTTCATCGCTTGTTTTTAGTCCTATTTAAAGGTACGATATTAAATATATAGAATAATTATTCATTCTAGGAGGACTAAAAGTGAACAAAGGTCAACGCCATATAAAAATTCGTGATTTGATTTCCAACCGGGAAATTGAAACACAAGATGAACTCGTGGATTTATTGAAATCTGCCGGCTACGAAGTTACACAAGCTACTGTGTCGCGTGATATAAAAGAATTGCATTTGGTGAAAGTGCCTTTGCAGGATGGACGTTATAAATACAGTTTACCGGCTGATCAGCGCTTCAATCCGATGCAAAAGCTGCACCGGGCCTTGACCGATGCATTCGTCAGCATTGACGGAGCCAGCCACTTTTTAATTATGAAGACATTGCCGGGAAATGCCCACGCCATCGGTTCTTTGATCGACCATTTGGACTGGGAAGAAATCCTTGGAACGATTTGCGGGGACGATACCTGCTTAATCATTTGCCGTGACACAGAACAGCGGGAAGTATTGAAACAACGATTGATCGAAATGCTATAAAAAGAGGTGGATGGGTATGCTTCGGGAATTGGATATACGCAATTTTGCCATTATTGATGCACTCTCAGTCAGTTTTACAGAAGGATTGACCGTGTTGACCGGGGAAACGGGTGCCGGGAAATCCATTATCATAGATGCGGTGCATTTATTGGCCGGAGGACGTGGGAGCCAAGAATTTATACGCCACGGCGCTAAAAGAGCGGAAATTGAAGGGCTTTTCTCCTTGGAAACTATGCAGCATCCGGTGTTTCGAAAACTAGAGGAATTCGGTATTGACGCCAGTGACGGTGATATTTTGCTGCGCCGGGAACTGAACGACAAGGGGAAAAATGTCTGCCGCATCAATGGGAAACTGGTGACGATTTCGATCCTGCGCGAAGTCGGCGCTGCTTTGATCGATATTCACGGCCAACACGAAACACAGGAATTGATGGATGAAAAACAGCATGTGTATTTGCTGGACCAATTTGCTGGAAAGTCGATTGCCAAAGCGAAAGAAAGCTATCTTCATACCTATGATAAGTACATGAAACTGAAGCGTGAATTTGCCTCATATAATGAAAACGAGCAGCAGATTGCCCAGCGGATTGACCTTTTGACGTTTCAGCTGCGGGAAATTGAAGCTGCTGATCTGGTGGCGGGAGAAGAAGAAGAGCTGCTGCAAGAACGCAAAAAACTTCAGAATTTTAATAAAATCTATGAGTCGGTGTCCGCCGCGCATGAAGCGATTCAAGGAGAGTCGAAAGGCCTCGACTGGCTGGGTTCTGCGATGTCAGAATTAGAGCATGCGGCTTCGGTGGATGAGGAATTCAGCAGCCACTCCGAAATACTTTCCGGGGCTTTTTATCAGATTCAGGATGTTTCTGGCGAAATCAAGCGTATAATAGATGATATGGAATTCGATCCGGCAAGGCTGAACGAAATCGAGCAGCGTCTGGCGCTTCTTCAATCGTTAAAAAGAAAATACGGGGCTTCTGTCGAAGACATTTTGCTTTATCATGAAACGCAAGTGGACGAGCTCGACCGCTTGATTAATCGGGATCAGCGTTTGCAGCTTGACCAAGCGAAACTCAAGGAACTTACGGAAGACCTTCGCGTGGAAGCGGAAGAATTGACGCTGTTAAGAAAGAAAGCCGCGAAGGATTTAGGCGAAGCCATTATGGAACAGTTGCAGGCGCTGCATATGGGGAAAGCGTCTTTCGAAGTGAATTTCAGTGCATTGCCAAATGGGCGCTTCGACCGGAATGGCCGCGATGCAATTGCTTTTTATATTTCAACCAACCTTGGAGAACCGCTGAAACCACTGACAAAAGTGGCATCAGGCGGAGAGCTTTCCAGAATGATGCTGGCGTTAAAAACGATTTTTTCAAAACACCAAGGCATTACTTCCATTATATTCGACGAAGTGGATACGGGCGTCAGCGGCCGGGTGGCCCAGGCGATTGCGGAAAAAATCGCCGCTATTTCCGTCCATTCGCAAGTGCTGTGCATTTCCCATTTGCCGCAAGTTGCGGCCATGGCAGACCAGCATTTATTCATCGAAAAGAATGTGGAAAATCAGCGCACCATAACGACCGTCCATGAACTGGATGGCACTGAACGTACAGAAGAAATGAGCAGAATGCTGTCTGGAGCAGAAATTACAGAATTGACATTGCAACATGCCGAAGAATTGCTGACGCTGGCACGCGACAGAAAACTGACGATGAGGTAAATTTGCAACAAGCGGTCAACAGGGGGAGAAAGTTGATGGATAAGATAAAAATTGCAATCGCAGACGATAATCGCGAATTGGTCAGGCTCATGAGTGATTATTTAAGCGGCCAATCGAATATGGAAATTGTCGCTGTCGCTTATAATGGCAAAACATGTATCGAGATGCTGAAACAACATCAAGTGGATGTACTCGTCCTCGATATCATCATGCCTTATTTAGATGGCATTGCCGTTTTGGATGCCATTAAAGAAGATGAGAATTTACGCGGAATAGACGTCATTATGCTTTCCGCTTTCGGACAGGAATCAATTATGAGCCAGGCGGCCCAGTACGGCGCTTCGTATTTCATTATGAAACCTTTTGAAACCGCGCGGCTGGCTGTCCAGATCAATCATATAATGCAAAACCGAAAAGACGGCAAGAAACCGAAAAACGAAGAAGCTGCACTCGATGAACTAATTACCAGTCTTATTAAAGAAATAGGGGTTCCACCGCATATCAAAGGCTATACTTATTTAAAAGAAGCCGTTTCGTTGGTGCTGAAAAATCCGGATATATTAAACAAAGTCACGAAAGAGCTGTATCCTGGCATCGCCAAAAATCTCGATTCCACGCCGGCTCGAGTCGAGCGTTCGATTCGCCATGCCATTGAAGTGGTCTGGAACCGCAATGAAATCCAGCACATTTCCAAACTTTTCGGCTACAGCGAAGAGCATTTGGCATCGAAACCGACCAATTCTCAGTTTATCGCGATGGTTGCCGATAGCATTCGAATCGAATCTAAATTATAATAAACAGTAAAGAATCCTTGCCATGCAACTGACAAACAGCTGCTATCACCCATTCACCAGTTGCATGCAGCCCGGCATTTTAATGTAAATTACCCTGTTGTTTCTTCGTATTGATAAAAACAAGAAGGGATGAGATTTACATGTACAAAAGATGGAGCGCACTTGTTGTGGGAGGCATATTGTTTTTGGGAGCATGTGGACAAGAAGAAGCACAGCCTGCAGAAGAAACAACCGATGTAGCGGATCATGAAATGGACAAAGGTGATCATGATGCAGACGGAAAAGCGGCAGAAGATGAACCGGAATCTTCTTCCGTTGATCCAGCTGAACCACCGGAAGCGGCAAGCGGAGAAGCTTCTCCACTATTGGCTAAAGGCGAAACGACCAGTTTTGTCTTTAATGAAGTCGGGGAGTTCCCGATTCATTGTGAACCGCATCCGAATATGACCATGAAAGTGGTAGTGGAAGAAGGCGCATCGATTAGCGGAGAAGCAGCAGTGGAAATGGCGGATTTTGCTTTTGGCGAAGCTGAGCTAACCGTGGCTCCTGGGACTGTCGTAACTTGGACAAACGAGGATACGGTCGAGCATAATGTGTTTTTTGACTAATCAATTGAATAGAGGGCCGGGTGTATTGCTGCCTGGCTTTTTTTATTTTATAAAAAATTTGGGTTTCACTGAATTATGACAACTGAACTGCATCTTTATAAAGGAAAGAAGATGAGAAAATTGCAGGAAGTGACAGTATACGCTCACCGGGGAGCTTCTAAGTATGCCCTTGAAAATACGTGGAATGCTTTTTACAAAGCCTGCGAATTTAATGTGGGCATTGAATTGGATGTGCAAATCACCAAAGATGGTGTCGTGGTGGTTTTTCATGATGACAATTTAAAGCGGCTCGGTGGCAAAAAGTATAAAATCGAAAACATTTTATATGAAGAACTGAAAGAGTTGAAGATCGGGAAACGATGGTCGCGGCGTTTTTCAGATGCTCAAATCCCGCTGGCTTACGAAGTATTTCAATGGGCAAAAGAAAAACAGGTGCCTTTGAATATTGAAATGAAAAATTCATTCAGCGCACATCCGGAAGGACCCAAAATTTTAGCTTCCATGCTGGAAGGGTTAGAAAATTTCCATGTATCTTCTTTTAATCCCCATTTGCTGAAAGAAATGAAGCAGCTTATGCCGACCAGGGAAATGGCGTTGATTATCAAAAAAAGCATTCCGCTGGAAGCCATCCGGAAAATGAAATGGATTGACAGCATCCATCTTCATCGGCGATTGTATTCCTTGTCATTTCTTGAAGCGCTTCAAGAGATGAAAAAAAATATCCGGATTTATAACATTATCGGTTCGGAAGCCGCTATGAAAAAAATAGCCCCTGAATTAAAAGGAATCATCACCGATTATCCAGAGCGGATCACAAAAAAATTGCGTCTACCTTCTGACAGGTAGACGCAATTTTTTATGCCGCGATTAAACTTCTCTTTATTTTTGGAATCGCTTTGAAACCGTTCCTTTTTTGCGGTCCCGGTTCAACAGGAATCCAGCGAAAAATCCGATGCCTAACACCACGAAAATGGTCCCTAAAGTGAATTGAATCCATAAAGCCGGATAAGGCTCCAATAATTTATTGAATAAGGTATCGCGCATCAATTTAATGCCGTACGCAGCCATGATACCAGGGATCAGCAAAATGATAAATGCGATTAAACGTCCCATGCTTCCACTCCTTCATCTCTATTGTTTCTAATTCATTTATAGTTGTCAAGAATCTTATCCTCAGGTACGCTAGTGAAGACAACTGCAAAAATTTGCACATAATTTTCGAAAGGTATGAAGCGAATTGCAAAATGTACTGATTATAGGCGGCGGAGCCGGCGGTTCCGTTATTCTGCAAATGCTGATGGAATCCGAATACTTGAACGTCTATGGGGTTGCGGATATTAATTTGGAGGCTCCGGCGGTTCAGAAAGCAAAAAAGTTTGGCATCCCGGTTTCTCCGGACTTCAAAGAATTTAATAAAGACAAAGTGGATATGGTGGTCAATGTGTCAGGCAGCGAAAGAGTGCAGCAGGAGCTCCCGATTCATTTTCCGAAAAAAACCGTCATTATCCCAGGCAGCATCGCTAATGTCCTGGTCAGATTAATGACGGAGAAACAACATTTCATTTCTTTGTTGAGGGAAGAAAGCCATAAGCAGAACATCATTTTTAATTCGGTGGAAGAAGGCATGGTTGGCATCAACCAGAAAGGGCATATCAACTTCATCAATAAAAGCGCCGCCCGGATGCTGGAAGTTGAAGCGGAGACGACCATCGGCAGGCCGATCCATGAATATATCACTGCCAGTGAATTGCCGCGCATTTATGAAACCGGCAGAACGGAATTGAATCAGGAATTGATTTTGCCGAATGGCTCGAAAATAGTTACGTCCCGTTTTCCGATGGTTGATGAGCACGGTGAAACGATCGGCGCATTTGCCGTTTTTAAAGACATCACGGAAGTGGTATCGCTTGCCGAGCAAATCACCGATTTGAAAGAAGTGCAGACCATGCTACAGGCGATTATCCAATCGAGCGACGATGCCATTTCGGTGGTTGATGAAAAGGGCAACGGGCTTTTGGTGAATCCCGCTTACACACGGATTACCGGCCTTCAAATGGAAGACGTCATTGGCATGCCGGCTTCAGCGGATATTTCCGAAGGGGAAAGCATGCACTTGAAGGCTCTTCAAACGCGCAAGCCCTACCGGGGCGTAAACTTGAAAGTAGGGCCGGCAAGCCGTGAAGTCATCGTCAATGTTGCGCCGATCATTGTCGACAATAAATTAAAAGGCAGTGTCGGAGTCATCCATGACACCACGGAAATCCGTTCATTGATGAAAGAATTGGACCGTGCCCGGAGCATTATCCGGACCTTGGAATCGAAATATACTTTTGATGACATTATCGGCTTGAGCTCGGAAATGCAGCTCAGCCTGCAACAGGCGAAACTGGCCGCTCAGACGCTCGTGACGGTTTTGCTGCGCGGGGAATCAGGGACAGGGAAAGAACTTTTTGCCCATGCCATCCATAGCGCCAGCGTTCGGAAATACAATAAATTCGTGCGGGTGAACTGTGCCGCGCTGACTGAGGAATTGCTCGACAGCGAGCTGTTCGGCTACGAAGAAGGGGCATTGCCAGGCATCAAAAGCGGTGAAAAAAGGGGTTTGTTTGAAGAAGCGAACAACGGAAGCATTTTCCTGGATGAAATCGGCGAGCTGTCTCCGATGATCCAAAGCAAACTGCTGCGTGTCCTTCAAGAACATGAAACCCTGCGGATCGGCGGATCGACTCCGATACCCATCAATGTGCGTGTTATTGCTTCCACCAATGCCAATATGGAAAAAGCATTGCTTGAAGGGAGCTTCCGGGAAGATTTGTATTACCGGCTGAACCGGATGCCGATTCTTATCCCGCCGCTACGCAAGCGAAAGCAGGACATTCCAAGAATCGTCGACCGCTTATTATTGAAATTGAATCAGGAATACGGCCGGAATATAGAAACGGTGACCGACAAAGCCTTGCAATTATTGCGGGTCTACGATTGGCCCGGCAATGTCCGGGAACTTGAAAATGTCTTGAGCCGGGCAATGATTTTCATGCAAATGAATGATAAAGTCCTGACCGAAGAACATATTCCGTTAAATATGATCAAAGCGGCAGAAGCCAAGCAGGAAGTCACTTTTGAGTCATCAGTGCCGCTGCAGGAGCAGCTGGATACAATTGAGCGCAAGATTCTTCACCATGCACTGACACAATTTAAAGGCAATAAATCCAAAACCGCAAAACAACTAGAAATTTCACTCCGGACGCTTTATTACAAATTAGAAAAGTATGGCCTTTCATAGGGTTTTGCAAATTCTTGCAGGGTTTTGCAAGAATTTGCAAAGTATTTCGGCCGGAAACATCAATAAAGCGCTTACAAGCCTTATATATTGCGGGTTTATCTGTTTTAATTAAAAGGGAATGGGGTGACAATAATGGCCACTTTAGCTGAACTAATGGATGAAATTTCTATTGAAGCAGACAATGCCGTTGCTGTAGCTGCCGCAGCCGATTTAGAAGTGCTTGAAGCCGTCAGTTTGGCAATCGAGCGGAATTTGGCCAGTTTCAGGCTATATGACGATGAAGCGAAGCTGAAACAAATGATCAGCACAAGCTTTCCGAATCTCATTAATCATCCGAAATTATTAATCTTTCATGTCAAAGGGGCTGCCCAGGCAGCCAAAGAAGCGGTCAAATCGGTTTATATGAACGACTCCAGTGTTTTGATGAAAGGCCATATACCGACAGCCGTACTATTAAAAGCGGTGTTAAATCCAGATTTTGGCTTGCGGACCGGCAATGTATTATCCCACGTGGCAGCTTTTGAAATTGAAGGCTTTGACCGCCTGATTTTCATTACGGATGCCGGGATGAACATCGATCCTGATTTGCAGCAAAAAGCACAAATTATACAAAATGCCGTTCAAATCGCCCGCTCTACTGGCGTCCAATTGCCCATTGTGGCACCACTGGCCGCAGTTGAAGTCATAAATCCAGCAATGCAAGCGACGCTGGACGCCGCTGCTTTAACGGCGATGAACAAGCGCGGCCAAATTACCGATTGCATCATCGATGGGCCGCTTGCGCTCGACAATGCCATTTCCCCGACTGCTGCAAAGCATAAAGGCATTACGGGCGAAACCGCAGGCAAGGCGGATATTTTGCTGGTGCCCAATATCGAAGCTGGCAACATCCTGTACAAATCATTAGTGTATTTTTCAAAAGCGAAAGTGGGAGGCATCATAGCCGGTGCAAAAGCGCCGATTGTATTGACATCCCGTGCAGACAGCGCTGAAAGCAAATTGAATTCACTGGCACTCGCACTTCGCTCGTCCAACATTTAACGGAACATACTAGGAGGAAATGACAATGGGTATTTTTGAAAAAATGGAACAGCACGATTATGAGCAATTGGTATTTTGCCAAGATAAAACTTCAGGGCTTAAAGCAATTATTTGCATTCACGACACAACTCTTGGACCGGCACTTGGCGGTACTCGCATGTGGAATTATGCGACGGAAGAAGAAGCAATCGAAGATGCAATCCGCCTTGGCCGCGGAATGACTTATAAAAACGCAGCAGCTGGGCTTAACCTTGGCGGCGGCAAGACTGTTATTATCGGTGATCCGCTAAAAGACAAAAACGAAGAAATGTTCCGTGCATTCGGCCGCTTTATCCAGGGCTTGAACGGCCGTTATATCACAGCGGAAGATGTAGGGACGACTGTTGCCGATATGGACTTGATCCATGAAGAAACTGACTTTGTCACAGGCATCTCCCCAGCGTTCGGTTCTTCAGGCAACCCTTCTCCTGTAACAGCTTACGGCGTATACATCGGCATGAAAGCCGCTGCACTAGAAGCGTTCGGCGACGATTCACTTGAAGGAAAAACAATTGCTGTCCAAGGCGTAGGAAACGTGGCTTATACATTATGCAAACACCTTCACGAAGAAGGCGCTAAATTGATCGTCTCTGATATTAACCAAGAAGCAGTACAGCGCGCAGTAAATGACTTCGGAGCGACAGCTGTTGAACCGAATGAGATTTATTCACAAGAAGCCGATATTTTTGCTCCATGTGCGATGGGTGCCATCATCAACGATGACACGATTCCACAATTGAAAGTAAAAGCGGTAGCCGGTTCAGCAAACAACCAATTAAAAGAAGAACGCCATGGTGATGAACTTGAAGCTCGCGGCATCGTCTATGCGCCGGATTTTGTCATTAACTCAGGCGGCGTTATCAACGTGGCAGATGAATTGTACGGCTACAATAACGAACGCGCGATGAAACGCGTTGAAACAATCTATGACAGCATTTCGAAAATCTTCGCAATTTCCAAGCGGGACGGCATTCCTAGCTACCAGGCAGCAGACCGCATGGCTGAAGAACGCATTGAACGCGTAAGCAAATCACGCAGCCAGTTCATGCGCAACGAGCACAATATCTTAAGCAGAAGATTCTAAAGAAATATGGAAAGAGCCGGTTAGCTTCGACAGTCAACAGACAAAGAGGCGAAGCGGCGCTTTTTGCCGCTAGTAAGAAAAGCTGGTGCGCCCGTAAAGCCCCGACAAGCGCTGGAGGGGTTTCCGGGAATGGCGTACTTTGCCATTATCGGGAAGTCCGAAGCGACCTCGAGGGGCTGGGCGCAGAAGCTGGACAATGAGAAAAGCGGAAGCGGCCGTTAAGATTCGACAGACATAAGACGATCCGGCGAAGCGGCATGTTTTCAGCCGCACAGCTGGAGTGGCTTATGACCCGAGAATCTGGTCGCTGCAGCTGGACAATGAGAAAAGCGGAAGCGCCTGTCCAGTCCCGACAGGCTTAAGGCAGATCACCGAAACGGCGTGTTTTTGCCGTACAGGTGCGCTGACTTAAGACCCCGAGGGACTAGGCGCTGCAGCTGGACACTGAAAAGCGCAAGCGCCCGTAAAGCCTCTACAAGCGCAAACGTAAATAAAATAGGCACTATAGAAAACCTTAAATGGACTTTAGAAAGAACGGAGGGATCGCTGTGCAAGAACAGCTGCATCGCATTTTGGTCATCAACCCAGGTTCAACTTCGACTAAAATTGGCGTTTTTGACAACGATATCCTGATTATGGAAAAGACCATCCGCCATTCATCGGAATCGTTAGCCGGATTTTCTTCCATCATCGACCAATACAGCTTCCGCAAACAGACGATTCTGGAGGCGCTGGATGAAGAAGGCATGAATGTTTCAAATCTTTCTGCCGTATGTGGAAGAGGCGGGCTGCTGCGTCCGATTGAAGGCGGTACATATGCTGTGGACCAGGCGATGCTCGAGGATTTAAGAAAAGGGATTTTAGGGCAGCATGCTTCTAATTTAGGCGGCATACTTGCTTACGAAATTGCAGAAGCCTTGAACATTCCGTCGTTTATCGTCGATCCCGTTGTAGTGGATGAACTTGATCCGATCGCCCGAATTTCCGGTTTTTCGCTGATTGAACGCAAATCGATTTTCCATGCATTGAACCAAAAAGCTGTAGCGCGCCGGTATGCCAAAGAATTGGGGCGGACGTATGAAGACATGCGCTTGATTGTGACGCATATGGGTGGCGGTATTACAGTAGGTGTGCATTTGAATGGCCGAGTGGTGGAGGTCAATAATGGCCTGCATGGAGACGGGCCATTCAGTCCTGAACGGGCCGGCACTGTACCAGCCGGAGATTTGGTTGAATTATGTTTTTCGGGGCAATATTATCGCCATGAAATTATGAAGATGCTCGTGGGGCAAGGCGGATTGGTCGGGTATTTAGGAACAAACGATGCGGTTAAAGTGGAAAAGCGGATCCAAAAAGGCGATTTGGAAGCTGAAAGCATTTATGATGCAATGGCTTATCAAGTGGCACGTGAAATTGGTTCGGCCAGTACCGTATTAAAAGGAAAAGTCGATGCCATCATTTTGACTGGCGGCTTAGCTTACGGCAAAGACTTTGTCAAAGCGATCACAGACCGCGTCAACTGGATTGCGGATGTGGCCGTTATGCCAGGGGAAAACGAGCTGCAGGCTTTGGCAGAAGGAGCCGTCCGGGTATTGAATAAAGAAGAGCAAGCGAAGACCTATTCAGCAGGGAAATGATTAAAGGAGGTCGTCTTCATTTATGGCACAAAATTATGATGTAGTCATTATCGGAGGCGGAACGGGCGGCTATGTGGCCGCAATCCGTTCTGCTCAACTCGGTTTAAAAACAGCTATCGTCGAAAAAGGCAAACTCGGAGGCACTTGTCTCCACAAAGGCTGCATTCCAAGCAAAGCATTGCTGCGCAGCGCGGAAGTATACTCAACCACTAAAAATCATGCAGCTGATTTCGGAGTCAATACAGGAGAAGTTTCTTTGGATTTCTCACGTGTGCAGCAGCGGAAACAAAGCATTGTGGATCAATTGCACGCTGGTGTCCAAGGGTTGATGAAAAAAGGCAAGATTGATGTTTATGACGGAATCGGCCGCATTCTTGGCCCTTCCATTTTTTCGCCAAATGCCGGAACGGTATCTGTGGAAATGACCAACGGGGAAGAAAACGAAATGCTGATTCCGCATAACGTCATTATCGCTACAGGTTCACGTCCGCGAACGTTGCCAGGTTTGACAATTGACGGCAATTTGGTCATGAGTTCAGACGAAGCGCTACAAATGGAAGAACTTCCAAAGTCGATTTTAATTGTCGGCGGTGGCGTCATCGGAATTGAATGGGCATCCATGCTCAATGATTTCGGGGTAGATGTGACCGTGATTGAATATGCAGATCGCATCATTCCGACTGAAGACAAAGACGTTTCAAAAGAAATGCAGAAATTGCTGACGAAAAAAGGCATTAAATTCGCCGTAAGCGCAAAAGTTTTGTCGGACACACTCGAAACTGGCGACAATGGCGTGACCATCCAGGCGGAACTCAAAGAAGGCACTGAAACTTTCAGCGCTGAGAAAATGCTGGTTTCGGTTGGGCGCCAGGCTAATATTGAAAACATCGGCTTGGAAAATACGGACATCATTGTCGATAAAGGATTTATTCAAGTGAAAAATTCATTCCAGACGAAAGAATCCCATATTTATGCGATTGGCGATGTGATCGGCGGGCTGCAATTGGCGCACGTCGCTTCCCATGAAGGAATTACAGCCGTTGAGCATATCAAAGGCAATAATCCGCACGCCATAAATTATGACTTGGTGTCGCGCTGCATTTATTCCAGTCCGGAAGCGGCAAGCGTCGGCATCACCGAACAGCAGGCAAAAGACAAAGGCTTCGACGTCAAAGTCGGCAAGTTCTCTTTCAAAGCAATCGGCAAAGCACTTGTTTACGGAGAATCTGACGGCTTTGTGAAAATTGTCGCTGATACAGAAACAAATGATATTCTCGGAGTCCATATGATTGGCCCGCACGTGACTGATATGATTTCAGAAGCGGGGCTTGCCATGGTTTTAGACGCTACTCCGTGGGAAATCGCCGATACGATCCATCCGCACCCGACACTTTCAGAAGTGATGGGCGAAGCGGCGTTGGCGGTTGACGGCAAAGCGATTCATAGTTAAAGGAGGAATTTCAATGGCTGCAAAACACGAAGAAGTTGGTTTATCCAATGATGATTTACTGAAAATGTATGAAACGATGTTAACGGCCCGCCGCGTCGATGAACGCATGTGGCTATTAAACCGTTCTGGAAAAATTCCGTTTGTCATTTCTTGTCAAGGACAAGAAGCAGCTCAAGTCGGAGCTGCCTTTGCACTCGATAATACAAAAGATTATATTGCACCTTATTACCGTGACCTTGGTGTGGTCCTACACTTCGGCATGACGCCGAAAGATTTAATGCTGTCGGCTTTTGCCAAAGCGGAAGATCCGAACTCCGGCGGCCGTCAGATGCCTGGACATTTTGGCCAGAAGAAAAACCGCATCTTGACCGGTTCTTCTCCGGTAACGACTCAATTGCCTCATGCAGTCGGCGTAGCGCTTGCCGGAAAAATGAAAAAACAAGACTTTATTACCTTCAACACACTTGGCGAAGGTTCGTCCAACCAAGGTGATTTCCACGAAGGCCTGAATTTCGCTGGCGTCCATAAGCTGCCGGTCATCACGATGGTGGAAAACAATAAATACGCAATTTCTGTTCCTTTTGAACGCCAAGTAGCGAGCAAAAACGTTTCGGACCGTGCCGCAAGCTACGGCATGCCGGGTGTGACGATTGACGGCAACGACCCGATTGAAGTCTACAAACATGTGAAAGAAGCGGCAGACCGCGCACGCCGCGGAGAAGGCCCGAGCTTGATTGAAACAGTTTCCGAACGAATGACGGCTCACTCATCCGACGACGACCACCGCCAGTACCGCTCAGCGGATGAACTGGCTGCCCAAAAAGAAAAAGATCCGATTCTGACATTCGGCGCTTATTTGAAAGAACACAATATCATGGACGATCAATTGGAAAAAGAAATCAATGACCGCATCATGGCAATTGTCAATGAAGCGACAGATTATGCAGAAAATGCAGCTTATGCAGAACCTGAACATGCACTGAAATACGTCTATGCTGAAGGAGGAAACGAATAATGGCAGTTATGAATTATATTGATGCCATCACGCTTGCAATGAAAGAAGAAATGGAGCGTGACGAAAACGTTTTTGTTCTCGGTGAAGATGTCGGGAAAAAAGGCGGCGTGTTTAAAGCGACGCAAGGCCTTTACGATCAATTTGGTGAAGACCGCGTGATTGATACACCACTTGCAGAATCTGCAATCGCAGGTGTCGGCATCGGGGCCGCGATGTACGGGCTTCGCCCGATTGCTGAATTCCAGTTTGCCGATTTTATCATGCCGGCAGTCAACCAGATCATTTCGGAAGCTTCGCGCATCCGTTACCGGTCGAACAACGACTGGTCTTGCCCAATCGTATTCCGCGCTCCGTTTGGCGGCGGCGTCCATGGTGCCTTGTACCATTCGCAATCCGTGGAAGCGGTCTTCGCTAACCAGCCGGGTCTTAAAATCGTCATCCCGTCAACTCCATATGACGCAAAAGGGCTTTTGAAAGCGGCCATCCGCGATGAAGATCCGGTAATGTTTTTCGAACATAAACGCGCTTACCGCTTGATCAAAGGAGAAGTGCCGGAAGAAGATTACACGATCGAAATCGGCAAAGCAGACGTGAAACGCGAAGGAGACGACATCACCGTTATCACATACGGCCTTGCTGTGCATTTCGCTCTTCAAGCGGCAGAACGCCTGGCAGAAGACGGCATCTCGGCCCATATCCTGGATCTTCGCACCATCTATCCATTAGATAAAGAAGGAATCATAGAAGCGGCCAAAAAAACCGGCAAAGTTCTTCTGGTTACCGAGGACAATAAAGAAGGAAGCATCATAGGGGAAGTAGCGGCAATCATCGCTGAAAACTGCCTGTTTGACTTAGATGCTCCGATCCGCCGCCTGGCTGGCCCGGACGTTCCGGCAATGGCCTATGCGCCGACCATGGAAAAATACTTCATGATCAATCCGGACAAAGTCGAAAAAGCCATGCGCGATTTGGCGGAATTTTAATCTAGAAAAGCGGAAGTGACCGTTAAGGTTCGACAGGCATAAGACAGACCAGCGAAGTGGCGCTTTTTGCCGCACAGCTGGGTTAGCTTATGACCCGAGAACCTGGTCGCTGCAGCTGGACAATGTGAAAAGCGGGGCGCCTGTATAGCAAAAATATTCTTTTAATATCGCTTCGAGCGCTTTGGGCAAGGCAAAAACTTGTGCTCCTGCGCAAGCTCGTCGCCAATGAGCCGAGAAGGCCATCCGTCTTATTGCTCCCCCTAGCCCGTGGACGCGCCTTCGTTGGGGGAGCTTTCTAGAAAAGAGAAAATCATTAAGATAGCTTTTTATTGGTTGTTCACTTAGATATGGAGCAAACAGCGGAGAAAACCGTACTGCTCCTGCAGTGCTGCGCACTTCGTCGCAAAGACTTAGCCTTGCAGTCTTCGGCTAATGTCTTGCCCGCGGCAAGCGTACTGTTTTGCGGAATATCGAAAGCTGGAATATATTAGTTCCATCTATACAGGAAAGAACGCACACCATTAATCCAAGAGTCTCAAACGTAAGTAAAAGCAGTTAAGGAGGAATCCCTTTGGCTATTGAAAATATTAAAATGCCTCAGCTAGGTGAAAGTGTAACTGAAGGAACCATTGAAAAATGGCTGGTTCAGCCCGGTGACCACGTCAATAAATATGATCCGTTGGCAGAAGTCAATACGGACAAAGTGACGGCTGAAGTTCCATCTTCATTTACAGGAACGATCAAGGAACTGATTGCTGCAGAAGGCGATACATTGGCTGTGGGGGAAATCGTCTGCACCATTGAAACTGAAGGCGGCGATTCGGCTCCGGCTGAAGACAACGAACCGACAGAAGCTGGAAAAGAAAACATCATGCCGGCAGAAGATACGGAAGTGACCAAAGGACTGAAAGGTGAAAAAGGTTCTTCGCAGCCTGTTCGCCCGGAAGGTTCAAAAGCCCGTTATTCACCGGCCGTTTTGCGTCTTGCGCAAGACAATGACATCGACTTGACTCAAGTCCAAGGCACGGGCAATGAAGGCCGCATCACCCGCAAAGATTTGCTGGCTTTAATTGAAGGCGGCAACATCCCGAAAGCGGAAGATGCAAAAGCGGCGGCGCCACAGCAGACACCGGCAGCACCTCAAACTCAAGTTCAAGCGCAACCGTCTCAGCCAGTACAACCGGCAGCGAAATCGGCACCGATTGAAAGTGCACCGGGAGATATCGAAATTCCGGTTACCGGCGTGCGCCGGGCAATTGCGGCTAATATGCTGAAGAGCAAGCATGAAGCACCGCACGCCTGGATGATGATTGAAGTGGACGTGACGGATCTGGTTTCGTACCGCGATTCCATTAAAGGCGAGTTCAAGAAAAAAGAAGGATTCAATATCACGTATTTCGCGTTCTTCGTGAAAGCTGTTTCCCAAGCCTTGAAAGAATTCCCGATGATGAACTCGATGTGGGCGGGAGACAAAATCATCCAGAAAAAAGATATCAACATTTCCATTGCGGTCGCTTCCGACAATGCGTTATTCGTTCCGGTCATCCGGAACTCGGATGAGAAGTCGGTTAAAGGCATTGGCAGAGACATCAACGATCTGGCATTGAAAGCGCGCAACGGCAAATTGGGTTCTGCTGATATGCAAGGCGGAACGTTCACTGTCAACAACACAGGGTCGTTCGGCTCTATCCAGTCGATGGGCATCATCAACCATCCGCAAGCGGCCATCCTGCAAGTCGAGTCGATCGTCAAGCGCCCAGTGATTATGGGCAACGGCATGATTGCAGCACGCGATATGGTCAACTTGTGCTTATCGCTCGACCACCGTGTGCTCGATGGACTTGTCTGTGGCCAATTCCTTGGTCGCGTCAAAGCGATTCTTGAGAACATGAACAAAGACAATACGTCTGTTTACTGATCAAAAGCTTGAAGTCTTTGGACTTCAAGCTTTTTTTGCTTTAATGTCTGTGGCTACTCGGGTAAAATGAAGAGAGATATCCTTTGAGGAGGGAATAGTTTGACAATCGAATCGATGAAACAGACAAATTTTTCCGAACGTACATACGAAGATTGGCGGGAAGCGGCTGAAAAAACTTTAAAAGGCAAGCCATTCGAAAAAACGCTCAAAACGCCTACAATTGAAGGACTTACACTAGAACCCCTGTATACGAAAGAAATGCTAGAGCGGTTAGACTCATTTGTCCGTTCGCAGACCATAGCCGTCCAAAATGGCAAAAGGCTTCCAGGATGGTTTGTGGCGCAAGAAACCCATGCTGAAACAGCAGCCGGCTACTTGGCCGCCATGAAAAAAGATTTAAAGCGCGGCAATGAAATGGTTGTCTATACCAGCAATCAGAATTTGTCTTGGTCCGATGAAGAGTTGAAAAGCCTGGCGGAATTGATTGTCCACTATCCTTTATATTTCCGGTTGAGTTCTGATGACAATGGCATTCTTCGGGTTTTTGACTTTATTGAAGAAGAACAGCTTGCGCATGTCCAAGGCGTCATTTACTCGGAAGCTCCAGCAGCTGCACCCCAAAACGTCCGGACTCAATTGGTCGATACGATTCCGGTCCACAATGCGGGCGGCACCATTGTCCATGAGCTTGGAGTGGCATTAAGTATTTTAGCTGAAACATTCAGCAAGCATGAATTCCAAACAAAAGCGGCTGATATTTGGGTCCGTTTTGCAGTGGATACACAGTTCTTCCAGGAAATCGCAAAACTTCGTGCATTCCGCGTGCTTTGGAACGCTTTTTGTTCAGCCTACGGTGAAACGGCGCCCATCCTTCCTGTTTTCACTGAAACTTCGGTTCGATCTTATTCGAAATTAGACCCTTACGTCAATTTACTGCGGGCAGGCAACGCCACTTTTTCAGCAGTGCTTGGCGGAACCAACGCCCATACGGTGCATCCCCATGATTTTTTAACCGTTCCGGATGAACAAAGCAGCCGGATTGCCCGCAATGTCCAATTGGTGATTAAAGAAGAAACGCATGTATCACACGTACTTGATGCTGCAGCAGGTTCTTATTTTATCGAAACTTTAACAAAAGAATTTGTGGATGCCGCATGGAGTTACTTTTTGGAGATTGAAGAAGCTGGAGGCTATTCGGAAGTTATTAAATCCGGCTGGCTGGCGGATGACATTCAAGCGAAATGGGTAGAACGGAAAGAAAAAGTCGCGACACGCGAGCATTCTTTGATTGGCACCAATATTTACGCTAATCCACAAGAGTCTATAAAAGAAGGCAAAGTGGATGACAGCCACCTCGTCTACATGACGGCTAAACGTTTGGCCGCTCCTTTTGAAAAGTTAAGAGCCCAAAGCAAAATAAAGACATTGAAAACAGCGGTATTACATCTGGGGCCGTTGAAAACGGTGAAAAGCCAATCGGATTTTGTCCAAGGCTTTTTGGCGGTTGGCGGCATCGAGCCTTTGCTTAGCCCGGCTTTAACGTCTGCACAAGACGTTAACCAATACTTGGCTGACCATGCGATTGATTATGCCGTATTATGCGGGCCGAAAGAAAAACTGGATGAAGTGATCCTGGAATTGAAGACCACAGCCGTAATAGATGTTGCTGGCAGATACAGTAAAGACGAAATGAACCGGTGGGCACCAAACGGTGTGGCAGATGCCATTTTTGCCGGAAAGCACATCATCTCAAAACTCGAGAAAATTCTGAGTCTTGGAAAGGAGGCCATCTGATATGGGCAAGCCTGATTTCACGAAAGTGGATTTAGAGCAATTGAAGATCAAGCAGAACGGTGCAATCCACGAAGAGGTTTTCGAAACAAATGAAGGCATTGCGGTAAAGCCGGCTTATTCGGAACAAGATATTGCATCCGAGCAGGAAAGTTATCCAGGTTTCGCTCCGAATATCCGTGGCCCGTATCCGACGATGTACGTATCGCGCCCATGGACGGTCCGCCAATATGCCGGTTTCTCTACAGCGGAAGAAAGCAATGCATTTTACCGCCGGAACCTGGCAATGGGCCAAAAAGGCTTGTCGGTCGCTTTTGACTTGGCTACCCACCGGGGATATGATTCCGATCATCCGCGTGTCACAGGAGATGTCGGAAAAGCGGGAGTGGCGATTGACAGCGTCGAGGACATGAAGATTCTTTTTAATGGCATCCCGCTTGACCAAATGTCGGTTTCCATGACGATGAACGGCGCGGTCGTACCAATCATGGCGTTCTTTATCGTGGCGGCAGAAGAACAAGGCGTTTCGCCGGAGCAATTGGCAGGCACGATTCAAAACGACATCTTAAAAGAATATATGGTGAGAAATACGTATATCTATCCGCCGGCGATGTCGATGCAGATCATTGCGGATATTTTCAAATTCACGTCGACAAAAATGCCGAAATTCAACTCGATTTCCATATCGGGTTACCATATCCAAGAAGCGGGAGCTACAGCTGATATTGAACTCGCTTATACGTTGGCGGATGGACTGGAATATGTCCGTACAGGCCTTGCAGCTGGCATTGATATCGATTCCTTTGCACCGCGGCTGTCGTTTTTCTGGGGCATCGGCATGAATTACTTTATGGAAATCGCGAAAATGCGGGCTGCGCGGGAAATCTGGGCGAAAATGATGAAATCATTTGATCCGAAAAACGATAAATCCTTGGCTCTCCGCACGCATTCGCAGACGTCCGGCTGGAGCTTGACTGAACAAGATCCATTTAATAACGTCACACGCACTTTAATCGAAGCAAATGCGGCTGCAATGGGCCATACGCAATCGCTTCATACCAACGCATTGGATGAAGCGATTGCCTTGCCAACTGATTTTTCGGCGCGGATTGCCCGCAATACGCAATTGTTCCTGCAGGAAGAAACGGGAATGACCAAAGTCATTGATCCATGGGGCGGCTCGTATTATGTGGAATCGCTGACCAGCGAATTGACGGAGAAAGCATGGCAATTGATTGAAGAAGTGGAAGAGCTCGGCGGCATGGCGAAAGCAATCGAGACAGGCCTTCCTAAAATGCGCATTGAAGAAGCTGCGGCTAAAAAACAAGCGCAAATCGATTCGAACGAAGAAGTCATTATCGGCGTCAACCGGTACCGCCTTGATGAAGAAGATCCGATTGACATTTTGAATATCGACAATACCTTGGTCCGCAAAACACAAATTGAGCGCATCGAACGCATGAAAGCGTCTCGCGACAATGACAAAGTGCAGCAAGCACTCGCGAAACTGACGGCTGCCGCGAAAACCGGCGATGACAACATTCTGGAATGTGCCGTTGAGGCAGCGCGCTTCCGGGCGACGCTTGGTGAAATTTCCGATGCGATTGAAGAAGCTTCCGGCCGGCATAAAGCGGTGATCCGTTCCGTAAGTGGAATCTACAGCGCCAATTTCTCAAATCAGCAGGAAATTGAAATTGTAAAAGAAATGACGGAAGATTTTATTGAAAATGAAGGGCGCCGACCGCGCATCCTGATTGCGAAAATGGGGCAGGACGGCCATGACCGCGGAGCCAAAGTCATTGCGACGGCGTTCGCCGACCTGGGCTTTGATGTGGATATCGGTCCTTTGTTCCAGACGCCTGCCGAGACAGCGCAGCAAGCGGTGGAAAATGATGTTCATGTCATCGGTGTCAGCTCATTGGCAGCCGGACATATGACGCTCGTGCCGGACCTATGGGCAGAGCTGAAGAAAATCGGGCGGGAAGACATATTGATCGTCGTCGGCGGCGTGATACCGGCACAGGATTATGAATTCCTGAGAAATAACGGAGCCAGCGCTATTTTTGGCCCGGGAACCGTCATCCCGGTAGCGGCGCAAAAAGTCATCGAAGAGATATATGCACGCCTCGGATATGAGGAAGTGGCTGACTGATGGACCGCGAAATGGAATCACGTCGGGTGATGGAAGGCGTGAAAGCAGCCCATGACGGTATGCAAGCGGCGCCGAGGAAAAAATTCAGAAAACCGCAGACTAAAGCTTTTGACTATGAAGAATTAGCTGAAGGGGTCCGGAGTGGTTCGCGTCTGCATTTAGGAAAAGCGATTACGTTACTTGAAAGTTCGAACCCGGACCATAAACAGCATGGGCAGGAACTGTTGAACCGTTTGCTTCCTTTTACCGGGAACTCCATCCGGATTGGCATTACCGGAGTTCCGGGCGCTGGGAAAAGCACGTTTATCGAGACTTTCGGTGAAATGCTCACGGATCTTGGCCACCGGGTGGCCGTGCTGGCAATCGATCCAAGTTCATCGATCACAGGCGGCAGCATCCTGGGCGACAAAACCCGCATGGAAAGCCTGGCCCGCAATCCGAAAGCCTTTATCCGGCCGTCGCCGACTGCGGGTACGCTTGGCGGCGTCCACAAGAAAACACGTGAAACGATGCTGCTTTGTGAAGCGGCGGGCTACGACGTCATCCTTGTGGAAACGGTCGGAGTCGGCCAAAGTGAAACATTGGTGCGCGGCATGGTCGACCTGTTCTTGCTGCTTGTTCTTACAGGAGCCGGAGATGAACTGCAAGGCATGAAAAAAGGGATACTGGAACTGGCGGATGCCATTGTCGTCCATAAAGCGGACATCCATAACACCGATTTGGCCAAAAAGACGGTGCGGGAATACAAGCAGATCCTGCATTTTCTTCAGCAAGCCACAGAAGGCTGGAAAACACAAGCATTGCCTGCTTCATCGCTTGAACATACGGGCATTTCGGAAATCTGGGCAATGGTGAAGGACTTTGAAGACACCGTCAAGAAAAGCGGCTATTGGAAAATCCGCCGCCAGAACCAAACCAAAGACTGGTTCCGTTCGATGATCACCGATGAATTGCTGAGCCGCTTTTTTGATGACCAGGCCCGTCGGGAAAAAGTGAAGATGCTGGAACAGAAAGTACTGCAGGACGACTTGACTGTATCGCAGGCGATTTCGGATTTATTCGAGTAAGCTTTTTTGCAAGTCTTTTCAACTCCTGATATGATAAAGAGAAACTACAACCATTGGGGATAATGCCCCGATAGTTGTTAGCTGAACCAACCGGACTTTTACGGACAGTGGCTTCCCGCTTGAAGAAGAGGGAATCTTACTGACCGTTAAAGTGGGACAAATGAAGGAATCGATAAGGAGTGGTAGAAATGGCAATGGATTTTAATTTTCTTATGAATGATATCGCAAACCAAGCCCGCAAGGAAATGGTTGATGCAGGATATACTGAACTCAAAACACCTGAAGAAGTCACTGAAGTTTTTGCCCAGCCCGGCACCAGCCTGGTTATGGTCAACTCGGTTTGCGGTTGTGCAGGCGGCATCGCCCGTCCGGCAGCATTGCATTCTGTCCATTACGACAAACGCCCGGACCGTTTTTTGACTGTATTCGCAGGGCAGGACAAAGAAGCGACTGCGCAAGCACGCGAAATTTTTGGTGAAGACCATCTTCCTTCTTCTCCGTCATTCGTTCTTTTGAAAGACGGGAAAATGGTTGATGAAATTGGCAGACACGAAATCGAAGGCCATGACCCGATGTCTGTAATTACGCATATCCAGGAATTGTTTGAAGAGCATTGCAAAGAGATTTAAGCTGAATGCCCCTCAAAAAGGGGCATTTTTTTATGTTGTAAAAAAAGGAGCAGAATATGAAACTGAAAAGATTTTCAATCGGCTACCGGACAATGAAAACAGCAGCAGGTGTGGCAATTGCAATTTCTTTGGCGCAATTTTTTCAATTGGATTATTATGTCTCGGCCGGCATCTTGACGATTTTATGCATTCAGCCGACAAAAAAGAAATCGATCCGCGCCGCATTCTCCCGGTTGGTTGCCAGTTTGATCGGGATCGGCTATGCCTTTGTGTTTCTTGAAGGCATAGCCTATCACCCGGCCGTTATTGGCATCATGATCTTGCTTTTCATTCCGGTCCTGGTTTCTTTAAGATTTTCAGACGGATTTGTGTCCAGTTCGGTCATTTTGCTGCATATCTATGACTCCAAAAACTTGACGCTGGATCTTTTTCTGAATGAATTGTCGTTGATGGCTGTCGGCTTCGGTACTGCATTAGCGGTCAATATGTATATGCCGAGCATCGAACGGAAATTGAACGCGTACCGCTACGAAATTGAATCGCTGTATTCGTCTATTTTCCAGGAAATTGTAATCTTTCTGCGGCAAGGCGATTCAGCTTGGACGGGGAAAGAATTGACCGAAAGCGCCGAACTGCTGAAAAAAGCGAAGGCGCTGGCGTATCAGGACGTTGAAAACCATGTCACCCGGCTTGAAAACAAGTATTACCATTATTTCGATATGAGAGAGCAGCAGCTGGAAATCATCGAACGCATTCTGCCTCAAATTACGGCGCTACCCGTAATTGTCGGCCATTCCCATTTAGTGGCGGATTTTCTGGAAGATTTGGCGCTCCATGTCCATTCGGGCAATACGGCATACCGTTACATCAGCAAATTGCAAGCGGTCAAAGACGACTTTGCCACGATGCCCTTGCCGAATACCCATGAAAAGTTTTTGGCCATGGCAGCACTTTATCAAGTCATTCAGGAAATGGAAGATTATTTGGAGATCAAGTCTTCCTATAAAGGATTCACCAACAAAAAGACAGCGGAAATCAATTGATTTCCGCTGTCTTTTCTATGTTTTATTCTTTTTATTAGATAACGAAGCTGAGTCCCATCATTAAACTGGACAAAAGCATGATGCCGACCATGGCATAAACGACAACTTTACGGAATGCACTATTACTCATGGATATACGACTCCTTTATTTTCAATTGGACATAATGAGATAATAACATAAACAGAAGGGAATTTGAAGTCCCGTGTCCCATCGTTTTCCAAATATTCAAGTAGAACTAGAGTTTTTACAGTCTAATGGGTACAATAAAAGAGAACTTATAAAAGGAAGTGAAAAGAATGAAAAAAGTCGACCATATTGGAATTGCAGTCCGGAATTTGAATGAGGTACTGCCTTATTACACCGATACACTTGGCTGCCCGTTGCTGAAAATTGAAGACGTAGAGTCCCAGAAAGTGCGGGTAGCATTTATTGATGCCGGCAACATCAAATTGGAATTGCTTGAACCGTTGGATGACACAAGTGCAGTGGCCAAGTTTATCGAAAAACGCGGAGAAGGCATTCACCACATCGCTTTTGGCGTGGAGGATATTGAACAGCGCATGGCCGAACTGCGTGAAAACGGTGTCAAATTATTGAGCGAGCATGCAAATCCGGGAGCTGGCGGCGCAATGGTTGCCTTTTTGCATCCTAAATCTTCAAATGGGGTATTATACGAGCTTTGCGAAAAGCAATGATTGAGGAGTGGAGAAATGGATATTTACGAAAGAATCAATGAGTTATATGACCGCAGACGCGAAATTGAACTCGGCGGCGGGGAAGAACGCATCAGAAAACAGCATGAAAAAGGCAAACTGACTGCCCGCGAACGCATCGAGCTGTTAGTGGACGAAGGTTCTTTTGTGGAACTGAGCTCTTTCGTGGAACACCGGACGACGGATTTTGGAATGGCAAACGGACCTGGTGAAGGGGTAGTCACAGGGTACGGAAAAGTGGGTGGCCGTCCGATTTATCTGTTTTCACAGGATTTCACTGTTTTTGGCGGGGCGCTGGGTGAAATGCATGCCAAAAAAATCGCCAATGTCATGGATTTGGCAGCAAAGAACGGGGCGCCTTTTATCGGCTTGAACGATTCAGGCGGCGCCCGCATCCAGGAAGGCGTTTTGTCGCTTGATGGCTATGGCCATATTTTCTACCGGAACTCCATATATTCAGGCGTGATTCCGCAGATTTCCGTGATCATGGGGCCATCAGCAGGAGGCGCCGTTTATTCACCGGCCATTACCGATTTTGTGTTCATGGTCGATAAAACAAGCCAGATGTTCATCACCGGACCGAAAGTCATTGAAACAGTGACAGGAGAGAAGATTTCTTCTGAAGACCTTGGCGGCTCGAAAGTACATACAGCAATCAGCGGAAATGCGCATTTCCGCTCGGATTCCGAACAAGAAGTGCTGCAGATGGTGCGAAAATTGATCAGTTATCTGCCACAGAACAACCAGGAAATGCCGCCACGCCTTGAAGCGGATGCAGCAGACGATTACCGTCCGGACTTGGCAGACGTCGTGCCGTACGAAGCGATTCGCCCGTACGATGTCCGGGCTGTTGTCAATCAAGTGGTCGATGATGGCAGTTTCATGGAAGTCCAGCCGGAATTTGCCCGCAATATTGTCATTGGCTTGGCGCGCATCAAAGGTGAAACGGTCGGCCTTGTCTGCAACCAGCCAAAAGTGATGGCTGGCGGACTCGATATCGACTCTTCCGATAAAGCAGCCCGCTTTATCCGTTTCTGCGATTCCTTTAACATCCCATTAATCACCTTTGAAGATGTCACCGGCTTTTTCCCTGGCATCAAACAAGAACATGGCGGAATCATCCGGCATGGCGCAAAAATCCTGTATGCTTATTCAGAAGCGACGGTGCCGAAAATGACAGTGATATTGCGCAAAGCATACGGCGGTGCCTATGTGGCGCTCAATTCCAAATCGATTGGCGCAGATCTGGTGTTTTCATGGCCAAATGCTGAAATCGCCGTTATGGGTCCACAAGGAGCAGCTAATATCATCTTTGCGCGTGAAATTGACGCAAGTGACAACCCGGAAGAAACGCGGGCGGCAAAAATTGAGGAATATCGCGAGAAATTCGCCAACCCTTATGTGGCAGCGGCACGCGGAATGGTGGATGACGTTATCGATCCGCGGGAAACACGCATTAAACTGATTCAGGCCTTGGAAATGATGCGCCATAAAAAAGAGACGCGCCCAGCTAAAAAACATGGCAATATGCCTTTATAAAGAGAGGTACGAATGATGAAGAAAGACCGATTATTGAATGAGTTTCTTGAATTGGTGCAAATCGATTCAGAAACGAAAAACGAAGCGAAAATTGCCGAAGTGCTGAAACAGAAATTGGAAGACCTCGGCTTTTATGTGAGAGAAGACAATTCCTCTTTCCGTAACGGCCATGGTGCCAATAACTTGATTGCCACATTGCGGGGAGCCGCAATTGCAGCTTCACCGATTTATTTTACTGTGCACATGGACACGGTAACCCCTGGAAAAGGCGTTAAGCCCGAAATCCGGGACGGCTATGTGTATTCAGACGGCACTACCATCTTGGGGGCGGACGACAAGGCGGGAATTGCCGCTTTGTTCGAGATGGTCCGTTCGGTTCAGGAACAGGAAATTGAGCATGGCGATATCCAATTGGTGATTACAGCCGGAGAAGAAAGCGGCTTAGCTGGAGCTAAAGAACTGGATGCTTCTTTATTGTTCGCGGAATACGGCTATGCCGTAGACAGCGATGGCAAAGTGGGCGGAATCGTCACGACTGCTCCTTACCAGGCGAAGTTATGGACGACGATTTATGGCAAGACAGCCCATGCCGGAGTAGCTCCTGAAAAAGGCGTTTCAGCGATCACGATTGCGGCCAAAGCCATTGCGAAAATGTCGCTGGGACGCATTGATAAAGAAACGACAGCCAATATCGGCCGTTTTGAAGGGGGCCAGGCGACCAATATTGTGTGCGACGAAGTCCACATCTTATCGGAAGCCCGGTCTATCCAGGAAGATAAATTGGCTTCTCAAACAGCGCATATGGAAACGGTATTTGAAGAAGTCGCGGAACGCATGGGCGGCAATGCCGTAACTGAAGTGAAGCTGATGTATCCAGGTTTCCATTTCAATGAAAATGAAAAAGTTGTGAAAATTGCCAAGCAAGCGGCAGCCAATATCGGCCTTGTTGCGCCTGTCTTAACAAGCGGAGGCGGAAGCGACGCCAATATCTTCAATGGCTTTGGCATTCCGACCGTCAATTTAAGTGTCGGCTATGAAGATATCCACACGAAAAAAGAACGCATGCCAATCGAGGAATTGGAGAAATTGACCGAAATGCTGGTTGAAATTGTGAAAGAGTCAGCTGTTTAATATAAAAGAAAAGACTGCAGGCATAGTCGGTTTTTCCGATAGTGCCTGCAGTTTTTTTCTGTTTAAAGGCAATAAAAATGAGGAAGATTTCGGCCGGTTTCTATTCGGATTTTTCGGCCGGAATCGTATTTTCTCTTTTGCTGGTCATATTTTGTCTCTTGTGAGTCGTATTTCTGCAACAACTGGTCGTATTTTCAGCGTTGCTGGTCGTATTTCAAAAATTGCGGAAGAACAAGCCGGTTTTGTAAGAAAAAGAGAAGAGCAGCACCACATATCCAGCATGTTCCTGGGAGGCAGCCACGCTTTTCGTATGGTAAACTGAAAGAAAAAGAAAGTGAAGCGATCCAGATGGCAGGCCGAGTGATTTTCCACATTGATATGAATAGTTTTTATGCTTCGGTGGAGCAGTCGCATGACCCGACTTTGAAAGGCAAAGCGATCGCAATTGCCGGCAATCCGAAAGAGCGGCGCGGCATTATTGTGACTTGTTCTTATGAGGCGCGGGCACATGGCATTTATACGACGATGCAAGTGCATGAAGCCAAACGGAAATATCCGGAATTGATTCTTTTGCCGCCGAATTTCGAGCGCTACCGGGCTGCCTCAAAAGCGATGTTCGACATTCTGCGTTCTTATACGGACCTTGTGGAACCGGTATCGATCGATGAAGGCTACGTTGATGTGACGGAACTGGCTAAAGATCGGCATGCGCTGGAGCTGGCGGAAGAAATCCAGCAGCGCATGAAATCAGAACTTGATCTGCCTTGTTCACTTGGCATTGCACCGAATAAATTTTTGGCAAAAACAGCCTCCGATATGAAAAAGCCGATGGGCATCACGATTTTGCGGAAGCGCGACATCCAGGAAAAGCTCTGGCCGCTGCCGGTTATCGAAATGCATGGCATCGGAGAAAGCACTGCAGAAAAACTAAAGCGTCTGTCGATTGCCACGATCGGAGATTTAGCGGCAGCCAATACCGGCCTCATCAAAGAAAAGATGGGCAAGAATGGCTTGCGCCTTCAGAACCGGGCAAACGGCATTGATGACCGGATCGTGGATCCCGATTCGATTTACGATACGAAAAGCGTCGGGACTTCGACAACATTGCCGGTGGATGAAACCGATGAAGAAAACTTAAAGGCGATTTTCCGGAAACTGAGTGAAAAAGTGGCCAACCGGCTCGAAGCGAAAGAGCTGGCGGGTCCTACTGTCAGCATTCAGACCCGAAGCTCGGAGTGGCAAAACCGCACCCGCAGCATTACGCTGAGAAACACCGTATGGAAACGCGACGACATCTTCCGAAATGCATGGCAATTGTTCACAAAGCATTGGAATGGAGAGCCTCTCCGCCTTGTCGGCGTAACGGTATCGAATGTGGCTAAGAAAGGCGAGATGACGGAACAGCTGTCCATCTTTAATTTCCAGGAGCACGCTAAAGAAGAACCAATTCTGAATCTGATGTCCAAACTTGAAACGAAATTCGGCAAAAGCGTCATCATTCGGGGGACGCGCTCCCAAAAAACGACTTCTGAATCAGAAACCAGTTTCAGCAAAGATTTTTTGGATGACCATGATCACGACAGAAAGTAGGGAGTTTATGCAGCTATTATTTCTCGGAACAGGAGCGGGTATGCCGTCAAAGCACCGGAATTCCAGTTCTCTCGCTCTAAAATTGCTTGAGGAACGCGGAACTTTTTGGCTGTTTGACTGCGGGGAAGCGACACAGCATCAAATGTTACATACGACTTTAAAACCGCGTAAAATTGAAAAAGTCTTTATTACCCATTTACATGGAGACCATATTTTCGGCTTGCCGGGTCTGCTGGGCTCGCGTTCCTTTCAAGGTGGAGAAGAACCGCTTGACATATACGGTCCGACAGGCATTAAGGAACTTGTAGAAACGTTCCTGCGCCTCAGCCGGACGCATTTGACATATAAGATCATTTTTCATGAAGAACTGGATGGCATTATTTTTGAAGATGAAACGATGGTGGTGAAAGCGGCGCTTCTTGACCACGTCATCCCTTCATATGGATTCCGGATTGCCCAAAAACCGCTGCAGCCAAAATTGAATATCGAAAAAGCTACGGAATACGGAGTCCCTAAAGGCCCGTTGCTTGCAAAGCTGAAAGCAGGAGAGGACGTGGTTCTGGAAAATGGGCAAATCGTCAAAAGCATCGATGTGACAGAACCTGCACATCCCGGATTTGTTGTCTCCATTCTCGGCGATACCCGTTTCTGCAAAGCGGCCATTGAGTTAAGCCGAGATGCAGATATTGTGGTGCACGAAGCGACATTTGATGCGGAGACGAAAAAGATGGCAAGAGGTTATGGCCACTCCACCATTTACGATGCTGCCAAAACGGCCAGCCTCGCTGGAGCGAAAGCGTTGATCGCCAATCATATCAGCTCGAGGTTCCTGCCGGATGATGACAAAATACTGACTGAGCAGGTCCGCGGCATACACCCGAATGTTTTTATCGCACGGGATTTCGCAGAATACGAATGGCATCAGCATAACCAAGAAGTAAGGAAGAAAATAGAAAGCCGTCGCTAAGCGATGGCTTTTTTTGTATTTTTCAAGTTTATTGAGGAAATAATAGAACATATGTTCTTTTTATGATAAAATAAAGATACAGCTGCATGAGGACGGTTTGGCCATTCCCGCAGAAAGGGGGTGGTGACATGACTCTTTCAGAATCCTTTGCTCTCGTCTTCACGAGCATCGGGGTAACGATCAGTGCAGTGACTTTGGTCGTTTACATGATTTTGGCCATGAACGAAAAAAAATAACCGTCCCTTGTGGTAGAGGAATGACGGTTATTTTCAAAGCCTAGTTTTCCAGCCAACCGCTCACGCGCGGCATGCAGCTGGCCGAGTGCTTCGGCATTCGGTTTTTTTTTGCGTTAATTTCAGTATACTAAATTTGAAAAGATTTTCAAACATCTAAAGAGGGCAAGCCGTTTTCCATTCCTGCTGTACCCGGATTACGCATCATGTATTAAACTTTTCTAAAAGAAAAAAGGAAAATAAAAGAAAATATATAATTAATAGAACGCACGTTCTGTTTATGGTACTATAATAGTACAGTTGCAGGCGGGAACTTGGCTATAAACAAAGAAAACAACCGTCCCTTGTGGTAGAGGAATGACGGTTGTTTTCAAAGCCAAGAATTCCAGCCAACCGCCCTTGGTGCGGCACGCAGCTGGCCGAATGCTCCGGCATTCGGTTTTTTTACGTTACTTTCAGTATACTAAATTTCGAGCATTTTGCAACTGCCTTATATCCAGCCGCGCTCATATGGCACGGGTGCTTCAATGCCAACGCCCAGCTCTTTCGCTGCCGTATAGGCCCAGTAAGGGTCGCGCAGCAATTCACGGGCTAAGAAAATCATATCTGCCCGTTCATTTTGTAAAATTTCTTCCGCATGGAGTGCGTGTGTGATTAAACCGACAGCGCCTGTTGCGATGGGTGTTCCATGTTTGATGGTTTCTGAAAACGGCACCTGATAGCCCGGATATGAGGGAATCGTTGCCGGAACCACAGCTCCGGAGCTGACATCAATTAAATCTACGCCTTGCTGTTTCATCCATTGCGCCATTTCCACGTATTGGTCCGGCGTCATGCCGCCTTCTGCATAGTCTTTGGCTGAAATGCGGACAAACAACGGCCCATCCCATACTTCATTGACGGCATCAATGACTCGGCGCAGGATGCGATAACGGTTTTCTGAAGAGCCGCCGTAGTCATCACTGCGTTTATTGGTCAAGGGGGATAGGAATTGGTTGATTAAATAGCCATGGGCAGCATGCAATTCAATCAAGTCAAAACCGGCTTTTTTCGCACGCATTGCGCCGTCTTTAAATGCCTGTACCGTTTCTTCGATTTCTTCAAGCGTCATCGCCTGGGGTGTCTGGTATTTTTCATTAAAGGCAATGGCACTGGGGGCCTGGATCGGCACTTCCAAATTCGCTTTACGGCCGGCATGTGCCAGCTGGATGCCAGTTTTGGCGCTGTGCTGTTTTATCATCCGGACAATTTCAGCGAGGCCTTCGATATGGCCGTCTTCCCAAATCCCTAAATCTCTCGTGGAAATGCGGCCTTGGGGCTGTACAGCCGTCGCTTCCACAATAATCAGGCCCACTTGGCCGACCGCGCGTGTCGGATAGTGCACACGGTGCCAGTCGGTCACTTTTCCGTCTTCTTGATCGCTTTGGTACATGCACATAGGTGCCATGACGATGCGGTTTTTGAATGTTGTATTTTTGAAGGTAATGGGTTCAAACAATTTAGCCATAAACAAGTTCCCTCCCGAATCTTCGCGATTTGTAGCTTATTATATCAGAAGGTCTTATTCAAATTCTCTTCCAAGGGCTTGCGAACGGCTGGCTGCTTGGTTAATGCATTCCCCGATAATTTCTTTAAAATTGTTTTCTTCCAATGAAGCAATACCGGCTGCAGTTGTGCCGTTCGGGCTTGTCACTTTTTTTCGCAGTTCGGCGAATTCGGCATGCTGCAGCATTTCAGAGGCTCCGGAAAACGTCTGGCGGACCAGTTTTTTCGAATCCTCAAGCGACAATCCGTTGGCCACACCTGCTTCGGTCATCGCTTCTGCGAAATAGTAGATGAAAGCCGGCCCGCTGCCTGCGACAGCAGTGACTGCATCCAGCTGCGGCTCTTCTACGACAGTAACGCCGCCAATTGACGACAGCAAATCTCTTAACTCATATTGCTGCTCAAGCGTCACTTGGTCGCTCCATGCTACGCCCGTTGCCGATTTACCGATTTTAGCGGATGTGTTCGGCATCGCGCGGGCAATAGGCAGATTGCCGACGTATTTCTGGATGGTACGGATAGGGACCCCCGCCACGACCGATAAAATGACCGTGTCTGGAGACAAGTCGTCTTGAATTCCGCAAAGTGCAGCTTTCACATCTTTCGGTTTCATGGCGAGCAAAGCGAAATCAGCGTTTTTTAAATCTGTCTTTTCTTTCTGGACAATCTTGACTCCGTACTCATCACGCAAAAACTCCAGGCGATCGATATCGGATTTATTCATCACGGAAATATCGCTTGGTTTCAATATGTGTTTATTGATCCAGCCATGGATCATGGATTCTGCCATGGAACCTGCTCCGATACATACGATATTCATGCTTTCCACTTCCTTTTCTTCTATGTAAACTAACTTGGTTTTGGATACCAGCGCCGAGTTTTTCGAAGAGGTAGACCTGTCGGAGCTGAGCGGCCGCTTCCGCTTTTCACATTGTCCAGCTCCGGCGCCCAGCCCCTCGAGGTCGCTTCGGACTTCCCGATAATGGCAAAGACCGCCATTCCCAAAAACCCCTCCAGCGCTTGTCGGGGCTATATAGGCGCTGCGCTTTTCATTGTCCAGCTGCAGCGGCCAGATTCTCGGGTCATAAGCCACTCCGGTGTCTAGTTCAGTGCCTAGCTCTTCGGGACATAAGCCAACCCAGCTGTGTGGCAAAAAGCGCCACTTCGCTGGTCTGTCTTATGCCTGTCAGAGCTGGGCAGGCACTTCCACTTTTCGAGACTGTGCGGCTGAAAACACGCCGCTTCGCCGGATCGTCTTATGCCGGTCGAATCTTAACGGCCGCTTTCGCTTTTCCACAAAAAAAGCGCATTCGTCCCTGCTTTTGCAAGGACGAAAACGCTTGGTTTCCGCGGTACCACCTAAATTTGCCGACTGGCGGCACTTCTCGAGATCCTTAACGCGGATAGACGGCCTTGTTTTCACAGGCAGCTCAAAAGCAGGTTCGAGAAGGGAGAGGGGATGCGCGTTTCAGCTGGAGCGCACTCTCTTGGCACCATCACCTTCTGTACTGGTCTTTTTCTTCGCTCGTATATGTATCTGAATTATAGAGGTAGTTCCAATTGTTTGTCAAATGGTCTTTGCCGCGTGACGAAATCAGCTTTTATCGGTATGATATATGAATAGCTATTCAGTTTCTAAGGGAGATGGGAAAATGAGTTTACATAAAATTATTATTCCGACGCCTTTTGCAGTCGGCGACGTTAATTCATACTTACTTAAAGGCGATATGCTGACATTGATTGATGCCGGACCAAAAACACCGGAAGCCTGGCTGGCGCTAAAAGCCGGTTTAAAGGCTGCGAATGTGGAGCCGAAAGATGTGGAGCAAGTAGTGCTGACGCATCACCATCCGGATCATGCCGGCTGGGTGGATGGTTTTGACAATGCTAAATTGTTCGGACATCCGTACAACGACTTATGGCTGCGGCGCGACCAGGCATTCCTTGACTACCATGATGCCTTTTATCTGGACCGCCTGAAAGAAGAAGGTGTGCCGGAAGAACTGTGGTTCTGGGTCAAAAAAATGAAACGGCCATTGAACCTGATGGGCAACCGGCCTCTCGATATGGCAATCAATGAAGGCGACGCATTGCCGGGGCATCCAGGCTGGCACGCGCTCGAAACACTTGGCCATGCCCAAAGCCATTTATCTTATTGGAATCCGGAAAGCGGGGAAATGATCGGAGGAGATCATGTCATCGCAAAAGTGTCCTCGAATCCTTTGATCGAGCCGCCGCTCCACCGGGAAGACGGCCGGCCGAAATCATTGCTTCAATATAATGCATCACTTGAGCGGTTATTGAAAATGCCGATTGGAGTCGTCTATAGCGGCCACGGGGAAGAAGTTCGGAATGTTCATGAACTGGTTGCTGTAAGGCTTGAAAAGCAGCATCAGCGTGCATTGAAAGTGCTGGATATGCTGGAAAATAAAGAGAAGACCGTATACAGCTTGACGAAAGAATTGTTTCCGTATGCCTATGAAAAAGAGCTGGGGCTGACCTTGTCAGAAACAATCGGCCAAATCGATTACTTGCTGGAAGACGGATTGATTACGGAACGCATGGACGGCGAAGGTGTTTTCCATTACTTAAAAGCTTAATGGCGGCAGCCGGTTTTTTATTGCACCGAAGGCAGCCAGCGGTTAAAATAAACCTGTTGGACTTTTCAAAAAAATGAATGGCGCCACGATGATTAAACCGAAAAGGAATGGGTTATTTTGAAGAAATTGAGTCTATTGATGGCAAGCCTGCTGTTTTTAGCAGCGTGTTCCAATGATCAAGCAGCTGAGCCTGTGGAAGAACCGAAAAAGCAGGATGCAGCAGTTGAAGAGCAAGACGCAGCAGCCGGAGAACAGCAAGAACTGTCGGAAGAAGGGTTCATCACGCAAGTGACAGCGAACCAGATCCTCGTTAACAATATTTATTTCACAATTCCAAAAGATGCCAAAGTGTCCTTTAAAAACGGCACTGATACCTCAGACGGCGCGGTTGGGGATATCCGTACCGGCATGAAAGTCAGCGTGGATTATACAGGGCCGGTAAAAGAAACTTTCCCGATGGAAGCCGACGCGCAAACCGTGTCGATTTTAAATGACAAAGAATCAGCTGAGCAATCCGAAGCGCTTCTTGCTTACATCGAAGGCGAGCAATTGTCGAGTTTGGTCATTCTTGGCCAGCCGATTGTCCGGGACAATGAAATCGGATTTTTATTCAATAACATGATTGATGGGGAAATGACTGAAGTGCGTGTCAATTTAGATACACATGAATATACAGTAGGTGGAGAGTGAAAGCAGCGGCTGCTGCTTTTTCTTTTTGTAAATTTGTAAATTAATTCACTTGCACTTATAAATATCCCGTGTTATTATGTGTATATTGACAGCACATAACTGCATAAAAATACATTGGAGGTTTTCATATTGAATAAAAAAATCGTTCTTGCATACTCAGGTGGATTAGATACATCGGTGGCCATTCCGTGGCTGAAAGGACAAGGCTACGACGTCGTCGCTGTATGCCTGGATATCGGAGAAGGAAAAGATTTAGACTTCATTAAACAAAAAGCGCTTCAAGTTGGAGCGGTGGAAAGCTACATGATCGACGCAAGAGAAGAGTTTGCCAATGAATACGCATTAGTATCGCTTCAAGCACATACATTATATGAAGGCAAATATCCGCTTGTATCGGCATTGTCCCGTCCGCTTATTTCCAAAAAACTGGTTGAGATTGCTGAAGAAACAGGTTCTACAGCGGTTGCTCACGGCTGTACAGGAAAAGGCAACGACCAAGTGCGTTTTGAAGTTTCGATTAAATCATTGAACCCTGACCTTGAAGTCGTAGCGCCGGTCCGTGCATGGGCTTGGTCGCGTGATGAAGAAATTGCTTATGCAAAAGAAAACAATGTTCCGATTCCGGTTAATCTGGACAGCCCGTTCTCTATCGACCAAAACCTTTGGGGCCGCGCCAACGAATGTGGCGTTCTGGAAGATCCATGGGCAGCGCCGCCGGAAGAAGCTTACGACATTACGACGCCTTTAGAGAATACACCAAATACTCCGGATATCGTTGAAATCGAATTTGTGAATGGCGTCCCGACGCAATTAAACGGCGTATCTTATACATTTGCCAAATTGATTTTGGAATTGAATGAAATTGCCGGAAAACACGGCGTCGGAAGAATCGACCACGTGGAAAATCGTTTGGTCGGCATCAAATCCCGTGAAATCTATGAAGCTCCAGCTGCCATGACGTTAATTGCAGCTCACAAAGAGCTGGAAGACATTACACTTGTTAAGGAAATGGCGCATTTCAAACCGGTCATTGAAAAGAAATTGACGGAATTGATTTATGAAGGCCTTTGGTTCTCGCCGCTTCGTGTAGCATTGCAAGCGTTCCTGAAAGAAACGCAAGTTTATGTCAACGGCACAGTGCGCGTTAAATTGTTCAAAGGGCATGCCATCATCGAAGGGCGTAAATCACCAAACTCTCTATATAACGAGCAATTGGCGACTTATTCTACAGATGACACTTTCAACCATGCATCGGCTGTCGGCTTTATCGAGTTATGGGGCCTTCCAACAGTCGTCAACTCAATGGTCAACAAAAAAGAAGTCGTTGTTCCTGAAAACGTGAAAGTAGGCGTTCAATCATGACCAAACTGTGGGGCGGCCGTTTTCAGAAATCGGCCGAACAGTGGGTCGATGAGTTTGGAGCTTCCATTTCTTTCGACCAGAAACTGGTCCTGGAAGATCTGGAAGGCAGCACAGCACATGTCAAAATGCTGGGAGCTTGCCAGATTCTTTCAGAAGAAGACACAGCTCTTATCTTATCGGGGCTCCAAACGCTGAAAGAAAAAGCGCAAGCCGGCGATTTGGAATTCAGCGTTTCGAACGAAGACATCCACTTAAACTTGGAAAAGCATTTAATCGATGAAATCGGCCCGGTCGGCGGCAAACTCCATACAGCGAGAAGCCGCAATGACCAAGTGGCAACCGATATGCATCTTTATTTAAAAAACCGGGTCAAAGAAATAATAGAAGCAGTCACTGCGTTCCAGTCGGCCATTGTCGAACAGGCGGAAGCCCATATAGAAACCGTGGTGCCAGGCTATACCCATTTGCAGCGCGCACAGCCGATTTCATTCGGCCATCATTTATTGACGTATTTCTGGATGCTTGAGCGTGATAAAGAACGGTTGTCGGAATCGCTGAAACGCATCGACTTGTCGCCGCTTGGTGCCGGGGCGATGTCCGGAACGACTTTCCCGATTGACCGTGAGTTGTCCGCCAGCTTCCTCGGCTTTTCCGGCGTTTACCAAAACAGCCTGGACGCCGTCAGTGACCGCGACTTTATCGTTGAATTTCTTAGCAACGCTTCAATGCTGATGATGCATATGTCACGTTTTGCTGAAGAAATCATTCTTTGGTCAAGTGAAGAATTCCGCTTTATCGAACTCGACGATGCATTCTCAACCGGCTCGAGTATTATGCCGCAAAAGAAAAACCCGGATATGGCCGAATTGATCCGCGGCAAGACCGGCCGCGTCTATGGCAACCTTTTCGGATTGCTCACCACGCTGAAAGGTCTGCCGCTTGCCTACAATAAAGATATGCAAGAAGACAAAGAAGGCATGTTTGATACAGTTCATACATTGATGGGATCCTTGCCGATTTTTGAAGGCATGGTCCGTACGATGACAGTCCGCACTGATTCTATGGAAAAAGCTGTGCATTCGGACTTTTCGAATGCTACAGAACTCGCCGATTACTTGGCAGCAAAAGGCATGCCATTCCGTGAAGCGCATGACGTGACCGGAAAACTGGTGTTCACTTGCATCCAGCGCGGTTATTTCTTGAAAGACTTGCCGCTGTCCGATTTGCAGGATGCCAGTCCCTTGATTGGCGAAGACATCTACGAGACCTTGAAGCCGAAAACTGCGGTAATGCGCAGAAACTCGCTCGGGGGCACTGGATTTGATCAAGTACAGCATCAACTGGGACTTGCCAAGCAACTCATCGGGTAAAAGTCCAATCATATAAGCCAGTTGCGCTTGGTACCCGCATCTGGCCGCTGAAAGCCGATTTTCCTCTCCCCAAAGGAAAATCGGCTTTTACTATGGCAATTTTTGTGCTTGGCAAAAGGCAGATGCCTAAGCCTAAGAAATCTTTTCTGATAGAGCTAAGGTTTCCTTCATTTCAATTGCCGATTTTTTGGATAAAGCTGATTTCCTGCCTGGCTATGAGGAAATCAGTTTTTTTATGCTGAATTTTAAGCTGAGTTGATAGTTAAGCCTGGTTTCCACCGAAATACTTTCCTTGCGGATGCAAATACTTTCCTTCCGAGCACAAATACTTTCCTTTCCAGCCAGAATACTTTCTTTTCACCTAGCAGGGCAACCGCCGAAATATTTGGCAATGGTTTAATGGCAACAGAAAACGGTTATTGATTAAGAACGAGTGTTCGTATATGCTTATAAAAGAAGAAAAAAGGAGGTGGAAAGTCATGTATGAGGAATTGGAAGCACGGCCTATCATCTGCCTTGACATGCGCAGTTTCTATGCCAGTTGTGCTGCAATCGACCTTGGCCTCGATCCGCTGACGGCTTGCATTGCCGTCATCGGCAATCAGGAGCGGCGCGGCAGCGTAGTGCTGGCGGCATCACCGGTGCTGAAAAAGGATTTCGGGGTCAGGACTGGCACCCGGCTGTTTGAGATTCCAGATGATCCACGGATCCAGAAAATTGAACCGAAAATGGGCTTCTTTCTGAAAGTATCGATGGAAATTACGCGATTGTTGAAGGAATACGTACCGGCTGAAGCCATCCATGTCTATAGCGTCGATGAAAGTTTTGTCGACTTGAGCGGCACCGGGAAATTATGGGGGGCACCCGAAGAACTTATTGGGCGCATTCAAGACGACATCATCCGGCAATTTTGCCTGCCTTCCGCCATCGGCATGGGTCCGAATATGCTGCTGGCAAAACTGGCACTCGATTTGGAAGCGAAGAAGGCAGGGTTTGCAAAATGGACATATGAAGATGTGCCGAAGAAATTATGGCCGGTCACGCCGCTCAGCAAAATGTGGGGCATCGGTTCACGGCTGGAGGCCACTTTGAACGGCATGGGGATTTTTTCAGTCGGCGACTTGGCGCATTGCGAACTTGTGCAGCTGGAAGAAAGTTTCGGCATTCTCGGCAATCAGCTTTACCACCATGCTTGGGGCATCGATTTGTCGGAACTCGGTGCGCCGCTTGTGGAAGGGCAAGTCAGTTACGGCAAAGGGCAGATCCTTTACCGGGATTACACGACGACCAAGGATATTTCGGCGGTACTGCTGGAAATGACGGAAGATGTCGCCAGGCGTGCACGCACAGCTGGAAAAGCGGGGCGCACGGTTTCGCTGTCGGTCGGCTACAGCAAAAAAGCGTTCGGCGGAGGGTTTCATCGCTCGCGGACCATCGATGAAGCGACAAACGATACATTGAAAATCTATGCCGTGTGCAAAGCGCTGCTGTCGGAGTTCTATGATGGGCGGCCGGCCAGAAGGCTTGCCATCACGCTGACGAAGCTGGAAGATGAAACATCGATGCAATTGAGTTTGTTTGAACAGCGGAAATGGCAGAACCGGAAATTAGGGGAAGCGATGGACCAGTTGCGGGCAAAATATGGTCCGACTGCGGTACTGCGCGCCGTTTCCTATACAGAAGCCGGCACGGCGCTGGAACGGGCGAATTTAATCGGCGGCCATAAAGCGGATGGCAGCATTGAGGAACCGGAAGACTGATGGCCCGTGAACCATAAAAGCCCAATTGAAAACCTAGCTCTCAGCGGCAACTCGCCGCTTTTGCAACTGATATGGAAACAGAAGGGGCAATTCAAGCAGGCTTGGAGGGGAGGCGATTCCTTTTAAACAAAGTGCCTTTCAAGGCAATACATGTAAAAAACTACATAAGGTGAAATCCGGAAAAATCAAAAACAAAAAAAAGACAGGAAATAAGAAAGCAAAAAACAGGAGATTAAATCGGACTCTATTCTTTCAAAAATAATTTAATAAAAAGTGTATTTCAATAATATATGTAGAAAACTACATAAGGTAATTCTGTGAAAATTCAAAACAAGCAACAAGAAAGAACCAGCAAAGAGAAAAAATGCAGAAAAAAAGAAGGGAGCAAAAACGCCAAGGCCGTTGAAAGGCCAGGCAGTCATCGGTGCTAAACGAGAAATTCTATTTTTACATTGTCCACAAAGATGTCACAGGCAAAGGGGCGGTTATGTGAGAATAAATTTGGTAAGATAGGTAGAGCATAGTGAAAGGGTGACAATTGTGGCCGCTGATATAAATTTGTTTCTCGCGTTTGGTGCGGGATTTCTGAGTTTTATTTCGCCTTGTACATTGCCGCTGTACCCGGCTTTTTTATCGTACATTACTGGAATGTCGATTGATGAACTCAAAAATGATAAAAAGGTCATGCGCCGAAGAGGCATGTACCATACATTATTTTTCTTATTAGGATTCTCAACCATCTTTATTGCTCTCGGTTTCAGCACTTCATTCTTTTATGAATGGTTTATCCGTTATGATGATTTGATTCGTCAATTGGGTGCGATTTTTATCGTCCTGTTCGGGTTGATGATTATCGGAGTATTTACACCGAAGTTCTTGATGCAGGACCGAAAACTTTCGTTTAAAAACCGGCCTTCCGGCTTTCTTGGGACATTTGTCATCGGGATTGCTTTTGCGGCGGGGTGGACACCGTGTACGGGTCCAATCACAGCCGCCATTTATGCGCTGGCAGCCACAAACCCGGGATCCGGCATCTGGTATATGGTGGCTTATATTCTCGGTTTTGCCATTCCATTCTTTGTCTTGTCATTCTTCGTGGCCCAAACCGGCTGGCTTCGCAGAAACAGCCAGAAGATCATGACGGTCGGCGGCTATGTTATGATAGCTGTGGGAATCTTGCTGTTCTTTGACGGGATGACGTATATTATCCAAATCCTGAGCCCGTTGTTCGGCGATTTCCAAGGGTTTTGATTGAGGGAAAATTTCACTCAGTGGAGGTCTATCCTCCCGAGCGTTAGTTGAACCATGAAAATGAAAATGCAATAATAGAAGAAAGAGGCCGGAAAATAAAGCGCTTTGAGGTGAAAAAATATGTTTGAAATATTGGAGACGATTCCTTCTTGGCTAATGCTTTCGGTAACAACTGTCGGAGCGCTCGGTATGGGGATTATGGCTATGGTGGTACGGACCAAATCCGCTAAAAAACCAGCCTCAGCGAAAAAAATCATTTTGCCGCCTTTGTTTATGTCTACCGGTGCTTTGATGTTCGTTTTTCCGTTTTTCCGTGTCGCACCCATGCAAATTCTGGAAGCTTTAGCAGTCGGCATGTTATTTTCGACGGTACTGATCTGGACATCAAAATTCGAAATCCGGGATGGGGACATCTACTTGAAGCAATCGAAAGCATTTGTCTTTATCCTGCTTGGGTTATTGCTGATCCGCCTGATTGGAAAAGTCGTTTTGAGTTCAACGATTGACATCGGCGAACTGGGCGGCATGTTCTGGATCCTTGCCTTCGGAATGATTGTTCCGTGGCGCTTGGCGATGTTCCTGCAATACAAAAAGCTTCAAGAAAAAATAGAAAGCGCAGTTCCTCATTAAGGAACTGCGCTTTTAATTTGCGTTCTTATCAACCTTAGCTTATTCAAAAGAAAAAACTGCAGGCACCGCGGTGTTGCCGAGGATGCCTGCAGTCTGGAGCGCAGATTCCCCTCAAGGACTGCGCTTTTTTATTTCTCGAAATATTGCTCGTAAGGATTGACGTCAATCTGCATTTCCGCCAGTTTTTTGCGCAGAAATTTATGGTCACGTTTTGGAGTTGCCTCGATATACCCTCGAATGATGTGTTCAAGCTTCATCTTCTTCGCTTTTTCTTCCAACAAAATCTGGCCAATTTTCCCGGCGATTTTTTGCTTGGCTACGGGACGGAACAAATCCGGAACCGGCTGCACCAATTCATTCAGCATCGCTTTTTCTTCTGTTCCCCATAAATGGATGGTTTTATCTACATAGTATTCTTCCCAGTTCAAATCAGACAATCCGTCTTTTTTTGGCATCGACTTGAGAAATTTCCGGAACATGAAAAAGCCGCCTATTGCAAACAAGCCAACTAAGACTACGACCCAAAACAGGATAAACCATAAAAACCAGCCTTCAAGTGCCACTTTGTTCACCTCGTTTATTCTTACCTTCATCTATTATAGAAGGATTTTCGTAAAAGTTCATTAAAAAAGTATCTTCTTTTTTCATTTGTGTCTATATAGCGAATGAAAGGAGGTGAGCAACATGGCAGCAAGCGAATTCAAGAACGCGAACATCCGGTGCACGTTCAACAACGGACTGGATGACAAAGGCAAGACGAAGAAAAAAGTAAAAGCGTATCACAATGTAAGGGAAACGGCCGCAGCAGACGGCATCTACGCGGTGGCAATCGTTTTATCGGATTTTGGGACCAAGGAATTATTGTTCCTTGAAAAGCAATCCGGGTTGAACATCTACGCATAATGAAAAAGGAGGAATAAGGAATGGCAAAAACATTGGAACTGGTCTTTGAAACGACGGCGGGAAAAGAAGTGACCTTGTCGGTTGAAGAACCGCGCGAAAACCTCACACCGCTGGAATTGCAGACGGGCATGCAGACCATCATCACGCACAATATCTTTGAAGTGGAAGGATCAGCATTTGCCACAGCGAAAGCCGCGCGCATTGTGGAGCGCAATGTAGTGGATTACCAAGTGTAAAGAAATACGGCAAATGGGCTCTCCTTAAGCAGGAGGGCCTTTTTAAATAGAAGCGAGGTGGAAAAAATGGATGAGTGGATGCGCTTGATCCAGGAAGTGGGCTTTCCGATCTTTGTGTCATTTTACTTGATGCACCGGGTGGAAGCAAAGCTTGTGGCCATACACGATGCATTGATCACATTAAAGATTTCCTGACTTCACAGATTTGTGACAAAGCGGGGTGGACAACAGTTGTATTGGTGACAAGCTTTCGCTAAGATTGATGTTATGGACGAATGGAGGAATACAGCATGAGATACATGAAAGCCGCCTTCTTCATGGGACTGATTTTACTTCTTTCAGCTTGCGGCAGCGAACAAATCGACGACTTTTCATACACTGATCATAGAGGAGAGACCGTTTCTCTTGAAAGCTTAAAAGGCACACCTTGGCTCGCCACGTTTGTCTTTACGAATTGCGAAACTGTATGTCCACCGATGACGTTCAATATGGCGGGCATCCAGGAAGAATTGGTGAAGCAAGGCATCGAGGATTACAAAATCATCGCTTTCAGCGTTGATCCGAAAGAAGACACACCAGAGAAAATGGAACAGTATCTCAAGAACTTTTCAGTTCCGGATGAATCGAAATGGCATTTGCTGACTGGATACAGCGAGCAGGAAATTTCGGATTTTGCCGTAGACAATTTCAAAACTTTAGTCAAAGACGATCCGAACAGCAATCAAGTGATTCATGGAACTTCGTTTTATTTGATGGATTCAGAAGGTGCCATCGCCAATAACTACGATGGTTTTACCGATGTGCCAGTAGAAGAAATCACCAAAGATCTGAAGGCATTAATAGAAAAATAAAACTTGTATTGGTGTCATCCTACTTAATCGATATTCCGCCAACCAGCTGCGCTTGCCGCGGGCGAGCGCCAAGCCGCTTCGTCGCTGCGCTCCTGCAGGGTCTCGGCTGTCTCGCTTTCCCGCAGGCGTCTCCGCTTTTTGGCTCCATATCTGGAGAGCAGGAAGCAATAAAAGAGAGCTTACTCAAACAGTCACACTTTTAGAGAGTCTCTAAAGGAGTTAAAAGGAAACTGAATGTAGCGGAAGGTGGGCGACTCCTGCGGAAATAACATGAGCTGAAGACCCTGGACTGAGCAAAGCGAAGGAAGCGGCTGAAGCCATGTCCGCGGAAAGCGTCCCACCTGTAGCGAAATGAAGAAGGCTATCGAGAGTTTCTCAACATGCTAAAAAACCGGTCATTGACCGGTTTTTTCTTTTGCCAACAAATCACGGATTTCGACAAGCAACTCTTCTTTTTTATCCAAAACCGGAAGCTCTTCTTCAGCTGGCACATCTTTATTGCGTTTTACTTTCGTAAACACGCGAATCACTAAAAAGATAGAAAAAGCGATGATGAAAAAGTCGATGACTGATTGGGCGAACACACCATACCGCAATTCCGCCCCTTGGAAACTATAGGTCCAATCCTCCACACTGAAACCGCCCAGCAAAATTCCGACAGCCGGCATGATGATGTCTTCCACAAGGGAAGTGACAATTTTCCCGAATGCTGTCCCGATCACCACTGCAATGGCCAAGTCCAACACATTCCCCTTTAAAGCAAATTTCTTAAAATCTTCCCACATAATCGCCAACTCCTTTATTTACGTCTACAAAAAGCAAGGCAAAATCAAATGCCCACTCACGTGAAAAAGTAAATTATAGCCGTTTCCTTCTTAGCAGTATACAGAAATCTACAAAAAGATATGGTAAACTAGGGGAAATGAGCGATTAGGTGTGGGAAAAATGAAGAAAAAGAACAAAAGCAAACGGCTCAACCGTTTGAAAATATGGTTTTTGATTGTATTGTTTCCCGCTGCAGTAGTGCTGACCACGCTTTTCATCGTGGTGTTTTATTTGTTCAACCCCATTACAGTAGTGAATACGTTAAAAGAAACGCCGCAACAATTATTTGAAATTGAATTGCCGGAAGAAAATATTCCGCTTTACCAGGAAGCCGCAAGTGAGTACGGCATCCCGTGGACCTTGCTTGCAGCACATCACCGCATTGAAACGAAGTTTTCGACGATGGATCCGTTGCTGTCGCCGGTAGGGGCAGAAGGGCATCTTCAATTTATGCCTTGCACGTTTGTCGGCTGGACCCATCCGACCTGCTCAGGAAAAGGACAGGGACAAATTCCAGAAAGCGAGAAAACAGACCCGGAAGTCATTGCCAAATACGGCGGATACGGAGTGGACGGAAATGGCGACGGCGTCGCAGATCCCTTTAATCTCTCCGATGCCTTGTATAGCGCCGCCAATTATTTGTCAAAGAACGGGGCAGCAGACGGAGATCTCGAAAGAGCGATTTTTCAGTATAACCACAGCGATAAATACGTGGAAGACATTTTGCATTATTACCATCTTTATGAAGAGCAGTTTCAAGGACAATAAAAAAACCGGATCCCTAAGGATCCGGTTTTAATATTTTATTAAGTTCTTCTTGTTCTGCCTTTACGCATAGATCCAAGAATAAGGCTTAAAATAAACACTAGTACTAAAGCACCGATCAATGCTGGGATTAAGTATACGCCCCAAATTGATGGACCCCAGTCGCCAAGCAGCAAGCTACCTAGCCATGCGCCAACGATACCTGCGATAATGTTACCGATAATGCCGCCAGGAATGTCTTTACCAAGAATTAGACCTGCAAGCCAGCCGATGATACCACCCATAATCAAGAATAAAATGAAACTCATTTTTGTCCAACTCCTTTTTCGTTATGAATAAGTGCTACACTTAAGATATAGCCTTAATCATGACTTTTGAAACATGAAGTTGAAAAAAATTATTTTACAGTGGCTCCCAAGGTGTTTTTGAAATGGCGCAATGCCCAGTCATGGCCAGCTGGGTCGAAGCTTGCGACAGCGTCTTGGTAGACGACAACTTTAAAGCCTTTGTTGTAGGCATCGACCGCTGTGTGAAGCACGCAAATATCCGTGCACACCCCGGCAATATGCACTTCTTCTATGTCCCGTTCACGCAGCAGAATCTCCAGATTGGTGCCGGCAAACGCACTGTAACGGGTCTTATCCATCCAGACGATGCTGTCTTCATTGGCGCTATAGACAGCTGCCAAACGGCCGTATAAATTTCTTCCCGCCGTGCCTCTGATATTATGGGGAGGGAACAGTTGCGCTTCCGGATGAAAGCTGTTTTCCAGTTCATGCAAGTCGACCGGCATCACCACGAATTCTTTGTTTTGAACAAATTCTTCGGTCAATGAACAGATTTTTTCTTCAATGGCCTGTCCGGGCTCTCCGCACGTCAACGCGCCATCGTCTGCCACAAAATCCACGGTGTAATCCACTACCAATAATGCCTTTTTCATGATTCATCCTCCTTGTCTTTTCCTTTTTATCTAACCATAAAAAAATTCTGAAAAAAAGCTTTAATGTGTATTGCGAATAGAAACAATATTCAGTATAATCTTCAAAAGGAGATGATGGATATGGTATTCGAAAACACAAAAAAGTTGAATCGTCAGGCAATGTGGTTTGTCATTCTTCATACAGTCATCCTATTTAATTTCGCACTCGACTTTGAAGTGTTCATGTGATCCATCATTTAAAATAACCTGCTCCTGAGTAAAACAGGGAGCAGGTTATTTTAATGGGCAAAATTAATGGCGCTTTAGGCGCGTCAAGGAATCTTTCAGCATACGGGAAGCGGAATCGAGCGAAACGCCCATGATCTGCTGAATCTCTTCTACGTTTTTATGTTCCACTGCATACAGATGATGAACATAAGCGAAACGGAGGTCTCCCGAGCGGATCGGCGTGCCAAGAAAAGCCGATAACGAATCGGTGTAATCAGAAAGCGACCCCATTTTGAACATCGTGTATTCATCTTTCACTTTTGAAGAAAGCAGGTAAGGGGTATTGCGGAAAACCGCCCGTTCAATGCCTTCAAGCATCACTTGAATTTCTTTCCCCGTAAATTCGATATGGACGGCATAGCCATCTTTCTTTTCGACGGTCAGTTCCAGCACCTCTCCGTGATCCGCGAAATCTTCCACTTCAATGGCTGCCATATCCCGCAGCCTGAGTCCGCGCATATACAACAGAAAAAGAATTTTTGCATTCAACGACAATTGATCGGATTCCAGGACCGACATTTTTTTAGCCAGCAGATCTTCATAGTCCACATGGATGTCCGACGGAGTCAAATCGAGTTTTTGGTTGAATTTGAACTTCGGCATAAAATCGACCGGAATCTTGCCGATCCGCCACATATAATCAAACCATTGGCGAATGTAGATCAATTTACGGTTTAATGTGCTGTCTTTAATGCCCGTCGCATACTCCTCCTGCAGGAATTTCTGGATGTCGATGGGCCGGATTTCATGGGGTTCCACTTGTTTTTTATACGTTTTCCGCAAGAATGCGAAGAGTGAACGGATCAATTGCACTTCATGGACAACCGTATTCGGGCTGATGCCATTTTTTAATCGATACTTTTCATAACCATAAGGCATAAAGCAGTTCCCCTCCTCCATATTTATCCTTAATTATACCATTAATCAAGGAAAATAGAACGTATCTTCTCTTATTTTAACCAACAGAAATGCTGTAAGGATGCGGGATTGAGTCCAAAAAGACCCGCTCGTCCTTCGATCAAAAAATTACTAGCCAAGAAAGCTTTATTTGAATAGTTTAAGGGTATGCCATACTATAGAAGGCCGTAAAAATGGGGGATAGCTATGTTCAAAGACGAAAATGCAAAAATCAGAAACGCTGTACTGAAAGCCGTGGAAGGGGTGAATGATGAAACGCTCAATAGGAAGCCCTCTGCAGATGAGTGGTCACCGATGCAGATCCTCGATCATCTCCAGCTGATGGAAACCATGATTGCCAGAAGTCTTGCCAAACAATTGGCCAGCGGAAAATATGAAAAGGCAGTCAAGAAGCCGATTCAATTGACCGTCAGCCGTGTGGTGAAAGTGGAGGCGCCGCATTATGTCGTGCCCTCTGCTGAATTTATTCCACTTGAAGACATGAAGAAGCGGCTGGAAGCTTCACGGGCTTTGCTTCACAAAGTTTATGACGGAGCGGCAGCAGAAGCATTAGAAGGAAAATCGATGCCCCATCCCGTTTTTGGCAAAGTGCCTCTGATTCAATGGTTTCCATTTATCGGCCTTCACGAAAAAAGGCATTTGAAACAGCTAAAAAGGACATTGGAAAAACTGGAAACTGCAAAAGTTGAGTGATTCAAAAAACTTATTACAATCCATAATTTTAATGTAATTTACTTATGCTTCTATTTTGGGTATGATGGAAGAGGAGAAAAGACGCTAACTCAGCCTTTTCAGAAGATTTAAAGGAGGAACATGATCATGGCAAAAAGCAGTTTGCACAACAGCCGTACTTCTTTTGAGCTAAACGGCAAAACGTATAACTATTATCGTTTAGCAGCATTAGAAGAAGCAGGAATCGCGAAAGTATCACGACTTCCTTACTCGATTAAAGTACTATTGGAATCCGTATTGCGTCAGCACGACGGATACGTCATCAAAGACGAACACGTTGAAGAATTAGCAAAATGGGGCAAAAATGCCAACAAAGATGCGGAAGTTCCATTCAAACCGTCACGCGTTATCCTTCAGGATTTCACGGGTGTACCGGTAGTCGTTGACTTGGCATCCCTTCGTTCAGCAATGTCTGAACTTGGCGGAGATCCAAATAAGATCAATCCGGATGTGCCAGTTGACCTGGTTGTTGACCACTCGGTCCAAGTAGACAGCTACGGTTCAAACGAATCTCTGAAAATCAACACGAAACTTGAATTCGAGCGCAACGCTGAGCGCTACCAGTTCCTAAACTGGGCACAAAAAGCATACGACAACTACCGTGCAGTTCCACCGGAAACGGGAATTGTGCACCAAGTCAACCTTGAGTACTTGGCAAGCGTTGTCCATGCAATCGCAAATGAAGATGGCACATTCGAAGCTTACCCGGATACACTTGTCGGTACGGATTCTCATACGACGATGATCAACGGTCTTGGTGTGCTTGGATGGGGCGTCGGCGGCATCGAAGCGGAAGCGGGCATGCTTGGACAGCCTTCATTCTTCCCGATTCCAGAAGTTATCGGCGTAAGATTGACAAATGCATTGCCAAACGGTGCTACTGCAACTGACTTGGCACTTAAAATCACTCAAGTGCTCCGCCAAAAAGGCGTTGTCGGCAAATTTGTTGAATTCTACGGAGCGGGCGTTACAACATTGCCGCTTGCAGACCGTTCAACGATCGCCAACATGGCACCTGAATACGGCGCGACTTGCGGATTCTTCCCGGTTGACGAAGAAGCGTTGGATTACCTTCGCCTGACTGGCCGTGAAGACGACCACATCGAAATCGTAAAAGCTTATTTGCAAGCGAACGACATGTTCTTTGATGCTGATAAAGATCCTATTTACACAGACACAATTGAACTTGACCTTTCTACAATCGAACCAAACTTGTCCGGTCCAAAGCGTCCGCAGGATTTGATTCCGTTGTCTGAAATGAAAACAGAATTCAACAAAGCGGTTACGGCGCCTGAAGGCCCACACGGTTTCGCGCTAAGTGAAGAAGAAATCAACAAAACAGCGACTGTCAACTTTAAAGACGGTTCAACTGCTGTCATGAAGACCGGTGCAATCGGCATCGCAGCGATCACTTCATGTACAAATACTTCCAACCCATACGTTATGCTTGGAGCTGGCCTTGTTGCGAAAAAAGCGGCTGAAAAAGGTCTAATGCCACCAGCTTACGTTAAAACTTCTTTGGCACCAGGTTCGAAAGTTGTTACTGGCTACCTGCAGCAGAGCGGACTTCTTGAATACTTGGAGCAAATCCGTTTCAACTTGGTTGGCTACGGCTGTACAACATGTATCGGTAACTCAGGCCCAATGCTTCCTGAAATCGAAGATGCGATTTTAGACAACGATTTATTGGTGACTTCTGTACTTTCCGGTAACCGTAACTTTGAAGGGCGTATCCACCCGCTTGTAAAAGCCAACTACTTGGCTTCACCGCCGTTGGTTGTTGCTTATGCACTAGCAGGAACGGTTGATATCGACCTGCAAAACGATCCGATCGGACAAGACAAAGAAGGCAATAATGTCTACTTAAGCGATATCTGGCCAACAACTGAAGAAGTCAACGAAGTTGTGAAGAGCACAGTGACGCCTGAATTGTTCCGCAAAGAATATGCACGCGTGTTTGACGAAAACCAAACATGGAATGCGATTGAAACAAATGACGATTCCTTATATGCGTTCGATGAAGAATCGACGTATATTCAGAACCCGCCATTCTTCCAAGGTTTATCCGTAGAGCCGCAACCAATTCAAACTTTGGATAACTTGCGTGTCGTCGCGAAATTCGCAGACTCAATCACAACTGACCACATTTCACCAGCTGGCGCCATCGGCAAAGATACTCCAGCAGGGAAATACTTGCGCGAAAAAGGCGTAGAGCCTCGTAACTTCAACTCTTACGGATCTCGCCGAGGCAACCATGAAGTGATGATGCGCGGAACGTTCGCGAACATCCGTATCCGTAACCAAGTGGCACCAGGCACAACAGGCGGTTTCACAACTTACTGGCCGACTGGTGAAATCCTGCCGATCTACGATGCGGCCATGAAGTATCAAGACCGCGGAACCGGCCTTGTGGTTCTTGCGGGTAAAGACTACGGCATGGGCTCTTCACGTGACTGGGCTGCCAAAGGTACATTCCTGCTTGGCATCAAGACAGTTATCGCTGAAAGCTATGAGCGTATCCACCGTTCGAACCTTGTGATGATGGGTGTTCTTCCGTTGCAATTCGTTAACGGACAAAACGCCGACTCACTGGGCCTTACTGGACGCGAAACCATTTCCGTGAACTTGACAGACGACGTGAAACCACGTGACGTTCTGACAGTTACAGCCACTGCTGAAGACGGAAAAGTAACAGAATTCAATGCGCTTGTGCGTTTTGACTCTGAAGTGGAAGTGGACTACTACCGCCATGGTGGTATCCTGCAAATGGTACTAAGAAAGAAATTAGTAGAAGCATAAGAAAAGCGAAAGCGCTCATAAAGCCTCGACAAGCGCTGGAGGGCTTGAAGGTAATGGCGTTCTATGCCATTATCGGCAAGACCGAAGCGACTCGAGAGGCTGGGCGCTGCAGCTAGACAACAACAGCAACAAGACCAAACGTGCCTTGAATCAGCATGTTCGGTCTGAACAAATCACCAATCCCTTACACTTAAATAAGGCTGCCTCTGGGCAGCCTTATTTTTTATTTATACATAGAATTTCTGTATACTGACAGTAGAGGTGAAAGAGAAAATGCACATAAGCGACAAAGAAATTGAGATCCGCTATGCGGAAACAGACCAAATGGGCGTGGTGTACCACGCTAATTACATTATCTGGCTGGAAATCGGCCGCACCAAATTAATCGAAGATCTGGGGTTTACCTACGCCGGAATGGAAAGTGAAGGATATCTGTCACCTGTGACCGATATTTCAATCCAGTACAAAGCGGCGCTCCGCTATGGCCAGAAAGCGACCGTCCGCACCTGGGTGGAAGACCATGGCCGTCTCCGCACCACCTATGGCTATGAAATCCTCCATGAAGATGGGACGATCGCTGCGACGGCAACTTCTGAACACGTCGTGGTCAAAAAAGAGTCGTTCCGCCCGGTTTCGCTGCAGAAAATCTACCCGGAATGGCATAATAAGTACGAAGAAATCAAAAAGCAGGCTCCAGATGGCATTCGGAATTAAGCGGGAAGAGCTAAACCGCTGGAAGCAGAATGTGGAAGCCGGAAATATCGCGTTTCTCACGCATTACTGGATTGACGACCGCTTTCCAGGCTGTTCGACGGTCACGAAAGTGGGCTGCAGCGATTTGGAAAAGTTGGAGCAGTGGGGGAAGCAGTACGGATTGAAGGCCGAGTGGATGGACTTGCGCGGCGACTATCCTCATTTTGACCTGTTTGGCGACCATCAGCGCCGGATTTTATCTGCTGAAGGCATGATGGAGCAATTGAACCGCTTCCAGTGACCATAAAGACCCTTTCAATAAAAAAACTGCCGGCGGATTCATTCTTGCCGGCAGTTTTTTCTGTGAAGCTGGATAAGGAAAGATGTGCCGGCAATCAATTGCCTCACGATTCAAGGAAATTCTCAATATACTCCTGCAATTCCGCTTGGATGTCTTCCAATGATTCATCCAGCAGCTCTCCTATGCCTTGGCTGAGCGGGAAGTTTTGGGCAACTGGAAAACCGAAAAAATAGCGTTCACACGTCCAGATCGGGATGGTTTGCAAATCGATCAACTCTTCGTTTTCATCACTGATGCTGATGACAAGAGAAGAACGGTAATCCGGCTGAAAGGGATCGGTGCCTTCTTTGTCAACTCCGCCGTCGAGCACCATATAGTTCTGCAAGAAGGCCGGCTGGTAGCGGAGAAGCCATTTTTCGAGATAAAGCTGCAACTCCGTTTCGGTGTATTCAATCTGCCTTTTCAATTCATCCGTGAATTCTTTTTGAGGAATCCGCATACAGACTACCTTCTTTCAAAAAAAGTTTATGAGTTTCGCCTATTCATGTAGCTGTCATTAACGGGCGGAACGGTGATAAAGCCAAGCTTGGCTGACAGGGGCCGTGCAAGCTTCTCCCGGTAAGTATCCGCGTTTTCCTGGCACTCTTTAATGGATTGAGGCATTGACTGGACAAAAAAACACTGCCGAAGCAGTGCAGGCCGATCTTGGTATGAAGCTGCCAGGTTTTCAGGCACTTTCTTTCTCGTAGGAATAATCCAGTTCCTGCAAATCATCGTTCACCGTGACATGCAAATCGTGGCCATCAAAAAACCAGGCATCACTTTGCTCGACATAATAAGTGACTTCATCTTGTTCAACTGCGGCTGCCGCTTCTGCTGGCTCGTCTTTCGTGACGCCGAGAGAGAACCCCGGCTGAAGCTGGCTTGAGCCGCCGTAGCGAACGTAAAAACGGACCGCTTCTCCAGCAGTGACTTCCATTTCTTCTTGAAACCACTTGAATGCATCTTGACTGATTTTGATCTTCACTCCATGCACGCCCTTTCTTTGAACATTACCATTTGATTTTTGGTTCCGTGCCTGCTTTGATCCGCGAAATGTTGGCGCGGTGGCGGTAAATGATGAATGTCGCCAAAATGACAATGACCGCCAGGAACAGATAATCTCCTGTATAAATGGCATATATTGTGGTATAAATAACAGCGACCACTGCTAAAATGATGGAAGAAAGCGACACCATCTTGGTGATTTTCAACGTGATGAGAAGCACCGCCACCGCCACTAGAAAGAGGGGCCATTGATAACCGAGCAGAATGCCGCCGGACGTGGCCACCGCTTTGCCGCCTTTGAATTTCGCGAAAACCGGGAACATGTGGCCGACTACGGCAATGACACCGAAAACCAAGGGATGGATATTGGTCTCCATATAAAGCGGAATCAATGTCGCGGCTGTTCCTTTCAATATATCCAGTACGGTTACGACGATTCCGGCTTTGGCGCCCAATGTCCGGAACGTGTTGGTGGCGCCCAGGTTGCCGCTTCCTTTTGTCCGGATGTCCGTTTTGTAAAAGATTTTCCCGATCCACAAAGCGGAAGGAATTGAGCCAAGCAAATAAGCTAAAAGTACTGGAAGAAATGTATCCATTTTGAACTCCTTTGAACCATTCTATTTATGTTATCAGTTTAACACGAAGCGAGTTCTTTGGACAATATGTGTCTGTTTGTTCACCATCCGAAAGGAAATCATGTATGATAGAATAAAAAGGACAGGTGATTCCCGTGAACAATCCAAGCCGTGAAGAAATTAAAAAAATCCTTGATTCTGCAAAAACAATCGCAGTCGTGGGGTTAAGCCCCAATCCGAACCGGACTTCCTATATGGTATCTGAAGCCATGCAAAAAGCCGGCTACCGCATTATCCCCGTAAACCCTGCAGCTGATGAAGTATTAGGCGAGAAGAGCTATGCATCACTGACTGACATCCCGCATCCCGTCGATATCGTCAATGTCTTCAGACGCAGCGAATTTCTGCCGGAACTGGCGAAAGAATTCATTCAACTCGATTGTCCGGTATTCTGGACGCAATTGAATGTCGTGGATGAAAATGTGTTTAAGGACTTGAGCGAAGCAGGATACACGGTCATCATGGACCGCTGCATCAAAGTGGAACACGCCATCCTCAAATAAGACCGATTGCGGTATAAAGGGCGCCCAGCGCTCTTTTTCTATGATTATTGACAGATTGGCCCGTTACCGATACGATTAAAAGAAGAAGAAAGTACGAACAGATGTTTGTTGGAGGGAACTTAATGGCTAAAACAAAAAGCACGGCATACAACGAAGAAGCGATCCAAGTACTCGAAGGCCTAGATGCCGTTAGAAAACGCCCGGGTATGTATATTGGCTCAACAGATACCAGAGGGCTTCACCACTTGGTGTATGAAATTGTCGATAACTCCGTCGATGAAGCGCTCGCCGGATTCGGGGACCGGATTACGGTCACAATCCATGAAAACAACAGCATAAGCGTGCGGGATTACGGCCGCGGCATGCCTACAGGAATGCACCGCAGCGGCAAACCGACGCCTGAAGTCATCTTGACGGTGCTTCATGCCGGCGGCAAGTTCGGCCAAGGCGGCTACAAGACCAGCGGCGGGCTTCACGGAGTCGGCGCTTCTGTGGTCAACGCCTTGTCGAAATTCCTGGAAGTGACCATTTTCCGCGACGGCAAAAAGTACCGCCAGCGCTTTGAAAATGGCGGCAAGCCGGTTACGACACTGGAAGAAATCGGCTCGACAAAAGAAAGCGGCACCATCATCCAGTTCCTGCCGGATGAGACGATTTTCTCGACCACCAAATACAATTACGAGACGCTCAGCGAACGGTTGCGGGAGTCCGCATTCCTGTTAAAAGGCTTGAAAATCGAATTGATCGACAAACGGACCGATACGGAAGAAACGTTCTTTTTTGAAACGGGCATTGAAGCGTTTGCCGCTTATTTGAACGAAGAAAAAGATGTCTTGCATCCGGTGGCCTATATCGAAGGCCAGCAAGACGAAATGGAAGTGGAATTCGCGTTCCAATTCAATGACGGCTATTCCGAGACGATTTTGTCGTTCGTCAATAACGTCCGCACCCGTGACGGCGGGACGCATGAAACCGGCGCAAAAGCTGCCATGACGCGCGTCTTCAACGATTACGCACGAAAAATCAATTTATTGAAAGACAAAGACAAAAACCTGGAAGGCTCTGATATCCGCGAAGGATTGGCTGCGATCATCTCGGTCCGGATTCCGGAAGGGCTGTTGCAGTTTGAAGGCCAGACGAAAAGCAAGCTGGGCACCAGTGAAGCGAGAAGCATCGTCGATTCGATCGTTTCCCAGCAATTGATGTACTTTATGGAAGAAAATGCGGACCTCAGCGCATCGCTTGTCCGCAAAGCGATCCGCGCGTCCCAGGCACGCTTGGCCGCCCGGAAAGCCCGGGAAGATGCACGGAATGGCAAGAAACGCAAAAAATCCGACGTCTTGTTGTCCGGCAAATTGACGCCCGCACAGTCCCGGAACGCTTCGAAAAACGAATTGTACCTGGTCGAGGGAGACTCAGCCGGCGGTTCGGCGAAGCAAGGCCGCGACCGGACATTCCAGGCGATTTTGCCGCTCCGCGGGAAAGTCGTCAATACCGAAAAAGCGAAGCTGGAAGACATCATGAAAAATGAGGAAATCTCGACAATCATCCACGCAATCGGCGGCGGCGTCTCGTCTGATTTTTCCATTGACGACATTGCCTATAACAAAATCATCATCATGACCGATGCTGATACGGACGGCGCGCATATTCAAGTGCTGCTGCTGACGTTCTTTTACCGTTACATGAAACCGCTGATCGAAGGCGGCAAAGTGTTTATCGCCCTTCCGCCGCTGTATAAAGTGTCAAAAGGCGTTGGCAAGAAAGAAGTCATCGACTATGCCTGGACCGAAGCAGACCTGGAAGCATCGACGAAAAAAGTCGGCAAAGGCTATATTTTGCAGCGCTATAAAGGACTCGGGGAAATGAACGCCGATCAGCTATGGGAAACGACCATGAATCCGGAAACCCGCACGTTGATCCGCGTGACGATAGAAGACGGCGCCCGCGCTGAACGCCGAATCACGACATTGATGGGCGATAAAGTGGAACCGCGCCGCAAATGGATTGAAAACAACGTCGACTTCGGAATGGAAGAAGACGGCAATATTTTAGACAATGATTTGATTCATGCTGAGGAGGAAGTTGTATGACACAAACCGAACGTTTTCAAGATCTGCCCTTAGAAGAAGTCATCGGCGATCGGTTTGGGCGTTACAGTAAGTACATCATCCAGGACCGGGCCCTTCCGGACGCGCGCGACGGGCTGAAGCCCGTTCAGCGCCGGATTTTGTACGCAATGTATAAAGAAGGCAATACGAACGACAAAGCGTTCCGGAAATCGGCCAAAACCGTCGGTAACGTTATCGGCAACTATCACCCGCACGGGGACAGTTCCGTCTATGAAGCGATGGTGCGGTTGAGCCAGGACTGGAAAATCCGCCATATGCTGGTGGAAATGCACGGCAATAACGGATCGATGGACGGTGACTCGCCGGCTGCAATGCGATATACGGAAGCGCGCTTGTCCGCGATTTCCGGAGAATTGCTGCGCGACATCGACAAACGGACAGTGGAATTCATTCCAAACTTTGACGATTCCGATATGGAGCCGACGGTACTGCCAGCGGGATTCCCGAATTTATTGGTCAACGGCTCTACCGGGATTTCTGCCGGTTATGCGACGGATATTCCGCCGCACGCTTTGCATGAAGTGCTCGACGCGGTACTGATGCGCATGGATAAGCCGGAAGCGACAGTGGACGAATTGATGACGGTCATCAAAGGTCCGGATTTTCCGACGGGCGGCATCATCCAAGGCGTCGACGGCATCAAAAAAGCCTACGAAACCGGCAAAGGGAAAATTGTGGTCCGCTCCAAAGCTGCAGTGGAGCCGCTCAAAGGCGGAAAAGAGCAAATCGTCATCACGGAAATTCCGTTTGAAGTCAATAAAGCGACGATGATCAAGAAAATCGACGACCACCGTTTTGACCGCAAATTGGAAGGCATCTCGGAAGTGCGCGATGAATCAGACAGAACCGGTCTGCGCATTGTCATTGAACTGAAAAAAGATGTGGACGCCAACGGCATTTTAAATTATTTATTCAAAAACACGGATCTTCAAGTGAGCTATAACTTTAATATGGTCGCGATCTACAAACGCCGTCCAACCATGATGACGCTGCCATCTCTGCTCGATGCCTACATCACCCACCGCAAGGAAATCATCACGAAGCGGTCGGAGTATGATTTGCAAAAAGCCAATGACCGCATGCACATTGTGGATGGCTTGATGAAAGCTCTGTCGATCCTCGATGAAGTGATCAAAACCATCCGGGCGTCTAAAGACAAACGGGATGCGAAAAACAACTTGATCACCGCTTTCGCTTTTTCGGAAGCACAAGCAGAAGCGATTGTTTCTTTGCAATTATATCGATTGACGAATACCGACATCACCGATTTGAGAAATGAAGCGGCGACCTTGAAAAAATTGATCGACGAATTGACCGGCATTTTAACCAGTGCCACCAAACTGAAAAATGTCATCAAGAAAGAGCTGGCTGCCGTACGCAAACAATTTGCCGAGCCGCGCCGTTCTGCCATCGAGGAAAAAATCCAGGAAATCACCATTACCCGTGAAGTCATGATTCCGAGCGAGGAAGTCGTAGTCACGGTTACTAAAGAAGGTTATGTGAAACGCACCAGCACGCGGTCGCATGCAGCATCAAATGGCCAGGACTTTGCGATGAAAGATACGGATCATTTGCTGTTTGAAGGAAACTTGAATACCCAGAACACGATTCTGATGTTCACGACGAACGGGAACTTCGTGTATCAGCCCGTTAACGAATTGCCGGACATCAAATGGAAAGACCTGGGCCAGCATTTGTCGAGCATCGTGCAGCTGGAACCGAACGAGTCGATTTTGGCCGTTTATCCATTTGAGAATTTCGATGCGGATGCCAGCATTTTGACAGTTTCCAAACACGGTCTGGTGAAACGGTCCGCCTTGAAGGATTATCATATACAGCGCTACTCGAAGACCATCAAGACCATGAATTTGAAAAATGGCGATTCGCTGATTTTTGCAGGGCTCGTGACCAAAGAAACCGAATTGTTCATTGCCACCAACCAAGCACACGCAGTGCGCTTCCCGATGGAAGAAGTGCCGATTACCGGTTTGCGTACAGCGGGCGTTAAAGGCGTGAATTTGAAAGACGGGGACTTTGCCGTCTCGGCCATCATGATTGATTTGGAAGAAAAGCAGGATCTGATTTTGGTGACGCAGCGCGGAGCCGCCAAGAAAATGAAGCTGCAGGAATTCGAAACAGGCAGCCGGGCAAAACGCGGCGTTGTGATGCTGCGCGAATTAAAAGCAAATCCTCACCGTGTAGTGGCGGTTGTCAGTACGACAGGCAGAGAAGAAGAAATACTGATTGAAACGGCAAAAGGCGTTCGGTTGACGCTAGCTGTCAACACCCTGAAACCGGTTGACCGTTATTCGAACGGATCATTCGTTCTCGATGAAGGAACGGATGGCACACCGGTCACCGTTTACCGATTAGAGAAAAAAGAATAATAAAGACGAAGGCGTCTCCTGAAAAGGAGGAACCCGGACTGCAGACAAACTCGAAAAAATCGAGCGGTCTGCAGTCTTTTTTATTGGGTGAAAATTGAACAGCCGTTTTAGAACGCTCTTGCAAGAAGCGGGAGAGGCCGCTGGAACTGCTGGAGTTGAAAGAGGGAAGCTATGCCACACTTCGGGATTTGCCGCTGTACAATGCGCTTTCTGAAAGGGAGGGGTTTTTTGATTCCAGCGTATACTAAAAAGACATAAGTATCTGCTTATGAGATAAATAAATAAATTATGTAAACTAAATTTCACTCCATTAAAAAATCCGCCACAGGAGCTTTTGACATTACATAAGTATTCACTTATGTAATAAATATTTTTATTATGTAAACTAAAGAGGAGTTTAGCCTTTTGTTATAATGGATTCAACAAGTTGCGATTGACGGCAACAAACTGCAGTCAACCCAGCAAGGACTATGTTCAACAACCGATAGGAGCGGATAAAATGGAAGAACAAATTCAACGATATTTTGATGGATTGGAATCGCCTGATAAGGAAATTCAATACGAATCATACACCAGCATAATGGCGATTACCGAAAAAGAAGTCGACTGGTCCTATGAAATTTGGGACGGATTATTGAAAGGCCTGACTGATCCAAACAATCATACAAGATCACGGGCGGCCCAATTTCTTTCGCAATTAGCCATCAGTGATCCGGAGAACAGGATATTGGAAGACTTTCCGGCGCTGTGGGAAGTGACGAAAGATTCTAAGTTCGTCACAGCGAGGCATACGCTGCAAGCCGTTTGGCGAGTGGGGTTAGCCGGGGATGAACAGCAGGGGCTGGTTGTGGACCATTTGGCTGACCGCTTTAAAAATTGCACAGCCGAAAAAAACCATACGCTGATCCGCTTTGATATTATTCAAGGCCTGAGAAAGTTGTTTGATGAAACGAAGGAAATGAAAATCAAGCAAATCGCGCTGGACTTGATCGGGCTGGAAGAAGACAGCAAATATCAAAAGAAATATAAGGCTGTCTGGAAAAACGTATAAAGAGTTAACTGTTTTTGAAACTTTCATCACATCTTGCCGTATTACCAGGCAACAGCTAGTTAGCTTTATCAAAAGGTTTGAACGGTGAAAGGGAGGGTGTGGCATGAGAAGATCGACATTGCTCGGCTTTTTAATGGTTTTGATTGCCTTTGGTGTATATTTTCGTGTGATCGACCCGATGCTGGAATCCAATAGATGGCTGGCATTTCTTCTTTTCATGCTGATCTCGGCTGCTGTCAGTTCATTGAATAAAGCTATCGAGGGACGGTTCGAATTTCTGGATAAGCGGCTTGATCCACAAATAAGTGTCTGGCTCGTAGCCGGCTTATTGATTTTTCTTCCGTTGCTGATCGTTTCACTGGGGTAATAATATGGGGAGCATGCCATGACATTCAGATGAATAAACAAAAAACGCTTTTCCAAATGGAATCGCGTTTTTTTATGTTTTGTCGAATTAGGAAATTGAGGCGCCTGATAAACTTCAACTCAGCCGCAACACGCTGACTCGGACCCGACAGGCGTAAGAACCTGCACCGGAATCGGGCGGCTTGAGCAGACGCCGGTCTCCGGCAGCTTCAATTCCACCCGTTTTGCGGCTTCCGTATCGCCGCTTAAATGCGCGGCAACCGAGCGGACTTGTTCGTAGCCGGTCGCCATCAAGAATGTCGGAGCGCGGCCATAGCTTTTCACGCCGACGATGTAGAAATCTTTTTCCGGCTGACGCAGTTCCTGTTCGCCGTGCGGCCGGACGGTTCCGCAGCTATGGACATTCGGGTCGATCAGCGCAGCAAGAGCCGGCACGCTTTCAAGTGCCGGATCGAAACTGTAGCGGATTTCACGAAGGAAAGAGAAATCCGGTTTGGAGCCAGTGTTCGCAATGATTTCATCAAATGGGCCGAGTTCCACGAAGCTGCCGTTTTGATTGGTGATCAACGTGATGGTGCCGTCCTCATTCGACTCCAAAGAAGCGATTGTTGTAGCCGTCCGGGTATTGATGGCTCCGCTTGCCATGACGCTGCCCACGCGGCTGCCAAGCGCTCCGCGTTCCGGCAGCTGGTCGTCGCTTCCACCGCCGAGTGCACTTGCAGCATTTGGGCGGCGGAGAATCCAGGAAATCGCGGTAGCTGGAGCATCGTTTTTAAGCGCCACCAAGTCGAGAATAGAATTTAAAGCCGAATGCCCGCTTCCCACAACGGCAATGCGTTTGTGTTCAAAACGCTGGCGGTCGGCACCGAGAATATCCGGAATGCCGTAATGGATATGCGGGTTGGCGATTTCAGGCATGCCGCCTGAAACGAGCGGATTCGGCTGCTGCCAAGTGCCGGTCGCATCGATCACTGCTCTCGCTTGGATAGTGCGGCGCGTGCCGTCTTCCTGTACCACCAGTTCAAATGGGCGCTCGTCGCGTCCTTCCGTTTTGACTTTATCGAGGCCTTTGCGGCTGATGTGGAGCACTTGGCAGTTCAAGTGGATAAACGGCTTGAGCTCCGGCAATTGGCCAAGCGGCTGCAAGTACTGCTCTGCAATATCCCGCCCATAAGGCAACCGGTCGGGATCAGGTATCGGAACGCCATGTTTTTCCAACAATTCTTTTGCCGTTTCATCGATATTGTATTGCCAAGCCGAAAACAAGCGGACATGGCCGTAATCCAGGAAGTTGGTGCCGAGCTGCGCTCCTGATTCAAGCAATAGAAACGATTGCCCCCGTTTCACCAACTGGGCAGCAGCGGCCAGCCCAACCGGACCTCCGCCGATAATAGCGACTGGTAATTGTGTGGTTTCCATAACACTCACTCCTTCATCAAATTTATTTGATTTATTACCTTAAAGAAAAGCCATCCCGGTTAACAAGATGGATGGATGACGCGGCAAATTTCGTTTGACAAGAGCCGGTCCATTTCCTGGCTGTTCAAAGAGTAATAACTCCACGTTCCGCGGGTTTCCTTATGCAGCAGTTCCGCATTCAGCAAAATCTTCAAGTGGTAGGAAAGTTTTGATTGCGGGATGTCCATTTCTTCGACCAAGTCACAGACGCAGACAGAACCTCTCCGGCAAATCAGATTGAGCAGCTCCAGCCGTTTCGGATCCGCCAATGCCTTGAATTTCTGTGCGTAGAGATCAAAGTCCTGAGTGGAAGCGATCTGTTCAATGCCAGAACCCATACCTATCCCTGCTTTCTATTAATCAAATTTATTTGATTTAATCATATACCAGTAAAAATAAAAAAGCAATCGTTTTCAGAAAATTGAACCAACACATTGAATCACCGGAAAAGAAAGGATAAGGTAAGAAGAAACCATTCAAAACCCAGGAGGCGGAATATGAAAGACAAAGTCAGAGAAGTGTATAACCAGCTGGCCGGTTATTATGCCAATGAAGCGGACCAAACGGGTCTATACAACAGCGAATACGAGCGGCCGGCAATGATGGCGCAATTGCCAATGGATATGAAGGGCTTCAGCGTTTTGGATGCCGGCTGCGCTGCCGGCTGGTATACCGAGCAATTGGTAAAACGCGGCGCGAAAGTCACCGCTATTGATCTGAGCCCGGAAATGGTCCATGCGGCCAAGAAACGGATGGGGGCCAAGGCGGACGTGTTATGCGCAGACCTGGCAGCGGCTTTGCCGTTTGAAGACGGTTCTTTAGATTGGGTGGTCAGTTCGTTGACGCTTCATTACCTGGAGGACTGGAGCAAAACGTTTCAGGAATTCAAACGGATCCTGAAGCCGGGAGGCCGGCTGCTGTTTTCGGTCCATCATCCGTTTACGGATATCGAATTGCTGGCGGAAGCCGATTATTTTTCAACCGAACTGCTCACCGATCACTGGGAGAAATCGGGGAAGTCTTATGAAGTTCTCTTTTACCGCCGGCCGCTTAACTATGTTCTGAATCAAACACTGGAACACTTTGCAATCCAGGAAATCATCGAACCGAAGCCGACGCTAAAATTCAAAGAACGGGCCCCTGAAAGTTACGGACGGCTAATGAAGAAACCGAATTTCTTGATCATCCAAGCAGCTGTGAAATGATGTGAGAAGGCCTCCGGACAGTATTTCTTGGATAGCGGACAGTATTTAGTGGTTACCGGACAGTATTTGAGGATCAACGGACAGTATTTCACTTTTTTGCCTGGTTTAAATTAAAAAGGCGTTCACCAAGAGGCAACATCTCTTAGTGAACGCCTTAAATACCAGCTTATTTCACAATTCCGATCGCAAATCCGTCATAACCTTTGCTGCCGACCGTCTGCATAACCGTGCCGTCAATCAGCGTGTCATCAGACATCAAGTCCATGAAGTCGCGCATCGCTTTGCCGTTTGGATCTTCCGGATCCAGAACGCGGCCGCCGCGGACGACATTATCGGCAATGATGACTGTGCCAGGCCGGGAATACTCCAAAGCCCATTTAAAGTAATGAGGATAGCTCGGTTTGTCGGCATCGATGAAAATCAAATCGAAATGCGTCCAGCCTTTTGATTTGAGCATCGGCAAAGTGTCGATAGCCGCACCTTCAATCACTTCGATTTTACCGGACAATCCGGCGTTTTCGATATTTTCTCGCGCCACAATAGCATGGGCATTTTTGTATTCAAGCGTCACCAGGCGTCCGTCATCAGGAAGTGCGCGTCCCATCCAGATGCTGCTATAGCCGCCAAGTGTACCGATTTCCAGGACATTTTTGGCGTTAGCCAGTTTTACCATCAGTTTCAAAAACTTGCCTTGATTCGGTGACACATCGATTCCCGGCAAGCCGGCGTCAAAGTTGTTTTGGTGCACCGCTTCCATCACAGGGTCTGTGTTGTGGAGCTTCTCAGCGAAATAATCATCTACATCGTTCCAAATTTCTTCTTTCATATAGGCCTCCTGATTTTTAGACTTAACCACTCCAAAACGGAAAGTAGCTGAACGGCTGTCTGTTTTTTTGCCTCCTATCATAAATCAAGCAGTATGAGGATAAAAGAAAGAGCTGCTGCAAAACAAATCCGATACAGCTACTATGTCATCAACTATATATTAATTTTTCTGATAATAAAACAGCACTGGCTCAGCTCCAAAAATTATGGTGATGCAACAGCTGGTTCTAACAATTGAGCGGATAGAGAAGAAGGCGGGTTGAAGTTTGTTTCTCTCGCCTCATTTTTTGTGGTCTTTTTCTGTTTACGGGATGGTGGTTTTAAAATAGTTTATAAATGTGGCCGCCCATCTAACCTAAGGTATTCCTGGGTTTATAAAAGCTTGTTTGGAGGAATAAAGAAAAAACAATCAATCGGATGTTGGCAGCTCCGGAACAGTAGATAAGAAACCCACGGAATAAACAGCGGGAGGAGAGAGCAAATGTCACACAGTAAACAAGTCGCTCTTGTCACAGGCGCGAATCGGGGAATCGGCTATGAGCTGGTGAAACAATTGGCGGTGAACGGCTTCAAAGTCATTTTGACCAGCCGGGATGCTGAAAAAGGCCAGAAAGCCGCTCAAATACTTCAGGAGTCAAAACTGGATGTTTCATTCGCGGTAATGGATGTCGAAGACAAGGAAAGCATACGCCAAGCGGCGAATGCGATAAATGAGCAATATGGCAGATTGGATGTATTAATCAACAATGCGGGCGTGTATTTGGATGAGCATGAAAAGTTGTTGACCATGGACCCTGGCATTCTGGAAAAAACGATGGCGACGAACTTTTTCGGGGCATACTATGTGATGCATTCTTTTCTTCCGCTGATGGAAAAGCAGGGCTATGGGAGAATCATCAATATTTCTTCGGGCTATGGAGAACTGCGAGAAATGGCTGTTCCGGGAGTAGGCGCCTACAAACTCTCCAAACTTGCTTTAAACGGGTTGACGCAATTGGCCGCTGCAGAAATCAAAGGAGACATCAAGGTAAATGCAGCCTGTCCAGGATGGGTAAGTACAGATATGGGTGGACCTTCGGCTCCGAGAACCCCAAAGCAGGCAGCCGCGTCCATCCATTGGCTAGCGACGATCGGCTCGGATGGTCCCAATGGGGGGTTCTTTCGAAATGGCAGACAAATCGATTGGTAACCAACAAGTAGGTGGCATATTTTAAAAGGGCTGCTTGCCAGCTGGAGCCCATGCAGTGCTTGGCGTAGGCTGCGGTCTAGCAAGTAACCATCAGATGGACGGCAGAAATCTCCAATAAAATAGGAGGAGAAAAATGATGAATGCTACAGATAATGAAGGGGAGATTCAATATCTAGCGAATAAAAGCAGGCGAAAATCTAACGATGAAAATGCGAGTGCAGGCTTTATGAACAGGAAGGCCGTTGAACAGGCCAGGAATTTCCATAAGAGCTTTCCCGAGTATAAAGTAACGCCCCTTCACAGTTTGACCGGCTTGTCCAAGCATTTAAAGGTCCGCAACATCTGGGTAAAAGATGAATCTCACCGTTTTGGCCTTAACGCTTTTAAAGTGCTGGGCGGTTCCTATGCGCTTGGCAAATACCTGGCAGAAAAATTGAACGCCGATATTTCAGAAGTATCTTTTCAAAAACTAAGAAGCCACGAAGTGAAGGAGCGGCTTGGAGCCCTCACTTTTGTAACAGCGACTGATGGCAATCACGGAAGAGGCATCGCTTGGGCCGCAAGCCAGCTCGGGCAAAAATCAGTTGTCTGCATGCCGAAAGGATCTTCGCCAATAAGATTGGACAATATACGGAAAGAAGGCGCGGAAGCCTTCATAACCGAGTTGAATTATGACGACACCGTTAAGCTGGCCAACCGGATGGCTGAAGAAAATGGCTGGGTGTTGGTGCAGGACACGGCTTGGGATGGCTATGAGGAAATTCCGATTTGGATCATGCAAGGGTATGGAACAATCATGGATGAAGCGTTGGAACAGATGGCTGAAACCGGCGTTGACCGGCCGACGCATGTGTTTTTGCAAGCAGGCGTCGGTTCTTTCGCCGGCAGCATGCTCGGCTGCCTGGTGGAAAAGTATGGCGATGAACGGCCGGTTACAGTGATTATCGAACCGGAAAAAGCAGCTTGCTTATACAAATCGATAAGGATTGGAGATGGAAAACCGCATGCAGTGACCGGAGCTTTGGATACAATCATGGCCGGATTGGCTTGCGGTGAACCCAGTATAGCTTCATGGGGCATTTTAAAAGATTTTGCGGAGATCTTTGTTTCGTGTCCTGATTATGTGGCAGCACGGGGCATGCGGATTCTCGCAAACCCAATAAGCTCTGACCCTCGCATTATCTCAGGCGAATCCGGCGCAGTCGGGATGGGATTGCTTAGTCAACTGGCTGAAAATGAAAACCTTAGTAGAATGAAAAAAGAATTGAATTTAAACCAGGATTCTAAAGTTCTGATCATCAGCACAGAAGGTGACACGGATCCGGGCCATTATAGGAAAGTGGTCTGGGACGGTGCCTATCCGACTGTGTAGTAGTCGGACGAATAAATAATCGTATCCTTCCATTAGAAGTTTTCCTTCATCATTTTAGAACAGTTTGATTGTGGTTATTACAAGCGCAAATCGGATAACTGGTCTTTTCGCCCAATGAAAAACACCTTTCGCTGACATCTTGGCATTACCATGCCTGATTCACAGCGAAAAGTGTTTTATTTAGTCTGGTTTTCAGGATGATACCCATTAGACGGTTAGAAGAAATGCAGATCTATGAAGTGGCTACTAATTAATTCTCAACACCCAGCTGTTCATTCGTGAGTCGGGCATCGATGCCGGACAGGATAAAAGGAATCGCGGATTTGATGAATTCTTCCGGCGCAACGTTCTTTGAATTTCTTTTCCATTCCACCGAAGCGCCGTAAATTCCCCAGCTCAACATCACCGCCGCCACTTTAAGCGCTTGCTCGTCTTCAGTCGGCCGCTGTTTCACCAGCATCTTATAGAAAATATTTTCCAGCTGCTCCCGGATGATCCGGGCAATCGTATCTTCGTAGCCTCTATGGCAGCGGGTGGATAAGGACAATTGGAAATTGGTGATGGCTTTGAAAACGTGGACCAGTGCTTCTGTATTCAAGGCGTTGTTCTGGTAATACTCAGCACCCAAATTGACGGACCATACTTCCAATAAAGCCTTCTCCAGTAAATCGTAGATATCTTCAAAATGATAATAGAAAGTCGCACGGTTAATCATCGCCTTGGAGGTAATATCCTTTACGGTGATGTCTTTGAATTCCCTTTCTCCTGAGAGGTCAATGAACGAATCCATGATGACTCTGCGCGTGCGCAAAACCCGTGGATCTGTTTTTGATTGCGTCATGTTTTCTTCACCTACTTTTCATACAGTTTCTCATATGTGTTGCATAAGCGACAAATCTGCCTATCTATTGGTATGGGTTAAATCCATTATGGCTTAAGATGGATTTGTAAGGCAAATAAAACAGAGCCTCTTAGAAAATACGATCTTTATTTAAAAAAATAGAAATGAGGGAAAAGAATTGAAAAACAATAACAACATGATGTGTGATTTAGAAACAGGTGTATGCGGAGTGGCTGGAGAAGAAGAAATGGAGATCATTGATTTGAATCAGCCAAAAAAATCGATTACCTTGTATTATGTAACGGATCCGATCTGTTCGCATTGCTGGGCCATCGAACCGGTGCTTCGCCGTTTCACCGAGCAATACGGCGACCATTTCAAGTTCCAAACGGTAATGGGCGGATTGCTGGAAAAATGGCATGACGGACCGATTGACCCGGCAAATGGAATCTACAAGCCAGCCGACGTTGCGGGCCATTGGAGAGAAGTCGGGGAACACTCAAGAATGCCGATTGACGGGTCTTTGATGATTGATAACCCCGTCCAGTCATCGTATCCGCCTTCCCGCGTGTTCAAAGTGATCCAGGAAAAACATGATGAGGCAAAAGCCAACGAGTACCTGCGCCGTGCACGAGAAGCCCTTTTCGCTTTCAATCAAAACATTTCAGATCAAGCGGTCATGATTGACATCGTCAACAAGATGGGGCTTGACGGAGAAGCCATTATAGCGGAAGCGGAGCAGCCACGCGGCCAACAATTATTAAATGAAGATTTCAGCCTGGCGAGAAGCATAGGTGCCAGAGGTTTCCCGACGATTATCATGGTCAACGAAGAAAACAAAGGCGTGAAACTTGTCGGAGGCCGTCCTTTTGAATCTTATGTCGATGGCTTGAAACAGGTCCTGAACCAGGAAGAACTGCAAGCCAAGCAGCAGCCGTCGCTTTCGCGCTTGCTTGAAAAAGAAGAACTGCTGTTTTCCAAAGAAATTGAAGTCATGTACGATGTGGACCCAACCGGCATCAATGCTTTTATTGAAAAAGAACTTTCACCAGGCCGCTATGAAGCGAAGGAAATCCTGGGAGAATCTTATTTTACAACGGTCAAATAACGAGGAGGAAAAGAACATGGCCTTTATCGCACAAGTGGATTTCAAAATGGATGGACCTTCCGGAGATGAAATGGCAGTTGGGTTTTCCGATTTAGCGAAAAGCATCAACGAAGAAGAAGGCTTCATCTGGAAAATCTGGACAGAAAGCCCCGAAACAAAGGAAGCCGGAGGAATCTACCTTTTCGAAACAAAAGAAGCGGCGGAAAAATACGTGGAAATGCATACGAAGAGACTCTCCGGTTTTGGCATAACGGATGTAAACGCCAAAATCTTTGCGGTGAACTCGTCACTTACTGAGATCAATAGCGGTCCAGTGAAATAATAGCGAATGTAAAATATCTTTTGTAAATAAGCAATAAGAAACACGGATGATATAAACTGAAATCTATGTACTGACAGAAGTTACATGAAAGCAGGATTGCCAGTAAGCAAAAAGAGAAAGCGGCGGAATTTAAGAACTCATTTGTTCGTAAAAGTACAAGTGAAATAGCGAACGTTCGTAAAGTGTTTTAGGACCTTTACGAACGTTTTTATTTTGGGCTTTTATATGGTTTTGGCGTGTTCGTTAAGGTGTACTTTTACGAACGCTTGAGAAGGAGTAATTCAATTCAATAAAGTTAATAAGTTTAAATAAATATCAGAATACTTAAAAAGATAAGCGGAACCAAATGTATTTATTTGGTATATTAATAACGAGAGTTATTGTGAAATCTATTAGACAAAATTCCTGCTTTTAAAAAATTTTATAAGCTAGATCATAAAACAGAACTATTGGTCAGTAAATTTTCTCGGAATATAAGAACATTTGTAGAAATTATAAGAAGAGGAGGATATTATGAAAAGATTATCTTTGGTGTTATTAATTTTCATTTTTATAGTAATTTTTTTCGTTATGCAAAATAATATCGAACTTGCTATGAATGTGACTGGAATAATAGGACTCGCAGGCATCTTAATCGGGGGCTTTTTGAAAACAGGTTTCATTAGCTCTAATGCTCCTGCTATCGGAAATTTGGCTATTATAAAATTAGATGAAACACTCAACTTATCAAATACTGTCTTACTGATAGCTTTGCCTAATTTTCTCGGGTCCGTCTTATTGTATTTTTTAATATAGACTCTATATTTCATGGTTAACTAGTTTACATATCATACTGTTATCGGAAGCTACTAAAATCCAGAGGGAGAAAGGAGGGTGATTCACGCACTTCTTTTCTCCCTTTTGACTGTAAAATTGTACTTTTGCAAACGCGTTGAAAGGAATAGTGGAATTTATAAAAAAGGAAGGCCAACAGCTGAATTTCCAGCCCTTAGTCTTCCTTTCAATGCCGATTATTCTAATCAAAATTAGTGGGTTATTTTCTTTTATCCAACTTTCTTGGAATGTGAAACAATAAAACTTATACAAGAGAAGAACTTCTCCCTATATTGGACTCTCTGCCCTTCCACTTCTAACCCCCTAATAGCTAATTGCGATTGATAATAGGAAGAACAAGTCGACTAGGGTGAGAACTTCCATGATAAATAGAGTTAACGGCTGTCACCATCTGATCTTCCATATCCATCGCTATAACATCACCAGTATTTGTGTTTCGATCATATCTTGGAAAGTTGCTGCTAGAGACTTCGAGCATAATACGGTGACCTGGAAGAAATACATTAGAAGTTGCTCCTAAATCCAATGTCAGCTCATAAATTTCATCTGGTTCTAGCAATTCTGGTTCAGACAGGGATTTTCGATAACGAGCACGCAGAATACCTTCCGTAAGAATGATTGATCGTCCGTCTGGAAAAACATCTACAAGTTTACCCGTAAAGTCAGTATCTAGTGCTGAAGATGATGCATAAAGATTAAGCGATACATGCCCAGTAACTTCGATCGATTTTTCCAGAACCGGAGTAGAATAGAAAAGCACATCCTCGCGTGCTTTGAGTGGACTTTGGTCAACTGGCCCTGTGGAATTTGCTTGAACCGGCATCAGCGTCCGACCACCGAGCGTTGGGACCGGGTCGAGCGGGTCATAAGTATACGTATCCTTTTGTTCAGCTTGTGGAGAATCACTCCTCAGTATACCGTCTCCTTCTGAAGTATTCGCCTGTCCAGAGCTGGCAAGAAAATAATCAGTATATTGAGTGTCCGGTAACGGCCAATCTTGTTCATCTCTCCATTGATCGATGCCCATCACGAAAATCCGGACTGGAGCCATTCCTTCCAAAGCTTCCTTTTCTCCTCGTAACCAACGATCAAAGAATTTACGATGCAAGGTTGTAGTGTCTACAGCTTGAATGCTTGCTGCAATACCAAACTGTCTATCAGGATAAATTCCCTGATACGATCCATGATCCCAAGGGCCAATAATAAGAAGCTGTTCTTTACGAGCAGCCTCACTACCATCTCTCTGTTTCATTGCCGTATAACTTGCAAGCGTGGCATTCACTAAAATATCGTACCAGCCACCAATGTTTAGAGCAGGTACTTTCACTTCTTCAATCTTGTCTATCGTAGCCATACCTGTCCAGTATTCGTCATGAGATGGATGTTCAAGCCATTCTGACCACAAAGGTGAATGTTTTTTCAATTGTTCTTGCTCATTAAGAGGCATCTTGGATAGATGTGGCGTGGGATCATCCATTATATCGGTTAGCTCTTGAAGGTCTCCATAGATTTCACTTATAAGATTCGGATCCTTCAAAGTAGTTAACTTACGCATCGCGCCGCTAAGTCCCATTGACGTTATCCAAAAGAATGAAGTATGAAGGGAAAATGCACCCCCATCCGAGTACCAAGGAGCTTTATAATAATCAGAACTAGTCACAGACGGTGCTATTGCTTTAAGGTTATTCCCTCCGTTAGTCACACTAGCCCATTGCACAAAGCCTAAATAAGACGGTCCATAAGTACCGATATTACCGTCGCACCACGGTTGGTTCGAAAGCCAATCCAGCGTGTCTACACCATCTTCTGGTTCATTGGCCATGTCTACATAATCACCTTCAGAATTGAATGAACCCCGGCAATCTTGATATACAATTGCGTATCCGGCTTCCAAAAGTTCCAATAGATTAGGAATTGTACCGTCTGATGGAAGATTATTCATTCCATACGGATTTCGAACCAGTAAAGTTGGAGCAGGTTTATCACCTTCAGGCCGCCAAATGTTGGTGGCCAACTTGATACCATCCCTCATTGGCACCTTAATATCTGTTTCATAAATATACCTCATATAAAATCCCCCTCTATTTTTCAAATGAACCAGTACGTGAAAAAGATTACCCGAAAATTCAACTATTCTAATGACATTTGAAGTTACCAATTCTAATCCGGCTCAGATCAATAAAGAGTGAAACAAGGGCCTGTTAAATTGTTGCATGTTTCTATATTTAATCTTATTTACATCCCTCCTTTTATTTGTAAATACTATCTTTCAATCTAGAGATTTTACTAACTATAACTAAAAAACCGGTTCCATTAGACTGAAAAATCAGATAAAATCTATTTATGAACAGAATACCCTTCGCAAAAGTTTATGTCAATTTCATTTTATGACTATTCAGAAAACTAAATCCTCTATTTTAGTTTTAGACTTTGCCTTCTCTGAAGTGATAAAATTGATCCGTTATTTTTGTTACACACACAAAATTACATTCATAGCTATATGAATGTTAAACCGGGATAAATGGAAAAGGTTGCGTAAATAAAGTGAATAACATACAGAGAAGTTTACATATGACGGCTTATCAGAAGTAGCAGTAATTCTAATAGCAAAATATAAAAAGGGGGAGAGCAGTGCTGATCGGCACTGCTTTTTCTCTTTTGTCTATATACGTGTGCTTTTGCGAACGCTTTATGCTAATGCAATAAGATCTAATGAAGACTCCTCATTAACTGTGATACAATCATCAAAATATTAAATTTTGAATATTTAGTTTTAATAAGTTTAGCAAATACTCTCCGGAATAGTTTCGGCATAACTCGAAAGAAGATGTGTGGTCCACGAGGCAGATGTATGACCATATTATTCTAGTGGCGCAAGAGTATCTTGATCGTGTGGAAATTTGTGCTGTATCAACTGAAGGACAGTTTTTGGGTAAAACTCCAGCTGGTGTGCAGTTATTCAAAGACGGTGGATTCCCGCCAATTAAAATCAGGCTTCCAAATGAAATGAACGCTCCTCCTAACAATTCAGATAGTAAAGAAGATCTGAAGATAGGAATGGAAGAAATGATTGATAGGTTGGAGCATTGGGAATTGAAATTATCTTTAATGAATCCAGATTATAAAGTTAAACATGGCGGATTCGGATGGCTGAATGATTTTGGTTGAATGCATTCACGATATGGCCACTGCATTTATTAGAATAACCCAATCATTGAAATGATTGGGCCAGGTTTCCTTTGTCTTTTTTTTTCAAAGCTTTATAATGATAAAAGATGCATTTTAGTTAGTCTTTTCTTTTAAGGCGTTTTTATCTATCGCTTTAAGAGAAAGCTTGAAGTATAGAAGGCGGGACGGAAAATAAATGAAGAAAATTGGATTTGATTTGGAGAAATATTTACAAGAACAATCTGCCTACATCCTAGATCGGGTACAGCAGTATGATAAACTTTATTTGGAATTTGGCGGAAAATTGATAGGCGACAAACACGCTAAGCGTGTCTTGCCTGGATTTGATGAAGATGCCAAAATCAAACTATTGCATACGCTGAAAGAAAATGCGGAAATCATCATCTGTGTGTACGCTGGAGACATCGAACGGAACAAAGTCCGTGAAGATTACGGCATCACTTATGACCAAGATGTCTTGCGCTTAATCGATGAATATCGGGCATATGGCATTTCTGTCAACAGTGTCTTGATCACTCGTTATCAAGGACAACCAACAGCCAAAGTATTTATGACAAAGCTTGAGAGAAGCGGAATTAGCGTCTGTACCCACAGTGAAATCAAAGGTTACCCTACAAATGTGGACGCGGTCCTTGGGGAAGAGGGATTTGCGACGAATCCTTATATTAAAACGACAAAGCCAATTGTGGTAGTAACGGCACCCGGTCCGGCCAGTGGAAAGCTTGCCACCTGCCTTAACCAAATGTACCATGAGAATAAACTGGGGAATAAAGTCGGCTATGCCAAGTTTGAAACTTTTCCGGTTTGGAACTTGCCGTTAAAGCACCCGGTAAACATCGCTTATGAAGCGGCTACCGTCGATTTGAAAGACGTAAATATGATTGACAATTATCATTATGAAGCATACGGGGAAGTAGCGATCAATTACAATCGTGATATTGAGACGTTTCCTGTCATCAAACGGATTATTGAAAGGATTACCGGTAAAGAGTCTGTTTACAGCTCACCGACTGATATGGGTGTTAATCGTCTGAAATCGGGCATCACCGACGATATGGTCGTGCAGGAAGCCGCAAAGCAGGAAATCATTCGGCGCAGTTTCGTCGTAGAGAACGACTATAAAAAAGGGCTTGCTGATGAAGATAGTGTACGCCACATGCAAGTGATTCTGGAAGAGACTGACTTAAAGAAAGAGGATCGAGCACCTGTATTGCCAGCCCGTAATTATGCGAAAGCAATCCAAGAGCAAATTGGCAGCACGAATTTACAAGCCGTAATTGCGATAGAACTGCCAAATGGTGAGATGATCACCGGTCGAACGACAACTTTGATGGATGCTTCGGCAGCCTCGATTCTGAATGGCTTGAAGAAATTGACCAATATTGCCGATGAAATTGATTTGTTGTCACCGATGATTCTGCAGACGATTCAACAGTTGAAAACCGATGATTTGAACAGCCGAGTCCCAACATTAAGCGCCAATGAAGTGCTGATTGCTCTGGCAATCAGTGCGGTCACCAACCCTACTTCTGAGCTGGCTTATAAGCAACTGCCAAATTTAAGAGATACACAAGCGCATTCCACGGTTATATTGAATAGGGAAAACGAACAGACCTTTAAGAAGCTTGGAATCGACATCACCAATGATCCGGTATATCCGACTGAGAACCTGTATTACAATTAAGTTTTGAAAAACGCCTGCCTTTTTCTTCTTACATGGAAGCCTAAGGCAGATGTTTTTTCGTTTATAGAGTTTACCAAAAAGGAGTAGTCAACTAATGAGAAGACTACTCCTTTTTGATTAATGGATTAATTGCCGGAATATCTGTTGGAATCTATCAAGGACAAGTTTTAGCATGCTGGTGGTTAAGCACGGGAATGGCTTCCAAATTCCTTAACTTTGAGGAAGGAGCTGCGTTCCCTATTTTGTCAGGTAAGTAATGTACTTTATATTATTGTGCTGAGTATACTTTCCCTACCGTATTAGATATTAAAAGAATTAACTTCAAAGAATAAAATCAGGAGTGATATTTTATCGTTGAGTGGTGTAAATTAACATTCTGTGAGTTCCTTTTTTGTAAGTATAATCGTTATTTTTACAAGAAATGTTATGTCTCCTTTAAAAACTTCAAATTGCTGCTGAAAAAGATACTCAATTCCATCACTTTCCCAGACGCTCTCGCTTTTCCTGCAGAACTCGCTGCAAACTTTGGGGATGGTCGCTTCTCTCCGGGATACGGAAGGACTAACCGAAACAGCTATTCTGGAATCTGCAAGTGCGCCTGTGAAAAATCTACTGTTTGAAACGGTCATCACCAACACCCGTAAAGAAGGGGCGAAACCAGTGGAGATGTATGAGTCTTTATTGGAAGAAATTTTAATCCGACTAAAACTACAGCCATAACAAAGCAGCCGTGGGACCAGTCCCGTGGCTGCTTTAGTAAATTAATCTACAAGAAGTCTTGGACATGCGGAATGGGAGAGAGAAAGGTTGGCTGGAAGTATGAGTGATCGAGGGATCCGTCAACGTCCCTGCAACCCGGCGAACGTTCGTAAAATGATTTGCAACGTTTACGAACGGTTTTTTCTACGAACACTCAACATACTGATTAGAGAAATGCCATCTAAGGATTAATCAAAACCCTTCGTCTGTTAAAACGTTTAAATGTATGTTATATTGTTTGTCAATAAAGTTAACAGGAGGCAAGCAATGGAAAATATTCAAGGGATTATTTCGAAAAACTTGGCCAATCTACGGAAACGAAGGAACCTTACACTCGATCAGGTTTCTGAAGCAACAGGGGTCAGTAAAGCCATGCTGGCCCAAATTGAGAAAGGGAAATCCAATCCGACGGTGGCGACTTTATGGAAAATCGCAAACGGCCTTCAAGTTTCCTTCACTTCCTTCATGACGGAAAGTGAACCTCAAGTCAACCAAATTAGTCTGGCTGATATTGAGCCCATCATGGACAATGAAGGCAATTATCGGGTTTATCCTTTTTTCCCTTTTCATCCGGATAAGAAATTCGAAATCTACATGACGGAACTGGAGCCAGGCTGTTTCCATCAGGCCAAAACCCATTTGGGGGAGGAATACATCATCATGAAAAATGGAGAATTGACCATGGATCTTCAAGGTCAGCGTTATACATTAAAAGCAGGGGATGCGCTTCAATTTTCCGGTACCGTTCCGCACAGCTATAAAAATGAAACAGCGGAACCGATCGGCTTTTTTATGCTGATGTTCTATCCTGAAAATGAAGTCTGAAAAGACGCGGGCTAAACATAAGTGATTTATACGTGAGGAGATGAAAAGATGAACGTACTGATTGTGTATGCCCATCCTGAACCGCAATCGTTCAATGGAGCGTTAAAGGACTTGGCAGTTTCAGAATTAACTAACTTGGGTCATCGCGTAATAGTATCGGATTTATATGACATGAATTTCAAGGCGGTCGCAGACAGCTGTGATTTTCAGCAGCGGCAGGACGAAAACTTTTTAAAGTATGCCGTTGAACAGAAACATGCGGTCAATACCAAAAGTTTTTCACGCGATATTGAAGATGAACAAGAAAAACTATTGTGGGCAGATTTTGTTATTTTTCAGTTTCCCATTTGGTGGTACTCCATGCCAGCCATCTTAAAAGGATGGTTTGACCGGGTGTATGCTTCTGGCTTTATCTACACCAGAGAAAACAGGTACGATTCGGGAGGCTTAAAAGGCAGGAAAGCCATGCTTTCTGTGACGACTGGAACGCCCAAAGGTGCGTACATGCCAAACGGGATGGATGGCGATATTCATGAAAAAATCCTCTACCATATCAATCATGGCATGCTCTACTTTTCGGGCATGCAGCCAGTCGAACCATTCATCTCATGGACACCGTCACATGACGCAGATGAACGGAAAATGTATTTGGAGGCGTACAAAAAGCGGCTTCATACTCTAGTTGAACAACCCATCATTTCTTATCACCCAAAAGCCCATTACGATGAGAATCATCAATTGAAGAAAGAATATCAATAAGCAATCGCTCTTCACTTTAGCGATAAAAGTATACTTTATTTTTATAGATTAGAAGAAGGCACAGTGAAGGAGGAGACGCATGAAGCCTTTCCAGGCAGATTTACTGATGTTACTGGTGACAATCGGATGGGGATCGTCTTATTTGTTTATGAAAATAGGAATTGATTCACTTGGGGAATTCAATGTAATAGCGCTTCGATTCGGATTGGCATTTGTTCTGGCGGCGGGCCTCTTTTTTCGGCGGTTCAGGAAAATTGATCGACTCACCTTAAAGTATGCGGCAATTCTAGGGTTTATTTTATTTATTGTTTTTGTGTTAATTACGTTTGGATTGAACACGACCACCACTTCCAACGCAGGTTTTTTGGTCAGCTTGACCGTGGTATTTGTTCCGCTGATTACTGCTTTCGTATTGCGAAAAAAAGTCGAATGGAAAGTCGTGTTGAGTGTGATTCTTGCCATTACAGGAATCGGCTTTCTGACGATTCAACTGCCTTTGGTGTTTAATAGGGGCGACTTATTCTGTATGGGGGCTGCGCTTTTCTATGCTGTGCATATTGTAGTGGTAAGTTCGGCAGCCAAGAAGGTGAATCCGTTAAATTTAGGGATTGCCCAGCTAGGCTTCACCGGCTTATATGGATTCCTCTTTTCACTTATTTTCGAAGTGCCTGCTTGGCCCAGTACCACAACTAGCTGGCTTGCGATTCTTGCCTTAAGCGTTTTTTGCAGTGCCATCGGATTTATCCTTCAAATCATCGCCCAAAAATACACGTCACCGACACGTACAGGACTGATGTTTTCGTTAGAGCCGGTTTTCGCAGCTTTATTTGGTTATGTATTTGCACAAGAAATATTACACGGCAAAGGCTATATCGGGGCAGCTCTTATTTTACTCAGTGTTGTCTTATCGAGCAGCCAAAAGAAGCGCAGTCAATCAAAGCGAACGAGTGATAGGCGAAACAGTGGACGGAATTTATCGCAATGATATAAAGCTCGTCAATTACTAATATAAATTAGTTTACATATCATGGCGTTCACGGAAATGGTTAATGCCCTCAGTCCATAAGAAAAGAACTATAGAATGATACCTACAGTTCTTAATGAATGTCCAAGGATCATCCAGTTTGGACCCAAACAGATAAGAAGCTTCAAGCTGTACAACAGTCCGAATGCGCATTAAAAAATGACAGCTGTTATGTTTAAAACTTTTTCCCGTCTGAAATCGTTACTTAATCCACTGCACAAGATCCTTCATGTCTTTTCTTCCTCGAGGGAATTGAGGCTCATCTGCTCGGTAGCCAAACGCAACCATAGTCGATACAGCCAAATGACCATCCTCCAGTAAGTTTTCTTCCTCAAGAAGCTGTTGTACCTTATCACGATAAAACCCTTCGATTGGGCAAGAGTCAATTCCGAGTAACGCTGCTACAGTCATCATATTGGCAAAGGGAATATAGGTTGACTTTCCAGCCCAATCCAACATGGTCCGCTCATTTACTAGTGTATTTTGTTGATTTTCCTGGAAGTCTTTATACGCGTCTTTAATTTGATCATACATTTCAGCAGGGTATCCTACAACGTTAAGCCATTGGTTTTTTAGATATTCTGAGTCGTACTTTGTATCCTTGATGGTTCTTGCCAGAATGATCACGAAATGGCTTGCAGTGGGAAGAGTGCCTTGTGCGCCAGGAGAAATTTCTTTTAGCTTTTCTCTGAATTCCGGATTTTGAATAATGAGGAATTTCCAAGGCTCATAGCCACCTGAGCTTGGTGAAAGTCGGGCTGCTTCTAAGATGACATCAAAGTCTTCCTCTGGGATTTTTTTTGTTGGATCAAAGGTTTTTATCGCACGTCTAAAATGAAACGCATCCAGAATTTCTTGTCCTTTTACTGCTGTTTGTGTCATGTTCAAACACTTCCTCTTAGTTGTATTTAGGCAAGCTAGCCTTTACTGGCCTTTCCATTAATAAGAAAAAATAGTGCGATGCTGTTTTTCTTATTTTTGAAGCGCTTGACCTATTCATCCAGTTGTCAAACAGTAAAAACGTAAAATATAACATCTTTCGCTTAAACAACAGATGTTGTACACTTGATACTATAGGAAAGTTCATTTAGTATCAATCGTCAGGTTTGGTGTTTTATCGCTTAAACAACAAACACGTTAAATTGTTGTCTATGTATAGGAAAGGGAGCGAGAAATATGGAAGCGTTGAAAGTAGATCCACGCATTACACGGACCAGAAAATTGTTAATGGATGCTTTTATGAAAATAATTAAAAAGAAGGAGTTCAAAGACATTACAATAAATGATATTGCGGAGGAAGCAACCGTTAATCGCGCCACTTTTTATTCTCATTTTCAAGATAAGTACGACGTGATGGATGCGGCCATCACAGAAGATATAGAAGAAAGGATTATTAAAAGCTTGAGTCAATACGATAGGTTGAATGAAGAGACCATTGTAAAGGTTTTTCTGACATTAACTAAGTTCCATACAGAAAGAAGCGAAGAATTAAGTTCACAATGCAGAAGGAGTTATGAATCCTTTTATTCAATCATTGAACAAAAAGTAAAAAAAGAACTGGAAGAATTAGTTTACTCTCTCCTTGTAAAGCAGCAGTCCAAGCTGGATTCAGAAGCCTCAAAAATTGGTGCCGCTGTGTTGAGTTGGGGAATTTACGGAGCATCTATAGATTGGCAACATAATAGTTCTCTTTCAGCAGAGCAATATATAAAAAAAGCCTTACCCTTTATCGTGACGGAACTAAATAATCTTAAAGGGTGATTATTGACCATGTATTTTTTCACCATATCCATTTATCTTATTTAGGGGGCCAGCCGCCAAACCGTGTTTTGTACGAGAAGCAAATTTCAACCTGAAAGTTCAATTTCCTGGACACTAAGGAATCGAAGTTTTAGATGGATTGGCAAACTATTCCCCTTTATATTTAAGTTCATTCATTAAAAATATTTGAATTAAGTACAATTTTTTTCAATCATAAAAGCAATAATCATCCTTTAGCCTCTTAGTAAAAAAAGACGTTCCTCCGTAATGGGGAAACGCTTCTGTCAAACAACATTATTCGCTGAACGAGCTTGTATGGGCCATACACACCAAGTTAACATATCATCAGAAGCTAGTAAAAGAACAAGAAGGTGCTTAACTAGATGCCATGCTAGGTCCGTACACCTGCAAAAAGGGCGTTCCTAACATTGAACACATTTATTTTGGAGTAACTCGAACTGAGGAAATTGAAAGACCCAGAGAAGAACTTGCAGGCCGTTTAAATTCTGGAAAAGTCAGTAGAAGATGCTGCGAAGTGGTTTATAAGACGTGTGGCTAAAATATATCCTGAAACAGTAAATAATGTCATTCAAACTTGGATGTTGAGATTTAAATGAATAACAAAGTAGAAGAGCGATCACTAGTGGTCGCTCTTTTATGGAGTTGTTTGAGAACCAGATTTTTTAGAACCATAAATAGATAATCATATGAAATGTATTAGGTCCTTTCTCCTTTAATTAACGCACCCAATCGTGAAACATGATTTGAACTCCTAATGATGGTAAGCTGTACACTTGTCAAAAGGGTTATTAAAATATGAAGTAACTAGGGAGAGATATATGTGTTTAGTTGGAAAGCGCCTCAATTAGGAAAAGCTGAAGATGTTGTGAAAAAAATAGAACTTCCCTTGCCAGAGCCGCAAGAAAATGAAGCCAGAATAAAAGTTCTGGCTACTGTAGTGGCCCTCCCCGAAAAAATGATGTTAGAAGGAACTTATTTGGTTTCAAACTTACTCCCCATCTCGTTTGGTCAAGAGATGGTAGGGATTGTTGATAAAGCCGGCCCCGGATATCCGTTTAAAGAAGGAGATCGCGTCATGGGAAACACACGTTTCGATATTGGTTTGGGGGGATTGGCAGAATATTGCCTAAGTCCAGCGGACAGCGCAGTACTGGCGCCGGCTATGCTTCCAGATGATAAAGCTGCTGGCTTTTTAGGCTCATTCCATCTTGCTTATGTCGGTCTGGTTGACCGTGCAGCACTAAAAGCAGGTGAAACGTTACTTGTATTAGGGGGATCCGGCCGAACAGGTGCAGCGGCCATACAATTAGGCAAAGCACTTGGAGCAACTGTAATTGCCACAGCGCGAAATAAGGAAAATGAGGAGTTCTGCCGCAACCAAGGAGCTGACTATACCTTTAATCCCAAAGAACAGGCATTCGAAGAAGCCATTGCTGAATTTACCGATGGTCAAGGAGTAAACGTCATTTATGATACGGTTGGTGGGGATGCCTATGCCAACGCTGTCAACAGTATTACTATAGGCGGACGAGTGGTGTTGATTGGTTTTGCTAGCGGAACATGGGGAGTCCCGGATCCAGGGCATATCTTATGGAAGGGGTATTCTGTAACCGGGGGACTCCACTCAGTTCGTACAAGAAAAGAGCGTACGGATAGTATTGCGGTTTTAAATAACTTGCTGGAAGAAGGGAAAATATCTCCCCTCCGCACTACTGTCCATGATTTTGATGGTGCTGTGAATGCCCTGGCCTCTCTTCGTGACCCACAACCAGGATTAGTTGTTGTACGAGGAACCTAATCATCACTTTTCGTAAATAGAATATTTACACGTTAACTGAAGGGCTCTAAAGATGCTCTATTCGCGTCTTTAGAACCCTTTTTTATTACTGAGCATGTTGTATAAATCATATGTTGATTCAATGTCATAGTTAGGCTGCAGTGGAATTTGTGTGCCGTAAGAGCAGAGTAATAAATGGACACTTGAATTTCATCATGATATATTTAGCCAGCTAAGTACATTAAAACTTTTTGAGGGGATGCCATATGGAAGAGAAGGTTGATTGTGAAATTCGTGAGCTGTTGGATAAAATTTCATCTCGAATGCGTCGTGACTACAGCGAGAGTCTAAGAGAACTTAACCTTTACGTAGGTCAAGATAATTTACTTTTTCGCTTATGGTCAGGCGATGGGGTGACACAAATGCAGTTAGTTGAGCATTTAAATTGTGAACCCCCCACGGTGACAAATATGGTTAAATCACTGGAGCAAAACGGATTCATTTACCGGAAACGTGATCAGAAAGATGCCAGGGTGATGCGGATTTTCCTAACCGATAAGGGAAAAGAGTTGGAAAAACCGGTTAAAATCAAATGGAGACGGCAACAAGAAAAATTACTCCATTCAATTTTACCGGAAGAGCGCATGCTGTTAAGACGCATCATGAAGCAAATGGAGAGTAATCTATTTTAAATACTCTCCTGCTATATAATTAGTAAGCTAATTAAAACGGTTCACGACTATATGCTTAGTAAGCTAATTAAAATCAGTTTGCGAATAAAGGGAAATTATTCGTTTCTATAATTCCTTAGTGACTTGGCCATTCCTATTCTGCAGGAGAAAGGAATAGTCCGAAAAGAGTATGAATCTGATGCTTTTCGAGGAAATCTTGGCCTTCCATATCCGGAGAAAAGATCGGCCCTTTCATCACATCAAAGATCATGGGACACGGGTGTGCGGCTAAAAATCACCAGCAGGTTCAGTAGCTAAACAGAAACTAGATTCATCCAATTATTAAAAGAAGATAGGATGGGAAAAATGAAAACAGAAAAGAAAATGCAACTTGCACTAATGATGGTTACGGGATACGGAGTTGAATCCAGCGCTTGGCGGATGCCTGGAACTGATCCGGCAACCTTCACGAACACAGATAGTTATGTCGAGATGGCTAAAATGGCTGAAAAAGGAAAATTTCAGATGATTTTTATAGCGGATACTCCGGTATTAAGTGATGATCTGACTCGGCAGAGCCCAACGTTCACTATGGATCCCATGTTAGCGCTGATGGCTGTTGCCACGGAAACGGAACGGATCGGTCTTGTCGCGACCTTGTCCACGACGTTCAATTATCCTTATAACTTGGCGCGCCAGTTCAAGGCGTTGGACGTCATCAGCCACGGACGGGTCGGCTGGAACGCAGTGACGACCTCCAATCCGGCTGCGATAATGAATTTCGGCGCGAAGCCTTTAAGCCGCAAGGATCGGTATGCCATGGCGCATGAATCCATCCAAATTGTTCAAGCGTTGTGGGGAAGCTGGGAAGAAGATGCCTGGACATTGGATGTAGAAGGTGGACAGTTTGCCGACATGGACAAAATTCAGCCGATCAATCTTCAAGGGCAGTATCTTGGTTCACGCGGACCATTGGCGATCCCGCCTTCTGAACAAGGACAGCCGGTGATCTTCCAGGCTGGAGGCGGGTATGAAGGGCTGGAGCTGGCAGGGAGTTATGCTTCTGGTGTCTATGCCAATCCTTATGATATCGAATCTGCCCGCGAACAAAGACAAGCCATTCGACAAAGCGCTGTTCGTTTCGGGAGAAATCCTGACGACATTAAGCTGATTGCAGGTTTTATTTTTTCATTAGGCTCAACCGAAGAAGAAGCACTTGACCGGCGAAGACAGTTAATGGATCTTTCTCCTGACGAGATTCCGGATCGAGTTCGCTATCTAGGGGCTATGATTGGATTGGCCTTATCGGTGGATGCGATGGATATCAACCAGCCGATTCCAACGGAGATGCTGAAACGAGCTTATCCTAGTCCTCAGGATCCACGTTCTCCCCGGGCCTTGGAGTTGGCTTTAAAAGGACTTTCTATTCGGGATATCCTGGCCCACGGAGTGATCAATTATCATCCTGTCGTTGCGGGCACGCCAACGCAGGTGGCAGACTTTATGGAAGAATGGTTTCTGGCAGAGGCAGTTGATGGGTTCTCTGTGGTACCAGATATAGCAGCTGATGGGGTCGAGGATTTTGTTAATTTGGTGGTTCCGATTTTACAGGAACGCGGGCTGTATCATGAAGATTATGAAGGGGCTACGCTGCGGGAGCATATGGGTGTTCCCTACCAATACGGACCCCTGTAACAGAAGCAGATAAGTTAACTAAAACGGATTTATGTAGAAAAAGTAATTGGCGTAGAAAAAGGAGAATTTGTTATGTTGAAGGAAGATAATCAACGGTTGTTCAAAGAAGCAATGGGGAATTATCCCACAGGTGTTACTGTGGTCACGACGACCAATCGTGAAGGGGAACCAGTCGGAATAACGGTGAATTCATTTGCCTCTGTATCGCTGGATCCACTTATGATTCTTTGGTCCATTGATCATAAAGCTTCATCAATTGATGCGTTTACAAAAAGCGGAAAGTTCATCGTCCATCTATTGGCAGATGATCAGCAGGAGTTAGTTAAGCTGTTTTCAAGCAAAGATGCAGACCGTTTTAGCCAGATTAAATGGGGTTTCTCGGATAATCAGCTGCCTGTTCTTGAAGGTGCTTTCGCTGTCTTGGAATGTGAAACATTTCAAACGGTGGAAGCAGGGGATCATACCATCTTAATCGGAGCCGTTACAAATATACGTACGGATAAAAAGGATCCCTTACTCTATCATCGCAGGCATATCGGGTCGATTCCATCAGCGTTTTATGAGCGTGTGTGACCTAACAACAGAGGTGTTATAAATGAAAATTGAGTCTAGGATTCCTCAATTTGTTAACAGGGTTTGAACGAAAGAATAACAGTTATAAAACATTCCAACTATAAAAGAGGGTTAACTAAATGAATAATAGAAAAAAATTAAAACTAGGTGCTGTGCTTGAAGGTGTTGGCTGGAACTATATGGGATGGAGACATCCAGAGATGCCTTCCGATGCGAGTGAGAATATTGATCACTATGTAAAACAGGCAGAGATAGCAGAAAAAGCAAAATTTGATACGCTATTTTTAATCGATGTCAGCCATGTTGGACCAGGGAACATTCCGCATTACTTGAGTTTCTTTGAAGGTGTCAGTCTTATGTCGGCACTTAGTATGGCTACTAAAAACATTGGCCTTTCAGCGACCATTGCTAGTTCGTATGGAGATCCATATACAGCAGCAAGACAAATTTTATCACTGGATAAAATTAGTAAAGGACGGGCTTCTGTAAATTTAATAACTTCAAATCCCGGAGGCCTGGTTAACTTTAGCCGGGGGCACTTGTCAAAAAATGATTTATATCCCATGCAAAAGGAATTTATGGAAATTGTCTTAGGATTATGGGATACATATGAAGATGATGCTTTTATCCGCGATAAAGCAAGTGGGGTATTTTTTGATCCAAATAAGATGCACACTTTAAATTATCGAGGAAATTACTTTTGGGTAGATGGTCCATTAAGTATTAGTCGTTCAGTCCAAGGAAGACCGGTACTATTCACAGCGGGTACTTCTACCGATATGATGGAAAATGCTGCAAAGTATACGGACGCAGCCCTTATTCATAATGATTCTCTTGCTGAAATCGTGGAAATGGCGACAGAGCTGAGAAGACGAGTAGCCTTAGAAGGGCGATCACCGGAAGACTTTATTGTTGCAGTGCTTGAAAACCCAATCGTAGGTAGAACTGAAAAAGAAGCAGAAGAAAAGTTCAGAGAATTGGAAATCTTGATGCCCCATTATAGAATACCAAAACCTAGATTTTTCGGTTCAGCAGAAAAAGTAGCCGATCAAGTTCAGGAATGGTATGAAGCAGGTGCGATGGATCTGTTCTTAATAAAACAAGAGTATCCAACAGGACTACAAGATTTCGCTGATTTAGTCGTTCCCATTTTACAGGATAGAGGCATTTTCCGTACAGAATATGAATCAAATACGTTACGAGGTAATTTAGAATTGCCTATTCCAGAAAGTAGATACGCACGACTTTAGAGGAGAAAATAAGTCCCGAATTAGGGGATAGCAGAAGAAGATTGGAAGGGTGTAAAAATGAGATTAAGTATTCTAGACCAAGTCCCTGTTACGAAGGGAAATACAGCAGTAGATGCGTTAAAAAATGCGGAAGAATTGGCCGTTTTGGGCGATGAATTAGGCTATCATCGCATGTGGATGGCGGAACATCACGGAATGAATATCTTGGCAAGCTCAGCTCCTGAAGTCATCGCCGCTCATTTGGCTGCCAAAACGAGAACTATTCGAATCGGTACCGGGGGCGTGATGATGATGCATTATTCCCCGTTGAAACTAGCCGAAGTGTTTAAAACATTAAGTGCATTTTCACCAGGCAGGATCGATTTTGGTGTTGGCCGGGCTGCGGGCGGGGATCAGCGTTCCATCTATGCTTTATCAGAAGGACGCCAGCCAATGGTAAACAATATGTATGAAAAACTTGATACGGCATTGCAATTGATCAACGATGAAATACCTGAAGATGATCTGTATACCCAAACAATCGCAACACCGTCCCAAGTTGTTTTGCCGGAAGCTTGGCTGCTGGGTGCGACTGGCAACAGTGCCATTCAGGCAGGGATCCGGGGGATTGGTTATTCATTTGCCCAGTTTTTCAACGGTCAAATGTCCAAGGAGATATTGGATGCATACAAAAAAACTTTCAACCTTCTGCTTTTATGGAAAAACCGGAAATCAATGTTTCCTATATGGTGACAACCGCTGAAACAAATGAGGAAGCTAAATTCGAAGCAAAGTCTCAAGATATCTCGCGTTTACTGTTTACGAAGGGGAAAATAGCACCGGTTCTGACACCTGAGGAAGCAAGTGATTATCCATTGACGGAAATGGATCGCATGATCATTCTAGATAATCGCAAAATCCATTTGGTGGGGGCTGCGAAAGAAATTGCGATGCTCTTACAAAAAGAGCAACAACAATATGGATTTGATGAAGCGATGATTGTCAGTATTCCCCATGCCCAAGAAAAACGCCTGGAAGTTTACCGGTTGTTGGCCAAGGAATTGTTATGAGTTTGAATGAGTGATTAAAGGAAATCAAATTGACATGGCACAAGATCTAAATGTGGCTCATGTGCAGCAGGAGAATGAAGCGATGGATAAATTTCAATCACATAAAGGCTTTGCACGGACATTTGCGGACCGCCAATTAACTCTCGGACTCACATTTCCGTTAGAGTCGTATACGGGAAGTTTTCCGGCTTTTAATCTGGAAGAGCAGATGCTACTGGCTAAAAAGGCAGAAAATCTGGGTTTTGCTTCGTTGTTTGTAAGAGATGCACCCCTTTACGATGCGGACTTTGGCGATGTAGGGGCTTTATATGACCCATGGGTATTTCTGGCGTATGTTTCGGCACATACGGATCGAATCGCACTGGGTACGGCGAGTATTGTGACGACGTTGCGTCACCCGCTTCACGTAGCGAAGTCAGCGGCTTCCCTGGACAAAATATCAAAAGAGCGTTTCTTATTGGGAGTTGCGACCGGTGACCGGCCCATTGAATTTCCCGCATTCCAAGTGGATCCTGCCGAAAGTGCAGCATTATTTAGAGAGTCTATAGAAGTCATGAAAAAAGTGTGGAAAGAGTCGTTTCCGAAAATAAAGACTGAGCGAGTGGATTTGGAGCAAGGCGATATTGTTCCCAAGCCCACTTTATCCGGCATCCCCATTCTGGGAACGGGGTATTCCGGCCAAACGATTGAGTGGTTAGCCGAGCATACAGATGGTTGGCTGTTTTATTCGCAAGGCGTCAATGACCAGCGTGAACTGGTGAATAAGTGGCGAGAAGCGGCCGGTGAATTCAAACCGTTTATACAGGCTTTGGCTATCGACTTATCCGAGAATCCAAACGAAGCACCTAAACCGATACAAGGCGGGTTTAGGTCGGGCTATCGATTTTTGATCGATTACCTGCGTGCCTATGAAGATGCGGGCGTGAATCATGTGATATTTGGTTTGAAACACGGAACACGCCCTGCAGAAGACGTGATGGAGGAATTGAGGGAATATGTGCTTCCGCATTTTCCTGTAAATAAATTTTAAAAAGGGAGGTCCAGAAACCAAAAAGGTGCTGCACCCCCAAAATGAGACTTTGAATTTAAATTGCTTATTGGACATGAGCCCGGTATTCCACCGGGCTCATGTTTTTAATTTGGACTTCATTCATTTGTGGTTGCAGTAAATGATATACTCGCATCTTCTTGGTTAGTTGTGTCTAACAAAAATGGAAAGTCAGTTTTTATGAAGACGCTTTTCTTACTATAAATTTGTATCTTTCAAGCCTCTTTTCATATCCATTTCTCCAATCTCGTTTCCTCTGCATTTTCCCAATCGCATATAAGACCGTCTATAAAGAATTCGCCTTCATAATCGCTTGCTAATGCAATGACAGCTGGCGTTTCCCCATAAAAAGAAACATAAGCGCTTAATATATTGTCTTTTGAAAAAATAATCACGTAATGAGCTTTGTTGGGGAATTTTTCAATATACGACTCGATTTCCGGTTGTTCATGTTTTTCTTTTAAACGAGCAAATTTACCTGAATCACCAACTTCAATGATACTCTTTCTAATTTCATCAAAAACACTATTCAGTACAAATAATGCCCCATTAAAATAAGCCAAAGCATTGAATGCTGTTTTCAAATACAAGAAATAGAAGCTTTTGAAATCCATTTCTAAACTGTCTTCAAATTTAAAATTTACTTTCTCTATAAATTGAAGCTTCGATAATGTCTTTTGGTTCTTTGATTGTCCCTTTAACTTATATAAACTTGGCAAAAGTTCATGTGCCAAAACGTCTAAAGGTGGTTTCCCTTTCATGGAAGTGGCGACATACCAATTTTTCTGATAGAAGCCTATATGAATAAAGAGTTTGTCTGTAGTAAATGGCATAGAGACGAGCTTGTATTTACGATTTTTGTTTTTTAAGAACTGTATAAGTTTATCGTTCATTTCAGTTTGTAAATCATCGACAGAAGGGATATTTATATCTGCTGCTAGATACTTATAAGTAATTGATTGATGATCAAAGTAAGTCGTCAATTGAGGAATGACCACGGATTTTCCCATAAATATAAATCCTAATAAAAACTCCATTTGACTATAGTAGGAGTCAGGCTTAATTACTCTCATAATAGGATTTTTAACTCTATTTTCTCTGGTGGTTATCCATCGGGGATTGTCTTCTTTATCTGTTCCATCCAGAACTAAAAGCGTTGAATAAAACCCAACAAAATCACCGCAGCTTTTATGAATGGATTGGCCAAGTGAATACATTTGACCTACCGGTTCCCTGTTACAGCGTCGGAACCAAAGAATTAAGGAGAGGGAAAAATCATATATTGTTGACCACTGATGGGCTTGTTGAATGTCCAGATGCCAACTTCTCGAACCCGAATGAAGTCGGGAAACCATTTGAAACCCTTTCGAATGAGCAAGGAGTACAAGCCTTGTTAGAAGAAATCAAAGAAAAGAATGTCCGTGATAGTACGACGGTCTTATCTTGGTTCATAGACGTAGACGCTGATTCAACTCGCCCAAGCAATGCGTAATATAGCAAAGTAAACTTACTTAATTCATGTTTGTTATTATTTTACATATAATGGATTATTGGTAGTAAAGAGACTTCATAGAAATTCACTTTCTTTTTGTTTGTTTAAGTGTACTTTTAAAAATGGTTTGGAAAGAACAGGGGCCTTGTAAAAAGGAATACGGGGGAATTTGGCGAATTACCTATTTAAGGAAATGGACAGATAGTTAAAAACAGAGCACGGGGCTAAACCGAGGATTTATTTTGATTGCTATGAAGGGAACTGAAGGCAAGGGATTCACAGAAGTGGCATTAGATGTGAGTTTAACGGCAATAAAGAAGCATCTTCCGGATGATGGAATACATGACGAATGGATGCTTCAGCACTGGCACTTAGAAAGCTGAATGTCGAAAGAAGGGAATGAAAATGGGCTTTCACCTATATCGAATTTGTCACCTGTTGGTGACCGGTTTTTTTGTAATTTCTCTTTCAACCTTTTTTGCCTCAGGTGGAATTGGAGAAAATTTTACGGATAATCCTTATCCATATCCATATTGGCTTATACCAATTGCTGTCTGGGTGGTTGGAGCTGTTCTTTCATTCATAAAAAAAAACGGTGAAGATCGGATTAGTGATTAGCTTTTTGCCCCTTTTATTTTATATTGCATTATTCGCTTACGCTTATTTTTCTGTTTGAATTCCATAAAGCCCTAGAAGAAAAAGTGGGAAATGTTTCACCTTTTCATCACCCTTTAACGGTTTCAGTATTTTAATACCAAATGAACTGCTTTAGCTAACATATCAGCAAATTATTAGAAGCTGCTTAAATACGAAGAGAGAGAAGAGGTTTACCAAAGCACATCTTCTTTCCCTGTTGACTGCAAAAAAGTACTTTTTCAAACACTTAAGTCTTAACAAGAGAATCCCCTTTATCAAATTGATAAAGGGGAAACAAAACGCGTACAGGGCGCGTTTCAATCTAAAATTGAGAAGTTTTAAAGATATAAAGTTTAAGAATCGGCAGAGATTGGATCATGCCATGCCGCAAAGCTAATATTTAACTCTCATAGCTTAACCATCAGCTATGCCTATTATTTTCTCTTATAGGAATAAGTTGACGTATCCATGAATTCCCAAAAACAAGCCTGCAGTTATCGGCACAACAATGGCCGCCCATTCACTTATCTTCGTAGCTTTTTTTCGGAATTTTCCGATGAAGTTATCGACCTTATCCCGATTGAAAAGATACAGAAAGAACAGGAGAACGAGGGGAAGGATGTAAATGACATTGTAGACCAGGAGTAAAAATAGCACGGACCCCATTGAAATGCTCGCTTCCACAAGTTGGGCAATAAAAATCAGGTACGGTATGGCCGTTGGCAAATCGCCTATGGTATTTGATGCACCGAGAATAAGCAGGAATACGGGGGCCACCGATTTAGGCGGAGCTATTTCTTTCTCTTTTGTTTTACTAGCTGGTGACACCGTTTTACGCTTATAAAGTAGGAAGGCGCCCAAAAAGACAAGACCTATCCCCACTGTTATTTCTACGGAAAAGATTACACCGCTATAGGCAGCCATAACGTGACGATAGAAGGCCGAGAACACTTTATCCATCCCATAAATGACCAATAACCCGCCAATGAAATAGGAGATGAACGTACCCAAGATGTAATACCAAATATGATGCGTTTTTTTCACGAGTGCCTGCAAGACGGCCTGAGCTGATATGGTAAATGGGTTAAGACTGTCAATTATCCCTAAGCCGATTCCAGACGTTATGAGTGGCCACATGGTTGTTTATTCTCCTTTCAACATGCAAGGGTAGATAACCGGGTCATGCGTTGGAAGAAAGAAGATCCGCCATGCCGGATAGAAATTTTTTCTCGAACACGTCCACCATTTGCAGGAGTTGTTCCCATTGGTCATCGCTTAACTGTTCCATTGCCTGCTTTTCTACATTCTGAAGCTTGCCAATGACTTCGTCGGCATATATCCGTCCCTTTCCAGTGAAATAAATCTTCTTGTTGCGGCGATCGGCCGGATCTTCTTTCAATTCCACATATCCACCCTGCCAAAAGGACTTAATGATCAGATTGACGCTTTGCTTCGTGTATAAGCTGCGGTCAACTATCAACTTTTGCGTACAGCTTTCGGGATTGTCATAGATAATGCCCAGCACCGTAAAGCTCATATACTTCAATCCCTTTGAAAGCGCGTATTCCTCATAAATCCTCTCCAAAGACTGGGATTTTTCAAAAAACTGATCGAATTTTGTTTTAACCGTAATGTTTTCCACCTTACTCCTCCTTTTGTTTTCTAAAATCATTTGTTTCTCAAAAACATTTTCAACAGGAATGGCAAGACCAATTTAGTCATTTTCATTAATAGTAATTATTAATTACTAATTTAACGCATGTAATTTCTTTTGTCAATAAACGAGTCAGATTCTTTATTATCATGAATCGGGAGTGTCAAGATAGGCACAATAACCAAAAATCCTTTTTAATTTTGGAACTGAAATACATTTAAAACAAGGAAATGGAGCAATCAAACTTACAGGAAGTAAGAGTTGTATGACAACTTGCATGAAAAAATTGGGAATTCTAGTTTACATATGGAGGATTATCAAAAGTTGTTGAAATACAAAGGGAGAGAAGATGTTGCTTAAATTAACATTTTCTCTCCCTTTAGGTCTGTAGCAGGTACTTTTACAATCGGTTTTGTGAATGAATTTTGGTTCGATAAATTCATTGGGAAGGGAAGTTTTTGATTCGGGTGTTTTGGGTGCCTTTAACAGACGGTTTTCCAGCTATTTCAATAGTGGGGAAATGGGATGCATCCTAAGTCAGAAGAAGATGATGAAGACATGAACTTAAGTAAAGTGGACAGGTGAGTTTCACATCAAAGGGATGTTACACTGGAACGGAAGGATAAAAATTCGATGTACGCTTAGTTAATCAACGTGAAAAAATGGGGAATGAGGGATTTAATAATATGATGAAACTGCTGCCCCCGAGGCCCTTTTATTATGAAGGCGGAGAGCAAGCCGTTCTGCTCCTGCATTCTTTCACAAGCAATCCGAGCGATATGAAAAAGTTGGGCAGGCATTTGCAGAAACACAACTATTCTTGCTACGCCCCGGTGTACAGCGGACATGGCTTGCCCGCGGAAGACCTTCTGACATATGGCCCATCCGATTGGTGGCAGGATGCACTGGGCGGCTATCAGTTGCTGAAGGACAAAGGGTTTGACCAAATAGCGGTGATCGGCCTGTCGCTTGGCGGGGTGTTGGCCTTGAAAGCGGCGCAGGAGCTGGAAGTGGCTGGCGTGGTGACCATGTCTGTGCCGATCCAGCGGGAGGCGGCTTTTCTGCAAAAGCGTGTCTTTCACTATGCGAAGCGATACAAACAACTGGAAGGGAAAGACGAGGACCAAATCCGGCTGGAAATGGACAATCTTCACGATCTGCCGGTCGATTCATTGGTCGAGTTCCAGCAGCTCATCGACCGAACGAGGGACAACTTAACGCAAATAACCTCGCCCATTCGGATACTGTACGGGGAATTGGATGAGCCGTTGTATCAAGAAAGTGCCGAGGTGATTTTCCAAAGCGTGGCGTCGGATCGAAAAACCATGAAGGGCTATCCGAACTCCAAGCATTTGATGACGTTAGGCGCGGACATGGACGATGTGAACGAAGATGTTCTGACCTTCTTAAATGAGTTGGCTTGGCAACTGTAGTTTACCTGTCATCAGATGTTATAGCCATTCAGATGGGAATCCACAATAAGAAAGAGAGGCTGCGCAAAACTGCAGCCTCTCTTTCTTGTGGTGAAGCATCCGGAGTATTTTATAGAGTATTAGACAAATTCTCTATAAATCAGATCCGAAGAAACGGGCTTCAATCCCATATCCCTAGACCAGACGGATAGCTGACCGATATGATGGATTTCATGCGCCGTAATATGCCTGAGCACTTTCTCATACGGCAACAACTTGATTGAACCATCTTTTCTTTGATGTTCCAAAACCTGATTTGCTCCTTCGAGTGGATAGGATTGGAGAAATTGATGGGTTTGCGGTTGGATAAGAGCCGAAAATGCCTTCACCTCCTGTAAAGTGGTGATATTCTTCATGTCATTGCCAAGGACCGGGGTCCCGCGCAAGTGGTTGATCCAGTATTGCTCGCAATAGACCACATGATATAAATTGTGTAAAATGCTGCCCATTCCGCCAGCTCTTTTTTTCTCTAATTCTTCTGGTGAGAGGGTCTCGCACCAGCCCAGCCATTCTTCTCGAATCTGCCAGTTATACAAGAACATCTCGGTCATGTCATCTACTCCAAACGTTTTTAGTTTCTTTTTTGATTCAGCAAGTGCCCAGAAGTTTCTTTCCTTATTATAATGGAGAATTACAAACATCAAATCAATTTTTGATTTTTAATTCTTAAAGTCTGCATCTAAATAAAAAGCATCGAATTGATATCAAGTCGATGCTTTTTTGAAAGGAAGAGAAAACGCTCATTAGAGCTTTTCTCTTCCTTTTCTTGTTTGATGGGCTAGCTGGTTTGCGATTGCTCATTTTGTTCTTTCTTATTTTTGCACTGCGTATGAGCGGTTCCCCAAGAGACCTACACCAAACTGCGATTGGAAAAAGAAGCGAGTTATAATTTTTAACGAAGGAAAGGATTTTGTGGAGGCCATTTTCTTGTTCGTAGAAGTGTACTTTTACGAACGCTTTTATATGTATCTGCAACATGCTAGAGATTCCCAAAGAAAAAGGCTAACAAGATTCAAGAATGAGACAGTTAATCTTTAGATTTTGCTGACTTTCCTTATGCTTTCTCATTAAGTGAAAAATACTCAGTTCGTTAATTTATTAGCGGCCAAAACAGATAACTGGCAAACGGATTATATATTATATATAATTAATATAAGAAAATAATATATTATATATTATTCAAAGAAGTTATGAGGAGGAAATATAATGAGCAGATTATCAGGTAAAGTAGCTATTATCACAGGGGCTGGCAGTGGAATGGGGGCAGAACAGGCTCGCTTGTTCGCAAAAGAAGGTGGCAAAGTGGTTGGCGGCGATATGAATATGGAAGCACTTCAATCGGTAGTTGACGACATTACAGCAGGTGGCGGTGATGCCATCGCTGTTAAATTGAACATCTCTTCTCCTGAAGATTGGGAAAGTGCTGTTAAGACTGCGGTAGATACATATGGCCAAGTAAATGTGCTAGTGAATACTGCTGGAGTTGCCGGTCCGTTTATCGCCAAAGCCGCTGAACATGATGTGGAAGAATGGGACAAACTGCTGGCAATTAATTTAAAAGGAGCATTCCTTGGAAGTAAGTACTCCATTCCTGAAATGATTAAAGCGGGTGGTGGTTCCATCGTGACCATTTCTTCCATCGGTGGATTGATCGGCGGCCAAGGCGGCACTGGTTACGGAGCTGCGAAAGCCGGATTAATTGGAATGACTAAAAATATTGCTGTTGATTATGGCAGAGACAATGTCCGAGCAAATGTGATTTGTCCGGGCCAAATCAAAACACCAATGTCCGCAGTTCTCGAAGACGAAGCAGCCAAAGAAGCAAAACAGTCGTACATTAACAAAACACCGCTTGGTCACTTTGGCGATCCGATTGATATTGCGTATGCAGCCTTATTCCTTGCCTCTGAAGAGTCTAAATTTATTACGGGTACAGAACTGATCGTTGATGGTGGAGTTATGGCCAACTAAAAATCAATGATTAGTAAATTTAACAATGGATAAGCAAAAGCCAGCCAGCAGTTTTAAAGAGGGTACTCTTCTTTAAACAGCTGGCTGGCTTTTATTTTTTTAAGATTTTCACAGAAATAATTTAATCTCTTATTATTCAATATTCAGCGATTTTCTTGTTAAAATTTCAAAGGATTTTTTTGTCTGCTCAAAATCTGAATGAATTAGCGCATCAACCATTGCACGCAAGTATATACTGCGACTTTCTGTTTTTTCAACATCGCCCCATTTCATTTGCGAATAGGCATTGGTGATAAAGGTGATATCCGAATAAAATTTAATAAACGCCTTATTGTCCGCAACTTGGAAGATGTGCTGGCATAAATCAGAAACCTTCACGACATACTCTAATATGTTTTTTTCTGCTAATTGTTCTTCTGCTTCCTTCAAACAATTTTGCAAATAATTGACCTTTTCTTCATCCCATTTAGATTTTGAATAATCTATAGCTAAGTTAAACAATTCAATTAAAGCATCCGTGTAGTCATTCATCTCCTGTATAGAAAATGATTTTACACGTACACCTTTTCTCGGAGATCTTTCGATAACGCCGGTGCTTTGTAAAATATAAAAAGCTTCCCTAACAGGGATGTTACTAACATTCAGTTCTTTCGCTATATTTGATTCAATCAATCTCGTCCCTTGAACTAATTCACCTATTACGATCTTTTTCATAATATGATAAGCAATTTGTTCAGGGAGAGAGTTTTTCTTATCTTCTATTATCGAAGAGAAATTAAAATTTTCCATTAGCTATCCAATTTATCCCTTCTGTTTATCAATGTCATTGTAAGACTCTATACTTATTTTACTATATTTTACGTTTTCCCTCCAGTTTTCAAACATTCTCTGTATCGTTTGGAATCTCAGTGATTTCCAGGTTAAGACTCTACATCTCTGATGATTGCGCTTCTATAACCAAGTGTTCTCTATTGCGCAACAAAAAAAGACCTGAATTCGAATAAGTTCTAGAAATTCTGTTATGAATGCAGACAATCCATTAGCTGACAGGTTATTCTTAGAGAAATAGACAGGACAATCTATTGCGAATTATGAAAGTGAAGTAAATAGCTGAAAATAAAAAGATTTAGAGTGTACATATCAAAACCTATCGGAAGTTGCAGAAATACAAACCGATTCAAACCGTCATTTTCGTTTTCTTGTTATTGATCATCGCTATTACTGGTATAAGTTCCGACATTTGGGGATTTTTCGGCTGATTGCTTTTAAACACTCAGTTTTTATTGTCATAAACTTCAGCGCCTTTCTGTTTCAGAGAAAAACTCCCTAGTGTTAATTATCTGATTTTTGTGTTAATATTATGTCGACAAGAAGAACAATGGGAGGCGTTCATTATGAATCAACAAGAACCTTTGGATAAAGAGGAATTCCGAACCATCCAAGACTCCACCGAACCTATTGAACCCATCGAACCCGTCGAACCATTGCTGCATGATCACTCTATGTACCATAATGAAGGCTTAGTTGAACCGAAAATCAAGGAATATGTGCCGCTAGAAGTCGGTATGGTCATTTTTACAATCGTCGTATTGGCATTGATCTTTGTTGGAATCTTTTCAAATATGTGGGGATTGATAGATTGACGTTAAAAGCATTATACGATTTATGTAAGACAAAAAGAGAATGCGCATAGACTTCCATAGCGATTCGAGACACCTATAAAAACTTTAGCAGGCTGCTTGGTCCCAAATTCCTTGGGTGCCGGGCAGCCTGCTTTTCGAGAATCCGCTCTTCGTTGTAATAATGCAAATAGCCGGTTACTTTCTCAACGACTTGAAAGTTATTCAATGAAGTGAATTTGACATATTGAAATTCTTCCGACTTGATAGTCGAGTGGAACGATTCAATCACCGCGTGTTTCTCTTTGATCAAATTCTGATAGACATATAACGAGTCGTCACTTCCCTGATCGGAATGGATGATAATCCTAATTCCACTAAGGCCTAGTTCCGTATTCTGTGCGGCCTGCGCAGATTCGGACAAGAAATCAGTAAATATTGCAAGAATATCCGTAATCGTTATTTCATTGGTTTCTCTGCTTTTTGGTACCGCCGATTTGGGCTTAATGGTTTTTCTTGCGTTATTCACTTATGATGGAATCATTTTGCTTTTTCCAATTGTCATTTTAGGCTTGTACTGGAAACGTGCTAATAAAGAAGGAGCAATCATAGGATTAATTGCAGGTACGGCATTATCCATGTTTCTTCGATTCTTTAATCCATCGTTCATTGAAGGCTGGGGCTGGCAGCCAGGAGTTTATGGACTAATTCTCAGTTTTGCAGTAATGATCACTGCTGGATATATGAAAAACCGAGTGCTTTTGTAGAAAAACTATGGATAGATACAAAAGCCGCTTATACTAAAAGTGTAAAAGTGCCTGCAGTAAAGTCAAATTCTCAAGTCAGTTAAAAGGGCATTCGTCAAAGTGAATTTTTAAAAATCGAAAGGACAGACAGCTTTCTGAAGCTGTCTGTCCTTTTGCTCATTACAACAAACGAACAAACTTCTTAAAAGGATTGGAGAAGAGGAGAGAGCATCCGCAAATTTTTAACTTTACGCTAAATATCAAATTAGTGGACTCTTTATTAATCTAGAGTTCAACTCTAATGAAGAGCAGCGGTATAAGAATCCGCTGCTCTTCTCTTTGTTCGTAATCGTATACTTTTACGAATGGTTTAATAGCATGGTTATTTATTTTATTTAAATTGGCGATGTCAATGGGAAAGGTTGAATTTAGAAAGGGCTTAGGAAGATTTACATTTAAAGTGACGAGACAGGCTAGTGGAATCGCTACTTGAGCACCCCCTTACATTTAAACAGGTAATCGGCTCGAAACAATATATGAATTTTAATTCTGAAAAGTAAAATTATTGAAACGCATTGAAGCAGTAAACCGTATAATAAGATATAAAAGCAATGGATGATTGAAATGATAAATGAAATGAAAGGACGGGAAATGTATGCATTGGATGATGTGGATTTTCTGGGGCTCCTTGGCCGCTTTATTTCTAGGCAGTTGTCTTGTGGATGTTTTGACTCGGCGGAAATATAACTTAAGCAACCAGGAAAAGACGTTAAACCAGAATTTAGCTGAAGCCGAGGCGCGACGAGAGGCAGGACGTAGCGATCAAGGTGGAATATTTTGAATGGATGAACGGTGTGAGGGAGCTCACGAACGGATATCATCATATCGAGAGCTGGGAGAGGCATTTCCTGGCTCATTTTGAGGTGCATTTTTTATTTGGAATGCATATCATTCTTTTGCAGGAGCAAACAGCACTTTATGCCTCCAGTAAAAAAAGCGGTGACAAGAGTGATACCCATTCGTTTGAGAGATGTAACGTACAAGGAACTGAAGTGACTTAACCGGAATGACAATCAGTCATTTCTTTCTTCTTTGCGATCGATAGTAAAATAGCAAGTATTGGAGATGAAAATGTGTTTAAGAAAGTGCTGGATTTGAAGAAGAGACATTGGAATGAAATTACTTTAGAGCAGTTAGAGATGAAGATGAATGAAGAGAACTTTGATAAAGAATTTATAGAAGAAATACTAGGGATATTCAAAGAAAGAATCGAAAAACATGGTAAGGAAGCGTTTGGCAAATGGATTTACAATTTGCACTTTAGAGTTCCGGAAGAATTCCAAAATGAGAAAATCGCTATAAGCATTTATGAGAAATACCATAAGTGGTTGGAAGAGGAAGTCATTAAATTGGAAAATGAAACAAAGATGTCTTGGGAACTACAGACAGAAGATCTTAGAGGTTTAAATAACAAAGCAAGAAAAGCACAATTGGTAATAAGGCATAGGTTGTCAGAAACTGTTTTGGACTTACTTGAATAAATTTGAAAGTAACTTAATACAAATTAAGTTACTTTCGGTTTCACGATTCCAATGACTTACCTATAAAATCGAGAAAAACTGATTTTACTAGAAAAAAGATACATTCAGAAGGCTAGTTTAAAGGGTTTGAAGCCGGAATATTAAAAGGATATAGGTGTATATATCAGAACTTAACAGAAGAAAAGACACTTAAATGAAATGATTGTCCTGGTGCGTTGATTGGACCAGCAGTGGTCTAAGACTTCCTCGATTTTGGAAGAAGAAATTGAAAGCAAAAGAATCTGTTTTCAAATTCAATTCTTAACAAATGCAATTTCAAAAAGAACACTATACAAGGAAAAGGGGTTTGTTCAGTGGCACGTTGCACCAACTGCACATTTAAATGGAAAGCAAGAAATTTATGGTTGCTTCATTTTTCAGAGGAGGGGAAAGAATGTGCTAAATGCGGCACCAAACAGTACCTGTCTTACAAAAATAAAGACTTGCTTTGGGGTTTAACACATTATATTAAGACTGCTAAGATATTGCTTTTCATTTTTTTCACCTCTTGTTGTTCAATTGGCAGATAAAAAAGAAGACGAATTTTAAAGCAGATTCATTGATTTGATAGTCAAGGCACTCTTTTTTGTTTGCATAGAAAGTGCATAGGATGTCATTTTCGGATGTTTGAAACGAAGATGCCTTGCCACGGATTAGGAGTAATACATATGTTAGAAAATGCTGCGTACCGTTTTGCTCGAAATGAAACTTTGCAAACGGCTCGACGTATATAGCAGTAGACGAATAACAGAGGAAGTGACGAAGTTGTATTATTTCATACTCGTATTAGGAATTTTCTTTGTGACAGGCGGTGCAGGTTACTTTGTACATAAGTTCATAAACAGGAGTTTAGGATTTCTAGTTGTGGGCAAAGCTGTTGGAGTTTTATTATTAGGTGGTTTATGTTTATTAGTCACTCTTCCAAGTCTCAAATACATGCTTCTGAAAGAATATGATGTGGTCGAAGGGGAATGCAGAATTGAGATTTCTGCAGATGGCCGTTATGCGGACGCAACCTTTGACATGCTGGATAAAGGTGAGCGGTTCTCATTTACGGATCTCCCGGAGCTTGACGCGTATGGAAAATCCGTCCCTTACTATTGCGAGGTGACTGTTTCAAAAGATCATCTGGTTGAAATAGGCTATAAAATCTTCGACGCCAATTCGCGTGAACTGCTGGAAACAAGTAAGTAGTTTTGCTGTAAGTGGAGAAAAGAAGGAATTTATTTTCCCTCTCATGCTGACGAATCTCGATTGGGAGACGGATGTCCCTGCCTATTTCCGGCACCTGATCAAACTGCAGGAATTTGAGGTGGGCCGCTACGATTCCGGAACGGATGCAGGTTATATAATTCAGCTGAAACGGAATGAAATCAAGTTAAAGTATCTGGGATTTTAGCAAATTGATATTCCTAGAAGACATGGATAAGAAAGTGATAAATTCATTGTCGCCAATGAAAATGCAGAAGAGCTTGCTCAATATCTGGAATCTGGCTGGGTTTTGGCTATAGCTGATCTGAGTGCGAATAAAGAATGTAAGTTAGCAGCTAAAAGATTCCTGGAAAATGAATTGTTATTAGTGATCAAATGCATGTAAACGAATTAATGTAATGATTTTAAAAAAGCGTCCATCAATTGCGATTGGAGGCTTTTTTGATTTTAAAAAATATTCCTCTTTTTCCTGTCTCCTTCGATTTGTAGTTGATTTAAAGCAGCAGGAAACGAACTTGCTGCGGCACTTCAATCCTTTGTTCTATTCAAGAATTGAGTTCGGAAAATTTAGTTAATAATACAGGTTAATGGGTATGGAAAGAATATAATCCATTTGAATCGAAGATTTACAGTTTCACCAATCAAAATCAAATTTGGAGGGTGAGTTAATGAATAACGATGACAAATCGGAAAAGGAACGAAAAAAATTGGAGCTCAAGGAAAAAGAAAAGGAGTTCAATAAAAGACTTGGTGATAATCCAAAAGCGTTAAAGAACCAATCGAAATTCAAGCAAATTCTATTTTGGATAGTGATGTTTTTTATTATGTTCTATGGCTTCGAATTTTTTCTCTATTTAGTGTCATTTTTGCAATAGCAAACGCATTTTCTTCTTCTTATAAAAGTTTCAGGATAGAAAAGGCGGAGCTAATAATTTTAATTTAAAATCCCAAAACTCTTTTGCCACAGGTATTGCAGTTAAGCAATGCAGGAGCAGATGCAAAAAAGTCTCTTAGCCACTCTTTTTTATTTTGCTCAATATCAAAAATCAGTTACGGCGAAACAACTAAAAAGACCTAACATTTTCTTGTTAGGTCTTTTTAGGCGGTAGCAGCATTTTTAAAAAAGCCATAAAAGGAAGCAGGCGATTAATCAACTGCGTATATTATTATTTTGATCCCCAGCTAAAGCAACCGCTTCTTTGATTTTTTCCGCAACCAGCGTCCATGCTTTCTCGGCCGCATCTTGTGGGCCTAAATGTGTAAAGGCATGAGAAACGTCTTCGAAAACCTCATCGTGGACGTTTATCCCGGCAGCTTTTAATTTTTCGACATAGATTTCGGCTTCAGGCCTGAATGGGTCGTGTTCGGCAATAATAATAAGGGCAGAGGCTAAACCCTTCCCGATTTCCGCAAAGACAGGGGAAGCGAGCGGATTGGCAGCTTGAGTTTTGTCAGGCAGGTAGCATTTATTCAAAAAGTTCGCAAATTGTGGGAAGCGGGCACGCAGCCGCTTCGGTTCGGGTTTATCTGCATGCGGTGTGACAAAATCCAGCATCGGGCAGGATAATACTTGGAGAAGGGGCTGGCTTTCCTGTTTCTCTTCCAGGTAAAGACATAGGGCTGCGGCGATATTCGCACCAGAACTTTGTCCGCCCAGCATGAATTGTTTCGGATCGATTTCCAGCTCATCTGCCTGGTTCTTCATCCATTGAAGAATCTCGTAACTCTGTTCAATCGGTTTCGGAAACGGATATTCCGGAGCTTTTGCATAACCGACATTGAGGATTATGCAGCCTGTCTGATTCGCCAGAAAGCGGCAGTACGGATCATCCAGCTCTTTATCATTCATAATGAATGCCCCGCCGTGGAAATTAACGTAAACCGGAAGATTTTCCCGTTCTGTCCCTAACGGATAGTAGAAAGATAGGTAAGTGGGCTGAACCGATGTATCAACCAGGAAATCTTTTTTCATTTTTACAGGCTGCGGAGGAATCGTAGGCGAATTATATGACGGATCGGGAAGGAGTCGCAGTAACTTTGCGCCAATAGTAGTTAACATAAGGACCTCGCTTTTTTCCACCATTTTATCCATAGGACTGTTAAATAGTCAATTGCTGAAGTCAGCGCCGCGCCGTCTTTATAGGCGATCGGAAGCAAGCCGATATCCGGGCACTGGGGTTCGATTGATTTATTGTCCGGAAGAGTTGCCGTCTAGGTGTTGAAACAGGATGATGAGGGTATTAGTGGAAATAATACAAATCGACGCTGCTGTTGAAGATTGCCCTTAAATTACGGGAAGGTGCTGGTGAAATTGACTGAAAATAAAAAAGTTTTAATCATCGGGGGAGGACTCGGCGGCATATCCGCCGCCATTTCCCTTGCGCAACGCGGCTATAAAGTTTCCTTATTCGAAAAAAACAACCATATCGGCGGGAAATTGAACCGGCTTGACCAGGATGGTTTCGGCTTCGACCTTGGCCCGTCCATCCTGACGATGCCAAAAATTTTCGCAAAATTATTTGCGGACAGCGGAAAACGGATGGAAGACTACGTGCCGATCATCCGGCTGGATCATCAATGGCGTTCCTTTTTTCCGGATGGGAACATTATCGACTTATATGAGGACTTGAATGAAATGGAAGCGAAAAATCCGTCATTGAGCAAGCGGGATATGCGCGAGTACGCAAATCTGCTGAAATACTCCAAAAATCTGTACGATATGACCGAGAAAGGCTATTTCAGTCAGGGGCTGGACAGCGCGGAAGAAATCGCAAATTACCACGGTGCGCTTGAATCCCTCAAAAACTTCGATCTTTTTTCGACCGTACATAGTGCCATTGATAAACGGATCAGCAATAAGCAATTCAAGGATATGCTTTCCTATTTTAGTAAATATGTCGGTTCTTCCCCTTACGATGCGCCGGCCGTCTTGAATATGATGATCTATATGCAGCATGACCAAGGTGCATGGTACGTGCCCGGCGGCATGAATCGGCTTGCGGATGCACTAGTGCGGCTGGCTCGAGAAGTTGGCGTCAATATTTATACGGGAGTGGGAGTCACCCGCCTCTACAAAGAAAAAGGCAAGATCACCGGCGCTCTGCTGCAAGACGGTGCAAAGGTGGCCGCGGATTATTACATCTCCAATATGGAAGTCATTCCGCTTTATGAGCAGCTGCTGGATGAAAAGAAGCAGTACGTTAAAAAGCTGAAGAAGAAATTTGAACCGGCCAGTTCCGGGCTCGTGATGCATCTGGGCGTCAAAAAAAATTATCCGCAGCTCCGCCATCATAATTTCTTCTTTGCGGAAAATATGAAGGAACAGATGAATACGATTTTCCACGAGCATAAACTGCCGGACGACCCGGTCATTTATTTAGTGAACGTCAATAAGACCGACCCGACCCAGGCGCCGCCCGGACACGAAAACATAAAAGTGCTTCCGCACATTCCGTACATCCAGGACAAAGCGTTCACGCAGCAGGACTACGCGCAATTCGCAGAGAAAGTCTTGATCAAATTGGAACGAATGGGTCTGGACGGCTTGCGGGAAAACATCGTGACGGAGGACATATGGACGCCTGACGATATCCGACAGGTCTACGGCTCCGACCGCGGCGCGATTTACGGAACGCTGTCAGACCGCAGCAATAACAAAGGGTTCAAGCACCCGAAACAAAGTGAGCGCTACGACAATCTGTATTTTGTCGGTGGGACGGTGAACCCGGGTGGCGGGATGCCGATGGTCACTTTGAGCGGCCAGCAAGTCGGCAGGAAAATTGTTGAACGGGATTTGCATCAAGGCAAATGAAGAGTGATATCCATGCAAAGCCATAAGTAAAAGAAACAATGGAAAAGATCGCTGGTCGACGGTTATTCTAAAGAGCGGCTACAGCAAAAAACGATTGCCGGACAAAAGGCGGGAAATCTTTGCCACAGAAACAAAACGAGCAGAATTGACCCACTGGCTCTCCAGTGTACCGGCACCGTTATCTTTTCTATGGAATCCTTTTTAACTAGGCTGGTCAATGATTGCATACGCGGTTTTATTTAATTTGCCGCTCATCATTGCCCAGCGGTACAACCGCGGGCGCATTTACGCCATCATTTCCAATGGAAGGAGGAGGTCAGCGTGACAAAGAAAGTGATTGTTATCGGAGCAGGCGTGGCGGGACTGGCAAGCGCCATCAGACTTCAAAATGCCGGTTACCAGGTAACCCTATACGAAAAACAATCCACCCCCGGCGGAAAAATGAACCGGATTGAAATCGACGGCTATAAATTCGATCTGGGGCCGAGTATTGTCATGATGCCGGAAGTGTATCGGGAAATATTCGAGCTGTGTGGCCGCAACCCCGATGATTACATCCCGATGGAAAAACTGGATCCGATGTACAGGGCTTATTTCAGTGATGCACCCACTGAGCCCATTGATATGTCCTCTGACCTTCCACGGTTGACCAAAACGTTGGAAACGCTCAGTCCATCGGATACAGGGGGATTCCTTCAGTATCTCCAGGAAGCGCAAAAGATTTTTGCGTTTGCAAGGTTTGATATTTTGCAGAAGCCATTCCGCAGACACCGGGATTTCTATAACCGTTCTATGATGAATAAAGGGAAGGGGTCGAAAATAAGAGTGCTGGACACAGCCGACCAGTTTATCGGCCGATACATCAAAAACGAACGCTTAAAGCAGATCATCAGTTTCCAAACGCTCTACATAGGCATTTCCCCGTATAAGAGTCCGTCGTTTTATACGATGATCCCGATGCTCCAGTTTTTATATGGCGTCTGGTTTATTAAAGGCGGCATGTACACGATGGCCTCTTCGATGGAACGGCTCTTCAAGGAATTGGGAGGCGAAATCTTCTATGATCAGGCCGTGCAGGAAATCTGCATTGAAGATAAAAAAGCCACCGGCATCCTTGTGGCTGGCGAAAAGGTTCCTGCAGATTTTGTGGTGTGCAATGCGGACTTCCCGTATGCCATGAAACACCTGGTCAAAGAACCGGCCGCCAAAGGAAAGTTTACCGACAAAAAAATCGATAAAATGAAGTATACCTGTTCTTGTTTTTTATTGTATTTGGGCATGGACAGAAAATACACGGAAGTCGAGAGGGTTCATAATTTCATTTTCAATGAAAAGCTGGACAAAAATTTGGAAGACATTTTCTCAGGGGAAAAACTGACGGATGCCTCTTTTTATGTTTACCTTGCTTCGAAAATGGATCCAACTCTTGCGCCCGAAGGAAAAGACGGCTTGTATATCTTGATGCCGGTTTCAAACGCGGCGACAGCCCTTTACGACTGGAACGAGGAAACCGTCGCGTATTACCGCGGCTATATCCTGAACGCGTTGAAAAAGATTCCGGGCTTTGAGCACGTCGAGGAAGAAATTGTTGCGGAAACCTGCATAACGCCGCTGGATTTCGAGACGAAGTTCAATGCCTATAAAGGTGCCGCTTTCGGCCTGCAGCCGACTTTGTCTCAAAGTAATCACCTGCGGCCGCAAAGTAAGGCCACGCATTGTTCGAATTTGTATTTTACCGGGAGCAGTACACATCCCGGAGCAGGGGTTCCAATCGTCCTTTTATCCGCAAAGATTGCCGTGCAGGAATTGATCGATGATGACCAAGGTGTCATGGCTCACGATAATTAATTTGCCGGCGATAGCCAAATTCAGTTAGGGGGTGTTCAAATGGAAGCTTCAAACATCATCAACCTGGCAATCGGTTTCGCTGCGGTCGGGGTCGGCTTCATCATGTTCAAGTCGTTGCCGAGGCCTAAGCCGCGAGAACAATCAGATTTGCCGTTCCTGTCCGTCATCATTCCTGCCCGAAATGAAAGCAACCGGATCACGCCGTTATTGGAGTCATTAAATGACCAAAATCATCGGTCATTTGAAATCTTGGTGGTGGATGATGATTCATCGGACAATACAGCTGAAGTCGCGGAAGCGTTAGGCGCAACGGTTCTTCAGAAGAAGGAGGAACGGCTGGGGGCAGGAAAGTCGGCAGCCTGCTGGTACGGCGCGAATCAAGCAAAAGGGGAGTGGCTATTATTCTTGGATGCGGACACCCATTTCACAGACGCTGACGGCATCCGAAATTTGCTTCTTTCCTACAAAGAAAAAGGCGCCAAAGGGATTCTGGCTTTGCAGCCGTTCCATACTGTTCACCAGCTGTATGAAAACCTCTCTGCCATATTCAACGTGATCGTGGTTGTCGGGATGAATGGTTTTACCGTTTGGGGAGACCGTTTTAAGACGGCTGGCTCGTTCGGTCCGTGCATCTTATGCAATAAAGAGGATTATTTTTTAACAGGAGGCCATCAAAAAATCGAAGGCGCCCTTATGGATGATTTGGCGCTCGGGGAGGCGTTTCTCGAAAAAAGCCTTCCCGTCCACTGCCTCGGCGGAAAAGGGATCATCTCGTCCCGGATGTATCCGGAAGGTCTTAAAAGCCTGATCGAAGGCTGGTGTAAAAGCTTTGCCATTGGTTCAAAATCCACTCATCCGCTTGTTATGGGGATGACCATCATTTGGATTGCCGGCAGCTTCACCAGTGCGATTGCCTTAATCTCCGCCATTGCGTCAGCAGACGCTTCTGCAATCTTAATCAGTGGTCTTTTGTATCTGATTTATGCGGTTCAAACCGGACTGTTTGCGCGCAGATGCGGTGATTTCCCACGGTTCATTTTCTTGTTCTATCCCGTTCTGTTTTTATTTTTCACCGGTATCTATCTGTACTCTCTGTTTCGGGTGAATGTCCTGCATACGGTAACTTGGAAAGGGCGGAAGATAAACGTTTGAGTGCCATTCCGTAATCTGATCAAACGCCTAAACAATTGAAAGTAACAATCCAACAAAAATCATCCGGACAAATATGCCGGGTGATTTTTTGCAGATGTCCCTAAAATCCGCTTTCGTTCTTGCAGCCATGCCTTAAATTTTACGCTTCCTGCAATTCCTTAACAACTAGGGATGGTTCAATTGTTCTCTCACACACTAGAATTTCCCGCAGGAATAATCCTTTTTTTGCAATGCAGCGATCGGTTACAGTGAAGCCGGCATCTTCTATCATGTAATCGATGGGATCGATGGTCACGACAAGCAGTTTTTTGGTGAATGGCAATGCGTGCTTGAGAATTTCCTGCTGTTCATCAGGCGTCGCGTGCGTATAAAGGTTATAAGGCATATCAATGATTGCCACGTCATATTGCTGTCTGATATCGGCGATCGCTCCCAAGTCGACTGTTCCAGACAAACCGAAATGCGCAATATTTTCCCGCGAACCATCAACGACCAGCGGATTGATGTCCCGGCCGACAATGTCGATTCCCATTGACAGGGCTTCGACCAGCACGGTTCCAATACCGCAACACGGATCGATCGCTTTGACTCCCGCTGGGTCAGGAACTGCAATATTGGCGATGGCACGCGCCACTCTTGTACTCAAGGCAGTGGAATATTCACGCGGTTTTCGCTGATGCTTGAACCAGACAGACTCACTTTGCAGGTATTTGCCAAAATACCAACGGCCCCCGAACAGAATTATTCCAAAAGTGACATCCGGGTTATGGACATCTGCTTTCCCTGTGATCACAAAGCCGATCTGGCGTTCAATCTCACGTTTTGCCGCGTAATCCACTTTGTTCGCCAAAGCCAATCCATTGATTTTCGGGAAAATGACTTTAAACGTAGAACTTTCCATATCCACTTTAGCCGCTTGTTCCAAAATATCCGCTAGTTCCGCGCCCTCAAACAGCAATTCAATCCGCTCCTTGATGAATGGGCTTCTGCTCGGATCTATGCCGCGCTTGCTTTTGATGACTTTCTCTTCGGTGTCTTTTCCGAAAAAAGCGCGCATCTCCAAATGGCATAATTCTTCCTCGTCTTGATGATATGCATATGTATAGATAAATTCACCTGTTGGAGTTAATCGTTTCAATTCATCCCGTCCTTCTTTATGCGTCTTGTTCTGACTGCATGGAACAAGTATACCAATAACAGCAGAAGAATAAGGCACATGGAGCATCAAAAAGATGACTGAGTCGATAATGAATGTAATAAAAAAACCCACGAGTTGATTGGCTGAACTCGGTAAATTGAAAAGCGGAATGAAGATGAAGTTTAAAGAAGAATGTGTTTGCATTGAGCAATTAAAGCATCATTGCCAAACATCAAACACCTATTGACGGTGAAATTAGTGTAAAATGTTTTCTTAAGGAAATAGGATGAAATTCTGTTACCTGTCACATGAGCCACAGGCCTAAGTTATTTGCGAAAAAGTTTATTGCACTCGTTTTAGCTGTTCATTCAAAAATGTGGAGTGGACGAGATGATAATAAAGTCGATTTTTACAATTTACAGTACCTAGGAGGATCAGACAATGATTCATAAATTCACCAAGAGAGCCAACCAGATGAAACCTTCGGATATGCGGATCATCTTAACAGCTGGAGAACAACCGGATTTGATTTCTTTTGCCGGTGGTCTTCCGGCCCCAGAACTGTTTCCTATGGAGGCCCTGAAAAAAGCAAGTGAAGCTGTTCTGACTGAAGATGGACCGGTTGCCCTTCAATACAGCCCGACCGAGGGTCATGCCCCGCTCCGCAGAAAAACACTTGAGCGAATGGAAGCGATCGGCATTCAGGCGAATTTGAACCAAGTCATGATCACATCCGGTTCCCAGCAGGCGATTGACTTGACGGGACGCCTTTTTCTGGATGAAGGAGATACGGTCATCTGCGAAAGCCCGACTTATCTGGCGGCGCTTAACGTTTTCAACCTCTGCAACGCCCATATTGTAGACGTTGAGATGGATGAGAACGGCATGATTATGGAAATGTTGGAAAAAAGGCTTCAAGAAAATCCCCAAGCAAAATTCATCTATACGATTCCTGATTTCCAGAACCCCACGGGCCGCACGCTGAGCCTGGATCGAAGAAAGCGGATGCTGGAGCTGGCTCAACAATATGACGTATTGATTTTGGAAGATAATCCGTACGGTGCCATCCGTTTTTCCGGAACACCAATTCCGCCGATCAAGCATTTTGATAAAGAGGGCCGTGTCATTTACATGAGTTCTTTCTCTAAAATATTCGCACCAGGACTCCGTCTTGGCTGGATTTGTGCCGATGAAGCGATCATCGAAAAATACATGGGATTCAAGGAATCCGCGGATATGCATTCCGATGGCTTTGCGCAGCGAATCACTTCGAAATATATTGAACAGAATGATATCGATGTGCATATTGAGAAGATCAACGCCGCTTATCGCGACAGATGCCAGACGATGTATGAATGCGTAAATCAGTACTTCCCAGAAGCTGTTTCCTGTGTGAAACCTGCAGGCGGATTATTTATTTGGGTGGAACTTCCCGACACCGTCGACTCCAGAAAAGTCTCGGTAACCGGCCTTGAAAAAGGTGTGGCTGTGCTGTCGGGAGATGCCTTTTTCGCAACCGGCTCAAAAAGAAATGCGCTTCGGCTAAACTTCTCCAATACTTCAGAAGAGCGAATCATTGAAGGCATGAAACGCATCGGAGAAGTACTTCATCAAGAATTAAGAATAGAAGCTGCGGTGAAATAATCCGTCTTTTTCCAGAGAGCTTCGGTTTGAACGTTCCGGTTTGGAATCAGTAAAATGCGACAAGAGTTGTTGCTTGTTATCAAAACCGCAGTATAAAAGCAGCGGCTATGAACTGAATAAGACTGGTAATGTAAGTTAGCAGTAAATTAAAGTGGAACCACGAATCAACCTCGTCTTTATCGATTTCGGATAAAGGCGGGGTTTTTTATATTTCTATAGGGGATTGGATCGTATGAGTGTACTTATTGGAGGAGCATGGCCGTATGCGAACGGGTCGTTGCATTCGGCGTATATCGCCGCAGCCGCAACAGCGAACTGCTAGGAGCGTATGGGAATTTCATCAATCGAAACAGATGTAAATACGTTTTGAATAGCTTTTTCTTTCCCTTTCGTCTTAAAAGATGTGTTTTTACGAATGGTCAGAAAAAGGAGAGTTTAGTGAAGGCGGCATCTTCACTAAACTCTCCTTACAGGTTCTCTTCAATATGCATAAATTGAACAAAAATATACATAACGGCGACCAGAAGCACAATAAGCAAAGCCAGTAACCCCACTAGTATGGATACATGGGTGGAATGAAAGCGCTGCTCCTGAATTTGTTTTCGTTTCCTAAAATATTGAACCGCTGCATTTATGATTACACCAAAACCAGCCACGCTGGATAGGATAGTAAGCAGAATAGCCAGAAAATCACTTATCCGATGACTTTTCCCGATGGTTAAATGCAACGAGACTGTTAAAAAGCCAATTCCTATGATTGCGATTGCGGTCCGCAACCAAGCTAAATATGTGCGTTCATTGGCCATATGCTGCTGAGCAAATTTTAGTTGATTTTCTTCGTATTCTTTTTTCTTATTTTCGTTTTCCATACATTTTAAACCACCTAGATTAAGAAGTTATTTCATAAGAACAAAAATCTTAAGAGAAGTCTTCAGTAATTTTATGAATTTTTCATTTGTTAATGCATTGGCATCCATCCAGAAGGGATTTACAGTTCCATCACGAAATAGCCCTTCGCCATCTTCTCGTTCTTTGATTAATTTCTAAAAACGTTGAATCACTCGGGTTATTCGTCTCGGGGTCTCTTTATCCTTACCGACTCTCATTCTTTACCCTTCTCTTTTTCTAATAAACGCGGGCAATCTTTTAGGTTCGTATCCAGTAAGGAGATAAACATGAAAAGTATTATTGCGGCTTGGCACTCCTTATTTACCAATATCCCTGAAAAACTGAAGTTGACAAGGGTATTGGTGCATTCTTCCAACAAAAAAGCGCTAGGCGGACAAGAATGCTTAGTATTTCGCAGAAATGATGTAGTTAAGTTATTGGAAAGGCTGCTATTATTGATTAAAAGGTTGGAAGGAGAGAACCCCCATCTCTATCATTTTGAAATATGAAAACTGAATTCAGCTTATGAGTCATTATGCAACATTTAAAAATGCAGTTTTATATAAATATAAATCTTCAAGAAAAAGGAGTGCTTAAGATGATTGAAATCCGAGAAGCGGTCGGGAATGATGCGGAACAACTAGCGGAAGTAATGAGGAATGCAGAGGAATCCGGGTATATGCTGTTTGATCCGGGCGAAAGGGAAATTGCGCTTGAATCGTTTGCTGCATTCATCGAAGCGACGAACCAGCAGGAAAAATCAAGAATCTTTATCGCCTGTGAAAAGGAACTCATTTTAGGTTACTTGATCGCTCAAAGCGAGAAGCCGAAGCGTATTTCACACCGGGCATATCTTGTGATCGGCATCCATAGCGATAGCCGTGGAAAGGGCATCGGAAAAGCCCTGTTTTTGCATATGCTGGCTTGGGCCAAAAAAGTGAACCTCCATCGGCTGGATTTGACCGTGGTTGCTGAAAACGAGGCGGCTGTTTCCTTGTACAAGAAAATGGGTTTCGAAATTGAAGGGGTAAAAAGAGATTCTCTCGTAATCAACAACCACTATGTGGATGAATACTACATGTCAAAGTTGATTTAATCTGCATCAAAAGTGAAAGATTTCGGATGTATCTTATCAAATGTATAAATGGGCTTTTTTGTTTTACCTGCTCTCTTTAAATCATTTATAAGCTTTCGTTCTGCATGTAATTTTCATTAATTACGTTACCACTCTTTGCGCAGCGGATTAAGGATTTTTCCACTGTCATCATAAAGGGTTATATCAGCAGGATATGCCTCTTTTAATCCACTTGGCAATTTCTTATACCGGACGAAGGTTTCGGCATTGGACACGGCAGCTGTAAAACCAAATTCTTTATCTGGAGATTCCGCAACGATATGGTCAATTTCCAACCCGGGATTTTTGCCGACGAGGATGCCGTACATTCCCTCATTCGTCTGGATATCGACGTATTTAACAAGATTAGTGCCCCAGCCCGAATTCGTGATTTTGTACTTTCCGTTCCATCCTTTCAGCAATCGGGCGTAGCCAATATTATGATCATCAGTTTCAAATAACACAATATGAGTATTCGTTTGGTTGATTGGGGTGATTCCTAATATGTTAAACTCAAAACCCGTCTGTTCTCCACTAGTTTGCCAATCTGCCAAACCAGTATGAATCGCATCTTCTTCTGGTTCAATGGCATATTGATTCATATAAAACAACGTATAAGCCACGCCTAGAATCAGAATAAATGAAACAGCAAACACTACTTTTTTTCTCATTTTTAATGCCCCTTTGGAATTTTAATTAAGAAGTATTATTTCTACGTTCTGTATATATAGTTTCTGTTTCGTTCTTCAATTTTATTTTCTCCACTCATTATAGCAATTTATTTCCAGTGATATTCCATTTTTTAATTGGTTCTTTACTGTTTACATTAATTCCGAAATTAAATTATTGGCAACTAAGTTATATCCGAAACTTCATTACAATGAATTCCAACAAGTTCCAACAAGTTCATTAGAAAGAATGTTACGTTCATAGGCTGTTCTGAAAGGCTTTAATATTTGATTTACATATCACAACTTAGCAGAAGGAGACTTAACATAATGTTTATAAAGGAAGAGGTAATTTATACAAGTGACCAGCTGGTCATTCTCGATGCGGACTGTAAAAAAGATCAGGTCATCGTTTTATTGAAAGGCAGAGGCGAAAATATCGTCGAGTTAAACGGCAACAAGATTCTGACCGGGCGCACAGGATATTCGAAGATTCGTTTTGTAAAAGACCATTTTTGTCTCTTGAACGATTCAACCCTCTCTTTTTACACACTGAGAGGGGAATTGGTTTCCGAATGCGATGTCGGCAACGATATCTTTGAGCTATTTCCCTATAGAGAAGGAGTTCTTTGTGTTTATGGCGATGAAGGTGTGTTCGGTAAGAAGCTTGGTAAAAACAGATTAAATTACGCAGCACCATTCCATAAGCCCGAATCTTTTATTGACATTGCACTCCAAAACAAACTATTATACGAAGTTCTTTTTGCACGTTATAAGCCTTATGCATGTCTGAGCTGGGAAACCCGGGAACTGCTCTTTATGAACGAGCAGCTTGAAAAAGAAAATACGCTGGAAATCCCTTTTAATCCTGGCAATGTCATGGCCTTTGCCTTAACTCATGAATTCGGGGTGTTTATTGAAGAGAGCAAGCTGTGGTGTTGGGAATTCCAGACCACGGGACATGTTTCGGAATCCCTGAGAGCGTTCCCCTATGCGACAAGGGCGATTTTCCAGCGCCATGATTTTTTGTTTCTTACCATTTCGGATTATGAGGTGCGTGCTTTTAAACCATTCGTTAACAGTTAGTAAAAAGGGGAGCCCTTAAAGGATTTGGTTAAGGAAAGCATTCTCAAAACGCTGCCTAAAATAGTTTGTTATGGCAACGAGCCTTTTTAGTTAAAATGCGATGATTCTTTTTAATCGGGCCTTCGCTCGAATGGAGTAATAGAGCAGAAAAGTTCTGTTTTGTCACAGTAATTGAAAAATGTTGGTTGAGGATTAGAAGAAACGGGGGCTTTGATGAAAAAATTTTATGCAATTTTGATTGGCAGCTTTCTACTAGCAACCATTTTTTGTGTATTTGGACAAGGAATCGCATACTTTTTGAGTGAATACTTTGTATCGCTTTCGCCAATTTATTACTTAACAGGGTTGACTATTTTTGGCATCCTTCTATACCTGGCATCCGGTTTTTTGCTATTTCGTTTATTCACGAAACAGGAAGCTGTTTCAAAAAATCGCGAGTTTTATTTGTTGATTTTATTCACAGTAGCACCTAGTGCATCCATTTGGTCTTTTTTTGTGACGGTCATGTGGTGGGGATAGAGTTCAGTCAGCCGCTTAGTGAAAACTGGCTGCGTCATTAAGCATTTGCATGGCTTTAATTCATCTCTATAGGAAAGTGTTAGTAAACCTGCATTATTATAGAAAAAGTGAGAAGGGGAAAATATGGCTGAAATATGGATTGCAGAAGAAAAAGTTTCAAACAAGTTTTTAGAAGAGTTAGGCCATTATATAAGGTTCAACGGAGAATTAGAATCTGCATATTTCATCGGTGCTGATGGAGAAGGTTATGTAGAACAAAACAAAAATTTTTTACTGGAGTTTCTACTTTGTCAAAACAGGTATCCTTTGTTCATTACTTTTATTGTGTACGAGGAACAAACTGGCGAATATCGGGCTTTTTTACATGAAAATAAAATTGATTTCACGTTAAGCAGCCTTGAAGAAAAAAGGACTTATTATGATTTCTCTGGGAAGCACCAATATCACCCGCCTTGCTTTACTGCAAGGATCACTGATTCGGATTCTTTAGCTCTTTTGCTGAATAAAACATACTGGCTGGCCGCCGAGAATGAGTTTTTCTCAATTTCTTTTTCCGACAATTTACTGTTCGAATTAAGAGAAGTGGTTGAGTGGAAGAGAAAAAGAAAACGGTCGATTGCAAGTTTCAAAATCGGGCTGGGAACCACCTTTATGACCATTTTTCACGACGGGGCAGGGTTCTACTTGTTCTCGAACGAGGAGACATATTTCCCTCTGGAGAAACTCATTTCAAACTTGCCGAAAGGCACAGTGATCACACAGATAAATGATACGCTGGTAACTAACCAAAATTCCGAAGAAGAATAGTGCCTATCTAAAGCCCCTTAGTGAAATGGACAGCCACTGAAGCTTTAAGGGCGTTTCCGATTAATGATAAAATCCTACACTTTAACTACATGTATTCAACGCATGTAGATTAAAAAATAAGAGCAGGTTAGTAAAAAACCCCTGAAAAAATTTTCAGAGGCAACTAATTATTATGCCGTTTGTTAACTTCAATCGTGATGAACTCCGGCAAATAGTTGGTAGTGCATCCTTTTGCAACGATTTCGTCTTTGTAAAGACCCGTTTTCTCACCCAGCTTAATGCAACGTGCGCGATTCTTTTCATCATAAACGCCTATCCAGCCTGCGGTGAAATTCATAGCCCATTGAACTTCCGGTTCTTCCTGTGTAATAGTAGCTTCCATTGCAGCTAGCAAGTCCGCGGTGTTATCAGGCGGTGTTTGTCCAGTCCATCTCAATCGCCCTTGATAATACCAGAAAGTTCGTCTTTGAAGAGCAGAAGGACTATTTTTCCACGACTCCATCAATGCAATGTTCTTCTTGTCTTTGGTGAGCTGATTGGCCATTAACCAATCCATTAAGTTGTTTCGCTCATCAAATGTGTGCGTCTGCATGTCCTGATCAAGCTCATTCAGCACCTCTGGTGAAAGAAGTTTTTTGTCCATGATTAAGATTGCTAATAGTCGGGGCAAAAACTCTTCGGTTGACCAAAGTTCCATCGCGAGTTCGTGGTCTTTTTTTATGTCCTTCGCGATTTTCCGCAAGTCGCCTAGCTTAGTGTTACTGGTGATTTGAGAGAGAATGCCTTCTGCTTTTGAAGAGATTTTTATTTCAGTACCTTTATTTTCATTCATTTTATAAAACTCCTTTATCAAAGCTTTTCCCACCCCTAATACAAAAACAATGTCTTTAATATAATCATAACATTTACTTCCTTTTAATTGGATGCGAAAAGAGCATTCCTTTGTAAAGAAACTGTTTGAATGAATAGTGAAATTTGGAAAGGGAGGTTTTTAATGAGAAGAGAAAAATGCCCTTGCTGCGGGTATCCTACTTTACAGACAAGAGGAGATTTTGAAATTTGTTTACTTTGTGATTGGGAAGACGAAAACCATGATGAACTTTCTACAGCGGAAGTATTCGGAGGACCCAATGGAGATTATTCGCTCGAAGAAGCAAGAAATAATTTTCAAAAGAACTTTACTATGTATAGAGAGAAGAATGATTTTGATGCGATTACAGCCGGGAAGAAAAAACTAATAAAAGCTTATGAAGAGTGGGAGAAAGACAAGCAGGCAAATAAAAAAGAAAAGTGGAATGAGATCCGCAAGTTAGAAAATGAGCTGAAGTTGCTTTCTTGAATTTTACGTATGACGAAATTGAAAAAGCTGCTGGCATCCAAAAAGCGAACCGAGGCCGATTCAGGCACAACTTTTCATTCTTGGTTGCCCCATGTGCTGAGACAATCGATTTCGGAAACTGGATAAAAGAAAAATGATTAATAGCAAACGTCAAAAAGCCGTTCAGTTTCCTGAACGGCTTTGGACATTTCACTTGAACGGTTAATCGATTGGTCAAATCGCGGTTTTTATTCCAAAACCGACCAGCACTGCACCTGCCGTTTTTTGGAAAACCTTTTGGAATTTCGGGTCATTCAGCCATTTTTTCGCTAAATCCATGAGGTTCACCAGGAACAAGAACCAAGTGACAGCCAGCAGAGTTAAGATGAATGCCAACACCATCAATTGCTGGTTTACATTCCCGCTTATGTCGATGAATTGGGGCATAACCGTGATATAGACCAACACGGTCTTGGGATTAAGAACATTGCTCAGCAACGCTTGCCTGAAGGATTCTTTATTGTGCCGAACGGAAGAGGCAGCCGGCTTGCGTGCTTGTTCCTGAATTTCCCCTAAAGAAAATCCGCTTTTCGAGAAGAAGCTTCTGATTCCTAAATAGACCAAGTAAGCTGCTCCTAAATATTTGATCAAAGTGAAGAGAACAATCGATTGGGCAATCACTACCGCTAAGCCCAGAACCGCAATCAAAGTCCAAAAAGAAAGACCGGCTGCCATTCCGAGCGTCGTATAATAGCCGGCCTTAGGTCCGTACCGAAGCGTATTTTTCATCAGCAGCATCGTGTCCGCCCCGGGTATGATCACCATCATGGCAGCTATTGAAATATAGGCAAACAAATTGTCCACAGCAATTCCCCCTAATAGAAAATGAAAAAAGTAATTCCAGTAATTTTACATGGTTTGAAAATTTAAAGCAATCTGACTAAAAAAACTTTATATGAAAAAAGTTCAGAAGGAAAAAAATTCAAAACTGGTTGACTTTTAATTCGAGCCTATTGTATGATAATTCCTAATGGTTCGACTGATTGAAAATTTGTACATTTAAAAGTGAATAGCACTCTTATCAAGAGCGGCGGAGGGAATAGGCCCTGTGAAGCCCGGCAACCAACAGAATCATATTCTGAAAAGGTGCTAAATCCTACTGATTCGATTGAATCGGAAAGATAAGAGGAGGATTTTCTGCCCTCTTCTTAATTGAAGGGGGCTTTTTTGTATTTTGGGTTCAAGAAAGGAGAGCAGTTATATGCGTAAAACCTAGTAAACATATCAGTTAAGTAAATGAAATTGTAAAAACATTTATTAAAAATTATGTCGGGAGGAATTTAGAATGAAGAAAATTATTGCAGTTGTGTTGTTGCTAGTAGGTGCGTCGTTTATCTTGGGGGCTTGTTCAAATGCACAAGGAAAAGAGCAAGGCGAGTTGAAAAAGGTAGTGCTGGATTATGCGTATTACTCGCCAACAAGTTTGGCTTTAAAGGAGTTCGGATGGGCAGAAGAAGTTTTTGAAAAAGAAGGCATCGAAGTGGAATGGGTTTTGAGCCAAGGAAGCAATAAGGCATTGGAGTTTTTGAATTCGAAAAGCGTAGATTTCGGATCTACTGCGGGAGCAGCTGCGTTAATCGCAAAATCGAATGGCTCACCCATCGAGTCAGTCTATATTTATTCGAAACCAGAATGGACTGCGCTGGTAGCGACAGGAGATTCACCGATCAAAACAGTCGAAGACTTGAAAGGCAAGAAAGTTGCCGCCACTTTAGGAACGGATCCATATATCTTCCTTCTGCGTTCACTTCAGGAAGCAGGCCTTTCATCGAAGGATTTGGAAATTGTGAACTTGCAGCATGCGGATGGCGCCAATGCCTTGTTAACTGGTCAAGTTGATGCGTGGGCGGGCCTTGATCCACATATGGCAAGAGTTGAAGTTGATTCCGGCGCAAACTTATTCTTGCGTGACCATGACAAAAATACATATGGCACGTTGAATGTACGGTCGGAATTTGCAGAACAGAATCCGGAAGCTGTAGAAAAAGTAATTGAGGTATATGAGAAAGCGCGGAAATGGGTTGTAGAAAATCCGGATGAAGCAGCAGAAATTTTGGCAAAAGAAGCAGACATGGAGTTGGACGTGGCTAAGAAAAGCATCGAGCGAAATGATTTCTCAGATCCTATTCCCGGCGATAAGCAAATCGAGGCACTTGAAGAGGCTGGCGCTGTCTTGAAGTCGGAAAACGTGATTAAAGGCGATGCAGATATCGAAAAAACAGTAAATGAATTAATTATTGACCGATTTGCGAAAAAAGTGATCGCAACAGAATAGGGGGCGAATTGGATGACGATCAACGCTAAAACTGATGATTTTCCGATAGAGAAAAGTAGTAAGCCGAAATCCCGAACGGATTCAAATAAATTTAGAGGCCTGGTACTCGGGTGGATATTGCCGATCGTTCTTTTGGTCTCTTGGGAAGCAGCCGCACGTTTCGGCTTGATAGACACCTATGTTTTTCCAGCCCCTACCACTATTTTTCAAAAGATTGTAGAGATGTCTCAAGACGGAACCCTTTGGGGGCATATCGGCATTACTTTTCTTCGTGTACTGATCGGATTTTTTGCCGGGACTTTGCTGGCGCTCGTATTGGGTTCTTTTGTGGGCTATTTCAAGTGGTTTGAACAGTTGGTGGATCCACTGATCCAAGCATTCAGATCGATTCCTTCCCTTGCCTGGGTGCCCTTATTCATCTTGTGGATGGGTATTGGAGAACCATCCAAAGTGCTGCTCATTGCGGTCGGTGTTTTCTTTCCAGTGTATTTGAATATCGTCTCCGGTATTCAAGGTGTAGACCGCAAGCTGATTGAGGTCGGAAAAATTTATCACTTTACTTCGTTCCAGATTGTGCGCCGGATCATTTTACCGGCATCTCTGCCATCTTTTCTTGTCGGCTTGCGCAGCGGCGTCGGTTTGGGCTGGATGTTCGTTGTCGCTGCAGAACTGATGGGCGCAGGACAAGGGCTCGGTTATTTACTGGTTGTTGGCCAGAATACATATTCGCCAGAGCTCATCATGGCAAGCATCATCCTGTTTGCCATACTCGGCAAGCTGACAGACGCTTTATTGAAAGCGCTGGAAGAGCGTGCCTTGAGATGGCAGGATAATTTACAGAACCAACAATAAGAGGAGGTGTCAATATGCTGGAAGTGAAAGAAGCTTCAAGGACATTCAATAACGGACTGGCAGGATTTAAGAACCTATCGTTTTCCATTCAAGAAGGTGAGACGGTTGGAATTCTGGGAACGAGTGGATGCGGGAAAAGCACGCTTCTCCGGGTGTTGTCCGGGCTGGATAAGGAATTCGACGGAGAAATAAAAATAGCTGAAGCAGGCGAACAGCCAATTGGCATGATATTTCAGGAACCCCGGCTTATGCCATGGCTGTCGGTCAAAGACAATATTTTATTTGGAAACAAAGATGTAAAAAATGTAGAGGTGCGGGATTATTTGGAGCTGGTAGGGCTAAGCGATTTCGGCGATTATTATCCGAAAGATTTATCAGGGGGAATGGCTCAAAGAACCGCTATTGCCCGTGCGTTGATTGGGCAGCCGGCTGTGCTGCTTTTAGATGAACCTTTTAGCGCGCTGGATGCATTCACAAAAATGCAATTGCAGGATTTATTATTGGAAATTCAAAAAAAGCAATTATCCACGATGGTAGTTGTGACGCATGACATAGACGAAGCCCTGTATTTATGTGACCGCATCTTCATCCTTGGCGGACAGCCGGGTTATCTGCAAGCGGAATTGACAGTGGAAGCTGCAAAACCGAGAAATCGCGGGAGTGCACTTCTTGCGCAAAAGAAATCAGAAATCCTTAATCTACTACAGACTAAAAAGGTAGGCGAGTGAAATGGCAAACAGTACAATTATCCAACCGAATAAAGGGCATTACAATATCGCGGATGAATTACCATCTTGGGAAGATTTCTCCTGGAAAGATATAGAGTCGAATTTCAGCTGGTCCCAAACAGGAAAAGTAAACATGGCATATGAATGTGTAGATCGCCATGTCGAAGCAGGATTTGGGGAAAAAACTGCTCTTCATTATATTGGAGAACAAGAAGAATACAAACTTACATATCGTGACTTGAAAGAAAAATCTGATCTATGGGCGACGGTGCTGAAAAAACGCGGGGTGAAAAAAGGAGACTTCGTATTCGTTTTTTTGCCGAAACACCCCGATTGCCATATTGCCATGCTTGCAGCCATTAAACTTGGCGCTGTCGTCGGGCCTCTTTTTGAGGCATTTATGGAAGATGCCGTTAAAGAAAGAATCCAGGATTGCGGAGGCACTTTTTTGATCGCATCACCTGACCTGGTGAAACGGGTCCAGCGGGACCAATTGCCGTCTTTGACAACCGTTTTTATTACCGCTGAACTGCCACACTGTACAGGCGATGAAATTTCTTTGTTTGAAGAAGCAAGAAATGTTGAAACAGAAGAAAATATAATTGAATGGGTGGACCTCGATCATGGATTGAATATCCATTATACAAGCGGTTCGACCGGTAAACCGAAAGGGATCATCCATGCACATCGGGCGATGATCCAGCAATACATCACCGGGAGATGGGTATTGGATTTAAAAGAAGATGATATCTATTGGTGCACGGCACATCCGGGATGGGTGACAGGGACAGTCTACGGAGTTTTTGCCCCATTGCTGAACCGCACGACGACTGTCATTCACGGGGGCAGATTTGGCGCGAAAGAATGGTATGACATCTTGGAGCGGACGGGTGTAACGGTCTGGTACAGCGCGCCGACGGCTTTTAGAATGCTGATGGCACAAGGGGATGAACTGATTAACAACTACGATCTTTCAAAAATCCGGCATATTTTAAGCGTGGGAGAACCATTGAACCCGGAAATTGTGAGGTGGGGAATAGAGACACTTTCAAACCGCATCCACGATACATGGTGGATGACGGAAACCGGAGCCCAGTTAATCGTCAATTTACCTTCTGAAGCGATCAAGCCCGGATCAATGGGAAAACCGTTCCCAGGAATTGAAGCGGCTATTTTAGGCGAAAATGGAGAAATTCTGGAAGCTGGAGCAATCGGCCAATTGGCTTTAAAAGCAAACTGGCCTTCTCTTATGCGGGAAGTCTGGAAAGACCCAGCTAAATACTCCACGTATTTCCCTTTTGATGGATGGTATTTATCCGGTGATTTGGCAACGATCGACGAGACTGGATATGTCTTTTTCCAAGGAAGAAGTGACGACATGATCAACTCTTCGGGGGAAAGAATCGGGCCATTTGAAGTTGAAAGTAAGCTGATTGAACATCCTGCGGTTGCCGAAGTGGGCGTTATCGGTAAGCCGGATGCCGTAAGAGGGGAAATTGTGAAGGCCTTTATTGTCTTAAACAAAGAGTATCAGGAAAGCCAGGACTTATTAGAAGAATTGCGCTTATTTGTGCGCAGCGGGCTTGCTGCACATGCAGCTCCAAGAGAAATTGAATTTCTTGAAGAGTTGCCCAAAACTCCGATTAGCGGAAAAGTGCTTCGCCGCGAATTAAAAGCTAGGGAAGCTAAGAAAAACTCAGATCTATTGGTTAATAAGTAAAGAACTGACCAATGATTCAATAATGAAAAATCGAAATATATGAGACACATTGAGTGGAGGTCGTCTATACAGTAATGCCTGCTGCAAGAAAGAATGCATTCCAATTGCCCAATATTATATTAGTGGTAATGGCAGAGCGAATTAGAAGAGGACAGTCCGTATGTGCAAAAAGATGCTTATGGGGATCATTCCCAGTCAATAACCAGCCCGGAGAAAAGTCTTTGCCTGTTTAGAAATTAAACTTTTAGCATTAGACGAAAAAATATTACAGGGCGAGGAGAAAGAATGATTTAAAAGCAGGGGCATATTTTTGTTCGTAAACGTTTAGGTGAAGAAGGGAACGTTCGTAAAGTGTTTTGGCACTTTTACGAACGTTCTTTTTAGCTTTTTTCAGCTGTTTTAATGCGTTCGTAAACGTGTACTTTTACGAACGCTTCATTAAGGACTACGTCATTTGATTCAAGATGAACTATCACTATAAATAATCTCTTAAAGAGCTATCTAACAATTCGGTTAGGAAGGATATTCCAGTGGTTCTATAGAATCTATTTCTAATCTTATTTCAAAAAGACGCATTCGTTTAAGTTAGGGAGATTTGCAAAGTTTCATCTGCACCGTTTAGTTCAATACGAGTTTAAATTAGAAGAGCTTTTATACACTATTCTAATTTTCGGAGGTGGGAGAACATGAGAAAAAGGCTGCGGAAAAAAATGAGCAAGGATTGGGAGTGGTATGCCGTGAAGGTGTTGTATGAATGCATCATTTCAGGCGACCCAGCATCAGAAACACTTGATAGAAATTACTCCAACACCGAAAAGACATTTGAGGAAAGTATTCTTCTCATCAAGGCTTCTTCATTTGATCAGGCTTATGACCTGGCCGAAAAGGAAGCCAAACAACATGAGATTGATTACCTTAATCCTTATGACGAAAAGGTCGTATGGAAATTCGTAGAATCGATCGACTGCTTTCAAATGTTCGATAGAAAACTTCAAATAGGCACTGAATTGTATTCCCGGTTATTGCACGTCCCTAAAGGGATAACGAATGAACAAGTTATTGCTCAGTATTATCCCGAGACAGTCGTAGAAGAACTGGTAGACAAAAATTTCATCCTAAGAAACAAAGATTTTAATGCAAGACCAAATTTCGATTGAAGACTTGTTAATCATTTACGCTTCTTCAACTAGCATAATCCTTTGTAAAAGAAGCTGCATAGTGAAGGGCATCTGCGTCCTTAGTACAGTCTAGAATATAAAAGTCGAATGTAACTTATTGGTATTTATGTTACATTCGCATTTGCTCAAAAACACTTTTAAACTTAGAGGGAGGAGAGAATGATAGACATCAATCGGCTCGAAACTGCACTTGAGAAAAACGATATGGAAGAAGTAGAAAGGTTAGTAGGTGAAATTTCCCCTGAACAACATGACGAGGCAGTCCCCATACTGATAAAGCACATTACCATAACCCAAAACCCAGGGATAAGAAATGCACTAGCCATTGCTTTGCGGGATATCGGGAATGAAAAAGCGATTTCTCCCCTGATTGACTTAATCAATGATCCGAAGACACTCGGAAGTAGAGGGACTTTGTTATACGCTTTGGCACCTTTTGATTGCACGGAGCATTTAGAGTCCATCGTTCAGCAATTCTTAACTGGAAATTTTGAAGTGCAGGCGATGGCTTATCAACTCCTGGAATCCATGGATGGAAAAGTACCTGCTGATGCCTTACTAAAATCCCTTCAAAAGGTAAAAGAGCAGCTGAATGAAATTGAAAGACAACGAGAAATACATGCCGATGTATTAGATTTTCTGTTTGAACTTAATGTGAATTAAGTTACATTCAAACCCTAGTACTCTTCGCTTAAAAATTCTTCGATGTACTCCTTTAATTCCTCTTTTATTTCTTTAAGAGACTCATCCACAAGTTCTCCAATAATTTTGCTCCCCGGTATATTTTTCGAAACAGGCAAGCCTAACATAAGTCGTTCGCATTTCCAGATTGTAATAACATGCAAGTTAATCAGTTCTCCATCTGGATCGGTTTTGTCGGCTATCCCGAGGTAAACAGCAGATCTGTAGCCTGGCTGAAAATGGTCCGAACCATCAACATCGAATTCAGCGTAAAACCTAAGGTTTCTATTTTCAAAAACAGATTTGTTTTCTCTTGATAGAATTTCACTGTGTTTTTTTAAGGCCGATTCCATCTCTTGAATCTTTGTCTTTAGCTGTGAGGTAAAATCCTTCTGCTGGTATTTCATAATAAAATCACTGCCTTTTGAAATTAGGATAAATTGGTTATTCTTTAAACTAGAAGTAAATTCCTCTTAAAAGACTTGAATGCTCAATCCGGTGTTTTAAAAAACATTTTTTGAATGTAACATAATACTAATTAAGTTACATTCAGAATGGCAGCTAGATTAAAGAATGGAGGTTAAATTATGCAAGAGATTATTAAGTTGTTGGAGACAAATAAAAAAGGTGTAGAGGAGTCAGCGATAAGAGAAACGGAACAAAAGTTAAACCTATGTTTCCCGAATCAGTATGTTCAATTGTTTAAATTGGCCAACGGTCCTGAGGTAGGGGAATGGAGTTTATTCCCCATCAAAGATTCTAAGAATCTAAAAAAGACGTGGGACGATGTAGTCAGACAAAACAAGGAAGTTTTAGCTGATGTAATTTCTGAAGATCTTATTGCGATTGCTGGAGATGGGACTGGCGATTACTTGTGCCTGAAAGTAGAAGGTGGAAAAGCAGATGATCCAATTTTTTTATGGCTTCATGAAACAGATGAAACGGAAGAGCTAGCTCCTACTTTAAAAGATTTTATTATCATCGCTCAGGAAGAACTAGAAGATTTTGACGAAGATTGAATGTAACTTAATCTAAAGTAAGTTACATTCAATCATGACGAAAATAGGAAGTGAAGATATGGGGCGTTTAAAAAAGTTTTTGCATAAACTGTTCTTTGAAAAATACGATCAGTTTGCGGAGGAATTAGGTTATCCGGATTGGAATATTGCTTTGGAAAATACTTTTGGCATCTATGAAATGGAAGGAGATACTTGGTACCATGCTACTCAGCTTCCTGATAAAAAATGGGCTGTATGGAATGATGATGAGGCAGAACCACCATACGCTTTTGAAGTATTTTCGTCCTGGGATGAAGCCATTAGAAAGCTTCGGAAATTGTTTGAGGAGAGTGGATTGCCGGAAAATCATTGGAAACCTGAAGGATTCGATGAAGGTGAAGATGCTTTTTTGAAAGAACCCGACCGAGAGAAAATGTGGTAACCAACCGAGAATCTGAATGTAACATATGTCTAATTAAGTTACATTCAAATCTTTCTGTAAAGTACTTTTTATGTGACAAGGAGGAGAAAGTAAATGGACATTCATCGGTTAGAACGCGCAATTGAAAATAACGATGTGGAAGATGCTGTGAGATTATTAAGGGAGGTTTCTCCTGACCAAGATCACGCGGCAGTGCCGGTACTGCTCAAACACATCACTCAAACCCCAAATCCAGGGATAAGAAATGCTTTGGCCATGGCATTGCGGGATATCGGGAATGAAGAAGCGGTTTTACCGCTGATTGACTTGATCAATAATCCCAAGACACTTAGAAACAGAGGGACGTTGTTATACGCTTTGGAACCCTTCGATTGTACAGGGCATCTGGAAACCCTCGTCCATCATTTTTTAACTGGAAACTTTGAGGTGCAGGCGATGGCTCATCAGCTCCTGGAATCCATGGACGGAAAAGTGCCTGCCGATGCATTGCTGAAGTCCCTCCAAAAGGTAAAAGAACGACTGAATGAAATTGAAAGACAACAAGAAGTGCACTCCGATGTACTAGACATTCTTTTTGAGTTGAAAGTAACCTAATCTGAAGTAAGTAATAGTTGAAAACGCCGTACTATTGAACTTTGAAGAGGAATGAAAGAATGCGGATTTATTTACTGAAGTGTTCCATTCAAAAGAGTGTTTCTGAATGCATTGAAACCGAAAATCAGATCAAATGTAGTCTTACATTTCAAGGCATATAACCTGAAGAAGAAAAAAGACCGCCCAAACGAGGAAAAGAAGCGCATGAGATCCTGCTGGACTCGAATACGCTTTTTCGCTTGCAATTACATACGATAGATCAATCTGGAAGGAATGAACGGAGATGTCCAAACAGAGTTTAAGAGTTGCGATAGAGAAGGGGAAAAAGCTTCGTAAGTGTGAAAGCTTAAAAGAAGCGGAAAGCTATTTTTTGAATTTCAAAGACACGGTATTGGGCCAATTCGATTTAGTAGCTGGTGAATCGAGATTCTTCACCACTGACTATAAAGTGGAAAGCTTAAAAGCTTTGGAAAAATGGTATTTCCATTTAATCGAATCTGATGAATTCGAACAATTGGGAATGAACCGAATGACTTTGAAACAGTATTGGCGATGTACTTTGGAGAAGTGGTGGTACGGAATAATGAGGATGCGAAATGGAAAGTGGAGGAATACGCGTTTGACCCAGGAAGATACACTTTTGGCGTATGCAAAGGACTTGTCAGTATGGCTTTTGGCAATAGTTTTAGAGACCACTATCTTGAACCCCAGAACAAGAGAAAAAACCTGTTGTACAGAAGGTATAATCATTCCTTCAAGGATTAAGTTGTCTGTACGGTCTGTTCGAGGGTAGTGAATCATCGCTTCAAACTCCCTAAAGAGAAGCGGGTGCAGAATGGGAACCCCCAGAAAGGAATCGGCAACCATTCTTCGAGGAGATCCAACAGGAGCTAAAGGAAACCGTTGAAGAATTTCTTTCAGAGCACTAGCACGATGAGCCGTGCGGGTTCCCTTGCAGTTTCTGTCCAGCTGCCAGGCACTCAACAAACTAAGTGAAAGATCATGGAATGAAAAGGACTGCCTAAAACTAAGAAGGCGGGTGAATTGCATGGAATCCTATCCAGCTGAACTTGATTTCATCTCTTTATTTGAATGCTTGCCAAGAAAAAAGGATGAAAAAGAAATGTTTGAATACGATGAGACCAGTTTCGTCTTCCCCCTTGAAAACATAGCTTTTGAAGTTATGATTTCGCCGTTTTACGATCGATTTTCACTTCTGGCACGAGATGCGGTAGACAATGAAGACATCGCTTACTACAATTTTCAAACCGTCAGTAAAATTGAAGTTATTTCAGACCGCCAGAACGATTCGTCGCTGCGTTTATTCCTGGAATATGACCGAACCGATTTAATGACAGTGGTGGAAATCACCTTTAAACCCAAATTTAAAGTGATCATGAAAGAAACGGTTCGCTAAAGAAGCCGTTCTTTGGTAAGCGGTTTTTGAAATATAAACAGGCCGATTCGCCAGAAGGTTTCAGACGATAGGAAGATTTCCTGACTGAAGGGGAAGAATACCTGCCAATGTATCCCCATTGACGAAAAAAGTGGATGAACCAGTGTGTCGCTAGTCAAAATTTGTGAGTATTCCTAAGAAGCGAAGCTATAACTATCTTTGGAATACCCGCACCTTCAAACAGTTGAAGAAATAGAAATGCAAATTAAGAAATCATCCAGTGAAGGGATGCCTTCATATTTTTACAATTGCACAAAAAATTATTGGAATGGGAATTTGAATGTAACAAAAAGGCAGATAAGTTACCTTCACTTTTTATTAAGATTGAGAAAGCATAATTTTTTATCAAAGAAGAAGAGATTATAGAAAATTGAAAATGGGTTTTAACTAAGGGAGTTATTTACGATATGACAAATTTAAAATACTTTTTATATCTTTACTTTTTAAATTCTATATTTTTTCTTTGTATAGTTTATATGACTGAAAACTTCCAAGAATCTTTTACTAATTTGAATGCCGCTGACATCGTAAGAGGTATCGTAATCTTTCTAATTCTACTCTCCTATACGTTGTTACTACGAGATCCACCATCCAAATATACCGAATTCGGAGAAAGAACAAAAAACCTATATTTTTTCGGTTCTTTATTCACCGCAATAGTAACCATGATGTTTCTCATCAGTATATAAAGAGCTCTTTTCAAGGCGAATAAGAAGTTGAATCTCAACCTAAACAACTTTTGAAAAGACTTAAGTTAGAGTTATAAAATAAGCTTCCGAAAGTAACTTATTGGTAATTAAGTTACTTTCAATCTAGAAATTTTACGGAATTTTTCATCTGAAGTTTAGAAGTGGAGGTTTATAAATGGTGAGAGTAAGTGGTCAAGAAGTCGAAGAGAAATTAATGGCTACAGGCTACATTGATTCAAAATTAAAAGATTTAACCTATGATCATAGCAAACACCTAGTGACAATGAAATATATGGGCCAAAGTGAAGGGGGAATAGAGGAAAGTGAGTATACCATTGTGTTCAAGGATTGTTTTTCAGTGAGCTTCCATACCTGGCTAGAAGGCATGGAAGGGGATGTCCCCCAATCACCTTCCGACTTGGATTTCTGGTTTCATAACATATCCATCAGAGGAATTGAAATAAACGGTGTCCATCTTTATCAATGTAAAATGGTTATTCCCATGATGGATTGTCAACTTACTTGCAAATCGATAGCGATAGTTAAAAGCTAAATCTGAATGTAACTTATTCTAAATTATGTTACATTCAAAGGACTATTCTATAAGGTTTTAAAGCCGGAATTTCGAAAGAAGACAAATTTACATATCATCAGTTATTAGAAGCTAATTTAAAATAAACATTAAGTTTCAGAAATCTAGGATACTTGTTTCAATAATCATCCTGATTTTTTAAGATCCAAGAAGTTGGTTTTAATTCAAATGCATTGACATATCGAATTAAATCGATATAAGATGCTTACATGGATAATTTAAATATGTTAGATATTTTTAAAGCATTGTCAAACGAAACCCGCTTGAATATTTTGAAATGGCTAAGGGAACCGGAGAAGAATTTCCCGGCACAGCAAGCGCATTTGTCGAAGGAAGTAAGCATTGCAGGCGGCGTTTGTGTCGGCGATATTCAAGAAAAAGTTAATTTATCTCAATCAACTGTTTCCCATTATCTGTCGCTCATGCAAAAAGCAGGTTTGCTGGAAGCGGTGCGTTATGGGCAATGGACCTATTACAGACGAAACGAAGAGACATTGGCGAAAATTGCACAATTCATCAACGAAGAAATTTGAGACATTGCCATGTCTTTTTTTAATTTGTCATATCGATATTTTTAGATATATCTATATCCGAAAAAACAAGCTTTCAATGGGAATGAAACTATTCATTCGTATGATAAGTAAAATCAACAACTAGGAGTGAATTTTTCGTGCCCACAAGTGTAAAAAAAGATTTATTGACTACAAAACAAAAAGTATTGGCCTTTACGCTGACGCTTTTAACTTTTGTCATGGGGACCAGTGAATTTGTAATCGTCGGCCTTTTAACCGAAGTTTCTTCAGATTTGAACATCAGCCTTGCTGTCGCTGGCACGCTGGTATCCGGTTTTGCCATCGCCTACGCAATCGGAACGCCCGTAATGACGGCTTATGTCAGCCGTTTTCCCAAATATCCATTAATGCTGATATTAATTTCTCTATTCATTGTCGGAAATGTCATCAGTGCTTTATCCGGAACCTATGAACTTTTAATCGTTTCCAGAATTCTTACTGCAGTGGTCAGCGGCGTATTGGTGGCTTTGTCGATGAGCATTGCGAGTGACATTATGCCGGACAGCAAGAAAGGACCCATTATCGCGTTGATTTTCGCCGGATTCACGATATCCAATGTCATAGGAGTTCCTTTGGGGACACTTATTGGGCAGCTCGGCAACTGGCAATTGACCTTCTGGTTTACAACGCTATTGGGCGTCATCAGTTTGGTCATGAGCATCTTTATCTTGCCAAAAGGCTTGAAAGTGGAGAAAGCATCGGCGAAAGAACAGCTCGGTTTGCTGACGAACCCACGCATGATTCTGGCATTCTTTATCCCGACATTTTCAATCGCGGGAACGTATACGATCTACACATACATTACGCCGATTTTGGAAGAAGGACTGGCGATTCCAACAAGTTATGTGAGTGCCATCTTGCTGGCTTACGGAGCGTTTTCAATCTTCAGTAATGTGTTGGCGGGGAAAATCGCTAGCCGCAACGGTGTAAGCAAACTTCGTTATGTATTTATCGTCCAGGCAGTTATTTTAGGTTCTTTGTATTTCACCATGGAGTCGACATATGCCGGACTTGTTAGCCTCATGTTGATGGCGGTGATGATCTATGCCATGAATGCAACCATTCAATTGTATTTGATGAACTTGGCCACGGTCCATTTTCCGGCAGCCAAAGATTTTGCTTCATCCTTAACGCCTGTAGCGGTTAACGTCGGCATCGCACTCGGTGCCACACTTGGAGGATATGTTGTCGCAAACGGCAGCCTCGCCCAGCTTTCATGGGTCGGTGCATTATGCGCATTGATTGCCTCCGTCCTGGCATTTGCCAGCTATCGGTTGGATCGGAAAGAAAGCTTTTCCGGTTCTGAAGCATATGAGGGATCAGGTTTATAAAAGATATTGAACACCCTGCAACTAGTGGGGTGTTTTTTAGTTTTTTAATACAGCTTTCAAGATCTCCCCTTTTGAAAGAGAATGCTCCTAATGAAAACAAGTACATTCTTATTGCATATGAATGTAACTTAGAGGTAATTTTGTTGCATTCGACTATTTAGCAACTAATTACAGTCGAAAAATGAATATAGGAGGATTTCATGGAAAACATCTATACAAAGAGGGATTTGGAAAACCTGGAAGATCGGTATGAGTTTTTATTTCCAGTTCCGTATGAGACGAAGACGACGCCAGACCAGCTGGTGGAGATGAAAGAGGTTTCCTTCGCTGCAATCACCCGCCAGTTGGTCAACGACGGTTTTTCTTTGCTGGTATGCATTCCGCATCTTCCAGTGGTGAAAGCATTCAAGCAAGCCGAGGTGCTGAGTGCGAATCATTCTTTCCGCTTCTTGAGAATACCGCATCAAGATTACCAGGCCGCCATTGAAGAATGTTTAATGGAGCATGCCAATTCCTTAACGTTTTTTTTGGTCCAGGATGTCCGACAGTTGCAGTATGAGTTGCCCAAAACGAGTCACGAAAGCATAAAGCTGGTGAATATGAGCCGAAACGAACTTTATAGCTTCTGGATTGAAGATCGGGAATGCACAGTTGCAAGATGGCATTGAAAAAACGCCCTGAATGCGAGGTTGTGGAAGTTTTATCATCAATATGTGCTAACGGTTTAATAAAAGGGGAGTCTTGTTTCAGTCCATGACAACGATTCTTCTGAGGGTGCAAAAATATTCATAGGACAGAAAAAAGGGAGGCACGGCAATCACCATCCCGCTTCAATGGTTGTGTCTCATGGCGACAGCGTGAAAGAGAATACTAAAGACTTCGAACAAGTGGTCGAAGCGATCTGGAACGACGGTTTTGGGAACCGAATTAACACCTGCGATCTGTTATGAAGCTTATTGAAAGAATCCGACACCTCCTTATACAGCCATGTGAAATGCCAGGTCGAGCTACGTAAAAAAGCAGAAGCTATCAAGGTCCTTGATAATTTTTCTAAGGAGGATGAGGAGTTCGCAGGCGAAGTGGACTTGGCAGATCTATATCTAGAAGCTGGCTATTATAACTGGCGGTCAAGTGATTTGAAAAAGGATGGGGCAGTTACCATAAATATTTTGAAGTTCTTAACAGAGCAAAAAATAGACTGGAATGAATTTTTATTATTTTAAAGTTTAGAGAGCAATGGTCCTTTCATCAATAACCAGTATCAATAGGGCCGTCATAATCCTAACGGTTTCTTTTTTGTTGCCGCCTTTATATACTCCTGATCAACTGCTTCTAACATTATTGTTTTCTAGTAATAGAGGATTATCGATAGAAAAAACATGTAGATAAATTAGCAATAAAACCGATTTTTCTTCGCAAATAAGCTCTTTAAAACGCTCAAACATGCAAATATACCTGTTTGAAACGTCAAAAATGGCTAATTGATTCGGTAATCTGTAAAAAACATATGCAGCAAAGAAAGGGAGAACGAGATGAAAAAACAAATGAACTTGCTGGAAGAACTGGATGGACTGGTTCTACTCGAGACATTGATCAGTCCGATGCAACCAAATACGGGCGTGATTATTGCGGGAGAGAATTATGAAGAAACGTCTATCCAGCCAATTGTGCGCATTTACTTAATCACGATGGAAGAGGAAGAGTGGGTGATTGAAGCGGAACTGCAGGCCTTTGCTTTTAGTGACATAGACAGTGCGGATAAATTTGTTTCTGACTTACCAAATCTGTCTGCCATCGATATTCTGATACGAATGAATGGGCATCAAAGCAAGACACCATCCGGATCTATCGTCCAATAAATCAATCCCTCTGCCAGTCCGATAGAGGGGTTTAATGGTTCAAACCACCCCATACTTGGCATTCTACGTTTAATAAAAGGCGTTTAAAGAAAATGGAAAGCGTAAGGGGGAACTGCTATTATAACGGAGTTCACTGCCTGCTTTTTACTTGCCAAAACATTATGAGGAGCAACTGAACCATGGGATTTTATCCCTCCATTATTAAAAGCTTTTAATGGGTTCTTTAAATGGCTACTATTCTAATTAATTAAATTTTTAAACCAGTTGGTCAATATAGGTATCTCATCATTATAGACTGTAGCAATGACTTTATTTCCATCTGTTATGATCAGGGAATTCAAAGGTATATTGTTTGCCTCTACAACTTCAGCTATTCCACTAGCCGGCCAGTTAGTTCCACACAAAAAGGGTGGCTCTGCTCCAACTAAAAATCTTGAAGGGTCTTTTTCCAGCTGTGAAATCAACTTATGGTTGAGATTATAACCTGCAAATTCATACACTTGATTATTTACTTCTGCGATAATTGTTAATTTATATAATGAGGTTCTAAACAATCTTTTTTGTTCTTTAATGTTAGGTTTAATCTTAAAATTTACTTCTTTTAGTTTCAGTGATTTTGTTTTTTCTACATGAAAAGTTGCTTGGTCTAAATTCATAGGCACTTCCATCGTCTCATTCCTTTATTAACATTTTGTTGGTTCATAATCTGGTCCGTTTGTTGAAGATTAACCTTTCTTAATTACATAATTGGTTAACCTGACACGCCAATAAGCCATAACATCAACAGCCTCATTCGTGCTTTCTTTCTATAAATATACCATTTAAGTATAGAAATTAAAGGAATGTCTATATTTAATAATAAAAGTTAAAAAACCGAATTTGTGAAAAATTGATCTATCCTACTTGACGGTTACACCAACGTTCTAACATTATAATTGTTAAAAAAGTTCAAATGGTTTAAAGTTAGAAAAACCCCTAAAGGAGAAAAGATAATGTTAAATTCAGATTTGGATATACGCTTAGAACCGCGCATTAAAGAATTATATCAATTACATAAGGAACGTTCTGCAAATATTGACTGGAGCTATCACGAATTTATTCCATGGGACAAGGCCATGTCCTTTCAACGAGTTCCTTGGGATGAGAGTCAAGTAACTCTTCCAGAAGGTGTAATTATTGCGGTAGAAACAGCATTACTTACAGAAGTAAATTTACCTTGGTATACTTCGCATTTGGATTATACATTTAAAAATTCAATGGAAGTAATAAATGATTTCGTACGCACTTGGACGGCTGAAGAAGACCAGCACTCTAACTTACTTGAAACGTATTTATTGGTGACACGAAACGTAAATCCCGCAAGATTGCATGAATTAAGAAAACGAGTAGTTGAAAGTGGTTGGTTTCCAGATTTCACTAATCCTCTAGCAACAATGGCCTATACTTCTTTGCAAGAGTTAGCTACACTAGTTTTTTATAATAATGTAGCTAGGGTAGCGGGTCTTTACGACAAAGATTTAGCAACATTACTTCGACGTTTAGCGAAAGACGAAGCACTTCATTATGCATTCTATCGCGACACAGTGAAAGCACATCTTGAACTTGATCCGAATTTCATTGTTTATTTTGAGAATGTAATTATTAATTTTTCTATGCCAGGTGCCGTTATGCCAGACTTTAACGATAGAATGAAAACCATTGCAATAGATACGAATTATGGACCCCTCCAATACTTTGACCAAGTATTAGATGTAGTTGTTAAATACTGGGATATTGCCAACTTGCAACCTACTAGCGAAGAGGCCAAACAATCACAAGCGAATATATTGAAATATCATGGGCGCTTAAAAAGAATTAAAGATCGCCAGCTAGAAAAAAATAAAAGGTAGATGTATGAAAGGGATTTTTTATAATGAAAACAACTTGCGAATTATGTGAAAAAGAAACGAAAGATAAAGTAAGTTATTTGGAACTTGAAACGTGGGAATTTAATTTTTTAAAGAAAGAGAAAAAAGACTTTTACTCTATTTGTTTTAATTGTTTTGACAAACATACGAATAATTTCATTGACAAAGAAATGGATCTTGAATTGAGAAAAAAACGTTCTCTTTTGGTGAATAGAGAGATCCAAGAAGAAATCGAGGCTATTCTTGAAATCGAAAATTAATTACTCAACTATATTTATTGAGCCTAAGTTGAAAGCAGATGAGCAATAAATTGAATCTCTTAAAACAGTATTACAAGTACGTCATGTATTAAAGATGCATCACTTTAGTGAAATAGATAAAATTTGGATTGGTGAAAAGAAAATCCAACTAGGTTCCAATGATATTAACACGGCAAGAATAAATAATTGCTTCATTGTATATGAGGAACCGGGGATACAGGAGTCGGAAAAAAAAAGCCATCTTCTTTGGAGGGTGGCTTTTTACGTTCTAAAATATTGATATAGACAACAGAGGATTATCTGTACTTATTAAATATAAAAAAATCTATATATTGTGTTATATAAAAATAAAAAAACTATATATTGTACAAATATTGATTTAAATGTATAATTAAATTACAGAGAGAGAAATAAAAGGAAAATATTTTTAATTTAATAAAATGCATTATGAAAGTAAAAAAAATCCCCTTAGATGCTGGAACATCTTAAGGGGTTAAAGAAAAAGTTTCTCTTACATTATATTAATCCTTTCTCTCTGTAATGAATAGGTGGAATTCACGTTCCATAGACTATTTCTAGACAAATAAAGAAAGGGGGAAAAACACATGGCAACTCATTCCGGTGGAAAAGTGGGTAAGGCAGGAGCAACCTTAGGCAGTAAATCTTCATCGCCTAAACAAAAGAGTGCGGCAGCAAAAGTTCTAAAAAAACATCAAGATAAGAAACATTAATAACTTTGAAATCTCCTTTTTTGAGTTTCTACTATATTATAACTTTTACTATTTCCTCGCTTTAACCTTCCATAAGAAGTCACCTTTAGCAAACACCATCCCATTATCTGCTGTCCCTAGATATTCATTCCCTAATGTATCGATCAAATACAATCTGAAATTTAGATCTAAATCAGAATGACCGTATTCATCCATTTCTAACCGTAAACAGTCACTTGATTCAAAGCCAAATGCGAAATAGTTAGTTACTTCTTCTTTAGGGGATATAGGCAAACGGAAATCCGCACCAGGGATATGACGAGAATGTCCAAACAACCGGTGCTGTGTACGCATTTTTTGTGAATCCCATACTTCTAAGTAACCTTTGTAAATAGTAATCGGAAAGTCTGTACAGTTTCTAAAGGAACACTCTAGGGTTGCGCATCCACTTTTAACATCTGTGGCACTCAAAAAATGGTCAAGTATATGAATTTCGAACTGTCCTTGTTTGTAGAAATAATCAAAATCTGCACGCATGGCGAAATCATTTTTGCTTCCTCGGCGAATATAGCATAGCCCTTTATGCAAATTACCATATTTCTTTTTAAGCAGATAAGGTTGTGCCTTAGGTTCTGCGATTTCAAGTACCGCTAACAAACGATTATTATAGGTAAGATAATTCAAGTGACAAGTCAGTTGAGGTTCGATGTTTTCGAATATCAATTCTTGATAGGTAGCTGCGTCAACTGGTTCTTTAACGTCAAACAGTTCCTTCTCTTGTCCAGCTTTTTCCTTTACACCGAATATGATATAGCGGGATCCATTTACTTTAGCATTTGCCATTGCTAATACATCTTTTATCAATTCCTCATAATTCGCTTTGACATACAATCCTTTTTTGAAATCTAAGTAGTCTGTTTCTGATTGGTTAAGTAAATCCGTTAGTAAACTGATATCCATACTATTCCTCCTTTACAGTTATCTAAGTTTATTATTATAAATTTAATAATTTGACTGGTAATTTGAAATATTTCTCTAAATTTCTCTTCTCAAAAACGATGGTTTTTGACAGGTTCAAGAAGAAGATGAAAATCTTCTTCTTTTTGTCACTTTAAGAGATAATTTGCATCAATTTTAAGCTTTATTTTGCATAGGGTTTTAAAAGACCAGTAACCTTAATGCAGAGGCTACTGGTCTTTTAATTTTTCCTCCATATTATAAAAACTTCTACCCTTCTAGTTTTAGGTAATATTTAATTCGTAAGTCTATTGTCAATTTTCACTTTAATTTCCTTTATTACTTCTAAATCAAGAATATCTATCAGCTCAAACACCATTTCTAACTTTCTATTTTCATCATCAATAAGTAAATCTAATATGTCCATTAAGCTCTCTTCTTCCTCTTCTTCCTCTTCTTTTTCTTCATCATCAAAGCCTTTCTGATGATAGTTATTTATATCTTCTTGATAATGTTCATGACCAAATTTTTCTCTAAGACTCTGATATAAGTTTCCAAGTAATTCTCTATATAGTCCATGACCAGGATTAGTCAATAAAGCGGTAATGATTTCATGAAAGTTGTTAAAGGTTACCAATGAAGGGTCTTTTATTGCAAAGTCGTAGATATATTTTAAAATGTCCTCAAAATTTTCATCACTAATATTCAAACCCTTGAAGATTGGTTTAAGGGACAGAGGTTCGCCTAATACCGGACTTGCGTAAAGAGAGAGAAATTCGCCTAATCCCGCACTTGTGTTAAACCAACCAACTTCTTTACATTTTTCTAATTGCAAATTAATTTCTTCTGTTAATTTCCTAATCCCATAAAGAAATGATTTTTCCGGATTGTTTTCTATCTGATATATACGTGCTACTATTCCGCTATTTTCTGATTCATAATAATCGATTATTGTATTTGGCGGGTCTAAATCCCAATGATTCATAAAATAATATTCATCAAACTTACTCTCGTAAAATAATGGATACCTAAAAATATCCCTTTTATTTTTATGTATCCATAGGACATTCTTATACTTTTCCAGTACCTCTAAACCGAGTTCTGTAAGAACGAAACAACTCTTATCTGTATGATTACTAATATCTTCATCACTTGCATGTGTCTCTATTCTATTAATTAATACATCTTTTGTACCTTTAACGGGCTTAGATATTGCCTTAAGAATAACTTTCATTTCGACAACTGTTAAATGCTTTAATATTTCTCTGGGCAGATTCTCTCTTATCAATTCATTTTCTTGTAAATTTGAAACAACTTTAAGAAAATCAAGAAATATATTTCTCGCTTTAAACGAGTCTATCGAGTGTGTATGACCAGAAAAGGTTTCTAAAGGAGCATTTACAAAAGTAGGTCTTTTATTTAACTCATGTAACACTAGAATATCTTCAACTTTATATATACTATTCTTGTTGTTTATTGCAGGCGGGTTAAATTTCGTCATGACAACACTCCTTAATATTTTTTGATCGCAGGCTTTCGTAATTCACAACGTGCTGATTGCATATTATAAATAATAACATTTTCTTAGATTCCGTATTCACGTTCTATACAGTTCTGGTTTACACCTCAATGAGTTATCGAAAGAGTAGGAACTTCGTATAAAGTTCCATTCTTTTTTTGTTTGCGAAAGTGTACTTTTACGAACGGTTTTTAATGTTAACACAGCAAATTCAATAATCTACCAATAGTATCTGTACGATGTGCTAATCTATAATGAAATAAAGAATTAAAAAATACAGGATATAACAGAAGTAAAGAAATCGTTTTTCTCATTATCGGCTTGTTACTAGAAAAACAAGAAGGATTAGTATGGGAGGGAAGGAAGAGAATGAAATCCATACGTGTCACAAAGTACAATCCTCAAAACAGGGATGAGAAGGGCCTCTACACTTTAGTGGATGAATGGACCAGTATATCTGATGTTGGGAAGATGTATCATAGCCAAATTTTCACGATGGAGCAATACCTGGCGACCGAAGAAAAATACATCCAAGCTGTTGAATTGCTCATGCACAAAACTAGCGTCAACCATCTGAAACTGCTGGATCTGGAAAATCATTCACATGAAACCGCATTAAACTTATGCGAAGGCAAGACCATTCCCATCAGCTTGGTCAGGGAGTTGGTCAAGATGATTCTCAGGGAAAAGGTCTGGGGGAGACTGGCTGCTAAAAATCAGTTTGAGATCCATTTCGGCTGGGATTACTATATGTATTTTGTGGGAGAAAGCCTGACGAATGATATTATCGAGGAACTTAGAAAGATGGACGGCTTGTACGTGGAAGATGTGCGTTTGCCCTATCTTGAGGAATGAAGGGAGAAGTTTTGAAGAATATAGGGAATGGCTCCTAAAAGTTGTCTGGCAGTAGATGGCAGATAAAAACGGGTTGTCCACTTTTTGGTTTAAGCGAATGAATTTGAGATGAAACACCTATCAGCCTCGGCATCAGCGCAAAACAGAAGAACAGAGGAGCGGCTGTTGCTGGAAAACGAATGTAACAAAAGTGCAGTTAAGTTACATTCACATTTAGTTAAAATTCATCTATGTTGTAGCAGAAGAAGATTGGCGTATTCGAATTGAACAGGGGGGAATACTTATGGCGGAAAATGACATCTATCAAGATGCGGCGAAGGGTGACCTTGAGAAATTGAACGAACTTCTTTCCACCGGATTTGACATCAATCAAGGCGATGATGGGGGCTATACGGTCCTGCATTGGGCCGCGCAGGAAGGGCAGCTGGAGACCGTCGCCTTTCTCCTGGAACGGGGGGCGGATCCGCTGAAGCAGGACGACCAGCTCTATACGCCGATGGATGTGGCGGTGGCCGAAGGGCGTGTGGAAGTGGTGGAGTTTTTCTTGGATACCCTGGAACCGGAAAGCTACCGGGAACTTTCCTTGCTCCATGTCGCGGCCGCCAATGGGCAAACGGGGAGCATCCGGCTCTTGTTGGAGCGGAATTGGGCGGTGGATCAATTGGATCCCTTGCGGGAAGACTATACCGCCTTGCGCTGGGCCGTGCAGAAAGGCCATTTGGATGTGATCCAACTGTTGCTGGCTCACGGGGCCGATGTCAATGCGAAAGACGACTCTGGCATGACTCCTCTCTATCAAGCTGCGGCCGATGGGAATACGGAAATTGTGGCATACCTCCTGGATCACGGAGCCGAAATCGATAGCGCAGCGAATGACGGTGTGACGCCTTTGATCATTGCGAGCTGTTACTTCTACTCCGATCAATTTGAAACCGTGAAACTGCTCGTCCAAAGAGGGGCGGATATCTAAGCGAAAGATAACGATGGCCAAACCGCCCTTTTTTATGCGCAGGAATATGGGATTGATGAAACCGCCAATTTCCTAAAAGAGAATGGAGCCGAATAAGTGATTGGGGATTTTGAGAATTGCCTTTGTTGCTAAATGAAATACCTTATGATTAGGCTATGTTAACTAACGCTGAAGATTTTTAGACGTTTATTGTATCGTTGAATGTCAGAAATAAAGTTGCAAGAGGAAGCTCTTTCAATAAGGGGTCAGAAGGTAGGACTATAACACAAGTCCAAAGAAGTCTCATTCCCTGGGAATTTCCAAGAAGTTTCGTTTGAGAATACGGAGGTGTAGACTAATTGTCTTTAGAAAGAGATGCCATGATCAGTTCATTGAAAAAAAACGTCATCCCCTTCTTGAGAGAGAAAGGATTCAAAGGTTCATTTCCTCACTTTTATAGAAAAGAAAAAGAGCGTGCTGATTTGCTGATGTTTCAATTCAGCATGTGGGGCGGTGTTTTGTACGTAGAAATCTCCAAGTGCCCTCCAGAAGGGTATACCGATATTTCGGGTGAATTTCGGCAGCCTAATAAAATGAAAGTTTATTACATTGGCGATCCTTCTCGTGGTTGGCATCGGCATCGGGTAGGAGATGGTGTTAAGGACATGTTCGAGTTCAATAAAGAAAACACAGATCACGTTGCCCTTCAGATCAAAGAATCTTTAGAGGAAGCAGAAGAGTGGTGGGCGTCATATCCAAATTGGGGGGAGCATGACGATACTATGCAATAAACAAGAGCAGCTAAGGAGGATTTTATGGAAAGGGTCTATACAAAAAGAGAGTTAGCGGATTTAGAAGATCGGTATGAGTTTTTATTTCCAGTTCCGTATGAGACGAAGACGACGCCTGACCAGCTGGTGGAGATGAAAGAGGTTTCCTTCGCTGCAATCACCCGCCAGTTGGTCAACGACGGTTTTTCTTTGCTGGTATGCATTCCGCATCTTCCAGTGGTGAAAGCATTCAAGCAAGCCGAGGTGCTGAGTGCGAATCATTCTTTCCGCTTCTTGAGAATACCGCATCAAGATTACCAGGCCGCCATTGAAGAATGTTTAATGGAGCATGCCAATTCCTTAACGTTTTTTTTGGTCCAGGATGTCCGACAGTTGCAGTATGAGTTGCCCAAAACGAGTCACGAAAGCATAAAGCTGGTGAATATGAGCCGAAACGAACTTTATAGCTTCTGGATTGAAGATCGGGAATGCACAGTTGCAAGATGGCATTGAAAAAACGCCCTGAATGCGAGGTTGTGGAAGTTTTATCATCAATATGTGCTAAGGGTTTAATGAAAGGGGAGTCTGGGTTCAATCCATGACAACGATTCTTCTGAGAGAGGTGCGGCAATCACGATCCCCGCTTCAATGATTGTGTCTCATGGCGACAGCGTGAAAGAAGCTACAAAGACTTTGAACAAGTGGTCGAAGCGATTAGCAACGACGGTTTTGGGGAACCGAACTGACACTTATGTTCTGCTTTGAATCTTATTGAAAAAGAGGGGAAATCTTTGAACATAAATCAACAAGCGATTGAAGCGTATGAGAGTTATGAATATGAAAAGGCGTTGTCGTTATTCCAAGAAGCTGTGCGGGAATTCAGAGATGTTCAATCCCTGAATAATCTGGCCTGTTTTTTATGGGCGGAAGAAGAGGACGATGAACAAGCCCTAGTCTTGCTGGAAGAAACCATCGAATTGCGTCCTGCTTCACATTTCCCGTACAGTTTGATAGGGGAAATCTATACAAAGCAAGGGCAATGGTCTAAGGCGAAAGAAGCATTGCTGAAAGCGCTTGCCATCGAACCGACGAAAGCGATCTACCAAAATCTAGCGGTTGCCAGTTTCCAGTTAGGCAACATAGAAGACGCGGCAGGCTGTTTCCTGCTGGCTTCGGAAGAATCCGACACTTCCCTATACAGCCATGTGAAATGCCTGATCGAACTAGGTGAAAAAGCAGAAGCCATCAAGGTTCTTGATACGTTTTCTGAGGAAGATGAGGAGTTCGTAGGCGAAGTAGAAGTGGCAGATCTGTATCTTGAAGCAGGCCATTACGAACTGGCGGTCAAGTGGTTTGAAAAAGGATGGGACAGCTACCATAGAGAACCGAATTGGATCAAGCGCTATGTGTATGCCTTGTTCAAACTGGAGCGGCTTCAAGATGCGCTGGAAATTATCAAACAAGCAATTGCGTTGAACGCGGTCGATCTTGATGAGATCACGGATCAAGAAGTTGACGAGAACTGGACGATTGCTGACAAACAGGAAGTGATTGAAGAACATCTCCAACAACAGAAAGCGTATAGGGAAACATGGAACCTTCTTCTTTCAGGACATGTTCCTGAAATGGAGTTTGAACCTTATTACCAATCGGCTTGCTACTTTTTCGGTTGTACGCGACATCATCATGAAGAATACAAAGGGGATTAAGTTGATCAATACAATGTCCAATTATTATCATCTTCGATTCGTGTCTAAGGGATGGATAGGTGTGGAAAAGTAGGCGATTAGAATGATAAAAAGAACCACAGGGAAAATTAACGAAATCATTTACAATAACACGGCTTATTACAACGGACGATACAGATATTATCCTACCATTTCAGGTTTGAATGGAATAATAGATGAAATCATTGAGTCAAATGCAACGACTGATTACATTCGGTTTACACCTTTTTATATAAACGAACAAACCAATATGCAAGTTGAGTTTGAAGAATATATGTTTTATCTTGAGTGTCGAGAATCGGTGGATGAAAAAATTCAAGTATGGCATATCAAAGAATGCCTCGATCCCGTGGACTCCCCGAGAGCCTTGGAAGATTTTGAATTAGGGGCCATCTTGTATCCTTTGTGTACATTTAACGATACGGAATGTTATAAGAAGGCGCTACTGGCCTATAAAAAGGCATTAAGCGAAATGCTGCTTCAGATGTTTGACATTGCAAAGATGGAAATGAAGTTGAAAGAAGAAGACCTTCCTTTCGGCTACTTCTGCTTTGAAATTCACAGTGGATAACCCGCTTGATAAAAGGGAAATAAGGGTTGCATCTCGTTTGTCCCCTTAACTGAGAAGAGAAGACAGTTGTATTTTTAGATGTGGCTATTATGGCATAAACATGGAGCAATAGAGAAAGACAAAAACGAGAAGGGGCGCATGATGGGAGAAACACTAGCGGAACGGATGGCACGAAAACTGAAAACCACGGTCCTTGCCACTTTTCTTTTTGCCATGGCAGGGAGCATATGGGATATCCAGACCGCCGAAGAAACCGTCTATCACTTGGGAACCGATTTTTACGCCATGACGTTGACTTCCTTTTTCTACATCGGGCTTTTTGTCCTGACCTATGGCAATGCGGTTTCCATCATCATTGAATCGTTCCAACAAAAATGGTTTGAACGGGCGGATTGGCTGTATGTCCTGCTGCTGGGGGTGGCGGGTTCGGCCATCGGGCTGCTGTTCCCATTCCAAGTCTTCATTCTGTCTGGTGTGGTGGTGGCGGTCCTGTACGGCGTTATCGATAAATGGCTGCTTGCCAGATGGCAGCGGGGCAAAGGGAATCAAGCGTTCTTCATCGGTTCGATTATTGCCTTTTTCTTGCTGTTTGGGTACTTTCTTCTCACCTCGCCATCTCTTCCACTTCTTACAGCGGACGAGGCGGTTGAAACTGCCACCCAAGATGATGGCACAGTCACTGACGTTTCCCCGAATGAAGCTGGGACATGGAAAGGGGAGGTGGACGGCTACCAAGTGGAACGGACAACGGCGGTCGAACAACTGGAAGAAGGCCTTTTTCTGGTGATTTTTACGGAGACATGGCAAAAAGGGACGGAAAAAGGGGAATGGATGCTTTCGTATGAAGTGGCACTCGGGACCGTGACGCTGCATGATGAAGAAGGCGCCATGCCGCCCTATGACATGCTGGAATCAGCAAAATGAAATCGTATCAGCAATCCCTTGGTCTCGGGAGTCAGTAACCAAGCGAATCAGGGTATGATTAGATACATTGAAAAAACGTACGATTACAAATCAAGAATGCTGGAACTAGGGTGCCTTGAAAGCAGTGGGGTCGATATATAGGTAAAGAATGTTGCTTTTCCACGTAGTCCAGCTGAGTGGGAGTGTCCAATGAAACTAAAAGAAAGCAGGGAGGAATACACATGAAAAAGAGGGCCATCCTGAAAAAGCTGAAGAAATATCGCGGGGAATTCGCATGGGCTGTTGCGTATGGGCAAACGGAAAAGGTGCGAAAGCTGCTTAGAAAAGGAGCCGATGTGAATGAAGTCGACAATTCTGGATTTACACCTCTCCGATGGGCGGTGCAGGAAGACCATCTGGACATCATCCAACTGCTTTTATCTCACGGTGCCGACATCAATGCAACAGATGAGGAGGGCCAGACTCCCTTATATCAAGCGGCTGCTGAAGGAAATAAAGAGCTTGTAGAATACTTGTTGGACAACGGGGCCGATATTGAGCTTTCGGATGGCGGAGTGACGCCTCTGATCATTGCCAGCTGTTTTCCTGATCAATTGGAAACCGTCAAATTGCTCGTCGAAAGAGGCGCAGATATCCACGCAAAGGACAACGAGGGGCAGACCGCCCTCTTTTATGCAGAGGAATACGGGATCGACGATGTGGCCAGTTTCCTGAAAGAGCAGGGTGCCAGCTGATTTCAGGGCAAACGGCGCCGTGCTTCCATTTAAGATTTCCTTAGGTGGACCAAAGCTGACTAAAAGTAGTAATCAGCGGGAAGGAAGACCCTTACATGATCATCAAATTTGATTTTGGCAACGACTACGTCCAGTACATCTCGTGTTCCACTAAGGTGGGAAGAAGGATTAACAAAATCCAACGAGAATTTTTCGATTGGATTTTTGATGAAGAGAAGAATAAAAAGTACTGGGCGTATAAAGACGGGAAAAGGCATTGTCTGAATTACGATGCCGATGCGATTATCGATTGGCTAAACCATGTGAAATTCACAAAGGGGGTGGCGAAGGCGAGGTTGCTTCAAAACCCTCAGGGCAAGGTGAAGAAAACGGTCTATTTCTGAGAGCATCCCGTCCAGTTGAGCGGTACAAAAACCTCAATTGTCGACTTAAATACTGGTTTTGTTAAACGTTACTGGGATATTTCGCAAAAAAACGAAATGAAGCAATAGGAAACACTTTAGTTGATAACCTTACGGCTTTAAAGAAACCAATTTCCAGCCTCAATTCGGATGGCGTCAAACTTTTCGGCAATCACGAAGGACTTTCCTAAACGAAGAAGTCGGCATTCCTTACACGGGGGTTCTGCTTTCCGCGTCAGCAAAGAGGTCGCAAATCCGTATTGCGATAACAGCGCATGATAAGCTTCGTTTAACAACGCGGGCGCCGTCGAAAACAAACCTTCCTTTCTTGTCAACAACCATTCCAAGTTACCACCATATCCAGTTTCCTCATCGTTCAAATATCGACCAAAAGGAATCAGCCTGTTGGTCAGGCGATTGTGTTCCAAATATAAATCCCCGATGAGCGCTTTGGCATCCGTCATTTCGCCTCTAAAGTACAACTCGGTAAACGGTTTTTGATAGTCCCATAGATAGGGGTGGTCATCTGTGACCTCAAACTCCTCTCGGTCGTAAGAGTCTAGAGAATCCAGTCGGTATTCCTGAAAGTTCCAGCACTCAATTAGCCATTGATCCATTACCTTTTCTTCTTCATCTTCTGTATAAAGGGAACAAGTGAGCCTCACACAGTCCGCTTGTTGGTGGAAGCTGGTGAATTGCAAATAAATATCTGTTTCAGAATAGCCGTAGTCAATGGCTTGCATCATTTTTTCAATCATCTCGCACGCCCCTTTGCAAATGCGTAATTTCTAAAGTCTAATGCAGGGTTTTTCATTTCAATCCCCTCCAATAGTTTATTTGTTTTCTAAAATTATTCCTGTCGGCAAGTGACTGCTCAACCTTTTCCATGTTGCATATCGGTAATTACAATAGGAGGTCAAGAATGAGTAAACTTATTACTTTTTCGTATGTCTTTTTCTTTATCGCATTGACTACACAAATTATCGATTTTAAAATGGGTGGATCTGATTATTACTATCATCACTTTCTCCAACTGGCCTTACTGGTAATTGTAGGATGTCCAATTATTGGGATTGTTTTAGGGTTATACGGAAAAAGAGGAAACCTTAGACTGATTACTCTCGCCTTAAATGCCGTCTTTTTTATTACTTGCGCACCGTTAGCAGTATTGAATCTTTGGATAATGACCTTTGGGAAATAAAACGTAACTGGTATATAAATGATGCCCTATTCAACTTGCGGGTGAGGTAGATAAATAATAATAAATCGAAAAAGATTTTAAATAGGTCTTTTTCTTTTTTTATGAAAAATCAACAATATTATATGACATAGCCTTTAATTAATATCTTGCATTATCCGGAAAGGATAATGCAAGATATTAATTGGAAGCGGCCATCCAAAATATTTCTTTTAACACGAGTTTTGAGTAATGCGAGTCTTCCAGTGTTATTTGATAACAAGGAATGTCCTGGCTTGTTCACTTTCACATCGCAAGGAATGGGAATGCCATTTTCTTCGAATAGCCTTTCCAGTTGTTCTGTTTGATTAGTGTGTGGTTCAACGGTAAGAAAAATAGGGAAAGCTGCTTGCCCACAACCGAGGTCATGAAAAGATTGTCGGTTTTTTCATCATAGTCGTCATCTTCTGATGGGCCTATATACCATTTCAAACCATTTCCGACAACCGTGCCCATGCATTTAAGCGGTGTTCGGTTTCGGGCTCGCCAAGGGCCATTTGCGTTACAAAAACTTGGAATAATGGAATGTATGCTTTTCGCCGTTCCATTCAATGATCAGTTCTTCAATCCCTAAAATGGCTGTTTCTGGTTTTGCCACTTGTTGCTCCATCCATGCTTTTACATGCGGCAATACAAATTGTACAAAATCATTATTCGCTTTTTCTGGATAATCTGCTTTACTTATTGGAAAAAGATAAAAATGAATCGTCTTGTCTCTATGACAGGATGCGCTGGCTACGATCACTCCGTTGATATCAGGTTTACCAGGCTGCCTGCTGTCAAATTCAAATTTCCGACTCAAACCATAAATAGCGGTTACTTCTTGGACAGAGGATAAAACATGTTTCAACTGCTTTTTGGTGACTGGGTACGTTTCGTGCGGATTCACCTCACGATATTTTCTGATTTGCATAGGCTTCATCCCCTTTATCCATAAATTGATGCAAATACATGCGGATCAAAGAGTAAGAGGAAATTTTGTGCCAAGGTACATTAATGCTTGAAGATAATGTTCTTTGAAAATTCATGATTATTTCCTTTTCTATTTTTTAAAAAGCTGAATAAGGGCAAGAACTACAACTATCTTCTGGCAATTTAAATAGTTTGTCGTCTTATGCAGCCTCCTTTTGGTAAATGTAAACAGGAAGCTTGTTTTTAACTTTGAAGCCGTAGGTATAATCCATTAACAAAAAATAAGAAAAGAATGAGGGAGGCATGTTATGTCGGATTCTTGGGAAGATTTGCTGGATATAATAGGATTAGAGCCTAAAATACGTAAGAAGACTCAGTTGGACATACTGATGAACTTCCCTTTAGGAGAACCAAAAACAGAATTGCTGCGTAGTCTATTCGAACACATAACTAGAATTTTCGGTTCTGAAGGTTGTACCATTCTGTGGTGGTATGATTCGTTTTATTTTGGTCTTCCTTACAATCTGAAAAACACTGGCAAACCCCACACCCGAATGATCAGCAAAAACGATATGGAGTTTTTACAAAAATTATGGGAAGGCATTGCTGGAGATTATATTTTATTTCTGCCAAAAGGTATCGATATGAAAGTTGATGTCGAAGGTGAAGAAGAAGCCATTGGTTTATATTTGGCTAAATACACTCATTTGTTATTGAAAACGCCTGATGCGAACGAAGTTCTATATCTGCATATAGAAGAATGAAATCATCCAATTGGGATACAAACAGCACTTCTCTTTTCCTCTTCCAATCACCACTTTACATTGCAGTAATTTAAGACTGGTCAGATGTCAAAGTCCTCATTTTTTTAAGTAAATTCTTATCGACTAGTTCTTCTGTGACTGTTTCAGGATAGTAATGTGAAATGACTTCTTTAGTGGAGATATCTGGAGGAACAATTAAAAATCGTGCATACACCTCTGTGCCAATTTGAATTTTCGGAGCAGATAACCACACACAATGAATCAACTCCACGAATTTCCATTCCACTTTTTCACCGTAGGGATTCAAGTAGTCATGTTCCTGTTTTCTAGCTTCCTTTTCACCAAAGGCATTAGCCTGATCAATAGAAGGAGCCTTAACGAGAAGGATGCTTTCTTCAAACATTTTATGGTCATCGGGGGGATTATCATCCATCATTAGTTCTGGAGCAGCCTCTCCTGAAATGAGGCATTCATACAAAACCTTGACGGCATACCAGTCCCAGTCCTTAGTCATTTTTTTCTGAAGCCTTTTTTTCATGTTCTCCCTCCACAACCGTATTTGTACATCAAACTATTCAAATCAACCCCTCGATCTTTACTTCACGAGTTTTTATCAGCCTTTGTAAAAATTAAGGGGATGCACAGTACAGTCTTTCCAGAGACAGACATCCTTTAATTCGCCGAATTGCCATGAGACTCATTTATCCATACTAGTGAATTGTTCAAAAGCAGCAGTTTTGAAAGGACTGAAGAAATGAAAAGAAAAAAGACAATACCACTTATAGCCTTACTACTGCTAACTAGCGGAATTTTTTATTATACAACTTTTTTCTCTTACCAGCCTTCTGAGGAATTGTCGAGTTTTCCAATTCCTAAAAAAGCTGAATTAATAGAAGTAAACCGACATGCTAGCGTTTATAGTTGGGCTTCGGCATCTGAAGAAAATGGAATTCCTTATGGGTATCAAGTCGTTCTAAAATTTAATGGATGGGAAGAACAGGCGAGAGAAGGGGCGTCTGTAATCTACTCAAAAGAAGACACGCAAATCGATGTAATTTCTCAGACAGAGTTATTAACCGTACGTAATATGAAATAACTTTAACACGAGGAGTCTAGGATGTAATCGACCACTAGTTAAAATACCCATTCAGTACTAGTAATGCTCGAATTGGGAATGAGAAGCAGTTTAGTGCTTCAACAATAAAGATGAAGCCCCAATGCTTGTTTTAATCTCAGTTTACATATCAGCACTTAACGGAAGAAAAGACACTTAGTTGAACTGATTGTCCTATTTGGTGCGTTGATTGGACTTGCAGTCGTCTTAGACTTCTTCGATTTTGGAGGAAGAAATTAAAAGGGAAAAGGGGGTTATTCAGTGGCACGTTGCACTCTAAAGGGAAAGCAAGAAATTTATGGTTGCTTCATTTTTCAGAGAATGTGCTAATTGCGGCACCAAACAGTACCTGTCTTACAAAAATAAGGACTTGCTTGGGGCTTAACAAATTATATTAAAATTGCTACGATATTGCTTTCTATTTTTTCACCTCTTGTTGTTCAGTTGACGGATAAAAAAGTAGGCGAATTTTAAAATATCAATAGGATGTTCGATAAGGCCCTAAAAATAAAATTTCGAATAGATACAACTTTACATATCAGCAGGTATGCTAATGGCAAAATACTAAGAGGAAGATTTCGAGAGTGTCACTAAATCAAGCGTTCGACGCTATCATTTACGGATAATGTATTCATCCCATCCTATTTTCTGAATCTCTTCTGATAAAGGGTCCACAACCAGGTGCTCGTTATGCTCTTTTAGGTTTATGTTGCATTGAGCATGCAGCGGATGGGCCCACTCCGTTTCACACTCTTCACACAAAACGCTGTATTGGGCTGTGACGCTATCTTTTACAATCGTAACCCAGCCTTGTTCGCAGATTTTGCACCAAGCCACTTTGAAATCGTAGGCTTTAGTCATTTTTTTCACCCTTTCACGAATCTTTCTGATGGTTCTATCTAATTCACTACCAATAATACTGTGCGAGTTTAATCAATAATGAGGTTATTAACTAAATAGAGAAAGTGAATATTCTAAAAAAAGTTATATTCATTAGTCTGCTCCGTGTGGTTTTAACATCGCATTTTGAATGGATACGAGTTTACGTATCAAGACTTAACGGAAGGAAAGAAATGAGAGACTTAGTTTTTTCCTAAATTTTATAAATTCTTATAGGCATTCCTTTTCTTTTTGTTTAAACACAAAAGAGTGGCAACAAAAAAACAAATCACAGAGAAGAACCCGGCATATTGGATCGGCGGCTCTTCCGAGAATAAATACAGCGAAATTGGTAAAGCCACAATACCTAGAGCTAAAAAACTTTTCCAATTATGCGCAATCAACACGTAGAACAAAGCAGCAATTGAAAACAAAACTGAAAGCCCGAATATCACACTATAAAAAATCCCCAAACCGCTATCGCCTTTTTAATGAATTCTTATCCTCGATATCATTCGATTTTTCAGCCATATCTAAAGTTATTATAGCTTATGATCAACTAAATTTTGACAACTTATTTAGAAAATAAAACTGCAGGACATACCATGACTTATTGGAAGGAAAGAAGCGGTAGATATAGCTTCTTTCCTTCTTTTGTCCGTTTAAGTGTACTATTACGAAAGTTTTGAAAAGAGCAGGGTAAGTCATTAAAGAGGAGTACGAGAAATTTAAGCGAACTAAATATTAATGAGAATAATGTGCTTACTAAAGAGCGAAATCAAAACATATGGGAGAAGAGGGAGACAATGGAAAGCAAAGAAGTGGAAGGGTTTCGAATTGCCGCTGCCGCTTATTGTGAATTTATCGATTCATGCAGTTCTTTTGATGAAAAGGAAACCTTGATCACATTGCTGAGCATTGCCTCCCGGCTTTATACTGAAGCTTTTGAGTTGCCGGAAGTAGAATTGGAAGAAGGGCATGCGGTCGATGTGGATTTTTCCTTGCCGGAAGTCATTTTTCAGAAGCATAATGTCTACAAGGAAATATTCAATCCTTATCACGATACAACTCCCGTGAACGGTTGTCTGGACGACGATATTACAGACATCTACCGCGACATCAAGAAAGGGCTGATTTTATATGAGCAGGGCCATGGCATCGAAGCGGTATGGGAGTGGAAGTTTAGCTTTGAAGTGCATTGGGGAGAGCATGCCACAAGCGCCATCTGGGCATTGCATTCTATAAACTATCAATAACTCCATTTAAAGCGAAGCAGAGTTATAACTCCTTTTAATGGAGTGAAAAGGCTACGAAATACGGAAAGAAGAAAGCGCGTATAAAGTGCAGAATGGACAAATTCTTTAATAAACTGGGAGGATACCATGGCGATCTACTATTTTATGATGGAAGCATTACCGAGACCTGATAACCCGGAAAAGGAAGAGTTTGAAGGAGCATTCATAAGCTGCTGGGTAGATTCAGCGGATATGACATCCGCCTTAACTGAAGCTTCCAGGTACATCAAAAGTGAAGGGTGGAAGATACTGCAGATTGAAGAGCAGTTTATTGCAAAACGGGAACGGTATGAAGGAGACCCAGAACGTTTGGATTTACTCGAGTATTTCGATCGAGCTTTAGAAGATGGAGTTTCTGCAATTTTCCATGTTTGGCCAAAGGATGAAAAATGACTTTCTAATTTCTTGCCAGCTGGTAATATGTCGAGGAGAAGCAGATGGAGGAGAATGGGTTGATTTCTTGAACTTAATAAATCTGGATCCGGCAGTTTATTCAAAAGCTGGACTTGAAGTCTTTTTTTCTAATTTCACGGAGTTCATTCAATACCAATAGTTTTCAAGCAGAGAATGAAGAAGAAACAAGTGGTCTTCTATTTATATATCCATGAGTAAACTAGGGAGAAATCATGCACTTTATCAGCATGTTTTCTCCCTTTTTTATTTGCATTCTTTACAATAAGATATCAAAAAAACTGCTTAATAAAATTGAATAATTCAAGGCTTATAAGCTTTATATGCCCGCAATGTTCCGAGGATGGTCGAGAAATGTCTGGTTTCTTCAATGGCCGCAAATCCGGTTTCTTTTAACAGAGCCGGAATAATGCCTCTGACATGCGGTGAAGTGGTTTCGAAGCCGTCCAAGAACTGGACAGGGAGAAATGCAGCGCGCATCAATCCGTTTTGCGGTTTCTCAAAATCAAGGATATGAAATTGGCCCCCTGGTTTGAGAACTCGGCAAACTTCTTCAAATGTTTCCTTCTTTTTCTCAAGCGTCAAATGATGAACAAACAGGCTTGTAAAGACATGATGAAACTGGTTAACAGAAAAAGGAAGATTATCAGAATAACCTTCTTTAAAGACGATCCCTTTGGCTCGATTTTCTTTCATCTTTTCTTTAGCGATGGCTAGTATTTGCGGATCAGCATCGATTCCTGTCACTTGGATGCTGGAATGGGTTTGCTGAAGTAAAAAGCCGAGTGTCCCAGTGCCGCATGCCAAATCCAATATAAGTTCGCCAGAGCGGATGGAAGCTTGGTTGATCAAATGCATTTTCATCTTTTTTTCCTGCAAGCCGGATGCGACTAACGGATCATAGAAGCGGGTCAGCCAGTGGTATTTGAGTGCCGGTATATAAGCTTTTGGATTGTCTTTTTTCATGAAAGGCGCCTCCTCTTATTAAGCTTATTATGGAGCAGCAACATTGGAACTGGGCGTCTAGGAATTTAATGAAGATGCAATTAGTTTCTATAAGTCCATGGAGATGAAAAACCAAGCAAGAAAAATGGAGATTCCAATTAAATGGTATGGAAGCGTAAGATGCAGGAAGCAGATTTAAGCCCTGATTTAGTTACAGTTTATCAAATTGAGGAAGGTTTAACAGGTGAATCGATGGAAGGAAGCAAGAGTCTTGAACCAGTGATTTAGAAGAACTTCAATTAGCTGTTTCTTAATGAATTCATAGCATCAAGGCGTTCGGCATATGATGTTGGATATAGATGAACAGTTCAATGAAAGAGAGCTGTTGCTGATAAATGAGAAAGCAATATGTCATAGAACAATTTTCTGCTGTCTTATTAAAGGAAGAAAGAATGCGGCTCAATACGCAACTCTCTTCCTTTTTTATATGTAAAATACTCTTCTTTTGATATGCTTTATTACTTCTATAAAGAGGCCCAGGCTACTGTCAGCAAGCAAAAATGCTATCATGAAAATAATTGTAAAAAATAACTATTTTTCTGTATCTTTGTGTGCTTTAATTGAATTGTAAATATATTGAAACGAGGATGATGGAATGGATCGCGCATTAAAGATGATGATTAGTTTTATGATGGCCATATCAATTTTTGGCGTTTTACCTGCAGTTAATACGGCGAAAGCAGAAGAAGTGCTGGAAGCTGCAGTTTTAGAAGAAGAAATGGAAGTGACGGATACGTTTTCTGCAGACGCTGTGGAACGCTGGTACAAAATAGAAGTCCAGCCCGACCAGATCGAGCAGCATTCGCATTTTGAAATTTCTCTCCAATCAACTAAGGAATTGACGTTTTCCGTGTATTCAAGTGCCGAGCGCGCTACAAGCGATCAGACATTTGACTTCTACAGAAACTATTCATTCAAGGATCAAGCTGCATCCATTCAGTTCCCAATTTCCTGGGAAGGGCCTTATTACGTGAAAGTCTCCTCGTATTCAGAAGAACCAGCGGATGAAACGCAAGAGAAAACGGATATTGACTATACTCTTTCATTCAAAGGAAAAAAATTAAAAGCTTCTAAAATGATCAGCAACGAGCAATGTCCTGCAGAGCTTGTGCTGGACGGGAAGAGTGTAACAGAAAAAGATTTACTCGATAACTTGAGAGCGATCCGCAGCGGCGTGCTTTCCCAGACAGAAAGCGGCAAAGAGCTGACCAAGCTTTATTACAAAGTTGCTCCGTTTATCGGCTATCAGACAATCACAAATGCCTCAGTGAAAGAAAGCCTTTCACGCAATCTGAAACAGCTCGAGGGACTTGTAGGAAAGATCGCAAAAGACGGTTTCTACAGTTCGGCCGTCATCACAGCAGCTGAACAGAAAGCCATCATCGAATTATATGAGCTGTCATTGAAAGCAGCTCCTGAGAAACTTCGAAGCGAGATTAAACAAGCGGGAGACGCCATCGGCATTTATTCACTGGCAAATCGTTCGGTTTTATCCGTAATGGTGAAAACAAATTTTGTTAAACAGGAAACCAATTCAAATCGTGTAATCGTTAAATTGAAAGAAGGAACATCACTTACTAAGGTAGAAACTTCATCAATTGGCATCCATTCGGTATCTGAATTTGAGACGTCTTCACCGAAATTTGACCAGTTCCATGTAATGGATTTAACAGCAGGGATGTCAGCGTCTAAAGTGAACCAAACCGTTCAAGTGCTGGAGTCAATGCCGGAAGTGGAATTCATTGAACCGGTCCAGGAATATACATTGCAATCAACGGATATTTATAAAACTGAACAATGGTCACTTTCGAATACCGGAGAAGGATTCGGCATAAAGGGCGCGGATATTCGCTACAAACCAATGCTGGACCTCATTCAGAAAAAAGAAATGACGGAAACGGTAACAGCTGTTCTCGATACAGGGGTGGATTATACTCTCGCTGATCTTCAGCATCAAGTTGTGGATACAGGCTATGATTTCATCAACGACGATCGGGAAGCGCTTGATGATGAAGGACACGGAACCCATGTTGCGGGGATCATTGCGGCCGAGTCAGGCAATGATTATTCCATGACCGGCATCAACCAGTTCACTAAAATTCTTCCGGTGAAAGTGCTGGATGCAGGCGGCAGTGGAGATACTGAGAAAATTGCATATGGCATCATCTACGCGGCCGACCAGGGAGCGGATATTATTAATATGAGCCTTGGAGGCGGCTACAGCCGGATGATCGAGTATGCCTTGAAATATGCCCATGATCGCGGCGTCACCATTATTGTCTCTTCTGGAAACGAAGGATCCGAAGAAGTTGCTTATCCGGCGTCATCAAAATATACAATCTCCGTTGGTGCAACAAACCGTCTGGACCTGGTATCCGATTATTCGAATTACGGAAAAGCGCTCGACTTGGTGGCACCTGGTACGGATATTCCAAGCCTTGTCCCGAACGGGAATATGACATTAATGTCTGGAACGTCCATGGCTGCTCCACACGTCACAGGAGTTGCCGGCTTATTGAAATCACTCAATCCATCCCTGTCACCGGAACAAATCCGGACAATTGTTACAGCTTCTGCAGATGATGTCGCATTTACAGAAGAAGATCATCCTGATTATCTACTAGAGGATCCGTATTTGGATGAAGAATATCCATATGCCCCGGAGGAACTCGCTCCAGGCTTTGACCTGGTTTCCGGGTGGGGTCGATTAAATGCAGAAGAATCGATACATGCCCTATCCGACAAATGGAATTCGACTAGCAGAATCAGTGGAGCGAGCCGCTATGAAACGGCCGTCAATGTCTCGAAAAAAGGCTGGCTTTCTTCTGAAAAAGTGGTACTTGCGGCCGGTGGAGATTTCCCGGATGCTTTAAGTGCAGCACCGCTCGCAGCTTATTACGATGCGCCGCTATTATTGACGAAAACAGCTGCGTTGCCAGCAGCAGTAAAAGATGAGTTGAAGCGGTTGAAAGCAAAAGAAGTGATTCTCGTTGGCGGGAACTCTGCAATCAGTCCACTGGTGGAAAAAGAACTCGTGAACCTCGGCATTGCACAATCGAAAATCAAACGAATCAGCGGCACCAACCGCTATGCAACATCAGCCAACATCGCCAAAGCAATGACTGGCACTACGGAGGCTGTGATTGCCAACGGTGCAAATTTTGCGGATGCCTTGTCCATGGCATCGATTGCAGGAAATAAAAAGATGCCGATTTTATTGACGAAATCGAACGCATTGCCATCCGAAGTGAAAGCACATCTTTCGTCAAAAGCCTATAAAAAGACTTATATTATCGGCGGAAAAGGTGCAATTTCCGATGCCACGGCAAAAGGGATCCCGAATTCGGTGCGCATTGCAGGTTCTTCAAGATACGAAACGAATAGTGCCGTTATTGAGTACTTCAAAGGCTCATTGGACTCTACGAAGATGTACCTTTCGAACGGCACCAATTTTCCGGATGCTTTGGCAGGTTCCGTGATGGCAGCGAGACAGAAGGCACCACTTATTCTGACATCGCCGAAAGCGCTGAATCCGGCAACCGTTAAAACTGTCCAAACCCAGCTGGAATCCGCAAACGAAATCTACATCCTCGGCGGGGAAGGCGCAATGCCGACCAGCAGCATCAAGCAGCTGTTTGAGTAAGCGATAATCGAAAAGAAAATAAAGAAGCAGGCGTAATGCTGCACTGGCCCCGAATGAAGGACACTTTAAAAAGGTTCCTCATTCGGGGTTTTTCTGTTTCAGCCCGACTATCCGAATTGAAAAACAAGGGAAGATAAAATGCTGTTCAAAAGAAGCCATCATTGTCCGATCAAAATCATGCTTAGCACGCCGAAAAAGATAAAAGCAGCATAAATGATGAGCGGCACCGTCTGCATCTTCATCCATTCCTCTTTAGATACCATTTCTTGTTCTTCCGCTTTGTATAAGAACACACAAAGTTTTATGATGTAAATTAAACTTAAAGCTCCAAAACTGACGAATGCGATTAAGCTAAAATTTAATAATGATATTGTGTCCATTTCGTTGAACCCCTTATCGCTTTCTGAAATTTAAAAGCGCAGATTAAGTTGTCTCGCCATCAGGGCAATTGCTTTAACTACTACTTTCTTTGGAAATGCTAATTTTCCTTCATAAATAGCAACTTTTAAATATAATGCAGCAAGAATTAGAAAAAGGTGACTGTTGAATGAAATATAAAAAAAGCAGAACTGTAATTTCTTTAATCTTTCAATATAAGTAAAAAGTGCTTTCCAGCGGATTAAAAACACCGAGAGAAAGCACCTTTTTTGTCATTTTATTTTAAGGAGTTCAATGTTTCTATTGGCTCATAGCATTATATTGGCCTGCTAATTTTCAGGTTTTTAAAAAGCATTTAATGCCATTTAAAAAAAGCCTGAGAGAAACTTGAATCATCGATTTTAATTAACTACTTTGAGTCTGGATTTGCTGAAGTAATATTTCGGCGCCTTCTGGACTTAAGAATATCCCCGGAGCGTATTCCACGTTTTCTTTTTTCACTTCACCGGTGATCAGACATGCGCGGTAAGGTTCGTATTTCTTCAGAATAATCTTGTCTTCTTCGATGAATATCTCGACTGCATCCGCTTCGGCTATTTCTAATGACCTTCTTAATTCAATCGGCATAACTATGCGACCTAACTCGTCTACTTTTCTGACAATACCTGTACTTTTCATGATCTGCCTCCTGAGAATCCATTTTGTCTTTACATTATTGCTTTTGCTTTTTGTTGCGCGTCAATTGAAAGCTTTGTTTTCCAATTGTGAATTGTTTAGTTTGCAACTATTCAGTCTACTTTTAGTATTACAAAATATACCAGATATAGCAATCTTAAATTCATCACTTCATTTAAATGCTTTAACTAGGAGGAATTATAATGTTTTTTATAAAATTCTCAGGAACCATTCCATTGAAGGCCAATACGACCCAAAGCAGTAACGGAAAATCTTTATAGAAAGTTATTGTTTTTGGTATGATGCATATTTGAAATTGAAAAATAAGGAACATATATTGCTTGAATTCGTTCGATAAAGTAGTGAAGGGATTAAGGAGGATGTATGGAAAATTTAGATGTAATTTTAATTATCAAAATGATCGTTATCGGATTAGTCCAAGGGTTGACTGAACCGATTCCAGTCTCGTCAAGCGGCCATGTCATGATCGCAAGCGAAATCTTAGGATTAGGCGAACAAGGTTTTACTTTTGCCATATTAACCAATACGGCTTCGCTGCTGGCAATTCTGTATATTTACCGACAGGATATTGCGAGGCTGGCTGTTAACTCTATCCGATACATAAAAACCAAGGATTCGGCCTACAAAAGTGATTTTCGTTTTGTCTGTTACATCATCATTGGTACGATTCCAGCGGGGTTGCTGGGGGTCTTGTTAAGTGATTTTATAGCGGAGAGCGTCAGCATGACCACTATTGCATTTATGTTGTTTGTGACCGGGATAGCCCTTTGGCTAATCCGGAATAAGAACGGTTCTAAAAACGAAAGTACTATGACTGGAAAAGATGCATTCCTCGTCGGATTAGGGCAAGCAGTTGCGCTAACGCCAGGCATCAGCCGTTCAGGAGCAACGATCATTTCGGCTATTGCCGTTGGCTTGAATCAGGAAACGGCTTTAAGGTTTTCTTTTATGCTTTACATCCCTGTAAGTTTAGGCGGAGTAGTTCTAGGGTTTACGGATTTTTTAGATGAACCCAATAAAGCTGCATTAGCAATTCCGTATACAGCGGCATTCGTTGCCACGCTGTTTATGACTTACTTTGCCTTGCGGTGGTTTATGGGAATTATGAAGAGTGGGAAATTGGTGTATTTCACTTATTATTGTTTCCTTGTGGGGATACTCCTTCTCGTATTCTTTTAAAGTAGTTAACAAAATTAAAAGCGGAAAGAGCACCCATAAAGTGTCCTTTCCGCTTTTTTCTTTTAGACTGCTTTTAGTTTCAACAAATGAAAATCGGCTAATTTGACTGCCGGAAGTCAGATGCTGCTGTTTGCAAGTCTGATTTTGCTTCATCCACGAGTTTGTCGATCATCAAATCTTGTTTTAAATCTTCACGGGTGTAGTCGGCGGTCATTTCAATTTCTGAATCGGAGTTTAATTCAATCGCTCGTATAATAACGAGATTTGTTAAATCCGAGTAAGTATCGTTATCGTTCCAGCCGTGGATTTCCTTTTCCCAAAAAGGCAGTCCGTTTTCAGTGAGTCCATGACTAATTCGATCATCGAGTTCGATGTATTTCCAAAATTTCATCCAAGTACCTGCTTTCCGGTTTTAATTGTTCATTGCTCTCATTATAAAGTATGAAGAACGTTAAATCTTTCCTGTTTCCAGCTCAATAAAGCCATATTAAGGACAATACCCATTTTCGCTTTATCTTTCAGTGGGAATTAGTCCTAAACAACAAGTGTATCATCGCTCGCTTAACTTTAAAACATTACAGCACATCTCCATTTGCCTATTCCTGGAATGTGATATTTTAGTCGAGTTAATAAAGGCAATTTTTCAAAAGAAGGATTCTGTTTTAAAAAGAGAGGAGTAACATCATGTTTAATTACACTGTAGAAACTTCTAAAAGTAAGGATGAAGCTGTGCGTGCACTTGAGGAGAATTTAAAGGAAGAACAGTTCGGCATTTTGTGGAATTTCGATCTGACTGCAAAACTTCAGGAAAAAGGAACGGACTTTGACACACCATTTACTATACTGGAAGTTTGCAATCCGCAGGAAGCGAATCGGGTGCTGTCTGAAGATCTGCTGGTCGGCTATTTTCTCCCTTGCAAAATTGTCGTATATGCTGAAGACGATACAACAAAAATCGGGATGCCCAAACCGAGTGCATTGATTGAAATGATACAGAACGAGTCGATCAAGAAAATCGCAGTGGATATTGAAGAGAGATTAATTGGATGTATTGATAAATCGGTGTAACAGGATATCTTTTTATTTTTTATATTCCAGATTCCTATAAAGTAATGTGGTGCAGTTGCTTATGAACATGAGGTCACAATTTTCCATTCGTTTCCAGGAATGAATGCATCGAAAAAAGACAATCCATCGGCAAAACGGAAACGGAACAGAAAATAAATTTTTTGGCCTGTACCATGACGATGGACCTTCTATGATTGAAACGGGAAGAACTTCTTGATGATGCAACATCTACCGGTGTAGCCGCTTGTCGCGTTTCGTCTAAGAATCAAAAATATATACAAAAGGAGACAGTCGGCAGCTGTCTCCTTTTAACTGTGCTTTTTTGTATCACTTAACTTCAACGATGACCTGTCTATTTCCGCAAATATTATTCTTTTAATAATATTTATAAGTATTCTAAAAAGAATTATTGATAATCTTTATACCCAATATATTGCATGATTTTATATTTTTTTATTAAAAAACAATCAAAATAAATTCATAAGAAACAAAAATTACTAATGACATTTACTTTTTTATTTTGAAATTATGTTGACAAAGAGGTCTTAGATAATTATAGTTGCAATAGTGATATTGAGAATCATTATCAATAGATTTAGTCAGAGAGGAATTAAATGAACATGTATAAACTTAAAGCTCGGCGGACTTTATTTATAGCAGTCATCCTAATTATTTCCATTATGTTAATGGGATGTGCCAATAGTGAAACTGGATCTTCATCGGAAGGAACAGCGAAAGAAGCAAATTCAATCACCTTATCTTGGCCAAGAGACATCGGTTCTATGAATCCACATGTCTATAACCCTTCACAATTGATAGCTCAATCGATGATTTTTGAGCCGTTGGTCAGCTATAAGGAAGGGGGGGAGATCCAGCCTCATTTGGCAGAGTCCTGGTCGATTTCAGACAATGGCCTCGAGTATACGTTTAAGCTGCGTGAAAACGTGAAGTTTACCGATGGAACGCCGCTTAATGCGGCCGCCGTTAAAAAGAACTTTGACGCTGTCATGAAAAACGCAAATTCCCATAGTTGGCTTGGCGTAATCAATGTTTTGGAAAAAACAGAGGCAGTTGATGAACTGACATTTAAAATGGTTTTAAAGGAACCTTATTACCCGGCACTTCAGGACCTGGCTGTAGTACGTCCTGTCCGCTTCTTGGCGGAATCCGGATTTCCCGAGGATGGAGACACGTCCAAAGGCATCGCTAAGCCTGTAGGTACAGGCCCCTGGATGCTTTCAGATTATAAAAAAGACGAGTATGCCGTTTTCACCCGCAATCCGGATTATTGGGGTGAGAGTCCCAAACTGGAAAAAGTTACGATAAAGATAATACCGGATGCTGAAACGCGGGTCATGGCTTTTGAAAAAGGGGATCTCGATTTGATATACGGGGAAGGCGTAATCAGTATGGATTCCTTTAATCAGTTAAAAGAAGCCGGTGACTATCACACAGAACTTTCAGAACCAGTCGGAACAAGAAGCTTGCTGTTAAATACAACAAATGAAAAATTGGCTGATTTGCGGGTGCGTAAAGCGCTGCAGCACGGCTTCAACAAACAGGCGATGGTTGAAGGCATCACATTGGGGCTGGAAGAGAAAGCCGACAGCATCTTATCTAAAAATTTCCCATATACCGATATTGAAGTGGAACCCTTCGAATATGATGCGGAAAAAGCTGCTGCCTATCTTGAAGAAGCGGGATGGAAGCTGCCTTCTGGAAAAGCGGTCCGTGAAAAAGACGGGCAGCCGCTTGAGCTTGAACTGATCTATGACAAAACTGATCCCATTCAAAAAGCGATGGCAGAAACCCTTCAGGCTGAATGGTCCGCAATCGGAGTCAAGCTGAACATTACGGGTCTGGAATTGACCAGCCAAATTGAGCGGCGGAAAGCTGGCGACTTTGATGTTGATTTTTGGTACAACTACGGAGCGCCTTATGATCCGCATTCGTTTATCAATGTTGTGGCAGAAAAAGGATGGGGAGTTTCAGAAGCCCATTCCCGCCTGCAGATGAAAGCAGAATTGGATCTACAAATCAGAGAAGCCCTTGCGTCTACGGATGAGAAGAAGCGCCAACAACTTTACAGGTCCATTTTAGGGACTTTGCAGGAACAGTCGGTTTTCGTGCCGATTTCCTATATTAAAAAGACCGTCATTTACCAGGATGATGTGAAACAGTTCAATTTCCCGGCAAACCGGGATGAACATCCTTTCAACAAAATTGAAATGAGCCAGTAAATCACATGGAGGACAAGTCATGGCAACCTATATTTCAAAACGGCTCCTTGCTGCCATTCCCATTATTCTTTTTGCGATTTTCCTGATGTTTTCCCTTATACGCCTCTCGCCGGTCGACCCGGCGGAAGCTTATTTAGCGGCAGCCCATATCCATCCGACCGAGGAGGTTCTGGCTGAGAAAAGACAGGAGTTCGGCTTGGATCAGCCATTATTGATGCAATATTTCCATACGGTTAAAGAGATTGCTCAACTCGATTTTGGCAACTCTTTTGTAACCAACACACCTGTCTGGCAGGAAGTGGCAGCAAGAATGCCCGCAACGCTACAACTTGCCGTCTGCAGCATTCTACTCGCCATTGCTATCAGCATTCCGCTCGGATTCTTGTCAGCCCTATACAAAAACAGCCTGATTGATCATTTTAGCAGGCTGCTTTCTTTTTTAGGCGCATCCATTCCGCAATTTTGGCTAGGCTATCTGCTGATCTTTTTCTTCTCTGTCAAATTGGATTTGTTTCCGGTAGAAGGGAGAGGATCCTGGCAGCATTTTGTACTGCCGAGCATGACATTGTCGCTGGCATTAATTGCGATCTATACCCGCCTGCTCCGGGCGAGTGTGTTGGAAGAACTGGAACAGGTTTATGTATTATATGCAAGGACACGAGGAATCAAAGAAAGAGCCATTATGGTGAAACACGTATTGAAAATTGCCATTTTGCCTATGATGACAGGTCTTGGCATGAATTTAGGGAAACTGCTGACGGGTACAATCATTGTTGAGCAAGTTTTTTCCTGGCCAGGCTTTGGCCGGTTTTTTGTAGAAGCGATTTTTAACCGCGACATCCCCGTTATACAATGCTATGTGGTTATGGCCGCTTGCCTATTTATCCTGTGCAACCTTATCGTGGATATTGTGCAATTGTACATGGACCCGCGCATTTCGATGAAGGGGAGGATCCCATCTTGATTTCAAGCATTCGAATTGCCGCAAAAAAACAGCCGGCCATCATCCTATGCTCTGTCATTTTATTGGCCTTTTTCCTTGCCGCTATTTTGGCGCCGTGGATTTCGCCGCATGATCCCATACAAGTGAATTTGGCACTCAAACTGATTCCTCCTTCACTGGATTATCCATTAGGCACCGATCATCTTGGCCGCTGCAATTTGTCGCGCCTTCTCTATGGTTCACGTGTCTCCTTAGGTTTTGCATCGCTGATTTTTATTGCTTCCTTGGGATTCGGGCTGCTGGTCGGAACGGTTGCCGGTTACAGAGGCGGCTTGGTCGATAGCATCCTGATGAGGTTTTGCGAAGGCGTCATGGCGTTTCCAAATCTAGTCCTTGTTCTTGGAATCGTCGGTTTGCTTGGACCCGGGTTATGGCAAGTGGTTTTAGCATTGATGATGGTCCAGTGGGTCTATTATGCCAGAATGATCCGCAATATGATCGTCGGCATGAAACAGCAGAATTTCATACTGGCAGCACGGATCAGCGGGTCTACGACGGGGAAAATCATCCGGCGGCATATGATTCCAAATGTGCTGCCTCCAATTCTGGTTATGGGAACGCTTGAAATGGGATGGGCAATCATGGACATCTCAGCGCTTTCGTTCCTTGGCCTGGGCATCCAGCCTCCGACTCCTGAGTGGGGCGCTATGATCCATGAAGGAAAAGGCTTTATACGAAGCCAGCCTGAATTGATGCTTTATCCGGGCTTGATGATTTTGTTTGTTGTCATTTCATTTAATGTGCTGGGCGAGTCATTATCGGAACGGTTTGGCGTGAAAAAACATTATTGAAAAGGAATGTGGCTGATGGAAAAACATCGCAATGTTTTGCAGGTGAGCGACTTGAATGTCGCTGTAAAATCGGAGCAAGGCATGCTTTCTCTGGTTCACAATCTCCAATTGGACATGAAACCCGGGAAAGTGCTGGGCCTTATCGGAGAAAGCGGGAGCGGGAAATCAATCACTTGCATGGCGCTGCTCCAGTTGTTAAATCTGAAAACATCACAAGTAGAAGGCAGCATCCAATTGAATGGCCGTGAACTCAATGGACTAAAGCCGAAAGAGATGCGGAGCGTTCTTGGAAAAGAGATCGGATACATCATGCAAAATCCGATGAACGCTTTTACGCCTGTATTCACCATCGGCAACCAATTTGTTGAAACCATCCGGAGCCATACGGTCCTGACCAAGAAACAGGCAAACGAATTGGCGGTTTCTTCTCTGGAAGCGATGAATCTGCAAGAACCGGCCAAGATTATGCGGAAATATCCTTTTCAGCTGAGCGGCGGGATGCTCCAGCGCGTCATGATCGCAATTTCGATGTGCCTGCGCCCATCTGTCGTGATTGCCGACGAGCCGACAACAGCCCTTGATGTGACCACCCAGATGCAAGTGCTTAAGGAACTGGATCGGCTCCGGACGGAATGCGGCACTTCAATCTTGCTGATTTCACATGACTTAGGGGTAATTTCGGAACTGGCCGACGAAGTGGCCGTGATGCAAAAGGGACGGATTGTGGAAAAAGCAGATGTCTTCCAACTATTCGATCACCCTCAGCATGTCTATACAAAAAGACTGCTCCAAGCCAGACCTGTTTTGCCAATAAACGAACAGATGAAAAAACTGGTTATCTAGAATCGGCAGGCAACGAGCGGAAAGGCGGGAGTCTATGAGTTTACTGGAAGTCAAAAGCGTTACACATGCCTACGGCCCGAACCGTTCTTTTTGGCGCAAGGAAAGAGAATCACCGGTTCTTTCCGATGTGTCTCTTACTATCGAAGAAGGGACGTGTTTGGGGCTTCTTGGAACAAGTGGGGCAGGCAAGAGCACGTTAGGCAAAGTCATTCTGGGGATGGAGAAGCCGGAAGAAGGCAAAGTCATTTTCCAAGGCCAAGACATTTATACAATGGATTCCATTACCCGAAAACGTCTCAGAAGAAATCTTCAAGTGGTCTTTCAGGATAGTTATTCATCGGTGAATCCGCGCATGACGGCGGAAAAGATTATCGGGGAGCCCTTGGAAAATTACGAAAGGCTGTCGGCATCCGAGATGAAACGGACGATTGCGCATTTATTGGATATGGTAGGGCTGGATGCGGAAGATATGAAAAAATACCCCCGGCAGTTCAGCGGAGGGCAATTGCAGCGGATCAATATTGCCAGAGCGATCGCTTTAAAGCCGAAATTGATGGTCCTGGATGAATCCGTCAGCAGTCTCGATATGGTGAACCAAACAAATATCCTGAACTTGTTAAAGGAATTGAAATCGGTCTATGGCCTTTCTTATCTATTTATCACCCATGATATCAGAGCTGCCTATTCCATTTCGGATGCTTTAGCAGTCATGGAAAAAGGCAGGTTGATCGCAACCAGCCAAGACAAAAATGAAATTTTTTCTTCACAGCAACCTATTGTAAAGAAACTAGTCTCTTCTATTCTTTCGGAACATCCCCGCAACCGAACGATTGCTTCTGACAAAAGTTTTGTTTGATGCAGGATCAAGCAGGCAAGCTGCCATATATAAAAAGCCGAAGAATCCACTGGGAAGTGGGCGCTTCGGCTTTTTTTATCCTCGTTATTTTAATTCAATGATGAAGAATCTCTTGAAGTTTCAGTGCCTTGCGGGTCTTTAGACGAGCTGGAAACTTTCTCTTTCACTTGAGTCGTGGCTTCCGTGGCTTTTTCTTTAGCCTGGTTGGCCAAGTCAGTTGCTTTTTCTTTCACTTGGCTCAATTTTCCGCTTCCATCACCGCTCGAATTGCTGCTGGCTAATTTTTCTTTGACGGTAACTTGGAGTTCTTTGCCGCTTTTCGGTGCTAAAAGAAGGGCCACTACCGAGCCGATCGCTGCTCCGCTTAAGAGGCCTGCGAAAAACCCGCTGCCGGATTCACTTTTCGCTGCATCCGGCTGGCCTGGGATTTTCCCAGCGCGCTGCAAACGTTCTTCCACTTCGTCAACAATTTCGTTAACCGTGCTTCCGCTTACTTCCACTAAGGAGCCCTTGAAGCGAAGGTGGTCGTAGCTTTCAGAATTGCGGACGACCAGGACATCGTATTTGGCTGCTTTTTCTTTCTGGTCAAGCATGTCTGCCTGATATCCTCTTTTCCCTAATGCGAGTTGGATGTCTGTAAACGGATGTTCTACTGCGATTCTTGGCATATTATCAAACCTCTTTCTTTATTATCGTTATTCTAGTGTCTTTCCCTATCTGGTCCATTAGTTAAACATATGCACGATAACTTCTATGAAATTTTGTAAGAAAATAGAATGTATAGATGTGAGAACTAGAGAAGAACGCTAGAAAGCAGAGGACATTATTTGATGGCAGTAACCAAGAATCAAAAAAAAGCATCAGTTGTTTTTTTGAAGTGCAAAGGAATTTCATGGAGCTACCATCAAAATAAAGTTCTTCTTCATACAATTAATCCAAGTTAAACAATAAGACTTATAGGATAAATAAAATTTTCACAAATTACGTTGACTTTCCATTGATTTAATATTATGATTATTTTTAATTTAATAATCTTATCCAGAGAAGCCGAGGGACTGGCCCGTTGACGCTTCAGCAACCTCTGACATTTGTCAGAAAGGTGCTAAATCCAGCAAGAATTTTATTCTTGGGAGATAAGAGCGGGATTGTGTACATATACAGCCTTCTTTTCTCTTTTATCGAGAAAAGGAGGTTTTTTATTTTGTTCATTGTCCTCAAATTTAAATACGGCAAGTATATAAAGAAAAGGCAATAGTAAATCCTCAAATCAATCATTGTGTTAAAAAGGTTAGTTGAAACACCAAAAACGGTGCACACAAAGGAGCGGATTTTTATGACAAACAAACGGATTTATTTAAATGCATTTGATATGAACTGTGCAGGCCACCAATCACCTGGGCTCTGGACGCACCCCGAAGATCAATCGCATAAATACAAAGACAGCGAGTATTGGATCGAATTGGCGAAGCTATTGGAAAAAGGAAAGTTCGATGCCATCTTTATCGCGGATGTCCTCGGTACATATGATGTCTATAATGGCTCCAGAGATGCCGCCGTCCGGCAAGGGGCGCAGTCTCCTGTCAACGATCCGCTGCTGGTCGTGCCGCTTATGTCAGCAGTCACGAAACATTTGGGGTTCGGTGTCACAGCTTCCGTTACCCATGAACATCCATACACTTTTGCCCGCCGGATTTCTACGCTGGATCATTTAACAAAAGGCCGCATCGGCTGGAACATTGTGACTTCTTATCTCAAGAGCGCGGCTGTCAATATCGGGTTAGACGACCAGATCAAGCATGACGAGCGGTATGACATTGCCGAGGAGTATTTGGAAGTGTGCTATAAATTATGGGAATCCAGTTGGGAAGAAGATGCCGTGCTGCTGGATAAAGTGAATGGCATTTATACAGATCCTGAAAAAGTGCATGATATCCAGCATGAAGGGAAATATTATAAAGTGCCCGGTGCCCATTTAACGGAACCTTCCAGACAGCGGACACCTGTCCTTTACCAGGCTGGCGCTTCTAAAAAAGGTGTGGCTTTTGCCGGAAAACATGCTGAATGTGTCTTCATCGGTCCGCCGAATATTGAACTGGCCAAAAAAACGGTAGATAAAATACATGCGGAAGTTGAGAGTTCCGGGCGGAAGAAAGATGATGTGAAGATTCTTGCTTTGCTGACGCCGATTGTCGGCAAAACTGAAGAAGAAGCGATTGAAAAATACAATGACTATAAGAAGCATATCAGCCATGAAGGGGCTCTCGCCTTGTTCGGAGGTTGGACCGGCATTGATTTGTCCGGCTATGCACCGGATCAGCCGCTTGAATACATTGAAAATGATGCCATTCAGTCCGCTTTGGAAAACTTCACCAAAATCCTGCCGGGCAGAAAACCGACGGTCAATGACATTAAAGAATATGTCGGCATTGGCGGACTTGGGCCATTCACTGTCGGATCTCCAGAGCAGGTTGCCGATACGCTTGAAAAATGGGTAAATGAAACAGGCATCGATGGCTTCAATATCGCTTACGCTATCACACCTGGAACTTTTGAAGATTTCATTGAACTCGTTGTGCCGATTCTTCAAGAGCGGGGACTTGTGCAAAAAGAATACGAAGGAAATTCTTTGCGTGATGCTTTATTTGGAGAAGGCGCTCATTTATCGCCTGTCCATCCTGGAAAACAATATACACGTGTGCCAGTAACGGCAAACAATTAAAATTACTCGATCAGCAGGGAGGAGAAGTGCTTAAAAAAGCGCTTCTTCTTTCTTTTTTGATTGCAAACGACTTTTAAACAAGCTAACAGGAAATTATTTCAAGTTAATGAAACCATCTTTCTTTTCCCATCGTATATAAGCATACAATGAATAGTTCCCGTGCAATCCCTATGAAGGAGGAGATGGTTTTGAAACGATTTCTATATTATTTCGCCTGGACAATAGTTCTGGGATTTGTATTGTATTTTGGCATGCAGCTTCAAGAGCAGTTGAATGAGATGGCGCAACAAACATTTGAGCCAGCTGCGCTGAGAGTGTTTATTGCACTTTTCCCTGTAGCATTGGGGTTGCTGCTGCGTACTCCGAAATTTCTTCTTGAAGCGAAAGAGAACAAGTCTCGAAAGTTCGACTGGCCCATTTTTGCTGCAATTGGTTTGCCATCACTTTTTCTGGTATTGATGTCTTTTTTGCCTTTCATGCCGTTCATAATAGGATGGATTGCCATTCCGGAAATCATCTTAATAGGCGGAACGACTGTACCGACAGTTGCTGGACTGGTTTTTGGTTACGTATTGCTGGATAGTTTTAATAACAGAACTATGAAAGAAGCGACAAGAACTTGAGGGAAGGCTGATGTCGGCCTGGACACCGTCTTCTCTTTGGTTGGGGATTTTTAATGATTGAACCTAATTTGATTCATTTGCCGTCTATGGGGTGTTCCGGAAAGGACGGGTGTTAAGTCGGTGCAGAGAGGTTTTGAGACCAAGACATCCAATGATGAACAGATGAAAAACATCACGGAGAGTCATGGAGGAAGTTTTCGTCAGTTTTCACCAGAAATCCAGCCAGTCTGAACACCGATCTTCCTTAAAAACCTACCTTTCCAAACCTACCATCCATAAATGCCAAGTACCACCAAAAAAACATCAATCTCCTAAACTGCTTTGAAAATACCATCAAAACCAGAATTAGAAGAGCAAAAAAGCTATTGAGAGATAAGGTCGGCCCAAGAGAATGTGAGGATTACAAGATGAACAAATTTAAACAAAAATTGGACAAGTTTATCGGGAATTACCCTCTCTTCAAGGAACCAATAAAAAGAAAATTTTTAATGAAGATGAAAAAAGAGGATAAGGCATCTGGTGGAAAAGGGATCGGACCATTCAAATATGCGGCTATGTTGGTGTTGCTCATGGCAGTTGGAACGTTGTTCTCCTTGCTCGCTTTGAACGAAAATATTTCGGTTCCTTCCACCTCCACACAGGAAAATCCGGTTCTTACAGACGCTGGAACGGAGGCGATTATTCAGCTATTTACAGAGTATGAAGAACCACTAGAAGTATTCGACTTTAAATACGATTCAATGGACAGAGGAAATCATGATTATACAGAATATCCATTATTGATTGACCCTCAACCCTACACGGAAAAAGAGATTGCCAGAGGAGATGTCATCGTCTATGAAGCGGAATTTTTTAATGGGATGCAGCGAACTGTGGGGAGAGTGATTGGTTTGCCGGGGGAAACGGTAGAAATCATCGATGGCCAAATCTATATCAACGGCCGGAAATTGGACACTTTTTATGGCCGTGCACATCGAGTAGGTATAAGCTCAAACGCTGAATACAATAAGGTACTGATAGAAAATGGAGCAACTCAAAATATTGATTCGATGAAGGAAATTTTTTCACAAACTACAAGAGAATTCCAGTTGGCTGAAGACGAAATCTTTGTTGCTGGAGACGATTGGTTTCGAGGCAGTCAGCATAGGTTGACTGTTTCTGAAGTTCAAGCTGAAGTGCTAGGATATTATCAAGGCAGCTAATAAACACTGGCACCGAGTCCAACGCTGCTTTTTTCAAGCTAAGGGTCTTGGGAAAGCCGGATAAAAAAGAGCAGGGAAGTTAATCCCCTGCTCTTGGAATTGCTTGTTTAGGTGTTTTCCAGAAATACGTTAAAGCGATGCCGATTGCCAGTACGACAGTCGCAAAATAGAAAGGGTAGTTAAGGTCGATATCAAACAGAATGCCTCCGGCAATTGGCCCGATAATGTTGCCGATGCTCGTAAACATCGAATTCATTCCGCCGACAAATCCTTGTTCATTACCGGCAATCCTTGAAAGATAAGTGGTCACTGCCGGCCGCATCAAGTCGAATCCAACAAAGACCACCATCGTTACCAATAAGATGGCCCAGTAACTCGTCACATAAGTTAACAAAAGGACAAGCAGCGTGGAAACGATCAAGCTGTAGCGGATCAGCCGGATTTCACCCCACCAGCGCGTGAAACGGTCAAAAAAGCCGACTTGTACAATGACGCCTACAACGGCTCCAAGGGAAATGACAATCGCGATATCCTGTGGTGAAAAGCCGAATTTATGGTCCACAAACAAAGCAAAAAACGATTCAAAAGAAGCGAGGCCGAAAGAAGAAATTAAGATCACCATAAACGCGACAAAATAAAGCGGAGACAAAATACGTCCAAATCCGGTTTTCTGTTCTCCATATAAATGCTGTACCTCGTTTTGGCGTTCCGGTTCTTTCAATAGCAGGAGCGATAACAGCATCGCAAACAGCCCGAAGCCTGCCGCAAAAAAGAAGGGAAGCCGCGTGCCGATTTCTGCCAGGAAACCGCCAATGCCAGGCCCGATGATAAAACCGGTCGAAATAGCTGCAGACATATAGCCGAGCGCTTTCGGCCGTGTTTTGAGCGTCGTGATGTCCGCAATGTAGGCAGTAACAGCCGGCATGATAAAAGCGGCACTGACGCCTCCTAAAACACGCGAAATGAACAGCACTTCAACCGTTTGTCCAAGCCCGAATAACAGCTCAGAAACACTAAAGACAAATAGCCCCAGAATGATTAAAGGTTTTCGGCCGTATTTGTCAACTGCCCGTCCGGCCAGCGGAGAGACAATCAGTTGTGCCAGCGCAAATGCCGAGACCATATAGCCGACCACTGTTCCCGAGATATTCAATTCGTTCATAATCGTTGGGGTTACCGGGATGACTAACCCAATTCCCAGAAAAGCGATAAATAAATTTAACAGCAAGATCGATAAAACCAATTTGTAGTTCTTCATATATGAACCTCGTTTGCAATTTTCTTCATTATTAATGCCAATCAACCTTTATAAAGCTTTACTATTTAACCAAGCCGCGCCAAAAAATCGGCCACACCGCTTCAAAGCGTTTCCGGTACGCGGCCGTGCCGCTATAAACCAACTCCGTGATCGTTCCTTCGATGACCGTGATAAATGCCAGGGAGCAGCTGGAAAAATCATCGGAATAGAGGATTTTTTCCCGGCGTTCGCGTTCTCTAAAAACCCGTGTTAAATGCCGATGCATCTGATCGAACAAGGGATTGATCACTTCAGCTATTTCTTTCTCAAGCCGAGCGGGTGGGAAGTACATGGTTCTGAGGATAAACTTCATATGCTCATTGCCTTCCAAATCCTTGATAAACCACTCGAAATAGCCAAGTAATAAAACCTCCAGCGGCTCATTTTTCATGTCAGTGAAATAAGTGGCCAAATGGCGCCTTTCGCTTTTCAATGCATATTCCATTGCAGAAAAGAACAAATCGTCCTTGCCGGAATAATGAGCGTAAATTGAAGGTTTCTTAATGCCCACGGCTTCCGCTATTTTTCCAAGAGAAGCTCCTTCATAGCCTTCGTTCGCAAAATAGCTGAGAGCAGTATGCAATATTTCGTCTTTCATTTTTTCACCTTCCTAACGGTCGTTAGTCTAATATTGCATAAAAGATTTTAAAGGTCAATTGTTTCAAATGTCAGTTATTAAGTTGTTGATTTTTCGAAGTGCTTAGCCGAAAAACAAAATTGATGGGACAAGAACAGGCCGTGATATGACAGTAAATTAAAAGAATTGCATCAGAATAGACAGCTTTTTCAATTAAAAGAGAAATGTTCGACGGATTTCCTTTATAATGGAAGTACGACTGGATTAACTGAAGAATGACTATTGAGATTTGGAGGGGTGCATCATGAAAAATTTAAAATACCTGGATTTGCTGGCTCAAAAATACGACAGTGAAGAAAAAGTGGCCACTGAAATCATCAATCTTGAAGCCATTCTGGATCTGCCTAAAGGCACGGAACATTTTGTGAGTGATTTGCACGGCGAGTACCAAGCTTTTCAGCATGTGCTGCGGAATGGTTCAGGGAATGTAAAAGTGAAAATCAGAGACCTTTTTGAAGATGTGTTGGATGAAAAAGAATTGAACGGGTTTGCGACATTGGTCTATTATCCCGAAGAGAAAATCAAACTGATCAAAAGCCATTTCAGTACCAAACAGGAATTGCATGACTGGTACATAGAAATGATCGAGTGCATGTTGAAGCTGGTTGCTTATGCGTCTTCGAAATACACCCGTTCGAAGCTGCGCAAAGCTTTGCCGAAACAATTTGTGTACATCATTGAAGAGCTGCTGTACAAGACAGATGAGTTCAAAAACAAGAAAGAGTATTATGCAAAAATGGTCGAGCAAATCATTGCACTCGGCCAAGCCGATAAACTGATTATCGGTCTGGCTTATACCACGCAGCGTTTGGTTGTCGACCATCTCCACGTTGTGGGCGATATTTATGACCGTGGGCCCGATCCGCATAAAATCGTCGATACGCTCATCGATTATCATTCAGTTGATATTCAATGGGGGAATCACGATGTCTTGTGGTTAGGCGCTTTTGCCGGATCAAAGGTTTGCCTGGCGAATATCATCCGGATCTGTGCGCGATACAACAACCTGGATATCATTGAAGATGTGTATGGCATCAATCTGCGGCCGCTGCTGAACCTGGCAGAGAAATACTATGACGACAACCCTGCTTTTCATCCAAAACGGATTTCTGGAGAACAACTTACAGAGCAAGAACAGATGCAAATCACCAAAATCCATCAGGCCATTTCAATCATTCAATTCAAACTGGAAAGCCCGATCATCAAACGGCGGCCTTGTTTTGACATGACGGACCGGCTCTTGCTTGAGAAAGTCAATTATGGCAAAAACGAAGCCACCCTTTATGGCATAAACTATAGACTGGAAAACACTTGTTTTGCGACGATCAATCCAGAGCAGCCGGATGAACTGTTGGAAGAAGAACAGCAAGTAATGGATAAATTGCTGTTCTCTTTCCAGCATTCGGAAAAGCTGGCGAGGCATATGAATTTCATCATGAAAAAAGGCAGCCTTTATTTGAAGTACAATGGCAACTTGCTGATACACGGCTGTATTCCACTGGATGAAAACGGCGATATGGAAAAAATGGAAATCGAAGGCAAAGAATATGCAGGACGTGAGCTGCTGGATGTCTTTGAGCACTATCTCCGATATTCCTTTGCCCGTCCAGAAGAAACGGATGACTTTGCGACCGATATGGTCTGGTACCTATGGACCGGTGAGAAATCATCGCTTTTTGGAAAAAGGGAAATGACCACGTTCGAACGCTATTTTATTAAAGAAAAAGAAACGCATAAGGAAAGAAAAAACCCTTATTATTATTTGCGCGAAGACGAAGAAATGTGCCGAAAGATGCTCGCAGAATTTGATTTGAATCCGGACCATGGCCGCATCATCAATGGCCACACGCCGGTAAAAGAAATTGACGGGGAAAACCCAATCAAAGCAAACGGCAAGATGCTGGTTATTGACGGCGGATTTTCGAAGGCTTACCAATCGACCACGGGGATTGCAGGGTACACACTCCTATACAATTCCTACGGCATGCAGCTGGTCGCCCATCAGCTTTTCAATTCAAAAGATGAAGTATTAAGCAATGAAACCGATGTATTGTCTGTAAAGAGACTGGTCGATGAAGAATTGGAACGAAAAAAGGTCAGAGAGACCAATATCGGTGAGGAGTTAATACAAGAAATTAACAACTTAAATAATTTGCGGGAATACCGATATATGAACTGATATCCTGACAAACAACAAAAAGCGGATGTTTCGAGATGATTTTAATCTCGAAACGTCCGCTTTTTATTAAACTTAATTATAGAAACAAAAGAATCGTTTTTAAAAAGCGATTTTATTTATGGGAAACTTGCAAGTTGTTGAATTTCATCGCTTGTTCCAGCTTACTGAATACTTTAACATCACCAAAATTGATGCCTAACTGAATAGCAGTTTGGGCAATATCAGGGCTAATGCCGGCAATAGCGGTCTTAACTCCAATAATTTTCAGCCCTTCAATCAATTGGAAGATTTGATGGGCAACCATCGTATCAACAATCGGCACACCGGATAAATCAATAAACAACCGTTCAATGGAATTTTGGTGGCATTGTTTTAAAACTTTTTCAAAAATGATCTGTGCCCGGTATGTATGGATTTCTCCGACCAAAGGCAATAAGCCGAATTCCTTTGTCAATAGAATCACAGGTGCACTCATTTCAATAATCATTTCTTGCTGGGCGTTCAACCGGGATTCTGCTGCTTTCGTATTTTGAACGGTAAATTCTAGAATGATGTCATTGATGGTATCAACGACTGCCTTGTTCCAAGCATTTACCTGTTCTGAAGAAATTTTTTCTTCCTGTGCCTCCGCAAATTCTTCAATAAGCTGCAGGTATTGTTTCTGCGTTCTGAAAAATTCTTTCAAGATGGCGTCAAGAGGCGTGGCTAAATGACCTTCATCTTTTGCCACGCGTAGAATCCAGTCCTGAAATTCTTTTATGCATTCGTTGTCATCTCTATCAAACATATGGCAAAACCGTTCATGGAACTCAAAGTTTTGCTGCTTTAACTTTTCAATGGTTTCCGGATTTGAAGATGCGTATACACCTATGGCACTTTTATCCAATGTATCAAACCATTGTTCTGTAAGCTCTTTATTTTTTTCACATAAAAATTCATGTAGTTTCTTATTTTTTAATGTCAATTGTTCTTTTAACATGATTCCTACTCCTCGTTTAACTGAAATTACTTGTTCCATATAACTATACTATATGAGTATTGGATGATATGCACATTTCGACCATTCGTTCTTTTTCAGATTGACTTGAACTCAAAAGATAACGAAGGGGATTTCCTCTTCCAAATTTATCTAGCTATCCTTTTAGCTTCTTAGTATATTAAAAGAAAACAGTCACAAACAGAGAATTCGAATGGAATTGATAAGTAAATACTCGACAAGAAGGAGTGAATGCATGAACCCTGCTGAAACTATTTTTTTCGGTTTGATTGGGATCGGCGTGATGGCTGCCATCATCTTTATTTGGCTAATTTTTAGGAAAAGAAAAAGATGGGCATTATTGTTAACGAGTATACTGGTCCTCGGATTTGTCGGGTATTATCTTTATTTTCCCGTGTTAAAGATAAATGAACATGAAGAGCGATATGGAATCCTGGTGGACCACTTATCCAAACACTATCCTGAAAATGAATTCGACATCGTCCCGGAACGATATGAACAGGGGTATTCAGTTGGTTCTTTTGAAGTTAATAAAATTGAATCTCCGTTGTTTGGCGTCACTCTATATGTTGATCAGTCAGGGGAAGTGAGCCAACCAAGCACATGGACCAAACAGGAGTATCCAGCGCAGCAAGATCTTTGGAAAGAATTGGAGTTTTCCTACGGAGAAGAGTATTCATTAGAAAAAGATCTTCCAGCCATAACCAAACAAGATGAGTGGATTGACGGAGAACTCACGGCTTTCGCACTGGCCATCGACGAATCTCCAGCAATCGCTGTATACGAGTATTCCCCGCAAGGATACGGCCTTTTGGGGATAGAACAAGGAAAAAAAGGCGGGTTTGCTTCTATGGAATGGGAAGGACATGTATTTGTCCATATTGATGAGAATTTTAAAGGGGAAGTCGTTGCGATTCAATTGGAAAATGGAAAGGAACTTTCAGTGAATGCAGCTGAGCATAAGAAACGGTTGTTTGTTGAAAAGATAAGGTAGGAAACCGCTTTAGATAAGAACCGGGCAGTTTGCCGAAAATTTGAAGCAACAAAAAAACTTCGAATGGAAGATAAAAAAGTCCTCTCACTCGAAGTTCAGTTCTATAAAAAATATTTAGCTTAAAACAAATAACTGATCAATAAGCCGGCGGATAACAGAAAACCGAAAATCGTATTGGTCATAGCCGTCGATTTCATGGCGAATCTCATATACTTTGGTTCGGTTGCCCCTTTTCGGAACCCTTTGATAGCGGCAACCGGTTTTTTGAAACTAAGGAAAACGACTAAAGCCCAAGGGCTGACATAACCCATCAATACGATGGCGACAATCCAAAGATAGGCAACGGCAAAGGCGATGGCCAAACCGATAACAGCCTTGTCTCGTCCAAGAAGAATCGGCAGCGTTTTTCTTCCGCCTTTTGTGTCTTCATCGATATCGCGGATGTTATTCGACATGTTGATGGCGCCTACCAAAATTCCGACAGGGATGGAAATCAATACACTTTCAACCGTAATCGCATTGGTTTGAATGAAGAACGCAATCAAAACAAAGCCGGTTCCCATCGCTAAACCTGAAAACAATTCACCAAATGGGGTATACGCGATTGGAAGGGGTCCACCTGTATATAAAAAGCCGATTGCCATGCCAACAAAACCGATAACCACTAACCACCAGCTGCTGTTCATGCAAATATACAGACCGATAAACGCGGCCACGATGTATAACAAAATCGCAACGGCCAATACATTTTTAGGCTGCAGCCCGTGCCGCACTATGCCGCCGCCGATGCCTACAGAATCAGCCGTATCTAGGCCGCGTTTAAAATCATAGTATTCGTTGAACAAATTCGTCGCAATCTGCAAAGCCAAGCAGGCTGCCATCATCGCGATAAATAAAAGCCAATCAATCTCCGTTGCATAAAGTGCTGCCACCGTCCCGAGTATCACCGGTGCAAAAGTCGCCGTCAACGTATGCGGACGCGTCATTGTCCACATTAATTTGGCAGAACTGATTTCCATTGTGTTTTCCATAACGTTGTCTTATCTCCCTGCATTTTTAATCGTAATTTCCTGCTAACTCTATTATGATATTTCTTCTCTACAATATCTTATTATAGCAAATAAATGCCCTTTATTATTCATTGCGGTTCAACAATTTGCGTCATCTGCATGAGTTTATAGATGTTTGTTGAAAAACGTTCACTTTCATGGACTGAGGGTCAAATCCAGACAGCTAAATAAGAGAAATGAAGGAAGACAGTTATGGCTAAAGCAATCGTTGGTATGGAGATGTTACGGGATGGGTTTGCCAATGATTGAAACGTAGAGATTTAGAAGCGATTTTCCAGTTTTGTGCCGAAGGAGCACATGCTATCGCTGCCATTCCTCAGAACTTTTTGTCTTTAGGATTTTTCAGCACGCTGCCAATCCAGTCTTTCTTTTTCAAATAATAATAAAGCGCACCCGTTGACAAAAGAATAACCAGAACCGAAAAAGGATAGCCGAATTTCCACTGGATTTCAGGCATGAATTCAAATCTCATCGCCCATAGCGCTCCCCGCGCTGTAACCGGAGAGAATAGCACCGTACCACATTGTATTTTAATAAGTTAAAGATTGGGTATAGTGAATTATAAGCAACGAGCATTTCAAAGATTCAACTGCTTAAAAAAGGGATGACAGGAAAGGGAGAGATGAAGATGAAAGCAACATTAAATTGGGATGGCGGAATGGCTTTTAGCGGGATGACGGAATCCGGACACAAAATCTTACTGGATGCCGGTGCTGAAAGCGGCGGCTCAAACTCCGGTCCTCGTCCGACGGAAGTCTTATTGCATGCTGCCGCAGTTTGTACCGGCATGGATATTGTCATGATCCTGGAAAAAATGCGTTTAGGTATTGATGAATTTTTTATCGAAATTGAAGGGACACGGGCGGAAAACCATCCAAGACGGTTTTCCGAGATTGCTATTAGCTATCATATAAAAGGTGATTTGCCCGAAGACAAAGTCGTTCGAGCCATCAAGTTATCACGTGACACTTACTGCTCAGTCGTCCATTCTATCAATGCTTCTATTCAGTTTAAATATGTTTTAAATGGAGAACCAAGTAAAACATTGAGCAATTGAAAAACACTTATGGCTGTCGAGAAACTCTTATGCTCTTTTTTCATTGCACTCCAGGTGGGACGCTTTCCGCGGACATGGCTTCAGTCTCCTCGTCGCTTCGAAAACCTTGTGCTCCTGCATCGCTGCGCTAGCTTCGTCGCTAAGACATTGGCCTCACAAGTTTGGGCCAATGTCTTTCCTGCGGGGCCTTCAGCTCATGTTATTTCCGCTGGAGTCGCCCACCTTCCGCTGCATTTAACTTCCTTTTGTTACCTTTAGAGATTCTCTGGAATAGGGAGCTGATTCGGAAAGCTCTCTATGTTTGTACCTGCTCTCCAGATATGGAGCCAAACAGCGGAGGAAAACAAACTGCTCCTGCGCAAGCTCGTCGCAAAGACTTTGCCTCATAAACCTAGGCCAATGTCTTCGCAGCTGGTTGGCGGAATATCGGTTAAGGAATAGTCGCTATTACAAGTTAAACTTTCTCAACAAGCTGAAAAACACTTAAGGTGGGTATGGTTATTAAACCGTATCCACCTTAAGTATTTTAAGCATCATTTATTGAAAATCAAGCCGTTTCAAAATAGGTTCTTTTCATTTCAGCTCGCTTGCATCTCTCTGGAAAACTAGTGAAAATTACTGCCTCTTTTCTTTAGTTCTCAAAAAAGAATTTATTATGCATTTGTAAAAAGAAATTTCACTCAATTTTCATTTTCAAGCTGCATAATAGGTGAATATACAGGACAAATGAAAAAAAGAAGATATAATTACGCATAATAATTCATTTATACTAAAAAAAGTAAGAAAAGAGGCGAAGCTTGTGAAAAAAGTTTTAATTTTAGGCGGCTATACACATATGATCGATGTGGTCATGAAGGCAAAACAGATGGGGCTTTTTACCATTGTAGTGGATAGGGAACCAGCATCTCCTGCTAAAGCCTTTGCGGACAAGTCATATGATCTCAGCACGGATGAAATTGACCGCTTAGTGGAGATTGCTGAAATGGAAGAAATAGACGGCGTCTTTAATGGTTTTGATGACTTTAATACGTGGAAGGCCGTTGAGTTATGCGAAAAGCTGAATTTGCCGCATTATGCCACATACGAACAGCTGGAAATTTGTTCGGACAAAGAGCGGTTCAAAGCATTTTGCAGAAGTTATGGGGTCCCGGTAATTGAAGAATATAAGATGGATGAACTGCTTACCGATGGCCAAACTGAAAAGTTTAAATTTCCTGTAATCATCAAACCCGTTGACAGTTATGCCAGCCAAGGCATAATGGTTTGCTACAGCCTAGAGGACTTAAAAGAAGGCTATGCGAAGGCACTGCGTTATTCCAAATCAAGGCAGGTGATTGTGGAACGGTTTGTGGATAATGCCTACGGCGTCATGATGTTCTACACGGTGAAGAATGGCCAGGTGGTCCTGTCGGCCATGACAGACCGCCATGTCCATAAAGCATATAAGGAACATCCACCGTTGCCGACAGCGACAATTTTCCCTTCGCAGCATTTGGACCATTACATAACCACACTCGATTTGAGAGTCAAAGCGATGATCAGTGGAATGGAAATTGAAAACGGCGTTTTATTCATTCAATCGCTTTTTGATGACGGAGAGTTCTATTTTTATGAAATGGGGTTCCGGCTGAGCGGCACGCAATATTACACAATCCTAGAGAAACAGATGGGCATTAATTTGCTCGAAATGATGCTGGATTTCGCAACCGGCGGAAACCTGGATCACTATCCTGTCGAGCAATATGACCGGGGATATTCGAAGTTTCCGGCATGCAATCTATCGATCCTCCTCGGAACAGGGACCATCAAAGAAATAAAGGGCTTGGAACGGATAAAAGAAATGCCTTCGGTCATTTCTTATATACCGGTCCAAGAAACAGGGGACGAAGTGCTATTGACCGGCACTTACGCACAAATGTTAGGCCGGTTTAATATTGTCGCTGCAAGTCTTGAAGAGTTCAATCAAACGATTGAAGAAATAAATAACACTTTGCAAGTCATTTCTACAGAAGGCAAAGATATGATTATTGCAAAATATTCGACATCACCTCAAGCGGAGCAGCTGCTTTAATTGCATTAATGAAGAAAAGCTTAAAACAGAATATTTTCACAATGCTGCTTTTGAGAAGCAGAAAGAAATAAAAAGGAAGGATTAAAGGACTCTGCAGAAGAGCCTTGTAATCTTTCCTTTTTTTAATGACTAAAGCGCCTCTACTAATTAACGTCATCCTTAATTTTCGAACTCTCTATTCCAGTGAAAGAAGGCAGTAACACCGGATTGTCTTTTTGCTGTTTCACTTTTCGGCTTTCAAATGCCGATAGCGGTTTCTTGGATAATTTTTCTGCAATAGTCCCGAAACAGTAGATCAGGACTATGAAAGTCACTAAAGGAAGCACAATCATCCAATAAATTTTTGGTTAAATTTACATAACTTCGCATTGAAAAATCTCTGGATTTGTCGATAGTTAATAAAGCTCTCCTCGAATATTTAAATTTATATATCCTATATTAGGTATTATGTGCTAATATATGTAAGATATTTCATGTTAAAGGGGAGAAAAAATGAACAACGCATCTATTCAATCAAACAGAGAGACCGTGTACTTCATCATCAGTCTGGCATTCAGTATTTTCGTGTATTTATTGGCAATCGTTTCTATAGTCGGCATTGCTATTGCCCTTCCGATTTTCGTGATGCTGCTTTTCACCAATGCCTTAATGCTTGGTTCTGTGCGCGGAAATGGCGTAAGAATTCATGAAAAGCAATTTCCAGATGTCTATGAGAGCGTCCAAGCATTATCAAAAGAAATGGGATTGAAAAAGGTTCCGGATGTATTTGTTGTCCAGTCTGAGGGAGCTTTGAACGCATTTGCCACCCGTTTTTTCGGACGCAATATGGTCGTGTTGTATTCGGAGGTATTTGAATTGGCACGCGAGCAGGGGCAAGAGGAGTTGAACTTTGTTATTGCCCATGAATTGGCTCACGTGAAACGCCGGCATGTCTGGAAAAACATACTGATCATGCCAGCCGGATTTATTCCATTCTTAAGCCAGGCCTACAGCCGCTCCTGCGAATATACTTGTGACCGCCACGCTGCGTACACCATTCAAAACGCAGCCGCTGCAAAACGGGCGCTGACGCTTCTTGGCATCGGCAAGAAAATGTATACGGAAGTGAATGAGGAGGCCTATAGAGAACAGATTGCCTCAGAGTCGAACAGCTTTGTTTGGTTGAGCGAAGTGCTCTCTTCACATCCCAACTTGCCTAAGCGCATCCAGGCCATCCAGCAATTTGAAAACAGCAGCACTCCTGTCTATACGCCGAATCATGGCAAAATAGCATTGAGTGCCTCTCTGCTGTTCGCGGCAGCAATAGGCGTTTATTTCCTCACCATCGCTATATTTGCCGGTGGGACGATGGTATATTCGCAGTTCATGCCGGAAAGTTTTACGGAGTCCCTTTACTCGGATGATTTCACAGTAGAAGGACAGACACCGTTGATGACTGCTGTTTCAGACGGTGACCTTGCTGAAGTGGAGCAGCTTGTCGCGGACGGTGCAGATGTGAACGAAAAAGATTCGGAAGGTGCGGATGCTTTGATGCATGCCATCTATTCAGGGGATACGGCAATCATTTCATATTTGCTGGAAGCTGGCGCTGATGTGAATACAGCTGATGATTATTCAACGGGATTGGGCGCAGCAGTGCTGTACGGGGAATATGAAAGTGCGAAATTGCTGATGGAAAAAGGTGCCGATCCAACTCTGGCTGGCTCAGACGGAATGTCTGCGATGGACTTCATGGGAACAACCTCCGAAACGGAATTCATCACATTAGTACAATCCGGTGCCTATTAAAAATTCCTTTTCAACAATATAACTTCAACTTTTAAAAACAGGAGATGCTCTGGCGAGTTTCTCCTGTTTTTTCTTTTATTCAAGGCAAAAGAGGGAGTCGGGGCACCATGCAGAAAACTGCTTGGTATAATAAGAAAAAAGGATTCACAAGGAGAGCTATAAGTTGATTAAACATTTCGGGGTGAATATTCGCGAAAAATCCAGTGGATTATAACAAAGTTCGTTTATTAAAGGAAAAGTTTACTCTGAATCATTCATAGAGAAACATATAGAAGACAGTTTTTATAATTATGATTTGAATATGAATTATTGCCGAGCGTTGCTTGAACACGAGTTTAATGAAGAACTCAAAAACTTTCTCAATAAAACTGAAGTTTTTAAAGAAATTACCGACCTCGTTGGATTAAAAGATGTTCCGGGATATTACCTGATGGTGCCGGATGAATATTCACAAGTCTATGTAGGTAGAAGCCAAAATATCAAACACCGCATTCAAAGCCATTGGAACAAACAAAAGGAATTTGATCGATTAATATTCGGAAGTAAAGAAAATTCCGTTTTACCAATCGACAGTTTTAAAGCTTTGGATACCACAAGGATATTCGTATATATAACGGGTGAGCTTGATCAACACGAAGATGAATTTATCAATTCAATCAATGCGAAATACCTCTTGAATAGAACTAGAGGAGGTACATTGACAGGTTTAAGCGAAGCTATAATCAACGGGAAAACAAGGGGAATGCCACGTAAGGAAAATTGAATTTGAATCCTTTAATACAGCAAAGAGAGGTCAATTATTAATGGAAAACGCATCACAGGAAGAAAGAGTAGAGGCGATCAAAGCATTCGAATCAACCATCCGTAAATCCGAAAATGCTTTAGCGAATATGGCTAAAAAAAGCGCTAGCACTACCTTAATAAAAAAGCGCCTCCATGCTTTATACATTGGCTTAGCCGTATTGGAGACCGCTTGGAATCAAAAGCCACATCATTACACGCAGAAAGATTTAGCGGAAGCCCGCCATGTCCTGACTGGTTTGTTCCCGTCACTTGAAAGCAGCTATGCCAAGTCTAAAGCCGGCAGTCCTCAAAAAACACTTTTAGAAAGAAGAATGAAAGCGCTGGAACTGGCTGTTCAAGCCATCAATGATCTGGCAAATAAATGATTTCCCCTTGCCAGGAATCATTAAAACATGTATAGCGCACCAGAACTAAAAGTTTTGAAACAATAGAGGTGATCGTTTGCTGGAAAATGCGTTCTCGATTCTTTCTGGAAATTTTTTTCTGCTATTGATTTTGCCGCTGTTTTGGCTTTAAAGAGTTCTGATTCACTATGTAACCAAAAGAGCAGCGGGTTAAATCAAACCACTGCTCTCAGGCTGTCGAGATATATCGATAGCTTTTCTCATTTCGCTCCAGGTGGGACGCTTTCCATGGGGGGACGGCCTGAGCTTCCTCTTTCGCTAGCGCTCCCTCTGGGGTCTCAGGACTCGCCCTATTCCCACAGGAAAGGCATCAGCCAACCATAGTTGGGTGGTGCCTTTGCGACGAAGCGCCTGGCGCTGCAACGCACTTTCATGTTTCTAAGCTAGCGGAGTGATGCAGAAACAGGAGCACATCTTTGCCCTTCACCACCTTCCGCTGCATTCCACTTCGTTTTATCACCTTTTGTGATTCTCTAAAACAGTGATTGTTTGAGAAACTCTTCTCTTATTTGTTCCTGCTCTCCAGATATGAAGCCAACCAGCGGAGACGCCTGCGGGATAGCGAGACAGCCGAGACCCCACAGGACGCAGTCCGAGGAGGCTTGACGCTCGCCCGCGGCAAGCGGAGCTGGTTGGCGGAATATCGGTTATGGAATGATATAAATATCACAATTTCAACTATTACAACAAACCGCTGCTCTTTTTTCGGTTAAGTATATGAATGTTCTGCTTGTCCTTATTCGAATTTTTTGAAGAACGCTATCGTCTCATCGATGATGCGCTGCTGGTCATTGTCGAGAGTGGCAACGTGGTAGCTGTCAGGCATTTCGATTAACCGTTTTTCTTCTGAAGAAATTCCAGCATAGATTAGTTGAGAGTTATGGGGCGGAACAACATGATCTTCCGGCGACACAAAAATAAGTGCCGGGCACTGGATGTGTGATAAATCTTTGCGCACTCCATCCATGAAAATCAGCAATTGTTTCACTGACGCAACCGGCGTCTTTTCATAGGCAAGTTCTGTAATGCCTGCCTTTTTGATGTCGGATCCAATGGACTCAAGGAATCGGACGTCCTGCATGTCATGTACAGCAGCCATCGACGGAACCTCTACTGCAGCGTTGATCAGCGAAATCGCTCGGATTTCGGGATGCTGCTGTGCCATGTAGAGCGCCAGCGTGCCGCCCATTGACAACCCGACCATAAAAATCGCATCGCAACGTCCATTCAGCCAGCTATATGCTTCTTCGATGGAAGCAATCCAGTCGTGGTAAGTGGTTTCTTCCATTTCTTCGTGATGAGTGCCGTGCCCTTTCAGCCGCGGGACTGTCACGGTAAACCCTTCCTTGGCAAACGCCTCGCCAAGTGGCCGCATGCTTTGTACGGTTCCTGTAAAACCATGTGAAACCAATACTCCAATGCGTCCGCCTTCGACGTTAAACGGTTCTGCTCCTGACAAAACTTCAAAATTTGCGGTCATCAAAAAACCTCCTTGGTATTTTTAACATTGGCAAAGTAACCCAGCACTTCGTTGTGATGGTCGATGATTTGTTTCGCATTTAATAAATCGGAATCCCAAGTGCCATGTCCATCTTTGACCAGCGTAACGGTATAGCCCAGGCTGAATGCACGGCGGCATGTTGTATCTACACAATACTCTGTCTGGTTGCCGGCAACAATAAGATTTTCGATTGCCCTTGTTTTCAAAGCTTTTTCAAGATCGGTTTCGTGGAACGAATCAGGAGTCCGCTTTTGAACAATGGGTTCTCCTTCTTGGGGGCGGATGGACCGATGGATCTGCCAGTCGTGAGTGCCAGCCACAAGCGCCTTGTCATTATGTTGGACAAAAACAACTGGAACATCTGCTGAACGGGCTTTTTCAATTAGATACTGAAGATTTTCAAGCAGCTCCTCTTTATTGAACACCGGATTGGCTCCTGCCAGCATCTCATTTTGCGCATCAATAACCAATAAAGCAGTTTTTTGCATAGTCAACACCTCCAATTATTCATATCTCCATAGAATATTCGGTATTTTATTTTAGAATCCTTTCGATCATTCCTAACAATTTGGCCAAATCCGCTGTTGGCCTGCTGGTATTTGAAGACAGGAGTTTGAGCTGGAGACAGCGAAGTTTAAAAAGAGCAATAAAATCTAGATCCAGACTCACGGAAATCAAAGGAGGAACCAAATTGACCATAACTATAGGAGATGTAATTACATTTGAGCGTTCTTTCGTAAAGGAAGATGTTGAGCTGTTCTCGAGGATATCTGGCGATGAAGGAATTCACCACCTTCAGCCCGATGAACAAGGGAGGCTGGTCGTCCAAGGGCTGCTGACAGCGACTTTGCCGACCAAAGTGGGGGGAGACCATAACGTGCTCGCTCGCCATATGGATTTCGAATTTTTGAGGCTGGTTTTTACAGGAGATACCATACGATGTGAAGTGACGATCAATACGTTCGAAAAGGAAGAGCAACGGACACGAATTGCTGCTTCCTTTTCTTGCGAAAACCAGCATGGCAAAGAAGTGCTGAAAGGCGGCTTCTCCGGAGTGATTTTATAAAACTTCCTAAGGCTGACTCACGTGCAAGATCCGCCGTCATTCAAGAGACTAGCCAGCTGCTCTTTAGGGTAAAGAAAAGAAGATGAAAAATGAAAGGAGGTAATCGCTATTACTTCCGAATGGTGGAATTCTTTTCAGTGGTGGAACACGATCAGCAATATTTTATTTCTGACCAATACAGTTTTAGCTGTCTCTATCCTTTTTATTGAACGGAAAAGAGCAACTTCTAAATGGGCATGGTTCATGGTGTTGTTTTTCTTGCCCTATCTAGGCTTGCTGCTTTATTTATTATTTGGCAAGCCACATCGAAAGAATAAAGGCAAGCATTCAACTGCTTATTCAAATCCGAAAATCTTAAATCTCTCAGACCAGCAATTAACTGCAATTGATGAAGGTTCCTTTAGCTATCCGTCAGAAGTCGCTGAAGAATGGCAGCATCTTATCCGGATGAACTTGAAAAGCGGAGTGGCGCCATTCACTCAAAATAATCAGCTCGAAATTTACACGGATGGAAAACGGAAATTCGAAGCGCTATTCAAAGATATTGAAGCGGCTAACTCCCATATCCATTTGGAATACTATATGGTGAAAAATGATGCGATCGGCAAAAAACTGATCGAGCTCCTGACGGAAAAAGCCCAGCAAGGCATCGAAGTCCTTTTCCTGTATGATGATATCGGTTCAAATTCATTACCCAAGAATTTCTTCGATGCTTTTTTAGAAGCAGGAGGCCGAGCGGCTGCTTCGCTTCGATCCAGACTGCCTTTCGGCAATCCGCGGGTCAATTACCGCAATCACAGGAAAATTGCCATTCTCGACGGGAAAGTGGGTTTTATCGGCGGTTTTAATATCGGGGATGAATATTTGGGGAGAGACGAAAAGTTCGGCTACTGGCGGGACACGCATCTGCGCTTTGAAGGGGAAGCTGTCCATTTTCTGCAGCATCGTTTTTTAAGCGACTGGAATCAGACTTCTGAGAACCTTCCCGTCAAATATGAAGAAAGTTATTTCCCTGCTGTGGAAGTTTCCACAGGGGCGGGAATGCAAGTGATTGCCAGTGGACCGGATGAATCGCTCGATCAGATCAAAAATGGCTATTTGCGGATGATTGCCCAAGCGCGCAAGTCGATTTATATTCAAACTCCGTATTTAATTCCGGATTTGGCGATTTTAGATGCACTCAGTACGGCAGCTCTTAGCGGCATAGATGTCCGGGTAATGATTCCCAGTAAAGCAGACCATATCTTTGTGTTCAGCGCCAGCTTGTCGTATGCCAAAGATTTGGTGAACACCGGCGTAAAAGTGTATACCTACGGCAACGGCTTTCTCCATGCCAAAACCATAGTAGTGGACGGCAAAGTCTTTTCCATCGGCTCTGCCAATATGGATGTCCGGAGTTTTTCCCTCAATTACGAAGCGAATGCTTTCGTATACGATGTGAAAGCGGCTGAAGAAATGATTTTGCTGTATTTCAATGATTTAAAGCTTTCCAAAGAGCTCACAAAAGAGTATTTCCAGGAGCTTTCGCTTATCAATCGCTTCAGACTGCAGATTGCCCAATTGGTGGCACCAATTTTATAAGATACGTAATCTGTTCAAAAAAGGAAGGCGGGAAATTTATTCCGTCTTCCTTTTTACCGTGAATTTCCTTTAGTGGTTGAAGCGGTTTTATGTTGGCAGAGGAAAAGCCTCCATTGCATTTTAAGATACTTCTACCTAGGTCTTCAAAGACGTTTAAATAATAACAGAAAATTAAGGCATTATAGTTTAAGTTAAAAGAAGAAAGGGAAACTAGTAAAGGTAGGAACGTATGTTCTTGATTGTGGCTGTACATAGGTGATGGAAGCCAGTTCTTAGACTCGAGACAAACAACTCACTTGGCATATGGTTAAAATTTAAACTTCAGCCCGAAACTTTTGTTTATCCAATTTATGCGGCAATAGCGTGAAAATGCTGCTCAGCCATTTGAACGGAAAGGGTGAAAATTGTGGGAAGTTTAGAAGTGCGGCCAATAGCAAATGACTTGGCTATTGAAGCAAAAGGGCTCGTCAAAGTGTTTGGAAAGCACCGGGCTGTGGACGGAGTGGATTTGGCGATTCAGAAAGGAACGGTTTATGGCTTTTTAGGGCCGAACGGAGCAGGCAAGACGACGACCATTCGAATACTTGCTACTTTAATGAAGCCAGACGAAGGGTACGCACGGATTTTTGGCCATGATTTGAGCAAAGAAGGCAATGCCATCAGAAGCCGGATCAGTTTGACTGGCCAATATGCATCAATTGATGAAGATTTGACTGGCATGGAAAACCTCACCATGATGGCCAAACTGATGGGATATGGCCGAAGAGAGGCAAAACAGCGAGCACAAGAATTATTGAGAGCTTTTGGATTGGAGGATGCAGCGAAACGCCAAGTGAAAAATTATTCAGGTGGCATGCGCCGCCGCATTGATATAGCCGCAAGCATTGTTGTGACTCCGGACTTGCTGTTTCTTGATGAACCTACATCCGGGCTGGACCCGAGAAGCCGCAACCAAGTATGGGACATTATTCGGGCATTGGTCAGCGCTGGAACCACCGTTCTGCTGACCACTCAGTACTTGGAAGAAGCAGACCAGCTGGCTGACCGTATTGCTGTCATCAACCAAGGCAAGATCATTGCGGAAGGAACGAGCAGCGAATTGAAGGCATCTGTTGGCAGCGGCACCTTGAATGTACAACTTGTTGATGCTGCCCAAAGAAGAAGGGCCGCTCAGATACTTGAAAGTACTCTCTCTGTACCGGTCTATTTTTTATCAGAAGCCAATGGGCTGACAGCTCAAATAAATGATCCTGCACGTGTAGCGGATGCTCTGGGGGAAGTGGCCAGAGAAGATATTGCCATCAGTGACTTTTCATTCGGCCGGCCGAGCCTCGACGAAGTGTTTCTTACATTAACTGGACATACGGCCACTCAGGAAACAAAACCCGAGGAGGGTGCACCATGACCGACTATATCGAGCAAAGAGAAAAAGAATCAAGTGATGTACAGCTTGCAGATTCTATTGCCTCAAACAATCGGCCAAAACCGCCAAGCGCCATCTCTTCGACGCTCACTTTTGCTACCCGGGCGTTGTTGCGCATCAAACATGTTCCTGAACAAATGTTTGACGTAACTGTTTTTCCGGTAATTTTCCTATTGATGTTTACTTATTTATTCGGTGGAGCGATTTCCGGTTCAACTGCTGAATACCTTCAGTTCCTGCTTCCCGGCATACTGGTTATGACTGTGGCCCAAATTACAATGTATACAGGCATCGATTTGAATAATGATATTCGCAAAGGCATCTTTGACCGCTTCCGCACTTTGCCCATTTGGTTGCCATCCGCTTTGATCGGTTCACTTCTTGTCGATGTGATTCGTTATTCCATGGCTTCTCTTATCATGATCGGCCTCGGGTTCATGCTTGGATTCCGTCCAGAAGGAGGAATTGTGGGTATTCTGGGCGCCATCATTTTGATTTTAATTTTCTCTTTCAGCTTGTCATGGATTTGGACGGTATTCGGGTTGATCGTCCGCTCTGAGAAATCATTGATGATGATCAGTTTTTTGTTTTTGTTCCCGCTTACTTTTGTCAGCAATGTATTTGTAGACCCGAAAACTTTGCCGACTTGGCTGCAAGGTTTCGTTGAAATCAATCCAATTTCGATACTGGCGACGGCTGTCCGCGGGGCGATGCACGGAACTGCTACGATGGAACAAGTAGTCTGGGTGCTCATCGTCTCTTTGATCATGACGGGTATTTTCGCTCCCATTACGATTCATCTTTACCGAAACAAACAATGAAAAGAAAGCAAAGAGAAGTTGAAGAGTTGTTTTCGACTTCTTTTTGAGTACGGAGAGAAAAGTCCATTTTACCAGTAGGCTTTTGCCAGAACACAAGAACTGAATATTCAGAAATGCTGTTGAACTTCAATCATTCTTCCGATATGATGAAAGCGTATCAACCAACACCTTTCTTTCGGTTCACCTTATTAAAATTGAGGAGGAATGGAGATCATGACAAAAATCGGCATTATTACTGGAAGCACGCGGCCGGGACGCAACAGCCTGCAAGTGGCCCAATGGGTAAAAGGAATTGCGGACCAACGGGGAGACGCAGACTACGAAATCGTGGATTTGGCGGAATATAACCTGCCGATGTACGCGGAGCCGGTCTCTGCCGCCGCTAGCCAAAATTATCAAACACCGGAAGCGATTCCCTGGTCAAAAAAAATTGCCGAATTGGATGGTTATGTCTTTATTTGCCCTGAATACAACCGAGGGGTGACATCAGCTTTGAAGAATGCCATTGATTATTTATATCCCGAGTGGAACAATAAAGCCGCGGGCATTGTCAGTTACGGCACGGCAGGCGGCGTCCGGGCAACAGAGGCATTGCGAATCATTATGGCAGAATTGCAAGTGGCGACAGTCCGGGCACATCCTTCGATGTCTTTATTTACAGACTTCGTGAAGATGAGCGAGTTCAAACCGGCAGCGGTCCATGAGAAAGCGGTCAATGTCATGCTGAAGCAAGTCAATGCCTGGACCAATGCGTTGCAGCCATTACGAAATAAATAATAAAAACAGATACCATTCAGTTCAGAAGACTGCCAGAAAACACTGGCTGTCTTTTTGTTTTATTGGCCAAAGGACATTATGTTTAAGAATTTATTGTTCTCCGGATATAATGTCGATTCAATTTAATTAGTTGACGTGCGACATTAGGCATGTTAAGATTATCTTGAATTAAAGATAAATAATTTCGTGGTAATAATTTGAAACAGCACGCTCTATTTTAAAAGTTTCGGATGAAAATGACATTTGAAAATTGCCTATCAACCGTTAAATTTTTTTAATTGTATATCTTGATTTCGAGATAACTGATAGCAAAAATTTAAAGGAGAGAAGAATATGAACGAGATAAAAGGAATCCACCACGTCACTGCGATTACCAGCAGTGCGGAAAAGAACTATGAGTTCTTCACATATGTACTAGGCATGCGCCTGGTGAAGAAAACGGTCAACCAGGACGATATTCAGACCTATCATTTATTCTTTGCGGATGACAAAGGGTCTGCCGGAACGGACATGACATTCTTCGATTTCCCGGGCATTCCGAAAGGGACACACGGAACGAACGAAATCTACAAAACTGCTTTCCGTGTGCCAACAGATGAAGCATTAAATTACTGGATCAAGCGTTTCGATAAATACGAAGTGAAACATAACGGCATCCAGGAATTGTTCGGCAAGAAAACCTTGACGTTTGTTGATTTTGATGACCAGCAATACATGCTGGTGTCGGACGAGCACAACGAAGGCGTTGCATCCGGCACTCCTTGGCAGAATGGCCCGGTGCCATTGGAATTCGCCATCACCGGCTTAGGCCCGATCCACGTGCGGATCGCTGAATTTGATTATTTGAAAGAAGTGCTGGAAAAAGCGATGCTGATGCGCGAAGTGGCCAAAGAAGGATCGCTGCATTTGTTTGAAGTCGGCGAAGGCGGAAACGGTGCGCAAGTGATTGTCGAGCACAACGTGATTTTGCCAGCCGGGCGACAAGGCTTTGGCACCGTTCACCACGCAGCATTCCGTGTGGAAGATACGAACGTCTTGAAAGAGTGGATTGAGCGCATGGAAGGGTTTGGCTTCGGCACTTCCGGCTATGTGGATCGCTTCTTCTTCGAATCGTTATATGCACGAGTAGCGCCAGGAATTCTATTCGAGTGGGCTACAGACGGTCCAGGCTTTATGGGTGATGAGCCTTACGAAACGGTAGGGGAAAAATTGTCGCTGCCGCCATTCTTGGAACCGAAACGCGAACAAATTGAAAAAATGGTACGGCCAATCGACACCGTGCGCAGTATGCGTACGTTCGAAAAAGAGTATTTGTGAGGAGAAGAAAACATATGGGTATATTTGATAAATTTTTCGGATCAAAACAACAGGAGGAAAAAACTATGACAAAACTAAACATCGGCATCATTTTGGGATCAACACGTGAAGGGCGCTTAAGCCCGCAAGTAGGGAACTGGGTCAAGGAATTGGCAGACAAGCGCGGCGACGCAAACTACACAATCATCGACATCGCGGAATACAAATTGCCGTTACTAGGTGAAAATGGTAGCGACGCATCAGGCGCAGCCGCATGGTCTGAAGCGGTGGCAGCACAGGACGGATTCGTCTTCATCGCTCAGGAATACAACCACTCGATCACAGGATCTTTGAAAAACGCACTCGATTACCTGCGCGAAGAGTGGAACAACAAAGCGGCCGGCATCGTGTCGTACGGTTCGGTCGGCGGTGCGCGTGCAGCGGAGCATTTGCGCGGCATTCTGGGTGAATTGTCGGTAGCGGACGTCCGCGTCCACCCGGCATTGTCCCTGTTCACGGATTTTGAGAACGGTGCGGAATTGAAAGCGGCTCCGGTCCAAGCGGAATCGGTCAACCAGATGCTCGATCAGGTCATCCCTTGGTCTGCAGCGTTGAAAACAATTCGCTAATATAAAGCTTTTAAAACAAATTATCAAAGAATGTTTATAGTGAAAATGAAAAAAGAGATTGCCAATCGGCATCTCTTTTTTTGTATTGTCTAAACTTTGTTGCACTCTAGTACTTGTCATAAACCGTAATGTATCGCTGGGTTCGCTGTCTTTATATTGAGGGAAAGACTGGAAGTTCAATTAATGGCTTTCACTCTTTCTCATTTTTATTTACCATCAGTATCTATCAGCGTATCATCATATAGTAAGCTATAATAAGTTCTTATATATAAGAAAAATAGTATTTCCACAGCAGTCTTTTTTTGAAGTTATTAATTAGAACCTTTGAACAAAGGATAAATGAAATATGTTGCTCAATATCGTTGTCTTTATATTTTTACCAAGAAATTCTTAATCAGTTCAGGAGGTTCATTTTAAATGTCATATCTTTATCTGTCTCTAGCAATTATCGGAGAATTAATTGGATCATCATTACTAAAAGCTTCTGAAGGATTTTCAAAAATGTTCCCGACAATAGGCATGCTGGCAGCATTCGTATTTTCGTTTTTCTTTTTATCATTGGCTTTAAAGACCATTCCTTTGAACGCCGCTTACGCAATCTGGTCGGGATTAGGGGTGGTGGCTACTACTGTGATATCCGTTCTGATCTGGAAAGAGAAAATAAACTTTGCCAGTGTTACCGGCATCATTCTCATACTTATAGGAGTTGTGATTTTAAATCTTTTTGGGCCGGGACATGGCGAAGCTAAATCTGAAACGAATGCTGAAACTGCTTCGAGTGAGCCTGCATAATAATTGTAAAAGGAGTAATGGAGAAGGCAAGACTAGGAAGTGAAAAATCACTTTGTTCAAATGGATATTTCTACAATATGATTGGTTGAAAAAGCATTGTTTTAGAAGATATATAAAATGTGAGCAAAAAAGAAGCGAGTCGGAAATATGAACTGGCCACCCATTGCTGGATTAACCAGCAATTGGCGGCCAGTTTTTTTGAACTTTATTGGTTTTTAACAAGTGATTTTTACGTTACTCAACCTGATCAAATTTATTTGTGTGCAAGTTCACTTGATCAAAAACCGGATGTTGAAAAGATTCCTTGATCCAGATGCGCAGAAAGCAACTCTAATATAGTAATAGAAGGTCGAACGAAAAAGTGTTAAATTTTACAATGATTCTTATGGCTTTAAAAAAGGAGATGAGCTGCTTCAAACCACGGCCGATATCCTAAAGAATTGTCTTATCAATACGGATAGTTTTCTTGGCCATATCGGTGGGTATGATTTTATCATCATTCTTCACGATTACAGTTTCGAATCCATTTGCGAAACTATCATCAGAGCCTTTGACAGTGAAATTCCCTCTTTCTATTCGGAAGAGCATTTACTTAAAAGAGCGGTTTATGTCGAGAATCGATCCGCTGTGTTTGAAAATGTAGCCTTGGTGTCAATTTCCATCGCTGTCGTTAAAAAAAATCCAGAGTTATTTACCAGTGTCGAGGATATAGTGGCAGAATCTGCAAGAATCAAAAAGATTTGCAAAATGGAAATTGAAAGTTGTTTTTACGTCGAGTCTAACTTTGAGCTTATATAGATTCATTGCATTCAATGCACGCCTGTTTTTAGTTGGTTGGTGGAAAAGCAGGAAATTACCTATCTAATGACATTGCCAAAAAGTAAACTGAAGCGAGGCAAGTACATTAATTATATTACTTTTTATTACAAAACCTTTTTATAATTGTTAAAAATATACTAATCATGCATATTCCCATAACCACGAGGTATACAGTCCCTGTAAGATATTTTTTAATAGGGAGGAAGATACCAGATGAAAAAATCACTTTTAAAATTCACAGCACCAGCATTAGCCATCGGATTAACTGTATCAGCTCAAGGTAGTGTATTAGCTGCAAGTCCACACGCTGATGTAAATGCCAAAGCAGAAGTAAAAGTGGAACAAGGCAAAGCATTCAAAGGCGGAGCAGATGTAAGTCATCGACTGAATCCCGTTGAAAAACGAATTTCTAAAGCAACTTCCCAAGTTTCTGAAATCACTTCAGAGCTGAAAGATGCTGAGGCATTGAGTTATGAAGAATATCTTAAGTATCAAGAACAAATTAATGCTGTATTTGGAACGCTCGGAGCTTCGACTAATCAGCTGGAAGCAGTAACAAAAAAATTCGATGATAATGCGTCAGAAATAATTGCAGTAAAATTAGATTTGAACTCGGCATTTGAATCCGCAGTGGAAACCCAAAGTCTGTTAGAGTCCATTGATGTTATTGAAGAAGTACCTGAAGTTGAAGTGCCTGATGTAGAAGAACCCGTAGTTGAAGTGCCAGTTGAAGAACCAGGCGAAGAACCAGCTGAAGATTTAGTAAACTCATAAGAAAAAGTAGTAAAAATTATATAGAATAGAAATGATAAACCCTTTCCTCATTGCAAGGAAAGGGTTTTTTAGCTTTTATATCAGTTTTCTCTGGAGATTAAGCTTTGCCTATGAAAAAACAGTTAGAGAGTAAGTGGTGAACGCTGGGCTTATGTCCCCATCAAGAAGAACTTGGTCGCCGTTGTTTTTATTGCTGCTTGCTGATTTTAATTTGCCACCGGCATACAAGCAGTTGAAAAGGGATTTTGAAGAAAACAGCATCATTAGAGAATTCGGTTCTTGGAACTAAAAAAGCTCTTGAAACCTATAATTTTCCAACATATAATTAATCAACCACAAAATTTGGGGAACAAGGGGAGAAAAAGCATGGGGATCAATTTAAAGCCGAAAGACATAAGGACGGCGGATCATTTGATTGAAGCGATTCGCGAATTATGGACGGAGCGGTCAATTAACAGCTTGCGCGAATGGATAGCGGAAATAGAGACGGAAGACGATTTTTACCGGTTGATCCAGTTGGGGGACCAAGCGGATCTTTTTAAATACAGCAATATACTGGCAACCCAAGCCTATAAGCGGTTTGGCACGCTTCGGTCATTTGGCTGGCATTGCGGCAGGCTCATGGAAACAGGCAAAAGCCTGGAAGCCGAAGAGCGGATGCTCGGGCGGCTGCAAGCGATTGGAAATGACAGTTACTCCCCTGATGAGTTGGCTTCTGCGCATCAATTGCTGCTGCGGGTATTCAGCCAACTGAACCGGCTGCCGGAAGCCGAAGAACAGCTGGAACAGATCAAAGAAATAAAAGGGATGATCTGGCCGGACTTAGAAGCCTTTTACTATGTGCACAGCGGCGAATGGGAAAAAGCTGAATGGTTATTGAAACAAGCTATGGAAGAAAGAAATTCGAAACGCCACCGTTTTGTGCGGCTGGGTTATGCCGATGTGCTGGCAATGACAGGCAGAAGAGCTGAATCGTTGGCCGTGCTGGAGGAAGGAGATGCGCAGGATCCTGAAGATTGGACATACCGGGCAGAACTTGTCAGAAGCTATTTCCTTCTTGAACGCTACGAAGACGCGATTCGCCAGATGAGGGCCATCAATAAAAACAATCCGTTTCACGTGCACCGAAATTATTTTGTTTATTTGACAGCGGCCTGTCTGTACAAGCTGGAACAATGGGATGAATTGGCATCCTGGGTCACTGCCCATCAGGAAACGTTAAAAGACACCATTTACGGCAAGAACGTTATCCGCAAAGATGAAAAAATAGCAAGGCTTAACTTGACGCCAAAGGTTCAAAAAATGAATTATTGTGTACCGGCTGCGCTGGCCCTTATATTGGAAGCTTTCGGCAAAGAAATCGGCCAGGACGAAATCGCCTCGCATATTTTTGATGTGACCGGCACGAAACTTTGCACTACCATGTCTTATATGGAGTCGCTCGGATTGGAAGCACGGTATTTCAAAGGCTCATTGGAAGTGTATAAGCAGTTTATAGACAATGGTCTTCCGGTCCTCCTCAGCATGATGGTCGAGAACAGCGCCCATGTCCAAACGGTCATCGGCTACGATGACCGTTTACAAGGCCTGATCATCCAAGATCCAAACGATATGGCGCCGTTTCTGCTGCCCTACTCGGAGTTGAAAGCAACTTATAAAATGTCCGATTCCCTTAGCATGGTTTTTCTAAAAGCGGAACAAAAGCACCTGTTGCCGCTGCTTGATGAAAACGAGCACCGCTTCTTTAGTGAGCTTTACAGATACTTGGATGAAGAAGAGGAATCAGAAGAAGAAAGCCCGGCTTTTATCGCTTTTTTGAATGCCCATATTGAAGAGCGTTATGCGGCTGTCATCGGACTGGCTTCACTGTTTTCAGAAGAAGCCAAAGCAATGCACGAACAGTGGCTGGAACGCCTGCAGAAAGAGTTTGGGGAAACAGACGAAGAAGTGGCGCTTTTGGCTGCCCATATGCATTATTTGAAAGACCAGCTGCCGGAGGCGCTTGCAAGGCTAGTCCATGTGAATGGAAAAAAGAGTCCGTATGCCTTGTATTTAAAAGGCGCTATTTTCATGAAACAAGATACTTACCAGCAAGCGATTCCACTGTTAAAGCAATCCATCGAAATGGACCATTACCAGCCGGCAGCGTATAGCCGCCTCGCCCGCTGCTACCTTGAGATTGGAAAGACCTATCAGGCCTATAAATGGTCGAAAATCGCCTTAGATCAGCTGTCGTCCGATATTCCCGTCCAAATCACCCATGGCTTGATCCAGTATGAAACCGGAGCTTATGAAAAAGCGCTGGAGCGTTTTCGGAAACTGGCTGAGGAAGAGCCTGATGATGAATTTTTTGTCTACCAAATGGGCTGCTGCCAGCAACAGCTTGGAAAAGATGAAGAGGCGATCAAGTCTTTTGAACAATCCATCCAGATGGATCCCAATCAGCCGTATCCTTATTTGAGGATAGCGGAGATCCATATGGATGCTGAAGCATGGCCAAGAGCCTTGAAAATCCTCGATAAAGGAATCGAAATGGTCGAAACGCCTGATGTACTGCATGTGTACCGGGGCCACGTTTCGATGGAGCAGCAAAAGTTCAACGTAGCGGAAACGGAATACCGGAAAGCGCTGGAACTTGATCCGGAGGATTTCTTGGCAGTGACGCATATCGCCCATGCACTAATCAAACAACAGCGGTTTATGGAAGCCAGTGAGTGGATGATGGCGCATGCCGACACAGAAGATACCAGCTATTTCATCCGAACCGCTTCGATGCTTTGGGAAGAGTGGCCAGAATTCTCAGGGAAACAACAAGCCTTGTCTCTGCTTGAAAAAGGCCTGGAAAACCGGGACCGTGAAAGGTTCCACGACCTGGCAGAAAAATATGCGGACTGCGGGGAAGAAGCTCTTTTCCGGACGCGGGTGCTGCAAAAAATCAAAGAAATCAGAGGCACTGAATCAGACGCAATCCTGCTTTGCCTGGAAGGGCAGCTGCATGAACATGCCGAGAACCATCGCTATGCCCGCCGTTTGTACCAGCAAGCCATCGAAAAAGCGGAATACCCGCAAGCTTATTATCGCTTGGGGCTGTTGGAAGCAAACAGAGGCAAATATGAAGAAGCCATTGTGAACTATATCCGCTGTACAGAGTTGGACCCGGCATTCACTGCTGCCCGCGGCGCCTTGATGCGCGCCTATATGGCTTTGGACAATCAGGCACACGCGTTTACGGCAGCCATGACTATTTTTGAAAATGATCCGTTGGAACTTGATTTCGAAGAATTTTTCTCGCTTGTCGATAGTGAAGAAGCTGTTCGAATCATCTCGAAAGCCCTAGTGAAAATCTCTGAGAAAGTGCCGGAAGAATGGCTGCTATCTGCCAAAGCCCATTGTGCGGAAAAAGAAGGCCGATTAAAAGACGCAGACCGTCTTTTTGAACAAGCGAAAGCAGTAAGCGGAGCTTATACCTCTCATTTTGAGCATGTGGAGTTTTGCGAACGCAGAGGCAATTTTAAACGGGCTGCTGCTTTATTGGAAGACATGATGGTCGAATATCCAAATTTGAAAGGGCTATACGAGAAGTATGTCTTCATGCTCAGTAAAATCGGCAAAACGAACGAAATCGATAAAAGACTGAAACAAAAACTGTCCGGTGAAGAACTGGCCATCGCTAAAATGTATTGCGCCGATTATCTGGCGCTTTGGTACGAAGAATTTGAGCAAGAAGAGCCCAAAGGCTTTATTTCAAAGTTCCGGCATAATTCGCGGGCATTGCGCACCATCAGCCACATCATCTCTTTGTATGAAGAAGCGATCAAACGCCTACCGGAAAACGATCGGCCGGTCATGCAGCTGGCTAGCCTCTACTTGTCGAGGGGAATGGCAAAAGAAGCTCTTGATGAACTAAAGCCTTTTATCGAACGGACCGGCAATTACGCAGCGGCGGTGATGCAGATCCAAGCGAATCTTCAATTGGCGGAAGAAAAAGAGTCTTATAAGCTTGCCCGTGCAGCCGCTGTCCAGGCGCGAAAACTCCATGAGCAACAGCCGTTCGATGCCCGGGTTCTGCTGTTGAGAGGGGAAGCGCTGGCGGCAATAGACGAAACCGAGAAAGCGCTGGAGCAATATGAACATGTCACCCACCTTGAACCTTACCATGCGGAAGGCTATATTCACTTGATGCATCTTTTGGCTGACCGGCGCCCGAAAGAAGTGAAAGGATTTGAAAACCGTCTGCCGGAAGAGCTGAAAGACCATGAATGGATCCGGCTTTCTCTTGGGATGGTGTATATTGAAGCGAATGAAGGGAAAATGGCACGCGGCATTTTAAGTTCTTTAATCCAAGAAGAACCTGACTACTTGCCTGGCTATTATGAACTGGCCCGCAGTGAAATGCTGCTAGGCGATCAACAAGCGGCGAAAAATCATCTCCAGCATTTGTTCAGGATGGAAGAAGGGGCACATTACATCCACACAGCAGCTGAAGAACCGCTGTTCGAACCGATTCTCGATGAACTGGAAGCCTTAATCGGCGAGTATGCCTGATCGGAAATTCAAGGGAAGTCTTTTGTAAATAAATGGAAAAGAGCAAGGGCCAGCATTTGCCGGCCCTTGCTCTTTTTGGCTGTCTGCCGGAAAAAGCGGACACTTTTATTGGATGATGCAGTTTAAATCAGCCTTCCAGCTTCAATGCCGACATCAGTTCCTGCGGCGAATGGACGACGAATCTCGGTTTTTCTTTTTCGATCAATTCATAGCCATCAAGTCCCCAGCTGACCCAGGCAAAAGGCACAGAAACTTTGTTGCAGGCGAGAATGTCCCGTACTTCGTCGCCGACGTACAATAATTGGTCGGCCGTCAGATTCTGCTGCTTCATAAATTTCCGGATGACGGTATCTTTGCCGAAAATCCGGCTTGAAGTCAATACTTGCGATACCGTGTCAATCCCTTCCTGCCGCAGAAACAACTCAATGTTCTCTTGCGCATTCGAAGAAATGATGACAATTTTATAGCCGTTGCGCGCCAAAGCTTCCAGCATTTCCTTAATGCCGTCAAAAAGCGCCACTTCATTCATATGCGCTTTGAAATATTGGTAGACTTTCGGGAGAATTATCGGGATTTTGTGCATGGGAAATTCGTATTTCTTCGCCCGTTGCTGGATCGTTAAGTTTCTGGACGACACCAGATCTTCTTGAGTGACCGGCAAGTAGTTGAATTGTTTTGCAAATGTATTCCAAGCCTGCATGAAAAGCTGAGTCGAATCGGCTAAAGTTCCGTCAAAATCAAAAATAATGTATCTCATTTAATCTCCTCTTTTTCTTAATGTACTCTTTCTTGATCTCGGGAGAAAGCTATCAGAGCAGCTGTTGACATAGAGAGAAGAGAAAGAAGTTTCCTTTATGCACCATTCTATACTAATCTCGCCATTTTCTCACGCCTCGGAATCATACAAAACCGCCTAAATTTACATAATTCTGTTTTCTTTTTTTAAAAAAAAATTGATATACTCATTGAAAAGCATCCACAAGTGGTTTAAGGAGAGGGGAGCAGTTATGCAAAGAAGAGTTCGAAGTGCTGTTACGGATTTTCAACAAATACTGAAACAAGCCTTTGCAATCAATAATGTCCCTCTGCCCTGGAGCAAAGCAATTGGAGCGGGATTCTGTTCCGCTTTCCCGATATTGGTGGGGCTATGGCTCGGCTATATCCAGTATGGATTTATTATGTCGCTTGGGGGTCTCGCTTTCCTCTATATGTTTAATGAACCTTATGTGCTGCGCGCAAAAAAAATCTTTTGCGTCGTGCTGGGATTGGCTTTTTCTGCCGGGCTCGGTACAGTGCTTTCAGCGAATCCCATTCTTTCGGCAGTAGCGGTGGGAATCATTGGGGCATCAGCTGTGTTTTTCTTTGGCGCGTACCAGTTTGCCGGGCCGTCAGCTTTGTTTTTTATTTTGGTTTTTTTGATCAATGCCAATACGGATACAGACCCGTCTCTTGCCATTCTTCATGCGGCACTTGTATTTGCAGGAGGGATTTTATCGTTCTTTTTCGCAATGGCGGGTTGGGTTATCGCACCATTGCGTGTGGAAACCGCTGCTGTAAAAGAAGAATACCGAAACTTGGCTTTATTGATGGACTCGTTGGATTCTTCAAGTTTCCTCGAAATCCGGCAAAAATCCTGGTTCTCGGTTATAACAGCAGAGAACATTTTGGCTGCAGGTTATGCACCTTGGCTGGAAACCCCACCATATTGGCGGCTGGCACTGCTTCATAAGCAAGCCAAGCTGATTTATTCCGAAATTGTGGAATACTCGAATGAAAACAAGCAGCGCTTACCTTTTAAGGCTATTGAAAGCATGCAGCTGATCGAATCCGCAATAGAAGCCGGCCCCAATGAATCGGTTCCGGCTATAGCGCTCCAAGATGAAAAAAAATCAACGGGATTGGAAAGGCATATACGGCAGGCCTATGACCATGCAGCTGGCAATAAAGCAGCAGCGGATCGTCCATTCTTAAAAATACCGAAGACAAGCTTCAAAACGCTGTTTTCGGGCTCATTCAACAAAAATTCAATGATCTTTTTTACCGCGCTTCGCTTTGGCATCGTTCTAACAGCAGCAGCTTTAGCCGCGAATTTTTTTAATGATCTTACGTCTTATTGGATTCCTTTAACATGTGCCGCAGTAATGTCAGGGGCCACGATTCTTTCCACTTTTAACCGGGCCATCCAACGGACATGCGGCACCATCCTGGGCATAGTGATCGCTGTACTGATCCTATCTTTAGAACCGGAAGGGCTTCTTATTGTGCTGGCCGTTTTCCTGCTGATGGTATTAGCTGAACTGGCAATGGTGTTGAATTATGCCGTTGCCTCCGTTTTCGTTACTCCCATCGCGTTAATACTAGCCGAAAGTACGTCCACCATCGGAACCATTTCATATTTCACTTCGGCCAGGTTGACCGATGTGCTTATTGGATCCGCTATTGGGTTGTTTGGCACTTTGCTGGTGGGAAGGCGCCATGCTTCCAGTTTGCTTCCGCGTCTAATGGCCAAAACTATCCGGAGCCAGCAGCGATTTACCAGTGCGTTGTTTTCCGTTCATAAGAAGAACAGCTTAGCAGAAAATACAATTGAGCAGCGGAAAATGCAGACAAACTTGACCAATTTGAGGTTGGTTTTTAGCACGGCACAAGGCGAACTCTCCAGCAATAGACAAGCGCTGGAATCTTTGCAGCCGGTTTTTTTCGGCCTTGAGCAATTGAGTTTTTTGTTAGCGAAAGCAGCTAAAGACAAAGATCGGCTTCCGTTGGCTGATGCCCAGTTGGCCCAGCTCCTTCTTGTTTTCGAAATGATGGCCAATGCAGCAGAGAAAACTTGGCATTTTTCCGAACTCGATGTTCCGCATATTCCAAAGTACCGAGACATCGAAAGAGAAATCAGAGATTTGCAATATGCTTTCAAGACCAGTCAACTTTCTGCCATTAACTAAAATAAAAGAAAAAACCGATTTCGAATCGGCTGAAAAGCTATTAATGAAGGTTAAACCGACTGCCCCTAGTTTCTTAACCGACAGGAGGAGTACGATGGATTCAACGAAATTAGTCAGTATAATTGTTCCCGTATACAACGCGGAAAATTATTTGCATAAAAGCATCGACAGCTTGCTCAATCAAACCTACCCAACCATTGAATTGCTTCTCGTCAATGATGGATCCATTGACAGCAGTGGGGAGATTTGCGAAAGTTATGCGAAAAAAGACATGCGAGTGAAAGTGATTCATCAGCCGAATGCAGGGCCATCAGCCGCGCGGAACCGGGGAATGAAGGAAGCTAGCGGAGAGTTTCTCCAGCTTGCGGACTCAGACGACTACATCGATCACCGGATGACAGAGCGGCTGGTTCAGGCTATTGCAAGCGAAAGCCAGCTCGCCCTATGCGGCTATCAAAAGATTTTGACGCGAGGAAATCGCATCATCAAATCGGAAGTCTTTCGCATGCCGCGGAACGGCACATTTTCAAACGAGCAGTTCTTGAAGAATTTTGGGGAACTGTATCAGCATTACTATATCCATTTCATTTGGAACAAGTTGTATGACGCACACCTGATCAAAGAATCCGGCCTTGCCTTCGATACGGAAGTTAGCTGGGGAGAAGATTTACTGTTTAACCTGCGCTATATCGAAAAATGCCAAAACATCAGCCTCATTCCTGATGCCCTCTACTATTACATCGATTCTAACGCCAGTTCGATCACCAGCCAGTTTCGTCCAAACTTATACGACAATATGCAATTGATGCAAGGAGCCGTAAGGGAGTTTCTCCAAAGAAACCATGCCTATACCGGAAAAAATAAAGTGCTGTTTGAAAATTTCTATACGTCGCGGGTCCTGACTTGTTTCTGGAATTTGTTCCATCCGAACAGCACGCTGACACCGGAATTAACGAAACAGCATATAGGCGAAATCATCCGGAATGAATGGATCCATGAGCGAGCTTGTTATTTCCAAGCGGGCAATCTGGAGAAAAAGCTGATCGGCTCCATGATTAAGCGGCAATCGGCCGGATGGCTGTACCGTTATTACGCACTTAAGAGCTATGTGAAGAAAAAAAGCAGGCCGAAAGAGAAAAAGTGGGTTTGACAGCAACGTGCAGTGATTTGGTTTAACTGCCGGTTTCCAGGGGAAATGCGGCGGGAGTTCCCGTTATCCGAGGTATCGGCATAGGCAACGGTACCGATTAAAAATGATATGCCATCCTATCAGCAAATAAGGTGGCAGCACAAATGAAAAATCCCGTCCCAGAAGACAAATGTCTAAGGGCGGGATTTTTTCCATTCGGCTGAAATTGGCGAATATCGGCTCGGCTGTTATTGTCATTGCTGCTGAAGAAATGGAGGACCCAGAGAATTTAAAACAAAATACAGAATAATGGCCATTGCGGTATCCGCATCTCAAAAGAATAAGCTTGTTATGAGATGGATGATTCCAATGATTCCATAAATAATGGCACTCACAATCAAAACTCCAGCCAGGAAATAGCAAAATAATTTCATCAGATCGAATAAGGCACCGGCCAAGTCATCGATGAATTTAAGCATACGAACCCTCCAGTCGCATAATGTAAAGCACATCAAAAACCAACATTCTTAAATGCCAAGCACATAAATGATTTTAAGGAACGGTATGAAGTTCTGTTGCTTCATATTACCAGATTCAAGGGAATTAATTAACCGTGACTGAGAATATAAGTCGAACGAAGAAGAAGATAACAAGAAAAACGGGAGAAGGTAGTTGAAGTGGCCTTAGAAACTATGCGGATTTTAATCGGCTGATGTTATTGCGGGTTTTTGGTTTATTTGGGTTTTTGTTTCCTTAAATACATCATTACATAAGTGTTTAACAAAAATATCAAAAAAAAGCCAACAACAAAAAACGCATTCTGTTCATGAAGTAACCGGTTTTTGCAATGCCCTATAGCTTTTTCAAGGGAATAATAGGAAGTTTTCAAAGGGAAGCTCAACAAACAAAACCAATTAAAACAAAGCAGCTTTCAGCGGATTTTAACTTTCCTTTAAACCGGCTTAATCGCTGCTTCTGATTCCAATTTGCTATAACAAGCAGTTGTCCGCCGCACGGGAGGACCGGGAGAAAATGTTCTCCAAAGAGATTTTCGTCAATCGTTTATTGCCATCACTTCATCCGGGAATTCAATATCCGCCAGCCAATGATCGATGACGCGGTTGAATAACTTAGGTTTCGCGAGTGAAATGCCGTGGCCGATTTCCGGAAACATAAGGGCTCTGCAGTTGGGATTGCTTCTCCTGATTTCCTTCGTCGATTCTTTCATGATGCTTCGTTCTTTCTCGCCTACCGTGACCAGTATGTCTGCCGAAGCCAGCTTGAAGTTGCTGGGCAGCGTGAACGACATGTTTTCTTTCAGCAAGACAGCCAACTCCTGTTTCCTAAGGCGGGAACTGTCCCGGTAGTAGGTTTCAAAGTAAGGTTCTTCTATGTACAATGACTTTGCTTGAAGCCTGGAGAATGCTTTGCTTTTGGCCAGGGGCTGAAAGAAAGCGGAAGTTTGGATCAATGCATCGGTAAACGGCCATGATTTAACCAACGCGCTGTTGACCATGGCATAATCCACTAAATCCGGCTTTTTGCCAAGAACGGCCAATAAGATTTGGGCCCCCAATGAAAACCCGATGGCGATGACCGGCTTGTTTTGCCGCTTTTCTTCTATTAAAGCAATGATATGATCGGCACTTGCATGGATGGAAAATGGAGACGCGTTCTCCAAGATATCCAATTCCGGTACTACTACATGATAGCTGCTGAAATGGCGGACTTGCCTGTCCCACATCCAGCCGCCGACTCCACCGCCGTGGATAAAAATCATTAACGGTGCATGTTGATTTCCATACTCCTTATAAGATAACTTCATTGTCCGGCCTCTTTTCTTTCACAACATTTATCCTTGCTTTACTTACATACGTTTCCAGCGGATAGAAAGTTTCATTTTAAGCATGACAATCCTGTGCCAATCGATAAAGTTTGACGCGCGAAAATGGATTGTTATATAGTTCGAAGAGTAAAGACCAACGGGTATCCGCGGCATATGCTTGCAAACTGTTAAAAAAAGGAGAAGTTCACATGACACAAAAAACGATTTACTTTTTATGCACCGGCAATTCATGCCGCAGTCAAATGGCGGAAGGCTGGGCAAAAGAATATTTAGGGAAAGAGTGGAAAGTCTATAGCGCCGGCATTGAAGCGCACGGCTTGAATCCGAAAGCGGTAAAAGCGATGGCAGAAATCGGCATCGATATTGCTGGACAGACTTCAGACTTGATCGATCCGGAGATTTTGAATAACGCGGATCTGGTCATCACGCTTTGCGGAGATGCGGCAGATAAATGCCCGACAACACCGCCTCACGTTAAACGCGACCATTGGGGCTTTGAAGACCCGGCAAAAGCCGAAGGTACGGAAGAAGAAAAATGGAAAGTGTTTCAGCAAGTGCGTGACGATATTGGCAGGCGCATCAAGACCTTCTCGGAAGACGGACATTAATATATGCACTGGGAATGTTCCGGTAATAAAACACGAGCTGAAAGCTGTCCTCTCGACGGCTTTTTTGCGTTCAACCTGCTAGAATAAAAGAGTTGAGGAGATTTGACCTAGAATTCTTCTCTGACGAAAAAGGATAAAAGATAGGGAGGTATCGTTGTGTACAAAACGGCAAACAGCATTCATTACCTGGCATTACTGGAAGATACCAACAGTAAGGATTTTAACCAACTGATTGAACGTGCTATGAGTGTTTACGAAGACTTTAATTTTGCGGATAAGATAGAAATCATTATCTTTTTTACCGAACGGAAATATTTCACTGAATACATAAAAAATGAATATGGGATAGAAGACGAATACAGCAAAGAAGGTCGTGCGATTCACTATCCGCATGGGTTGAAGAGCATCATCGGCGTGGAAGCGATCAAGGGATTGACTGAAATGCTCCTGACCCATGAATTGGGGCACGCCATCGAGCATCATAAGTTGAAAAGCGATATCACGAATTATGAAGGCTGGAAAGAACGCCGGGGTTATCGGCTCTGGTCGGAGTTCTTCTGCCAAGCCCATGCTTCGATGACCCAGCGAACACCGGAAGGCAATGACCTGTACCTCACCAATTTTCCGATGTTTTTGGAGAATAAGGGCTTGTTCTTTGACGACAAGCACATCCAACAGACCTTTCTTTACATGATTTATTCCATGGCGGATTTGCACCCCTACACATTGGAGAAAAACACCCAAGCCATCTCCTATTACCTGGACCGCTTCGAACAGGATTCGTCTCCCGAATTCATGACTGTCTATGAAACGCTCTACATGGAGCTGAACAGCTACTTATTGCGGAACGGCATATTTTACAACGCCACGCACGAATACAGCTTTTTTGAACGGCTGGAGCAATACGAACAGGAACTCACCAACTTCTTTGCAGAAAACAAACAATGAGAGCCTTTAGGGGCTCTTTTCTTTTTGGAAAATTATAGGGAGGATGGGTAGGCGCTGGTATTTCGGGTATAGGATAAGAAAGCCGTCATTGAAAAGAGGTGTGGATCCCTACAAGGAAATTCAATGGAAATGGAGACAGTGGATATGAATAAAACAGCGACAGGCGTTAACTTTCTAAACCTATCAGACGAGTCAGTGGATTTTCAGGAAATGATTCTGGATGCGGAGCGGTGCTACCCGACGTTCAACTTCCGGCACAAAGTGGAAACCATCATCTTCTATACAGAACGAAGCGATTTTGGCCGGTACATCTGCAAGGCATACGGCATGCCGGATAGGTTCAGCGGAGCGGAGAAATCGGCGCATTACCCGCTTGGCGACAAAAGCGTCATTGGTGTTGAAGTCTATAGCGGACTGACCAAAAGCCTGCTGACGTATGAGATGGGCCATGCAGTGGAGCATTACCGCTTGCAGATGGATTTCGAGAAGTACGGCGAGTGGAAAGACCGTGACGGCTATTTCTTCTGGTCGGAATTTTTCTGCCAGGCGCATGCCTCCTTCGAACGGAAAAAAAGTATTCATGAAAATGACATCTACTTGAATGAATTGCCGTTTTATCTGGAAGCACGGGATGAAATGTTCAAGGGGGAAAACATCCGCCGCACGTATCTTGCTTTGATTCGAAGCATGAGCGATTTGTTCTATTATGTCGACAAGAGCGACGAGGATGCCATTCACTTATATTTGGAGCGGTTTGAGCGAATGACCCATGAACCGTTCATGGAACTGTACGACGAATTATTCAATTACCTGATGGATTATTTCAAGAAGTACGGCAAAGACTACAGCAAGCCGCACCGCTACAAGTTCTTCGAAATCCTGGAAGATTACAAAGAGGAATTCACGGATTATTTCCTCAAGCATCAGCTTTAAGAGCCCATAGCGGCTCTTTTTTATATGTGTTGACTTACTATGAATGAAAAGCAATCCGCCGTGTAATGAACGATAAATGGATTTACTGCCGTTTTTTGGCATGGGAAGGCGCTGCTTGGGTGGAGCACAAAGCGACCGTATTCAAGGGGGAAGTTGATATGCATAGCGAACTGTTGCAAATGATGAAGTTTTCGTTCAATTCCGATAACTCCATTGACACAGTTTAAAGGGATTAATATACTGTTTTATAACAACTTATAAAAAATATGGGATTGAAAGGGGAAAAGAACATGTTTGCTGCTTTGACACCACTCGATTGGAAACGCCGTGCCATTAAATACTACCCTGAGAAAATCGCGGTGATTGACGAAGACAAGAGTTTTACATACCAGGAATTCGGCAAGCGCACCGATCGCCTGGCCATCGCCCTACATAATGCCGGAATCCAAAAAGGCGATCACGTGGCAGTGATGCTGCCGAATACCCATTATATGCTCGAATGCTTTTACGGCATCTGCCAATTGGGCGCGGTCATGGTGCCGCTCAATTACCGCTTAACGGCAAAAGACCTGGAGTACATCATTAACCACAGTGATGCCAAGACGCTCATTGTGGATGCCGAGTTCGGGAAGATTATTGAAGACATCCAGGACAAGCTGCCAATCGACAAATACATCGTTGTCGAAGTGCCGGGATGCGCCTCCACTATCGATGGCGTGACGTATGAGAACTTTATCGGGGAAGTGCCGGAAGATGCACGCGTACCTGAAGTCGATATCGATGAAAACCAGATGCTGACACTCAATTACACAAGCGGCACCACGTCCAATCCAAAAGGCGTCATGCTGACGCACCGCAGCAATTACTTGAATGCCGCCAACTTCCTGCACCATTTGAATGTCGTCCATGACGATGTGTACCTGCATACCTTGCCGATGTTCCATGCGAACGGCTGGGGCGGTGTGTGGGCCATCACTGCGGCCGGCGCGACGCATGTCTGCCTGCGGAAAGTCGATCCGCCGCTCATTCTGGATTTGTTCGAACAGCTGAAGATCTCCATTCTGTGCGGGGCTCCGACCGTCGTCAATATGCTAGTCAACGAACCGAAAGCGAAACACATTGAGATCACCACCAAACCGCGCATGGCGACAGCCGGGGCTCCACCCGCTGCGGCATTGATCGGCAAAGCGCAAGAAATACTCGGCCTTAACATGATCCATGTCTACGGGCTGACGGAAACGTCTCCGTTCATTTTGTACAACGAATGGAAAAAGGAATTCGAATCGAAATCGCCGGAAGAACAAGCGACGATTAAAGCGCGCCAAGGCATCGAACTGGCTTTTAACGGGGAGACGAAAGTGGTCAACCAGGAAGATGGCCAGGAAGTCGCTTGGGACGGCAAAGAGCTTGGAGAAATCGTCACCCGCGGCAACGTCGTCATGAGCGGTTATTACAAAGATCCGGAGAAAACGGCGGAAGCGATCCGCGACGGCTGGTTTTACACGGGCGACCTTGCCGTGACTTATCCGGACGGCTATATCGAAATCCAGGACCGCATCAAGGACATGATCATCTCCGGCGGCGAAAACATCTCTTCGACAGAAATCGAAGGCGTGTTGTACAAGCATCCGGACGTCATGGAAGTTGCCGTCATCGCGGTGCCGGACGAGAAATGGGGCGAAGTGCCAAAAGCGATCATCGTGCTCCATCCCGGCGCCCAGGTGACGGAGCAGGACATCATCAACTACACGCGTGAGAAGATGGCGCATTTCAAAGCGCCGAAGTCGATTGACTTTGTGGAAGCACTGCCGAAAACCGCCACCGGGAAACTGCAGAAATTCCGGTTGCGTGAGATGTACTGGAACAGTGCAAAAAAAGTGAATTAATAAGTTGGCCCGGAGCTTTTGCAGTTCCGGGTTTTTTGTGTATTAAAAAAGGCTTGATGGGCCTTGTAAATTTAGCGCAAAAAAAGAAGGGGATGGCATTTGAATCAGGGCATAAAGTGCAACGGGCGGCACTGGAGTCTTACAGGCTCCAGTTTTTTTGATGTGTGCCTCCGTAGTTGGGATACACAGCTTGCCACAAGCTATAGTGTGGTTCAATGAGGCATGAAAGAATAAGCGTAAAATATTTGGCGCTTACATTGAAAATCAGCAGGTGTTTTGTTTTTATCTTTGTATAATAAGATATGGCGAAAAATATGCGATATTCTTTGGACATAGCCGGAAAGGAGAATCGAATTCAATGTCAGTAAAAGATTTTTTCAGTGTGTTATGGAATTTTTTATCAAACCCAATTGTTTTAGTAGTTATGATGGCTTTATTTTTGATGGTGACATTCGTCATCTTCCTCTTTAAAACCGAAACCTATTACAATAATTTGCTGAGCTTTCGCAAGGGATTCTATCTCTTCTTCGTCAGTTTGCTCTGTATTTTGTTAATTGATCAAACGATTGCGGTTTCCGATTGGCAGCTGCTTTTACAATTAGCTGGGGCGGCAATTTTTCTGGATTTGGCATTGTTCCAGACTCCAGATATCACTAAGATTTGGAATGCAGAATTCAAACAAGGGGAATACACATTGAAAACCTTAAGTGAGAACAAACGCATTCTTCGGAACAACACGACCAAGGTGCTGGCATTCCACAATGTAGTGGCGTATACAGACAATCACTTGGTCTCCATCAACCCTCCAGAGAATTGGGCGGAGTACCAAGAGCGGTTGCGGACTTATTTTTCTGAGTACACCGACAAGATGCAGTTGCAAGTTCATCTTCGCGAAGTGGACACAACCACTGATGATGATGAACTTAAAAGGTCGATGAATCAAAGCCTGACAGACATCATCCGTTATCACGGTATGCAGTCGGTAGATGTCGAGCAGCAAGAACAGTGGATAACGCGATTGGATGATGGGCATGAAGTGGAAATCACTAGTGATCTAGGCGAGACCATTGTGGTCATGCCTTACTTTGGGTACCATTACAACTTTCTCTTATCTGTTGTAGGCAAAGGGGAAATAAAGGCAAATGGCGTGGATGCTTCGCATTTAATGAACATGGCATACATATTAGATTGGTGGCTTCCGTAAGAATCTGATATACTAAGAGCAAAGGAGGGAACGTTTATGCCGAAAGTAGCTCAAAGCCATTCAAGAAGAACTACTGGTAAAAGCAGTTCTCGCTTATCAGGTGGACGTGTAGGTATCGCATCTAAAAGACTGGCTCCAGGTGGAAAACGAGCAGTCGTATCAGCTCATTCGATGTTTTCTCTCGTCGAAGATATGGAAGAGTCAAACGAAAAAGCCATTCGGAAGATTGGTCGAAGCAAAGGCTTTTAAGTCAAATGGAGTCCCTATCCGGGGCTCCATTTTTTTGTGATATAGAGACAACCAATTGCCTTTGCAGGAAGGCTGCATGGATGAAACGGCAATAAAAAAGCGCTGCGAAATGTGAAACAAATTAAGAATTGCTCGGGCACCTCAGAAATGGTGTAGAATCGGAGTGAAGAGACAATTCATTAAAGAGAAAAAGGAGAATGCGCTTGTGAACGACACATCCAGTTTTCAAATGATTGCAGCTGTTGCGATATTCGGATTGATGGTCGCTGTCCCGCTGATCATGGTTTTTATGGCATACAAATTCGGCAAACGAAGCGGCAAGCAATAAGAAACGGACTGCGATTATTCAAATGATTACGGTGAAGCAACAAATTCGAATCGGACGAACAGGAGACAGAAGCAAAAAGGCTTCTGTCTTTTATTTGAGCTAAATAAGGTGCGGGACAGTATTATAGCGTTTGCCGACAGTAAATCATTGGGTGGAGACAGTATTTCGCTGGAACGGACAGTAAATTTAATTCTGCGGACAGTATTTTGAGAAAAGCCGCTGCTTCACGAGCAGGATGTGCTTTTGTTGGCGAAATGGACAGTATGTCGAGTGGGAAGGAACGTATTCAAACATGAAAAGGAAGTAAAACCAAAAAACGGCAGGCAATTTACTCGAAGTTGGCACCTTTCCTTTGGAGATAGCCGATCAGCGGTCTTTGTCGTCACCTTGGTCCGGATCTTCGGCATGCACTTCTTGCTCTTCATGAAAAACCACTCCGGTTTGGCCGGTGATTTTGTCAAAAGGCGTATAAAAAGGCGTGACGGATTTTTTCTTCACGAATACTTTATAGAGCGCAATCACCACCAGCACGATAATCATGACCGGCAACCCCAGGGACATTAATGCCATAGGATTCATGGGAACTCCTCCTTTATCTGATTGGGATTTGATGTTGTTTGATAATAAGGTACAGCTCTTGCCGCTTAGATGCAAATGCAGAAGATGTTTTTTCATACCATCTGCCGAATTTCATCGAAAAAGCAAAAAAATATTATCAAAGCAGAAAATTATGATGATTAAATAAATTTCCTTATAAATCAAAGCCATTTCAGCAATTAATCACTTAACCATAGTTGATGAGATAAACATATCCTTTTAGATCCTTTGTTAATGTGTCATTCAAACAGTGATTAAAGGATTTTTCAAAAGAATAGCGAATAGAATCACGCATATGTCAATAGCGCGGACTTATAAGGGAGGAGGCGTCTAATTACGAGCAGGCAGTCAAAGAGAGGCGGATGAACATGAAAAAGATAATTGGTGTCCGTACCGCTTGCAACGTCATTCTATTTATCAATGTGCTGTCCATTGCCATGCATGTCTTGATCCTCATGAACATACTGCCTGCAAGTTTTGTATGGGGCGGCAGGCTTCAGAACGAATCGCAGATTTTGGCGTTTGAAATCATCTCGATTTTTGTGCAAGTGGTTTTTATGTTCATCATTGCGTTAAAAGCCGGTTATGTTCTCAAAGGGCGGTTCACGAAAAGTGTCCAGATTGGCATTTGGCTGCTGTTTGGAATGATGGTGCTCAATACCGCAGGCAACTTGGCGTCCAATTCCACTTTCGAGACGATGGTGATGACGCCGGTTACGGGTATGCTGGCGGTGTTGCTGTTCAGGTTGGGGATGGACAATAACCTCAAAGCAATCGAACCAGAATTGGAATAAAAAAATCTTTAAAAAACCCGGAGATGTGGATCCCCGGGTTTTAATGGCCTTTTTATGTATTAGCGGATGTTTCTTTATTCGCTGTCCGGTATTTATGCGGCGTCTGTCCGGTCGCTTTCTTAAAAGCTTGTTGGAAATGCGTTTCGCTTTTATAGCCGGTGCGGCGGGCGATTTGTTGGATATTCAAGGCCGAATGGACCAATAAATGCTCGGAAACACGGATACGGCATTGAATGGCGTACTGGATCGGGCTGATGCCCGTACATTCTTTGAAGATATGGGCCAAGTAGTATTTGCTTAAGCCAACTTCTGTGGAGATGTGTTCCAAAGTCAGCGACCTGTGCACACTTTCTTCGATAAACCGCTTGGCAATCCGCACATGCTGCGTGTGGTCACTTTCCGCCGTGAATGGCGGGGCAAGAGAGCGGTTCAAGACGCTCAGGAACAAGCCCAGCAAATGCCCGACCGTCTGCCGTTTATTGGCATAGGAGCTGCTGTTTTCTTCCAAGATCTGCGTTAGAACCGATTGCAGGCGCTCAAACTCCGTTGTTTGATGCACAGGAGACGCCTGGAGCGCTCTGATTTGGTTTGTGCTACAGCCTTCGATCAGATTCCCCGAACAGCTGAGATACAGGCAAACAAAGGGCTGGCCGCTTACAGAAGCTTCCGCATGCCAATCTCCGGCATTGATGAGCATCATTGTGCCTGCACCGGCGGTATAAGCTTTCTGGTTAAGGGCAAAGCGGCATTGGCCTTCCAAGACCAGCATGATTTCACAGGCTTCCGGATGGACATGGAGCGGTTTCAAATGGCGATTGCCGATTGAATGCCGGATTTCGCCTGCCGAATGAAAGAAGAAGGGAGGATCGGTCAGATTTGCATGCATAGCTCCAACTCATTTCTATAAAGGATATATCATCCATTATAACAAGAATTAATATAAAATATTGTAAAAACCGGCTGAATTCCAGATTTTCATTAAGTTGAAAACAAGAATCGATAGGTTTTTGAAAAGCGGAATCAGGAGGATTTTAGAAAATTTTAGGTAAAACTATAGAAAATTACTAAACACGGACCTATAATGGCGGTACAACCAGTTCTGTCAGAGGCAAGGAAAATCCAGGAAAAAGAAAGGAAGAGCGTAATGACAAAAGATTTTTGGATCAATTTGCCGGTGAAAGACCTGAACAAATCGAAGGAATTTTTCAAGGCATTGGGGTTTACCATTAATGAGCGGTTTTCAGACAGTGAGGAAATGGCTGGGATTGTCATTGGGGAGCATAATTCCATGATTATGCTATTTCCGGAAGCGACATTACAGACATTCGCAAGACACGAATTGACAGATACATCAAAAAGTATTGAAGTATTGTTGTCCATATCAGCGGATTCCCGCGAAGAAGTCCATACGATGTGCCAACAAGCAGTTCAGGCAGGTGGAACAGTGTTCAGTGAGCCTGGAGAATCGAACGGTTTTTACGGAGCGGGATTCAGCGATTTGGATGGACATCGGTGGAATTTGCTGATTATGTAACGACAGATCGGACTGAACTTGAAATGAGACCGATTCAGCCAATCTAAGAAATACATTTGAATTCATTCAAAATTACCGAGAAATTTTAGCGACGCCAAATGATTTCATTGAGACGGAATCGAATCAAAAAGTTTTCTCAGTGACAAATCCAAACCGCTTAAGCAAGATGCAGATCAGCCATAACAAACATAAACAACCCAAAACGCAGCTAACAAGCTAACAAGCTGAAAAGCGAAAAAGCTGAAATTGGCTCAAAATAAGCCAAAAAACCGGTTTCGTCTCACTGTCTTAAGTATACTTACTAAATGAGACACTACTTCCGATAATTTATATTATGTCAACTTAAATATTTTTCGAGAAAAAGAGGCTGTTCATTACCGGCCTCTCCCGCTTCCAAAATTCCTGGTTATCATCAAATCAACCGGTTATTCGCTTTTCCGTTTCCGTGTCATGCCTATTGCGAATTTCTCAAAGCCCATCGTCTCATAATACGGCTCCAGGCTCTCGCTGCACATCAATTGCGGAATAATCCGCTGGCGATCGCATTGTTCAATCAGTTGGTTCATGAGTTTACGGCCAATGCCGATTCCTTGATGGTTTGGTGAAACGCCAAGCCCGCAAATAAGTCCAGTAATCACGCCATCTGATAGGATCCGTCCCATTCCGACTAACCGATCGCCGTGATACGCATAACTGACATGCCAGCTTTGCTGACACATTGTTTTCAGGTCATTTATCGTCAACCCGAGCGAATCCCACTCCAACTCCCGGTACAATTGGAAAACAGATGCATAACTGGCTGGCGGTTTTGTGGTGACCTGTATATCATCTGGTTCATTCAAAGGATTCAACTCCTGTCTCTTTATCGTAACCGCTGTTCTTTGCAACCAAGTTTTATCTGCCTGATAACTGGCTGTCATGATTAATCTAGTCAACTAATTCCCTTTAATGGAGGTAATTAAATTGATGTCACATCAGACCATTATCAATCAGCGTTCTGGCCAAAAAATGATTTTTCGTAAAACGGCACAGGATACCAACGGCGCATTGCTGGAAATCGAAACTTTTAATCCACCTTCAGTTGAAAAAGAGCCGGAACATGTCCATCCGAAACAGGAAAGTTCTGCAGAAGTGCTTGCCGGTACGTTGCACTTTTCAATTGGAGGGCGTGTCCAGAAAGTCGGCCCGGGGGGAAAAGTGACAATTCCGCCTGGAGTCCCCCACTTTTTCTGGAATGAAGGGCCGCTGGAAGCTCATTCGATTCAGCGCTTTTCGCCAGCCTTAACGATTGAGCATTTTTTCAAATCCTATTATGAATTGGCCAATGCCGGGAAACTGAACAGCAAAGGAATTCCACCTTTATTGATTACGTCCCGTCTCGGTCTTATCCATCAAAACGACATCCTTTTGACAAAACCGCCATGGCTGATACAAAAACTCCTTTATGCCATACTGGCTCCTATAAGCAAGATTTTTGGCAAATCTAAATTATAGAAATGACGGCTTTTATTGTTCTGGAACACTCCGTTGTCCCGTGAGTGTTCTTTTTATATGCTAATCCCATTCAAGGTCCCAGCGCTCTTCAAGCAACTCGTCTTCCGTCCACTCGTGATTCGCTTTTTGCTCGGTCAACGTAAAACCGTACTTGCCGTAGAGATGCCGCGCAGTTTCGAGAATGTTGACGGTCCATAGGAAAACATGCCGGTAATGCTGTGTGCGGCAAAACGCCAGAGCAGTGTCCATCAACTTCTTGCCGATGCCAAGCCCTTGGAAACGTTCATCGAGCACAAACCATCTTAGCTGAGCAGTATCCTCACTAGATCGGGTGATGGCGATTGACCCGACAATTTCTCCGTCGACTTCCGCAATCCACAGTTCTCCGCCCGATGAATCCACCATAAACTCTGCGAGGCCTTTCATGACATAGTATTCAAAGATGGTGCCGAATTGATAGGTCTTGCTGTACAACGCGCCGTGCAAATAAGACACATAGCCCAGTTCACCCGGTTGATACGGCCGGATAATGACACGCGGCGCTTCGGCTTGCTCAAAGTTCAGCAAAGACTCGACGGTTCTCATGGCAGAAGTCAAACGGTCCACTTGCTGGGCATCGAGTGCACCAATCATTTTGCCGACTTCCCTATTGGCATCATCTACCATATTTTGATGAACTTTTTCTCCGTATTCGGTTAACTGAATCAAAAACTGTCGTTTGTCAGTGGATGCTTGTTTTTTGGAAATGATGTTTTCTTCTTCGAACTTCTGGATCATGCGGCTCATATACCCGCGGTCGATGCCCAATTTCTCGCGTATTTCCGTGGCGGTTGCCTCTTTTTTCCCGTAAAGCTCGGCAATGACACGGACTTCGCTTAAAGGATATGGCTTTCCGTAAATACGCTGATCGATTTTCCCTAACAAATTGGCATAATGCTGGTTAAATCTGCGGATTTCTTCTGTATAGGTGCGCTCTGTCATTCGTAACTCCTTAAATTTTCAGAATTTTTTAATTAAATAAAGGGTAATTCAAACAGTTGACTTTGTCAACTAGTTTTTGATCACAATAAAACCATCCAGCCGGTTGCACTGGATGGCGGTAGAATTCAAATATCATTGCTGCGCTTCATATCCCGTATTGCCTGCACGGATAACCGGACTAGTAAGATGACACATAAGAATAATCCGGTATAGGCGGCTGTATTCAAATAGACAGCATATGCCGCCTGGATAAACTGGGCAATGGCAAGCAACGCGGATGACACAAGGCCGAACGTGATCCCTGTCATCAACAGAATAAAGCGGGAAAATAATTGCGTGATAAAATTGGCATTTTTCCGGTCTGAAAAAACATCGTGATGCAAAATGATTTTTCCGCTTTCCACTCGTTCAACAAGGCGGTCCAGCCGTTTCGGCAATTTGAGCATTTCCGGGATCAGCAAAGAAAGTTCGCTTTCCAGCCGTTCTTTGACGGCTTTCGGTTCCGTAAATGGTTTTTTCAGAAAAGCGGTCTTATACTTTTGCGCAAAGACTTTGGCTTCCGTAAACATATCAAACGACGGGTCGATGGTATGCAAAGTGCCATCCAACGTGATCAAGGAACGCAAAGCGGTTCCGACAGACGGATAAAACGACAGACCGAAATCCCGCACTAAGTCGAATAGCGAATGGATAAGTTCAGTAGTAGGAATCCGGTTGACATACGAAATTTTTAATAAAATCTGCCCAATGGCTTGTTCAAATCTGTGTCGGTCAATGTGCTGAGAATCTTCGACCAGTAAAGTGATCGAGTCATATATGACACTGGCATCCCCTTGCTCTACGCCGATAATGAACAGGCTAAGCCCTTCCTGCTGAGGAGCAGCTAAGCGCCCGACGGCACCGAAATCGAGCAAAATCGGCGTTCCGTCCCGTTCATCAATAAAGATATTGCCTGGGTGTGGATCGGCATGGAAAATACCTGAATCCAGCATCTGTTCAAAAAAGGAAAACAACACGCTCCGTGCAAAATCCTTTTGATTGATGCCGAATTGCTTGAATACCGCATTGCCTTGCGCAATGCTTTTGCCTTCCACATACTCCATGACGATCAAGCTGTCATTGCTGTATTCCGTGTAAACATGTGGAATCTTAACGTGATACGGGCTGTTTTCGAGTGCATTTGAGATTTGGATGGTGTTGCGCGCTTCAATATTGAAATTGATTTCTTCGCGGAGCCCTGCAGCAAATCCGATGGCCAGTTCCCTGAAACCAAGATTTTCTGCCCATGTAGACCGGCTGGACACCCATTCCGCAAATTCGACCAGAATATTGAGGTCGTCCCGCATGATCCGTTTGATTTCCGGCCGCAGTAATTTCACGACGACATGGTGGTTGCCTTTTTTCAAGATGGCTTTATGGACTTGGCCGATAGATGCTGCGGCAATCGGTTCCATTTCAAAATGAGAAAAAACTTCATCCAGTTCATCAGACAGTGAATTCTGGAGGATGGTCTGCACCTGGATGCTCGACAGCGGTTTGACGTTTTGTTGAAGGGTTCCAAGCTCTTCGACAAACACAGGCGGAAACAATTCGGTGCGGGTGGACAGCACTTGGCCGAATTTGATGAAGATGCCGCCGCTTTGTTCCAGCGTATCACGGAACGCAATCGCCAACTCCCGGTCATTTTCCCGGTGCCTTGCGTATTTAAGGGCTCTGGAAATGCCGTTGCGGATAGCAATTTCCACGACTTGGCGTAGCCTTTTTTGCCGGCGCCAGCGATGCTGGAGGCGCCTGAAAATAAACTTTCTTCCGGTAATGCGTTCTCCTTTTGCGCCAAGTTCAATGGGATCAAACAGTTCAAATAACAGATACAACAGCATGGAAATAAGCAGGATGCTGCCAATCCATACAATCGTGCTGACGTCAGTGGCGGTGTTAAGGACACTTTCCGATAAGTAATCGGTATAACGCAAATAAGAATACCAGTAAACAAACGTTGTCAGCGATACCCCGAGGGCTACCGATAAAACGCGTTTGATAAAATTGACCTGTGCCCCCATCAGCCGCCCGCTGACAAAGTAAATGAAAACAGTGATAAGCAGTATTTCTAAAAGCAGGACTGCATAAACCAAGGTTTTGCCTCCTTTCTTCATCGAAATATTTACAATTATTAAGTTAAATATTTCATCTTTTTAGTATAGCAAATATAAGGCAATACGTTTTGTATGGACCTAGGCAATTATTAAATTTTAACAAACCGTCTTCGTTAAAACGAAAAAAGGACCCCAGAGGATCCATTTTTGATTTTCAAGCAAGAATAGTTAATTCAATCATGATGCTGCCTCGGCCAACTTCATTTCACCGTCAGTTCGAAATATGGCTCTTCTTGCTGGGTATCATCAAACCATCTCTTGTCAATAAACTGAAATCCCACTTTCTGCAGCAGTTTTAACGAGCGTTCATTGCCGGGAGCGGCGGAAGCATAAATCGTTTCAACGTCGGAATGTCTTTTTGCCAATTCGATGCAGGCTTGGACAGCTTCAGTGGCATATCCTTTGCCCCAGCTGTCTTTTTCAAGATGGCACAGCAATTCCGCAGTGTTTAGGGAATCACTGATATTAAAGCCGGCAGCACCGATCAAGTTTCCGGATGCTTTCTCAATAATGCCGTACACGGAGAGCCCGCTTTTCAGGTAACAGCGTTTATAGCCTTCCAGGACGCGCGGGAGGGCTTCCAGAGAAGTTGTTCCCCCTGACTCTCCCATAACTTCCGAATTGCCCCAGAAGCGCACTGCAGCGCTTAAATCGTCTTGAGACAATGTTCTTAAATGCATTCGCGGCGTTTCATATACTTTTTCCAATTCTTGTACCTCCAATAAGTGTATTGGTTAGGTGATGCTGAACCATCAAGTCTAAGGAGCCTGCCGGTTACAACACGAAATCACACCTTTGATCGTATAGACGGTTTCCAGGCAAGCCATATACCGGTCAATTTCGACTTCGGCGTCCAGCGGTTCCCGGAATTCTCACATCACTGCTTCAGTGGAGTGTTCACTCACGGTCCCATGTTCCACTTCCTGTCATTATCCGTTCAGTATGGAAGTCACAATGTGCTTAGAATCCCATTCACCTTTAGAAAACCCGATGATAGGAAAGCTTGTGGGAAATACCGTTTCATTGATTTCCCTTATCGATAAACCACTGTCATTCAAAGCCTGCACTTTTGAACTGAGCTTTTCAAGATTGGCCAGTTTTTTCGCGAGCATGTCCTTGCCGTTTTCAAAATAACCGGAGTGAGCGCAAAACATCGATTTAAAATCGGATTGCAGCAATTGCCGAATCGAGTTCATGATGAGTGGAATCGATTCACTGTCCATAATGACTTTTGTTTTCGGTGAAACGAATAAGTCGCCTGTGAACAGCTGCCCGGTTTCTTCGTTCAGAAACGACACATGGTCTTCTGCATGGCCCGGGGTATGTATCACTTTCCATTCACCATTGCGGGATTGAATGGTTTCCTGGAGCGGCAGCGGAATGAAGGCTTTTCGGCCGCCCCAGGTTTGCTGCCGGTACGGCGGATAATCGCCTGGTTTCTCGCACACTTCTATGCCGATCGGATGCCCATAAATTGGGGCTTTCAGATTTTCCTGAATCCAAGCTGCCATGCCGGTATGGTCTTCATGATTGTGCGTGAGCACCACTTGATCCAGTTCGTGCTGATTATAAAAAGGGATCAGTTCTTGTCCGAGATTTTCCGGCCCTGTATCGACCAGCATGCCATCGACGAGGTAAACAAATACTTTTCGGCCGAAGTTTTCGAGGGTGCCTTCAACGCACATCACATTTTCTTTTTGATAAATGTCGATCATCTGAACGCCTTCTTTCATTTTAAGCTAGCATGATTTATGATTGTCTTTTCTTAAATTATTTTCCTGCCTTCTTGTATGTCTTCTTCCTGCAACTTCATTTGTCCTCCCAGTCTTTTTTGTTTTATTACCTTTCATTTTTTGTTTTCGTCGTTTTTCTTATTGCGTTTTTGGTTTTTTTATTGCTTCCTTATGTAGTTTTATACATTTATTACTATTCTCTTCTGTATTTCACCAAATAAAAAAAGAAGACCGAAGCCTTCTTAAGCGGCAAAGCTGAAAAATAGAATTGCCAGCACTATCGCAATGACAGCAATAATGACACCGATAATGAGTGACGGAATCATAATGGTAAAAAAGCCTTTCCAGCTGGAGATGCGATGTGCTTCCCCAATGGCTTTGCTGTTGATAAAGATACTCCAGATCGTTACAACCGTTATGAGGACGGAGCCGAAAATCGTCAGGATAAGCCCCCCGCCATCACCTTGCATTCCGTCTGGCTGGGCAAAATACGTTTCCGGTGCCGCCAGCATCCAAATCAGATAAACAGGGATTAACCAAATTTGCGGAATCGTCGCTGCTCCAGTAGCTTTAAAAAGATCCTGATAAGTACCGACGCCTTTGAATATCTTGCCAGCGACCAGATAAATCCCTGCCATAATGGAAAAAATCATCAAAATAAAGATTGGGGCCGCAATGATGGAGCCAAGTATGATGCCCCATACCGGCATCAACTCATTTAGCTCAGTATTGAAGGCCCCTACCAGACCGCTGCTAATGCCGGATAACAGCATCAGTAAAATGACATAGCCCATTGATTTTTCCTCAATTACATACCGCACCGTTTCTCTTGTTTTCAGCCAAATGGCTGTGAAAGGATTGACCTTTCCGTAAGTCGTTTTTTCTTTCAGATGCACCATCGTCTTTTCCCCTCTCTCTTTAATCATTCATACGATTAAGATTCCCAAAAGTTTCAAACCGGTAAAATTCATAGGTATTTCATTTCTAAGAATTTTTTTAAAGCATCTCGGCAGTCGATATCTTGCTGATTTCTCATAGCATACAGCAGTTCATGAAAAACCGGCTGCAAGCCGTAAAATGCTTGGACTCTTTTGAAAATCGCTTCAATCTTTTCTGTGCCTCTATAGTTTTCCAGTACTTGTTGCGTGAATGACGGCCCGAAGTCCCAATAAATTCCTGCAAAATCAAATGCCGGATCTCCGATTTGGGCATCCGTGAAATCAATGATGCCGGTAATCCGGTTTTCCGCACTTTTGAAAACGATATTGGAGGCGGTCAAATCTCCATGGATTACGGTAGAGGAAATTGCTAATGGATCTTGTTGGAATAAAAAGCGTTCGAACGTGTCCTGTATTTCGTATTGCGCTTCTTGTTCGATACACGGAAAAATTTCTTTCTGGACGTCGCGATAGAATGTTTTCCAATAAGCTGTGGTATGCTTTTTTTCCATATAATCTGGGATTTCCAGGCTATGTAATTGTGTCAAAAATTCTCCCAGCAATTTGGCGTTTTCAATCATTCCTGCTTTTTTGAACTTGCTGCACATATCTCCTTCGATTAAGTCATAGCATCCACAAACTATTTGCTTGTCGTCTCCGTATAAAAGAGTGACATCCGGTATGCTCAAAGGCAGCTCTTTCTGTTTCAATAAGTCACCAAGCAATCTTGCTTCCATTTCCGCTTTTTTTGCCACTTCTTTGTTTTTAGGAAACCGGAAAACTTTTTTGTCATTGATGAACACAATTTCGTTGTCCCATCCCGTTTTCTTTTCTTCTATTTTGCAAATCTCCATTTCAGGCATCGCTTGTTTGATGAATATTATTTTCTTTTCCAGTTCCATAATCGTTGTCACCTTTCTTTGTTTGCATGGTTTTGATTTTTCTGAATTTACCTTATGTAGTTTTCTACATATATTAGAGAAAAAGCTATTTAGTTGATATTTTTTACTGTGGCCTTGCTTCATACGGTTCAATTTGCCCAATGATGCTTGCCGTGTCCGTTGAACCGATTTGCCGAAAAATTCCTTTTGAAATTTCTTCATGGCTCAGCCACCGCGTTTCTCCTGCTTCGCGCATATAACCGAGAAAGATTTTTTGATAAGCGCAGTTTTCGGGCAGGCCAATTTCTTGATCCTGGAAATATCTCTTGCTCCCTTTTATGTGCAGCAATTGAAAAGGAACTTTGCTTGCATTCAGCTTGCATATCCACTCCAACGCTTTATGATTCGATGTCCAGCTGATGATCAAATCGAAGTTTCCCCGTGCCTCAATGGCTTCTTGGACCAGCCCGAAGATCTCTTCTGAATCGTAATCAGCTTGAATAGGGAAAATCGCTTCCGGCTGCTGTTTCAACAAAGGCCTGAACTTATTTTCCGACCGGCCAATGACGGATACATGCCATTTTTCGGCTGCCAATGCTGTACAAACCCCTGACAGCATGCCGGTTCCGCCGATTACAAGTGCGTGTGGAATAGGGTTCATCATGTCACCTCCAATAATGCTGTGATGTCTTCCTGATTTTTAAGGATAAACGTTTTCTCCGGGTAGGACTGCAGCTTTTGAATAAATTCCGGTTTCATGGTTGCCTCAAAATACCGATTCCAGCCGAATCTCTTCTAAAAGATGCGTAGTGTCTGCCGGTAATTGGCCGTCTCCAACTGCAATTTCTGCTTGATGAACCATTTAATGATGCGGCAAGTCCGGACAGTTGGCAGAATATCGAGAAACACAATCATAATTCTTAGTTTTGCAGTTATGGTTTTTGCCAGCGTTGTTTTCCCGCTGCCTTTCCCGCTGCCGACTGAACCGATTATGTATACTTTCATTTTACACACATCTCTCTACGATTTTTCTTCTTTCTATTATAGCGAAGCAAAATCCGGCAAGGTCTTTATGTATAAAATAAAGCGCTTGAACGCTACCGGAAATCCGGCAGGTCCAGGCGTGTTAATTTTTCAATGCTTGCTGTTCCACTTTTCCCATGAACTCATGGACAACTCTCATATTGCTTTTTTCACTGCCAAGCTTCAGCATGGCCCGGCCGACAAAGTTAATGCCTTTGTTTTGCCCTGAGTAAGTGAATCTTGTCCGGTCCTTGCCGATTTTTTCTAAAGCGACTGTATAGCTGACTTGAAATGCCCCTCCTAGGACAAAACTTGTCTGCTTAAATTTCTTTTCATCGGTGTCTTCATAAGCGAGCGTCTCCACCACATAAGTCTCTGCACGTCTTCCTTCCCGGTAAGTCTGTTCATGCTTCGCCCCCACTTCATGTGGCTGTTTTTCAATCAATCGGTGCTGTTCCACTTTCGGCATGATTTTCTGGATGTTTTCATCGGCAAACAAGTTCCAGATCTTTTCTATATTGGCATCAATTATTTTTTCTTCGCTCCAAGTAATCATTCCGCTTCATCCTTTCCACTTGCTAAAAATTCATCCATTTCCTTGACAAGCGCTTGCAGGTCTTCAATTTGTCCCAGCAGGTTCTTCCGCTTTTTCAAAAGCAGCGTTTCCAGATTAAGAAGTGATTTATCTTCCATCACCCGCTTCATTTCCTGGATGCTTAGCCCGAAGCCTCTCAGCTGGATCAATAAAACCGCTAAGAAGTAACCGCTATCGTCATAATAACGGTATTTATTCACCGGAACAATAAAAGAAGGTTCCAACAGCTCCGCTTCTGCATAATAACGCAGCGTTTCTTTTGATAATCCGGTGATATTCGAAAACTCGCTGATTATATACATCCAATTGTCGATTGAGAATAAAATTGTTTAACTTTTGCTCTTTTTCAAAGTAAAGTTGTTTAAAAAGATAATCATCTAAAACACAAGTTGTTAACATGGATTAATAAAACATAAAAAAATCGATCAGGTTAAACACAACCTGATCGATTTTTTATTAAACTCCTTCTATATATATTTCAACATTGAACAAGATATTCCCGCCTTCTCATATTTCAGAAGCCCGACTGCACTCTTCTCGCTTTCATCTAATTTCCATTAGAAGAATGCCGATATGCCTTTCGAAATAAATAGCGCACTTTTGCGAATTTCTTCAGTGAACTTTGATCGACAGTTCGAGTATTTTACGAATTAGCTCAGTTAAAGAAAAAGTGTCTTCCCAAGGCGGTGCACCCTTAATTCTGACCGTTTTATATGGGTTCCTTCTTTCTGTATTTTGCTCCCATTTAAAGCTTCGGCTCATTCGACACCTGTGAAACCGTTTGAGCCTCATCGAAGCATAACGGCTGTTCTATTCATACCGATCGATAACGGAACTGACATCACCGAATCCTAAAAAATACCATGCTGCCCAATCTTCCTCCGTCAGCCCCTCCGCCTCCAGGTAAGTGAAAAAATGGTCCATGGCGACACCGTTGGAATCAGACGCCTTTTGCAAGAAAACACTGGCTTCTTCCAAGCTGGCGGCAAAGGCTTCATCGGATGGACCGTCCCCTCTTTTAAGAAGTGCCCTTTCAAGGATAGCGGATGCTTCGCCCTGCCACTTCAATGCCTCGCGGAAGTTCTCTTGGAATCCGATGAGATGAGCCGCATTCTCACCAAGCAGTGTGAAATCCCAATCCGCCGCAATCTGGTCAAGGGCTAATCGGTAGCCCTGACCCATCCGTAACAGGGCAATCGGGTCGGCCGTACGTTCTGATCCGAATCCCGTGATGATCGGCACGATGTAGAAGATTTGGGTCATCTCGTATTCGTTGACGGCATAGGTGAGGTCGTTGATGAAGTAGATCAGGAAATGCTCCCTTTCCGTCAGTTGTTTCGGTACATTGGGTTCTGGTGGGTTCTGGCTCGCATCATCAAATTCAGGGAAACTGTCATATAGGGCGATCAGGCTGTCGTTGAGTCCGCCGATATGGGTGTCGGATGCCGCCATCAACTTGTTGAATTTCTCGACTCTTCGGTACACCTCGTCATGCGTGGTGGTGCCATCTCCTTCCATCAGCCCCTCATGCAACACGAAAAGGGCGTCCGACCGAAGCGTAAGGGCTTGATACAGGTCATCCCCCGCTGCGTAAAGAAGCTTGCGGCGTTCGATTGATCCCGTGAACGTCATGGACAGCAGTTCGGTACGAATTTGCTTGTAGTCAGTGACCAGACCCAGTACATCCTCTGTTACGTCCTCGCCGTTGGTCGTCCCCCAGAGTTCATCCCTTCTTTCATCCAATCCATTCAGTCGGTCCAAGAGCCCCACTAATTCAGGTTCGATATACGCAGTGAAATAATCGTAATCGGTGACCTTCTCCCAATCGGCAGATGCATGGTCGTCATTCCCTGGCATGGTGACCATCGGGGCAGAACTGCGTGTTGGCATTCCCTCATTATCATGGAGATTCATATTTTGCGCATTAGATTCGTTTTCATGTGGCAGGCTGGTTGACGCAAGGGGCATCTGTGCACTCCATCCACTCCCTGCCACCAAGGTCGTAAGTGCAATAGTAGCGATCCGTCTGAATACTTTGTTCGTTGATGAAGAAGTCATGGTGACTCACTCCGTTCGTTGGTTGAAATTTGTCCTTTTTCTCATTTGACTGGCAAAGGATTCTCTATTCACCTGTATCTGCAACTGCACTGTACGCATCATAGTCCAAGTCATACCAAAATCTGTAAATCCTTCTGCCTCCATGTAACCGTATAGTTTGCTGATGGCAGCGTTTTTCCGCTCTAAAGCGTAACTGAGCGTAGTCCAACGCAATTTGTTCCATCGAATCGAATTCTGAAAATTTTCTCTTGCCCTCCCAGACAGCCACCCAATTCTCTTCCCAAAGCGTGTTAAAGGATTCAAAGAGCGCAAAATGTTTGGTATTTTCCGTTGTGTCCCCTCGAATGGCAGGCTGTACAGGCGGTCTCATAGTCTTCCGAAATCTAAGATGAATAAGGCGATGCAATCTAATTGACTGGAAATCGGCTCAAAATAACTTCATTGATTTACGAAACTCCTAGTGTGTTTTGTGAATCCTCTTTTCCGCAGACAACCTTTCCTGCTTATAAGTAATACGGTGTTCCAGGGGGACCTCCAGTTCTCCCTGACTTTCCCATGGAACTTTGTAGAAGACTATATGTATTTTGACACCTTCATTATATTCTTAGCAGACGCTTTAGAGCAACATAAAATTTCAGAATATTCTATACTTTTTAACAAAAACATCAATTAGATTCAAAGAAAATTTAAAATCATTGTTTTTTGAGAGTATAAAGATATACTTAAGTGGTGTTTTTTACTAGGCTGATGGCGAGTTAACAATTCGTTTCCATTTCGACTTACAGGTATTGAAAAATATGGCTACCGATAGGTTCATTTCCGTTTCATTCAACATTTATTTTTAGCCAAGTGGTGCACCACCCGGTCAATAACGCAATGAAAAATCCGGCAGCCGCTTTTCAGCAGATGCCGGACTCATCTATCAGGTCTATCATTTGGTTGCTTCGGATTCGACCCGGTCCATAAATGCCTGAACCGTTTCATTGCGCTTCGCTTTGCTTCCGGAAAGCATCATCGCTTTAGCGGCCAAAGTCAGTCCTTTTTGGGTTCCTTCATAAATGAAAAGCGTTTCTGTTTCAGATGCTTTTTCGAGTGTATAATGATAGTCCACTTTGAAAAGCTGGCTCATGGTAAAGCTTGTATGCCGGTATTTTCGTTCCGGTAAATCTTCGTAGGCAATCGTTTCAACGATATAATTCTGCAATTGTTTGCCTTCGTAGTAACTCTGGGCATGTTTGGCACCGGCTTCGTCGTCATTGTTCTCCAGTAAAATATGATCTTCTATTTTCGGCATGAGCCGTTTGATATTTTTATCCGAGAACAGGTTCCAGACCGTTTCAATATTTGCCGGAATGACCCGTTGTTCTTTCCATTTGACCATCTTTTCCTCTCCTCACTGATTCGGCTGCTGTCTTTCAATACCCATATCGTATCATATTCCCACACGAAAAAAAGTACCGGAAACTAGTGGTCACCGGTACTTGGTCAGTTTTTAGAATGGATTCGTTGCCCACTGGCTGGATGTCGGGATAAATATACGCGGATGCAATTTTAACTGGGCAACCATGTATTCTGCAATATCTTCTGGCTGCATAAATTTCTCTTTGCTGTTCTCCGGTTCTTGTCCGCTGCCGAAATTGGTGATGACCCGGCTCGGCGTCAAAGCAGATACCCGGATATTGTGTTTGCGCACTTCCTGGGACAAAGCTTCGGTCATGCCGAGGACGCCGAATTTCGAAGCGCTGTAGGCACTCGACCCCGCTGTCCCTTTCAACCCGGACATGGAAGAGATATTGATGATGTCGCCGCGTTTTTTGTCAATCAACTGAGGCAATACGGCGCGCGTCACGTAATACATGCCAAGCAAATTGACGTCAATGGTCTTTTTCCATTCGGCAGGGTCGATGTCGAGGAATGGGCCGAAACTGCCGATTCCAGCATTATTGATGAGAATATCTGCAGTCCCTAGCGACTCGGTTAAAGATGCGACTGCGTTTTCCACTTGTTCCATCGAAGATACATCAGCTGTGGCAAACGCCGCTTTTACCCCCATAGCTTGCACTTCTTCCGCTACTTTCTGCAGATCACTTTCAGTGCGGGCGATCAGTCCGACATTAACGCCTTCTTTAGCCAATGCCAAAGCAGTTGCCCGGCCAATGCCTTTCCCCGCTCCTGTAATAAATGCGATTTTCTCTTTTAATGATTGTGCCATGTACCATTCCGCCTTTCGTTTTCAAGTGCTGCATAATCCTTTCATTCCCTTTTTCTTACTGGCTACACATGATCTGCGGTACGGATACATAAAAAAAACCACCCAGTGCATCAACACCGAGCGGCAAAGCAGAAATTGAAAGGTCCCGTCAAGAGAGACCGGCTTACAGGATTTTTTATCGGATAACCCGCAGAGTTAGCTCAAAGGGATTTTTTTGTTTGATGCCGTTGCGACAAGCCTGAAGCCGGCACAATCATCCTTTCACATCCAGAATAAATGAAGTCAGTTCCTTGATCTTACCGGATCCTTCATTTTCCAGTTCATAGATGTCGCAGTAAGTATAAATTTTTTCATCTCCCGCTTCCGTATTGGTATGCATTTTCCCTTTCAATGCGACGGCATTTCCGCTGGCAATCAAATTTTCGATGGTTAAAACAACCGTAGTGTCGTTGCCCATGCCCATTTCCTTGACGCAATTGATGAATTCCTCTCGGCCGACTGACTTATTGCCATACATCATCCACACGACATCTTCCGCCACATGGTCTGCCAGAAAATTGATATCCCCTTCGATAAAAGCCCGGTTCACTTTTTCAAAAAACTGCTGATTGGTTACGACTGACATATAAAGTTCTCCTTTCAATCTTTTTTCTTCTCAGTCCATTTAAGGTACACTAAAGATTCAATAACTGATGGAGGAACGTTTATGAAAACTTCGACGGTCTTAATTATTACCCTTGGCTTCATGCATGTCCTGACGCTGATCAACATTCTATTGTTTGAAGGCATGTTCGACGATATTGTCTTTTTCTTCAATACCGCCTTTTTCTTTTTTGCTTTAGCTTTCTATTCGTGGCGCAAAGGAAAACCTGCGAACAACCAAAACGATTAATCACCCAAATGAAATCATGCAGATGATTTCATTTTTTATTTGCAAATTTGATGGCTTTAACTCGCTACCACCTCCTTGCCTTAACCATTTCAAGTATTTCGGAAAAATCTATTGTGATGCTTAATATTACTGCAGTTTTTTTCGGACAGACAGCTGCTTCCGTTTTTTCTTCTCTGATACCAGCGGCTTTGGCGCCGGATTGAAATTGTCATCATAAAGACCGGTATAGGTCCGGTACCAAATAAACAAATGGACAAACACGACTTTGCAGACGGCGAATACCGGTATTCCCAGCACGACGCCGGCAATGCCGAATAATTGGCCCGCTGTCAGCAAAACAGCAATGATGGTCACCGGATGGATATTCAAATTGCTTCCGAGAATCAGGGGCTGGATGATCCGGCCTTCAAGTGTTTGTTCAATGAAAAACACAACCAGCACTTTTGCCAGCATAAGCGGCGGATGGGCCACGAGGGCCACGATGACAATAGGAATAAATGCAATAAAGGAACCCAGAAAAGGAATAAGGTTTAACGCCCCCGCCATGATGGCAAGAATCAGTCCATATTCAAGGCCGATAATCGTAAAACCGATAAAGAACATCAGTCCGACAAAAAAAGCGACGAGCAGCTGGCCGCGTATATACTGGCTGATTTGCAAATTCATTTCTTTCAACAAGACATAGGTTTTTTCACGCATGCGAGAAGGCACTAAGTTCATGATATGATAAGGCAGATTATGGCCGTCTTTTAACAGATAAAACAAAATGATCGGTGTTGTAATCAGCGCTAGAACCGTATTTGTAACGACACCCACGACACTGCCGATGCCTGTGACTGTCGTATCGACCACTTCATCCGTTTGATCGGTGATGGAGGTTGTAAGGCCATCCGCATCTCCCGTCAATCGGCTTTGCAGCTGGGACAAGACATCACTTCGGAGCAAAGAATCGATTTGGATCACTAAACTGTCAATATAAGCCGGCAAATTGGCGAGCAGGCTTTCAAATTGTTCCCGCAGGATTGGGATGAGGATGGTCACTCCCCAAATGATCAGTCCGAGCAACAAGCCAAATACCATAATGATGCTGCTCACCCGGGGGATGTTTTTCTTTTCCATCCAATCAATCAGTGGATTAAGCAAATAATAAAGAACGCCGGACATGACGATCGGCAGTCCCATCACTTTAAAAAAACCTTGAATTGGCCAGAACAGAAATGTAATGCGGGACAATAGATAAAGATTCAAAAAAACCAATAACACGACCAATAAGATTGCAACCAGTTTATTATTCAAAAACCATCTTCCAAACCACGTGGCGACTGTCCGCATATTCAACTTTTCTTTTTCGGGCTCCATCCTGCTATCCTCCTTCTCCCAAAGTCTGAACGGCAAAAGCAGCATCAACGTAAAAAAACAGCCAGACCGCAATCAATGAAGAAGGCAATTTGGCTACTTTCCGGCAACAGATAAGAATCTTCCTAATAACGGAAGAATTTGTTAAGTGGTATTAATAGAGTTCCCTTTTTCACTTAAAATTATTCCTTAAATCGCAAATTCAGCGCATTTAATAATTCATGCTCCCATAAGGAAAAATGTGTTTTTCTGCCGGCATGGGGCGGCTGAAATAATAGCCTTGGCCTTCGTCGCATAATTCATCCCGTAGATACCCGAGCTGCACCTCGTTTTCAATGCCTTCCGCTATCACGCCGATATTCAATTTGTGCGCTAAAGCGATGATGGAGGAAGTGATGGCTTTGCCGTTCAAATCGCTTTCAATGTCTTCGATAAAACTGCGGTCAATCTTTACCCGGTCAAAGGCGAACTGGCGAAGGTAGCTTAACGATGTATAGCCTGTGCCGAAATCATCAATTGACATGGAGATGCCGAGTTTTTTTAATTGCCGCAAACTGTCTTTCACGACTTCTGTATTTTCCATCAAGATGCTTTCAGTAACTTCCAGTTCCAGCCATTGCGGGGCAAGTTCTGTTTTATGGAGGATGGCTTTGACTGCGTCCACAAAATCCGGTCGCTTCAACTGGATCGTAGAAATATTGACGCAGACTTTAAACGGAGGATGGCCTGCGTTTTGCCATTCCTTATTTTGCTGGCAAGCCGTTTCGAGCACCCACTTGCCAATCGAAATTATTTGTCCGCTTTCCTCGGATATCGGGATGAAGTTATCGGGCGGAATCACTCCCAGAGTGGGATGGGTCCAGCGCAGCAAAGCTTCCATGCCATTCAGCTGCTCCGTTTTCAAATTGACAATCGGCTGATAAAACAGCTCAAATTCGTTGTTTTCAATGGCAGATTTTAAATCTTTTTCAACAGCCACTTTAAAAATTGTTTTAAAATCAAGTTCTTTCGAATAAATGGTGAAATTATTGGAGCCTTGTTTCTTCGTGTAGTACATCGCAGTATCCGCTTTTTTGATCAAATCGAAAGCCGTTTCATGTTGATTGTCTATAAACGCAATGCCGATACTGCCGGAAATGGTCACCGAATGGCCAGACACGTTAAATGGTTCTCTTATCGAGGCAATCAGCCGCTTTGCAATTCCCACCGCTTCCTGCGGTTCCGTTGTCGGCAAAAGGACCGCAAATTCATCGCCTGCAATTCGGGCCACTGTATCGCCTTTACGAAGATTTTCCACTAAGCGCTGAGCGACTAATATCAAGAATTCATCACCTAGGGAATGGCCTAAAGAATCATTGATGAACTTAAAGCGGTCCAGGTCCAAGAAAAGGACTGCAGGCTTACAGTCACTGATTTTCGCCATTTCCACTACTTGTTGAAGGCGGTCTTCAAACAGCCTCCGATTCGGCAGTTTCGTCAAAGAGTCATAAAACGCCAAGTCTTCCATTTGTTTTTTATAGAGCAGCTTTTCTGTGATGTTTTTGGCAATGCCGTAAGCCCCGACAATTTTACCATCTTGCTTCTTGGGAAAGTTCGTGACTTCCAAATGCAACGGTGTTCTGTCTTTATGGTAAATTGAAATTTCATAGCTATTAGTAAAGCCCTGTAATGCTTGTTCAAAATAATCCATCGTTTTCGGCAAATGTTCGGGCAGCAGTAACGGTGTAAAGGACATTTCCAATAATTCTTCAGCAGTGTAACCGGTCAAAGTTTCACAGCTTGGATTGACATCAACGAATTTCCCGAAAAGATCAAAGGTAAAAATAGCATCCGGATTCGTATAAAAAAGAGAATGGAAGCGTTCATTGTTCTCTTTCAGCAGCTGGTTCACCATTACTTCTTCCGTGACATCAATAACGGTTCCCGCCATAACGGCAACGTTATTGATCATCGATTTGGTGGAATGGATTTCGGTATAAGCCAACGACCCGTCTTTTTTCACGATCCGGACGCGGTAGCGGGATTTTGCATCTTTATTTTCCAGTCGATTATGGATAATCTCCATGACAATAGCCAAATCTTCCGGATGGATCAGCATTGCCAATGCCTGAGGGTTATTCAGAATTTCTTCTTTGGTATATCCGGAAAAGTCGCTGAACCGTTTGTTGATATAACTGTAAACTCCGTCTCTTAAAACATACATACAGACGGCGGCTTCTTCCACTAAACTAGAAAACATCTCCAGTAAGAAATCCGGATTATCTCCGCTAATGATAGAATTTCGAATATTGTTTTCTATGTTGTCCAATCTATCACTCCTCACTAAGGACGAAAGGCCGTATATCTTTCTCCTTGTTCTGTCTTTTAAAATACTTTAACACGTTTAAGTGGAACTTAGATTGTTTGCAATAAAAAATTATGGGTTTTTTTTACTTTTATTCAACTTTTCTTTTGCTTAGATTAAGATACAACACAAAAAGCCGTTACAGATTTATGGTCTGTAACGGCTTTTTTAAATTAAGCGATAGCAACTGCTTTCTTTTTCAAGAGGCCGGCCACAATGGCTGTGACAAAGGCACCGGCAATGATCGCCACTGTGTACATCAATATTTTCGTGACACCGCCGTCGACCAGTCCCATGACGAACACGCCGCCATGCGGAGCGCGAAGGCTGACATCAAACAGCATAACCAGGGCACCGGTCACTGCCGCTCCGGCAACCGACGCCGGAATAACACGCGCCGGGTCTGCCGCCGCAAACGGGATGACGCCTTCCGTGATAAAGCAGGCACCTAAAACGTAAGCGGTCTTGCCTGCTTCACGTTCCGGCTTGGTGAATTTGTTTTTGAAAATCGTTGTAGCAATGGCCATTCCAAGCGGCGGAACCATTCCCGCTGCCATAACCGTCGCCATAAAGTTAAAGTTCTGTGCATCCAGCATCGCGATGCCGAATGTATAAGCGGCTTTGTTGATCGGGCCGCCCATATCAATGGCCATCATGCCGCCAAGCAACAGGCCGACCAATACCAGGTTCGTACCACCAAGGCTTTCAAGAAACGCGGAAATCGCTGTGTAGATTTTCGTCAACTGTGGGTTGACCAGCATCATGATGATGCCTGTGATGGCGATGCTGAATACCGGGAAGAACAGCACCGGCTTCAATCCTTCAAGTGAATTCGGCAAAACAGAAAATACCCGCTTGACGAGCAATGTGACGTAACCCGCCAGGAAACCGGCGATCAAACCGCCAAGGAAACCGGAACCGCCGCTTGCCCCTTCAACCCCAGTAACTGTGATGGCGATCAAGCCGCCGATCATACCAGGCGCAAATCCGGGCCGTTCCGCGATGCTCATGGCGATAAATCCGGCAAGCACCGGTACCATAAGGAAGAACGCATTGCCTCCGCCGATTGTGCTGAGCATAGCGGCAAATTCATTGTATTCCGGGCTGTCCGGATTCGCGGCATTGATGCCCCAGAAAAACGAAATGGCGATCAGGATCCCGCCGCCGACAACGAAGGGCAGCATATTGGAAACGCCATTCATCAAATGCTTATAGAAGTATCCTTTCGATTCCGTTTCGGTGGATTCGTCTTTTGATTTATCGTGCTGGTAAACCGGCGCATCGCCTGTCACGGCACGATTCAGCAATTGATCCGTCTCGTAGATCGCTTTGCCGACTTTTGTCTGGATGACCGGCTTGCCGGCGAAGCGCGCCATTTCCACTTTAGTATCGGCGGCCACAATGATGGCATCCGCCGCTGCGATATCAGCGTCTGTCAGGCGGTTTTTAACGCCGCTTGACCCGTTTGTTTCCACTTTGATGTCAATGCCAAGCTCTTTTGCCCGGTCATTCAGCTTTTCGGCCGCCATATACGTATGGGCGATTCCGGTCGGGCAGGCTGTGACCGCCAAAATCCGTTTGGAAGAACCTGCTGGAGCGGTATGCTCATCTGTAGGTGCGACCGGTCCGTCTTCTTCTGTTTCTTTGTCGGTCACGGCTTGCAGGACTTCCTGTTTCGACGTGGCCGCAAGGATCCTTGTCCGGAATTTATCGTCCATCAAAAATGTCGCGAGGCGGGACAAGGCTTCCAGATGGGCGTCATTGGCGCCTTCAGTGGCGGCAATCATGAAAAACAGATTTGCCGGCTGGCCGTCCATTGATTCATAATCGAGGCCTTGTGCCGAACGCCCGAAAGCGATCGCCGGTTCTTTAACGGCCTGGGATTTGGCATGCGGGATGGCAATGCCTTCCCCGATGCCCGTCGTGCTTTGCTGTTCACGCGTCAGAATGTCTTTCGTGAACTGGGCCGGATCATTTAACTTTCCGGCACGGTCGAGCTGCGTGACCAGTTCGTCAATCACTTCCGGTTTGGAAGAAGCAGTCACATCCAGGATAATGGTGTTTTCAGTTAATAATTGAGTAATTTTCATGTCGTCACATCCTCTTGATTAATGGGGTGGAGAACAACTTGGCTGAGCAGCGCTTCTGCGTCTTGTTTTTCACATAAATCGGAGCGGAAAGCTGTGGCACTGCCGCAAGCCACTCCGTATTGGAACGCTTTCACAGCATTTGCTTCTTTCGCGAAGAAAGCGATAAAACCGGAAACCAGTGAATCACCGGATCCTACTGTATTGACGACTTGTCCTTTCGGCGCTTGCGCCGCAACTGCCTCATCTTTATTCACCAGCAGCGCGCCTTCACCGCCCATCGAAACCACAACATGTCCGAGACCGCTTTCAACCAATTTCGAGGCATAGGATAAAGCTTGTTGTTTGCCGCTGATTTCAACATCAAACAGTTCCCCGAGTTCATGTTCGTTGGGTTTGATCAAAAACGGCTTGGCTTGAATCAGTTCTTTTAATGCCGGACCGGACGTATCCAAAACGAAGCGGACTTCACGGTTTCGGCAGATGTCAGCAAGTCCCATAAAATACGATGTTGGAATCGAGTCAGGCAAACTGCCTGCCAGCACAAACCAGTCGCCTTTTTCCATCGCCTGGACTTTTTCTGCCAGTTCATTCAGCTGTCCTTCGTTCAAGGCTGGACCCGGACCATTCAATTCCGTTTCTTCCTCGGATTTTATTTTCACATTGATCCGGGTGATTTCTTCCGTTTGGATAAAATCGGTCGCAACTCCTTCAGTATGGAGAAATTCTTCTATATAATGGCCTGTAAACCCGCCCGCAAAGCCAAGCGCTTTATTGGGAGTTCCCAGCCGGCTTAATACACGGGAAACATTAATGCCTTTACCGCCCGGGTAATAATGTACGTCGTTCGTGCGATTCAGTTTCCCGGTCTTGAATTTGGGTAAATAGGTGGTGTAGTCTATAGATGGTGTAATGGTGCACGTATAAATCATGCTTTTCCCACCTTCACTGTAGTCTTTTTTTCCATAATTTCAATGGTTTCACCGGATAATTCATCAACGACCAGAATTGCCTGATCCAAGTCCATGATTTTAGCAAAGCTCACTTTATTGGATTTCGAATGGTCGGCAAGCACATAAGTCCTGCGCGCTAGTGAACTGGCAAGTTGCTTAACGGCTGCTTCTTCCGGATCCGGCGTCGTATATCCATAATCGGGATGAAATCCGTTGACGCCCAGGAAACAAACATCGAAGCGATAATTTTTTAGAGATTGAATGGTCTGGGCTCCGACCAGTGCACCGGTCCGCGGCTTGACTCTTCCTCCAGTCAGATAAGTGGTGATGCCTTGCTCGTTCAATGAGTCGACCAAAGTCAATCCATTTGTCACAACAACCAGATCTTTTTCTTTTAAGAAAGGGATCATCTGAAAAGTAGTGGTGCCTGCATCTAAAAAGACACTGTCGCCTTTATGGACGAACGCAGCAGCAAATTTGGCCAGTTGGATTTTTTCTTGCAGGTTTTGTGTAGATTTGTCTGCTACACTCGGCTCAATCAAGTAACGCCCAGGAAGAACAGCTCCGCCAAAGACACGTTCCAATTTTTGCTGATTTTCAAGTTCTGTTAAATCACGCCGGATTGTCGACTCGGAAGCGGCCGTCAAATCCACAATTTCTTGAATTTTAACCGTCTGCTTTTCTTCCAATAATTTTAAAATGAAGTCATGCCGTTCGTTCGTTAACATCCATTCACCTTCTTTGCTGATCTTGTTAAATAGATAATACTTGAAATCGCTTCCAAAATCAATCATAATCATTCATAAGCAATCAAAAACATTCATTTAGTTTTTATTTCTTTCAAAATCATTCATAATTGATTATGAATCACTCAAAAACAATCACTCATTCTAGGAGGAATTTAACATGGTAGAAAAACAATTCACAATCACAGACGAAGCAGGTATCCACGCACGCCCGGCATCCGCTTTAGTGGGATCTTTGTCAAAATTCAAATCCGATATCACATTGGAGCATAAAGGCAAAAAAGTGAACTTGAAATCGATTTTAGGGGTTATGAGTCTTGGAGTGGCTTCCGGGTCAACCGTTACTGTTGCTGCAAATGGAGAAGATGAAGAAGAAGCACTGGCTCAAGTGAGCCAAGTAATGGCTTCAGAAGGGCTTTCAAACTGATGAACAAAACATTATCCGGAATCGCCGCTTCTAATGGAATTGCCATTGCCAAAGCATTCAGACTTGAAAATCCGGACCTGAACGTCGAAAAAACGATCGTAACGGATACAGCGCAGGAAGTAGTTCGTTTAGAAGCCGCGTTAACCCAATCCATTTCAGAACTTGAAACGATTAAAGAGCAAACTTCTCAGCAAATCAGCGAAAAAGAAGCCGCCATCTTCGGCGCCCATCTTTTAGTGCTAAGCGATCCCGAATTGCTTGGCCCGATCAAGGAAAAAATTGAGACTGACAAAAACAACGCGGAATTTGCTTTGCAGGAAACCGCCAATATGTTCATCCAGATGTTCGAATCGATGGACAATGATTATATGAAAGAACGTGCAGCGGATATCCGCGATGTAACAAAACGCGTGCTGTCTCACCTATTGGGCGTATCCATCCAAAGCCCAAGCATGATTTCAGATGAAGTTGTGATCATCGCGGAAGATCTGACTCCTTCTGATACGGTGCAGTTGAACCCGAAATTTGTTAAAGGGTTTATCACCGATATCGGCGGACGCACTTCCCACTCGGCCATTCTTGCCCGGACATTGGAAATACCGGCAGTCGTTGGCGCGAAGACCGCGATGGCAGCTGTTGAAAACGGAACCGTCATCATCGTCGATGGTCTCGATGGCCAAATCATCATTGATCCTGACGAAGCAACCATTGCTTCATATGAAGAAAAGAAAGCCCAGTACGACCGCCAAAAAGCGGAATGGGCAAAACTGAAAAACGAGCCGACCATCACAACGGACGGCCATTCAGTGGAACTCGGCGCCAATATCGGAACACCGAAAGATACGGTTGGCGTCTTGGAAAACGGCGGAGAAGCAATCGGCTTATATCGTACGGAATTTCTGTACATGGGCCGTGACCAGTTCCCGACGGAAGAAGAGCAATTTGAAGCTTATTCTTCGGTATTAAAAGCGATGGAAGGCAAACCGACTGTAGTCCGCACATTGGATATCGGCGGCGATAAAGAGCTTTCTTATCTGCAATTGCCGAAAGAACTGAATCCTTTCCTGGGCTTGCGGGCAATCCGCCTGTGCCTGGAAATGGAAGACATGTTCCGGACGCAGCTGCGTGCCTTGCTTCGTGCAAGCGTCCATGGCAATTTGAAAATCATGTTCCCGATGATTGCAACACTCGATGAATTCCGTCAGGCGAAATCGCTCGTTCTCGATGAAAAAGCGAAGCTGCAGACAGAAGGCGTTGAAGTCAGTGATTCAATCGAAATCGGCATCATGGTTGAAATTCCTTCTACTGCTGTTATGGCGGATACATTTGCCAAAGAAGTGGATTTCTTCTCCATTGGCACAAACGACTTGATCCAGTACACCATGGCGGCTGACCGCATGAACGAACGCGTGTCGTATTTGTACCAGCCTTTCAACCCGGCGATTTTGCGCTTGGTGAAAATGGTCATTGATGCTTCGCATCGCGAAGGCAAATGGACAGGCATGTGCGGAGAGATGGCCGGAGATGAAATTGCCATTCCGATCCTGCTCGGTCTCGGGCTGGATGAGTTTTCAATGAGCGCTTCTTCCATTCTGAAAGCCCGTGCGCAAATCAGCAAATTATCAAAAGCCGATATGGAAAGCCATATTGACCGAATTTTAGCGATGGACACTTCAGTAGAAGTTGCCACTTACGTAAAAGAAAAAATGTAAAAAAAGCCCCAAGGTTCTTTTGAACCTTGGGGCTTTCCGTTTGTTGAGAAAGTAAATTTACTTTGTTTTCATCACTTATCCGATATTCCGCCAACCAGCTGCAGGAGCATATGTTTTAAAGCCGCAGGCGTCTCCGCTGTTTGGCTCCATAACTAGAGAGCAAGCACCAACATTCGAGAGCTTTGCAAAACCATCATACTTTTGGAGAGTCTCTAGAAGTAGTAAAAGGAAGCTGAATGTAGCGGAAGGCGGCGACTTCTGCGGGAAAAGCGCGAGCTGAAGACCCTGGACTGAGCGTCAGCGAGGGAAGCGGCTGAAGCCGTGCCCGCGAAAAGCGTCCGTCCTGGAGCGCAATGCCAGAAGAATATATAAGTTTCTCGACAGTCTAAAGCCTGGTGCGCTGCTGCAGGATTGCATCAATCAGTTGCTGTTTGGAAAGGATGCCGTCCGGAAAATTCAGCATTCTCGCCATTTGAGCTACCGCTGGAGGCTTCAGCATGCTTTTCTCCAGAATCCCGGCATCATAGAAAATCTTGTTCGCTTGGTCATCGGCTACAAGTTTGCGGTTTGCCATGACAACAATCCGCTGGAAATAGTCGGTGACAAATTCCATATCGTGCGTGATCGTGATGACCGTCTTCCCTTTTTGTTCAAGCATCTCCAGCAGGCGGCCAAGAATTTTCAATCCGATTTTGTCTTGTCCGGCTGTCGGTTCATCAAGGATGATAATATCCGAATCCATCGCCAGAACAGATGCGATCGTCACGAATTTTCGTTCGGAGTATGGCAGATTATACGGATTTTCTTCCGCAAAACCCGTGATGCCGCAAATATCCATCGCCCATTGGGTGAGCTCATCTACACGTTCCACATCAAACTTCATATTTTTCGGTCCAAAACGGACTTCAGATTCAACATCATTATGAAAAATCTGATCATCCGGATTTTGGAACACATAGCCGACTTTTTTTGAAACTTGAGCAGTGGTGTATTTTTTAGTATCCCATTCACCGACCAGCACCGTTCCAGCCTTTGGTTTTAATAAGCCATTCATCAGTTTGACCGCTGTTGTCTTCCCTGCACCGTTCTGTCCGACAATGGCTACGCGTTCGCCAGTTCTAACCGACAAAGAAAAGTCTTCAAGCGCTTTTGTGCCGTCCGGATAAGAAAAACTGACATTTTCCAATAGAAGGTCAGTCACGGGCAATCACTCCATTCAAATTCAGTGCTTCTGCCAATTCACTGTCTCTTATCGGCAAAAATGCCAGTGGCATCCCCGCTTTTTGCAATAGAAGGGCAAGTTCCGTAACATGCGGATACTGTATGTCATATTGTCCGAATTGCGGGTCAGCGAAAATATCCCGAACGGCGCCTTGCATAACCAGTTCACCTTTGTGCATAACCAGCAAATCATCGGCATATTCAGCAATCAAGTCCATTTTATGTTCAACCAAAACAATGGTTTTGCCGCGTTCTTTCATCAAGCGGATAATGTCGAAAATCTGCTCTGTCCCAATTGGGTCAAGCTGGGAAGTCGGTTCGTCAATGACCAGAATATCCGGGTCCATTACGATGATGGAAGCAAGGGCAACACGCTGTCTTTGTCCTCCTGACAACTCGAAGGGGTTTTTATCGCGCAAATGGTCGATGTTAACGAGTTTCAGCATTTCCTCAACCCGCAAACGAATTTCATCGACCGGAACTCCAAGGTTTTCCAATCCGAAGGCCACTTCTTCAAAAACATTGTCTTTAACGCCTGATACTTGGATAAAAGGGTTTTGGAAGACATAGCCCACTTTCTCCGCCAATTGTCCGAGCTGTGCATCCTGTATAGGTATGCCGTCAACCAGGACTTCTCCTTCCAGGTCCCCTTTATAAAAATGAGGAATAAATCCCCGGATGGTGTTGCACAACGTTGTTTTGCCTGAACTGTTATTGCCGATGATGGCGGTGAATTTTCCCTTCTCGATGCTGAAAGAGACATTTTTCAAGACATAATCATCGCTTACAGGGTATCGGTACGAAACGTTTTTTAAATCGATCATGTTTGCTGCCATAAGAAAAACCTCCAGACAACTAAAGCGATAATGATGAAGACCAAAACGACTGGCAGAATGCGGTCGGCACGGCTTTTTGTCAGTTTATGCAAACTGGTTTTGTGCACCGGAGCTGAAAAAGCCCGGGACTCGAGTGTCAGCGCCCTTTCTTCTGTACCGGCGATGGACGACAAGACCAACGGCGTTAAAGTAGGAATAAATGCTTTCGCCCGCACGAACAAGGAACCTTCTGTTTCGACGCCTCTTGTTTTCTGGGCTTCCATGATGGTATTCGCTTGGCGGCGCATTTCCGGAATGATTTGCAGCGTTGATAATACCACATAGGCACCCATCGGCGGCATGCCTTTGTCTTCAAGTGATTTAACAAAATCCCGCACTTCAGTCATTCTGAAAAACAGTACAAAGGCGGAACCGATCGCCAGGATGCGAGAAGTTAAGATAAGGCCGTAATAGATGCCTTCTTGTTTGATTTCAAAAATCCACCATTGCCACAGCACTTGTTCTCCGGGAAAGAAAAAGATTTGCATCAGAAACACGATGATCAATACACTCAATAAAGCTTTCAAAACAATTTCCATGAATTCCTTGAATACACCTGCCATTAGTGAAATAGCCATTAACACAAAGAACACCGAAAAGGCGAATAGATAACCCGGAACGATTAAAACGACCGCTAAAACAAATAATGCAAAGTAAAATTTCGTCATCGGATGAAGCTGAAGCAATGCATTCGGTTTCATGGATGGTGCCACCTCTTTTCCGCAACTGCATCTTTTAAACTGACAGCATTAACTGCAAAAAATTTTCATTGCCGGCTTCTTCGTTTCATATACAGATGGCCATATTTCAGTTTTGATAAATAACGGTCCGACATGCCTTTTATAATGAAAAAGACGATTAAGACCGAGACCACTTTATCGGCGATTTCAACGATGAAACTGGATGAAAATACGGCTGTCCATAGTTGCTGACCTGATGCCAGGAAGGTAGCCGTAATGAGAGAAGACGTATTCCCTGTTGCCCCGCCGAATACCAATACCGTAATCGGTGCTGAAACGACAACCGCAATCACCGTTATGATGATACCTGAAATGATGGTTTTTGGAACGCTTTTGAAAAAACCATATTTGGACAAGAGTCCTGCGCCCACACCAATAGCCATTGACGTTAAGGCATACGGCAAATAAGTAGGATTAAAAATTGCGTTGATTAAGTTGGTAATAAGTCCGGCAAGCAAAGCTACCCATGGCCCTGCAATGACGCCAACTAAAATCGTGCCGATGGTGTCCAGGAAAATCGGCAATCGCAATACGTTTGTCAATTGGAAACCGACAATATTGATTGCCACGCCAATCGGTATCAACAGCATCGCCATTAAACTGAAATCATCTTTAAAACTGCGCTTCATCTTTTCTCCCCCTTTAAGTATGGTCAGCTGTCAGCTGGCTCATCTTTTTAATCGCATCAACAAACTGGGCAACGAATTTCTCCCGATCGACCGTATGGAGCACTTTCACATTGGCAGGTTTTCCGGAACGCTGTGCATAATCCACCACTGTTGTGCCTGCAGTCAGACGGCCTTCTGTCTCTATTTGTACAAAACAGTCATCGCCTTCGAATAGTTCTGGAGTTAAGACATACGACACGGCACATAAATCATGCAGCCGGATACTTTTTTCGAAATCCGGCGTATGAAAGGCCGTCTGTCTTGCCTCTTTTATATAGAAGCTGAGCATTTTCACAACTTTTAAGGCGAAATCGGTTCCAATGTTTTCTATGTCTTGCAATTCTTTCATTGACACAAACGCTTTATGCGTAACATCCAATCCGCTCATTACAATCGGCACCCCTGACCGGAATACCAAATCAGCAGCGTGAGGGTCTACATATACATTAAACTCAGCAGTCGGGCTCATATTTCCGCCAACTGCTGCCCCTCCCATATAAGAAATGAATTTAATCTTCTGTTTGACTTCAGGATGTGTGAAAAGCAACGCCCCCAAATTCGTCAGCGGGCCGGTTGCGATAATTATGACCGGCTCGGCGCTTTCGAGCAGCACTTGTTTCATCGCGTCGATTGCCGTTCGCTCACTCAATTTTAAAGTCGGTTCAGGAAATTCCACATTCCCAAGGCCGTTGTCACCGTGGACTGCATCCGCGATTTCAAGTTCTCTGAACATCGGATTTTCCAGCCCTTTGGCAACTTCGATGTTCTGCCCCAAGTAACTGGCAAATGCCAATGCATTCGCTACTGTTTTTGCTTGCGTCTGATTCCCCGCTTCTGTCGTAATCAGCTTGATTTCCAATTCCGGATGAGCAAAAGCTAAAGTCAGTGCCATTACATCATCAATTCCGGGATCACAGTCGATAATCACAGGAATAGCCATCCAATACCCCCTTATCTATTTCTGCCCATTGATCGAACTCGTGCTCTTCCACTAAGCTTTTTTCTTAAAAAACTCATTTGTCTATCAACGGTCATTAAGTATTTCTATTCCAATCCTTTGATATCCTGCAATGCAGATATATTGCAGGCGGTTTTCTTCTTTAAGATGTTCAGACACAAAAAAGAGGAGACAGGGTCTCCTCTTGCCGTTTTCAAAATCTATTTATCTTCATGGACAACGGATGTCAAACTGGTGATTTTGCCGCCAGTTTCCGAATTCACTTCGTATATGTCTTGATAAGAATAAGATTTTACGTTGCCGTCTTTTTCATTAACCATCATTTTTCCGATCACCGTGGCTTGGAGGCCTTCAGTCTGCACCTTGTCAATTGTGACTTTCACGTCATGATTGGTATCCATCGCTCCAACGTAGCTCAAAAACTCTTCTTTCCCTCGGATCGTTTTTTCGCCTTCCATTTCCCAAGTAATATCGTCCGCAATATGTTTTTCAATAAAATCCAAGTCTCCGATTACAAAAGCGATGTTCATTTCTTTAAAAAACTTCTCACTTTTAACATCTGCCATATAGAATTTTCCTCCTTAAGAGAATCATTTTCTATTCAATACCCGATAAAGCACTTTTAAACCTTACTGATTTACTGATGGGCTGTATTCTTACTGCTTTTATTTTTTGCCAAGAAATCGATCATGCCCATTGAACTGACTTCCAAATCAAGATGAATAATATTATAAACGGGGTGGTCATCAGCAATATTTAGTTTTCTTAAATGTTCCTTTATCAAACCATTTAACCGTGCGGCAATTCCATCCGGGCCCTCCCCGCTGTCAACCGCCGCTTTTGCTTCTTCCAAAAAGACCTCTAGCCAGCCAGAAACTTGTTGAAGAGCGGCCTGGGGTTTTTTGGTCATTCCAAAATGGCCGTAGTAAATGGCATCCAAGTTCTGTGCTTGCATCCGTTCAATCGACTGTTGCATAGCAAATGGGTCAAACTGGTTGGGGGAAGTCGATGGCAAAAACAATTCAATGCCGTCTTCCACGAGCTGTTCATAGCGGATGCCTGCCGTGTCACCGGCAAACATGCCGTTGCTGACAGGATCGTAAATGCCGAAGTGATGGTTGGCATGTCCGGGAGTATCCCAGAATTCAAGTGTACAGGCCGGACTAATTTGTAATTGGCCGCCTTCCGTTTTTACCAGCAGCCGATCTTCCGGTACAGGTATAATGGGATCAAATAATTCATCAAATTTTTCTCCATAAACCATCCTTGCGCCAGCGATCAATCGGCTCGGGTCCGCAAGGTGCCTCGCTCCTTTCGGATGTACCACAATTTTGGCATTTGGGCAGTCTTTAAGCAGCAGACCGGCTCCGCCTGCATGATCAAGATGGACATGAGTGACGATTATGTATTTCACTTGGTCCAGTGAAAACCCTAATTCTTTCAATCCTTTTTTAACATGCTGGACTGAAGGGCTGGCACTCGTATCAATGATGGTCAGTTCATGCTCATCGATTACATACGTACCTGTCCGTTCTTTTAACCCTAAATCCATTCCATCAATTATATGAATGCGTCCGTTTAATTGTTTGGGCATAGCCATCCTCCTTTAGGTTATTATTTAATATACTGAATATTCTATCACTCGAACTCAGATAGGGATACTTGCAGGCACTCTGCCTTTGCCAAAGAAAAGCCTTAAGAAATAAATTTCCTAAGGTTTTGAACGCTAAATTTGCTGCAGCATTAAAGTAATAAAAATCCCCAGCGCTGTAATGAAACCGGTAATTGGCCCGCCTTTTTCATGTGCTTCAGGCATCATGGTAGAAGCCACCATGGCGATAATGCCGCCTGCTGCAAAAGCACTGATCAGCGCCTGAATATCTGTTGGGGCATTTTCCAGGAATGTATATCCGATAAGTGAACTTAATGCGGATACCACTACTACAAAAACCCACATGAATAATACTTTCTTTTTGTGGAAGCCGCCTTTTTGCAAACCGGTTGTACTGGATATGCCTTCTGGCAAATTACTGATGAAAACAGCGGCAATCAATGCGAAACCGATGCCTCCGCCTTGCGCAAGGCCAAGGCCGATCATGGCTGTTTCCGGGATGGCATCCATGATGGTGCCGAGAAAAATCGCCATTCCTGCACTTGCTTCCGAATTGCTGGGGGCATCTTTTCCATGCCCGGAACGTTTCCGGTGCATGCCGCCTTTACGGGTAACTAAAATATCCAAAAAAGTAAAAATTAATGCTCCGCCGAGAAATCCCAGCGCAATATACATCAACCCGCTGATTTCCATCGCTTCGACCAACAGCTCAAAAGCAACAGCTCCGATCAACGCCCCAGTTCCAAGTGCCATGATATAACCGATCAGCTTTTGCGGAAGCGCAACGGCCATTACGATCAAAGCACCCAGCAAATTGGCTCCGCCTGCTACTGCTCCCCAAAACAGCGCTTGCCCCATCCAACCCACCCCTCTTCAATTTCATTTCCATGCTTTACCGTTCCCGGAAATGTTCAATCATAACCTCAATCGGAATCTAAACTTCGCAGCCGTTAATTAGCTGCTTCTAACGGGTATGTTTTATTAAACAGACATTATGCTGGGAGCTGATGGAGTTGGCAGAAAATAAGGCAAGGCTGCCCGTATGGACCGGGCATTCTGTAGAAAAAACCCTTCCGATACGGGACCCAAAAAGCCACAAAGGAACATACGGCACCGGTCTTTTGATAGCGGGCAGCCGGGATATGCCAGGGGCTGCAATATTATCCGGGCTGGGCGCGATGCGCTCGGGAATCGGAAAACTGGAAATCGCCACCGAATCGGAAGTGATTCCATTGGTGGTTCCTGTTCTTCCGGAAGCCACCTATATCCGGAATGGCTTAGAAAGAGTAGCAGACGGGACGCTTGAACTGTATCGGTACCGTGCGGCTGCCATGGGGCCGGGCATTGTGCCGAACCGGATTGCGGAACATGCGATTGAGCAGCTCATCGACTGCGATTTTCCAGTAGTTCTTGATGCCGGTGCTTTAACGGAGCGGCCTTATAATGAGCGACCAGCTCCAATTATTTTAACGCCCCATCCTGGAGAGTTCTCACGAATTACGGGGGTCTCAACAACCGACCTGGAAAAGCAGCGCGGTTACTATGTTTCCAGGTTTGCGAAAGAACTTGGAGTCACCATCGTCTTAAAAGGACATCAGACGATTACTGCCTTTCCTGATGGCGAGACCTGGGTTAACGCCACTGGAAATGCCTCGCTCGCTAAAGGCGGCACAGGCGACACATTGACGGGCATGATTCTCGGCATGCTGTGCTGCCATGAAGACTGGAAACATGCTGTTTTGAATGCGGTGTTTCTCCACGGGGCTTGTGCTGACCATTGGGCCACAACACGTTCTACGCAAACATTGCTCGCTCATGAATTAATGGATTTCCTTCCGGAAGTATGGAAAAACTTCGAGGCAAAGTGAATCATTAAACAGACAGACTAGTAATATAAGTGCATTTCGGAAGCAAAGTGTTACTGAGATAAGTGTATTTTAAGAGAGGAATCTTTCCGTAAATTTCGAAAAGGCGGTGCACAAATGAAGTTCATCACACAAACTTTATTATTCGGATTGCTTGTATTGTCGCTCTCCGGCTGTATCGAACGGCCGGAAAATGAAATGGTACAGGAAACCGAACGAACGGATCCAGCATCCGGAATTGACTTGACCACTCAAATGAATGGCATCTTTAAAGGTTACGCTAACGAAGAAAAAAATGAAGTAATTATTGAGTTTGAAGGCCAAGAAAAAACCTATCCCCTTGCCGAAGATGCCACTGGTGATTTTGATGCCCTTAAAGAAGGAGACGCGATCGCTTTTTCCACAAAGACAGTGAAAGGCGAAGAATTGATTGCTACGCTGCGGAAAAAATAAAAAAACGAGAACTGCTGGCAATCAGCTTTTCTCGTTTTTTAATGTTAATAACTCAATAGTTTTTGGCAGCTAAAGAAGGCTTACTTCCCTGCTTTTACTGCTGAAGGAACTTTAGCAGCAGGAATCACAGCTGCGTTGTCTTCCGGCACGGGCTTTTTCGACCAGATTGTCGCAAGAATGGGGCCGGAGATGTTGTGCCAGATAGCTCCCCAAACACTTGGCAGCGCCGCAAGCGGACTAAAGTGGGCGGTAGCCAAGGCAACTCCCAGTCCGGAGTTCTGCATGCCGACTTCAATTGAAATGGCGCGTCTGTCATTTTCATTCAATCCGAGCGCCATTGCAGTTAGATAACCAAGCAACAAACCGAAACCATTATGCAGGAACACCGCGATAAAGACGATGAATCCAGCACTGATGACATTCGAAGCATTGGCTGCAGTCACTGCAGAAACAATGATCAAGATGGCCAGAACAGAAATCAGCGGTACGATCGAGACACTTTTTTCGACCGCTTTCGGGAAAAACTTCTGAACGATAAACCCTAAGGCAATTGGAATAATGATGACTTGGATAATGGACATGAACAGGGAAACCGGATCTACCGGTAGCCACTGCCCTGCCAATAAAAGCAGCAATAACGGCGTCATGATCGGCGCCAGCAAAGTGGATAACGATGTCATGGCGACTGACAAGGCCAGATTCCCTTTAGCCAAATACACCATCACATTGGAAGCAGTTCCCCCCGGGACGCTTCCAAGCAACACTAGTCCTGCAGCAAGTTCTGGAGGCAGTTTCAATAAATAAGCGATGGAAAAAGCGGCTAGCGGCATGATGATGAATTGTGCCGCTACTCCTATGATAACGGGAATTGGGCGCATAAATACAATTTTAAAATCTACAGGTTTCAACGTCAGCCCCATCCCAAACATGACGATTCCAAGCAATATGGTGATGTAACTCCCAAAAGACAAGAAAGGTTCAGGAATCAGAAATGCAAGAATTGCAATAGCAATTACCCAGATACCAAAATATTTGCCAGCAAAGGCACTCAATTTTTCAAGCAGTTTCATTGGGAGGCCTCCTTTTTCTCTGCTTTGACATTTTTATTCGGATTTAGCAGATTGTGCGGATCCAATGCTTGCTTGATTTTTTCCATTACTCGCAGCGCATCGCCGTGTTCTTGCTGCTGATATTTCTGTTTGCCGATGCCCACTCCATGTTCGCCGGTGCATGTGCCGCCTCGCTCAAGTGCGTAAAGAACAATCCGCTCGTTGAATTCGCCGGCTTTTGCTACTTCTTCTGCCTCATTCATATCCATCATCAGCAATACATGGAAGTTGCCGTCTCCGACATGGCCGACAATTCCGCCGATCAAATCCATACTTTCAAGGTTTTCACGGGCATGGGCAACAGCTCCTGCAAGTTCCGATATCGGCAAGCAGACATCTGTCACCATCATTTTCTTGCCTGGATAGCCGTGGATGAACGCGTAAGCCAGATTGTGTCTGGCTTCCCATAATTTATTGCGGCTTGCCGTGTCCGTTTCGAATCGGATTTCCTGGCATCCGTGGCCCAAAACGATTTCATTCATAAATTCGACGTCTTGTTTTAATCCAGCCTCGTTTCCGTGGAATTCCAAAAACAGGGTCGGTTTTTCCTTGTAAGTTGTTTCGCTGTAAAGATTGACTTGTTTGATCGATGGTTCATCGACAAGCTCTACACGGGCAACCGGAATCCCTGCTTGAAGAATGGAGACCACCGCTTCTACAGCATCATTGACAGAAGGGAAAGATGCCCTTGCTGCAGACACATGTTCCGGAATGCCGTAAACACGCAATGTCATTTCAGTAAAACAGCCGAGTGTCCCTTCGGATCCAGTAAATAATCCGTTCAAGTGAAGGCCGGACGATGATTTAGCTGCCAAATTGCCGGTGTGGATGACCATCCCATCAGCAAGGACCACTTCCAAATCGCGCACTTGGTCACGCATGACCCCGTATTTGACCGAGGTGGTTCCGCTGGCATTTGTCGCCACCATGCCTCCAAGCGTGGCATCTGCCCCTGGGTCTACACTGAAAAACAATCCAAATTTTTTCAATTCCTTATTCAATTGGGTGCGTGTCACACCCGGCTGCACTTTCACCAGAAAATCATGTTCTTTTACTTCCAGCACTTTGTTCATTAAGGAAAAATCAATTGTTATTCCTCCATTTACTGGAATGATGTGCCCTTCCAAGCTCGATCCAAGGCCAAAAGGAACAACGGGCACCTTGAATTCGTTGGAGATTTTCATGATTTGGCTGACCTGCTGGGTGGATTCAGGAAATACGACAATGTCCGGTAATTGCAAGGCGTGATAAGATTCATCTTTGCCATGCAGTTCTCTTACCGTTTCATTGATCGTAACCTGTTCTTCTGTCAATGCCGCTTTTAAGGCGTCCATGACAACGGTGATATTCTGTACGGTCATACTATTCACTCCTTATGTATAACGATTTCCAGACTAACAAATAACAAACATTTAGAATCGGCTGATATTTCTGTCTGGCTAATAGTGTTTATTATACATAATCATCTGAAAATTTCAACCTAATATAATATTAATATAATAATTAATCAGTTAAGCGTTTTACATTAAATCCTTTTCGGCATCAATTGTTCAGGCTTCTAAAAAACCATTTCCATTCCGGGTGTACTTCATTCTTCTACGAAGTGAATGGCAGCTAAAAAGAAAAAGCGGACTCTTAGAGTCCGCTTCAGCAGCTTCAGAGGGATAAAGCCCTCCCACTTCGTTATTCGACTGCTACGGCAGTTTCCACATCTTCTTCCCGATTTTTTCTGGCTTTCGCATAGAACAAAGCCACAATGACAAGGGTCAGAATCAGGCCAATCATAAACGATACGTTCAAATCCAAGTTGAAACCGATTTTTTGGTTTAAAATATAGACGAACACCATATACGTAATAAAGATGGCTGGTGCCATGGCAACCAGGTAGTTCTTTCTTTGGATGTACAAGTACATTGTCCCAATCCAAAGCGCAATAGCCGCTGTCGCTTGATTTGCCCAAGAGAAATACCGCCACAACAGATTAAAATCAATTTGCGTCAGCAAAACCGATACAGCAAACAACGGAACCGCAATAATCAGGCGTTTCATCACTTTTTGCTGGTCGAGTTTAATGTAGTCAGCGATGATGGAACGAGCCGCGCGGAACGCTGTATCGCCAGAAGTGATTGGCAACACGATGGCGCCAAGCACAGCGATGGTTCCTCCAACTGCACCAAGCAGCGTCATGGAAACTTCGTTGACGACGGCAGAAGGCGTTCCGGAATTGATGATGCTGTTCAACGTCTGTCCATCGAAAATGCTCATGGAAGCCGCAGCCCAGATCATCGCGATAATCGCTTCTGCAATCATCATGCCGTAAAAAATATAGCGCCCCTGTGATTCTTTTTGAACAGTTCTGGAAATAATCGGCGACTGGGTGGCGTGGAAGCCAGATAATGCTCCGCACGTAATCGTAAAGAACAGCATCGGGAAAATCGGTAAATCAGCCGGGTGCATATTGGTTAAATTCAATTCAGGAATTCTATAATCTGAAAACACCAATGCCCCTCCGACTCCAAGTGTCCCGATCAACAACACTGCTCCGAAATACGGATACAGTCTGCCGATAATTTTGTCGATTGGCAAGATTGTCGATAAGAAATAATAGATAAAAATAACAGCAATGACAATGCCTAAAGCCACTTTGCCATCCAGTAAAATAACCACTAGCGAAGCCGGTGTAGTGACAAACACGGTCCCTACCAATAACAAAAGCAATAAAGCAAAAACGTTGACGATATGTTTGGAAACGGCACCTAGAAATTTCCCTGCCAATTCGGGGATATGCGCCCCTTTATTGCGGATTGAAATCATTCCCGTCAAGTAATCATGGACGGCCCCAGCGAAAATAGAACCGATCACAATCCATAAGAAAGCTACAGGACCGTACAAAGCTCCCATGATCGGCCCGAAAATCGGTCCTGTCCCGGCGATGTTCAACAACTGGATCAATGCATTTTTATGCTTGTTCATTGGAACAAAATCGACGCCGTCGTGATTAGCATAAGCCGGTGTTTTTCTTTCTTCCACCGGATTGAACATTTTTTCAATGAACTTTCCGTATGTAAAATAAGCAATTACCAATATGATAATCGACACAAAAAAAGTAATCATAGCACACCTCTATCCTTAGTATTAGTAACCAGTTTCAGGTAATCGTCAAAATTCCATGTCTCTTTGGCCACCCCCTTTTATAATTTAATCTTCTTTAGGTATACAAGAAATATTTTCAAAAACAAAAATATTTTCCATTTTAATACTATTTGCCAGAATGCGCCACGTCAACCTCTTGGACAAAATTGTCGTGTTTTATAAAAGAAAGAGAAGCTTAAGAGAATAAAAAAGTCCCGCTCTGTGCTTCAGCATAGAGCGGGACTTCAAAGCCTTCCCTTGTCAACTTCTTAATAGGCCAGGGATTTGATTAGAAGCTAAATCATCTTTTTGCAGGTTCAGTAAAATTTAGTGACGATTTGTGCTTTCAATTGGAGGAAACACAAACCCTGTAGAAGACAAAGTTTTCATCAAAAGTTCATGCATCAATTTATAGCCGGCATCATTCGGATGGATGGCATCAAGCCAAATTTCTGGGTTCTTTCCCATGATATCTGTCCGGGAAACGATGACATCTTTTTCACCGATTGATGAATTCCATAAACGCAATAAAAGATCAGTAAAACCGAAATATTGAACTTCTTTTTTCATCGAGTTGTACAAATTGTTCTGCACAATTAAAATTGCTTCATTGAGCTTCCGGATACGCTTATATGTCTCCAGCAAGTTCTGGCGGAACGTCCGTTTAATGGAGGAAAATTGACGGACAAGCCCTTTTGCTCCGTATCCGCGGAAACCGTGAAGCAAATCATTGCCGCCAATATTAATCAGAACCATGTCTGCAGAAGCAATCGTTTTGTCCCACATACCGGACCGCAGCCGTTCTACCATGCCGTTGCTGGTTAATCCGTTTATGCCCAAGTTCGTCACTTTGCTGTCTCGGAACGTTTCTTTCAAGTATTTTGCTATGCCGCCTTGCGTTCCATAACCGTACGCGACTGAATCTCCTAATAGGACAATATGATTTAATTGAAGTATTTTTTGCTGCTTTTTTGGATTAGTGAAAGGCACTCCTGTCAAAAGGGCGCCAGGTTGAGAATTGGTTTTCATTCTGCCACACGTCCCTTTCTAGCTAGATATGAAATAATTTTATCACAAAAATACAAGTTCTTCGATTTTAGCCCTTTGCTTAAGTTGTGAAATATTTATGTCCCTTTTCACTTTTTAATCGCCAGCTTTCCTATCTGACATGATTAAGAAAATAAATGAAAATCATTGTCGATATTTAAGAAGAGAGTAAAACATTTCTTTGTATTTTTCGCTCCACAGCAGACTTGCTCATTAAACCCCTAATAATAAATATGTTTCACTTATTATAGCTATTGCTTTGAACTCCCTCTTTTCATTTGTTTAATAGCGGGAACTTCTTAGTTTTTCATCCTAACGGATAAAGGCAACAACTGTTTTTTCTTCTTTTGTCTATTATAATCCTTTATCAAAACAAGAACAAGTGTTCTGTTTAGGGAAGGCAACACAAGTTGAAAATGACAGGACGACTATTTATATCCTCAAAGAGGAATTAAAATTGAATTATACTATCAAAGGAGTGAACGGGCAGTTGCAGAGTAAATTCGCAAAAAAATTTCTGGAAATCGTCAATACTTTGAACCGGTCTTCAACAGTCTGAAATCCAAGGGAAACGAAAAATTTTCAGCTTAAGGTGCACCAATCCAACGGGCAGATTATACTTCAGAACAGGAATTGGAGGAATCTTTTAAAGAGACCGATATTTTATGCTATATACCCAGCAGCGCTTTCTGGGCATTTTGAGAATTAAAGAGTTTGAGAATGACCGGCGTCACCCCATATAAGCGGCAAAACCATTCGCTTTGAACGAATGGCAGTTGAAGATTTTGCTGCAATTTATGAAGAACCTCCAGGGTTCCAAAAAGTTTTACCACAGCTGTTTGCGGCGGCTGCTAATTTGACGGGAGAAGTTTCGAACGATTATATACAAATATCAGGATTGACGCAGAAGGATGGGAAGAGTTTATTTTAAGGAAATACGAGGTGCAGCATGATATTTAAAATAATCGAAGCAACAGATGTTGAAAATGCGGATCAGCTTTTCCGAGCTTGTATGGCCGATTTGCTTGCTCGGGAAGGCTTTAACGACAATGTATTATTTGAAGAAGAAGTCCGCAGGCTAAACAATGCGGTAACTGATAGTTTCACAGAATCTGAAAACCGGTTTTATCTTGCCTTGCAGGAAAATCAGCTTATAGGCACAATTGCCTTGCAAAATCCAGGAAACATGTTGAAATCAATGATTGCTGTAGAACCTGGACAGTATGAAGTTGCGTGCGTTTATGTGCACCCTTCCAATCAGCGCCAGGGAGTAGGTGATTTTTTATTTCAAAATGCCATTAAACAATTGAACAGTTTAGGCAAGAAAACATTCTATTTGGACTCCGGATTTTCAAGTTCCCAGCTGTACTGGTTAAAAAAACTAGGAGAACCCAGCCTTTTACTTGAAAATTATTGGGGAACAGGAAAACACCATATGGTCTGGATTAAAGACCTTTAATAAGTTGCGCTAGCTTCGAGAGATGAACGGGCGTTGCATCGCTTCGCTGGCTTTTTTACTGCGCAGCACATTTGGGCGCCTCCACTATTTTGTCTCATCTCAAAAGTACAGGAAGCCATTATAAAGAACTGTCTTAAATAGCTATTATTCCAAGAAAAAATCTGGAAGCAAAAAAGTTGAATAAAACGTTTACGAGCTGCTTTGCCCAATAAGCCGGCGATACGGATTTCTTCCCTTATTTTATAAGGGTTTGAAGCCTCTTGCTTGCTTTTGCGTTATTATTGGCTTATTCTTCAGAATTAAGAAAGTTTATCAAATGAGGTAGAACAATGGAGCAATTCGAATATACATTAGAAACTTTTATAGAAGGATTTGGTTGGCTGGCCCCTCTCCTTTTTGTGCTATTGCATTTATTGCGGCCTCTTTTGTTTTTGCCCGTGATTTTGGTCTGTGTGATCGGCGGTTTGGTTTTCGGTTTTTGGGAAGGGGCTTTATTGTCTTTTATCGGTCTTTCATTAATGAGTCTGGTGTCGTATTTGCTGGTCAATAAATTTCCTAAATTCCGGAAAAAAATATCTGATTTAAAAAATCGGATGTTTTCAGACCGCAAAATTTCAGTAGGCCAAGTAATGATCTTGCGCATTATGCCGTTTGTCCATTTCCACTTGCTTTCTCTTTATTTAATGGAAATGACCAAAACCCGCAAGGAATATATGTATTATTCTATGCTGGGATTGATTGCACCGGCTATCATTTATACGGCGTTCGGTGAAGCAATTACGGAATTCCCCTGGTACGTAAGCTTGACTTTATTCCTGGTGTTGGCATTGGTTTATGTGGTCATTGGAAAAATGAATAAAGTACGATTGAATGTTGGTTTAACGAATCCAAAAAAGCGCACCTGAATCGGGACGCTTTTTTGGATTTTATTTTTTTGCAGGCACATAAATTTCATTTGACTCGATACGGAATTTAGCGCCTTCTTTTCTGCGTTCTCTTCTCTTTTGTCTGCGTTCATCATTTTCAATTTTGGCAGAAACAAGTCCGAATAATACACCGAATATAGCCCCGCCTAAAACTTCTATCGGCTGATGGCCAAGAATCTCTTTCAACTCTTTTTCCCGCCTTTCGAATTCAAGGCTTGGAAATTCTCCTGTCAGGGAAACGAAACTGTCTTCTAGATCATTGACCAGATGAGCAATTTCTCCAGTATGGCGGCGGATTCCTTGCGCGTCGTACATAACAATGGTGCCGAAAACTACAGCCAATGCCGTTTCGGTATGTCCTGTACCTTTATTCGCTGCCACATAAGCTGCAAGTGCTGAGACACCGGCTGAATGGGAACTTGGCATGCCGCCCGTCGTAAAGGCTTGTTTCCAATCCCATTTTCCAGTCAAGTTCTTATGAGTCAGCACTTTTAATGCTTGTGCAATGCCAATAGCTGAAAGTGAGGTCGCTATTCCTCTGTTCATTTGCTGCAATTCCATATCCCTCGTCCTCCACTCTGCATCTAAAATAACTTGCCACTCTTAAGTTTCAAGTCTATTTCTTTTTATTACCCTAACTCTGTCCTCTTTATGCAGAAATTGAAGAAAAAGCGCTGCATCAATATCCTTTTGATAAAAATATAATATTTACGTGGAAATTTGATTTAATAGTTTATAAATCGGGGTAAAGGTTGAGTAAAAAAGAAGCAAGGAGGAGATTCAGTTGAGACATTTACTTGCATTGGCTATTAAATTCGTCATGATTGCAGCAGTCTTATTAATCATTTTAACCGGTTTTTTTGACATTTCATTTGCGGATACACTTTTGATCAGCTTGGCTTTGACTTTAATTGCGTATGCGATGGGAGATTTGATGATTTTCCGCAGATCAGGCGAACGCTCGGAACAAACGAAACGCAACTCACTTGCCACTATCGCAGATGTAGCAGTTGCCATTCTGGTGATTTGGCTCGTGGGAGAAGCGCTTGTTCCAAGCACCGCAGATGTGATTACCCCGGCAATCATCTCAGGTATTTTCATTGGGTTAGGTGAATGGTATTTCCATCAATTTTTGGACAGCCAAGTGTTCCGTGACAGAAATCGCCGCAGAAGTTCTGCAACTTAATGAACCATAGTTAAAGCATTTCAATGTTAAAAAGGGCTCTGGAATAATTATTCCAGAGCCCTTAAGCTGTCGAGAAACTCTTATTCTCTTTTTTCATTTCGCTCCAGGACGGACGCTTTTCGCGGGGGGCGGCCTGAGCCTCCTCGCTCGCTGGCGAAAACCGTGTGCTCCTGCATCGCTGCGCTAGCTTCGCCGCAAATGAACGGGGCAAAAGCAATTTGCCCCATTCATTCCCTGCGGGGTCTCAGGACTCGCCCTATTCCCGCAGAAAAGGCATCACCCAACCATAGTCGGGTGGTGCCTTTGCGACGAAGCGCCTGGCGCTGTAGGAGCACATCTTTGCCCTTCGCCGCCTTCCGCTGCATTCCACTTCCTTTTACCACTTCTAGAGACTCTCTAAAAGTGTGATGGTTTTGGAAAGCTCTCGAATGTTTGTGCTTGCTCTTTAGATATGGAGTCAACCAGCGGAGACGCCTGCGGGATAGCGAGACAGCCGAGACCCTGCAACGCCCTTTCATGTTTCGAAGCTAGCGAAGCGATGCAGAAACAGGAGCGTAAGCGACGAAGCGGCTCGGCGCTCGCCCGCGGCAAGCGCAGCTGGTTGGCGGAATATCGGTTAAGGGAGGATCACCAATACAAGTTTTATCTTTCTCAACAAGCGGAGGGTTTTGAAATAATTATTCCAGAACCCTTTTTTAAATAAATCAGCATAAAATCATACCCATGTCCGATCCAGCTGGAATTCTTTATTATCGATGACTTGCAAAGCTGAAGCAAGACGTGCAGCAAAATTTTCCGGCGGCTCCATTGATTCGATATTTACTGCGATAATATGTGGATTTTCTACTTGCCACTGGCGAAACGAAGTGGGAAAAGTAATTTCATGTTCCATTAAAGCAGAATTGAAAGCCTTCAATTCTTCCGGCAACAAAAGAATTTCTGCTTTATTAAAAGCAATCCCGTTGCCATGCATCCGCTTAAAAAAAATATCCAACTCAAGGGCGCAAGTAAAACAGACGTTTTCTGTGCATATTTGAAGTGTTCTATTCTTTTTAATGATGTATTTATCAGAATTCCCTTCCACTTCTGCATCTAAAAGATGCCCTACTTTTTCTGCCACTGTTTCCACTAGCTGCATAACATCCATTCCTTCCGAATTTCGATTTAAAAATCTTTTTTCTCGATTTATGCGGACTTGATCATTTCTGCTAGGCTTTGGTCAGTGATTACTTTTTTTAACTTTCCTGCACATCTCCACAAATTCTTTCGTCTCTTCTGAAGCCCGAATTTCTCGAGGTTCGAGAATTTGTTGGATTTTTTCTACCATGGCGCGTCCAATGCCTTCACTTCTGTAGGATGGCATCACTGAAATATGATGAACTGTGAAATGGGAATCCTCCAGCTCTACACCGATCAATCCGATGAAATCATCCCCTTTTCTCCAAAGGTATAAATGGCAATCGGCATTCTCTTCGTATTTTTGTATCGTTTGCTTTAATTTTTTTAGGTCTTTCTCTCCCGGCATAAAAGAAAGCAAGCCCATGGCGATTTTTTCACATGATTTTTTGTACCTGATTAACATTCTGGAGAACCTCATTTCCATAGTGTTGATCTCTTGAACTTTTTTTTGAAGTGCTGAAGCCAAAGTTCTTTCCCACCTGCAAATTTTCTTTTCCTCATACATGGTCCCGTTCTGCACAATACAGCAGGAGGAAAAGAAAAATTAATATCTTTTTTTAAAAATGATTATGTAAAAAAGGCGGAATAATTTCCGAACCCAAAGACTTAAAGAAAAAACTAATCGAAATAAAATTACATTCTAAAGTAACGGAGTTTTCTCAATTATCTTTATCTTACTAAAATTTCATTAAATTAAAAAGGGAATTAATACCCAGAAAATTAAACACTTGCAATTTAAATGACTAATTATTCAAAAAATCAGATAAATAACAGTAAAATATATCCTTTCAGAAAAACTCAGCAACTCAAATGATGGCACAGCAATGCCGGCATTTTATAAGCGGCACAGAAAGAACATCTGATAATTGTTGCCTCTTCAAGATTCAAATTTCGTGTTCATTTATTGTTGCCATGCTACTATTAATGGAGATATAGTATGAAAGGAATGAAGATAGAATATGGATACGGTCGCTTATTTGAAAAGATTCAACGCTTACCCGGTGGAGGAATGCTTTTTGCAGGACCTTGCCCGCCTGCAGTCTTTGCATATGCAGAACATCCCTTTTGAAAACCTGGATGTAATCCGTGAGGTTCCCATTTACTTGAACGTTGAGAATATATATGAAAAAATTGTTAACCAAAGACGCGGCGGCTATTGCTATGAAATTAACGGGTTGTTCCACTGGCTGCTCCAAGAACTGGGATTCGATGCCCAACTGATTTCTGCAACCGTCCAGAAGCCGGATGGCACATGGTCAAAAGCGGATACCCATGCGGCAATTCTGGTGAATCTCGATGTTCCTTACCTTGTTGATGCCGGATTTGGCGATTCTACTATCACTCCGATTCCGCTTGGAGGTGAACGGCATACCGACCATAGCGGAACTTACACCATTAAACAAGTTGACGAGAAATTCTATGACCTGGTCCGGGAAAATGACGGCAAAGAGCGGACGCTCTACCGCTTCAGCCTGGAAGAAAAGCAGCTTGCCGATTTTCATGAAGGCTGTGTTTTTAACCAAATTTCAAAAGACTCTCCGTTTACCCATGATGACTTGGTCACCAAGGCAACTCCGGAAGGCCGCGTCACATTATCCGATCATCAATTGACGCGTTCTGAAAATGGAAAGAAAGAAAAAACCCAACTTTCGCCGGAAGAAAAACTCAAAGTGCTTGAAGAAGAATTTGGCATTCTGTTAAATTCCTAAGTTTAGAAGCCAAAAAGAAAAACCGGATTCGGGAAGGATGAAAACCATCCATCGAATCCGGTTTTTCTTTATTTTTTCTGTCTCTCTATTTTTCCGTTTTCAACATCCTGCAAAAAAGAAAGGATGTGCTTAAAATAAGCATTCGGGTCGTCCCACATGGCCAATAAACTGCCGTCTTCACAATAAGCCACCCGGGAATTTGGCAGGCGCCTGCCCATTTCTTCAATATCTTCCTCATATAGAGCAGCATGGCGACCGGCAATCACCAAAGAAGGACGGGTTATTTCGTTCAGGTTCTCCCAGCAGTCCCAGTCTTTCAGCGCTCCATTTACATCAAATTCTTTATCTCCCATCAATGGTGTCAATACCTTCAAATTTATCCGTTTTTCAGTACGGGCGACAGGTTCCGGCTTGGAATCCAGTCTGCAGATGTGCTTTTTTCCATAATATTCCCAATACAGATTTTCATATTCCTGCGCTTCGCTGCCACCGGACTCTTCCAGAGATTTCATTTTTTCAACGACTTCTGCCGGCAACGCATCTCTGCTTTCGTTTCCACTCTTTACAAATGATTTCGTGCTTGCAGTGATGCTGGATATAATTAATCCTTTTAAAGAATCTCCATATTTCAGCGCGTATTCGATCGCCAGCATGCCGCCCCAGCCGTGGCCATAAAGATAAAAATCTGAAAGCCCTAACCCTAATCGCACCTCTTCCACTTCGTCACAAAAACGCTCCAAGTTCCAGAGTGCATCCTGATCCGGTTGATCGGAATAAAAAGAACCCAATTGCTCGTAAAAATAAATTTCAATTCCTTCAGGCGGCAGATATTCCTGGAAATTCTCTAAGTAATCATGCGACAATCCCGGACCGCCATGCAACAATAATACTTTGATATGGCTTTCTCCAGCTTTTCTGGTCCATACATGGAATCCATTGCTCAATCTTATGATATTCGTTTGTCCTTCCATCTTTTCCCCTCCTTGTAAGTTTTCATAGGCATTTAAATTATCTTATTATTCGGACTATTAAACAAGCCGTACTTTATATAAATGTGCTCTTGGTTCCCCGCAGCAATCATTTTCTTGCACGCATACAAAAAAAGGCTGCATCGCTTCAGATAAGCTTGCAAACCTTTTTCAATGATATTTTAATCTCCGCGTTCATAAAGCGTGATGCTTTCAATATAGTTTACAAATCTTCTCAATTCCCTTGCTTGTTCTCTTGTAATATCTCCCGCTTCATACAAGCTTTTTATCTCTGCTCTACTGGTATCCATCACGATGATGCGCAATTCTTCTTTCTGAAGTTCGAATTGTTCATTATACTGGGCTTCAGGCCGTTTCAAACCGCTGATCATCTGATTATAATCGGAAATCACCGAATCAACGATTTCTTTATCAGCCGATTCATTTTTATACTCCTCCAGTTTTTTTACTGCTGCCTGCAAAGCTCCCAATTGGACTTCTTTGCCAATCTGTATTTTGACAAGACGCGTTTCTTCATCCTTCAAGTACTGTCCTCTGAACCTTTTCCAGGCCCTGATGAGTTTACCTTGCAAATGTACGGTAAGAGAGCGGATATTTTGCCGGATAATTTCTTCCCGGCGTTCAAGCGACTTTTCAAAAGCCTCAACTATTTCCCTGTCCATGTCATTTCGACGAGATTCTTCTACAAATTTCCTTTCTGTATCTAATGCCATTAATCGAATTTCTTTTGACTTCCTTCTGTATCTTTTTGTTTTATTGGATAAAGCTTTTTTCTCTGAAAGTGTCTGATGAAGCCGCAATTTGTATTCGTCCATCAGTTCATAAGCTGCCACTTCATTTTCTTCGTCCATTTCAGCTTTTATTTTCTTAATGGAAGCCAACAGGATACGCCTTCTCGCTTCTTCTGTATCCAAAAAGTCCGTTTGTTCCCCTTCTTCCAACATGCCTCTGCTCAGCAAAGGCAATAGAATTGTGGCCGCGACCAAGGTGAACAAAATCGTTCCAGCGGCTAAGAAAATGATCAATGAACGGTTTGGAAAAGACTCTCCATTTTCCAAAAAGAAAGGAATCGATAAGACACCAACCATCGTAACGGTTCCGCGAACCCCTGTTAAGCTGACAAATAAGGTGGTTTTAAGGCTAGGCTTTGGACTGTCTTCCACTTTTCCAAACCGGTATTCATAAGTCTCAAATAAATGCGCCCATACAAAACGAAGACCCAAAATAACAAGCGCGATTGCGATTACATAGCCGAACAGCATCCATTCGTTGATATTCGGATTCTCAAGCACACCGCTCATCGAAGAAGGGATGTTCAATCCGAGCAGCAGAAAAACAATGCCGTTCAGCACGAACAGCATAATTGTCCATATATTTTCAGCAAGCATCTGTTCTTCCGCTACCAGCGTTTCGGTTCGTTCCCGGATCAATGAATGGACAATCCCGGCAACGACTACAGCGATAACTCCCGAAGCATGCAGCAGATCTTCAGTAATGATGAAAATGATAAAAGGAGTCATGACATGGAGAAGTGATTGAAAAGTGACATCGTTGATGCCTTGCCGGCGCAGAATATAACGGATCCAGATAATAAGCAAGCCCAAAACCAAGCCTAAAACTGCTCCAGCTATAAATTTGTATGAAAAGTCTAATGCCGCTTCAGATAACGAGAAGTATCCCGTCACTACTGCTGCCACTGCGTAGTTGAAAGCGACAAGCCCGGAGGCGTCATTGATCAGCGATTCACCCCGGACCAGATTCAATACTTTTTGGGGGATATGAATGCGCTGGGCAATCCCATTGACTGCCACTGGGTCAGTAGGAGATAAAATGGCAGCCAATGCAAAAGCTGCGCTAAGCGGGATATCATCGATCATCCAATGGATGAAGTACCCTCCCGCCACTGTCGTAATCAGCACAAGCAATACCGCATTCCCCAGTATCGGCCCTCTCATCTTCCACAATTCTTCCCGCGGGAAATGCCGGCCATCGTTGTATAGAAGCGGGGCAATAAATAGCAGCAAAAACCATTCTGTTTCGATATCAAAGGTAATATCGTCAAAGATGAAAACAAGGAGTACCCCTAACGCGACTTGAATTAATGCAGTGGGAATAAAAGGGGTATAGTGGCTAACTATATTAGAAATCAGCAAACAACTGATCAACAGCAATACCGTCATCAAAATATCCATATAGGCTCTCCGTTCTCCAGGGGTTAAGGTGTAATCCTTGTATACCCGGAATCACGCGGTTCACTGCATGCCTTCATTAATTTTTCTCTGCCGCTTCCTGTTCCGAATTTATTTCTTCAATCACCGGTTTTTCTTCATGAAGGGTAGCAATCCGGCTTCTTTTATCTATGAAAATATTCTTTTTATGCCATTTGAAATAACCGCTGTTGTCAGGATAGACCGGTATTCGCAGACGCGCGGACAATCCATAATCGCTGTATTTTTCTTCTGGAATGGTTGCGGAAATTTGCAGCTTGCCATTTGCGTTGATGGTAATGAGTCCGTAAGTATACATCGAATCATGATTGCTGCACAGTAAAACACCGTTATATGGATCAAGCCGTTCCGGATCTGAACTATCTTTCCATGGTTTTGCATAACTCGCTTTCAGCACAGGCTCCAAGTCCATTCCGCAAAGAGGGCATGATTTATTCCATAATGGCGTCAGCCGTTTCCGGAATTGCTGCTCACCGCGCTGCATCTTTGTTTTCGCTTCCAGTATCGTTTCGGCGATCAAAGGCACCAAAGGATTATGTTCGGTCGTCCTGATCACTTCAATCGCTAATTCCAGCTGTTCTTCTTCAGGCACATAGACATTCAGCATACTGATGCCTTCCAGCATTTTGATGGCAAGCTCTTCATTGCAGGGATACAGATAACCCGGATTGCCGCTTCCGTCTTCCTGGAAAGCCGCATATTTGACCGGCAGCAAACTGGCAAGCTCATCAAAATGCTCATGTATGCTTAAAGACTGTTCCAGTTCATGGTACTCGACAGAAACATAATAGCCCTTTTCTTCCTTTCCATTAGCCATGTTAACCGCTATCGGCTTATTCCCCAATCGGCAATTTTCCTTTGCCACACTGAGAGCAACAATATACCCTTTCACGTAATGAAAAATCCGGTCGCCTTTTTTTATATCCCGCATCCTTTTATAGGAATGCGGCACCATTCCGGACTTATCCCGTTGAGGTGTCCATAACAAACTCATTTTCTTTTCCTCTTGATACGTTTCGCCTTGCATGACAATAAAGCAATTCACTTAATTTTCCTCCTAAACAAATCAAAATGACAGTTTTTCTTTTCCATGCATCCATCATATCGTATATTTCTGCTGCTTGTTTAGAAGTTTGTCCGGATATTTGCCCATAATTCAAGAAAGCACAAAAAAGCGTGCATCTTTTACAGCATACACGCTTTGCACAAAGTCTTATTTGATTCCGGAACTGATGACACTGCGTACAAAATACCTGTTTGCAGCTACGAAAATGATCAATGCGGGCAACGTGGCAACAACGGTCGCCGCCATCATCCGGCCCGGGTTAACGAAGTTGGCTCCTTGAACAAGATTCGCTACTCCAACCGTTACCGTTTTCATCTCATCCGCACTGGTGACGACAGATGGCCATAGGAAGTCATTGTAAATTGTCAGGAAAGTCAAAACAGCTAAAGTGGCAACAACCGGCCGTATCGCTGGGAAAATGACAAATCGCAGTATCTGCCAAAGTGAAGCACCGTCAATAACTGCCGCTTCCTCCAAATCTCTCGGAAAACCTTTCAAAAAACTATAAACCAGAAATACTCCCATCGTATTGGCAGAATAAATTAAAATCAGCGGCGCAAAGGTATTGATCAAGTTCAATTCACGGAAGATATAAAACATCGGAAACAGCGTAACGATGCCCGGTATCGTTAATGCCACCACTACCATGGTGAAAAAAAACTTTTTCCCGGGCAAATTTAAGCGTGCCAATGCATAGGCAGCCAGCACATCGACAAAAACCACCAAGGCGGTGCCTGCAATCGTTACGATCCCTGTATTTGCCAACCAGCGAATTACAGGAACATCTGCCGCAACTCCAAAAATACTGCTGTAGTTTTCCATGGTCCAGGCTCTCGGAAATAGCGCTGAAGATGACATAGATTCGCTCAATGCCTTGAACGATGTGAACAGCATGAAAATCAAAGGCAGCAGAAATAAAATTGCAAGCAGGGTGGCAGCGACTAAAATAAATGCATTTTTACCCTTGGATTTTTTCATAGTTCCACTACCTCCTAATCTTTGCGGAATGTGTAGAAATACTGAGCGGCTACAATCAAGACCATGACAAAGCCCATTAGCATCGACATCGCAGAAGCCATCCCTAAGTTGTTCTGGTTAAAGACTACCTGCTGGATGACCATGATCAAGGAAGTTGTACTTTGCGCCGGGCCACCAGCTGTAATGAGCAAAGTTTGGCCATAAAGATTGAAGGACGCAATGACGGTTATGATTGTCAAAAAAACAAAAACTCCTTTAATGGAAGGAAACGTAATATAACTGAACCGCTGCCACCAATTGGCTCCGTCCAAACCAGCAGCTTCGTACAAATTCTGGTCCACTTCATCCAAAGCATTGATGAACAAAATCATATTAAATCCAATTGTCCACCACACTGTCGCAATTAATATGGCAATCCAGGCAAGTGGCTGATCGTTGAGCCAGTTCGGTGTGCCAAGACCGAAAGTGTTCATAACATTATTAACATACCCGCCATTCCCAGTAAAAAGCCATTTGAAAATTGCTGAAACCGCAGTAACGGAAACAGCATAAGAAATAAAGAAGACCGTCCGGTAAAATACTTTCAATTTATCTGGGATGCTGTCGACCACTAAAGCCAAAGCTAAACTAATCACCACAAGCGGCACCACACTAATGGCCACGAAAATCAGCGTGTTCTTTAATCCATTGTAAAAAGCATTGCTGTAAACATTGCCAGGTGTCAGTATCGCTACGTAGTTATCAAGACCGACAAATCCCCCATTTCCTCCAAAAATAGACCATTGATGAAAACTGATATAAAGGCCATATACGAATGGAACAATTAGAAATAAGGTAAAGCAGATCAGAAATGGCAGAAATAAAATAATGGACCAGGTTTTTGAAATTCGCATAGCCATGACACCCCCGATTATTTAAATAGAACGGCATTTCACTGAATTACAGTAGGAAATGCCGTTCATTTATATCTCTTTATCAACCAGTTACTGAGGTGCCGTCTCTGCGACTTGTTTCGCTTGCTCTGTCGCTTTTTCCAGTTCGCTCATCAGTGTTTCTTTTGTCATATTTTCTTCCCCAACAACTTTCGGGTATACATTCTCTACTACGTAACGGACCTGTTCGCGATACTGATACAATTTAGGAGCACCTTCGAAAGAATCAAATTGTTTGATGTTTTGCGCGGAAAGCGGATATTTTTCAGGATCGGCTTCCACCAATTCCATTGTCGGTATATGCGTAGGCGCTTGTCCGCTATCTGCCCAGTTGAGTAAGTTTTCAGGTGTATACATGTATTTCAGGAATTCCGCAAGTCCAGCCATGCGCTCCTCATCTGTTACTGAAGAAGGCAGTGCAAGTGTATGTCCAGCGCCGTAAACACCCGGCTGCTCTGCGATTACTGGGACAGAAGCGATTCCTAAATCATCTCCATAGGCTTCTTTTACAGCTTGGTAATACCAAGGACCCGTTAATGCTGTAGCCGTCTGAACGGCACTGCCGCCTTCATCCACTTGTTTCATGAACGCCTGGAATTCTCCATCCAGCCCTAAGCCTTGGGGAGATATTTTGTCTTTAAAAATCATGTCGTGGTAAATCATTAAAGCATCAGCCAGTTCTTCTTGAGAAAAGTTCACATGATTGTCTTCAACCATATTGATTCCATTTTGAGCTGCTACTGTCATAATGAACCATTCCCCAAGGCCTGCACTCGGGACACCTGTCGCAAACAGGTTGGGATCTTGTTGCTGGAGCGTAGTCGTTAATTTTGCGAAATCCTCATAGGTTTGAGGAGCTTCAGGAGCTAGTTTTTTATTATAGAACATGGTCATGGGATGGATATCCAGAGGCAGCGCAAAGACACCGTCGTCAAAAGTCACTTGTTCTTTTGCAACAGGATGAAAATCGTCTGGGCTAATTCCAGCCGTTTCCATTAAACTGCTGATATCTTGAATCATGCCATCTTGCTTGAATGTTTCAAGCAAATCTGTATGGATCATGACTAAATCATAATTTCCAGTTTTGAATTTCGTGTAATGATCTTTTTCCTGGGATTCTTTGATTACATACTTATCTTGTGATTCATTAAAGCCATTGGTGATTTTTTTCATATAATCTCCGTCACCGCCGGTAAATCCGTTAATGAAGGTCAATTCAATTTTTCCGTCAGCGGTTTCTCCACTGCCAGAACCGCCGCCGCATCCCGACAATATTAGAACTGAAATAATAGCGAGATACAATAAAAATTTTTTCATCAATTTAGCCCCCTTTTCTAATGTTAGCGCTTACATTCTTCCTTGAAATATAGTGGTAACCTTATTTCTCCACTCCTTCCTAATAAATCAGAAATTTCAATTATTTTAAATATTTTTCTTAATAATATTATAATTCGAGCCGCAGAGCAAATTCAGCCACAAAACATATATCTTCTGCACTAATTCCTTCTTCGTAAATTTTTTAAACCACTTTTTCTATAATTGGCATTTTATCAAATTCAGAACGAAAAAAATCGGACATATAAGGCTCCAGGATTTGGCCTAAGTAGTTGAATACACTGAATTGTTCTTGCCCGATTTAAAGAGCTTGATCCAACAATGAATCAAGCTCTTGGTTTATCATTTAAAGATTAAGTATTAAAGCTGATTTCCTATCTTTCCTCATCAACCGGAACTTCAATGTGCCGGAACGCTGCCATTTCGAATAAACCGCAATCGGTGATCTTCAAATGGGGAATAACTGGCAACGATAAAAAAGATAAAGTGAGAAAGGCATTAAAGTGTGACGGGGCTCCCAGTTTTGAAAGGGCTTTATCCACTTGCTTTAATTCTTTATAGACTTTTTCAAAGGTTTCTTCAGACATCAGTCCCGCTACCGGCAGCGGCAATTCCGCCAACACTTCCCCGTTTTCCGCCACCGTGAGTCCGCCTCCCATTCTCTCGAGTGCATCAACAGCGCGTAAGATATCTGCATCATTGGTTCCGACCGCGATGATATTGTGCGAATCGTGCGCGACAGTAGTCGCAATGGCTCCGCTTTTCAATCCAAGACCCTTGACGATGCCAAGGCCGATATTTCCGGTTGCACGATGTCTTTCGACCACTGCGATTTTAAGCAGATCTTTTTCAATGTCCGGCAGGAAGTAGCCGTCTATCGTCTCTACTTCTTCAATTAAATGTTCCGTTATGAGGCTATTGGGATTGATGCCGATAATATTCGCTTTTGTGCTTTTTCCTAAATGGATCTGCAGATCTTTTTGAGTGTATCGGCTAAGATTTACCGTCTCCCGCACTTTTTCGGTAGCTGTCACAGAAGAATCGGGACCCGCGTACCGGCCATTTGCAGCCGCAAGCTTGCCTTTTTTATAAACTTCATAAATTGTAAATTCCTCCAGATTGTCCAGAAGGATAAAATCCGCATCAAATCCGGGGGCAATTGCGCCTTTTGTATGCAAACCGTAGCATTGTGCCGCATTAAAACTTGCCATAGAGATCGCTGTAATTGGATTAATGCCATATTGTATCGCGGCCCTGACGTTAACATCGATGCTGCCTTCTTCGATTAAGTCGTCCAAATGCTTATCATCTGTGCAAAATAAACAGCGGTGTGCATTGTTTTCGTTAACTGCTTCGAGCAGCGCTGACAGGTTTTTGGCTACCGATCCTTCCCTTAGCATGACATACATGCCTCGCTGCAGCCGGATAACCGCTTCTTCTTTGGTGACGCATTCATGATCTGTCAATATGCCGGCAGTGCGGTAGACATTGATGTCATTTTCTTTTAATCCTGACGCATGGCCGTCTATTTGCCGGCTAAGGAATAGCTTGTCCAGCATGCCGTCTTTCCCATTCAAAACAGAAGGAAAATCCATCACTTCCGCTATCCCTAAAACACTGTCACGGCCGATAAATTTCTGCAAATCATCTGAAGTCAGTGTAGCGCCTGAGTTTTCAAAAGAAGTTGCCGGCACACTAGAAGGCAGCATAACAAGTATATCCAGCATGGCAGCTTCGGAATCGTTCAGCATAAATTCAATGCCTTCGGATCCACTGACATTCGCAATTTCATGCGGATCAGTAATGACAGTTGTCACTCCGTGAGGCAGCACGACCTGGGAAAACTGATGGGGAGTCACCATTGACGATTCTATATGGACATGAGCATCAATCAAGCCCGGGCAAATATACCGTCCGGCAGCATTAATTTCCTTTTCGCCTTCGTATTCCCCGATTCCAACAATCACGCCGTCTGTAATGGCAATATCTCCTTGAGTCAGTTCTTTCGTAAAGACATTCACAATATTTGCATTGCGAATCACCAGCTCGGCTGCTTGTTGTTTATTTGCTGTGAAAATTCTCTTTTTCAGCTGTTCACGATCCATAAATTTTTCTTCCTCCTTATTTTGCCTGAAAGCGTTACGTAGAAAAGAAATTTCCGTTCAGCGCATCAATATACCGCTGTGCTGATTTTTGCACTTTTTCATCCGCATCTTCCTTTATTATCCGGTGGAAAGCATCGTAAATCCGATAATAGTTGATCCCGTTCAAATAATCTGCCATCCTTTGGATGGTTGATGCCGGCAATGGAATGAAATTAGGATAGCTGTACATAAAAGTGACCCAATGGAAGTCTGGCGTAACCCGGACAATATCTCCGGAAAATATAATGCCTTTTTGGCATTCGAGCACAGTCGCCCCTTTAAAATGCCCGCCGAGTTTATGCAGTATCAATCCTTCATGTAGTTCAATCGACTGTCCTGACCAGAATATGATTTTTTCACTTTGCCGGGTCACCCACTGCCTGTCGTCTTCATGAATATAAATATTGGCATTGAACGCATCGGCCCATTCCACTTGGCTTGCATAATAATGTGGATGAGAGAGTGCGATGGCGTCAACACCTCCCAGGTCTTTTATTTCCTCAATTGTCGTAGGATCGATATAGGTAATACAATCCCATAAGAGATTAAACCCTTTCTCTCGCACTAAATAGGCTGTCTGGCCAATAGCAAAATCGGGTTTCGTAACAATGCTGTGAATTTCCTCTTCATCCTCCGCAATCCAATTTTTATAAGGAGCCCCTTTCATCATATGTTCCAAAGTGGTCCAGCTTTGCCCCATCGGGTTGATATATTGCCGTTCTTCGTTGCAGATCTTGCACTGGCTCGGTGGAACAGCAGAATTCTCATATTGCACACCGCATGTTTCGCAAATGTATCTTTGCACGAAAACCCCTCTTTTCTAATTCCGGCACATCTGGTGAATTAAGTATAATGCAATATTCAGGTAATTTATATGTTCTTTTTGAAAGCTAAGTCAATAAATAAAGCGGATTCGCAAAATTCGAATCCGCTTTTATCTGAATTTAGACAGTTTGCAACTTCTTCTTGATGAACCTTATAATCTGCTGCAGTTCATCGGCTGTCGGGCGTCCATAAGGACTGGTCTGTCTTTGCTGATAAAGCAATTCCCCGTTTTCATCCATCAAAAAATACGCCGGTTCACCATGTATTCCTGTATCTTCGTATGGGGCCTCTTCACCATGCAGATAGACGCCGTATTGCTTTAAAAACTTCAGGCTTTCATCTGCTAATACTGGAAAGGATAATCCAAGTTCGTCTGACATTTGTTTCAAATCTGCAAGCATATCTGTAGAAATTGCAATCAGGTGAATGTTTTCCCCGTCAAAATATGTTTTATTGCTTTCCAAGTCTTTAAGCGCTTTGATGCAGGCTGAACACCAGGACCCCCTGAAAAACACAATGAAGTGCCATTCTTTATCTGTTTTTTTCTGTGATTCAAAAGAAAAATTTCCCCAGATATTGCTGGCAGTATAAAATCAGGCATCGCTTCTCCCAAGCTGAATACAGGCATTGTAAAACCTCCTCAGTTTTATATCATAATCTAAAGCCTGGCTTTATAAATTCCTTGTTCCATGTTTAAAACTTGAAAATAGCGGAATAATACTTCTTAAGACAAAAAATGAAAGCAGGTAGCATAAACATGGCCATGGAAATCGAAACATTACCTTCAACCCAATCAAGAATTGCCCAGCATACACCAGACCTTATTAACGAAGAAATTGAACGTCAAATTGAAGCAAATGTAAATTACTTTAAAGGGAAAGATAGAGAAACAATCCAGCAACGCGTCATTGAATTGGAAAAGGAATGGGATGCGGAGCGCATATTGGAAGTGAATTTAGCTTCCATTGCATTCACTTCTTCTATTCTTGGCATAATTTCCAATAAGAAATGGATGTATCTCAGTGGAGCTGCCAGTCTTTTCATGATTCAGCAGGCTGTCCAAGGCTGGTGCCCTCCTTTGCCGCTGCTTCGAAAAATGGGTGCAAGAACAGGAAATGAGATCAGTTTGGAGAAACAAGCTCTTAAGAATCTGCTAGATGAAACTAAATGAGCAATAAAAAGAGATTGATTTTTATAGACCTTCTCTTTTAAGCTTGATGAAAAAGTAAAACTTGTATTGGTGATCCTCTCCTAACCGATATTCCGCCAACCAGCTGCGAAGACATTAGCCGAAGCCTGCGAGGCTAATGTCTTTGCGACGAAGCGCACAGCGCTGCAGGAGCATATGTTTTAGCCGCGGGCGAGCGCCAAGCCGCTTCGTCGCTTACGCTCCTGTTTCTGCATCGCTTCGCTAGCTTCGAAACATGAAAGGGCGTTGCAGGGTCTCGGCTGTCTCGTCGCTTACGCTGCCCCGCAGGCAAGACATTAGCCGAAGCCTGCGAGGCTAAGTCTTTGCGACGAGCTTGCGCAGGAGCAGTATGTTTTCTCCGCCGGTTGGCTCCATATCTGGAGAGGAGGTACAAACATTCACGAGCTTTCCAAAACCATCACACTTTTAGAGCGTCTCTAAAAGTAGTAAAAGAGAGCAGAATGCAGCGGAAAGCGGCGAAGGGCAAAGATGTGCTCCTACAGCGCCAGGCGCTTCGTCGCAAAGGCACCACCCGACTATGGTTGGGTGATGCCTTTTCTGCGGAAACAGGGCGAGTCCTGAGACCCCCCAGGGAATGAATGGGGCAAAAGCAGTTTGCCCCATTCATTTGCGGCGAAGCTAGCGCAGCGATGCAGGAGCACACGGTTTTCGCCAGCGAGCGAGGAGGCTCAGGCCGCCCCCGCGAAAAGCGTCCGTCCTAGAGCGAAATGAGAAAAGACTGCTGAAAGTTTCCCGATAGCCTGAAAAAGAGAATGCCTATTATAAGGCATTCTCTTTTTACTGAACTTATAAATTTCCGTCATTCGGTTTGTTATCTTCTGCTTGTGCTTTCGCTTCAAATTTGTCCAATTGGCGTTTCGCAAAATCCCGGCCGCCGATGCCGAACGAAATGGCGAATGCCACAGCCAGCCCAGCGATGATGAACAGGAATGCCAAATTGACGATGCTTGTGGCAAAATTCAATTGGTCAAGCGTCATAAATACTGCAATGATGATAATCGCGTATTTGACAATTGCACCGTACATGCGGTTTCCAGAAGCACGCTGGATGTAATTGCCAAGCAAGTTGGCGCCGATTATGCCGAGGCCCAAAATGATAAGTCCGCTTAACACAAGCGGCAAGTAGCCAATGATGGAAGTCCCGATATTGTTAAGCACTTCCAGCTCCAAAACGTTCAACGCTTCAACTGTGAAGAAAACGATAATCAATACTTGAACAATTTTCCCGATAATTGTAGCCAAATCAAGCGTTGGCATATTCGGTCTCGAACCCGAGTTCAACGACTGGGAAATATTATCAAGCCCCGTACCTTTCAAGAGGCTGGCCAGCAAATCGCCGATAAATCTACCGATTGCCACCCCGACTAAAATCAGGATAATCGCAACAAAAATATTCGGAATCATATTCAGCACTTGGTTGAGCATGTCGGAAACCGGACGCGAAATCGAATCGATATTCAACGTTTCAAGTGCCACTGTGATGATTGGAATCAAGACTAGAACGAAAACAACATTTGCAAGAACGTTTGCTAATGTGTTTTTATTGCTTGCAGACATTTTTTCCGGAGTTCCAGTTTTGTTTGTCAATTTGTTGAACCATTTGTCGATATTAATTGTAGTCAGAAGGGTTGCAACCAGATTCTTTACAAATTTAGCGACGAAATAGCCAAGTATGAGGATAATCGCTGCCATCAGCAAGTTTGGTATGAAGGCTAGCAATTTGTCCATCATATTTGTAATGGGTGCTGCTACGGCTCTCATATTCAGTTGATCAAATACACTAGGCAAGAACAGGATGAAAATTAAGTAGTATAATATTTTGCCGATCGAGTCCAGTTTACTGTTCGCATCTTCCTGCGTCTTTGCCATATGGCCCTTGACCATGGCATTGGGTGCTCCAGCTTTTTTCAGCCCTTTCGTAAAAATTGCACGGACGATTGTGGCAACGAGCCAAGCGACTAATAACAGCAGAATGGCGCCAATGACGTTGGGCAGGAAATTCACGATTGTGGTTCCCATGTCCCGAAAAGCTCCCGTGAATTGGTTCATAGACTTCTCCCTCCATTTTTCGTTTTTTTTGCAATTTATATATGATTGCTTCTTCCATATTCCCCGTATGTTTCCATCTAAACAATATTTTTTTATTATTCTTTTAATTTTATGATATAACTTCTGTATAACGTTGCTTTACCCAAATTTTTAAGATACCTAACATTTTAAATAAAAAACAAACGGTCGAACTGCATTTTCGGCCATTTGTATAATATTTAATGATCATAACGGAGATAAGAGGTTTCGAAGCTCCGCGCACTTGCACACCCTAACTGATTTCGAGTCAACCCCCTTCAGCTTCTTAAATACCTCTTCAGTATGGCATAATGATTTCAGTACAATTGAGGACTTTATAAATCATTGAATAATTGCTGAATAGACGTTTATTTTATAAAAGCGACACAAAAAACGGCAGTCGGACTGCCGCTTTTTGTGTCGCTTTTCTTCAATCTTTATTGTTTCATATTAGCCAATTGCTTCATTACTGCCGGAATTAGCGGGTCGCCAACCGGTAATTCCGAAACTTGTCGGAAAGCATCCTCATATCCTTTTTCTTTAACCAATTTCTGCAATTCGCGCGCTTCATCGTCTTCATCATTTTCGTAAAGCAGCACGGCTGCAATCACAGTGGCCAAGTTGACCGGCTCTTTTCCGGTTAGCTGCAGATAAAGGCTTGCCGGGCGGACCAAACGGTCATTATTTCCTAATTTCCGGATTGGACTTCTCCCGACACGTGTAACGAAGTCTGAAACATATGGATTTCGGAACCGGCCGATGATTTTCCGGGTATATGCTTCGTGCTGGGCACTGTCAAAATGATGCAATTGAATCAGTACTTCTCCCGTTTCCCGAAGCACCCCTTGTAGAATGCGTTCAATTCCTTCATCATCCATCGCTTCATTGATCGTTTGATGTCCTCTATAGCGGCCTAAATAAGCAGGGACAGTATGGCCGGTATTCACTGTGAAAAGTTTGCGCTCTATATAAGGATTCAAATCCTCCACGTAGGTGATGCCTTTTACGGGTGGCCGTTGCCCTTTGATTGCCGGCTGCTCAACAACCCATTCATAGTATGGCTCTACGGCTACGCCAAGCAGATCGCCGCTGCGCTGATCCGGGACTATCCGGTCTACAGCAGCATTGGGAAAGCCAATCAATTCGTCAGCCATGTTTCTTTCTTCCACGGATAAATGCTTGTAAACATGTTCTTTCAACACAGAACTGCCATTGATCATATTTTCACAGGCGATGACATTCAATGGCTCCGGGCGGTTCTGAAATCTTCTTTTCAATCCTTCAGCCAGCAACCCCGAAATCGCAGGCAGCACATTCGGTCCTACCGCTGCCGTGACAAGGTCTGCTCTGCTCAGAAATTCAGCTGCTTCTTCTGCATTCGACATGCTGTTAATGCCCCATACATTATCGACCCGTATCACTTCTCTTTCCGTAGCCGATAAAGTGACTTCGTATTCTTTCTTTTCATTTATTGCATTGATGACTGAGTCGTTGACATCGAGAAAAAGCGTGCTGTATCCCGATTGATTGAGTAGAAGGCCGATGAACCCCCGGCCGATGTTTCCTGCCCCGAAATGCACTGCCTGCATTTACCCCACCTCGCTAAAGAGATCCAGGATTTCCTCTTCTGATCGGGCATTCAAAATTTTATCGATGTTTTCTTCTTCCGAACAGACAATCGCGATATTCGAAAGAATCTCTAGGTGCTCGTTCCCTTTTCCAGCAATCCCGATGAATATCTTGGCCAGATTGCCATCTCCAAAATCAATGCCATCCGGTACAGTTACAACACAAATACCCGTTTCAAAGACATTTTTTTTGGCATCTTCCGTACCATGCGGAATCGCCAGAAAGTTCCCCATATAAGTGGAAGCCATTTCTTCCCGTTCAAACATTTTATCGATATAACCGGCATCGACATATCCTTGCCTTACAAGAATCTCTCCTGTGAATCGAATTGCTTCTTCTTTCCCACTCAACGGCACATTCAATTTGATATTTTCTTTGCTCAACACTTCTTTCGCCATCCAAATCACTCCTACTGGAATTTTTCTTTTAGATTGCTGCTACTGATTTTTCAAACGTCTCGCCAGCTTATCGTATTCCGGGCTGTTCATGAAATTCTCTACTGAAATATGTTCAGCATTCGGCAGTTTCGCTTTTGCTCGGTCAGTCAAATCTTTATGGGTAACTACGATGTCTGCATCTTCCGGAAGCTGGTTGATTGCTGTATTGGACACCGGTACATCGATACTTTCTTTTTTGAATTTGTTTCTGAGCAGCGAAGCCCCCATGGCACTTGATCCCATTCCGGCGTCGCAAGCGAAAACGACTTTTCGTATCTCTTCCGTGTTTTTAAGCGGAGCCGCATTGACCGGCTGTGTATTATCAGCTTCAACCCGGTCACCTGAAGTCATCCCCACAACTTCCTTCGCTGGTTTTGGAGTCAAGTAACCAGTTGCATCGCTTTTCTTGCCTTTCATTTCTTCCATTCTTCCCGCTGCCGAAGCTAAATCTTCATCTTCCACTTTGCTGGTTTTCAATACGACAGATGCAACAGCAAACGATACCGCTGCCGCTACGACCACTCCGGAAATGACGCCCAAGTAATTTCCTTGCGGCGTCAAGGCAAGCAATGCGAAAATACTGCCGGGAGACGGTGTTGCCGGAAGACCGGCATTAAATACGGTAAATGTGAATACGCCGCTCATCCCGCCGGCAATTACAGCCAGAAGCAAAATGGGTTTCATTAAGACATATGGGAAATAAATTTCATGAATCCCACCCATGAATTGGATGATGGCTGCTCCTGGCGCGGACGCTTTTGAAATCCCTTTGCCGAATACCGAGAAAGCTAAAAGCACACCAAGCCCCGGACCTGGATTTGTCTCAAGCAGAAACAAAATGGATTTTCCTGCATCTGCCGCTTGTTCCACACCCAATGGGCTTAGAATCCCATGGTTAATGGCATTGTTCAAGAAGAGGATTTTCGCCGGTTCAATGATGATGCTCGCAAGCGGCAATAATCCCATTTCAACAATCACTTCAACCCCATTGGCCAGTGTATTCGTCAACGTATTGACGATTGGCCCGACGAAGAAAACAGCGATTCCCGCCAGGAATGCCCCTAAAATACCAGCGGAAAAGTTATTATAAAGCATTTCAAAACCGACTCTGATTCTATGCTGGAACCAGCCGTCTATCAGTTTCATCGCAAACCCGGCAAGCGGACCCATGATCATGGCTCCAAGGAACATCGGAATTTCAGCTCCGACAATAACCCCCATTGTTGCTATGGCCCCAAGAACACCACCGCGAAAATCGTAGACGAGCCGGCCGCCTGTGAACCCGATCAATAAGGGCAGTAAATATGTGATCATTGGGCCGACCAGCGAACCCAAAGTTTCATTCGGGAACCAGCCATCCGGTATGAACAAAGCAGTAATAAGACCCCAAGCAATAAAGGCACCGATATTTGGCATGATCATTCCACTCAAATAACTTCCGAAGCGCTGAATTCGCGCACGGACGCTTGCATCAGCCATATTAATCCCTCTCTTCTCCAATTTTATCAATGTCGATGATAAGTTCAGCCATACTGAAGGTATAAATAATTGGGCTTTACAATGTGCCTGCCATTTCCTTTTGGCATGCCGAATATAAGAATGAAAAGCTGACCGTATTACACGTTTTACCACCTCTGCTCTCTTTTGAGTAAAATCTAAAAGAAGATGCATGAATTCACTTAAATAGTAGCATATTCCTATCGCTGACGATAGATAATGACTGAATTTTCAGACATACAAAACCGGAACATGATGCAATTACTTCATTGACAGGAGTACGCCATATTCGCACCTAGTTTTATGTTCCCGAAGAGCCCGCGATAAAAACTTCTTAGTATGAGAAACGCTGTTACTTAAGATAAATTAAATCCATCAAAATCAAATTTGATGAAGCTGGCTTTAGACAGAAAAACCCCCGGCATTAAACGAAATGCCAGAGGTAACTTTTTCTTTTCCTTGAGTTTTCAGCCAACTTATCTTTCAGCTGAGCGCTTCCTTAGCCACTTGCACTTTCCTTCTCCGAAACCACGCGATGACAATTGCCGCAATCAGCGTGAACCCTAAATAACCCATCACCGGATAAATAGTTCCGACGAGCGTCACAAATCCAAAAAAGCTGGAAGCAAATGCTGCAGTGCCAAAACCAATGACTGATACTTTGAATTTCGGGCTATCAGACTTCACAATGCGCGCTGTGAAAGCATAGAGCATTCCGACGGCCGTGTTGTAGATCATGCCAAGCAAGATGATTGACATGATTGCTCCGATAAAAGGGCTGATATTGTTGGCCAATACCAGCATCGGCATCGGCACCGCTGCGATTTCCTTCAACTGTGTCAGCATCGATACATTGATCAGCAAGATCAGCAAACCAAGGCCCAATCCCCCGATAATCCCGCCCCACGCAGCAACTTTCTCATCTTTTACCGTTCCACCCATGACCGTCATCATTGCAGCACCGGCAGCCAAATTATAAGAGACGTAAAGGATGGCGCCGAGCAGCCAATGGGGAGCGGCTTGGCTGTTCGCCGCAGCAGCTGTCGCCGCATCGATTTCTGCAGCCGACATTTCGAATTTGAAAAGAGAATACGCAGTTATGATAATGACGACGACCAGCAATACCGGAGTGAAAGCGCCAATCAGTGAAATCACTTTTTGGACATTCAGCATTACCGAAGCTATCACTAGAACGGCCATCAGTATATTCCCGACCGAGCCGGGTATGCCGAATTGCTGTTCGAAAATGGCACCGGATCCGGAAAACATGACGACCGTTACGCCGAATAAGAAGAATGTAATGGCGACGTCAACGACCGGACCCAAATACTTGCCGCAAATATGGCGAATGGCATGCTGATGCGATTTTGTCTGAAGACGGCTGCCGAGTTGTGTCAGATTCATCCCAAGAAAAGCGAAAAGCGCCATGGCAATCAACGATCCGATAATTCCATAAATCCCGAAACTCGTAAAGAATTGCAGAACTTCCTGCCCGGAAGCGAACCCTGCGCCAACGATTACACCGATAAAGGCACCGCCAATTTGAAAACTTTTTCTCATGTTCTTTCCCCCGTTTGATTAAACGTATTTTATTGTCCGGTGCCCGCTGCTGTTCGCTGTGTTTTGAAGATGAGTTCTTCAACGGTGAACTTGTCCATGGCTTTTTGATTGATGGCGTAGCCAATTCCATAAGCCTCGGGAACGGTGATATACCCATCTTCCACAATCACTTCCGGAGAAATGACGTCTTCTTCCCAGTAACGCGACGAACCGGCAGTGTCTCCTGGAAGGATGAAGTTCGGCAAAGTTGTGAGTGCAATATTATGTGCACGGCCGATTCCTGATTCGAGCATCCCGCCGCACCAAACCGGAATGCCTTGGGCCATGCAATAATCGTGGATTTTTTTCGCTTCCGTCAATCCGCCGACCCGGCCGATTTTGATATTGATGATTTTGGTGCTTCCAAGCTCCACCGCTTTCCGGGTATCTTCCAATGAATGAATGCTTTCATCCAGGCAGATTGGCGTAGCAAGTTCCGGCTGCAGTTTGGCGTGGTCGATAATGTCGTCTGAAGCCAATGGCTGTTCGATCATCGTTAAATTGAATTCATCCAATTGTTTCAGCAAATCGATATCTTTCAGGCGGTAAGCCGAGTTGGCATCTGCCATCATCGGCACATCCGGGAATTTGGCACGAAGCTCCCGCATCACATTCACATCATAGCCCGGCTTGATTTTTACTTTGATCCGTTTATAGCCTTCTTCCACAAATCCAGCGACTGTATCGATCAAATCATTAATGTCTTCATGGATTCCGATGCTGATGCCGACTTCAATTTTACTGCGGGTACCTCCGAGAGCTTCTGCGAGCGTCATTTTGTTGCGTTTCGCATAAAGGTCCCAAATGGCTCCTTCAACTGTCGACTTCGCCATATTGTTTTTGCGGAGATGGCTGAATAATTCACTGACTTCGTCCGGATGGCGGATGTCATTTTCAAATACGATCGGCACCAGGAAATCCTTGATCATGTGCATATTTGTTTCCAGCGTTTCCTCGCTATACCAAGGAGAATGGAACGCTACCGATTCTCCCCAGCCTGAATTGCCGAGTTCATCTTTTACTTCCAGCAATAGGAAGTCCTTTTCCTGGAATGTCCCGAAACTAGTGGTAAATGGTTTTTTCATCATCATCTTCATCTTCCGAATCCTGATTTCTGTAATTTTCACTGCCTATCGCCTCTTTCTATTGGTTGTAATGGAATGGTCTTTGCCGGAACAAATTGATAATAATGGACGCCTTCCTCAACCTTTCGAACACCGGTGATTGCGAAGCCGGCTGCGAATAACTGCTGGAACACTGTCCGGATCTTCATGCGCCAGTCCAGCGCCAATTCAGGGTCCAGTTTTTTAATCGTCTGAAAATCCTGTGGCACTGGCACTTCAATTCCTTCCGCACCGGATAGAACTTCACTCTCATTAATTTCAAGTACCGGAAAGCCATTCGGAGTCTGCGTGATTTGAAACGGATTTTTATACTCGGCGATTTTGGGCACCCAAGCATCTTCAACACGGCTGCTTGAAATCCACCATTCAATCTGCAGACGGTCAGTCGGCAGCCCGCGGTTTAAGCCATCATCCATTTCGCCATAGCAGTCTTCAATATAAGTGGTGCTGATGCCGAATAATTTGGAGGTGTTGAGATGCGCATTGCGGCTTTCCAATGGATCGAAAGTCCAGGTGATTAAATCGTAGCCAATCTGCTGCGCGATTTTCCGCTGTTCCTGTTTGAGGCGTTTGCCGATGCCTTTCGACTGATATTCCGGATGGATGCCCATCATATGAGAACAGAGATAAGTTTTGCCGTCTTTAAACCCGGCAAAGCCATAGCAATAGCCGACCAGCTGTTCGCCGTCAAAAGCACCGACCAAAATTCCACCATTTTTAGCAGCGGTAAATGTCTGGTGCGTCGGTACCGGCGACATGTCCCATACTTCGCGTTCGAGTTGTTGGATCAAGCGCATATCGGCATTGGTTTCTAGTCTGCGAATCATAATTCCGTCTATCATGTCTGTCACTTCCCTTGTTCTAGATGTTCAAAAGTACGTTGGACTGTACGGGCCAGAATCTCAATGCCAACAATCAAACTATCCTGATTAAACGTCATTGCCGGATGGTGGAGGCCAGGAGCTAAATCGCAGCCAAGCCCAAGCATCGTCGCTTTGATTGAAGGACGCTTCAGCGTATAAAAGTGAAAATCTTCTCCTCCAGGTGTAATGATTGGCGGCACTAAAAATTCTTCGCCTACAGTTTCTGCAATGGCCTGTCCCATAATTTCAACAGCCGTGTCATCCACTTCAGCAGCCGCGATTTCTGCCGCCACTTCATAAGGAATTTTCACTCCGGCCATTTCTGCCACAGCCTGCATCGCTTTAATGACTTGTGCAAATAATTTATCCATGACCCCATTTGTTTGGGCACGCATATCAATGCTGAACACTGCATTTCCCGGAATGATATTTGCCGATTCACCGCCGGCCTGGAACATCGTCAATTTTGCGGAATGCGGGACCATCGGATTGATTTGGATGGAATGAATGGCCTGTACAAGAAGCGCCATCACTTCAATGGCATTTTGCCCTTCGTGCGGCCGTGCTCCATGTGCATCTGTTCCATGAATCGATCCTTTGAGCATTTTTGCGGATCCGTGCATGATAGCTGGAGATGCATAGCCATGGCTGATTTCTTGAAACGGACGAAGATGGACGCCATACAGAAAATCGATGTCGTCGACAATTCCTTTCTCGACAAATGACAGGGCGCCCGTGCCTTTTTCTTCTGCCGGCTGGAAAATCACTTTCAAGCGGCCTTTTTCCGGGATGCCAAGTTTTTTCAACGTAAGAAGTGCCCCGACAGCAAGCGTCATATGCGCATCGTGTCCGCAGGAATGATTGGCCTGATACTTTCCATCCACTTCCTGCCACAATGCATCGATGTCTGTACGAAGCCCGATACACGGCTCACCGCTGCCCACTGTGACAACCAATCCTGTTGAATCATCGAAAGTCTGTACTTCAAATCCTTCACTTTCCAGCAGCTCTTTTAAATAGTTGGTGGTCTCAACTTCTTTCCAGCTGATTTCCGGATGTGTATGCAAATGCTGGAATACCTCTTCCACGACCGGTTTTATTTCTTCCAGTACTGCTTTCATTGACGATCTGCCCCTTCCATAAATAAGAAATCACTGTCCAAAGCCCGATAATCTTCCTGCCGTTTTCGAAACTTCCCTTTGCCTTTCACCACGACTCCTGCTACCAGTGCGTTTAGAAAAGAAAATAATGTCGCTGTCGCGTCAAGCGTTGACTTGTTTGGCGAATAAATCGGAAACACCACATCGCTATGTTGCTGGATTGGTGCCAATTGGGAATCTGTCACGCCAATGATAAAGACTCCCTGTTGTTTTGCCAGTTCCGCGATCCGGATCGGTTGTTTCAAATAACGATGGAAGGAAATGGCGACCAAAACGGAATTGCTGTCCATTTCACTGAGTACCTGGATGATGTCTTCCGTTTCTGGACGGATCTGGCACACTTTGCCTCTAACAAGATTTAGGGTAAATGTTAGCCAATGTGCTGCCGCAAACGATGAACGGAGCCCCAATATATAGACAGTGTCCGCTTTTGCTAATTTTTCAACCGCGGTTTCGTAATGTTTTTCATCAATTTGTTTCATTGTTGCGTAAATGGCTGACCGATCGCGCTCCATTACTTCTTCTAAAAAATGAGGCTGCTGCTCCAAATCCATTTTGGATTGCTGATAGGCATCCAAGCTGCTTTCGTTAGAAAGCAATTGCTCCCGGATGGCCTTTTGCAACTCTGCATAGCCGGACAGCTCAAGGCTGTAGCAAAAACGAATTACCGTGGTTTCACTGACCCCTATGGAATCCCCAACATCCTGAGCCGGTTCAAGGGCTATTTTTCTCGGATTGTCCAAGACATAGGTAGCCACTTTTTTCTGGCTTTTTGATAAGTCGCTGTATCGTTCTTGAATCAATTCCGATAATTTCATAGTATCTTCCTTTTGAAGTTGAGACGTCTTTTATTTACTAAATGAAGTTTATGCTTCATTTATGATTTTGTTTAATTTATCACACAATTCTAACAAACGCAATATACTGCATACAATTTGTAAATTTTTTTATTGTTGAAACTTTTAAAGTGGATTTACTTATAGAACGAAAAAAAGCAGGGAACACTTCAAAAGAAAAAGTATGTTGAGGAGCACTGTGGAAGCACAACTTACAATGAAAATCCTGCTTATATAATGGTGTTGAACTATTAAATGCATAAAAAAAGGGCTGGTTAAAAAAATCCTGAAAGATCCGTCTAATATTTCAATTCAGTTTCAACAAGAAAAAATCCAGCCCTGACTAGCGGCTGGATTTGTTTATTTAACTGGCAAGCGGCGTAGTTTAATTAGCAGGTAACCACAAAGTAGATTACATAATATAGTTATAATTGATATTCATTCTGTGTATCTTTATGCAAACGACTCATTGCCGCGGTGATTTTCGTCTTTCAGCTACCAGCCTGTTGTTCCGAATTCTTCGCTGCAAGCTGAATTCAAATGATAAATGATGATTCTTTTCATCCTGTTCGCCTCTAAAAGTTCTGGTCTGATCATGGCATCGAGCGCCAGGCCATCCATTAAACAATACAGCCTTTCCGTTTCCAGATGCAGATCTGAATCTTTTTTCAATAGATTCAGCAAGACTAGATACGACATGACTTCTTTAATCGCCAAATACACGCTGTCCTGCTGGGCATCGAATTTATCTCCTTTATGCCGTGTATAAACCTTGAATACCAGCCTTGCTTCCACTTCCAGCCTTTTTTCTTCAGAGGACGGCAATAAATTAAGCAATACCTGGACGATTTTTTCTTTCGGCGGCATGTCGAGCTTAAATACTCTTCTCATCCTTTCAGCAGTCCTTTGATATACGAGCTCTCTGGAATACGCAATTAACTCTTCTTGGGTGGAGAAATAATAACGCAGCGCTCCTAACGATACTCCCGCCTCCTTTGCGACCGCTCTTACGGATGCTCCTCCCAGACCTTGTTCTAAAATGATTTTCCACGCGGCTTCAGCTATCGACTGTTTAACTTCTTCGTGATTAGTTAGTTTTGGCATAACCTTATTTTATCAGAATACTATTAATTTTCAATATATTAATACAACTGTATTAAATAAATTTTGCTTACACTATCTTTTCAATACAGTTGTATTAGCAAAAAGTTAATAACTTTAAGGCACTGGGGATAACTCATAAAACATGTGGGTTACTCACATCAAAGTCTTCTATTTAAATTATACGTGTCTTTTTCGACTTGATTATCCACGATTTTGCTTCATTTCGCTTTTTTAATCTTCAGTTGCCTTTCCACTAATTGAATGCTGCTATTCATTTTTGTCTACAGCCTAAATACAGAACATGTAAAAGAAATGCCAGTATAATGCACTTCCGCTCCCCTCCCCTGCCGGCCTATTTTTCACAAAAAAGAATCGGTTGTTTCCCCCATTGAAAAAAGAGAGTGGGTTTCCAAATACAATCGGAAGCCACACTCTTTTTTTACTTTACAGCCGGATCATCCGAACCATAAATGCTAAAATGGTAGCGAAAATCAAGCTCAGAAAAATCGGCATGAATCCTACACCTAATCCTTCTGCATCTCCACTTGCCACTTGCATGTTCTGATAAGTGATAAAGCAAAATAATAAGATCATTTCATTTTTCAGCACATTCATCATGAGCATCCCAATTTTATACTGGGCTTCTGCGTTTTTCTCTGTAAGATTCAAGTAATTATAGGTATGGGGAAACTTCTCCATAACGAACATGAAGATCCATAAAGCCGCGCCGATGATCGGCAAAAAGAATAATTCATTTTTACTTCCCCATCGATCAACTTCTCCTGCACCGTTATAATGCCCTGGCACCCGTTCTGGCAATGAACCATACTGGCTGAAGAGATAAATGAGCAATGCTGCAAATGCGATGATTGCAATTGCATCGAGCAAAAGCGCAAAGCGAGGTTTTGTAATATCGATTTTCGGTTGATTGTTCATCTAGTCCCCTCCCCTCTCCATTCATTTTACGAAAAAAGAAGCGCCGGTTTCAGAAAACAGAAAAAAATCCTTTGTCTAAAATAGACAAAGGATTTTAACAGGCCATTATTCAAGCGGAGAGATATCCTCAACATAAGCATCAATGACAACCGGTTTATTGCTTCTTTTCGCTTTAGCCAACGCTTCTTTCAGTTCTGATCGACTCTTTGCGGTATAGCCGATTCCACCACAAGCCGCTGCAAAAGCAGCAAAATCGATATTGGCGATTTCCACATTCGTCGCGGGATTGCCTTTTTGTTCTTGTTCGTGTTCGATAAGCTGGATTTTTTGGTTGTTAAAGACAACAAGCGTCATTGGCAAGTTGTATTTGACGGCCGTAACGAAATCCTGCATCCCCATGGAAAAACCGCCATCGCCAATCAATCCAATCACTTGCCGTTCCGGATAAGCCAATTTTGCAGCGATAGCTCCTGGCAGTGAACAGCCCATTGTTGCAAGCCAGGCCGATACGACAAGAGACTGTCCCGAAAGCTGCAGATAACGGGCAGTCCAGATGGTAACACTGCCAACATCAAGTGATATAACAGCATCTTTCTCCATGATTTGCTGAACTTCCGCTAATACATGCTGCGGCTGGAGAACCGGAGTTTCTTTGTCCATATCATTTTGCATCTCAGCTCGCCAAACTTTTCGTTTCTGCATGTATTTTTCTAAAAAATCCGTTTCCTTTTCATCCGCTTGTGCTGTAAACCATGAAATTGCCGGTCCAAGATCACCTACAATCCCTACTGTCACGGGATAATATTTTCCAATCACTCGCGGTTCAATGTCGATTTGAATCGCTGGAGCATTGTCTGGCAAATAGTCACGGTAAGGAAATGCAGTGCCCGCCAAAATCAGCAAATCTGCTTCTTTCATCGCTTCTTCAGACGGCTTGGTTCCCAGTTGGCCAAGCTGCCCGAGATTTTGCGGATGGTCATCCGGTATAATCCCTTTTGCAGGAAGCGAAGCGATAATGGGCGCTTTGATCTTTTCAGCAAATGCCAGCAATTCCGCTTCAGCTCCTCTTGCGCCTTTGCCAGCCAAAATCACTGGTTTTTTCGCTGCCTGAATCAAACGGGCACCTTCCTGCAAATCGTCTTCTGCCGCACGGATTTTTGGTATAGCATATGCTGAAGACGTCAAGGGTACGTCCCGTTTTATCTTTTCAGCGAATAAATCATCCGACACAATCAATACCGCCGGCCCTTTTTCAGCGTAAGCAGTCCGGATTGCCTGGTTCAGCATGTCCGGCAGCTGTTCCGCCTTTTGCACGCTCCGGTTATAGACGGCCACGTCTTCAAACATTGATTCAAGTTTCAGCTCCTGGAATGTATCCGTTCCGACCGATGTGCTGCTTACTTGGCCGACAATCGCCAGTACGGGCGTCTTGTCTTTTTGCGCATCGTATAATCCGTTTTGCAAATGGACTGCGCCCGGCCCGGCAATCGACATACAAACGCCGATTTTGCCAGTAAGTTTTGAATATGCGGATGCAGCCAATGCACCAGTTTCTTCGTGGCGGATTTGGATAAAACGAATCGCATCTTCTTTACGCAGTTCCTCCATAAATTCATTAATTGAATCTCCAGGCATTCCGTAAATATGGTCTACGCCCCATTCCTTGAGCAAGTCGATTACATAACTGCCAGCCTTGTTTTCAAACATTGCTTCCCCTCATTTCTCATTAAATTTATACAGCATTCCTTTCGAGCCGCTTATCGCTTCTATTGATTACTGTTCAAATGGGCCTTCGAGTACAATTTTCCCGATGGTTTTGCCTGTCAGCAATTGGTCATAGGCTTGTTTTAAATTCTCGATATTGATGGGCTTAAAGTGTTTGTTCAGCGTAGAACGCAGTTTGCCTTCGTCAATCCAATCCGCCAAGTCATTGAGGTAATGGTGTTGTTCAATCATATCTTCCATTTGATAAATCGACCGGGTGTACATCAATTCATAAACAAACGTCACGCTTTTAGAGAAGAAAGCGATAGAGATCGGCTTTTGAGCCGGCAGAATCGAACATACCTTTCCTTGCGGCAAAATCACTTTGCCCATTGCTTCCATGTGGTCGTCGATATTTGTCAGGCAGAAAATATACTGCACTCCATCCAGACCCAACTCTTTCAATTGCTCAGGAATCGGCTCGCGGTGATTGATGACATGGTCGGCTCCATGCTCTCTTGCCCACTCGGCTGTTTCCTTCCTTGAAGCAGTACCCACCACTTGAAGGCCAACCAGTTTCGCAATCTGGGTCGCTGCTGATCCGACACCGCCTGCAGCGCCGATAATCAGAATTGTTTTTCCGCTATTATCCGCTGCAGTGCGGGAAATTCCTAAACGGTCAAACAGCGCTTCGCATACCGTTAAGCTGGTCAGCGGCATAGCCGCCGCCTGCGCAAAATCAAGGCTTTGCGGTTTTTTTCCGACGATGCGTTCATCCACCAAATGCAATTCACTTTGGCCGCCTGGCGCAGCACTCGTACCTGCATAGAAGACTTCATCACCTGTTTTAAACAACGAACAATTCTCTCCGGTAGCCACGACCACACCGGCAACGTCGCGGCCGACAATCGTCAATGAATCATCATTGTCTTTTTTGGCGTCACGTGTCCGTAAATCTGTCGGGTTTACCGAAATAGCCCGAACTTCGACAAGCAGATTTCTGCCGGTTGGTACGGGCCTGTCGATTTCAACGGATTCAAATTCAGGGGATTTCGATCGGTCTCCTGGCGCATAAAATCCTAATGCTTTCATTTTTTCCTGACTCACTGGCTTCGCCTCTTTCCTTAAAGTAAATAGTGCTTCTTATGTTCTGTTGTATTTCAAAAGCTAATTTCCATTTTTGATCCTAATACCTGCTTACCCTAAAAGGGTTATGAAAAACTCAAATAATTTTTCAAGTGACAGTTTGCAGCAGTATAAATTTGAGACAGCGATGGATGCTATAAAAATTTCAATGGACAAAAAGAGTATAATGATAAGTACAGATGCATGGGAAAGGAGATTCTATGTACAAAAATCCATATGAACAACTGTCTGGAAAGATTACTGCTCCTAAAATAACAAAAGCCGGCTTTCAAGAACTTCAATTTGATACCGGTCAGATCAAACTCAATTATGTGGCAGGTCCGGATAACGGTCCTCCACTGGTACTGATTCCTGCTCAAATAGGCATGTGGGAAAGCTATCAAAAAGTGATGGCGCCGCTCTCAAAAAAATTCCAAGTGTATGTCGTGGATATACGGGGACACGGCAAATCCAGCTGGACTCCCGGAGACTACTCCTGGGAAACTGTGGGATCTGATATGAGAGCATTTTTGGAAAATATAGTGAAACAGAAAGCCTTAATCGCCGGCAATTCTTCAGGCGGAATCATCGCTTTATGGTGCGCAGCCAATCTCCCACATCTTGTATCAGCCATTGTGCTGGAAGATGCCCCAGTGTTTTCTGTCGAAATGCCGCGATTCAAAGATCAGGACCGTTTTGTCTACAACGGGTTGAAAAAGCTCGTTGACAATATAGGGGATCCGGAAAACCGGGATCTGGCCACTTATTTTAACGGGATGGAAATGCCGGTTTCAGAAACACGGGTCAAGCGGGTGCCGCCGCAGTTTATCCGCTATTTGTCCAAAAAAATACAAAAATTTGAAGACGCCCATCCCGGACAGCCGATAGAAACCGGGTTTCCAAGTACGCTGAGGCTGCTGTTGAAATCACTTTCGATGTTCGACCCGGATTTTGCCCGGGCGTTTGTCGATGGCCGTTTTTATGAAGGAATTGATCACGCCGCTGCACTCCGGCGCCTCCAGTGTCCGATTCTGGTGCTCCATGCTGATTGGCATCGCTATCCGGACTACGGGCTGGTTGGAACTATGGATGACCGGGATGCCGAACGGATTTTGGAACTGGCCCCGCATGTCTGCTACAAAAAGATCCATGCCAACCATGTCATCCATGCCTTCAAACCAAAACAATATATCTCGGCAATAACTGAATTCGCGGCGGAAATTCAATTATTGCCAAAACTCGAAAAGTGATTTTCCGGATTTTGCATAATCGGTTTTTCAGAACTGCCTAAAGAAAGATCCTTTCCGAAAACAAGGAATTCTCATCCCTGGTTTCAGAAGGATCTTCAGTTTGATCATCAACCTTATTGCTTGTCTTTCTGTTCAACAAGCTCTGTATATACCACGAGCCGTTCTTCATAATGCCCAATCTTCCGATTAAACGAACCGGTGCATGTAATCAAATTCAATTTGGCTTTTTTGTGGTCACCAAAGATTTTCATCAATGGCGCTTCATCAGGCAGATAGATTTTTTTCTTTGTCACCACGAACGTCAGCTGATTGCCATCTGCATCGGCAACGTGGATTTGATCACCTTTTTCTAATTTATTTAAGCCATAAAAAATTGCTGGCCCTGATAACCCATCCACATGCCCTGCCATTACTGCATTTCCGGAGTCTCCCGGTTTTGCACCATGTTTATACCAGCCGACGGTCTCGATATCTTCAGGCACTGCCATACTGCCATCCTTGGCTTTTCCGACATGGACGACATCCGCCTTTACATCGATAGCCGGAATCTCGATGGCTATCGGTACAACTCCAGGCAATTTCGGCTGGATGATTGGATCCATTTTCACCGGCGGTTTTGGAACTGGGATGTTTTTGTCCTCAAATTTCTCTCTGCGCATCTGCCTTTCCCATATCCGGTCGCTCAAGCTCAAATTCATGAACTCTTGCTGATTGTCATTAGAGCCATTTGCCAATGTTTCCAGCGGCTGGACTGGGTTGCCGTTGATTGTCGTGAATAAAAACAGGAAATACAGGAGGATAAATTTTTTGGCAAACGAAGTCAAATATATCACCTCTCTGAAGAAAAAGAGGGGAAAGTTTCCCCTCTCCTTTTACATCATTCACTCCAAAACTTTCCTTCTGGAGAATACGAGCAAAGCAGCGATTATAAGGAAAGGCAGGCTCCAAAGAATCGAGTTCATATCAAACATGTGAGCCATGCCGCCCTGTCCGGTTTCAGGCATGGCCGGGACGCCTGCGAATTTATCCGGGAATTGCTGAACAAAAGCTGCACTGAACAACTTTGCCGTAGCAAACATATGTGTATATCCTTCACGTGCAGTCGTCCAGGCTTTTGCATAATCACCTGCTACAAAGCTGTCAAATGTGCCGAGTGTTGTATCGACATGCATCTGCAAAGCTTCGGAAACAGTGTCGACATCAAGGATTCCTTCAGTTGCTGTACTCATGAATTGAGAAAATTCATCCCGGAACTGGCCAAGATTTGCCACGGCCGCTTCTTTTTCTTCGGCGTTATTGTTTTTAACGGCATCTACATATTGGAGATAGTATTCATTATGGCTGTTCCAAAGCGCCGCAAATTGGTTTCCGGCTTCTTCCCCGTAAATGGAAGTAATGGCAGCAGCAACTTTGCCCGTATTGGCGTTCAGTGCAGCCAAGCTCGCTTCAAAATCCGGTGCATCCTGGAAACGCTTATGCATGACTGTGCCGGCAACAGCAAAGTGCTCACCGAGCAGCAGGTTCAGATCAGAGCGGAGATTGCCTGCCACTGTCAACGCCTTCGAATTATCGTATAACTCAGGGAATTGCTCCGCATATGCGGTGGATAGCGTTTTGCTCATCGTATTCACTAAATACGCCATTGCTTCACTTTGCATTGCGTAGGAGGTTGGGTAATCGCCTGCTACATAGGCATCGAACGACGCTTTGACCTGCTGTTCATGCGTCATGAGCATTTCTGCCACAGCGGCTTCAGGCAATTTCCCTTCAGACACCTCTGCTTGGAGAGCGGCAATTTTATGGGAACCCTGTTCCATTTTGTCCATCGCATTCTGCATCGCTTGCTGGTCGTTATTGGCGGCAGCAGTCGCATATTCAACAAATAAAGCATTGTGCTCGTTCCAAAGTGCGATAAACTCATCGGCAGGTCCTTCACCATAGACAGAGGCAAATCCGGCGCGCAGATCCTGGCTGTTCAGATTGGCCAGTTCTTTCAGCTGTTCTACATCCGGCTCTTTGTTGAAAATCTTGCGCATCAATGTGATGGTGCCAAAGCCATGTTCCGACAAAAGACGATCAATTTCACTTCTCATTTCCAAGGCTGCAGTGTCAACAGTCGCCACTTCACTTTGGTGGCTGTCTGCCAGCGCCGCCCCTCCTCCAACCGGGATCAGCATCACTAAAATCAATAACAGGGTGGTTGCTTTGTTCATTGCTTTCATTCCAAAACCTCCTATATTTTTTTGGCAACCAGTGCCCACTGTATATGTATGGCCAAGGAGAACGAGCTAGCAAGCGCAAGCAGCCTTTACTCCGTTTCCCTTCCGGTATTTTCCTTAAACTTATTTAACTAATTTTTTTGAATATTATATCTTTTTTCCTTCATTTTGAATAAAAATGCCTTATTGGTTAGTAAAATATACCATTTTCATTAGAATCTTTTGTCTGACTTCTATTCTTAGTCTCTTAAAATATACATATAAAAAAGCGCCGCTTCAGCGACGCATGTTTATATAGTATTGTTAGTTCAATTTATTATCGATTAACGCTTCTCATATTCGCATATCGGTCCCCAGCCGCAATTCCCTGCGGTGCTATTTCATTGATGCGCTTTAAGTCCGCGGACGACAATTCCACTTCTAATGCGCCAATATTTTCTTCCAGGTATTTCACCCGTTTGGTGCCAGGAATCGGAACAATGTCTTCTCCCTGTGCCAGCAGCCAGGCAAGCGCGAGTTGAGCCGGGCGACAGCCTTTATCCTTTGCCATTTCCTCCACTTTTTTTACCAAATCCAAGTTCTTTTGGAAGTTTTCACCCTGGAACCGAGGCGAACGGCGGCGGTAATCGTCTTCAGCCAAATCTTCAAACTTCCGGATCTGCCCTGTCAAAAAACCTCTTCCAAGCGGGCTATAAGGCACAAATCCAATGCCAAGCTCCCGGCATACCGGGAGAATTTCGTCTTCCACTTCCCGGCTCCAAAGCGAATACTCCGTCTGAAGTGCCGCAATCGGGTGAACTGCTGCTGCTTTCCGGAGAGTTTGCGGCGCAGCCTCAGACATGCCAAGAAAACGGACTTTCCCTTCTTTGACCAAATCACTCATAGCACCGATCGTCTCCTCAATTGGCACGTCCGGATCCACACGGTGCTGGTAATACAAATCAATGGTATCCAAGCCAAGACGGATCAAACTCGCATCACAGGCTTTTTCAACATAATCTGGATGGCCGTTAATGCCTTTAAAAGAGCCGTCCTCTCCTCTGACATTCCCGAATTTAGTAGCTATGACGACTTCATCGCGATGCCCCCTGATTGCCCGGCCAACTAATTCCTCGTTAGCACCCACACCGTACATATCAGCGGTATCCAGAAATGTAATGCCGCGGTCTATCGCTCGGTGAATCGTTTTGATCGATTCGTTGTCATTTCGTCCGCTGTAGAAATCCGACATTCCCATGCAGCCAAGCCCGATAGCGGAAACTTCAAGTTTTTGCTGCCCCAGTTTTCTTGTTTTCATCGTAATCACACTCTTTTCTTTTTCGATTTTGTTTAACCTTCATGGAATAATGGTTTCCAAAGGATAATCATCATCGGTAAAGCAAAAAGACACTGTTATTGGTGAAAACAAATTTCTTTCATTCGGTTACAGAATGTTTGTGTTTTGTTTACCTTTTTCAAGCTTTTATAAACTTTTCATTTCCTCTGACAGTTCTTTTAATCCCTTTTCAAAAAGGTGGCTATCGCCAGGAAGGCTTTTAACAGCAGCCGAAGGAAGAAGTTCCGTATATTTTTCAAGATGCGTGTAAGGTACGATACTGTCGCCAGTGCTATGAAAAAGGATGATCCGCGAAATCTCTGGAAGTTTCGTTGCAAAATCATCAGTTAATGTAAAATCTTCTTTTTCCCAGTATTTTTCCAATCCCCAGACGGGAGACGCAACAAGGAAGAGCGCTGGAAATGGTCCTTTTACAGGCTCTTCCGACAGAAATTTAAGCAAAGCTGAACCGCCGAGCGAGTGGCCGGCCAATATCGCACCTTCCCTTAGCTTAGTGAATTCAAATGCCAATTGATCTTTCCATTCGGTGTAGACAGGATTTTCAGGATCAGGCATTTCAGGATGAATCAGCTCAAAATCTCCATCCAGTTCTTTCTCTAAAAATCGAATAAGCCCGCTGCTCCCTTGGTTAAATCCTTGAGGCCCTGCACTATGAATAAACAAAACTTGCTTTTTCACTTCCATCGCCTCTTTTCAGTTTTCTTCTATTGTATGTATGGACCCCGTCAATGTCCAAGCAGCACGTTCACAGGCAGGTATAAATAAAGAATGGACCCTTCTTATACAAGGGCCCATTCTTTATCATTCCTGAGATCGTTTATCAAAATCCACTTCAATGTCTTTTTTCCAAGTACGGTCAACTTGCTTGCCGCGGCGGAAAGAACTGATCGTTTCACTCATCACCTTGTAATTCAACTGGGTGCCTGCTTCATCGGCGTGGTAATTGACCGCGAAGTCTTCAGCAATGCCGAAATCTCCCGCTGTCTTTACTGCATCAATATTGGCCCCCATAAAAAGGAATTCCCAATTATACAGTTCTTTCTGATGGCTGATCATCGACTTGATTTTTTTGTAATTGTATTCGCAGCTGGCGTTTTCCATGCCGTCAGTCGTAATAACGAACATCACTTTGCCAGCACGCTGGTCTTCACTGGTGCGTTTTTGCACATTGCCGATTTTATTGATCGTTGACCCGATTGCATCAAGCAGCGCCGTGGTACCGCCGACTTCGTACTCCTCCTCGGTCATTGGCGAAATGCCTGTTATCGGCAGGCGGTCATGGAGCAGCTCGTAATCATGATTGAACAGCACTGTCGTAACTTTTACATCTCCTGGCTCTTTTTTCTGTTTAGCCAGCAGCGCATTAAACCCGCCGATTGTATCACTTTCCAGTCCGCCCATCGAACCGCTTTTGTCGAGAATAAATACCAATTCCGTACTGTCTTTTAATGCCATTTTATTTTCCTCCTCAAATTGTAATCCGGAGTGCTCTCCGGTTATCATTTACAACTTAAGAATAAGCTTTTGGACAAACAAAAAGGTCGCTTGAAAAGCGACACTTTAGGCACCCAGCAGCTGCTGGTCGAACGCAAACAGCGCTTCGTTGATTTCATAAATATTGTAATTGCCCCGCTCGATGAAATATTCAACGATGACATCAAATTTGCTGCTTTTGGACAATGTGTAGCCTGCAGCCTCCAGCAATTCTGCCGTTTCATCCAAATCAAGCTCCAATGCAATGGCGAAAGCGATGACCGTTTTTTTCATCGGTGTATAATTCAAGGAATTGCGGATTTTAGAAAACAGCTTGCGGTCAATGTTCGCTTTTTTATACGTTTTGGCATCGGTCATGTTCTTCTCATCTATGAACCGCAGCAATCTGGCAGAAAAAGATTCGTGGATTTGTCCGACAATATCTTCCAGTGTTCTTTGGTCAATCTCCTGTTGCAGGGATTGTCCGTAAACCGGTTCTGACATGATTTCCTGTTCAAAAATGCGCCGGTTGCGCGGATAGCGCAGTTCATGCTTGTCGATATAGTTTTCATCGACATACTGTTTGACTGATTTGTACAACTTTTCGCTGATGCCGAACGATTGCTTGTCAAAAACCACAATATACACGAGCATTTCATGCTGCATTAAAAAATCATGGATTTCAGATATCGCTACTTGCAGCGCTTGTTCTTTCGGATACCCGTAGATGCCGGAAGAAATGAGCGGAAAGGCAATTGATTCACAGCCAAGAGTTGCGGCGAGTTCCAGCGAATTCTTGTAGCAGCTTCGAAGCAAACGCTCTTCTCCTTGGTCGCCGCCACTCCAAACCGGCCCGACAGCATGGATAATGTACTTGGCCTGCAGGTTAAAAGCTTCTGTCTGTACGGCTTCCCCTGTTGGGCAATGGCCTATTAGATCGCAGGCCGCCTGCAAATCCTTGGCACCGGCTGCACGGAAAATTGCCCCGCATACACCGCCGCCCATTTGAAGCGCGTTATTTGCTGCATTTACTATGGCATCGACTTGCATGTTAGTTATGTCATTTCGGACAATTTCCATTGGCATTTGCTTCATCCCCTTATAAAAATTATAGAATTTCATCTTTTGGGATTGCATCCTAATCAAATTGGCAGCATTTGTTCAACCGGTTCCCGGCATTTCGAAGTAAATAAATAATGTAAGTCAATATCATATTTTCCCTTCTAAAACCTCCAGTATAATTGGCCTTTGATTAGTCGCTTCAGCAAGCGCATCAATTTTTTCTTGAAGAGATGCATGGTCATATGATTTCAGCTGCTGTTTTTCAAGCACTTCTAGAACATATAACTGCATTTTCCAGATGGTTTCATGGTGTTTTTCAGGAGCAATTTTGGCCGCTACTCTTAATGAATCCGTTATTGAATACAACACGGAAATATCTTCTTTGCCGAAATGGGATAATTGGAAAAACACATTGTACAAAATGGCATGATAGGAAGGAAAATGATACTTGACCAGGTTATTTCCAGTGGTAGTTGCCAGAATATGAGTTCCGGTTTTGATGGAACCGATTTTCCCAAGCAAGCTGCCGATTCGCAGGATAATATCGTTGGCTGTATTAGGATCATTGATTCCTGGAGAAATAGCTCGCAATGCAATCTCCACCAATTTCTGCAATGCATACGCGATATCTTGCTCAGCTATTCTTTCACTTCCTATGGAATAAAACTTTTTCATCGAGTACGCTGTACTATTTTTAGAATAAATCTGCATGAGCGGCATTCCTTCATAAACATAATCGCCGACTGATACTTTTATTTCAACTTCAATCTCATGCTCTTCTGCATAACTCTCGATTTTATCAAGAGCGATAAACTGCAGATAACCTTCTTGCTGTGCCGCAATTTCTGTTTTCACTCCAATCGGAGACCAAGAAACACTTTCGGCGGTCATTAACGTTTTATCTTCCAGTTTCTTATAAAGGTGAATGACTTTCTCTGTATCTTTGATTAATTCATCCACTAGTTTGCCTACCTGCACTGTTGTAGCGATATAATGGATAAAATAAGCAAATGTAGCTAGACAGGAAAAAGCGATGAGAATTCCGACAAAGGTGGAAATAACGTCATGTGAATATAGATGTTCGCGCATAAACAGCAGCGACAAGGTGTTATAGATGAATCCACCTAAAAATACACCAAGTACCCGCCAAGTCACCGGATCATGCACAAAGTTCTTCAAAGCCCTTGGAGAAAACTGTGAGGAATACATTGTCAAAACAACCAGTATGGTGGAAAATGTGAATGTGCTCATGGTCAAGAGCGCTCCGGATAATGCACCCATGATTGTTTTCGCCAAATCCACTTTAGTCAGAAGAATGAACGGAATATACTCCTTAAAACGTTCAACAAGCAATAAATCGACATAAAAAAAGCCAATGGATAACAGCACTGCAAATACACTATAAATGACAGGAGTCATCCAGAACTTTTCTTTAGTCCAATACGAAAAAATCGACAAATCGAACCCTCCTCTCACTTTAATTCTTACTTATACTTTATCATGGAGGCCTAAATTACTTGCGAAATCCGTTTAATTACTTAGATAGATGGTGTTGTTAAAAAATATGCTAGTTTCATTTCAAAATCAGCTGGTTATGTAATCTATTGCGCTTGCAAACTGACCCCTAAGAATTTCGTCATATTGATACTTTCAACTAGGCCAATCCTTTGCTAAAGTTATCCTTATTATAAAAACTGACAATAAGGAAGGTTAAGATTATGCAAAAAACAACCACTGCCTCATCAACATACTCACGCGCTCGGACTTTTGATTTAATCCTTACCGCTATGTCAATTGCACTTGTCTTTGTTGCGACTCTTTTACTGAACATCAAATTGCCGATTACAGCGAATGGCGGACTGGTGCATTTGGGCACTGCGATGCTCTTTATCATTTCGATGTTGTTCGGCCCTAAAAAAGGGGCGATCGCAGGAGCGGTCGGAATGGGCTTGTTCGACTTGATCTCCGGCTGGACTTTGTGGGCACCGATTTCAATTCTGGCCCGCGGTTTGCAAGGCTATCTTGTTGGAAAAATTGCCTGGTCAAATGGCCGCAATGGCAATAGCAAGACGTTCAACATCATTGGTGCTATTGTTTCTATTCCTTTCATGCTCGGCATCTATTATATTGGTGAAGCCATCATTTTCAACAGCTTCATCGTTCCGGCTGCTTCGATTCCCGGCAATATCGTCCAGAACGTCGTAGGGCTCCTTGTAGCTATTCCGGCAGTGATTGCACTGAAAAAAGTTCCTTTCTTTAAATAATTGCATTAAGCGGCACAAGCAAACTAGCTTGTGCCGCTTTTTTGCAGTTTTAGATGAGTTGCTCATATCCAGCCGAGAGTCGCTTATTAAGCAAAAATTTTCCGCTCACACCTATCCGAAAAGCTTTCAAAAAGAGGACGTCTGTAAATGTCAGACGTCCTCATTTTGTAATTCAAATTTATATTTTCAGGTTTTCGTCAAAAGAATTACTTTTCTCGACGGTAGCAAAACGTCGTATAGAACGTCGTGCCTCCCGGTCCTGTCTCAATATCAATAGTGGCATTGTGGCGTGCCGCAATGGCGTAGCTGATGCCTAGCCCCAGACCGGTGCCATTATCTTTCGTAGTATAGAACGGCGTCCCTACTTTTTCCAGAACTTCCGGAAGAATCCCTTCGCCTTCATCTTGAATAGCCAGAACGACACAGCCAGCCTCATTCTGGTAGGTACTAATCGTCAAAACGTTCCCTTCATTCATCGCTTCCAGCCCATTGCGGCATAAGTTAATGATCAATTGCCGGATTTCATTGCGGTTCATCAGCATTTCAGGAATTTCCTGGGTATTGAACTCGATCAGTTTATTTTGGTTAAAAGTATCTATTTTAATCAAAGGTGCAATGTCGCTGATCAACGAATTCAAATCCATCATTTTCAAATCTGATGACCTTGTATTTCCCATCGAAAGAAATTCCGTGATGATTGAATTAGCGCGGTCCAGTTCATCTATCATTAAATCAAAATAACTGAAATGCCTATTGAGGTCTTCTTCTTGTTTTAACAACTGCAAAAATCCACGGACCGTCGTCATGGGATTTCGGATTTCATGGCTGATTCCTGCCGCCATTTGGCCAATCAAATCCAATTTGGACAATCTTTTTAATTCTTTCTCATATTTTCTTTTTTCCGCTATATCCTTGAATAAACAGCAAATCCCATCGTCAAACGGGTAGGCAACCACTTCGTACCAAGACTCTTCATTTAGAGATGGAATTTCAAATTGTACCGGAATGCGTTCGAACATCGCCCGGTGAAATTCGTCATACATGATTTCAGCTGTATGTGGAGGAATGACATCCCAAATATTTTTCCCTAATACCTCTTTTGGTTTCTTATTGTCAGGCAAATACTGATGCTTATTGATATAGATGATTTCCCATTCTTTGTTTAAAGCAAAAAAACCATCCGTTATGCTTTCGATGACACTCGTCACTTTTTCGTTTGCAGCAGCAAGCGCGCTTGTCCGTTCTTCTACCATATTTTCCAGCTGGTCCATATAAAGCAGATTAGAAAAAGTAGGTGCCGTAGTGTCGACAATCGACTGTGCCAATTGAATTTGGCTGGCATCGTAGCTGCTGTTTTCTCCATCCCGATTTAAGACTGTAATAACTCCCAGCACTTCTTTCATTGAAACCAGCGGTATGATGAGCAGGTTTTTAGAGGCCAAGCACGGAACCGTCATCGCTTTTCTGGATTGGATTACTTTTTGAATCAGGCTATCGTAGCCTTGATCCATTTGCATATTGCGGGGGTCTCCCATGCAGTCCGCTTCCTCCCAAGTGCAGCCTTCACTGCACTTGGTTAAAGAAATGTTCTTTTTATCAAGTGGATCCAATAGATGAGCAACCATGTTATCGCTGCCAAGAACTTTGGACAAATAGAAAAAACATTTATCGATGCTTTCCTGAATGGAAGAGCACATCGACAGCTCCCGGGAAATGTTTAGCAGCATCTGATTTTCGGCGATCAAGTTCTCTTTCTGGGCTAAGTTTTTCGCATTCTGAATCGCAACCGCTGCCATATTGACATATGCTTCCACACTTTGAATTTCAGATTCCGTCAAATTCATCGGTGCTCCGTGATCGAACAAAAAAACCAGTCCAAACAACTCTTTTTCAAATGAAATAGGCAAGCCCAACAGCGATTTTATCTCGAAGGCTTCCACCGATCTTGGATCCGGGCGGTGGTCTTTTGAAGTATCCGGTATATAAATCGTCTTCTGAGTTTCAATAACTTCATTTGCCAGCAAATCCATTTCGAGGTCAAGCACTTGTGAATCGAACGAATTGCCGTTGATAAATTCTGGTTTTCCGACAAACGCCCGGAAACTTCCGTCTTCGTGAGGCAGAAAAATGCCTACGGAATTGCATTGGACAATTTCTTCAGAAATCGCCGTGGTTACATGCTGAAGCACTTCACGGAGCTCAAGCTTGGTATTGATGACTTTCGTTATATTGGCAAGCCTGGAATATCGAGTCTGTTCCTTTAGCATCCACTTGTTCTCCAATCAGAGGAGTTAGAAAATCAATTCTCGAACCCCAGGTATTTTTTCTTTTCCATACTATTTTCATTCCTGTAATCTTTTACCTTTTATTTTACATGTCTTTCTTCCAAACGAACAGAGAAAACTTACAATTCCCTATATACTTCGACATTGGAAATACTTTGCTTCACTAATGAAAACTGTACTTTTGAGAAAGGATAAGAAAAACCCTTCATTTAAATGAAGGATTCAATCCATCTTCATGATCAATCTAATATCTCTACTCCGTACTTAGCTGCAGCTGCAAACAGCTTATCCATATCTGCATCTACATCAGCCGGAGGGAGCTTATATTCTGTGGCTGGAATACTGGTTTCAATGAAAAAATTCTCTAATCCTGCAGGCATTAATATACTTAATATTCTAGCCGGCGCAGGTCCTTCGATTGTGTACATATGGGCAATATCCCGAGGTGCAAAAAGAAAAGTTCCTGATTTCGCTGCAATTGTTTTATCACCTATCTTAAAAGTGGCTTTGCCTTCTAAAATGTAGAAGAATTCGTCTTCATTATGATGAATGTGCAATGGAGTGTAAAAGTTTGGCGGATCTATTTCTTCGAGCAAACTGAATACCCCATTCGTTTCTTCACCTGTTATTTTCACTTCCAATAAAGTGCCTAGGAACCAGAATATTTTTCCTTCAGCTTGCGCTAGCGCAAATGCTTTATTTAGTGGATGATCCATTTTTCTTGCCTCCAAATTGTAAAGTGGATAAATTACGTATTTGTCAGTTCTTTCCCTTGGATATTAAAAGAAACTCCCTGGATTCAAAAAGGTGCGGCTCAGCAAGAATGCAAAGCCGCATAAGGGATAAAATAAAATTTAGCGCTCTAGTACAACTCCCATAATCTCCGCCACTTTATAATGATTTTGTGTAGAAGTCGACCTTATTACCGTATGTCATCCCAGAATTTCTACACCGTATTTCTGTGCTGTCGCCGCAAATTTCTCCATATCAGTATCGATATCCGTTGGCAACTTGAATTCATCAGCTGCCACACCGGATTCAATAAAGAATTGTTCGACTCCAGCAGGTGTAAACATGAAGAGCACTTTTGCAGGTGAAGATCCTTCAACCTTGAATTTATGTTCCAGGTTGCGCGGTACATAAACAAAAGTTCCCGGTTTTCCCATAATCGTTTTTTCCCCGAAAGTGAAGGTTACTTCACCTTCCAAAACATAGCAAATGTCCTCTTCATTCTGTTTCTTATGCAGCGGCGTCTCATAACCTGGTGGCAGCAGGCCTTCAATCAAACTGAAAACGCCATTGGTGTCTTCGCTTGTTGCTTTTATTTCCATTAGCGTGCCATTAAACCAATAGGCTCTACCTTTCCCATGTGCAAATGAGAAAGCATTATTCAATTGTTGTTCCATTTTTCGTTACCTCCCAATATTTATGGCGCTAAATTGGGCAATCGGCAACTTCTACACGTCTTCATTAATGGAATTTAGAAAATGATATTGATTCGTTCATCTGTCATCCCAGAATTTCAATATCAAACTTCTGGGCAGCTGCCATCAGCTGATCCATATCGGGCACAATAGTCTCTGGCGGCAACTTGAAATTGTCAGCCGGCACACTCGCTTCTACAAAAAATTGTTCTCCTCCGGCAGGCGTTAACATAATGAGAATTTTCGCAGGCACAGATCCTTCTATCTTAACCTTGTGCTGGATATTTCGCGGCGCGTAAAGAAAAGTGCCTGGTTTTCCCACAATCGTTTTTTCCCCAACGGTGAATGTCGCTTCGCCTTCCACTACATAAAATATTTCATCTTCATTGCGGTGTAGATGCAGCGGCGTCTCATAGCCTGGTGGATGCAGTTCTTCAAATAAACTAAAAACGCCATTTGTGTCTTCGCCAGTTGCTTTCATTTCTATTAACGTGCCAAGAAACCAATACGCTTTTCCTTCCCCGTGCGCAAACGAAAAAGCATTATTCAATTGCTGTTCCATTTTCCTTACCTCCTAATTTTAATAACAAAAACTGAGTGTCAGGTAAGTAGTTCTGAAAATGTTGTTAATGTATTTTCCTGATTGGCAGTTTAGGCATGGTTAAAGATATACTTACTAAGTTTAAGTTTTACCAGCCCTCTTTTAACTTGAATTTATGCCTCTAGACAATAAATTCAAGTTAACTGATTTGTACTTTCAATCTTTCTCGTTGCCATAAGGCGATTCTTCCATCTTCTATGTAATCTATATGTATTTTTATCCAGCTACATTATACACCCTTTTAACTTAAAATTCTATATTTTCAGAATTAAATATATTTTTTTATTTTTTCATTCATCTCTGGAAATATCATAATAAAATCAACAATTCTAATATACTTCATGCCATCAAACCTTTTGAGATGTTTAAGGTTGTTTTAAAAAGATTTGCATCGATTAAAAAAATTTAAAGAGACTGTTCACATTTTATTGGAAGGCATATTGAGAAAGTTAAAAATTGTATTAGTGATCATCCTTTAACTGATATTACACCAACCAGCTACGCTTGCAGCGGGCTCGCGCCCAATCCTCCTCAGCCGCTTCGCTCCTTGCGGGGTCTCGGCTGTCTCGTCGCTTGCGCTGCCCCACAGATTGGCTAAAGACTGCGTGGTCAAGTCTTTGCGACGAGCTTGCGCAGGAGCAGCGCCATTTCATGTCTCGAAGCTAGAGCAGCGATGCAGGAGCACATGGTTTTCGCCAGCGAGCGAGGAGGCTTAGGGCCGCACCCCACGGAAAGCGTCCGTCCTGGAGCGAAATGAATAAGGCTTATCATTTTAATTAAATCTATCTTAATCACATTGGTTGTCGCTTCACAATCCCTTTAACAATACCTTCACCATCAATTGCACTTTCCGGAGCGAGCTTTTTTTCTTCCTTGAAATGGTGTGCATCAAAACACCAAGGATGGGATCGATTGAGCGGACCGGCGGCATTTCCATTCCGACTAACCGTCCCACTTCTGCCAGTTCATCTTCTCTAGTGAACTTCTTCAATAAAGCCGTTTCTTTTCCTAAGTTTTCCTCAATCCGAAGAAGCGCTTCTTTCAGAAAATCAGCAACATGGGCCACTTTTATTAAATTCAATCGCTCGAAAGTGTCTTGAGGCGTGTGGTAATGCGGCCAGTGGCCGCATGACAGAAAGATGTGCGGCTGATTGTGCATATCAAAAATATAATGGTCAGAGAGATGCAGTCGCGGCCTGCGGAGGATTTGATAAACCGATAAGTTTGCATTCTTTTCTGCTGCTTCTGCGATACTGGCAGACAACAGCGGGCTCGAATCTGCTCCAATCGCAAAAAGCGCATGCTCCCGTCCTTTTATCGCGATATCATGTCCACATAAGTCCAGAACAATAGCTCCTTTAAAATGATCGAAGGCCAGTGTTTTAGGCAAATGATTGTAAAAATAGACGCTTCCCATCTTTTCGGATAAAAAGTACGGAGGTTCCTCCAAATCGAAAATGCCGAGCACTACTGTTAAGTTATGGGAAATTTGAGCAAGCGAAGCGATCACATCGAAAACAATCCCGATTGAAGCCGCGTTATCATCAGCACCTGGAATATTTTTAAAATGATCATAATGCGCCCCTAGCAGAATCCAGTCCTGGGTATTTCCTTTTTTACTAGCTAACAGGTTTTCTCCCGTAATTACTTTCGTGACCGGAAACCGCTGTCCCCATCCTTGTTCCATTAAAGGCTCTAGCTTTAGCTCTTCAAAATGTCGGACTATCATTTCTCTTGCTTTTTTATGGCCGGATGAGCCTGGCTCCCGGCCGCCGAGTGCCGGATCTGACAGGTCTTTGATCAAGTTAAGGTATTTGTCTTCCATAATGTATCCCTCCCTGCAAAGTTCTTCGCTTATGGAGCAATAAGCTTTGGCATTATTATCATTCCAGTCTTTTTCTAATTACCATACCCCTTCAGCCATTGTTAAAGTCTATATTTCTTAAGTGAACCTTTAGTTGAATTTCAGCAACGTCCAAAATTTTTCTGATCAACTTAACAAATCTTTACAATTCCTTAAATGCAGCTAAACAATTTGATGAGATACTTGAATTATCAGAAAACAGAAGGGGATGAAGAAGAAGATGAAAATTGCTGTGATTGGTGACTTGCATTATCCGACATTGAAAGATGGTTGTGCTTATATTGAAGAGGACCGCCAAAGTTTTTACGAAACGTTTTTGGAACGTTTTTTCTCAATCCCGGCAGATTTGTATGTATCCATTGGTGATTTGACGAATTTTGGTCGCAGAGATGAATTAGAGGAAGTTTATGCAATCATTCGAAAGCATAACAAACCTTTCAAACATGTTTTAGGAAATCATGATCTCTACGCCATGACACGTGAAGCAGTCCTTTCCACAACCAAGCAACAGCATTTCCATACAGTTTCCACCGACTCAGTGGTTTTAGCTTTTCTCGATACAGCACGGGAACAGGATTACGAAGATTGGGGCGGAACGATGGACGGTGTACAACAATATTGGCTGGATTCCATTGTCAAGGAATCAGAGGAACTGCCACTCATCCTGTTTGCCCACCATCCCGTCTTCTCCACTACCAAAAACTCAGAAAAAGAAAAGCGCTGCATCCATCCCGATATTCCAATGTGGGACATTCTGAGCAAAAAACAAGGTGCCGGGCTTTACGTGAACGGCCATAATCACTGCAATTCCCTCGCCGCCCGAGAGCAATGGACTTTTCTTCAATTGTCAGCAGCACTTGATGACCAAGCAGTCCGGATTATTGAAGTTACCGATTCTTTCATCTCCATAGACTCAGTGACAATCGATGACGCTAAACTTCGGAAGCATGCAGAAGCAATAGGAAATGCTATAAAGCATTTTACATTAAAACAAGAAACAGTCGAAAAAGCGGCTTATTTCAAGTATATGATCCCAGTGCCGGTTCCCGCTGAAGTCCCTCCTCAAGAAAAAGTTAAATTGTAGTTCTTTAACCTGAAATTTATATAAAAAAGAACCGCGTGCTCTAGTAAAACAGGGCACGCGGTTCTTGTCGCTGGATCAATAATACAGACATTTCCGGAGACTTTGTAGATTATTTGGAAAGATTTTGACTCTGCTCCTATTAATAAAATGCCGGATACCTTGCTTCGCCGTTACTCTAATGTATTTCCTTCAGCTGGAATAGGGTTGTTTTTAAGCAATCCAGCTAAATGATAAGTGTTGTAGGCTAACCGTTCTACTGCTGCTTTTGTAAAATCATTATCCCTTCCTGCTTCAATATAAGAAGCTCCTGGCCCTGCTTCTCCCACCCAATAAGCATCGACATTCGGCGGAATTAAATAACCAATGTGCGACAGGCCATATAACAAGGAAGCTGATGCGTGTTTAGCGCCGTCTTCATTGCCGGTCACCAACGCTCCTCCAACTTTATTATAAAAAACAGCCTGTCCTTTATCATTAGTGACACTGCTGCTGCCGTACAGCCGTTCAATAGCGAGCGTAGCAAGTGAACTCTTTTCACCAAGCCAAAGCGGTGTTCCGATGATTAAAATATCGGCAGCTTTCACTTTTTCCAAAATCGCTGGCCACTGATCTTCACTGCCCATATCTTCCTGCACGCCAAAAGCAATGTGGTAGTCTGCCAACCGAACTATTTCGGATTCCACGCCTAGCTGTTTATAATGTACTTGTACATCTTTAATTAACCCTTCAGTGTTGGAAACTTCATTCGAGCTTTTTAATGAACAGTTTAAAAATAACGCCTTCAATTGCTGCATATTTTCATTTCCTTTCTTTAAGTAAGCCACTTATTCAGAGAATCCCTACATGATTACTTCTTCCCTGTCCACTGTTAATTAAACTGCTCTGCAATAGTTCATTTTTTCATCTCATCTGAAATAATTACAGTTAAAATTGAAATACGCATTGGTAAAGGGTGAATACGCTACTTCAGCAAGTTAATCTTACATAACAAGTATTCAAACACAAAATGCCGCTGCTGGAGTCCTCGACTCCAACAGCGGCATTTTTCTTTTCAAGTCAAAAGCAACTCTATGCCCAGCATACCGCAGAACAGCCAATAAACCAGCTTCGCTTCATCTTCACTTCCCGGCTCAAGATGAAAAGTCCAGAATGCAATCGAAATAATGATTCAGTGACTCTTCTTCAAAATCAGGAAATTCTATAAGATCTGGTTCAAAGCTTTTCCTGAAGGATGCATGGTTTTTGAAGCTTCCGCTATGAAAGGAATCCTTGCTCTAAAAACAGAACCTTCTCCAGTATTGCTTTCAACTGTGATTTCTCCATTATGTGCCGTCGTTATGGACTTCGCGATAGATAAGCCAAGCCCATAACCGCCTTCTTTGCGGGAACGCATTTTATCGGCCCGGAAAAAGCGGTCAAAAATCCGTTTCTGGTCTTCCGGAGAGATTCCGATTCCTGAGTCTGACACAGACAGGACGAATTCACATTGCTTTTTGTTATTATGCTGTTCAAGAGCAATTTCCACGCGGCCTCCAGCCGGAGTGTATTTAATAGCGTTATCCGTCAATATATACATCAGCTGGATAAGCTTATCGCGATCCCCGGACACTTCCAGCTGCTCCGGTGCAACCAGTTTTAAGCAGATTTCTTTTTGAGATACGTATTCGCTGAATGATTCAATCATTTGCTCTGCTGCCGGGCGTATATCGAAACGCTCTTTTTTTAACTGTGTTGCAGCTTGTTCGGAATCAGACCTGGCTAGTGCCAGCAACTCTGTGATCAAACCCGACATCCGTTTGACCTCATGCTTTAAAGTGCCCAGCATTTTCTCTTTAAACGGATTGGATTTATCCACCTCCATTCCAAGTGCTTCCACTGCTGATAAAATAACGCTGAGAGGAGTCCTCAATTCGTGCGAGGCGTTCGATACAAACTCTTTCTGCAAATTATACGCTTCTTTAGCCGGTTCGAGCGCCCGTTTAGACATCCAACGGCTCAATGCAACACCAACAACAGCAAACACGAGTGCAATGGACACAAAAATCAGAACAACCCACTTGATCATGCTGCTGTAAAATGTATTATCGATTGCCATGTACATCATGGCGATCCGTTCTCCATTATGAATGACCGGCCGTGCAAGCACCATCACTTCCAAATCCATTTCAGAAAAGTCCTCCAGGAATGGATCGTTTTCCGGAATGCCGATTTCCACTCGTTTGACTTCAATATTGTCTGTCATCCATCCATCAATAACATCTAAGTATAATTCTCGCAACTCTTCATGGTCATCATTATTGATGATCAACTCTCCGTTAACATCAGTAATGTAATAAAAGACCTGATTTCCGGTTAACGCACGGCGCTCCTGCTCTCTCCACGCTCCACCGCTACCATCAAGCGCACGTTCCGCCATATTGACTTCCCGGTCAGACAGAATGCGAAGCGTCTGGTCCTGATCATTGGTAACGACGATGTAAAATACGAACAGCGCCAATGCCACAAAAGCAGCGAGGAATAAAGTGAGAATGGTGCTGTAAAAAAGCGTCAGGCGGTTCCGTGTCTGGGCAAAGACATCCTTTTCGCTCTTTCTAAGCAGTTTAGGTTTTTTCAACTTTATAACCTACTCCCCTAATCGTTTCGATCAAACTGCCGCTTTCCTCACCGTCGATTTTCTTGCGCAGCAATTTAACCGTCGCATCGATGGTTTTCATCGACACTTCCGTATCGAATCCCCAAATGCGGTCAAAAATCAATTCCCTTGTCAGTACAGTTCCCCGGTTTTGGACAAGCATATCCAAAAGCTGAAACTCCCTGGGTGTCAGATTGATTTGATGATCCCCGCGGCTGACAGAATGTGCAGTACGATTTATATTTAATCCGTTCACTTCTACGACTTCCTCCTGCAGCGGAGAATATGTGCGCCTGGCCAGAGCCCGCAGCCGTGCCCACAGTTCTTCAATTTCAAAAGGCTTTGCCAAATAATCATCCGCTCCGGCATCAAGGCCCTCTACACGATCCATCAATGCGTCTTTGGCAGTGAGCATTAATATCGCTCCGCCATATCCGCTCTGCCTAAGTTTTTTACAGATAAAGATGCCATCTCCATTCGGCATCATCCAGTCGAGTAGGATAACATCGTAAAACGATGCAGCGGCATAGTCATAAGCATCTTCCCCTTCAGTCACCCAGTCGACCGTTTTGGCTCCTTTTTTCTTCAATAAATGAACGATTAATTCACCGAGCATTTCATCATCTTCCGCCAATAAAATCTTCACAGCAAACACCCTTCCCAACGGCGTTATTATTTCTAATTCCAATACACCACATGAAGGTTAAGATTAGATTAAATTTTTCTTCTCAATCGATATTTTTTGGGCACTTTACATATTTTGCTCTAAATTAAAACAAGCAATACCGCATAAGTATCCGGTATAACTTGTTTTTGAGTTACCTTATGTTTAGATTGTATAACATGATGTTGAACCGGCCTAGCACGTGGCCTCAACTGCCAAGCGCTTCCGCCAGATTCCACGTTGAATTTTCGGTATAGCCGTTGTCAAACTTCGCTATCGAATAGGCATTAAAATCTCCCCCTGTCGCATACTCCAGCACTATTCCGAGCAATTTGATGCCAGTTCGTTTTTCAATGATTCAGTAATTGTGCTTGCCGCTCAATCGGGAGCTTCATTTTTTATTCGCCTCTTTATCAATTTGATTTCTTTTCCATACCATCACTTTAAAAGGCTTAGATGAAAATTAAGTGAAAATCCAACGGTTTCCTTACGAAATAAAAAAGCCTTCTTCAAAATCGAAGAAGACTTTCCGCTAATAAAGTTATTAATTCCACTTTTTCTATACGTCTTTCCATCTTTTAAATCGTCCAGTTGATAATCATCCCTGCATGAGTCAAACCGCCGCCAAATCCATATAAGAGAAGTTTGTCATCGGCTTTGATGTTGCCTTCACGCACTCCTTTATCCAATGACAACGGAATCGAAGCTGCAGAAGTATTCCCGTAATACTCAAGGCTATAAATCGTCCGGTCAAGTGGAAGGCCGTTTCTGTTGCAGATCGATTCAATGATGCGTAAGTTGGCACTATGCGGAACAAACCAATCCACTTGCTCATTGGTAAAACCGGCTTTTTCCATCAATGCTTTCATGCCTTTGGGCACCGTATTGACTGCCCATTTATAGACTTCCCGCCCATTTTGAGTAACAAATCCATTTACCGCCAATTCGTTGCCAAACATTTGATTGGAAAGATCCGTACAATAAAGATTTTTTGCCAATTCCCCGTCCGTCCCCATATGCGAAGCAATAAAGCTTGGCTTTTCTTCATCGAATTCGACAAGCACGGCACCGCCGCCGTCTCCAAACAAAATGCAAGTCGAGCGGTCGCTGTAATCGAGGATTTTGGAAAACGTTTCAGCGCCAATCACCAGGATTTTTCGGTTTAAGCCCGAAGTAATCAAGCCGTTCGCCATATGCAAACCATACGCAAATCCGGAACAAGCTGCATTCAAATCAATGGCACCTGTATTTTTTATGCCAAGTTTTGCCTGTACAAGCGCAGAGACGCTCGGCGTTTTAAAATCAGGAGTCATCGTACAGACAATGATCATATCCACATCATCTAGGGATTTCTGGTAGCGTTCCATTAAATTTTCAACAGCTTTAAAGCTGATGTCGCTTGTGAATTCATTATCTGCTGCAATCCGGCGTTCTTTTATTCCAGTCCGTTGGACAATCCATTCATCATTTGTTTCCACTAATTCTTCCAGGTGGTGATTCGTCAGCCTCTTCTCCGGTACGTAAGATCCGATAGCTGTAATTCTTGCTTTTGAAGTAATCATGTATTTCGCCCCTTCTTGATGTCCTCGCTCTATTCTACCATCAACTATTAGTATTAGGTACTAATATCATTGTACAATGCGGTTTTTCGTATATACATTAATTGCCGTAACGGTAATAGAGAAACCTAGCTATGGAATCCAAGTATCAGAACAGTTAAAAGCTGATAGTACTTTTAATGTGAACCGATAAAAATAAGGGTTCCAAAAAAGCTTATATTTACAGTCTCAGAATTGAGGTTATTATGGTATCTTCATACCTCATTATTCAACTAATAAATTTCCATCTTTTCCATCATCATTTAAATTTTACAGACAATTCAGAAATTATGTTTTATACTAAACTCAGAAAAAGAAGGGAGATGCTACATGAATAAACTATTCAAGATTTTTATTGCCGTGTTGATTGCCTTATCGCTTGGAACGCCTTCCGCTTTTGCAAAATCGGATCAAGGCAAAGAATCGCTCGTCGCTTTAGGTGATTCTATACCTTTTGGCTTTAACCTTAGCCAAAAGAACAACAACCCTGCCAAAATCGCTTTCCCGTCTTTATTAGCCGACGAAGCCGATTTGCGGGTACGCAATCTGGGAGTACCAAGATGGCAGAGTCAGGATTTGCTCACAGCCCTGGAAACAAATCAAAAGTTCCGCCAAGCTGTCAGCCACGCTGATTATGTAACAATTACCATCGGAAACAACGATTTCCTGGACATTTTAAGAACAGCAAATGCCGAGAGTGGCGGGAATCCGCAGCTATTCCAGCAATTGCTTGCACAAAAGCTGGCGAACAGTGATGTATTTGCCAATGTCGCTAACACTATTGGAGAAATACGGTCATTGACCGATGCTCCCATCGTCCTGTACAACATTTACAATCCGTTCCAATTGAATAACCCGCTGCATCAAATTGCAGATCAATTCTTGCCACAGATTAACGCTGCTTTCGCAGGTATCGCGAATACTTATAGCGGCGTCGTATTGGCTGATGCCTATAGCGCCTTTGGCGATAACCAAGCGCAATATGTCTTGCCGGGGGATATTCATCCGACTGCTGCAGGCCAGGAAGTCCTGGCAGAAATCGGGTTGCAAGCGCTTAATGCAAATTACGTGAACAATTAAATGAAAAAAGCAGCAGGCCTTATATTGAAAGGGTCTGCTGCTTTTCTGTTTGCTGCTTATCTTTTTAAATGTCTTTTATTGGATTGAAAGGTATCACTTTCAGCCTTAAACCTTACATATCCGTCTTGCTGATTAAAGGCGCTTCAATAATATAGCGATCAGGCGCAGCTCCTATGAACCGGAATGGATAACAAGTAGTGAGTGTCAGAGTTGGCTCCTCTTTATTGACGATTACTGTTCGGTCCTCGGCATCTGTAATCCAGGTCTTCTTTATCTCGTACTCATACTGGACACCTTCAAACTGCACATACATCTTGGCTCCTTCTTTTAATTCACCAAGTTCACGAAAAACCGTATCCCGGTGTCCAGACAGAACGGTGTGACCGAGCCCATCTGGAGGCGTTGTGAATGCTCCCGCATGATAGCCTACTCCTTGTGTCAAAGTCTCATCATCTGTTCCCCAATATAACGGGTATTTCATATCGATCGAAGGTATAAAAAGCCATCCGATTTTTGCCCCTCGATCATACTCTTCATAATTGCGTGATTTTGGTTTTTCAATTCTTTCTTCCGGCTTTGTTTGATTTGAATAAATGAGTGCTTCTTTCTCAAGAAAGTCTCCGTTTTTTTCGCTTGGAACTTCTTCTATTTTATCCTGCTCAACAACTGATTTTACTTCTTCCAGATTTGTGGTTTTATCCGCTTTGACAATATCATTTTTGCCAATAGCTTCTTTGCCGGAAGAACTCTCATTCACCCATGAAAACCCGTTCCACCCAGCAAAGATCAGTCCTGTTAAAATGAGTATCAATGCAAGTTTCTTCCTCACTGCCTCTCCTCCTAAAATGCAATATAAAAAATTATCAGTTTGTATAAGAAGGAAGTAAAATACTTTACCTTAGGATAAAATATTCATTTTATCAGAATTTTCACTTTTTTGAGATAAATGTGTTATAAATTATAGTATCGTCGAATGGCGAAATATGCAATAGAGGAGATTGGTATATGAAGAAAAGAATGGTTTTGCCGTTGACCGCAGTGTTGGCAGTCGCAGGATTTGCAGGGTCGGTTTTTGCAGCTCATGAAGGCCAGGAGTTCATGGCGGAAATGACCCCAGATCAGGAACCCATGGAAGTGGAAAGCAATGCATCTGGAGACGCCCAAATTGAATTTAGCGAAGATGGTTCGTCCTTAGAGTATACGGTAAATGCCCAGAACTTGGAGAATACATTAGCAGGTCATTTCCATAGTGCTCCTCCTGGTGAAAACGGGCCCGTCGAATTGCTTCTATTTGAGAATGCAGAGCCAATGGATTATAACGGAGAAGTGGCAAGCGGCACACTGACTGAAGCCGACTTAGCCGGAGACATGAGTTGGGATCAATTTACTGAAGCACTTGTAGCAGGCGATATCTACGTGAACCTTCATACAGAACAGTATCCTGAAGGGGAAATTCGCGGCCAAGTTGTAATGGCTGGCGGTGACGAAATGCCGACCACGGCCTCAAACGGACCTCTTTATACAATGCTCGGCCTGCTGGTAGCGGTGACAGGTGGATTTATGCTTATTAGCCGGCGCAGTAAAAAAGCAGCTTAGTTTTTCTATCAGGAGCTGAACTTCCAGACAGCTATTGCCATCATCTATGATACAAGTTCAGCTTTTTTCCTATTCTCCTCATTTTTTATCATCGTAATAAATTCAACACGATCAGTACTAAACCTACTTTTCCTAACAAAGCCCAGTTTTTCATAAAGATGAATTGCCCGTTTATTAAATGAAGCGACAGTCAGCCGGACGGGAAGCCCTGGATGACTTTCTTCTATATAATTAAGGACGAACGAACCGAAAGCCGTTCCTTGTCCTTTGCCGACTAGCTTTGGATTCATTCCCAGCCCCATATCGACGAAAGACTCTCCGTAAACATTATACCGGTGCCCCATTGGGACTTGAGCGCTCGTTCCCACACAGAAAAACCCCGCTAATTCTTTAACTTCATTGAGCAATGCAAAATATGTCCCATTAAGAAGTTCAGAGATTTCTTCATCAGTTAAATCATTGTTATAAAAATCATAAGGTGCTGTGTATTTCCAGTTCAGTACCTCTTCAGCTAGTGTTCTATTCATTGCCTCTGCCCGCAAATTCAAATTGAGTCCTCCTTGCTTTTATATTCCAATTATTACATATCTGACAAACTCTACTGCTTTCTTCAATATTAATTTGCATCTTGATTTTTCTATATTTTAATTTCGCTTTTGGGCAGCTTTGGCTTTTCCACTTGTATGATTGGTATAGCTCCTCTATTATAGAAGAAAAAAGTTTGCATAAATACTATTCAAATCATCTATTGCAGGGTTGGGGGGATAAAAGATGTACCATATTAGAGGAAAAAAAATGCTGAAGAAAGAAGAAAAGGTGATTCACCGCAGCAAATTAGAGGATTTGGAAGAAGAAAGTGCAAAACTTACTTTTGAACTGAAGAAAATAATTGCTCAAGCCTCTAATGATGTCCTTTTTTTATGCATTGGTTCAGATCGTTCTACAGGAGATTCCTATGGCCCTTTGGTCGGGACCATGCTTAAAGAAAGCCTCATTCCGTATCCTGTCTATGGAACTTTATCAGAGCCTGTCCATGCCTTAAATCTGCAGAAAGTATTAAAAGGCATAAAAAGAAATCATAAAAATTCAATCGTTATCGGAATCGATGCCGGCCTCGGTGATTACCATCAAATTGGCTCTATTTACTTAAAAGAAGGGCCATTCAAACCGGGCAAAGCGTTAAACAAAGGGCTTCATGACATCGGTGATTACCATTTGACGGCAGTGGTAAACTATCTGGATGCTCAATTCCCCCACCATTCTTTAAATAGCACCAGATTAGATACTGTGATGAACTTAGCTAAGGCCACTGTAAAAATGATAGTGGACGCTAATCATCAAATAAAAATAGAAGAGCTCCAAAATTGAAAACCTGAATAACAAAAAAAGAAAAAGGTGAAGAATAAGCTGGTCATCAGCAAATTCTTCACCTTTTGTCTATGTTTTAAGTTGCCTAATATCCGTGATTTTTTCTAAGCTCTCGCTGGTTATTTCTTGTCGCTCAAATACTTTTCAATATTCACCAAGCTTTCATACCAGGCTTTCTCCGATCCGCTTTCCGCCACTTTCCTGCTGAACCGCAAATTGGCGGATCTAGTATCCGGTGAAGAAGCTCTGGCCTTATCCAAGTGGCTATAAGAGTAGAATTTTTCGGTTTTAAGCTTACTTAAATATTCTTCATTTTTCATCGCTTTCAGCCTTGGCAGCTTTAGTATATTGATTTGCTCTTTCCTCTTTGTACTGCTTATAGCCTTTGATAAATTCCTGATACATTTGCAAATAAGATGTAGTTTGGCCATTCACTCTTTTTTCTTCTCTGATCACAACATTCATATAATTCATCCTCCTTGGTATGGTTCCGCTTGTAATTCTTCTCTAATCCATGGCAGTTATTTCATTTCCTACAATCCTTACTGTCAGCTTGAAAAGTAATATATTTCGAAAAATGCTATTATTTCGAATTCTATTTCAGCTAAAAAATTATAGCTTTAAATAGAATCCGTTAGTTCCTACTTTAGCTAATGCGTGAAATGATGTCAGGTGATGAAATTTTCCCTTTGGGATTTGCTGTGAAATGGTGTCACGAAAAAAAGTTCTTTCGGACAGTGCTTGGACAATTGATATAAATTATAGAAGACATTTTGCGTGAGTTCATACCGCTGCATGCAGTTCGGCATTGCTTTCACTTTTTCAGAGGCTTGTTCCAACTGTACTTCATCTATTTTGACCCATACGGTCTGTACCTCTGTTTGTTTCTCTCCTTCTTTTTCATGAAGGATTTCCCGTGTCAGACGCGCGAAGAATGTTATAAAAGATGAACCATTTTCAATATGTACATCTTTTGATTTAAGAAAATAATAGCCAACAGACTTTTGAGGTATATGCTGTATTTGTGCCATTCAAATGCTCCCCTTTACACTTTTCAATCTGGATTCTCAAAAATAATAAGGCCATTTCCTTTTTCTTTCTTTAGCAAAGGTGTTTATGCAAGAGATTTAAGCGCTCCGACAAGGCGTTCTGCAAAATTTATCGGAGATTCCTGTGACTTTAAGCGGATGCAATACATTCCACGCTCCATTGAAAGTTGCTGTGAAAAATTTGTCGGAAACAAAATGGAATGCTGGATAAGAGCCGATGTAAAAGTTGGCAGTTCCTCAGGCAGAAGAAAAATTTCTGCCTCATTTACAGCTTGTCCATCATTTTCGAGTGAACGAATGGAGACCTTCAGATCTAAAGCCCAGCTTACATACACATTGGAGTTTTTCTGTGCTTCGGCCGTTCTCTTTTTTTTGAAATGACAGATTTCCGAATCTCTCTCAACTTCTATATCCAGCAACTTGCTTACTTTTTCTATAATGAATACTTGTGAATCAGTATCTACCACTTCAACCATTCCTTCCACCCCTTGTTGAATAATCCATACGTTCCAAAAGACAATTATTTAGAAAATTCAATAATTTATTATTAGACACAAATGACAAAAATTTATACTTTTTGCCCATAACTCTTGTTTCCGTATCACTAAAACTTTGTTTTTCGATACCTTAAGCCTATAATATGCCATAAAATATGTAAAGGGTTATAGAATATTCTTTTAATTCTGAAATCAAAAACGTTTTTCTTATATATCTTCTTCAATTGTCGAAAATATATTTCTAAAAAATGTTTCGATTCCTTTTGAGTTCCGCTTCTTCAATAGAAGTTTCACCAACCAACAAAAAAATTATGGACAATTTATTAATGTAAATAGTTGCACGGTACTGCATATTTATGAAAACAACGGGTATTTACTATGAAACTATTAACTGAATAGAGTTCATAAATAATTTGTTGCTCCCGTTGAACCTTAAAAAAAAAGCGGAGAAGACTGCAATGTCAGCCTCCCCGCTTTCTTGTTGGTGTTGTTTTTCAATTACTTTCCGCTATAGCATGATAAGTAAACAATTTTATTGGAATTTTATTAAGATAATAAAACATGCGTGTTTTTTTAAAAAATCAGCTTTATATTTTCAACGATAAGCTATATTTTATAAATTCTTAATGTCGAATTTTGTTTTTAAAAAGCCCCTAAATGAAAGAATTACTAATATTTGTATAGTAAACGTGAGGAAAAAAATCCAAATTCTGTTGTACTGTTTTTAAGTTAAATCTATAAGAAAATGATTCCACTTAAAAACATAAGCATATTTAGCAGCATATGCCAAAGAATTGAAGGCCCGATGCTTTTTGATTTGATGGTAACGCCTCCGAAGAATATCCCTCCTATCGAAAAAGCAAGGCATATAGCCCAAGAAAAACCAAGCGAATAATGTTGTAGGCCGAATCCCACACTCGTCAACAGGACTGCCCAACGATCACCAAATAGCTCTGAAAAGCGGCTCAACAACACACCTCTCCAGATCATTTCTTCTAAAAACGCGTTCGTTAGTGAAAAGATAACAGCCAGCCACATAACTTCCCGGATATAAGACCAGCCGTTCAGAAATGCCAAAGGCATAAATAGGGCGAAATTAATAGTTAATGCAATCATAAGGAAAGTGCTCACTTTTACGCGATGAAACCCCGTCCAGATAAAAGGAAAGTAGATGAATTCATTCCACATTGGTTTTCTCCAATATTTGATAAGTCGAGCATCAGAGAAAAAAGCCAATCCAAGCAGCGGCACAAAAACGCAAAGTAAAGATGCTCGATTTAAAAACAGCTGCCACTCTTTGGGCTGGATTTGATCAATCCATTGAGAATTTGCGAACAAATACAAATAGAAGCCTGCTCCAAAAGCCAATTGTATGAAAAAGAAAGATTTTAAGGACTTTTCATTTCTGTAAAATAAGACAAAGGAAAAAAACAGCCACATGGCTACAAGAAAGTAATTTTCAAATTGAAGTGAAATAATTAGGAAAGCAAATAATAACAAACACAAGGCGTTTTGAATAAATAAATTATGTATACTACTCCCTCCTTCAAATTTCCTACACACTTCATACGGATTAACACTTTAAAAAGATTCACTTTTCCGAATAATTCGTTTCATTCCCTCAACTTAAGCTTGCATTAATTTTGAAATAATCTATGCAGCTGATTCCAAAAGCATTAAAAAAGCATCTTCGATTCGCCGTCTTAGGTTATTAAACCTTGCGAATGAAGATGCTGCTTCAGGATATATTGTTTAAAATATGTGTTTTCCAACTGCTTAGTTCACAGATTGCTTCTTCGAGTTCAACTCCGCAGAAAGCTCGTTGAACCATTCTTTATCACCTGTTGACAGCGCCAGATCAATAAGAAATTCCAGCTGCCCGGCGTCTTTGGATTTTGCTGATGGAATGCTTTCAACTTGTTTGATCGGCAAAGGAATCGTTTTTCCAATCAGTTCTTCATTATCGCTTTCAGCTACTACGACGTATACGGCTTCCTGGATGATATTCATGGAATCGATGAAACCGATGATCAACTCATCATTGCGGGTTACGCCTTTCACCCAGTCACTAATTTTTAAAATCGTTTTATTGTCATTTATCATAGGTTTACACCTTCTTTCATTATATTTCAACAGAATCCGCCGGGTCCGCAAGCCATTCCTTCAAAAAGGACTTTTGGTTTTTGCTTTCCCAGTTCGTCTTCGATGATTTTCTCAATATTTTCCTTCGACTGGATGCCGGAAACTGCCGTCTCGCCAATTACAAATGTAGGTACAGCAGTAATTCCCGCTTCTTCAGCTTGCTTTAAAGCTAGTTGATGTGCTTCTTTGTATTTCCGAAATTCCAAAGCTTCACGGTACTGTTGTTCATCCAATCCAACTTCTCCTGCAAGCTTCGTCAATATCACACTATCCCCGATATCCAGTCCCTCTTGGAAAAAGGCTTTTAACAAACGCTCATTATATGCGGCAGCTTTCCCATTTTCCTTAGCATACTGATAGCCTTCAAACGCCAAATGGGTATGCGGCTGCGGTGACACATCGGGCAAGACGATATCGATTCCCATATTTTCTGCCATAGGAAATACAGAATGTGCCCAAGTTGTTTGCAGATAGTCGTCTTCAGGGCGCAGAGTAGGATTGGGTGCAGGCCGCAACTCGAACGGCATCCATTCTACTTCGATGTCTTTATTTTTAATGGCTTCCGCTAACGGTTGTTCTGCCAAGAAACAAAATGGGCACACATAGTCTGAATACACTTTGACTTTTAAAGCCATATTGGAAACCACCTTTCATTTTTCAGAAGTTTATTAAAACAAAAACTATATTATAGTAACTTTAAAACAATGTATTTAAACTGAATCATCATTTGCATAAACCAGAGAAACCGGTATCCCAATGTCGTTTTCTCTAAACCGCCTTTATTTATAGAGTTTAAATTCCCAAGCGGTTTATTTTGAACTTAAAAGCTGACCTTTTATTAAGCTATTAAGTAAAACTCTACGCGTTCATAAGTTATATTACAATTTATTTGCCTTGTTTTAGAGTTAAGCTCTCTTTTCTTCACACTTCCTGCTTTTATTGAAAGAAGCTTCGTTAATCTGTCTAGCTATACATACTAAATTCAGTTATAAGATAAGCCGTGACCTAGCTTGTAAATATTGCCATCGTTGTCTTCGTAAGCGTAGGTAAGCCCTTCCGGCATATAGAGGTCTTTGTCGTAGCCTGGCACGTCATTTCTTGAAACACAATTGCCTTTTTCATCTACAGCAATAACTGTTTCACTGGCTGGCAATGTCAATGGCAAAACACCTGCTGGTTGGCTGTTTCCTGCAATAACTTCAAATTGCGCCTTATAGAACGTGTCATAGCCAGCAATCAAGGCATCCGCCAAAGGCTCAACATTTTCTAGTATCCAAGGCAAGGTGATATTCACACTCATAATTACTTTGCCGCCGCGGCCATGCAAATCAGCAACAATATCTTTCAAACGGTCCATACCGGTCAAAGTCGTTTCTTCATAGTCTGTGCCGTCCAGAGCTTTCACTGTCTTTTTTTCGCATAGATCGAGTTCCAAAAGCCCGGGAGTTGCAGAGAAATAGGCGCCGGAAATCGGATGCAAAAACAAAATTGCGGCATCCGCTTCGCTGAAATGTTCCGTCAGCGACAGTTTCCCTAACTCCTCGCCTTCTTTTCGAGCTTTTGCGGTATAAATCGCCGCCCGTTCTGGATCTTTATGAAAAACCTCCACATAGATCTTTTTGCCGTCCAGCTTTGCCGCTGTCAACGGCAAAGTTTCCTGCTGATTTTTCAAAACTGTAACCGACTTTTTATGGGTTTCATAAGCCGCTTCCCAGTGGGCCGGTGTTTCCACTACTGCAGTAGCATATTCCGGCGATACATATGTCCGGTCATCAAACAGCCCCAATGTGAACATTTCCGTCAACAGGCGCGTATTCGCTTCATTGATCCGCTCTTCACTGATCCAGCCTTTTACGACAGCTGACTTAAGATTTTCAATATCATTGGTATCGGCGATTAAATCAGTCCCGGCATTGACTGCTTTCGCAAAACGTTCAGCTTCACTTAGCTCTTCGACGCCCCAAGGCATTTTATTGATAATGCCGCTGTCACTGTTGATATAGCCTTTGAAACCTAATTTGCCTCTGAGAATATCGTTTAAAAAGTAATGGTTGAATGCAAAGCCTACTTCTTCAAAAGGAATGTCTTCCCCTCCAAGTTTCTGGCCAGCGCTTTTATCAATGCTTGGAATTGAATAATAAGGCATGATGGACGAAGTTCCATGCTCAACCGCAGCTTGGAATGGCGGCAAATGATACTTTTCCAAACTTCCAGGCGTCGGATATAAATTCCATTTTCCTTCTTCATAATGCGGATCAAACCCATTCTCTCTTGGCCCCCCGCCAGGAAAATGCTTCGTGGTCATCGCTATGCTGTGCTTTCCAAGCTTATCCCCTTGAAAACCTCTGAGGATACGCCCAATCGCGTCGGATATAAATACCGGATCTTCGCCGAACGTACCGTAAATCCGCTGCCATCGTGGATCTGTAACCGTATCCGCCATATACATATAGCCTTTCCTTAAACCGGCAGCGTCCCATTCATCATGAGCAATTTCAGCAAACTGGCTGATCAGCGACGCATCGCCGCCTTTTTTCATGTCTCCTTTAGCGGCTGCAGCAAGGCCCAGTGTTCCGGGCCATGTAGAAAAAATCCCTGACGCGTCATTCATGCCAAAAACAGGTTCTGCATGTTCATTGCGTGAATTGGATGCGATTAAGCAAGGAATGCCCAAGCGCGTGCTTTCGCAGACTTCATTCATCGTATTGACCCATTCCGCCGTCTCGGCTGGGCCCCAATTGTCTCTTAGTATAAAATGCCGCAAATGCATTTTTTCAATTGTATGAGAAGTCCCATATATTTTTGTAGCCGCAAAAATATTCTCACTTTCTTCTACAATTGCTTCATCCAACACCCCATTATGGCTTGTCTTGCTTTTATCTTTTTGGGTAAGCCCCATCTGGCGGGAATTGATAAGCATCATCCCAACTTTTTCATCCAAATTCATCAATGTTACCAAGTTTTCTGCGCGTTCTCTAGGGCTCAGCCGCCAATCCTCATAAGGATCCAGTTTCCCATCGCCGTTCAAGTCTTTAAATTTCAATCCATCTACCTCGATAAGTTTCTTCGATTTAACTTGTAACTCCGGTTGCTCTTTGTTCATGGTAAACTCCACTCCTTTAAAGCTTATGACTGCAACGTTCTTCTTTACACTAGTCTTCCATAATCAAATACATAATCTAACCCTAACAAAGTTTGATCGTCAGTTCTAATAAAGAGAAGTTGTCACTTCCTTTTATTGCAATACCCTTTGCCAATAAAAAAACGCGTTCCGGAATCTCAGCAAAGAGAATTCCAGAACGCGTTTTACAAATAAAATTTCACGAAGAAAATTAAACTTTTTCAGCCACTTCAGTTTTCACATATTGGGCAGCCTGTTCACCCGCAATTTTTCCAAATACAGCCCCCGCCATCAATCCTGCGCCGCCTGGGTAATTATCGTAGAACAATCCCCCAGCCGCTTCACCGGCAGCATACAAACCGTTGATCTTCTGGTACATCGTGTTTTGGACTTCTGCCTGTTCGTTGATTTTCAATCCGCCGAATGTGAACGTGATGCCGCAAGTTACGGCATAGGCTTCAAACGGAGCAGTGTCGATGCGGTTCGCCCAATTGGTCTTAGGCACCTCAAGCCCTTCCGTTCCCCGGCCGTCTTTTTCGTTCGGATTAAACGGCACTGCTTCATCGATTGCTGCATTGTACTCAGCAATTTCCTTGAGGAATTTTTCTTTATTGACGCCTTCCATTTTAGCGGCTAGTTCTTCAAGCGAGTTCGCTTTCACTTTCGTCACTTGTTTGCCTTTATACTCTTCGCGCAGCAAATGAGAAACTTTGCCGTCGAAGATCTGCCAAGCGCAATTGTCTTTTTGTTCCAAGATCAAGCGGCCGTATTTGGCATACGTATAATTCCGGAAATCGGCGCCTTCATCCAAGAAGCGCTGGCCGTCCGTATTAACTAAGATGCCGAAAGGATAGCTCAGCCGCTGGAAACCCTCTTGAAAATCAGGCAAGTAACGGTCTCCCGTCACGGCATGCGCCATCGACCAGTTGCCAGCTGACAGCGCGCCGATATCCAAAGCCATCTGGATGCCTTCACCCGTATTGTAGCGGCTGCCCCGCGTATGGACAACATCCCATTTAGGACCGAGGTATTTGGTGCGCATTTCAACATTGGCATGGAAACCACCAGAAGCCATGACAACTGCTTTTGCACGGATGATTTTGCTGCGCCCTTGCTCTTTCACTTTGACGCCTTGAATCCCGTCGTCGTCTTGCAGCAATTCAACTGCCATCGTATCGTATAAAATTTGGACGCCTTGGCGTGTTGCTTCGTTATGAAGCGCTTCAACCAATCCATGGCCGCCGCCGACTGATTCCAGGATCATGCCGCCCCAAAACTTGAAAATGCCATTGATTTTAAAAGCTTGCCGGCCGTAGATGGGAATGAAATTAATGTGGTGCTGTGTCAGCCACTTCATCGTTTCAAAACTTTCACCCGTTAGAATCGAAGCTAATTCAGGATCAGTCTTGTAATTGGTCATGCGGCAAAGGTCTTCATAATACTCCTCTTCACTATAACTTCCGAAATCCGTCATACTGAGATCCTCTTCTTCAAGATCCGGGATGATCGCCTGTATGTCTTCTGTTCCGTTATACGCAAAACGAATCGAACCATGGGTGTATGTGGTATTGCCGCCTTTTTCTTTTTCAGGCGACTTTTCAAGGACCATGACGCGCGCGCCTTGTTCCTGCGCAGCCAGAGCTGCACACATTGCCGCGTTGCCGGCCCCTATAATCACCACATCCGTTTCATATTGGGTATCAGTTCTGGATTCCATATGGCCACTTCCCATTTCTTATATTTTCTTGTTAAAGAATGATTGGATGAGTTCGTGGAAACTGTCTTTCTTTTCAAGCTGTGCCCAATGCCCGCATTGTCCGAAAACATGCAGCTGCGCATTTTTCAAATGCTGGGCTAAATAATAACTTGACTCGACTGAACAAACTTTATCGTTCAAGCCATGGACCAGAAGCACTTCGTTCTCGATGCGGTTCAGCGCCACAACCGGCACCGGAACAGCAGCTGTCGAGAAAATCGAATCGTTCGAGCGGTGCACTTCCGGCTGCATCGCTGTTTCGTAGCGGACATCCAGAATGCTGTCGATGACCGGCTGCATCTCTTTTTCGTCATAAACAAACCAGCTCATGATCTGCTTCAATTTCTTTTTGGAAGGATTGTCGTAAAAACCTTTTGCCCGTGCCAGCTCAAGACTCAATTTGGTATTAGGCGTGCCTCCAGGCCCCATCAATACCACTTGTTCAAAACGTTCCGGGTATTCAAGCAATAATTCAAGAGCAATCGAGCAGCCCAGGGAATTGCCGACCACATGCACTTTTTCAAGTTTCAAGTGATCCAGCAGTTCAATTGTCTGCTTGACCCATTGATCCGTCCATTGCTGGCGATTTTTCAGCGGTACATCCGGATGGCTGCTTTTCCCAAAACCATAGAGGTCCGGCGCCAAGCAATGAAAGTTTTCTCCCACTTCTTCAAGCGCTCTCCGCCAGTTGGCGAAAGCAGTCACTCCTGGACCTGAACCGTGCAAGAACAAAATCGTCTCCGTGTTCTGTTCGCCTGAACGGTTTAAATAAGTAGCAAAATTCTCTGTTTGAACAATTTCCTGTGTCACGGTATTTGTCAATAAAGTCATTTTTTTGCCCCTTTCTATTGTCGATATAAATTGAAATTAAGAATTATCCTTTTATATAACGCTTCGGCTGCTTTGGGCAGGACTTCCGCAAGAAGCCAGGCAGATTATCTGTCTTCTTGCTTCGCCTTGCCCGTGGACGCGCCTTCGCTGGAGAAGCTTTTTAAAAGAGAGAGAATTACTTAGATAGCTTTTTGATGATTTCTCTCTTAAAAGGGTTGAATCAAGGTTTAGCTTGTAACATTTTCTTTACAATGCCTCAATCGTCTCTTTTACAAGCTCTTTGTTTGTGATGCTGTCGCCCCAATACGTATTGCCGAAAGCACGTTCACTTTCATGCCAATGGATTGGCTCCCAGTCAGGTTCGAATATCAAATAACTGCCCGTGAACAATTCTACGCGGCAGCCGCTACCTGGATCCGTTACATATAAGTACAGGGCTTGGGAAATGGAATGTTTTCCAGGACCCACGAATTCAAAATTATGTTCCCGCAGAATATCAGCTGCGCGCAGAATATCCTGTGAGTCGTCCAGCCAGTAAGAGATATGGTGCAGACGCGCTTTCGTCGGAGTTTCCGGCCGTGAAACGAGCGCCACGTCGTGCACTAATTGCGTAACGCTCATCCAGCCAGCCAGTACATCTCCCGCATCGTTCGCTAAAAACTCACGCATTTTAAACCCGAGTATATTTTCCATAAAGGAATAAGTGTCGGATGAATCTGCCGAAGTATGGAGATTGACGTGATCCAGCCGGCGAGGCGACACCCCTTTTGCCCAGGATTTATACGTCTGATTTTTCAGTACGGAACGGCGATGCTCATCCACCGGCGGCCGCTCCACATCATAGTAAAAGTGGAAGGTATGGCCGCTTGGCACTTGAAATGCAATGGATGCTCCGATGCCCGGCGTTTTCCAGGCTTCTACATCGCTTGCTGCCACACCGTTCGTTTCCAGAAGCTCTTTAAAGCCTTGGACGTCCTCTTTTTTCTTGGTGCGCCAGCCGATATGCTTTACATAGCCGCGGTCCCCTTGTTCAATGGACAAGGTATGATGCTGAAAGTCTCCCCATGCCCGCAAATAATGGACCCCGTCTTTTTCTTCAGTTTCTTCCAAACCGATTACGTCTTTGAAGAATATCAGCGACTTTTCCAAATCGGCCGATACCAATGAAATATAACCCAGTTTTGCAATTTCAGGTTTCACCGTAAAACCTCCTTTAACCAATTGTTTTTTGTAAGCGTGTACATTTCAAAGTATTAATAACGGATTGCATTCGATTCGAGCCCTGCCAATACCCGTCCGAAGTTTTCTTTTGTAATGATCGGCGATAAAGAACGGTGAGAGTGCAAAACCAGAAAATCGAGCAGGATTCGCTGCATTGGATGTCCGTTATACGCAAAACCGGATCCACTTGCTGACATCAGTAAATCCATCGCTTCTTTCAACAATTGATTGGCATAGCCGATATCCGCTAACGTTTTCACGCGAGCATGGCGGCCCATGTATTCTTTTGCTTGTGCGCTGGCATCCAAATCATCTGCGACTTTAAAGTAGAACATCTCTGCCGTTTCAATTTTCAATTCCGCTTCCGCTATAATGGAGTGTGTGCTTGCCGCATCTTTAATAAATTCGACACCCATATGTGCTGCTCGTCGATTCGGCAAACCTTGTTTGAAAAATTCCATTGCTGAACGCAGCATTCCCACTCCTGGCAAACCAAGCGACAAAATCAATGCCGGGAAAAGCGCTGTATGATAAAGCGGAATATCACGCAAATGGGCAGATTCAAAATTCCCGTCAAGCGCTTTGACGAACGATGTACAGCGGTGATCTGGAACAAAGACATTATGCATTTTCACACTATTGCTGCCTGTTCCTTTCAAGCCCATTACATTCCAGTCATCCATGATTTCCATTTCGCTGAATGGAAGCGTCATCAACACCTGGTCAACCATCTTGCCTTCGTCATTTAGGATTGGCATGCCGAAATATCCCCATGTGGCGTGTTGAGATCCTGAGCAGAACATCCAGAACCCTTCTTCTATCAAATAGCCGCCGTCCACTTTTTTGGCGATGCATTTGCGCGGTTCGTAAACTCCTGCAAAAAGCACATCGTCTTCATCTTGCCCGAATATTTCTTTATGCGTTTTCTCACTGAATGACTCGGCCACCATCAATTCACGTATGGCACACAGTGCCACGATCCAGCCAGTAGACCCACAGCCTTTTGAAATCTCAACAATTGCTTCACTGTAAGTACGCATATTCTGTTCCTGCCCGCCATAGCGTTTAGGGCGAAGCATTTTAAACAATCCCAATGCTTTCAATTCATTCATCGTCGCTTCAGGAATACGGCCGATTTCATCCGTTTCTTTTGCGCGTTCTCTCAAAGACGGAATCAGCGATTTTGCCGCTGCTACCACGTCGACTTTGCTTTCATGTTGGATTACAGGATTCATATTCGTTCCACTCCTCTGCATCATTTTCTTTCTATACTCAATTTAAAGAAATTTCAGAATTAATTAAAGATGAAAAACCATTCGATTTCCGTACTTTTTCCAATAAAAACTATTAGTTTTTTTCTTGAGAATCTTCTTTTCCATCATTTTTCCGTTAATTCTTTTTAATAAATGCGCATGAGTAGTAAGAGATTGAATTTAAATGGAGTCATTGTGTATACCGCTTCGGCCGCTTAGGGCAGGACTCCCGCGATGAGCCAAGAAAAGCACTCGTCTCATTGCTCCGTCTCGCCCCTGGACGCGCCTACACTGGGTAAGCTCATTAATAATAGAGAGCAAATTTGCTTTGGCTTTCTATGAAATATCTACTGATTAAATTATGTATTCGACTAACATACCTTATGCAAAAAGCAATGCGGCGGTACGCCGCGTCACAAAGTATTATCATTTTCTTCTATAATATATAGTCACATCATTTCATACGTCTTAAAGAAAACCTCACCAAGAGAGGCGCGTCAAAGGGCTAGGCAACGAAATGCCTCAAAAGTAGTTTGGGGCATTTCCTTTGCGACGAAGCTAGCACAGCGGTGCAGGAGCAGAAGGTTTTTTAGCAAGAAGATTAGCGGTTTGTGCTAAGCTTCTTGCGGGAGCCACGCCCTAAGCGACCGAACGACCTTAATAATACTGTCTTTTTAAATACAGAATATAAAAGGAAGCCATCCAAAAAAGTCAGTGAAAAGACTTTTCTGGATGGCCTCTTGCATACAGTTGGCAGCTGGGAAGTTCTATACATCAATATCGCCGAGAATCTTTAATGCGTCCAGCATCAATAGAAGCTCATAGGCCACAGCTGGATTGCGTAAATCTTTGTCCAGCAATTTTTCAATGCGCGTGATGCGGTACATCAGCCCACTCATCGACAGAGATAAATCGCTGATCGATTGCTGCAGGTTTCCGCCGTTCAGCAAGAACACATAAAGCGTCTTCAACAATTCGTCTCGCTTATGGTCTTTCAGTTCGAAAATCGGATTTAATTCTTTTTTGGCGATGCGTCGGATGGTCAGCATATTTTTTGAATTGATCAACGAACCGATGATGCTGACTTCTTCAAAAGTGGCGATTTTGTCGGCTGTATTCAAGCGCAGCGCAACTCTCGATTCTTCCACACCTTCATCGATCGTCTCGATGGTTTCATGCTGGCTGCTCATGCCGACTTGGAAAGCAATATGGCGGTGTTCATGGCTTAAGTGCTTGAGGATATTTTCCAGCATATAGTTGAGCCGCTCCACTTTCGGCAGCAGCATGACAATCGAACCTTCGTATTCGGTAATCAGAATCTTATAGCTTTGCATTTCCAAATAGCGCGTGATCGACTGAATGATTTGGTCGAGGAGCTCCACTTTTGTGACATCCAGATGTTCAGAAGTACATTTTAAACTGGCAATGAAAAATGGCTCTTTTAAATCGATGCCCATATAGTATCCCCGGTAGACAATGCTTGGAACTGAGGAATACTGTTTTTGCAGCAATTGCTCAAAGAAGTAGGCTTTGATGTTTTCCACCGCTTCCAGGCTGGTTTTCTCATTCAAAAAGTAAAGAGCTGCTGAAGTCGCTGCGCGCTGGATAAACATGGTTTCGTTTTCCGCTTCGGCATCTTTGTCCAAATAGAAAAAAGTGATATAGCCGATCGGCTTTTTCTGGACGATAATGGGCGATACAAGCCGTTTATGGACCTTTCCTTTTATTACAAAGGTCTGGTCATACGACGAATAAAGGATTTTCCCGCTTTTTGTTTTATTGATGGAGTTCAAGAAATCTTCGCTGAAGGTTTTATACTGGATCTCATCAATTCCCCGGTATACTCTCGGATGGAAATTCAAGTCTTCAATCGAGACCGGAATATTCAAAGCGTCATAAATGGTGCTGATCATTTCTTCAATCGAGTCGCCGTCGGATAATCTTGTCGTCAACGTGTCATGGAAAGCAGATGCTTTTTCAATGAAATTTTTCCGGTCGAGCAATTGTTCATACGTATAATTGAGTTCATCGATAAACCGGCTTTCCTGGTACAACTGGATTTCTTCTTTCATTTCCTCAATGTCCCAATCCTCTTCCAGCTTCATTTCAAACGTGCACGTGGCATCCCCTTTGCCTCGGCATTCTATTTCCCGTAGAAAAACGCGGCGGCCCGTAATCGTTGAAGTGAAACCGCTCCCAAAACCTGTCAACGTATGGCAGACAGGGCAATCTGAAATCCCGTGGTTTTTCACATGTTCCGCCACTTCAAAAGAATCCATCCATTCTCCGCAAGCTGAAATTCGTGCTACTTCCCCGTGCTCATCCAAAATCACTTCACGCTTGGATACCAGACGGGATATTTGCCCGGTTTCATAATGCAATGCCCCTGCTTTTTCCAGCATTTGTTCGGTCGTGCCGCCGACTTTCAGAACATCTATTGCATGGGCTTTCCCCAGATTCCAACCATATCGAAGCAAAAATGATTTTGCGCGCTGAACTCCCAGGTTTTCAATCAATTCTTTTCTTAATAACCCGAAAGTGGCAGAAGTCGTCGAGATTTTTTTATCTTCACTTTGATCAAATGTTTCCAGTTTTCTCATGAAAATCCCCCTTGTAGCCATAGTGGTCTCTAAGAACAAAACTCCAGAACTTTTTCCCATCCCTTTTCGCAAAGCATAATAAATAAATGCTTATACGAATTATACGAAATATTTAGATATAATTCTCATTTATTTTTTTGACAGAGGCACATAACAAAAAAACCTCCGGCCAGGAGCCGGAGGCATTTCTGCAAAGTCAGATATTGACGCCCGCTTTAACAGATAGGCCGTAATCCAGGCCGGCATGAATATCGCTTTCCTGGTTGTAGAACGCACGCAGTTTTTTCACTGCGTCTTCTGGCGGCTTTGCATTGAAATACCCTTTGCGGGTAAGCGTTACGCCTGAATTCACTTTAAGGTCTGTTAAGCTTTCACACATCTTGATTCCCGCTGCAAAAGAATCCACAACCGGCACATCGCCGATCCGGGAAATCCCATGTGCAGCTAAAAAGACATTCAATGGCCCTTCGCCAGGTACGATCACATCAGCGCCAAGAGCGATTGCTTTCTCCGCACTTGCGATAAAGCTGTCGATGACCGGCTGTGGATTTTCAAAGCCTGCCAGTACATCGTAGAAACCGATGGAAGTCTGGACGATCGGCCCTAATTTATTGCCAAGGCCGTAGCGTTCCGCATTGCTGCGCAATTGATCCGCCAGCGGCTCCAGGAAATTTACGATGCCGATGCGGTCCCCGAGCATGGAGGCAATATGGAAAGAAGCCTGCCCATATCCAATCACCGGAATATCAACCAATGTCCGTGCCTCAAGCAAACCGACATCCGGAATAGTGCCGATAAACATACAATCGTAGCCGGCGCTTTCCGCAATTAACGCATTGCGGATAAATTGCTCTTTATGCAAGTTCTGCAAATAAGCATAAGTGATAAAATGGCCTGGATAATCGCTCGGATACGTTTCACTTGCCATGCCGTGAAGCACAACTTCCACATCCGGCCGTGCCACTTTCTGGATGTGGCTGATGACCGCATCCCGATAAGCCGGCACTTGTTCAATAGACGTCAAACTCTGATGCCAAATTTTCAAAACCCTCAGTCCCCCTAAAGAACAGCCTGTTTTTTTAATGCGGCTTGAACGGCTATCCTGCCAAAAATAGCGGCTTTGCCGAGTGAACTTCCTGTCATATAACCCGCACCGTGAAATCCGCCCGCAATTTCGCCGGCAGCGTATAAGCCTTCAATCGGTTCATTGAACGCATTCAAGACGCGGGCGGATTTGTCGACACTGACGCCCGCATACGTCGCAAGCATCGCCACTGTTGTCCGCATTGCGTAAAACGGTGCGTTGTGGATCGGTGTTGGTGTTCCGAAATGATGCGTTAAGGTAGTGCGGCCGTATTTCTGGTCTCCGCCGTTTTGGATATCTCTATTATATTCCTTAACAGTGGTTTTCAGCTTTTCAGCAGGAACTTGAATGATTTCTGCAAGCTCCTCCAGCGTTTCCGCTTTTTCAATCAATCCGAGAGCCAATAGCTTTTCGAAATCGTAAAGAGCATCGCCTGGAACGCCTTGGTCCATAATAGGCTGATCCCAAATCTGATAAGTGATTCGTTCCGGCTGCAGCAAAGCCTCCGTACCAATCAGCTTATAAGAAATCGATTCATTAACGAAACGCTCTGCAAATTTATTGATGATGATGGCGCCTTTATAAAACGCCAATGCCTGCGATTTTCTGGGACCGTCTGCGGTTGGATGAAAGCCATATGTCCCTTTTAAATAAGGGAAATCACGCAGCCATGCACCTTGTTCGCTGGCCAGTTTGATGCCGTCTCCGACATTCCCTTTGCCGCCGATGCGAATGGCACCGGTTAATTGCGGCGCAAAATTCTCAAGCAATTCCTCGCTTTTCGAAAAGCCGCCTGAAGTGAGCAATACAGCGTTCTCAGCTGATGCTGTTTTTGTCTTGCCGGCATGTTCAAAAACCACTTGTGAAACACGCTCATTTTCATCTTTACGCAGACGCTTGACGACCGCTCCTGTTCTAAATTCCACAGTTCCGGATGCTGCTGCCGCCTCATACAAAGCGGTAATAGCCTGCTGCGGCGTAATGGTGTGGCCCCGCGGAACACTGTGGCCGCTTACTGCCTGGACTTTATGGAACTGGACCCCAGTGGAAACGAGCCATTCATAAGTTTCAAATTGGTGTTCGCCATAGGCTTCCACCAATTCAATTTCGTTCTTTCCTTCGCCGACAGCGAGCATATCTTCAACCAGAAATTCTGATTTATCGTCGATGCCTTCTTGTTTCTGGAGATCGGTTCCGGCGAACGCCATATAGCGTCCACTGAGCAATGAACTCCCCCCAAAATCTTTCTCTTTCTCAAGCACCAAAACAGAAGCTCCTTGTGCAGCTGCTTCCGCCGCTGCACATAAGCCAGCCATACCGGCACCGACAATGATCAAGTTATAAGTATCTTGCATAGGCTTTACACTACCTTTGAAGACAATTCGCTTAACACTTCTAAAGCCGCTTCGCATACTTGCATATCATGAGAGTAATGGCCGCCGCTGACACCGATGCCGCCAATCAATTCATCGTTGATTTTGATTGGATAACCGCCACCGAAAATCACTAGACGCTCTGTATGGACCAAGCCATGCAAAAGGGGTGGATCGTCTTTCAAACGGTCGTACCATTCATGAGTGGCACGGTTATACGTTGCTGCAGAGAACGCTTTGTTCTGTGCAATATCCAGGCTCAATACAGGTGCATTGTCCATTGCCGAAAAAGCTTTCAAGTTACCGACACGGTCCACGATGGCGATGCTGAACGGTATGCCCATTTCCTTGCCTTTTTCTGCTGCTGCTTCCAGTAATTTTGTGGCTAATGCCAGGCTAATGTTTTTCGACTCGATTGCTGTGATGAATTCGCTAATTTTAATCTACCCCTTTTAGTTTTATTGTTGTGAAACTGCGACCGGCTGGCCGTATCCGAACGCTTCAATCGAAGAAGCAGTGACGGCTTTCATTTTCGGTAAACAAAGATCAACGATGACGTGCGCGATATCAATCGGCTGCAGCCAGCTGGATTTGTTTACTCCGGCGCCAAGCACCGCCATCATTTGCGTATCGACCGGACCAGGACAAACGGCGTTTACCCGGACCCCATAAGGCTTCAACTCTTCGCCTAATGCTTTTGAAAATCCGATAATGGCATGTTTGGATGAAATATAGGCGCTGCGGTTCGGTCCGCCTTTTGTGCCCCAAATAGAAGAAATATTAATGATGACGCCTTCTCTTCTTTCGATCATTTCCGGAACGACCGCTTTGCTTAAATAAAACGGTGCATGGACATTGATGTCATGGACCCATTTCCATTCTTCGACGGACAGTTCCGTGATCGGCTTCATGCTCATAACTCCGGCATTGTTGATCAAAATGTCAATTTTCCCGAAGCGCTGTTTCACTTGTTCAATTGCCCGGTCTACTGCTTGTTCATCTCCGACATCGCAAGTAACTGCAATGGCTTCTAAGCCGTATTGCTCTTCGATTGCCTGGACGACTTCCTTGCATTCTTCTTCGCTTCTGGCACAAACTGCCACATTGGCTCCGTAAGAAGCCAGCAGCAGGCTTGTTTCACGGCCGATTCCCCGGCCGCCGCCTGTAACGAATGCCACTTTTCCTGTTAACATATGCTTCACCTCCTTATGTTACGAATAAGTTTTCACCGTTGAAGCGATATACTGAACCGCATGCTCTCCTGCACGTTTTCCGAACACGAGGCTGCGCAGCACGGATGTGCCGCCTGGATATTTGCCGTAATACAGACCGGTCATTTCTCCAGCTGCGTATAATCCCGGAATCGGTTCGTTGTCATTGGAAACGACGCGGCCATGGATATCCGTAGCGATTCCGCCATTGGTGAAAACATTGCAGCAGACGATTGGATAAGCGATAAAAGGACCTTGATCAATCGGAATCGCCCAGTTGGATTTTGGCGGTTCAATGCCGACTGCCTGCTTGCCGTCTTTTACATTCCATAAGAATTGTCCAGGCTGCACAGCTTTGTTAAATTCTTCGACCGTTTTTTTCAAGTTTTCCGGTTTGATGTTCAACTGCTCTGCCAAGCCCTCGATCGTATCAGAAACAATCGGCGGCTGTTCGGTTTGCAGCGCTTCCTCGTAATTCGGGATATCATACATTTTCTGATCCGTAATCATATAGGCGATATGGCCAGGCTGATCATAGAAGATTTTTCGCGCCACGGCTTCGTACTGCTCGTCGATTGTCGCTTCCCCTTCATCGGTGAAGCGTTCTCCGCGCTGGTTCACCAGAATGGCGTATGGGTAAGTCATGACGCCTGCTTCTTCGCGTTTACTGCGTGGGTCGACCGGTTCGGCGTGGAACGAATCCCACTGGCCGGTTCCTTTAGCTCCTAATTGCTGCGCCATACGGATCCCTTCGCCTTTATTGTAATAGCCACCTTCCGCAACCGGCGGAATCTTATGAGCATCCCGGCCGATATACTGGGCCATCATTTCCTGGCTGCCTTGGAAGCCGCCAGCTGCCAAAATAACGGAATTCACTTTTAGTGCCAGACTTTCTCCGCCTTTGACTCGGATTTTCAGGCTTTCAACAGCACCTTCTTCATCGAGTTTCAAGTCCCAGGCTGTCGCTTCATAAATAATTTCAACATTCAGCGCCCGTGCGCGCAGCGACAGCGTATCGATTAAAGCGCGTCCGCCGCCAACCGGCAATAGCCGAGGTTTTGAAGCAGTTAAGAACATTGTCGGCAAATAACCGAATTCGACGCCTTTCGATTCAACCCAGCGCAATGTAGGCCCAGCTTCATCATATAAAGTCTCAATGTACGCACGGTCAGAAAAATTATCCGAAAAAGCGAGCATATCTTCTTTGAAGTTTGCTGCTGGCTGATCGATGTTTTCCATTCGCATATAAGCGGCTGTCCAACGCGAATTGCCGCCGCGGTTGTCAAAATCGGCCCGTTCAATAATGGCGATTCTGATATTCTTGTTTTGTTCTTTCGCTTTTTCCGCCGCTGACAAAGCCGCTGCTGTACCTGCAGCTCCACAGCCAATAATGGCGATATCATAATCCACTTCTCTTGTCATCGTTTCGGCGCCTCCTCTGCTCTATCAAATTCAAGGTACTCTTTTTCCCATTGCTTGATTTGCTTAAGCTTAAACAGTTCTTGCCTTTCTTCCCATGTACAGATCAAATCGTGGATATTTTGCTGCGATCGCTCCTGCTTTAAGACACGCAAGCTTTCCTGTATCCCTTTAATGGCGGAGCGCAGCACCGTATTGGCGCAAAGCATGATTTGGAAGCCCATTTCCTCCGCTTCCTCCAGCGATACAAGCGGCGTACTGCCACCTTCCACCATATTGATGATATGCGGAATATCGGGTACGTTTGCGGTAATTTCCATCAATTGCGCGATGGTTGTCGGCGCTTCCACAAAAATCACATCAGCGCCAGCTTCTTTATAAGCATTTGCCCGATCCAGCGCTTCGCCCATACCGTACACAGCCAAAGCGTCCGTCCGTGCAATGATGGAGAGATTATCGTCTTTCCGTGTATCCACTGCCGCCTTAATTTTGTAGATCATCTCTTCTTTTGAAATGACTTGCTTCCCGCCAAAATGGCCGCATTTCTTCGGCGCCACTTGATCTTCAAACTGGATAGCGGAAGCGCCGGCCCGTTCGAGCTGTTTCACGGTGCGCATTAAATTGATGGCATTACCGAATCCGGTATCGCCATCAACGACAATCGGCACATTCGTGACGTCCGACATCCGGCTGACCACGTCCGCAATTTCTGTGACAGCCGTTAACCCTACATCCGCCCAGCCAAGCTGAGCATTCGAGATTCCAGCTCCTGTCGCATAAATGGCGGGAAATCCTGATTCTTCTATTAAACGCGCCGTCATGCCGTCATATGCTCCTGGCAAAATAAATGCATTTGGCTGCTGAAGCAGCGCTTTGAATTGTTTGTTCTTTGACATCCAACCATCCTTTGTCATTAAGTCATTAAACTGAAAGCAGTTTCTTCCACTTCTTTATGCCATTTGATTGTCATCATCCGATCGGAGATAAAACCAACTCGGTTGAAATTGATTTGCTGGTCAGCTGTCACTTGCAGAATGCCTACGATTTCCCGGTCATGGCATTTCACCGTGGCGACATATTCGCCGCGAGCCGGCAAAGTATATTGCGGCAATAATCCATTCTCCGGACACCATTCCACCGTGTAAGGTTCGCCAAGCAGGTTCTGGATAAATTCGATATCCCCTACTGCCAGGCTTTCACGGATTCGGGTTGAACTGATTTTGTCGCCGCAAAGATCGACTTTTGCAACTTCGGTAACGCCATAATTGCCATCGCCATGTGCATAAAGCGTGTTGACATTGCCGGCTCCTTTGAAACCATAAGTGTAGTCATAGCCGCAAACCACATGCTTTGCTCCAAGCCCTGCCAAATACTGTTCAGCGAATAATTGAGGAGAAAGAGAAGCGAAATCCAAACTGAATTCAACAATCAAGAAATAATCGACGCCCAGCTCTTTTAGCCTCTGCTGCTTTTTTTCCAATGGCATAAGATACTCGACTCTTTTTTGCCCTTTTGACAACACGCTCTTCGGATGCGGGAAAAAACTCATGACCGATAAAGGCAAGCCCAGTTCATCCGCTTTTCTTCGGGCTGTTTCAATCACTTTCCGATGTCCTTTATGAAGTCCGTCAAAAAATCCCAAAGCGATTACATGCGGCGGAAGCGTTTGCTGACAGTGCTGCAAATTGGCGTGATTGATCTCGATTGTTTTCATAGCGTTTCGCCTCTCTTCCTTATTTTGCTTCGATTGTGATATTGTTCAATTCCTTGTCCTGGACAGTATCGCCCCAATACGTATTGCCGAATGCCCGATCTTTCATTGTCCATTCCACCGGTTCCCAATCAGGTTCAAAAATCAAATAGCCGCCCGTGAATAATTCGACTCGGAAGCCGCTGCCGGGATCCATGACATATAAGTAAAGCGCCTGCGAAATACCATGCTTGCCTGGCCCGATAAAATCGATATTATGTTCGCGGAGAATATCGGCTGCCCTCAAGATATCCTGGGAATCATCCGACCAATACGATATGTGGTGGATGCGCGCCGGCGTCGGCAAAAATGGTTTTTGTGCGACTGCAATATCATGCACCAGCTGGGTAACACTCATCCAGCCGGCGATAACGTCGCCATTGTCATCCCGCAAATACTCCCGCATATTAAAGCCCAATTGTTTTAGGAAGTCATAGGTGATGCCTGCATCTGTGGAAGTGTGGATATTGACATGGTCAAGTCTTCTTGGTGACACACCTTTAGCCCACGATTTGTAAGTCTGGTTTTTCAAAATCGACTTCCGGCTTTCTTCGACTGCCGGGCGTTCAACATCATAATATAATTCAAAAGTGTGGCCGCTCGGCAATTTAAAACGAATGGCTTCGCCAATGCCTGGAGTCGTTCCAGCAGCCAGGTAGTCCACCGGTATCCCGTCTTGATCCAGTAATTCTCTAAACCCTTCCACGTCTTCCCGATTTTTCGTACGCCAGCCGATATATTTCACATGGCCGCTGTCGCCTTTTTCAATAGATAAAGTATGGTGCTGAAAATCACCCCATGCCCGCAAATAATGGACGCCATCGATGACCGTTGTTTCTTCGAGCCCGATCACTTCTTTAAAGAAATGCAAAGATTTTTCTAAATCTGGAGTAACCAATGCCACATAGCCTAATTTCGCAATTTCCGGATTGCCCATTTTATCCCCGCCTTTTGTATGCGTTTACAATTACTTTTAAAGAATTTGTAGAATATACTGAAATATTACACAAATAAAAAACTACATACTAGAGTAGAAATTATTCGATTCCGAAGAATTTTTCCGTTGGTTTTTGTTGGTTTTTGATTTTCGAACTTGTTACGATCTAAAAAATAGCGAATATTTTTTCCTTCCTAGCGTCTTAAGTATATTGAGTAAGTTTAGAATCTGTTTTAGTGTGAACTTTCTTAATCGATATTCCGCCAAGCAGCTTCGCCGCTTTGCTCCTGTCTCTGTCTCTGCATCGCTGCGCTAGCTTCGAGACATGAAAGAGCGTTACAGGGTCTCGGCTGTCTCGTCGCCGCGCTGCCCCCGCAGGCAAGACATTAGCTGAAGCCTGCGAGACTGAGTCTTTGCGAAGAGCTTGCGCAGGAGCAGTCTGTTTGGCTCCATATCTAAAGAGCACGCACAAACATTTGAGAGCTTTCCGAAACCGTCACACTTTTAGAGAGTCTCTGAAAGTGACAAAAGAGAGCTGAATGCAGCGGAAGGCGGCGAGGGCAAACATTGTGCTCCTGCATCGCTGCGCTAGCTTCGTCGCAAACGAATCATGCAAAACTACTTTTGCATGATTCGCTTCCTGCGGGAATAGGGCGAGTCCTGAGACCCCGGAGGGAGCGCCAGCGAGCGAGGAGGCTTAGGCCGCCCCCCGCGAAAAGCGTCCGCCTAAAGCGAAATGTAAGAAGAACAAAAAGCTTTATTCTTAACCTAAAAAAACGCTGGAAAGATTTCTCTTCCCAGCGTTTTGCTTACCTATAGGATTCCATTATTCACGAATGTTGCTTAAAGAGCTGGCTTTGCAGCAAAACTTTGAGCCACATCATAAATCAGATCTTCCTGCCCGCCGACCGCTTTCATACGGCCGAGTTCCACGAGGATATCGCGTTCATCGACGCCGAATTTCTTGGCAGCTGTTTGCGTATGCAGCAAGAAGCTCGAATAGACACCTGAATAACCCATGATCAAACTAGATCCGGTAATTTCCTGCGGACGCTGCATGAAAGGAGCCACTACATCATTTGCTACATCCATGATCGAATATAAGTCGATGCCCGTCTGATAGCCGAGGCGTTCAAGCACAGCGACCATTACTTCCGTCTGGGTGTTGCCGCTGCCTGCACCTAACGCGCGCAGGCTTCCATCGATATATGTAGCACCTGCTTGGACTGCTGCTACGGTATTCGCCATTGCCATCGACAGATTATTATGGCCATGGAAACCGATTTCACAGTCGACGGATTGCTTCAAAGCACTGATGCGCTCTGTCACTTCATGCGGCAGCATATAACCCGCCGAATCCGTGACATAAATAACTTCGGCGCCGTAGCTTTCAAACAGCTTGGCTTGTTCGACGATTTTCTCCACCGAGGCCATATGTGCCATCATGAGAAACCCGACCGTCTTCAAGTCCAGTTCGCGCCCGAGCGCAATATGCTGCGCAGCTACGTCCGCTTCTGTGACATGCGTCGCGACACGCACCATTTTTGCTCCGGCTTTTACCGCATCCTGCAAATCTTCTTTGATGCCGATTCCAGGAATAAGCAACACCGAAACTTTTGAGGTCTTGCAGACACTTGCTGCCGCTTCGATCAATTTCAGTTCATCCACTTTCGATAAGCCGTATTGCAGCGAAGAACCGCCCAGGCCATCTCCGTGCGACACTTCAAAATAATTCACGCCTGCCTGATCAAGGCCTTTTGCTGTATCAATCACTTGCTGTTCCGTAATAGCATGCCTCATCGCATGGCTTCCGTCGCGCAAAGTGACATCCAATATTTCAAATGAGCGCTGTGACATCCGATTTCCCTCCTACACTTCAGCGGCTGCAAGCTGTTTCGCAAATTCGTTTGCTACTTTGGCCGCGGCTGCTGTCATAATATCCAGATTTCCTGAGTAAGGCGGGAAGAAATCGCCTGCCCCTTCCACTTCCAAAAAGACCGATACTTTCCGGCCATCGAATTGCGGAGTTCCGCGCAAGCGGTAGCCCGGCACGTAGCTTTGCACGTCTTTCACCATGTCATGAATCGAAGCGATAATGTCTTCTTCTTTTCCATCTTCAGCGATTAAGGCGTGAACTGTATCCCGCATAATAATCGGCGGTTCAGCTGGATTCAAAATGATGATCGCTTTGCCTTTTTTGGCGCCGCCCACTTGTTCAATTGCTTTAGAAGTGGTGCGCGTGAACTCGTCAATATTGGCGCGGGTGCCCGGTCCAGCACTTTTGCTTGAAACGGTCGCCACAATTTCGGCATATTCCACATCCACTACGCGGTTGATGGCGTTGACGATTGGAATCGTCGCCTGGCCGCCGCAAGTCACCATATTCAAATTGGGCTCAGAAAAATGCTCATTTAAATTCACCGTCGGAACGGTAAACGGCCCGATTGCAGCCGGTGTCAAGTCGATGACTTTTTTGCCTGCCGCCACCAATAGCTCGCTATGGTGCTTATGTGCTTTAGCGGAAGTGGCGTCAAAGACGATATCAACCAAATCCAGGCGTTTCATCAAACCGTCAATGCCGTCTGCAACGACTGTATATCCACGGTCTGCTGCGCGTTTCAGTCCTTCCGATTCAGGGTCGATGCCGACCATAACACTCATTTCAAGCGCATCGCTGCGTTCGATTTTGTACATTAAATCAGTGCCGATATTACCGGAACCGATGATGCCCACCTTTAATTTTCTCACACTTTTTCACCTTCCCTTACAAACGAAATGGCGACTTCACCCAGTTCACTGAAATCGGCTTTAAACACATCATCCGCTTCAAACGGCACAGCTTTGGATAATGCACCGGCTAAGATGAAATAGCCAGCGCGCAGCGTAATGCCGTATTCCGCTACAGCATTGGCAAGCCAAGCCACCGCTTTTGCCGGATGGCCCATGACCGCTTCACCTTTAGCGGAATCAAATACTTCCCCGTTGCGGTAAACCGTCATTTCAACTGTAGCCAAATCCACAGCTGTTGGAGAAGTTCTCTTGGTTCCGAGAATCGCACCCGCTGATGATCCATTATCTGCTACGGTGTCTTCAAATTTGAACTGCCAGTTTTCAATGCGGCTGTCGATGATTTCAATTGCCGGCACGACGTAATCGGTGGCCGCCAAAACATCTTCTACTGTTACGCCAGGACCTTCAAGATCTTCTTTGAGAATAAAAGCGATTTCGAATTCCACTTTCGGCTGGATAAATTGATCCATATTGACGGCTTTTTCTTCACCGTAAACCATCGAATCAAGAACATGGCCATAATCAGGTGTTCTGACATTGAACATGTCCTGCATCACTTTGCTCGTCAAGCCGATTTTCAACCCTTTGATTTCAGCTCCTTGCTGCAGCTTTTCCTGGATCTGCAGCAACTGGATCTGGTAAGCATCCTCAACGGAAATTTCTTCTGCTGAGGATGTAAAAGGAGGAATCGGTGTTTTATCTTTTTCAGCTTGCGCCAAACGATTTGCTGCTTTTTGAATATCCATCCTTTTCCTCCTTTTTACAAAACGGGTGTTTTTTCTGCTAAAGCATGGTATTGGCCGCTGAAGAAAATCAACGGATTGCCTTCTTCCAACCGGATATCCAGCACTTCACCAATCAATAATGTATGGTCTCCTTCGATATGTTCAGCGACCACTTTGCAGCTGACTTGTGCTAAAGCTTTAGGAACGACCGGAAGTCCGGCAAGTTCAGCAAACTCGATTTTACTGTCGTCTTTCATTTGACCGGCAAACATTCTTGAATAATTTTCCTGATCTGCTGCCAGTATATTTACTGCGAACTTTTGCGACACTTTTACTTTTTCCAAAAAGCGCGCTTTGTGTCCAATTGAAACAACTACCAATTTCGGTGTTAATGAAACCGACATAAATGCATTGGCAGTCATTCCTGCTGGCTCGTTTTCAAATTCCGTTGTCAGTACCGTGACTCCTGTTGTGAATTTTCCCATTGCGTCTCTAAATAAACGATCATCCATGAAATTTCCTCCTCTATTTTCGGTTTTATATTTTATGCTTTGATGGTTGGATTATTTTCTGTTTTAGTATCCGTCTGGTCGCCCCAGTAAGTAAAGCCGATGTCCATTTCATCCAATGTCCAGACGATCGGTTCCCAGTCCGGTTCAAAAATTAAGTAACCGTTCGTGAAGATTTCAACTCGGACACCGCTGCCCGGGTCAATGGCATAAATATACATTGCTTGCGAAATTCCATGCTTTCCTGGTCCGACGAAAAAGATGCCGTTCTCTTTCAAAATATCCGCTGCCCGCAGCAGGTCCTGTGCATTGTCCAACCAATAGGAAATGTGGTGAACTTCATTTGTGGAAGCAGCATTTGGATCATGGCTGACTGCCACATCATGCACCAATGCCGTAACACTCAACCAGGCTGCAACCAAACTTCCGTCCGGTGCTTCTACGCATTCGCGCATCTGGAATCCTAATTTGTCCATCAGGAAATCCGCCAGTTCGTTTGCCGGCAAGGATGACAACAAGTTGACGTGATCGATCCGGCGAGGGGAAACACCGCGTGCCCATGATTTATGTGTCTGATTTTTCAGCACCGAACGGCTCTTCGGATCCGCCAATGTCTTTTCCATTTCATAATAGATTTCCAATGTATGTCCGCTTGGCATTTTGAAACGGAACGCTTTGCCTTGTCCAGCTTCTATACCTTCTTCGTTCCACGTGATTGGTGTGCCCGACTCTTCCAGAATTTTCGCAAAACCTTCTACGTCTTCCGGTTTTTTCGTACGCCATGCAATATGGTCCAGCTTTGCTTCGTCGCCTTGACGAATGGTCAAGGTATGGTGCTCAAAATCGCCCCATGCCCGGAGGTAATGCACCCCGTCTTTTTCTTCTGTTTCTTCAAGTCCTAAAACTTCTTTAAAGAACCACAGTGATTTTTCAAGGTCTGTAGATACTAAACCAAAATGTCCTAATTTCGCGATTTCTGGAATTGCCATTTGAATTTCCCCCTTATGATTGGTTAATAATTATAGTAGATAAATTTAATTCCGATTCTGTTTCATTAAACGAAATAAGTATTAGGCTCTTGTCCGCACATCACTCGTCCGTAAGTTTCGATCAAGCTGGATGGTGTGATGAAACCGTGCAGGTGCATCGACAGGAAATCGCGGTAGACCAGCTGGAACAAGTTGTTATTGTAAGAGAACACTGATCCAGCGGCTTCTGTCAGTATGTCGACCGCTTCTTTGCAGAGCTGATTAACGTAGCCGAAATCCGCTTTCATGCGAATGCCTTCTTCCATCGTTAGCTCCAGCCCTCTCACTGAGTAATCATCGAGCATATCGACTGCCCGGTATAAGTGAAGTTCAGCAGAGTCGATTTTCAACTGTGCTTGCGCCACTTGCAGGTGGGTGATCGGCGCTTCGCTCATTTTGTTATAGAAAGTATTGCCGATTCCCGCTTTTCCGACACGTTCCATGTGAAGGTCCAGCGCCGCCTGCGCCAAGCCTAAAGCCGGTGCGACGATTGACAAGGTCAATGATGGAACGAAAGGCGTTTGGTAAAGCGGGATATCTTTTAACGGTTCGATCATGTATTCGCCTTGTCTCGCCAAACGGTCAAGCGATACGCGGTGTTCCGGGAGGAAGACATTTTCCACTCGAACACTATTGCTGCCTGATCCTTTTAATCCCATTACGTTCCAGTCATTGAGAACCGTCACTTCATGTCTTGGAAGCACCATGATCGCCATTTCCATTCCGCCGTTTTCATCAGCTACCGGGAATCCAAAGTAAAACCAGTCTGCATGCGGGCTTCCTGATACGAATGGCCACTGCGCTTCTTTAATGAAGTAGCCGCCATCCGCTTTTTCAATTTCACATTTAATGGGTTTAAAGTTCCCGGCCAAAATGACATCTTCTCCAGGCCCGAAGATTTCATCCAGCGCCTGCTGCCCGAATGCATAAGAGATCATGTAATCGCGGATATTGCTCAATGACACAAACCAGCCGGCCGAACCGTTGCCCCGTGAAATTTCAGTTACCACTTCGGTGAATGTCCGCATATTCGTCTGATGCCCTCCGAAGATTTCCGGACGAAGTACTTTTAATAAGCCATTTTTTTGAAGATCATGTACCAATTCATCCGGTATTGCACTGTTGCGGTCAATGTCAAAACTCAAGTCTCTCAATTTCGGAATCAACGCTGTGCCGTTTTCAACCAGTTGCTTTTTAATATCTGTCGCCATTTGAGTCAATATAGCCACACCCCTTATCATTTTTTATCTATTTCTGTCATTTGACTGGCTGTTCGATAATATTGATTAAATCTTGTTCAGTACTTTATTGCGGTCAAAGAAGTCATGAGTCAATTTAACAAATTGCTCTTTCTGCTCGATTTGTGCCCAGTGCCCGCAGCGTTTGAAAACATGCAGTTCGGCGTTTTCCAGATAATCCATCACATACAGGCTGCTCGCTAATGGAACAAAACGGTCCTGGTGGCCGTGGATCAAAAGGAATTCATGCTTCATGCGTTTCAAGGCAGATGGCGGGACGAGCATATCTGATAATTGCGTGTTCTTGAAGTTTGCTTCATAAGATCTAAGAACTTCCGGACGGTTAAACATTTCCATGCGCTGTTCCACAATGGCATCTAATTTATCTTCCATGCCGGTCGTGTCATAAAGGAACCAGCTCAACAAGTTGCGCAGCGATTTCGCTGTCGGGTCTTTATGGAAATTCGCCAGTTTGCTGAGTTCCGGAGTCGGTTCAGTCAATCCGCCGCCTGCTCCCATCAATACGATGCGGTCAAAGCGGGCTGGCGTATCCATCGCAAGGAATAAGGAAATGACGCCGCCAAGTGAGTTTCCGACCAAATGCGCTGTTCCGACATTTAAGCTGTCCATCAAGTTCAACACTTGTTCGATTCGCAAGTTCATCCATTGAACACCATTCGACGGATATTCTGTCGGATGATCCGTCTCGCCAAACCCAACAAGATCCGGTGCCACTACATGATAGTCGTTGGCATAATGCGCCAGCACATCCTGCCAGTTCGAGCTGGCACTTGCACCCGGGCCGCTGCCGTGAAGGAAGAGGATCGTTTCGCTGTTGCCCACTCCACCTTCATGGATCAATGTTTCGTATGTTCCTGTTTTCACTTTGCGTGTCGTAATCGGCATTTATATCTGCTCCTTTTTCACTAAAATTTTAGTTTTAAGAATTTATCCTGGATTAATCACTAAATCAGCTGTTTTTAAATTAAAACGCGTTAACTGAAATTCTAATATTTTAGTATAGCTAAATTTCGTCGCAAATTTATTGTTATCTGCTGCCAAACCATTTTGAACTTCCGAGAAATAAAACGCTTACATTTCAAGTGAAGATGACCTGCTAATTGTTCTGGTCCTCCTTCCTGGTTTTCTCTTTCGGCTTTCTGTGGTTCTTGTTTCTGATTCTATGCTGAATATCATAAACTTTCAATCAATTTTGAAAACTCAATAAATAGTTACTTAATTCTTTTTCGTTTTCTGTATAAAACTTACTGAAAACTGACCCGTTTTCGGCTTTTAGACATTCACTTGCTTGTATTTTTCGGTAATAAATTGCGCAACTCGCATCAAATGCTTTCTCACTAAAAGTTCCGTCAGCTTTGTATCCCGGTCTTTCAATGCGTAGTAAATCATCCGGTGTTCTGCTTGGGATTGTTCACGGTTGCCGCCTTGGAACAATTCTTCCGAGATATTGACGTAGTTCAAATAATCCCAATTGATTTTATTCGACCGAAAAGCAAAATCGTTGTTTGCCGCTTTGCAGATGACCGTGTGGAATTGCACATTCAAGGCTTCATATTTATCGGCTGCCAAGCTGGGATTTTCCATTCTTTCAAGCACTTCTTTCAGCTCTTCCAGCTGAAATTCACTAACTGAACGAGCTGCCTGCTCGGCAAGAAACACATCAATGGCCACACATAATTGCAGCCGGTCAAAGATTTCCTTTTGATCAGGCCGCCGGACAAACACACCCACTTGCGGTGTAATCGTGATATACCCTTCCCGTTCCAATTGTGCCAACGCTTTATGGACCGGAGTCCGGCTCATGTTCATCTGCGCTGCCAGTTCATTAATGCTGATCGATTCCTGCATGGTGAATCTTCCTTGGACAATCATATTCTTGATGTTCTTATAAGCTTGTTCTTCTTTCATAAAAACCCCTCCGCTTTTCCAAGCTAAAATTTTAGTCTGGCTGAATTCCTTAAAAACATAATTTTCAGACATCGTATTCGAACTATAATGGAGAGCTGTTTCTTTTGTCAATATCTCATGTATCCGGACTCTTGCGGCTTCATCAAAAAATTGCAAAATGAAGAACGGTTCCTCTACGTGGCCGTTCTTTAATTTCATTGAGTTTAAATTATCCGTTAGATGATTCTTTCAATAAAACCATTGTCCAGAAGTTTCCTTAAGGTTAGTATGGAACTACTATTTGGAAAAGGAAGTGATGGATTTGCCACTAAGCATGGAATTGGTCCAAGCGATCCGCGTTCGCCAAAACAACGGGTTGCCTGAAGAAATCCTGGAGAAAGCAAGGTTGCATATTAAAGATACTGTCGCGATTTCACTTGCTGCCTATAAAAGAGCGCCCATCGCCAAGAAAGCGATTGCCGCTTTATCCATAGGCACATCAGGCTCCGCCAAAGTGATTGGCAGCTCTCTCCGCCTTCCGCCTGGCCACGCGGCTTTTTCCAATACCGCTTTGGCACATGCACTGGATTTTGATGACATCAACGATTTGTCCAGAATCCATCCGACTCCCGTGACTTTGGCTGCGGGATTAGCAGCGGCTGATATTGGAAAATCGCCAGCCGTCGATCTGGTGACAGCTGTGGCCCTTGGAAATGAAATCTTATGCCGGATGGGCAGAGCCGTTGAACCGAAAGGCATCGGTGCCGATGCAAACTGGTTCTTGAGCCAGCTTTTCGGTTATTTTGGTGCAGCCATCACCGCTGGACTCGTTCTCGGATTAAGCGATGAGGAGCTTGTACATGCTATCGGACTCGCTTATATGCAGGCAGCAGGAGGAAAAGAAGCCGGTGTCGGCACTGGTTCCCAGGCCAGGTCGATTTATCCGGCCTTTGCTTCGATGGGAGGCGTTCAAGCCGCCTTATTGGCCAGCCAAGGAGTGACGGCTCCAGCCAGCAGTTTAGACGGGCCGACAGGATTTTTCCCAATTTATTTCGGCCAGAATCTGGACGCCCATCAGCGGGAAATTTTGCTCGATATGGACAGCTGGACTTTTTCCGACACGTCCATCAAGCTTTTCCCCAGCTGCCGCTATTCCCATCCCTTCATCAAATCCGCTTTGATTCTCCGGGACAAAATGGACTTGAGTGAAATCAAAAAGATCATTATCGGTGTCAATGAAACTGCTGCTATGCTTTGCCGTCCTTTAGCCGACCGCTGCCGCCCACGGACATTGCAGGACGCCAAGTTCAGCATTCCATTCATGGTGGCCTTCACTTTTGTCCATGGCCGGGTGGATTTAAACAACCTGACTGAAAAAGCACTGGACGATCCGGAAGTTTTGCAGCTGGCGGCTTTAATCGAAGTGGAACCGACACAACAAGATGCCCCGGGTTTGCCGCCGGGCGACATCCGCGTATTTTCAGAAGCACAAGAGCATCAATATACGCATATCCTTGGCCCTGAAACTGCTATCGATGAAGTGAAGGATAAATTCATTCAATGCTGCAAGTATGCTGGTATCGCAGCACCGGATATTTTATGGGAGAAACTTTCCCGCCAAATGGATTATGGGTTAATAGATGCTTGTATTATATAAGTATGGTTGAATAGAGGGAATTTTCATCAGTTAATAAATTTAAGGACATAAAAAAGGAGTTGTCCCAAAAGTAATTTGGGACAACTCCTTTGCGACAAAGCTAGCGCAGCGGCGGTTTTTTCTGCACCGAAGCTAGCGCAGCGATGCAGGGGCAATGCAGGAGCAATAGTATTAATTTACGCTTTATTAGAAGCATGGGGCTGTTCAACAAATAGAGGCAGCGTTGTATTGCGTTCAAATAACGATACTTCTTTCTTTACATGCTGAGGCTCTGAATTTTTTCTGTTGATGGCATTGAGCAATATTGAGACGGCTTCTCGGCCAAGCTCTTCATTTGTGTCAGTAACTCCAACCGAAGTCAGCCCAATAGCCGGATGGACGCCAATTTCAGAATTGCCAAGTCCGATAATGCTGATATCTTCCGGGACTTTCCGGCCGGCAGTCTGATAGAACTCCATCAACCGGATGGCAATTTTATCTGTTGACGCCACAATAGCGGTCGGTTTTTTCTTAAGATTTTGCAGTTTTTCAAAAGCTTCATATAATGATGCTTTGTCTGTATCTGTAATCACCAGACGCTTTTTCCGGATTTTGTGCTTATTCGCTTGCAAAGCATGGATGGCTCCGAGCAAGCCGTCTTTGTTCGTTTGGCTAGTGAGCGGACCTCCCACCCAAGCGATTTCCTGATGACCCGTTTCGATTAAATGACTAACGGCTGAATAAGCCGCTTCCGCATTATTCATGCATACTGAATAACTACTGTTCGGGTGGTCAGCATTCAACAGCACAAAAGGAATGGATGATTGATTCATTTTCTCAACAAGCCGGTCCTCGATCACCATAGCTGAAATGATCACCCCTGCTGTTCCTTCAGAAACCAATTCATCAAATAAAGCTTCCTTATTGACTGATCCATCCAAATGAATATTCACGAATAATCCTTGTTTTGCAGCGCCATCCACTATCGAGGGCATTGCTCCATTGAATAGAACTGAATCATTTGCAGCTGCTAAAACTCTAATGGTGTTGACAGCTTTTGGCTTATGCATTTTTTCTTTCGGCTCTGCTGAATAACCATATTCAGCAATAGCTGCCATTACTTTATCGTATGTTTCCTTTTTAACTTGATCCGGTTTATTCAATACTCTTGAAACCGTGGTTTGAGAAACCCCTGCGTATTTTGCGATTGCTATAGTCGATACCATTAACTCTTCCTTTCTGAATATCATTTCCCTTTTTGATTTACTTATCTCTTTAACCATAACATGAATAAATGAATAATTAACCATTTATTTAATTTTTAAATGAACTATTATCCAGTAAATAATGAATAACAAGAATCAAATGCATTTGCCAAGCTTATTAAGTATATGTTACTGCAAAAGAACAGTTTCATTTATCTTTGATCTTCCTTATGTTTTTGACTAACTCAGCTGCGCGGTCTCCAGCTGTAAACATGATTGGGCCAGCCACATACCAAGTGAATGCGGAAAGATAAAGCATGTAACCAACTAAAGCGACTGATGCTATCACAATAAAGGCATCTGAAACCATTGAAATATACAACTGCATCTTTAGTTTCACGGCTGGTCCACTCCTTAGACTGTTTCCCGAGAGAGTGCCCCGGCAATACGTTTAAAGCAAATATACTTGTGGCCAGATTTGAATAACCTATTATTTACGAAGCCCTGTTTTCTCCTTATTCCTTTTCCAGTAGTAGTTAATCTTGTTTGTAGTCACATTAATAACAAATAAAAAAACAGCGGGTCTGGAACCCGCTGTTTCTGTAACTAAAATCCTTATTAATAGCGTGCTGTCAGCATTTTCTTGCGAGTGTAGAATTCCGTTGGTACTTGAATTAGACGCTTTGTCCATTTTTCCTTCAATCTTTTTAAATAACCTAATAAAAAAAGAGCCGAATTCAGAGGAATCTTCCTTGAATCCGGCTCTTTCTATTTTCTAGATGATAATATATTCTTCTTTTTTTAGTTGATTTTTTATTGCGGCTTGAGCGGCTGCCAGGCGCGCCAATGGAACGCGATACGGTGAGCAGCTGACATAGTCCAGTCCTTGGAGGCAGCAAAACTCAATTGAACTCGTTTCTCCGCCATGTTCTCCGCAAATCCCTGTTTTCAAGGCCGGCTTGGTTTGTTTGCCAAGTTTAATGCCTGTTTTGATCAGTTCTCCAACACCGGCTTGGTCAAGTACGGCAAATGGATTGTCCGTCAAAATCTTGTTTTCCACGTAATCTTTCAAAAACTTACCTTCTGCATCGTCTCGGCTATAACCGAATGTAGTTTGCGTTAAATCGTTGGTGCCGAATGAGAAAAAGTCAGCTTCCGTCGCGATTTCGTCTGCGGTAAGCGCCGCACGCGGCACTTCGATCATGGTCCCGACAGTATAATCGATTTGTACGCCTGTCTTCGCTTGGACGGCAGCTGCCGTGTCAATGACCAGCTGGCGCATAATTTTCAATTCGTTCACATGGCCCACCAGCGGAATCATGATTTCCGGTATGACGGTGATGCCTTTGCTTTCCAATAATGCGGCTGTATTGAAGATGGCTTCTGCCTGCATCTGATAAATCTCAGGGAAACTAATGCCCAACCGGACTCCCCGGTGGCCAAGCATCGGATTGGATTCATCCAATTGGCGGACGCGTTTTAAAAGCTTTTCTTTTTCAGCGAGTTCTTTAGATCCCGGGTTGGTTATTTGCAGTTTGGCCACTTCCACAGCCAAATGTTCTTTGTCCGGCAAGAATTCATGAAGCGGAGGGTCCAGAAGGCGAATCGTTACGGGAAGCCCTTGCATCGCTTCAAAAATCCCTTCATAATCGCTTTCTTGCATCGGCAATAATTTAGCTAAAGCCAGTTTTCGCTGCTCTTCCGTTTCCGCTAAAATCATTTGCTGAACGATCGGAACGCGGTCAGCTTCCATAAACATATGTTCAGTCCGGCATAAACCGATGCCTTCCGCTCCAAATTCCAATGCTTTTTTGGCATCTTTTGGATTGTCTGCATTAGCCCGCACGTCAAGCGTCCGTTCTTCGTCTGCCCATGACAGCAACAGTTCGAATTCTTTTGAAAGTTCTGGGTCGATCATCGGGATTTCCCCTACGATAATTTCTCCTGTTCCGCCGTCTATCGTGATCGTATCCAATCGTTTTACGACGGTTTCCCCCACTTGGAACTGCTGCAGCTGCATATCGATTTTCAGCGCTTCACAGCCGCAAATGCAGGATTTCCCCATGCCTCTCGCGACAACCGCCGCATGGCTTGTCATGCCGCCCCGGCTGGTGACGACGCCTTGTGCTGCATGAATGCCATGGATGTCATCAGGTGTGGTTTCGGTGCGCACTAAAATCACTTTTTCGCCTTCATTGTTCAATTGTTCAGCTTCATCCGGGTCAAAAACGACGCGTCCTGTCGCTGCTCCCGGAGATGCCGGCAAGCCTTTTGCCAAGATGATTTTCTCGAATTTATCGTCAATGCGGCGGTGAAGCAGCTGGTTCAGCTGTTCCGGTTCTACGCGAAGGATCGCTTCTTTTTTGGAAATCACGCCTTCTTCCACCATTTCGACCGCAATTCGAAGTGCTGCCTGGGCAGTCCGTTTGCCATTCCGGGTTTGCAGGATAAACAGTTCTCCATGTTCCACTGTAAATTCAATATCCTGCATATCCTGGTAATGCTCTTCTAGGCGGCGGCACACTTCGATGAACTGTTCGAATACTTGTGGCATATCCTGCTGCAGCGTCTGGATTGGATTCGGCGTGCGAATGCCCGCCACCACGTCCTCGCCTTGTGCATTGATGAGGTACTCCCCGTACAGCAACGATTCGCCTGTTGATGGATTTCGCGTAAATGCCACTCCTGTCCCGGAGTCTTCCCCCATATTGCCAAACACCATGCTCTGGATATTGACAGCCGTCCCGTAATGGCTCGGAATCTTATTCAACTGGCGGTATACAATCGCCCGCTGGTTATTCCAGGAATCAAATACAGCGTTGATCGACAGGAACAGCTGCTGCATCGGATCTTGTGGAAAATCTTCTTTCGTATGTTTTTTTACGATCTGTTTATAGGTGGAAATGACTTCTTTCCAATCTTCAGCAGACAGTTCGGGATCGCTGTGGTACCCTTTTGCTTCTCTGATTTTTTCCAGCTGCTGTTCAAAGTAAAAGACATCGATTTCCAGCACCACATTCGAGAACATTTGAATGAACCGGCGGTAGGAATCATAAGAAAAACGCGGATTGCTGGTTAAGCGGGCTACCGCTTCTACGGTTTGATCATTCATTCCGAGATTCAAGACGGTGTCCATCATGCCCGGCATTGAAAAGACAGATCCGGAACGGACCGATACTAGCAAAGGATTGTCGGTGCTGCCCAATTTCTTGCCGGTCTGCGCTTCCAAACGGGCCAGCGATGCCAAAATTTCCGCTTTCACTTCTTCTTGGATGCGCTTGCCTGAATCGTAATAATCGTTGCAGGCTTTGGAGGAAATCGTGAAGCCGTAAGGAACCGGCAAACCGATATTTGTCATTTCCGCTAAGTTAGCCCCTTTTCCTCCCAGAATTTCCTTCATGCCGCTATTTCCTTCGTCGAACATATACACTTTTTTATCCATTCTCACTGCCTCCTATAAATTGATTACGCTAATAGATTGATGGATTTTACGATTTCACATTTTCGTCTTTACTAAAAAAATGTGTTTTATAACGAATAAACGTTTTTTTGCATATTAAGAATATCCATCACGTCATTGGCTGTTTCTTCAATCGCTTTATTCGATACATTAATGATCGGACAGCCGACCCGTTTCATGATTTTCTCAGCGTAATCCAATTCTTCTAAAATGCGGTCTAATTTGGCATAGGCGGCGTGCGGCTGCAGCCCCAGCTTTTTCAGCCTTTCCTTGCGAATGGCATTTAAACTATCCGGCTTGATGACTAGTCCGATGCATTTGCCTTTCGGAAGTTCAAAAAGCTCGGCAGGGGCAGGCACTTCTGGAACTAAGGGGATATTGGCTACTTTATAGCCTTTATAAGCCAAATACATCGATAAAGGCGTTTTCGATGTCCGGGACACGCCAATCAGCACAATATCCGCTTTGGCGATCCCTTCAGTATCACGGGCATCATCGTATTTAACAGCGAATTCAATCGCTTCGACTTTCTGGAAATACTTCTCATCCAGTTTCCGTGTAAGCCCCGGTTTATGGGCCGGTTCCCGTTTGTATTTTTTGATGAAAACATTCATAAGAGGCGACAGCAAATCAACAGCTTCAATGTTTTCCTCGTGTGCCCGCTTATTCAGATAGTCCTTCAGTTCATCAATCACAAAGGTATAAACAACAATCGAATCGTCTTTTTTTGCTTTTAAAATGATTTGTTCAATATCTGCTTCTGAACTGACATGCGAAGTTTGGCGGATTTCAAAATCTTTTTCAATGAATTGCGCGGCTACTGCTTTGACTACAAATTCAGCTGTTTCGCCAATTGAATCAGATAAGAGATAAACAATTTCTTTCTGGCTCATTCTGCATGCTCCTCCAGTTCATTTAATGGAATAAAAAAAATGCTCCGCTAAAAAGAAGAGCATTTTATTTTTTTAGAAATAAAATTCAACAATCATTCATTTATATTCAATGCATTTCTGCTGATGGCCAACCGTAAATCCAGCGGATAGATTTTAAACTAATGAGAACTCTTTCTCAAAAACTTTTTCCGCGGAAACGTATTCATAGCCAAGGTCTTTCGCTACTGCTTCATAAGTGATTTCCTTGTTGGCAACGTTCAATCCTTGTTTCAACGCGTCATTTTCAAGCATTGCTTTGTATAAGCCTTTGTTTGCGATTTGCAGCGCGTAAGGGACCGTAACATTTGTCAAAGCGATTGTAGACGTTCTTGGTACAGCGCCAGGCATGTTTGCTACTGCGTAATGAACGACACCGTGCTTGACATATGTCGGAGCGTCATGCGTTGTAATGTGGTCAACAGTTTCCACGATTCCACCTTGGTCAACAGCCACATCGACAATGACAGATCCCGGTTTCATCGCTTTGACCATTTCTTCTGTTACAAGCTTCGGCGCTTTGGCACCCGGAATAAGAACTGCTCCGATTAATAGGTCAGCTTCTGCCACGGCTTTAGCAATATTCAACGGATTGGACATCAAAGTTTGGATGTCATTGCCGAAAATGTCTTCCAACTGGCGCAAGCGATCAGCGCTTAAATCCATGATTGTCACTTTAGCTCCAAGGCCAACTGCGATTTTAGCCGCATTCATTCCAACAATTCCGCCGCCAATGATTGTCACTTTTCCGCGTTCCACTCCAGGAACCCCGCCTAAAAGAATGCCTTCGCCGCCATTTGTCTTCTGCAAGAACTGAGCACCGATTTGTGAAGCCATGCGTCCCGCTACTTCACTCATTGGAGTCAAAAGTGGAAGTGTACGGTTAACTGTAACTGTTTCATAAGCAAGGGCAATCACGCCTTTATCTATTAAGGCTTTTGCCAATTCCGGTTCTGCAGCAAGGTGAAGATATGTAAATAAAATCAAGCCTTCATGGAAATATGGGTATTCCTGTGGAAGCGGTTCCTTTACTTTCATGATCATATTGGACTGAGCCCATACATCTTTCGCGAGTTCAATGATTTGTGCACCTGCAGCCGAATAATCTTCGTCCGTGAATCCGCTTCCAATTCCAGCATCTTTTTCGATTAAAACTTGATGGCCAGATTTCAGGAATGAAACCACTCCACTTGGTGTAAGCGCTACACGGTTCTCGTTGTTTTTAATTTCCTTCGGCACTCCAATAATCATTTAAATCTTCCTCCTCAAATTATGTATTCTCAGCAGTATAAGATTTATTGCTTGTTTAAGTCATTCAAGAATGACTGCTAAGATTCTAGTCTAAGTATACGAAGTAAAACCTCGGACTTCATTAGACATAATGTTAAGTGCATACCCCTCTTCACAAGACAAAATGGTAATTCGTTTGAAAGTTTATTCTTTTTAGAGAGTTGAGACTTTAATGCATAATGATTTAGGTTCTTAAACTTTCGGAGAAGTATTCGTATTTTTATGTAGAGAAAAAACTCCACGAATTATAAATCGGTAGAGGTCAGCTTCTTGAGAAAGATAAAATTTGTACTAGTGATCCTTCCTTAACCGACGCCAACCAGCTGCGAAGACATTAGACGAAGCTTGCGAGGCCGTGTCTTGCACTATCATGTCTCGGAGCTAGCGAAGCGATGCAGAGAAAGTAAGGTTTTCTCCGCCGGTTGGCTCCATATCTGGAGAGCAGAAACAAAGAATAGAGAGCTTTCTCAAACAATCACTGGTTTTAGAAAATCACAAAAGGTGATAAAACAAAGTGGAAGGCGGCGACTTCTGCGGGCTTAGGCCGCACCCCGCGAAAAGCGTCCGCTCTGGAGCGAAATGGAAAAGGCTGTCGAGATTTTCTCGACAGCCTGACCTCCACGGATTATAAAACATATGAAGGAAATTGCGTTGCACATTGGAATTCGGTCATAGCGAAAGCCAACACTTTACGAATGCACAACTAAGTTCGAACATATAGGCCAGCAGTACACTCCCTTATTTCCAATAATTATTTGCCGCTGCTACAGTTTGGAAATGCGTGGCAACTACATGGGAAGCCATTGTGAGACTATCGGCATTTTCTGCGTACTCCGGCCTTAATCTTTCACGGACTTCTGCTGAAGTTTGAGTGTAAGCAACGCCTTTCCTTGCTAATGTAAGAGCAAGTTCAAAACCTTTTTGCGGAGTATCCGTCTGTAAGCTAGTGAGCCCATCTGGCATATACTCATCTCCTTTGATAGGGTAATGCCAATATACCTTTAAATTTCAAAATATTCAAATTAATACTTAAAATAGATGTTGTATTGCAGATTAACTGCATGAAAAACAGATTCCTGGAAAGGCTAAAAAATCCTGCAGATCCGTTTATTATCCATAATTTCTTCTATTGCCCGAGTTTACTGACCATATTAAAAAGGAATCATTCTCATAAATATTCCGGTTCCCCTAACTCAACAACGACGGATTTTTCAGCTTTCTCTGTTTCATCCCTGTCGAATAGCAACTCGATCACTCGGCCAGTTAAGTTCGGAACGATTTCATGTGAATAAGTGATTTCAGCTCTTTCCAGTTTTTTATGGGCATCTACGCCATACGGGCCAATATTGATGACAGGGATATTCAATTCCCGGATGTCTTCATAATTCACATAATGTTTTGTTCCCCATGCCGGATTGTTATTGGACAAGGCATGAATTCCTTTTTCGTCATCACTGACAGCTACAAAACTCATATCGGAAATGTGGGGAAAGAAGTTTCTAATGACAATCGGCTGCGCGTAAAATGGCTGAATTTCTTCAACAGCTTGATTCAAAGCGTTGATTAACGCCTCTTCTTGCGGTGTTTTTCCGGTTATTTCAATTCTTGGTGAGTACAAAGAAGAATAAAATAAAATGATGGCAGGAGATTTATCTTTCATCCATTTCCATGCTTCTTCCACCACTTTAACGGAAAACATCCTGGTGTCCAATTCATTGTTTTCTAGAAGAGTCTCTTTAATGTTGGCCATATGGGAAATAAACGCTGTGCCGTTTTCTCGGATCAACTCTTTTTCCATTTCTTCATAGCTCATTACTTTCGGTTTCCACGGGATACCCGGATACGGATCTCCACTCATGTTACAAAATTGCTTGTATCTTTTTTCATATGAAGACAGCGCATTCTCAAAAGCCATCAGTGCCTGCTCTTTTAATTTGCCCAATACATCTTTTGGAGTCCAGGAATGAACAAAGAAGTTAAAGTACACAAATGCGGATAAAGCCGTTTGGACGGTGTAGCTGGGCTTCAGATCAGTCTGTTTTAATGAAACGGGAGGCACAGTGATTTCGCCGAATGCTTCATCGCAAAGCTCCGGATTATAATTGATCTGCCTGGTCAGCTCAGCAGCGATAAAGTTGGGATCCAGCCCTTCAAAACAAGAGCCCACATGCGTTTCCGCTCCTGTGATAAAAAAGGAAGGAAGCAATTTCCCTACCGTTCCCCGGTAAATATATCGATTGGGGTCGTTTTCATGGCGGGGTGAAACAAAGTCTGCATTAATCGCTGCAATATAGTCAAATCCATATTCCTTTTTCCATTGCCTGAAAGTGGGCAATGCCGAAAGGATCCCATGTGAACCGTCTTCCTCATCGCATTCGGCCAAGAAAACAATATTGCCTTCCAATTCATCGGGATGCTCCGAATAATACTTCAGAAGATATATATTGCTGGCAACACCGCTCTTCATGTCCAGGACACCCCGTCCAAAAAGCCAGTCCGCCGACTCTACATGTTCTTTTGCGAAAGCGGGAAGCTGCTCGTCTTTAAGCCTCTCCTTCAACTTTACGGGATTGAAGGCATCTTCTTTCAACTTATTAAAATCCTCTACGCCGACTGTATCGAGGTGGCCCATCAATACGACTGTTCGGCGGCTCTCACTTTTTGTCCCTTTCACGAAAGCCAGTACATTGTATCTCTCCCGCTCATCTCCATGCGTTTGAGACAACTGGACATGATCCGGATTCGTTTTAAAGTAAGGAAAAGTTGAAATCAAGGCATGCATTGCTTTTGCAAGTTCCTTTTCGCCTTCAGTGTTCACAATGCTTTCTATTTCAACCAATTGTTTCGTAATAGCCAATACTTCATCGCGACAAGGTTTCATTGATGACGACTCCTTCAATTAGGTATTCAAAATTGTCCGTTAACTAAAGAATAACATAAACCACCATTTCCTCTGCCAAGCTTTTCTATCATTATTCAGCAAAAAACGATCACTGTGCTTTCCAGGCGCGTTCTTGATCTGCTGCATATTCAAAGAACACAGCGCCTCTGGCTGAAGTTCATGTTATATTGGAAAAAAATAAAAAAGGAGATGCGCTATGATAAAAATCAAGCGGGCCATCAGGAATGCATTGATCGCCTTATCAGCCGTCTTTCTGAGCGCCTGTGCACAGGAAGGCGCCAATCAAGCGACACTTGTGGCTTTAGGTGATTCCATTACTTACGGCGCCAACCTCGAAGACAGCGGCCGGTCGGCTTATCCGTATTTAATCGGCAATGATGCCGGATTCGAAGTGCATAACCTGGCTGTATCAGGCTGGCAAACCGCACAGGTCAAGGAAGCCCTTCGCGAAGACGAAGAATATCGGCAAAAGGTCGAAGACGCGGATGTCATTGCCATGACAATCGGCGCAAACGATTTACTGGAAATTCTCCGTCTTGCAGAAACTGAAAGTGCCGGTGACCCGGAACGGATGGAAGAAATCATGCGCCAAGAGCTCAGCAATGGCATTGTTTTTAGTGAAATCGGTAAACTCATTGAAGAAATCCAGTCACTGACAGACGCTCAAATCCTTCTTTATAATATTTACAACCCTTTTCCGCCTCACAGCAACATGCACCAAATCGGTGAAGCCCTTCTGCCCGAAGTGAACACCGCATTCCAGGAAGTTGCTGAAAGCTACGAGAACGTCTATCTGGCTGATGCCTATTCAGCTTTCCGCGACAAACAGGAAGACTATATTATTGCTGGCGATATTCACCCAACAGAAGAAGGACAGGCTGTACTTGCTGAAATCGGGCTGGAGGTTATTGAAACCGAGTAAAAAAGCATTGCGCAATCGGCAATGCTTTTTCACCTTTCTGGGTTTGATTTTATCGTTTTCATAAAAAACCTTTTGGCTAAGTCAATTTATTTAAACATAAATTTTATTTCACTTGTAAAGTCTATCACCGACTGCGTTGAATTCCTCCCGTATTACTATCGTATAGCTTGGATTGTGTTCATCACAGGAAGGTGAATTCTAAATAAACGGGGCAATTAAAGATACAAACTTGTCAATCCATCGTGATGACCACTTTCCCTTTAGCTTGCCCTTCTCCAAAATACCGGAGAGCATCAGCAGCCTTGAACAATGGATAGCTTTTATCGATAACAGGCACGATTTTGCCCCTTTCGAAAAGCTCTTTTATCACGTTTAAATCCTGTTGGTTTGGAAGATGGATGAGGATTCCCATCTTCTTTTTAGTCATTCGTGAAACCAATGGACCCAAAGATGCAAACTGAATAATTCGGGCCGTTGTGCCTCCAATTACTACATAGCGGCCTTTCGGTTTTAAAGAGCGTTTACAGTCGAAAATCGAGCGATTCGCGACAACGTCCAAGATCAAGTCATACTGCTCTCCATTTTCAGTGAAGTTTTCTTTTGTATAATCAATGACATGGTCTGCACCAATCGAACGCAGCATAGCCAATTTCCCTGAATTGTCCACAGCGGTCACTTCCGCACCAAACGATTTTGCGATTTGCAGCGCAAATGTACCGACTCCCCCGCCAGCGCCATTTAACAAAACTTTTTGGCCTTTGCTTATCCTTCCTTTATAGCGGAGCCCTTGCAAAGCGAGGACTGCTGCTTGAGGAATAGCAGCTGCCTGTTCGTTTGTCATGTGTGCTGACTTCATCGCTAAGACATCTTCTCGGACACATACATACTCGGCAAAACCGCCCCATCCGGCTCCTGAGATATCGCCAAATACCTCATCACCCGGCGAAAATTGCTTTACATTTCTGCCCGCCGCTGCGACCTGCCCTGCAATATCAGCACCAAGTATTTGGTATTTCGGTGTAAAAAGCCCTCCTATCCGGTTCACTAAAGGTTTCCCTCTTAAAAGATCCCAGTCCCATGAGTTCACGGATGCCGCGCAGACTTTTATCAGAACTTCATTGTCCTTAGGCAAAGGTTTTTCGACCTCTTTGAATCGAAGAACTTCAGGCAACCCATATTTCGTTGCTACAAGTGCTTTCATTTTGCAACTCTCCTTTTTAAGGCAGGCGCTTCAATTTCTGCGTTCACGGGAACAACTTCAGATATTTCTTTGGAATCAATCACATGGAAATCGTCAAGAACAAGGATGAGTTTGAATGGATTCGCCGAGATGTCATTGATCAGAGCCGTCGAAATCGGTTCGATTGGCGGTGGCTGCTGGAATTTGAGCAGTTCCGCTACGCCGGTTCCAAGGCCTTCCTTAATCGTCTGCAATGTAGCAATAAAGTAAGCCAAGAAGCGTATAGGGTCACTATCCCTTTTGTCCAGCGACAGCCATGCGACCTTTTGGCAGCAACCGGCTGCCAATTCGCTAATCAACGCCTTCTTGCCAAATCCAGCGGAGGCGGCGATATGCGTCAGCTTACGATTCACTCCAGCATTAAGCCGTTCAAACAGGAGTGGCCGCTGGACACTGTTTGGCCGTGGCTGTGGAATATAAGGTCCGGTTTATAAAATCTGAATATTCATAATTATATATTAACATGAAAACATTTTTCGTCCCATTAAGGTTTTTCCTTTAAACGAATACATCGATTACTATGGAAATTTCTTGAACAAAAATACAACCCCAAAATAAAAAATGAAGAAACCGAGACCACACAGTTTCTTCATTTTTACGATTATTGGATTACCTTATACCAGATTTCTACTTGGCGATTGGTTTCAATGGCCCAAGTTTTTCCAATCCGATTTCGAGTTCTTCCAAATGTTTAAACAGCTGAAGTCCTTTTCCGAGAAGGTTCGGGGCAATGGCAATCTGCAATTCTTCAAAAAGCCTGCTTTAAGCGGCTTTTATCAGCTTCCGGTTTAACTCCTCGAACGACTTGCTATAAATCATATTTGCAATGTTTTACTTCGAAGTTTATTCGCTTTAAGTCCTCTTTTTCTATATGCAACTTATGAATTTAAATGTTATATCTCAGCTTTCTTCAGAAGATGATTCTATAGGCACCGGCCATTAGTTCAAATAATAATCCACCAAAAGATAGCATCTATCTTTAGTCAATTGCCCTAAAGTGGAAAGGCGCTGTACTTCTTCAAACGAACCGCCTTTAAATTCAGAAGCAGCTAAATCCGCTTCATAGTCTCGGAAAAGAATCCAGTCTCTTTGCTCTTCCCGAAGCCTTGACATGTCTTCAGTGGACAACTGTTCTTTTAATACACCATATATTTCGTTTAGAGCATCATCCCATCTTTTTAAGGTTTCGGCTTCTCCTTCAAGCATTTGCGATGTAACGCCGTCTGCATATAGATATTCTAAATCACTTAATCCGATTTCGATTTGAGCCAATTTGTTTAAATAATGCGTTTTCAAGCTTGTATCCTGCTCTTTTAGTGCTTTTTCTGTTGTCAGAGCTGTTTCTTTCCCGTCTTTTTTCTTTTCATCATCTGCCGTCTTTTGAACCGCGACACTTATTTCAGAGGATAAACTACTGATTTCTTCCGAATGGTCTTCTAGTGCAGCTTTCAATTTTTCATCTTTTTGCAACGCCTCTATTTTTGCTTGAGCTTCTTGAAACTCCTGGTTTGCTAATAAAAGATCGATTTCCTTTATTTTTTCAGAGACGGCTTTTTCATTGTTCTGGTTTGCCAATGCTAGTCGGCTGATGTTTTTCAGTTCTTGCGCAATTGAATAAGGCAAGCCTTCTTCTTTTTCCATCTCTTCCGTCCTCTTTAACACTACATCCCACACTTTTTCGTCCATCGCCTTATTCACTTCTTCAAGTTCTTCCAGATATGTGTGTATAGCTAGCGCTTTTTCATCTTTGGGTTTTTCTTCTAAAGCTAATTTCGACAATGCCATGGCCTCATCGAATTCTCGATTTGCCAATGCCACTTTCGCATTCTCCATTGCTTTGTCATATGTACTGCTGCCACATCCAGCAAGAAGCATAATCGCAGCGATAAGTATTGTTATCTTTTTCATAAAATCCTCCAGGTATTTGTTTGTAAGAAAGAAAATTTATATCAGCTTCATTTAATTATGACTGTTTGATTGTTCAATAAACATACACCAGCCATCTTCGAAATCAGTCGACTTCATTGAAGATGGCTGGTTCATTTTTTATATTATTAATTTTTAGAATTTAGATAGAGGACATCTCAAGACCATTAAAAATAATCTTGGGATGCCCTCTATTTGCATTATTATTAAAAAGTTTTTTTATCGTTCACAAGCAATTAAATCTTTATCACGATCTCTTGATTTATTGGCATCGTAAAGTGCTTTTGAAACATATGGCTTGTAATTGGTTTTTCCGCCTTTGTTCTTCACTTTAGACGTTCTGGCAATTCCACCTTTATAATCTTTGTTTAAGGCTTTGCAGTTAGCATAAGTTTTAGTTTTAGCATCAACAGACTCAACTGGAGCGACACTATATGTAAAACTGAATGCGATTGTTGCAGATAATAAAACCATCGTTAATTTTTTCATCACTGTTCCTCTTTTCATGAATGATTTTTGTCTTCTATTGATTAAAAATGAGTAAATAAAGATTTAATTAATACTTCTAACAAAGACTTTTCAACTATATCAGAATTAGTATATTTATCCTATAGTTTTGAATGAAATTTTTACAATTGTTTTAGATAAGAAAAGTAACGTTTGTACTGTCATAATTTTAAACCTTATTAAACAGATAGGTAGACAGTCAAAAAAAGGAGAAGCATAGGAATAGTACGCTCACTTTCGAGAAAGACTTTTAGAGCAGCAGTACTTTCAATAATCCTGTTAGATTTCTTCACTTTTCCGTCAACTGCCACTACCTAATCGGCTCAATCCAGAGATCATCCAACTAAACTTAAAGACTCTACAACGCTCTCGTCTGATCGAAGTAAAAATCCCTGCCCCGCGTTCCATAGACTCCTGGCGCTTCACGTCTTCTTCAAACTATTCAGGACCGTGCCATCTTTCTCCAGCACATTCAGCAGCCAAACGATTGCTTATACCTTCAACAACCATATCATCCGATACTGGCCAACTTTGACTTGTGGCTTCACTGTATAACCTTTATTCAGAATTGTGTAGCCTTGTATATTGAAAAAAAGATTATTACAAAAAGTCCTTAATGAAATATCCATAACATAAGATCATACCGAAGAAACGTTACCAAAAATAAAATAGCCCTACCTTAAAGGAAGGGCAATTTCGGATAGTATTCAATACACTTTCTCTTCAATCTTTTCTTTCACTTCATCTTGCTTCACAATCTTCTTAATTGCCTGGTCCATCTTTTCAATTTCTACGGTGGGATTCTTCCACCAGTTCCGGCTCCAAATGCGCTCGATTGTCCAGCCTCTGCTTTCCAAAAATCGTTGGCGGTAAATGTCACGTTCTTTGGCGTTTTTCGAACTATGGTACATAGCACCATCGCATTCGATCCCCATTATATATCGGGAAGGATCGTTTGGATGTACAACTGCCAAGTCAATTCGGTAACCTGACATTCCAACTTGGGTTTGTACATCGTAGCCAAGCGACCGTAGTTTTGCATATACCTGCTCTTCGAATGGTGAATCGAATTGCAATGCTTGCTTTGAAACGCTGGTATTGCCGAGCTCATTTACTTCCTGTATCACTTCTTGCACTCTTTCCAATTGTCCATTGGATACAGCTCTCGCATATTTTAAATAGCTTTTAAAGAGGCGAGGGCCATTGCTCTTAGAACTTGCAACATCCAGTTCTTCTGGTTCGATGCTGCTGATGACAATCGTTTTTTCTTTTGCCCGGGTCACTGCCACATTCAAACGGTTTTCTCCGCCTTCCTGGTTCAATGAGCCAAAGCGGTTGTAAACCCGCCCTTCCTCATTGCGTCCGTATCCTACAGAGAAAAGAATGATATCCCGTTCGTCACCTTGGACATTTTCAATGTTTTTCACAAAGATTCTTTCATCCAAGTCCTTGCTCATCACTTCCCCGTACAAAGCCCCGAACTCCATGTCATCCATCGTTTCTTGTTCCAGAATGTCCTGGATTTTTGTCTGCTGGGTGCTATTGAACGTTATAATACCAATTGATTTATTCAAATCATCCATTAAAAGCTGCTTGATGGTTCGAACAACTTCCACCGCTTCAACTTCATTTGCCCGGTCAATCCATCTGCCATTATCTACTTTAATCCACTGCATCGCAGGCGGTTCTTTAAATGGCTGCACGTTAGGAGATATCTGGATGGCCCCATTGTAAAAAGCGTGGTTTGAAAAATTGATCAGTTCTTCATATTTCGAACGATAATGCCATTGAAGCGTTTTTTCATCAAATCTTCTTTTCGCCAGATTTAATAGACTAGCAGAATCATTTGAAAGAAAATCTTCTTCATCTTCATCATTTTCAATGGTTGATTGGAACATGTTTGAAGGCGGCAGCTGCATTTCATCTCCTGCAACAATCACTTGTTTAGCCCGGTAAATGGATGGCAGCCCGTTTTCCACCGTACATTGCGATGCTTCATCAAAAATGACCAAGTCAAACAGTTCTTCGCTGAGCGGAAAAATTGAAGATACGATATCAGGTGAAGCGAGCCAAACAGGAGCCACTTCCATTAATCCCGATTCCGCGTATTTTTCCATCAGTTTGCGTACCGGCCAAACTGATCGGCTCTTGCCAGTTTGATGCTTTATTTCCTTCAGATTCTTACCGGAATTTTCCTGAATTTTGTATAACCCATAATTCAAATCACTGATCAAGTGCTTCCGGGAAAGCTCTTTCTTTTGTTCCACTAATTCTTCAAATGAAGATTGAATTCTATCGTATTCTGAATTTGAAACTTTTCGGACGTTAGGGAATTTCTTCTCCGCGCTATCAATCCACACCAGGTAAACCGACTCGCGGACAGTTTCTTCCCATTTAGCAGGTAAATTTTCAAATCCTATTTGTTTCGTTTTTTCTGTTAAAAGATTGATTATTTGATTCACAGTCGGTGTGCATTCTTTTTTAAACTGGTCCATATGCTGGAGCTCGTCGAAATCGGAATGCAAGTATTCCAGAAACAGTTCCAGTTCTTTCGTTGGCAAAGCACCTTCTGCAACCATCTGTTTATATTGCTCAATGACTGCTGGCTCCAGAAAACGGCCCAATACTTTCAATTCCGTTTTTATTTCATTTGTAATTTTTGCTACTTCGTTCATGATCAATAAGCTTTTCTTGATTTTTAACCATTCCGGAGATTTTACTCCCGGAAACTTATTGCCTTCATTCAAGCCTTCAATTATCTGTTTTCCTGAAAAAGAAGTCCAAAACCAGATACGAAGCCCTTGAAGAGATTTAGCCTGATCATCCGTTAAGTCGGGTTGGATTTTTTGCAATTCGGTTTGTATTTGCCAGGTATAGGCAGGAGTAATGTCTTTATGATCAAGACTTGAAAGATAAGCATCTGCTTGTTTTGTCTGCTTTATCAAATGTTCCATTCTGCCAATAAAATCCGCTTTGTCTTTCATGCCGAAGTTCGCGAAAGACAGACGATTTTTCAATGGATAGGAATCATGGCCGAACCGTTCATACCATTCCGCGTAAGTATATACTTGAGCAAGGATATCTTCCAATCCATCTATTTGTAAGCGTCCGGCAATATCCTGAATATCGATATATGAAAAAGCATCCTCTGTTTTCTTCGCCTTGCTGTAAAGTTCATATAGAGACATCCCAAAATGATTTTTTGTATGAAGTCCGATTGCAATGCTATTTAGCATGGCTTCTTGTTCTTCAAGCTTTTGTGAAGCGGAAATCAACTTTTCTTTTGAGTCTACTGCAAAATCGGCTGACCACGATAAAGAATCGTTGATTTTAGCGTATAAAGATTTCCGGTCATGATTCTCATCATGGATGAGGGCCGTGAAATCTGAAAGACCAAGGCCTTGCAGCCGTTGGTACACCACATCAAGCGCCGCTCTTTTTTGGCAGACGACCAGAATTTTCTTCTTATGATGAAGCGCATCCGTAATCAGATTCACTATCACTTGAGATTTCCCTGTTCCAGGAGGGCCATGGACAGCCAATCCCTTTTTATACCTTGCTTGGTTAAGAATCTCTTCCTGTGATCCATCCGTATCTAATAGATACAGCCGGTCAAATTCACGAAGTTCTTTTTGAGCCTGCTCTTCAACACCCCAGTCACTTTCACCAACCGCTTGATCTTCCGGATTCAACAATTCGCCAATCAATGAGAGATTGCTGTTTTCACTTAGCTTAATCAGCTGGTCGTAATCTCTTACCAGTGAAGAACTTCCTTGTGGGAAATGGCCGATAATTGCATTTTTTAGCAAAGTAAAGGAACTTTTTGGAGGAATATCATCTTTCTTGTATTCCTTAAGTGGAGTGTATCCGCTATCGGGAAAATTTACGTTTATATTAACTTCCGACAAGTAAGAGATGATATCCTCTTCGTTTTTCAATGCTTCACTTGAAGCCCGCTCCATCCATTCTTCTGGAATGCGAATCTGATCAATTTTATTGAAAGCCAAAAACAAGGTTCTGTTTATAATCGGCTCTCCTTCATCTCTTTTCAAAATAAGCTCTTTTCGGTTTATAGCCGCTTTTTCCAATCTTACTGGGTAGAGGAACAAAGGTGCCTGAAAAAAAGTTCCGTCGCTAAATGTCCCTGACACAAAAGGAGCACCCAAGTAAAAATCATAAATTCCTGTTTCATCTTCAATACCCTTCATATTACGGTAAAGCGTTGTTAGTTTTCTGGAAATAGAAGTATCAAGTTCCTCGTCTTTAGTCAGAAGAGAAAAGGACTTTGCAGAACTCTTCTTCATTCCATTAACAATATCTTCAGCGACTTCACTTGAAGTTTTGGTTAAATCATAGCTCCATTTATCGTATAGTTTTAAAAGGCGGATTGACCTGTTGCGCTTGCTTATGTTATTCAGTTTGTCTCTCATATGTATTAGTTCTTCTTTCATATATACACCTCTTTATTCTGAACATCTTTTATAATAAAATTACGGATGATCGATTTATTATTAATAAATTTTATTGCTTTCTCAAGCGCTGTAGTGGGTCCCAGCGGAAGCATCTCTCTGAGCACTCATTTCAAAAGGAAAGCATTTATATCCACTATCAATCAATTGACAATCTTAGTATGATTTTTCTTCTTTTATTCCTAATACTACCAACGAATGGACGTTTAGACAAGACGACGGTTAGGGTCGTAAGAAGTTTCTTCTATAATCACATGAACTTTGTAATAAGCTAGCTTCCTAGGTCTTTACTTCCAGCTCACTTCTGTAGATTATCTATTTAATTCATGTCTATTTGTATACTGACGACTGATAATCAAACAAAAACCGCATCTGGAATCTTACTCATCTCCTGCACGCGGTCTTTCGTGGAAAATGGCATTAAAAAATCCGCAGCCATAACGGCTGCGGATTTCTGATTCTTGATCTTATATTCGTTACTATTAAACTTTCACAACCGATTGAACTGCTTGAATCAACCGAAATAGTTGAGTTGCCGTAGTGCGCAGATTACTATAGGCAATGTTTGAATTCATTGCTTCTTCCAGCGACATGGGCGCATTCATAATAGAGAAATAGGAAGTGATACCAAGTTTGTTTAATGCCACTGTTTCTTCCGTGATGCCGCCTGCAAGTGCAATGACAGGAATCCCCTGCTTTTGGGCAAGCTGCGCTACTCCGAGAGGAGCTTTGCCCATGGAAGTCTGGCCGTCCAGCTTTCCTTCGCCTGTAATGACAAAATCCGCGCCTTCCATGCTTTTTTCCATATCGATAATCTCCAACACTAGATCGATTCCAGATTGCAGTTGGCCATTCAAGAAACCGGAGAAAGCAGCGCCTAATCCACCAGCAGCTCCTGCTCCATCAATCTGGTTGATATCTACCCCAAGTGCATTCTGGACAATATCTGCAAAGTGTCTAAGCCCTTCATCCAGCTGTTTCACTATTTCCGGTGTCGCTCCTTTTTGCGGCCCGAAAATGTACGCTGCGCCCATTGGACCGTAGAGAGGATTTTTAACATCACAAGCGATTCTGAATGTGCATTCTTTCAATATCACGTTCACATGCTCCAGATCCAACTTACAGATATCCGTGAGCGCTTGTCCGTCTACTCCAACTTCTTCGTTGTGCTGGTTATAAAAGCGGAAGCCCAATGCTTGCAGCATGCCAATCCCTGCATCATTTGTAGCGCTGCCGCCAAGGCCGATGACAAACTCTCGGCAGCCTTTATCGATGGCATCTGCAATGAGTTCCCCCACGCCGTATGTGGTCGTTAGCAAGGGATTCCGTTGATTATTAGGGACAAGCGGCAGCCCGCAGGCGGCAGCTGTTTCGATAACCGCCGTTTTTCCGTCGCCTAAAATACCGTAGACAGCTGTTACTTTTTCTTTTAAAGGTCCCATTACTTCTTTTTCGACCAAGTTCCCATCCGTTGCTCTTATCAAGGCTTCAACTGTACCTTCCCCGCCATCCGCTAAGGGAAGTGTCACAATCTGCGCTTGGGGATAAACTTCTTTGATGCCTGCTGAAATCGCTTCGCTTCCTTCTATAGAAGAAATGCTGCCTTTAAACGAATCGATTGCTATCAAAACTTTCAACTTTATCGCCTCCTTCACTTCCATAGAATGACAGTTCCTTATGCGATTGATTATATCCCTTTGCTTCTATATGAAGCAAAATTTTTATTCTACAGCGGCAATGATCCGGTTAATATATAGACGCCCAGGTAGATGAAGATAATGGGCCATGCGTAGAAGATATAGGTTTTTTGAAAGTCGATGAAATTCACTTCGGTGGAAGCGACTAACATATAAAGAGCGGGAATGACGGGTGAAATCAACCGGAAAGCCTGCCCTACCATAGAAGCTACAGCCGCTTCGCTGGAAGTAATTCCGTATTGCCCCATGACGTCTGCCATAACTCCTGCAATCCCGAAGTAAAAGGCATCTTGCGGCAGAAATGTAATGGCTGGCGCTGCCATTAATGCGTAAATTGGCGCCATATTGGAACCAAGCGCTTCTGGAATAAGGCCCGTAATCGATGTTGCTAAAGCAGCTGACATCCCGCTGCCAGTCAATACGCCGGAAAAGACTCCGGCAGCCAATGTGGCCAAAGCGGGCGCCAAAGAATCGGCTGCCAAGGCATCAAGACGTTCGTTGATCAGATTGGCAGAACGATAGTTTACCGTAAGCGCAATCGCGGCACCTATCCCGAATAATACGCCGCCGTGTGCAAGATCCATCAATAGCAGAGCGAGAATAACCAGTGTTAAAAGCAGGTTGAAGGCATACAGTTTCGGCCTTTTCAGCTCCGGATCTTTCAGGCGGATGGCATCCAGCATGATTTCCATTTGTTCCGGCGAAATCTCTTTAGCGGTCTTCGGATCAAAGTTTAAACGTTTTCTTTCTTTTTTCCCGATATAATAGGCCATCAATATAGCAAATACTTCAGCAAGCAGCATGCCTGGCAATAATTTTGCAAACAACTCACTGATATTGACATTCATGGCTGTTGCCGCCGCAATTGTCGGGCCGCCCCATGGCAGCTGATTAAAAATTCCAATCGGCGTAACAATAATGACGGCTAAATACATCAGCTTGATATTCATTTGCTTATAAAGCTGAAGGAACGCAGCGACACAAATAATAATGGTTGTCGTCGTATCCCCATTCATCGTGACCACGGTTGCCGTCAAAACTGTAGCAATGGTCACTTTCAACGGATCCCCTTTTGCTTTCCGGATAAAGAATTTGCAGAGAGGGTCAAACAAACCGACGTTCAACATAATCCCGAAGTAAAGTACCGCAAACAAGATGACAATAGCAGGAGAAATAACCCCCATAGATACTTCCCCTGTTTCTTCGTCTACTTTAAATAGAATCCCTTCTTTGATCCATTCGAAAAGATCAAATATAGAAGCCCCCGTAAAGAATGTGGCGATTGCTCCAAAAACAAACGGTACAATAGTCAGCGCCCCGAATACGGTTAATTTGTTTTTGGATAACAGTACGATGAATACTACGATCATTAATAAAGCTAATATTGTCAACATACAAACCATCCCCCTTAGAATCCTTTGTTTTACATGCCCCTTTATAAAATTGATTGCTGGTTTCATTAAAAACCCGAGCTGAGTTGATGAAATTCTTTTTAAGAAAGCGAATTTGAAAACGCATACATTATTAGTTTCAAAAAGTAAAACTTAGATAAAACTCAGACCCAATCATATTTTAGTTGCTTTTATCTCCTCCTTCTTTCAATGTGGCCATGAAATGATACGAGAGAGTTAACCTTCTCGAATTGTATGATAATGTATACGTTAGTGTCAATAGTTTTTCTGAATATTTATTTAATATAAACAGAAAGATGAGATTAGAAAAACTTGAACATTATTAATCACATTATTACCAAGGCTTAATAACCTCCTTTAATCTTTTGCACTTATAGAAGAAACTATAATTTATTCAAAATAGTCTAATTAATTGTTGACACTAACGTATACATTGATTAATATGAGGACTATAAGATTCATATTAAACTAAGCTGCTTCAAGAAGCGGGTTAGCGGAGGAGGAAATATTAATGAGTGAAACTAAAAAATTTCGTTTGGCAGTTATTCCAGGGGATGGCATTGGCACGGAAGTGGTTGAAGCGGGTCTTCGCGTAATCAATGAATTAGCGAAAGAATCGAATGGCAAATTTGAATTTGAAAGCGATTTCTTTCCTTGGGGCTGTGAATATTATTTAGAGAATGGGAAAATGATGGATGAAGACGGAGTGGAAAAACTACGGGATTATGATGCGATTTACTTTGGCGCTGTAGGATTTCCAGGAGTTCCGGATCACGTCAGCTTATGGGGACTGCGTTTAGCGATTTGCCAGGGATTTGATCAATGGGCCAATATCCGCCCGATTGAATTTCTTCCCGGTGTTCCAAGACGCCTCAATCACCCGGATGTGGATTCGCTAAATTGGGTATTGATCCGCGAAAACTCCGAAGGTGAATATTCAGGCATCGGCGGCCGTAATTTCTCTGGACGCGGACCTGGAAAAGAAGTGGCTGTACAATCCGCGTTATTCACGGACCATGGCTGCGAACGAATTATCCGTTATGCATTTGACTTGGCACGGACACGTGACCGCAAGAAAGTGACAAGCATCACGAAAAGCAATGCGCAGCAGTACGGAATGGTGCTGTGGGATGAAGTGTTTGCCCGCGTAAGCAAAGATTACCCGGATGTCGAGACGGACCAATGGCTTGTTGATGCAGCCGCAGCTCATTTTGTATTGAAGCCGGAGGAATTGGAAGTCGTCGTTGCTTCGAATCTTTTCGCTGACATTCTTTCGGATTTAGGCAGTGCTCTTGCCGGAAGCTTGGGATTAGCGGCCAGCGCAAATATCAATCCTGAAAGACGTACACCAAGCATGTTCGAATCGGTTCATGGATCGGCACCTGATATTGCAGGCCAAGGCATCTCGAATCCAATTGGCGCAATTGGAAGTGCCGCAATGATGCTGGACCATCTCGGGTTAAATGAAGAAGCTAAACTCATCAACAAAGCGATTGCTGAAACAACCCGCCAAGGCATCCTGACCCGCGACCTCGGAGGAACATATAACACTAATGAAATCACAGACGCTATCATAGAAAATCTATCTAAAGTTAAAGCAGGAATATAAAATGAAGGCTGGGGATTTTATTAAAATCCTCAGCCTTTTTTCTTTTCTAAGCAGTTTAGTGGCATCTCCTAATGATTTCAGCAATATTGAATGCTTTCATCTTGCTCAACTCATTGTTATTTGACATTGCTTGGTTTAATTTGCAAACTGAGAGTAATAGTTTTTCTCTTTTTTGGTATATCCATTTATACACCGCTTCGGTCGCTTTGGGCAGGACTCCCGCCCTGAGCCGAGAAGACCACTCGTCTCAGAGCTTCGTCTCGCCTGTGGACGCGCCTTCGCTGGAGAAGCTTTCTAAAACTAAAAAACATTGTTTAAATAGCTCATTGATGATTGTGCTTACCTAGATATGGAGCAAAACAGCGGAGACGCCTGCGGGATAGCGAGACAGCCGAGACCCCGCAAGGAGCGAAGCGACTGAGGAGGCTTGGCGCTCGCCCGCGGCAAGCGCAGCTGTTTTGCGGAGTATCAACAGCTGACAATTATTAGTTCAACTTATATAGCTAGTAAATTTATTACATAAGAAATGCCTCGATAAATGAAGAATGGATAAGGTGATGTTGATGAAAAAACCAAATGAAAACGAAAATAATATATCTTTAAACGAAACAAGTATGGGAAAAGAAGTTTTGTCTTTTATCGAAAACCTTAAAGGTTTTGATGAATACCGTCTGCCACAGCGCGCTTATCATATCATCCGGATCGCTATACGTGATTTAATCCTTCTTCCTGGCCAGACGATTTTAGAGCGGGAGATGGCTGAAGCCTTACAAATGAGCCGTACTCCGGTTCGGGAGGCTCTCGTCCGTCTCGAAACGGAAGGCATGGTCCGCATTATTCCGAGACGGGGATTCATTGTGGAGCCGATCGAAAAAGAGGACCTTAAACAAATCTATGAAATAGTAGAAAGACTGGATGGTCTTGCAGTAAGTCTCGCTACTATGAGAGTGGACATGGAAGAAGTCGCTCAACTGGAATTGTTGATCGAACAGCAAGAAGACGCGCTGGAACAGAAAAAATTAAAAGAATGGGCAGTCCTGGACTTTCAGTTTCATGATTTGATCATTGACTATGCAAAAAACAAACGCCTTCGAACCGTGATAGACAGCCATTCAGATCAATTGTATCGTGCGCGTTTATTCACTATTAATCATCGCCCCTTCCCTTTTCATTCCATAGTGGAACATAAAGCAATTTTGGCTTGTATGAAGGCTAAAGACGGCCATGCTGCTGATGTCTTGATGCAGTCACATCGAAACCGCGCACGTATAGAAATTTTAGCTGCTGTTGAAAAGATTGCCCAAGAGGACTTTCACGTTTTGAGCAATGAAAAATAATAGAATATAGCTTCCACCATTTTGAGCGATTTTCTATTATCATATTTACGAATGGTGTCGTAAAGGTCGAACGCTTATCTATCTGTTGAACAAAAAAATTGTCCTTTATATGCCGCTTCAGGCGTAGCTCTGCTCAGGCTGCTGACGCGCCAACACTCAAAAAGCATTTCGACGCTTTTTTGGTTCTCAATTCTTCAATGTGAACAACTTTATTATGACTTCCTGCTCTTCCCAATAAACATACAGCAGCCACCTTCGAAATCGGTTGATTTCATTGAAGGTGGCTTTTGATGCATCAAAAAAGCACCTGGATCCAATTTAGAATCCACATGCTTTGTAAAATGTTTCATTCTGGAATAGCCTATTTTCCGCTGGCATTCATCCTCAATACTTCAAAGCCACATTTTTAAGGATCGTATAATTCCGCAGCGCTTCCAATCCTTTTTCACGGCCGAATCCGCTTTTCTTATAGCCTCCGAATGGCATTTGGACGCCTCCACCCGCTCCATAATTATTGATGAATACTTGGCCGGCACGAATTTTATTAGCGACTCGGTGGGCTCTCGCTGAATCTTTTGTCCAAATGCCTGTAACCAATCCGTAATCAGTGCCATTCGCCAACTCGATTGCTTGTTCTTCCGTTTCAAACGAAAACGCAGCTACGACCGGTGCGAATATCTCTTCTTGTGCCACATAGCTTTGCGGATTTAAGTTATCTATGACAGTCGGCTGGAAGAAAAATCCGTTTTCTAATCCGTCGCGTTGTTCCCGCTTGCCGCCAGTTAGGAATTTCGCTCCTTCGTTTTCCGCCACTTCCATAAACTCCAAAACACGGGTATATTGCTTCTCATTTAATATCGGCCCGAGATCAGGATCATCGACCCCTTTTCCAATTGAGATGGCCTTCATTTTCTCAACAACTTTTTGAAGGAACTCTTGTTTTATGGAATCTTGGATTAATAAGCGGGATCCTGCTGAACAGGTTTGGCCAGCATTTTGGACGATTGACCGGACAACCCAGTCCACCGCTTCTGTTTGGTCGCAATCCTCAAACACAATGTTCGGTGACTTGCCCCCTAATTCAAGCGTCACGGGTTTCACATTTTTAGCAGCGCCCATCATGACTGCAGAACCGGTTTGGACAGAGCCCGTAAACGTAATATGGTCGATATCCCGATGGTTTGATAAAGCAGCTCCGGCTTCACTGCCATAGCCGGTGACCAAATTGAATACCCCTTTCGGCAACCCAGACTGATCAATCAGCTCCGCAAGCTTTAATGCAGTAAGCGGCGTATCTTCCGCCGGTTTCGCTACCACCGTATTTCCCGTAGCAATTGCAGCTGACACTGAACGGGAAAGGATTTGAAGCGGATAGTTCCAAGGGACGATATGTGCCGTCACGCCAATCGGTTCGCGCAGCGTATAATCGAGAATCCCTGGTTGCACAGGTATCGTTTCCCCGAAAATTTTGTCCGCCATTCCTGCGTAGTATTCAAAATACAAGGCCGCTGCCTCGACGTCTTTTCGCCCTTGTGTCAGTGGTTTCCCCGTATCCAAAGTTTCCAGCATGGCAATTTCCTCTATATCTTTCCGCAGCTCCTCAGCGATTTTGTAAAGAATGCGCCCTCTGTCAATTGGCGGGAAAGACTGCCATTCATCCGATTCAAATGCATTACGGGCAGCTTTTACTGCGGCGTCGATATCTTCATCCTTCCCTCTTTGCACTTTCGCAATTACTTCCCCATTTGCCGGGTTTTTTGTATCAAATACTTCTTTACCAACGCTTTCAATCCATTCACCATTTATATAAAGCAAACGATCTTCAGTTTTCATCCTGGCACTTCCTTTCTTATTAGATTCCGCGTCCTCCGTCGACATTTACAACGCTTCCGGTTATTATTTCCGCTAGATCCGAGCTTAAGTAGATGGCACAATTGGCAATGTCTTTCGGAGTGATTAAGCGGCCTAATGGCACGCTTTTCAGGAATGTATTTTCTTTCACATCGCCTTCGTCCCCCCCTGCCGGAACAAATTCCGCCAGCATTTTCGTATCAGCGGGTCCTGGGTTGATGGCGTTCACCCGAATATTATAAGGCGCCAATTCAATTGCCAAAGCTTTTGTAAACGAAATCGTGGCACCTTTTGAAGCGACATACGCATTTAAGCCAGGACGCGGCCGGTCAACCGAAACAGAAGCCACATTGATGATTGAACCTTCGTTTTTTTCTTTCATAAAAGGAACGACTGCTTTTGAAGTGAGGAAAACGGCGGTTGAATTGATTGCCATGATTTGTTCCCATTCTTTTAATGAGACATCTTCAATGTTTTTGGCCGACTGCGCCATTCCAGCGACATTCAACAATATATCCACTTTTTGGTATGTATCCACCGTTTTTTGTACAACTGCGTTAACGCTGCCTTCATCCGTCAAATCCGCTTTTGTCACCAGTAAATGCTCTGGATACTTTTCCTCCAGCTCAGCAATGGCATCGACATTAATATCAACAGCAGAGACTTTCGCCCCTTTTTCAAGGAATTTCCGGATGACCTCTCCGCCCATCCCGCCGCCCGCACCGGTAATAATCGCTACTTTATTTGCTAAATCCATATCGTTTTCCCCTCTTTCACTTTGTAATATATTGTTGCTTGAGTTTTTCCACGATCGTATCTCCTACTTGTGAAGTCGTCGATTTTCCGCCAAGGTCTGGAGTTAAAATTCCGCCTTCCTGCAAAACAGTTTCAATAGAAGAAACAATGGCTGCCGATAAGTCGGGGTGTCCCAAATGCTCTAACATCAAAGCAGCTGACCAGATTTGCGCGATCGGATTAGCGATTCCTTTTCCAGCAATATCCGGCGCTGAGCCGTGGATGGCTTCAAACATGGAAGGGAAATTGCGCTCAGGATTGATATTGCCTGAAGGAGAAACACCAAGCCCCCCTACTAATGCGGCTCCCAAATCCGTTAAAATATCGCCGAATAAATTCGAAGCGACCACTACTTCAAAAGATTCCGGCCTCATTACGAAATAAGCCGCCAACGCATCGATAAAATAGCTTTCAAGCTCGATTCCCTCATAATCTCCCGCTACTTCACTTACAGTTTCATCCCATAATTTCATGGAATGAATAATGGCATTCGATTTCGTTGCACTCGTCACTTTTGTTTTGTTATTCTTTTTGGCGTATTCAAAGGCATACTTTGCAATCCGTTCAACGCCTTGCTTTGTAATGACCGTATTTTGAATTGCCATTTCCTGCGCCTGTTCCTGATACAGCCGCCCGCCGATATTTGAATACTCGCCTTCCGCATTTTCCCGGAAAACCATAAAGTCGATGGGACTGTTATTTTTTAACGGTGAATCAATGCCAGTTAATTTTTTGATCGGGCGCATATTGATGTACTGCTGAAATTGTTTTCGTATCGGCATAATCAATTGCCAAATTGAAATTTCATCGGGCACCCGGGCATCACCAACGGCTCCGAATAAAATCGCATCGAATTTTCTCAACTGTTCCAATCCGTCATCCGCCATCATTTTGCCGTGTTCCAGATAGTATTCACTGCCCCATTCAAAAAACTTGAAGTCTATTCCAAATGTTTCGTCCAGTTCTTGCAAAGCTTCTAAAACTTTAATGGCCTCAATAGTTACATCAGGCCCAATTCCATCGCCTGGGATAACCGCTATCTTATACGCAACCATTTATTCGCCTCCAAATCAGTTATTCTAAGAAACCAGTCAAAAACAAGCTAATGCTTGGTATAAACGAAACAAGAATTACATCGATAATCATGACAAAGATAAATGGAACGATCGCTTTCAATAAACTTTCAAATTTTGTGCCTGCTATGTTCGCTGCAACAAAAAGATTGACCCCTACAGGCGGTGTGATAAATCCTATACCCAAGTTAACAATCATAATGATTCCAAAATGGACCAAATCAACTTCCAGAGCACTGACGATTGGAACAAGAATCGGCGTCAGGATAATAATTGCTGCAGACGTTTCCAAGAACATTCCGCAAATCAGCAATATGGCATTGATGATCAATAAAGCAATGATCCAGTTTTCCGTAACTCCTAGCATCAATTCCGTTAATTCAGCTGGAATCCGCTTTCTTGTTAAGTAATATCCGAACACTGACGCCCCGGCGATGATGAACATAATAACTGCTGTAACTACTACAGACGAAGTGAAAATGTTCGCCAAGTCTTTGAATTTAATTTCCCGGTAGATAAAGATACCAACAACCAAGCCGTAAACCACTGCTACAACAGCCGCTTCAGTCGGTGTGAAAATTCCGCCATAAATTCCACCCAGAATAATCACCGGCATCATTAAAGCTAAAAACGCATCCGCGAATGCTTTTAGAAAATCGACAAAACCGAATTTTTCGCCTCCTCCGTAACCTTTTATAAGCGAAATGATATAAACCAAAATGATCAATGAAACCATAACAAGCAAACCCGGAATGACGCCTGCTATAAACAATTCACTGACAGATACACCCGCTGCCACTCCATATAAAACAAGTGGAACGCTTGGTGGAATCATGATGCCGATGGTTCCTCCCGCCGCCTGGACGGCAGTGGAGAAACTTTTATCGTATCCTTTATTTACCATTGCAGGTATCAACAAAGCGCCAACCGCAGCTGTAGTTGCGGCTGCCGAGCCGGAAATTGCCGCAAAAAACGCACAAGCCACAATTGAGACGATGGCAAGGCCGCCTTTGACACGCCCGAAAATCACATTCGCCAAATGAATCAAGCGCTGGGAAATCCCGCCGCTTTCCATCAACTTTCCTGCCAGGATAAAGAACGGGATGGCCATTAGCGGAAAAGAATCAACCGAGTTGAACATCCGCTGCATAATGACAATCAGAGAAACATTTCCGTCGATAAAAAAGACAAGTGCTGACGCTAATCCCAAAGCTACTGCAATCGGTACATTGATTAAAAATAAAACAATCAGCAGCACAAACAACACGATTGCCATATTCAGACACCCCCGCTTTTAAAGTCTTTAGTGAACTGAGATGCCATATTAATAATCAAAATAATGCCGCTTAACGGAATGACAGCGTAAATAACGCCCATCGGGATTCTTAATACCGGAGACAATTGAGACATGGATCGGGCAGCCAAATCGAATCCTTGGATAACCATCAGCAGGAAAAAGGCCAGTGATGCGATGGTCGCGAGGATATAAATCGCTTTTCTGATTGGCAAGCCGAACAAGTTTACGAATAGCTCCATTCCAATATGGGCTTTTAACGACATTGCATAAGCCGCTCCTAAAAAAGTGATCCATATCAGGCTGTAACGGGCTAATTCTTCAGTCCAGGCAAGCGGAGACCCCAGAACAAAGCGAAAAATGACTTGCAGGAAAACGACTGTCACCAATACCGCTAAAATTACATTTAAAAAATGTTTGATTCCACTATTCATATAGCCAATAATTTTGTTCATGATCTCCCCCCGATATAAAAAAGAGAGAGAATGGTCTCTCTCTTTTTTCATTTAATCTCTGCACCTTTTATTGCGCATTAAGAATTCGGTTTAATAAATCCTGATGTTCAATCTGTTCATAAACCGGTTTAACCGCTTCTTGGAATGGTGCAGGATCTACTTCTTCGATAATTTCCACTCCGTTGTCTTTCAGTGTCTGGATCGACTCTTTTTCCATTTCAACGATCATTTCCCGCTCTGTGGCGCCGACTTTTTGTCCTTCTTCAACAACGATGTCACGCAAGTCTTCCGGCAACTCATCATAAGTCTGCTTGCTCATCATATAGACGGCTACTGAATAGACATGCCCCGTCAATGTCATGTATTTTTGGTTTGCTTCATATAAACTAAACTGATCCGCGACAATCGCTGGATTTTCCTGTGCATCAACGACTCCTTGTTGAAGTGCGGTGATGGCTTCTGTCCATGCCATAGGTGTTGGCTGTGCTCCCAGCGCTTCGAAAGCCGCAAGATGAATTTCATTTTCTTGCGTTCTGATTTTCAACCCTTTTAAATCTTCGGGAGTATTAATCGGGCGGATGGCGTTTGTGATATGGCGGTATCCGTTTTCTCCCCATGACAAACCGATAATGCCGTTCTCTTCCATTTTGGTGAATAGTTCATCTCCAATTTCGCCTTCCAAAATTTCCACTGCAGATTCACGGTCTTTAAATAAGAACGGAACATCAAGTACCCCTAATTCAGGAACAAAATTGGTGACCGGAGCGGTTGATGAAACGACTAAATCAACAGTGCCTAATCCCATGCCTTCAGTCAGCTCGCGTTCTGCCCCAATTTCACTATTCGCGAATACTTCAATTTTCACACGTCCATCTGTACGTTCCTCTACATTTTCAGCCATCTCCAGGAAGCCCAAATGGTATGGGTGGTCATCTGGCAAAGAATGCCCTGCCTGCAAAGTGTAGACTTCACCAGAATCAGCAGGTGCGCCTTCTTCCGATCCTCCGCACGCCGTTAATACCAATGCTGCTGAAAGCGCCATTGAAAGTAATCCGAAACTTTTCTTCAATATTATTTCCCCCTTTGTTAATTCCCGTTATCTTTTAATGCCCTTATTGCCTTTAACAAAATTGCATTTTCCTGCAATCCATTCTTCAAAAGAAAGATCTGTTTCTGCTCAATGTAAATTAATAGAAACTTTTCTTTTCACAAGTACGACACTTTACCCTATCCACCCACATGCACAGTTGGGTTTCTGACTAGCGATTTCTAAGTCATCTCTTTAACAGCTTCGTGAGAAAAATTATTCAGTAACCGTTATACCAAATTATGTATATGTCATGATGCGGCTGTGCTTTAAGGACTTGCAACAATGTTTTCGACTTTTTAGAATCGCTTGTAATCCAACAGCTCATCATATTACTTAATTCTCCCTCTTAACTTTTGAAACTTAATGCTTTTTAGCAAGCATCCCTTCCTCCTTTAATATAATTATAGATTAGTTTTCTAACAATTCAATGTATTTAAATAATTTAACGGTATATCTATGCATTGTCTTTACTTATAAAATGCTTTAGGTCTGAAGATAATTACCACGCAAGACCGGTGGAGGACTGCCTTAACTGGTTTTAATAAAGATGTCAAAACGATCAGTTCGACAAAATAAGCAAAAAAAGCACGCAGGCTTTAATTGTAGCCTCCGCACTTGACCCTAACTTTATATAGAGTTTCCAATGATAAGCTGAATTTCTATAAGATTTCACTTATACACTCCTTAAAGCATCAATCGGATTCAATTTCGACGCTTTTCTGGAAGGAGCCATTCCAGAAACGAGGCCAATCGTCATCGAAAAGCCAAGAGCCAAAATAACGGTTAAAGGAGACAGCAAAAAGCTGGTATCCATTAAAGAGCAAATAATATATGCCGTGAGGATGCCCGTTACAACGCCGATGATTCCACCAATCAGCGATAAAAAGACCGCTTCCAGCAAGAATTGCTGCTGGATCCGCTTCGGTTCTGCCCCGAGTGCTTTTCGCAGCCCGATTTCCGCCGTCCTTTCTGTTACCGAAACGAGCATCATGTTCATGATGCCGATTCCGCCCACGATCAGGGAAATGGATGAGATGCCTACCAGCAGCCAAGACATTGTTGTGATCATCTGATTGATAGTGGCCAGCATATCCTGCGTATTCCTGACCGAAAATCCTTCTCCCTGGTCTTTAAACGCTTCATTCAGTTCAGCTTCAATGGCGAGAGTCGTTTTTTCAGCTTCTTTGGAGTCTTCCATATAGACATCGGCCGCCATGATATAACTGGTTCCAAGCAATTGCATCGAAGTGGTGTAAGGAATGATGACCGCCTCATTAATCGAACTTGGCGAAAATGCATGCGATTGCTGTAGCGTACCAATAATAGTGAAGTTCATACCGCCGATCAACACGCTTTTCCCGATGGGATCTTCGCCATAGAACATTTCTTTAGCAATCGAAGACCCGATCAAGCTTACTTTGTTTTCACTTTGGATGTCTAATGGATTAATCCCTCTTCCTGTTTTGATCACATCCACATTTTTTGTAAAATAAACATCGTTTCTCCCAATGACGTTCACTTCTTCTTTAATGGCGCCATCCGCTGCAATTGAAGTGAAGCCAGTAACGGTCGGGGACACTCCGGCCACATTGTCGATTTCGCCAAGGCGCTCAATATCGTTATGCAGCATCCCCATTTTTAATGGCGTCCCTAAAGTCGTTACAATGATTCTATCCGCTTTGAATGTGGCGAAATCACTTGTCATGTCGCTGGTGACACCTTTGACAATGGTGATCAGCGTAATGATGGATGCCACTCCAATAATAATACCAAGGATGGTTAACGCCGAACGCATTTTGTTGTGGAGGACATTCATCCAGCTCATTTTCAGATTTTCTTTTAGCATCCGGCTCCCTCCTCCCGCAGCTGGCCATCCAGGATGCGAAAAATCCGCCCTGCGTTTTTCGCAATTTCGGAATCATGGGTAATCATGATAATCGATTTTCCTTCCTTATTGATTTGATGGAAGAGTTCCATGATTTGCTGGCTTGTCTTTTGGTCGAGCGCACCCGTCGGTTCATCGGCCAGCAGGATTGTCGGTTCGGTCACCATCGCTCTGGCAATTGCCACCCGCTGCTGCTGGCCCCCGGAAAGCTGGTTGGGCCGGTGCTCCATTTTTCCTTCAAGCCCGACTCTGGCCAGCATTTCAGTTGCCAGTTGTTCCCGTTCTTTTTCACGGATACCTGCATAAACGAGCGGCAATTCTACATTATGCCTGGCACTCAAGCGGGGCAGCAAATGAAATTGCTGAAAAACAAAACCGATTTCCCGGTTGCGGATAGCCGCCAGTTCTTTTTCATCCAATTCCTGCACGTTTTGCTGCGACAAGCTGTACTCGCCGCCGGTCGGAGTGTCCAGGCAGCCAATCAAGTTCATCAATGTGGACTTTCCTGAACCCGATGGTCCAAGGATCGCCACAAAGTCACCTTTATTTACAGACAAATCGATATGGCTGAGAACCGCTTGCTCTTCTCCACCCAAGAAATAGGATTTGCTGATATCTGTCATTTTTAATATTTGCTCAGCCATGACGCCTCATCACCTCCAGAAAAGCTGTTCCAGCAGCCCTTCCTCGCCAGTCGAGTGCATGACGCTGTCTCCAGCTGAAACGCCGCTTGTCACTTCCACAATCATGCCGTCATTGATGCCGGTCGTGATGGCTTGTTTTACTGGTTCACCTTCTTCTGCAGGCAGCAGCACATATGGCTCGTTGTCATTATCAAAAAGAATCACTTCCATCGGCAGCGTGGTTACGGCAATCGCTTCTTCCTTGACGATTTTTGCTTCTGTGCTCATACCGATCCGCAATCCTTCATCTTTAGCAAGATCAATCGCCACAATAAAATAAGAAACGCCGTTTTCACTAATCGCTTCTTTGGAAATATCGGAAATGGTCCCTGTCAGTTCTTTGCCGAGTGCATTGATGGTAACATTTACTTTCTGATTGGCTTCCAGGAATTTAAAGCTGTATTCATCGACTTTCACATTTGTTTCAAAATTAACATAATCCACTATTTTCATCATTTCAATACCGGCCGGTACCTGCAAATTTTTCTTAATCAGGACTTGTGAAACTTCGCCTTCGATCGGAGCCTTTATTTCTTCTCCTGTCATTGTTACCATTAACACATCCCCAGATTTCACTTGATCGCCTTGCTGCACCTTAATGTCGCAGATTTGCATCGGTTTTTCGCTAATGACAGATTCCCTATTTTTAGCGTCAATTGTGCCAGGAAAATTATAAAATGTCCTGATATCTCCTATTTCCGCGACCTCTTCCTGAAAAGCTCCAGTTCCTTTTGGCATAAAAATAGCTGCTGCTGGCATTGCTATAACCAAAATGCCAATTATGCTCCAAAGCAGCCACTTCCTCTTTTTCCGCTTCGATTTGGCATTCATATTTCCGCCTCCGTTCTCGGCATAAGCTCCGGCTCATCATGAGGATTTTAAATTCGGCCTATTTCTTTATCCCGTAAATTTCCCTGTACTGCTTCTATATCTGTCACAACATTTTATATCAATTAATTGATATTTTTAATATTTTTAACCCTTTTATAGTATCATGAATTAATTATTTATTCAGTCTTTTTAGAATAGTTTTATGCATTACTTTATGAATTTTATCTCTCCCACTGGCTAGCCGGTTTTCTTTGAAATTATATATATTACCTTTAACCAGGCAGGTCACTAACCTGCTTTTTATACTTCACAGAACAAAACACGGAACGACAAAAGCCTTTCCCAATTAAAATGGGAAAGGCTTTCAGCTTGTTGAGAAATTTTAACTTGTATTAGCTACTATTCTTTAACCGATATTCCGCCAAACAGTTACGCTTGCCGCGGAAGTCTCCACTGTTTGTTTCCAGAACCAGAGAGCGGGAAGCAACAGAAGAGAGCTTACTCAAACAGTCACACTTTTAGAGAGTCTCTAAAGGAGATAAAAAGAAACTAAATGAATGTAGCGGAAGGCGGCGAAGGGCAAAGATGTGCTCCTGTATCGCTGCGCTAGCTTCGTCGCAAACGAATCGTGCAAAAGTACTTTTGCCCAATTCGCTTTCTGCGGGAATAGGGCGAGTCCTGAGACCCCACAGGGAGCGCAAGCGAGCGAGGAGGCTTAGGCCGCACCTCGCGAAAAGCGTCCGCCCTGGAGCGAAATGAAAGAAGAACATATGAGTTTCTCGACAACTTAGAAGCCTTCCCATTAAAAATGGAAAAGGCTTTGATTATACTAAATATATATGATACAGACATCATGAATATTAATTTTTTAAGCGAAAAGAAATTTACTTGTCTGCCAGCAAACCATTTTCAACGAGCCAGTCATGCGCAACAACTGAGACACTTTGCCCTTCTACATCCACTTGGTAATTCAATTCTCTCATAATATCATCATTCAGTTTTTCAGCCAAACGGGCTGTGATTTCTTCGATTTCCGGATATTCCTCCAACACTTCCTGGTTGATTGAAACAGCCGCATAATAAGGAGGGAAGAATTTTTGATCATCTTCTAATACAGCAAAATTATATCTTTTAATTGAAGCATCTGTTGCAGATGCCCCGGTAACGTCCACTAGTCCATTATTTAATGAGCGCTGGGTCAATCCTAAATCCATTTGTTTGATCTGCTCTGTACCAAATTCAAATCCATACGTTTTTTCAACGCCTGGCAAAGCGTCCGCACGGTTGGCGAATTCTGCTCCTGCAGCCACCGTCAACTCACCTGGATGTTTATTGACATAGGCAGCAAGATCACTGATGGTTTTAATCCCAAGCTCTTCGGCTCGTTCACTTTGCATCACCAATACAAAAGTATTATTGACCGGTGACATATTCATCCAGTGGATGCCGTTCAAGCTGTCCAGCTCTTTGACTTTTTGAAATGCTTGCTGGGGATCCGGGATGGGTTCTTCTCCCATATAGGTCATGAGTGCTGTTCCGGTATACTCCCACATCATATCGACTTGCCCATTCTCCAATGCCGAACGGACAACGCTGCTTCCCAGATTGTTCATTTGATTCACTTTAAAGTCTTCTTCCTGCAATAAAAAGCCTGTCATTTCGGACAATAAGTATTGCTCGGTAAAGTCTTTTCCCCCGACAGTCACTTCTTTTCCTCCAAAACCGGAACAAGCTGAAAGGAGAACTGCGCTGAAAATCAGCAGGAGAAGTTTGAATGGTTTATGCACTGCACTTTTGCCTCCCGTCTTCTAATACCCTTTTTACTCAAGGTGTCTCGTTCTTTTTGGAACAATCACAAATTCCAGCTTCCGCAATAGATAATCAGCTAAGATAGCCATTAGCGTAACCGGAATGGCTCCGGAAATCAAAAAGCCATTATCAAACAAACTAATGCCCGTGAATATCCATACGCCAAGCCCTCCAGCTCCAATCACATAAGCCAAGGCCGCGGTACCAATATTCAAGACGACAGCCGTACGGATACCCGCCAGAATTGAATACGCAGCATTTGGAAGTTCAATGCGAAAAAGGATTTGAAGCGGCTTCATGCCCATCCCTTTTGCAGCATCAATCATGTTTTTGTCGATTGAATCGATGCCTGCTATGGTATTTCTGAAAATAGGCAGAATCGAATAAATGAACAATGCAAAAACGGCCGTTTGAAACCCAATCCCTAATACGCTGATCATGAGAGCCAGTACTGCGAGACTCGGAATCGTCTGCCCTAAGTTAGCTATTCCGGAAACCAGCCATTCCGCTTTGCGAAATTTAGGGCGAGTGATTAATATTCCTGCTGGTACCGCAATTAATATGGCCAGAAGTGAAGATACGAGAACCAGTTGTATGTGCTGTTTCAAAAGGATTAGAAATGTGTCTCTTTCACTAAAAATATAATCGAAATAATGATTGGAGATCGCCCAGATGAAAAATGCTGCGACCAAAGCATAAAGTGAAAACCTTACACTATTCCCTATAAACTTTTGTCTGTTCACCGGCTCACCCTTTCTGAGAAACGGACAACTTCCCTTTTATTTCAAAATGTAAATATTTTTGTATAAGATCAATGGTAATTGTGCCGATTTTTTCCCCTTGTCCGTCTGTCACAATCACTTGGTCGGCTTCCTGGTTCATCAGCATAGATAAAGTATTCCGCAAATCCTGGTGGACATTAACTGTTTTGGTATCTTGAATGGAATTATTCACTAGTCCAAGTCCGATATTTTCTTGAACATCTTGAACCGTATGCAAACTTAAACTTTTGATTGCCCGATCTTGCCCAAAAAATTGAGAAACAAATTCATTTTCCGGATGAGCCAGCATTTCTGAAGGCGTAGCATATTGCATGATTTCCCCATTGCGCAAAAGGATGATTTTATCAGCCATTTTGATTGCTTCATCAATATCGTGGCTGACAAAAAGAATCGTTTTTTTGACTTCCCGCTGAATCTGTAAAAATTCATCCTGAATTTTTTCCCGGATAATCGGATCAAGTGCACCGAATGGCTCATCCATCAGCATGACAGGTGGATCGGCTGCAAGTGCCCGGATTACACCAATGCGCTGCTGCTGCCCCCCTGACAATTCATAAGGAAAGCGTTTACGGTATTCCTCTGCATCTAACCCGATCAGCTTCATCAAATAAGAAAAGCGTTCACGCTTATCTTTTTTGCTCCATCCGAGAAGATCCGGAACGAGCATAACGTTTTCTTCTATCGTCATATTTGGGAAAAGACCGTTGCTTTGTATTACGTATCCAATATTCCGTCTTAGTTCAATAGCGTCTAACTCCATAGAATCCTGTCCATTGATGCTGATTTTGCCTGCTGAAATGGATTCCAAACGGTTGACCATTCTCAATAACGTTGTTTTCCCGCAGCCGGATGGCCCCAATAAGACTACGATTTCACCTTGTTCTACGGTGAAGTCTACGTCGTTGACCGCTATTTTTTCACCATTGTATGATTTTGTTACGTGATTGAACGTTATCATTTTTTCACCTCTCTGCAATTACTGGACTATGCCTTTGTTGGTAAAACGTTTTTGGATCATTAGCAATATGGCATCCGCAATGATTGCCAAGATTGCCACAGCAATCGAGCCGCTGATAATCAAATAGTTGTCGCCCCGGCTAATTCCCTGTGTAATGAGGACACCCAGTCCGCCAGCTCCAATATAGGCTGCGATAACAGCAATCCCGATGTTCAAGACCACTGCTGTCCGGATGCCCGCCATGATGATCGGCAACGCGTTTGGAATTTCAACCCGCCATAAGCGCTGATGTGTTTTCATTCCCATGCCAATCGCTGCGTCACGCATCTCCGGATTAACGTTTTTAATAGCTGTATATGTATTTCGGATAATGGGAAGCTGTGCATACAGTACGAGCGCAACAAAAGCCGGAAGAAAACCGATTCCCTGACCGATAAGAGAAAAAACAGGAATCATGACGCCAAACAGTGCAATACTCGGAATCGTTAAGGTGATTGAAGCAGCTTGAAGGACTATTCCTGCAAGGTATTCATTCGTCGTCAAGTAAATGCCAAGCGGCACGCCGATAGCTAAGGCCACAGCAATTGCTAACGTGACTAAAACAGCATGGTCTACGGTCAATTCCAAAATTCTTGGTGCATTCACCTCGAGAAATTTCAACCATTTTTCCACTTTATCCCCCCTTTCATGTCATAAGGTAGAATACCAAATTCACCTTCTACTCTGTTTTTGAGCACTCAATAAAATAAGAGCTGCTCAGCTCTTCATTTTATTGAATGTTCTATTTTTTACCGATTCAATTATACCATATGCTAAATATTTCCTTAAGAGGAAGTTGAATTACAACCATATAATAATTCCCCATCTGGTATATAGGTAAACATATTATATGAAAATAGTATTCTTAAGACGAATAACTAAATTATTTGATTTTACAATAAACTCCCTTAAAGGTATACTCGATGGTAATAGAACTATAGTCAGTTTGGCTCCTCTGCTATTTTTATCTTCCGGAACATTGTGAAATAGTACCCCAATAAGGGAGTGGATCTTAATGAATATGACTGAATTGCAATCTCCCGCCGATATCCGCCAGTTGATTAGAGAAGGCAGATGGCAGCAGCCGACTTCCGGCTTGGCAAACGGTTATCTGCAAGCCAATCTGGCGATTCTGCCAAAGGAAATGGCTTTTGAATTCCTGCTGTTTTGCCAGCGCAACCCGAAATTCTGCCCGCTGATCGATGTCACTGAACCGGGCTCGTTTGTGCCGGCCCTTTCTGCACCGACGGCCGATCTGCGGACTGATCTCCCAAAATACCGCGTTTACCGGAACGGTGTACTGACCGAAGAAAAGGACAATATCATGGATCTCTGGAATGAAGATATGGTCGGATTTTTAATCGGCTGCAGCTTCACGTTCGAAGAAGCATTAATCAGCAACGGTATTCCCATGCGGCATAACGAAGAAAACTGCAATGTGCCGATGTTCAGAACTGCCGTCCCAGCGGTGAAAGCTGGACGGTTTGAAGGGCCAACAGTTGTCAGTATGCGGCCGGTAGCTGAAAAAGATGTAGTCCGAGCCGTTCAAGTAACAAGCCGTTTCCCTAGCGCCCATGGTGCCCCTGTCCATATCGGCAATCCGGCTGGCCTTGGCATTAACGATATAAACGCCCCTGACTTCGGAGACCGCGTCACCATCAAAGAAGGGGAAATACCTGTTTTTTGGGCTTGTGGAGTAACGCCGCAAGCCATCGCGATGCATGTAAAACCTGAAATCATGATTACCCATGCACCCGGCCATATGTTCATCACCGATTTAAAATCAGCAGAAATCAGCGTCATATGATGAAATGAATGGCTGAAGCCAGTTAGAAGCCTGTGCAGCTAGTTATCGCTGTACAGGTTTTCTTTTGTCTCCATACAAAAACCGCAGCAGGAAACCGTCGGGGTTTCCTGTTGCGGCAGTTGATATCAGTTATTCATATAAATTCGGCAGCCACATGGACAGCGCCGGTATGAACGTGATGACCAGCAAACAAATGATCATTGTAAACAAAAACGGTAATACAGAGACAGCTATCCGTTCGAAACGGACACCTCCGACGCTGGACGCCACAAACAAATTGACGCCGAGCGGAGGGGTGATAAAGCCGATGGCCAAGTTGGCAACCAAGATGACACCGAAATGAATCGGATCAACCCCTACTGCCACCACAATTGGCAAGAGGATCGGCGTCAAAACAACCAATGCTGAAATGGTATCGATAAACATCCCGACGACCAGCAACAATAAGTTGATGGCCATTAAAATAACGAGCGGATTCGTTGATAACTGGGTCAGGTAATCGGAAATTTCTCCCGGAATCTGTTCGATGGTCATGAAGTAAGCAAACGATACAGACAATCCGATGATGATCATGGTCGTGGCATTGATGACAACTGCCTCGCGGAAGCTTTCATACAAGCCCTTCCACGACAATTCCTTGTAGACGAATTTACCGATAATGATGGCATAGACAACTGCCACTACGGCTGCTTCTGTCGGGGAGAATATCCCGCCGTAGATGCCTCCGAGAATGATGACCGGAATCAGCAAAGCCCATTTCGCTTCCCAGAAAGTTTTTACGACATCTTTAAATTCAAAAGTCGACGCTTCTCCTGGTTCGGGCTTATACCCGCGTTTTCTTGATATCAAATAGGCGGTGATTAACAATCCCACTCCAATCAATATCCCTGGAATAATACCTGCCAAGAACATGCTTCCAACCGAAACGCCACCAATGACGCCGTACAAAACAAAGGGAATACTTGGCGGAATGATAACGCCGATCGAACCGGCTGACGCCGCAACTGCCGAAGCGAAGCCTCCGTCGTACTTGCGTGCAATCATTGCCGGAATCATGAAGCTGCCAATGGCGGCTACGGTGGCAGGGCCCGATCCGGAAATGGCAGCGAAAAACATACAGGCCACAATCGTCACCATGCTGAGCCCGCCTGTCATCCACCCAACCAAAGCGGAAGCTAAGGCCAATAGCCGTTTGGAGACGCCGCCTTTGCCCATTAGAATACCGGCCAGCATGAAGAACGGAATTGCCAGCAATGGAAACGAATCGAGCGATGTAAATGCTTTTTGAGTGATGATGCTTAGTGGCAAAGTGGTGCCGAAGTAAATCGCTGTCAACGCTGAGACACCTAACGCGAATGCAATCGGAACTCCAATCAATAAACAGATAAATAAAGTGCCAAATAAAAGGGCTATCGTCATGCCGGAAGGTCGCCTCCCTTATGCATTTCATAATCGCCTTGCCAAATTTTGATCAATTGCTGGATCAATCGGATACACATGCCGATTCCGCCTAACGGAATTGCTAAAAATGGTATCCACATCGGCAGCTGCATCGCTGGCGTAACTTGTCCGTTGGAAATACTGCTTAGTACCAGATCTGTTCCAAAATATGCAAGGAATAATGCCATTGCAAACCAGATCATTAAAGTGATGGTTTCCAATATTTTTCTAGGTAAGCCTGTGAAACGTGTGATAAAAGCCTCCACGCGGATGTGTTCACGCAATTTCACCGCATAACTCGCACCGATCCATACTTGGAAAATATGTATATAGCGGGCCATTTCCTCTGTCCAGCTTGGCGCATTGGAAAACACATACCGCCCGACCACTTGCCCGAATATCAGAGCCACCATAACTACAAGCGTCAACACAAGAAACGCTTCTTCCGCTTTCTCAAACTTTTTTATCATTTCCACACTTCCTTCCAAAAACGAAGAATCAAGGAATTGCTTCCTTGATTCTTCATTTGTTTAGCATCTTCCTTATTTATTCGCTGCAAGTGCCTGATCAATCAGATCCTTGCCGATCTGCTCTTCATATTTTGTATAAACCGGCTCTGCCGCTTCACGGAATGCGTTGCGCTGCTCATCCGTCAACTCGTTGATCTGCATGCCTTCCGTTTCCAATTTTTCAAGGAATTCAGTATCTTGCTGCTGTGCCAGTTCTCGCTGTTCGGTGCGGAACTCTTCAGACGCTTCCATAATCAAGCTTTGCAGATCTTCAGGCAGGCTGTTATAGAAATCATCGTTGACCAACAATGCAGTCGCTGCGTAAACGTGGCCTGTCAGTGTCAAGTAATCCTGGACTTCGTAGAATTTGTTTGTGTAGTACAAGGAAATCGGGCAATCCATGGCATCATAAGTGCCTTGCTGAAGCGCCGTGTAAAGTTCACCAAAGGCAAACGGTGATGCATTTGCTCCAAATGCATTGAATGTATCCGTGTGCAGCGGGCTTTCCAATGTTCGCATTTTCAATCCTTCCATATCTTCCGGAGCTTCAACCGGACCTTCGTTGTTTGATACATGACGGAAGCCATTTTCGCCGAATACCAGACCTTTTATGCCGTTGTTTTCCAAATCGGCCATTAACTCTTGCCCTAATTCACCGTCGAGCGCTTTATAAGCGGCTTCGTTGTTATTGAATAAGAATGGCAGATCAAATACCTGAAATTTATCATTGAACGATGCCATTGCAGCCACGGCTGGGATCGTCATTTCAACATTCCCGAGCTGCACAGCTTCAATCGCTTCCCGGTCCGAGCCGTAAAGCTGGCCGTTCGGATAAAGCTCTATCTTTAAGCGGCCATCCGACTCGGCTTCCAATTTCTTTTTAAATGCTTCAGCCGCAATATGAGACGATTGCTCTTCCGGAACTAGATGTGCAATCCTGATTGTGAAAGTCTCACCGCTCGTTTCCCCGTTTTCTGAAGTTGTACCGCCGCTATCCGGGCGCCCACATGCTGATAAAATAAATAGTCCGATAAGTAATAATCCGAGTAATTTCTTCATAATTCCTCCTGTAAGATGTATTTCAGCAATCGGTTTTCAATATTGTCGAGATGAATCACCAATTGCTGTTTGGCTTCATCGATATTTCCTTTTTCAATCGCCTCAATAATCGCCTGGTGTTCGGCGTATGCTTTTTCCGCACTGTCAGCAATTGCGTCGGATAACAGCATAAACGCTCTGCTTCCACCGGTGTTGATTCCTTTTATGAGTTCTTTCAACCGCCTGTTTTTATGGCTCCAGCACAACAAGGAATGAAATTCCTGATCCAAATCCATAAAACTGACAAAGTCTTTTTTCTGGATCGTCTTCCATTGCTGTGCTGCATTTTCCTTCAACTCATCGCCGACACGCTTCTGATCTGCTTTCGATAATTTTTCAAGCCCTTGAATTTCCAACAATTTCCGAAGTTCCATAATTTCTATGACATCTTGGCGAGTAAATTTGGCGACGATAGCGGGCCTTGTCTTCCTCAATTCGATAAGCGCATCAACAGCCAGTCTTTTTAACGCTTCTCTTAAAGGCGTTCTGCTGATTCCCAGTTCAATAGCCAACTTTTCTTCCGGTAATTCTTCGCCGGGTTTCAATTCCCCGGTGATAATCATTTTCTTGATATACTCGTATGCCTGTTCCGCCAACGTGGCTTTTTTTACTAATTTTTCCATGAATCCTCCTTTCTCATAATTAATCCTCACAGTGTATACTGTATACAGAAAAGTATAGGGTAAGATTTCTGAAATGTAAATGTAATTTTCTGAATTGATTGATATTTTTGGTAATAAAAAGGAGAAAAGTGATAGATTTTCCTGACTGATTATCACCTTCGATGTATGCTTTTAAAATTTTATCGCAGTAAAAACAATTGCATTTATGTACAATAATAAGTGTGAAGAAAATATAGTTCGGAGCCACAATTGAATGGTTCAAGGAGATATGTCATTGGAAACCCTGCTAGTATTTAAAAGTTCATATTCAAATAAGTTTTGGAAAGTTTCTGTGGCAGAAAATTCATTTGCGGTCACATACGGAAGAATCGGCACTGCCGGAACTGTCAGAGTGAAAGAATTCCCTTCGGCGGAAGCCTGCGAAAAGGAAGCCCACCGGCTCGTTCAATCAAAACTCAAAAAAGGTTATCTGCCGGCTGAAAGGGCTGAACAAGTTGTGCAAGAAAGTATGATGACAGAATCGTACTTCTGGCATTTGATAGATGAATGTGGTGATCATGGTGAAGATCCCCTTGAACATATGGAGTGGCTGGTTTCTCATTTAGCTAAAAAACCGGTACTGGATATCCTGATATTTGAGTCCATCCTGAAAGAGCATTATGCCAATTCTTATACTTCGGAGTTATGGGCCGCTGCCTATATTGCGATGGGCGGCTGTTCTGACGATAGCTTCGATTATTTCCGGGCATGGATTCTGTACTTGGGGAAAGAAGTTTATTACGAGGCGATTGATGATTCGGAGTCGCTTCTTCCCTATTTACTGCTGCTGCAAGAGCAAGAAGGAATTCCCCAATTGGAAGAGTTGCTATTTGTCGCAAGCAGCGCTTACGAAGAGAAAACCGGCCAAGAATTCGAAGAATACTTGAAGTTGTATGATCAATTGATGGAGGAGGATGACAGCGGATTGGGCATTGATTTGGATTGGGATGAAGATGATGAAGAAGGCTTGCGCAATATGTTCCCTACTCTATGGGAAGCTTTCCATGAAAACCCTTTATGAAACTGAAGAGGGAAAATATGCTTCTGTCTTGTTTCAAAATCCAGCAAACAGAAAAAAGGGAAGAAAAATTGCAAGTACTCCGCAATTTTTCTTCCCTTTCATTTTCTCTTACTTACAAACCATATTATTGCAATCCGTAAGGCACTAGCCCTTCTTTATTCACTTTGATGCGCCAAACCTCATTTTTGGAAGACTCGGTGACATACAGATAGCCTTCGTGGAATGCCAGATTGGTTGTAAATGTTCCCGTACCTTCAGGTAGACGGATTGTTCCGTATTTGAATCCATCTTTGTCTTGGACAACGACTTCCCCTGCCTGGAAATGGGCTACGTATAGATTTCCTGCTTTGTCGACAGCCAATCCATCCGGTCCGATTCCGCCTTCATATTGTCCAAAGACAAACGGCGTTTCAGGTGATGGAGGTGCATTTTTTGCCGGAGCAGCCAGAACTCTGTTCTTGCCGAACTCGGAAATATAAACACGGCTGCCGTCAGCGGAAATAGCGACTCCGTTCGGATACGCAATTTTATCTGCAAACAAAACTGGCTCTTTGCTGTTTGCCGGCAAGTAGAAGACGCGTCCGACCGGGTTGGTCGCGCTGGATCCCATTGGCTCAGTGAAATACAAGCCGCCGTCTTTATCAAATACTAAATCGTTCAAACCGTTTAACGGCTTGCCTTCATATGTGCTTACAACAGTTTCACTTTTTCCGGTTTTCGGGTCATAAGCATGGATGACTCCAGTAATGTCCGTGATGAAAAGGCGGCCATCTTTGTGGAATTTCGCTCCTACAGGACCTGGATATTTTCTAACCTGTTCGACTTTATTTCCTTTTACTTTAAGAAGTTCTCCAGACATCGGGCTGACCATCCAAATGTTGCCTTTGCGGTCGAAGTTAATGCCTTCCATAAAGCCGCCATCACCTTTTACAACTTTTTCCCATTTGGCTTTAGCGGGTATGATTTCTGAGATATTGTGCCTTTCGCCTTTTGGCACAGGTTTTGTCTCATACAATGATTTGGCGCCGACAAAGCCTGCCGCTACAAGCAAGAAAACAAGCAAGATGGCTACTGTAAATCCTTTTTTCTTCATTTACAAAACTCCTCCTTATCGAATAAATTCATTCGTTTTTTATTTCTGCAGCAATTTCTGAATTTCAATTTTAATGAAGAGGGTTCCGGATAAAACGTGGTTTACGCTCTAAGTGGAAACTCTTCATCAAAACATAAAACTGCTAGCACAAAATATAACCTTAATACAAGACGGAAACCACTGGCAATGGTATTCGAGTTTTTTAATTATTCAGTAATTATTTCTCTTTATTAATAAGATTAACTTTGTTAAACTTATAGGTTTTTTCCATTAATCCTATAAGCTGCTGCTAATTCGAAAAGTTCGTTGCTTAATGATTTAATAGCAGTCAGCTATTGCTGCGTTTCCGAGCAATTAAAAAAACTGCCCAATTAAAGACAGCTTAGTTTTGCATCTATATCCATTTTTCCTGCATTACTCCCTAATGCCGATAAAGTTTCAGCAATTGTCATCGGGGCTTCTAGATTTACCAGAAACAACACAAGCATGGCATCGGCAAGATGTTTAATTTGCGCCAATTCATCCACTTCGCCCGTAATGGCATCTCGTGTATGCGAGTTAGCAGCTGCTCTAGCGCTTTGTTCTCTCATTGACATAATCGTCTTTAATGACTAATGGATTTTCTACGAAATTAATCTTTTTCATCACTTGCTTAATGACAATCGGGAAAAAGTAAGCTCCAAAGAAAGCACAAAAGAACGCCTGTGACCAAGTTTTGAACCATTCGGATAAAAATTCCTCAGTAAAGCCTGTACTCAAGGAAACTAACACAAAAGTGATGAAAACAGACATGGACAATGCCATGAAAAACGCAAAAATAATATTCCGGTATTTGATGTTGATGTTTATTATAGGCACCTCCCTTATGTCCTTAATAAAAGAATGGCTGTGGCACAGTTACCTACACTAATTTCCACTCTTATTTTAGCACCAGCATTTAGATTATCATAAGGCGGATTTAAATTGTTGCAATATTTATTTCCAGCAAAAAATCTTGAATTCTCTCTTTTTTACTGAGAATGCAGGCTATTCTTAGTTTACTAACCAACAATTACTTGGAAAATTGGGAGCCAGATAAATATATAAGCTTCAGTAGCCACACAAAATTATAAACTTGCCAACAAAAAAGAGTAGAAATTTAAGGCTAAATTTCTACTCTGGATTTCCAATATAAAAACTACTGCTGCGCCATCTGGATGAAGTTCCCACATGTATCATCGAAAACAGCGATTGTGGTATCCCCCATTTTCGTTGGCTCAATCGAAAATTCCACACCCAGTTCCACCAATCGATTGTATTCTTTTTGAATATCTTCAACGCCGAACATGGTTGCCGGAATACCTTCCGCAAATATCTTCTTCTGATATTCTTTGGCGGCGGGATGATTATTCGGTTCAAGCAAAAGCTCGGTGCCGTTTGGCTGGTCGGGGGAAACAAGCGTGATCCACCTGAATTCTCCCATGGGCACGTCGTGCTTTTTTACAAAGCCAAGCGTTTCCGAATAAAACTTTAAGGCTTTGTCTTGATTTTCTACAAATAAACTCGTAACGATGATATTCATTTTGTTTTTGCCTCCTCAAACTTTCGCGGAATATTGCCACTACCTTACTCTATCCATCCTTTCAACAAGTCTTTAAGGGGTTCCTTATTGAACATCAGCACGCGGTACTTTCCTTTTCGTTCTGATGTCACTAAACCAGCTTCATCCAATACAGCAAGATGTTTCGCTATCGCTTGCCGCGACATATTAAGGTTGTGCTTCGTAATCAGGCGCACGGTCAATTCATACAGCGTCAGCTCGTTGCGTTCGGAAAGTTCGTCTAATATCATCCGCCGGGTCGAGTCACTGAGTGCCTTGAATATTGCATCTTTGTTCTTCATACTCAAAGTATACGCAACCATTTGGTTGCTTGTCAAGATGTTGGTATATGCCTTGCCAATTCCTGTTTAATTAATAAAGCGCTAACTTTTCTAATTAAATACTTTAAAGATATATGTTATCTGTAATTAAAGAAAAAAATTAAATGTTTATTGGTAGACTTACTGCTTCTGGGCAATCAAAACATATAAAGATTCTGCAGGAAAGAATTTTTGCGTTACATGCAACCCGGTTTCCGTTATTTCTTGTTCCATGCCTGCTGAAGAAATTCTCGGGGCTTTATGTGCTGAATGTCCTTTTGGCTCCAGTTCCACACAAACTAAGTAGCCGCCTTTTTTCAGCACATTTGTGATCTGTTTCAATGCCGGTCCCAACGGGCTAATTTCGTGCAATACCAAGGAAGCGAGCACTACATCAATCGATGCATCCGGCAATGGAAGTGCAGCGGTGCCCGCCTGAACGGTTACAATATTATCGATGTTTTCCTGCAGAGCTTTTGAGCGGATCATTTCCAGCATACTGGCATCTATATCCAGGGCATAAACGGTGCCTTTCACCATTTTTGCCGCAGGTATCGCCAAATATCCAGTTCCTGCACCGAAGTCCAAAATAGTATCTGTTTCTTTAATCGGAATCATGCTCAATAGTTTTTCAGGCGGCAATTGTTCTCTTCGTTTAGAGCTATCCAGAAATGACACTTTCCCTTTATGGTTTGTTTCTTGTGACTTGCTGTGGTGATTGTGCATCTATCCACTTCCTCCTCTTTAACTATCAATATCACCCAAATTTTTCTTCTATAAAAGCTGCATTGACACTAAGAGCAGCCATACTGCCTTCTCCAGCTGCAATAATCAATTGAGAAGCCCCGGCAATCAATGTATCTCCGCATGCATAAACTCCTTCAACCGCTGTCCGTTTCAAACCATCTGCTTCTATGCCGCCTTGGCTGTTCAACTTGCATCCTAACGATAAACCGAAAGAAGTGGCCTGCTCCCATCGCGGTGCAATAAATCCGCCTTCACATGCCACAACCGTTCCATCCGCAAACGCTATTTTCTCTATGAAACCTTTTTCCCCGATCAACGAGAGAATCTCTTGCTCGTAAATTTGGATGCCGTTATTTTCCAATGTTCTTTTTTCTTCTGCCGAAAAGATTTGTTTTCCGTTCGTACAGACGATCAAATCTTCTGTCCAGTTAGAGGCTACTTTCGCCAAATGATAACCCCGCGGAGTTTCTGCAATGACCGCCAAAGGCCGGTCCCGCATTTCCCAGCCGTCACAGAACGGACAGCTGAACAAGCTGGTTCCATAAAATTCTTCTACTCGTTCAATGTTTGGAAGAATTTCTTTAAAGCCGGTTGCCAGAATGATTTTTTTAGCTTTAAAGGCATCTCCATTCACAGTTTCGATTTGAAACAGTCCATTTTCTTTATGAATGCTTTGCACACGCTGTTTTTCAATTTTGACGTCAGGATATTTGCCCAGTTCTTCTTGGGCAATCCTCCTTAACTCTTTCGGATCAATGCCGTCCCGTGTCATAAATCCATGGGATTCGGAAGTCACCGCATTTCTTGGGTTGTCGTCATCAAAGAGGATTGTTTTCCTTCTCGATCTTCCGAGAACGAGCGAAGCATTCAACCCAGCCGGTCCCCCGCCGATTACCGCACAATCGATTATCATGTCATCCCCACCTCGTTAAATTTTTATTAAGTAGCTTCTTCAACGCTGTTCTGTTTTTGTACATTCATCTTGTTTACAATGTCAATCAGCAGGCTACCACGAAGCTCGTCTTTCATGTTTTCTTCCGCCTGCCTCATGACATTTTCAATCAAACAACGTTCATTATGGTGCAATGAACAATTGAACAAATTGGTGTCTCCTTCAATCGCATTGATGACTTCCAGAAATGAAATCTCATGTGGGGCTCTGGAAACTTTATAGCCGCCTTTCACGCCGGGCGTGGATTCGATCAAACCGGCTTTGGTCAGTTTGGTTAGGATTTTGGACAGGTACGTAGGTGAAAGATGCTGCATTTCCGCCAACTCCTGAACCCCAATCGTGCTTCCTTTTGGCAATCGAATAAGATGCACCATCGTATGCAGAGCATAGTTTGTCGCGTTTGAGTATTTCATAAAGACCTCCTGGTATTTTATTTCAAAGATATTATAGACTCTTGTTGTCTTTAATTAAAACAACTATAATATTGAATGAATGAGAAGTCAACTTGCAGCATCTGAATTCTTCTTTTATTTCCTGATATTGATTCATGCGGAACAGTTCACTTTTTCACGATCTCCCACTACTAAAATGCAAGGAGGAATTCACCTGTGAATGCCCATACGCAATGGCGATTGAAACTTGCTCACAATCTTTCAAAGCCATTATCCCGTTTTTCCGGAGTCCGAGCTATAGTCGCAGCTGGATCCGCAGCACGTAATTACGCCGACGGCTATTCAGATCTGGAACTTATCTTATACTGGGACAAAGAGCCGGCAGACCAACTGAAAAACGATATTTCAATTTTATTAAATGCGGACCATCGATACCCTGAAGCGCATTTTGCCTATCACAGCGCTTTGGTCATTGACGGTTTTCCGGTCGATCTATGGCATAAAACCACTTCTGTTGAAGAAGAAAGTATCGCGAGCGTCATCGACAATTGCAGTACCGATTTAGATGCCAGCAATATTGTGGATACGATGCGCTTTTGCATTCCGTTATATGGCAGTGAATTTATCCAGCCATGGAAAGAACGTATTGAAAATTACCCGCGTGAACTGACCGAACGATTTTTCAAAGAGTATCTGCCCCATTTTCATCTACGGCATATTTACTTTGAATCGAAGCGGGATAACCCTATCGCGTTCTATAATATGCTCAGCAACATCCATTGCAGTTTGTTTATCATCCTACTCGCTTTAAATAAATCCTACTTCCCGACCTATAAGTGGATTTACAAGCGATTAAGTGAATTGCCATTAAAACCGGAAAACACCGAAACCCGGCTCAGGGATCTGTACAAAGCACAGCCGCAAATTGCTGTCGAACAACTATGTGATTTGTTGGCTGAAACATTAACCTTAATTGAAATGCACTATCCTGACTTTGACACCTCTCTCGCACGCCAGGAATTAATGCAGCCGATGCCAAAGACATTCGGTCCAGAATAATCAGTGAAAGAAGCTAGTTATTCTAAATTTAACAGGAGAGAGGGTTTTCTTGAACCGTCACTCTTTTAGAGAGTCTCTAAAGGTGACAAAGGAGGCTGAATGCAGCGGAAGGCGGCGACTCCAGCGGGAGCAGCGAAGCGACGCGAGCTGAAGACCCTGGACTGAGCAAAGCGAGGGAAGCGGCTGAAGCCGTGCCCGCGGAAAGCGTCCGCCCTGGAGCGAAATGAGAAAAAACTGTCGAGAGTTTCTCGACAGCCTAAGAATGCATTATCACCGAAATAAAAATTAATTAGACGGAATCAAGTTGATGACTACGCTGCCGCGTTTATGCCCGGTTTCAACATAACTGTGAGCCGCAGCAACTTGATCCAAAGAATAACGCTTATCTATAACAGACTTGATCTTTCCTGATTCAATCAACTCTTTGAGGAAAAGCATATCCTCTTTGCGCATCTTCGCTACTCCGCCTTTCATTTTCTTATTGCCTCTAATCGAAGTAGCGATCATTTTCACATATTGTGGAATTCCTGCTACCGCTGCCAGATAAACACCATTTTTCCTCAAAGAGCTTTTGCATTTCGAAAATGAAGTCTTGCCGACCGTGTCAAAAATAAGATCAAACGTCATACCGGATTTAGTGAAATCTTCTTGAGTATAATCGATGACATGGTCAGCACCCAATGACTTCACAAGCGCTACATTCCGGCCACTGCAGACCGCCGTAACTTGTGTCCCGAAATGTTTGGCCAGCTGTACTGCATAGGTGCCTAATGCACCGGAAGCGCCGTAGATCAGCACTTTTTGCCCTTCTTTAATATGCCCTTTATCTCTAAGGAAAAATAAAGAAGTTGTCGCTCCAAATGGAACGGAAGCAGCTTCTTCGAATGTCATATTGGCTGGTTTGATGGCGATAGCTCCTTCTTCATTCACGCATACATATTCTGCGTTTGCGCCTAGCTTGACTCCGGTGCCGCAAAACACCAAATTTCCTTTCTGAAATGTTTTAACGTCTTTTCCAACAGCTTCTACTTCTCCAGACAGCTCCGTTCCCAATATCCCGACTTTCGGTTTTTTCAATCCATAAAAAAACCGGACAGCAAATGGATCCGCCCTTCGCACTCTGCAGTCACCCGTGCTCGCTGTTGTGGCATACACTTTCACCAGTACTTCGTCATCTTTAGGAATCGGTTTTTCCACTTCTGTGAGCTTCAACACTTCGGGCGGTCCGTATTTTTTATGGACACTTGCTTTCATATTAAAAACTCCCTTCATAATTTTTTGGATGGTTTGAATGCAGATCATGTACCAATTTGCCGATTGAATTCAACGTGCCTGTCTTCAAGAACAAAATTCAAAATCAATAAAAAGATTTAATTTTCAGACTTTTCATTTTAAGTGTATCTTATATATTTTTATTAGCAATCTAAAATTCCAATTATATGGATTAATCTAATGATGAGTATGAGCTTGTCGATATTCGGTCTAACAGTTGCCCAACAGGCTGCATAAAGAAATTAAGGATCAGCCCTCCAAAACAGACGGTTAATATGGTTCCGATGCCAATTGGACCTTTTAATGCCATTGCCATAATCAGAAATACGCCGTAAATAAATGTTCTTGAATAAAATACATTCGTCCCAGTCAGTTCTTTCAAAATTAATGTCAGCCGGTCTACAGGAATCGGAGCGAAATTCGTATGCAGATAAGTAGCAGTCCCTGCTCCCATAGCAATAAGACCGATGGCCAAGCAAACCGCTTGGCTTTGCCATAGTTCAGGTGTAATCACCTTGCTTAAAAGGAAAAGCCATAGATCAATTCCGATTCCTGTTATAACAGCTGTGATCAACCCCAACACTTCCGGCCGTTGTCTGATTAATAATGAATTGCAGCCGATGATCAGGATAGCCAATATCACTTCCCAGCTCCCTACCGTAAGCCCCAACTTTTCAGCCAGACCTACCAAAACCGCATCAAAAGGCGATGTTCCAAGATCCGATTGTATAGTGAAAGCTATTCCTAAAGTTAAAAGAAGAATACCAATGATATAAAATAGAAAGTTCACTCTTCTCGCCTTCTTCCTTTAAATTTTTATTGCAAATGCAACAATTATGGAGTAAATTCAATATAGTCCTTTCTTTATTGCAAATGCAACAAAAATATTTTCAGAGGAGCTTTTTATGAAAGAAATTTTGCGCGAAATTGGCATGATCGCCAGGGCTTTGGATTCAATCAGCAACATCGAATTCAAAGAATTTGACCTTACCAAAGGGCAGTATTTATACTTGGTGCGAATATGCGAGAACCCTGGCATCATTCAGGAACAGTTGGTGGACCTGATTAAAGTAGACCGCTCCACCGCAACACGTGCTATCCAAAAACTAGAAACTAACGGCTTTATTGAGAAGAAAGAAGATCCTCAAAATAAAAAAACGAAAAAGCTATTTTCTACCGAAAAAGGGAAATCGGTCTATCCTTTCATCAAGAGAGAAAATGAACATTCCGATCATGTGGCGTTAGAAGGCTTTTCCAAAATGGAAGCAGAAACTGCTTTTGAACTGCTGCAGCGCATCAGAAAAAACGTTGAAAAAGACTGGGAATTTGTCAAAAAAGGCAATAAGCGAGACTATTAACGATATAAAGGAGCGACTTATCCAAATGATGGCGACGATAAAAAAATGCACGCTTACAGATGTCCACGATCTTCAAACAATCAGCGTGGAGACATTTACCGAAACTTTTAAAGAACATAATCTGCCTGAACATTTAAATGCCTATTTGGAAAAGGCCTATAACTTGAAGCAGCTGCAACAAGAAATAGCCAATCCGTCTTCACAGTTCTTTTTAGTTTATTTCAATGAAAAAGTTGCTGGATATTTAAAGGTCAACACCGATGAAGCGCAGACGGAAGCGATGGACGATGACTCATTTGAAGTCGAACGGATTTACGTGAAGAGAAAGTTTCAGAAACATGGACTAGGAAAGCTTCTGCTGAACAAGGCGTTCGAACTGGCGCTGGAGCAGAAGAAAAAGAAAATTTGGCTGGGCGTCTGGGAAGATAACGAAAATGCCATTGCGTTTTATCAGAAAAAAGGGTTTGTACAGACAGGCGCTCACTCTTTCTATATGGGCGAAGATGAACAAACAGACTTGATCATGACCAAAACACTCTAATAAACTTCAGGCGAAAGGTGGATTATTATGTTTATCCCAAAGCATTTTAAAGTCAACGATTTTGAGGAAATCCGGGAATTTGTTCAACACAATTCGTTCGGTACGCTTGTCACGACCCGAAAAGGGCGCCCCATTGCGACGCATTTGCCTTTGCAGTTGGTGAAAGAAGAAGAAGATTACTACATAACCGGGCATATGGCTTATGGGAATCCGCAGTGGCGGACATTCGAAGCTTCAGAAGAGGTCCTGGTTATGTTCCAAGGGCCGCACGCCTACATCTCTTCTTCCTGGTATGAACATGAAAATGTCCCAACATGGAACTACCAGTCTGTCCATCTCTATGGACCGGCCCGCATTTTAAACGAAGAGGAATTGAAACAAGATCTGACAAGCTTAATGCAGAAATACGAGAGCCATCGTGAGAATCCCGTTTTATGGGAAAAGCTCTCCCCTTCTCTGTTGGAAAAGGAATTGAAAGGGATTGTCGGATTCAAGATTCAAGTGAAGGAAATCCAGGCTGCCAATAAACTGAGCCAGAACCGCAATGAAGAGGATTATCAAAACATCGTTACTAAGCTTTACGAAGAAAATGATGTGAACTCACAACAAGTGGCACAAGTGATGGAGAAAAAAATAAAAAAGACATGAAGTAATAACCGCATCGACAAGAAAATCAAGCTGACTAAAGTAAGAAGACATTATCCAATATTTTCAGCTGGAATTTAAAAATAAAAACTTCTGTCAATGCATTCTTCATTCACCTTGGGGGCAAATAAAGACGACCGTTTATAATGTGGGATTTCTCTTGATCTTCAAATGTCATGGACATAGAAAAAGCGCCAGACCAAATAGTCTGTGCGCTTTTTTCATGTTTTTAATTCGGCTTCATTTATTTTGAAGTATGGAAAGTACAAGTGTTGATATGATCGTCCACCATTCCGATGGCTTGCATGAACGAGTATGTGGTAACAGGTCCCACAAATTTGAACCCCCGCTTTTTTAATTCTTTGCTGAGCTGGACTGATAAAGGGGTTTGGGCAGGAACTTGTTGTTCGGTTTCCCAATGATTGATAATCGGATTGAAATCTACAAAACTCCATAAAAAATCGGCAAAACCATTAAATTCCTTTTGTATTTTCAGTATGGCTTCTGCATTGGTTCGGACGGACTGGAGCTTTGATAGATGTTTGATCACATTATAATTTTCTTTGATAAATTCTAAATCAGGGTCGGTCAGCTTAGAGCAATAATCAATATCAAAATCACGGAAGGCTTCTTGATAACCTTTGCGCTTTGATAAAACAATACTCCAGGATAATCCTGCTTGGGCTCCCTCTAACGACAGCATTTCGAAAATATATCGATCATCCCGATTGGGCCGGCACCATTCTTCATCGTGGTAAGCTTGCATCATTTCACTGCTTTGCGGCCATAAACATTGCGTCATCGGCTGCTTCACCTCTTTCCTCTAGTTACTGTCTACTGTATCACTATTGAAAAGGCATTCAAGGCACTGCACTTTTTTTGCAGAATCCGCCCATACGCAAAGATAAATTTGAAAAGTCTTATCCGCCATGAATAATCATTAAATAAAAACCCGTTTTTATTTCCGGCAGGATTTTGATCTTTCATTAGAGAAAATACCTCATAGCAACTTTGACGACAGGGGGATATAATAATGACTTTAGCTTATAAACGAATTTTGGTGGCGGTTGATGGATCGGATGTGGCTGAAGGGGCATTCAGAAAGTCGGTTGGAATAGCACAACGAAACAATGCCATACTGAACCTGATTTTTGTCATTGATACCCGTTCGTTCACTGCCGTTAAATTTAATGAACTGGATATTGAAGAACAAGCATATGAGTTTGCACGAGAACTTCTCGACAAATACAAAAAAGAAGCCGAAGCAGCTGGCATAGAGCAAGTAAATGCTATCGTTACCCCAGGCTCTCCCAAAAAAGTCATTAGCCGAAATTTGGCCAAACAAGTTGAGGCAGACCTTATCATATGTGGAGCAACTGGGATGAATGCATTTGAACGTTATTTGATGGGAAGTGTTTCCCAGCATATTGTCCGCAATAGTTCCTGTGATGTTTTGGTAGTCCGTATGGATGAATCAGATCAAGCAGAGGACCGGGAAAAATCCGATTTCGAGTAATAAAGTGGTTTGAGCATGTAGACAAAAGAATATTTATCACTCCAACGGAATCAACCTACAGCTTTTACAGGCGCGAGCCCGCGGAAAGCGTCCGGCTGTAGCGCCGGAACCGAGGGGAGAACCTTGTTTTTGATAGTTATTCACTTGATTGAAAGTATATTCTTTTGTCTACAAGCTCAGTCGAATCCTTTGCTAAGGATTCGACTTTTTTGATCAGCTGATTCTACTAAAGTGCTGAAAGGATGGCATTAGCGCCACCTGTAGGGAATCACTTTAATGCTCGGTCAAGAAAATTGAAGACTTCTTCAAGGTTTTCCTCTGATTCAAATGGTTCTCCTCCATGGACCGCCCCTTCAAAAAGTGTCAGCTCCACTTTATTTTTCCCTAAAACATCCGCCAGTTTTCCGGCAAAATCAATAGATTGCTGCACAGGCACGTTCGGATCAGCCGTTCCGTGCTGGATTAAAAAGGCCGGATCGTTTTCAGTAATGTAAGACTCCGGATTCGCTTTTTTCACTTCTTCCGTTTTCTCTAGAATATTGCGGCCCATATACTTGCTTTCCGGAGAATCGGCGGTGCTTCGGCTGCCTAATTTCGATGTGATTCCCGATTCGGCAAACTGCTCATCTATTTTCAAAAAGTCAATTTGGCCGTACCAGTCAACAACTGCTTGGACTTCAGAGGAAAAGTTGATGTTTTCGGTATTTTTACCATTCAGTGAACCATCATCTCCAGTGGTCCCAATCAATGCGGCTAAATGGGCGCCAGCGCTGCCTCCCCATGCCGCTACTTTCTCAGGATTTACATTGTATTCTTCCGCATTTGCCTTCACATAACGGATAGCCGCTTTGACATCGCTGATGGCGGCTGGGAAAAACGCTTCGCGCGACAGCCGGTAATTGACCGCTACGACCGCATACCCGCGGTTGACGCCTTCTATCATGGCAGTGAGATCGGCACCCGTTTTATCCCCTTCCCTGAACCCGCCCCCGTGGATTGCGACAATAACCGGGAACGGTCCTTCTCCTTCATTCGGCAGGTAAATATCGAGCTTCTGCGCTTCCGAATTGCTGCCGTAATCGAGATCTAAATATTTGTTCTCAATAAATGATGTATCAACTGTTTCAGCAGAGGGCTGCTTAGTTTCTGCCGCTTCGACTGTTTCTGTCGTTACCGCTGCTTCACTAAGCTCTTGTGCTGCATCTTCAGCGGCATTTGTTGAACATCCTGCCAATAGTGCAGCTGCGAGGGACATGGATAAAATAGGTAAGACTGATTTCTTCACTACAGATCACTCCCAATGTTTTGTTTGTTCTTTTATAAACCGAGCATAACAAAACAATGTGGCACAAAAATGGCAGAAAAACGATGCAAAACGCACGTTTTCCTGCCAAAAACTTTTATAAGTTTCTTTCTACGCTCTTTTAAGAGTAATCGTAAATGTGGTACCTGAATCGCCCTTGCTTTCAACATTGATTTTCTCTCCAAGCTGTTCCATGATTTCGAATGCAATGGAAAGCCCAAGGCCGCTGCCCGTACTGGTATGCGACAGGTCCTCTTTGGTAAAACGCCCGAATACGTGCGGCAGAAGTTCTTTAGATATTCCCGGTCCATTATCCGACACGATTATCTCTGCTTTTCTCCCTGTCGTTTTCGCATCAATCGTTACATTGCCTTGAACCGGCGTAAATTTAAATGCATTATCCAATAGAATCGTCAGTACCTGGACAATCCGGTCTTTGTTCGAATAGGTCTCAGGAAGATTTTTTGCCCGTTCTGTAATATGGAACTCGAGCTCCATGTCATCTGCCAAAATAGCGAAAGGCTCGGCCACTTGTTCAATCACTTCTTTTGTATCAACCACTGACTTATCAAAAGCCATTTTTTTGTGCTGCAGCCTCGACAATTCCAGCAAATCAGAAATGAGTTTTTCCAGCCTCGCACTTTCCCTCAAAATGATGCTGTAGTATTGGTCGATTTTCTCAGGATCGGTCACCACATGGTCTGACAATGTCTCTGTTAACGCTTTGATCGAGGCAAGCGGCGTTTTCAGTTCGTGGCTGATATTCGCGACATAGTCTTTGCGCATTTGCTCAAGCTGGTTTTTCTCTTTAACAAACACGGTAAGAAAAGCGAGGATAATGATCGATCCGATTGCCAAAGTTACAAAGAAGACTAGGTAAAAGCCATTAAGAGCTGCTTGGTAAGCGCGTGCCTCTTTTAATAAGTAAATGCCGCCGGTCACTTTGTTATCTTGAACGAGCGGCTGACCGATGATGATAGCACGTTCCGAATACCCCGGCACGGCCTCGATTTCAACAGCCATTTTGCCGCTGATGATTTTCGGCAAATAAGCAGCCAATTTCTTGTTTACTTCAGCATCAGCAGAAGGCGGCGGAATAGTTTCATCGTTGTATACATCGATTTCTTTTCCATGGACATCAAATGCTTTCACTAAAAAATCATCGGTTCTGGTTATTTTTTCCCCATCTGCCACTTCTTCACCAATCAGCGTGAGAGGCGGCTGAAGTTCTTCGATTTTGGATTGGATAAAGTAATACTTAATCGCAAAAGCCCCGAGCAGCTGACCGGATATAAAAATGGCTAAGATGACAAATGCAATCCACAACTTGCTTGAAAAGAGCTGCTTCATACATTTACCTCGAATTTATAGCCGACGCCGTATACGGACTTTATGGAAAAATCGGGAGAAGCTTTAGCGATTTTTTGGCGGAGCCGCTTGATCAACGTATCGACTGTCCGGGTATCTCCCGTGTAATCATATCCCCAAACTTTGTACAGCAATTCTTCCCGGCTCACGACTTTCCCCGTATGGTTGACTAGAAATGCCAATAACTCCACTTCTTTTGCCGTCAGCACAATCGCTTGTTGATTGACATGGACTTCATATCCAGTAATGTCTATCGATAAGTTGCCTGCTTTCAAGAAGTGAGGACTTTCTTTTTTTGGCTGCACCCGTTTCAGAATCGTTTTGATCCGGACTACTACTTCCCGAGGAGAAAAAGGCTTGGTGATATAGTCGTCCGCGCCGATCTCAAGGCCAACAATCCGGTCCACTTCTTCACTTCTGGCGCTGAGCATTAAAATTGGAATATCACTGGTTTTGCGTATTTCCTTGCATACTTCCGTTCCAAAGAGGCCAGGCATCATAATATCAAGCACCACTAAATCAAAATGTTTTTCTTCCAGAAGCTCCAGTGCCAACTTTCCGTCATAGGCCGATACACTCTTCATCCCCTCGGCTTGCAGATAAGCATTGATGCTCTCGTGAACAGCGACATTATCATCACAGATTAAAACGGTTATGTTTTGGTCCATTCTGCATATCCCTTCAATCTCATTTATTCATTTCTTTCTTAACCAGCAGAAAGCTATTTTGAATTCTATGTTTTCATATATTGAAAAATAAAGCAATGTTGCACAGCTTTTTGAAACTGTTTCACTTTATTGGCATACATCCAATTTAAAGAAGAGAAAAAACTTAAAAACAAGTTTTTCCTCTTCGTGTAAGCGGTAGTGTGTAAAACCATCTTTTCAACTTATAAAAGTTGATTCAATAATTTAAAGCAGTAGATTTCATATTGAAGGAAGCATGCATCAAAAAGCTATCTGAATGATTTTCTCTCTTTTAGAAAGCTTATCCAGCGCCGGCGCATCCAGGGGCGAGACGAAGCGATGAGACGAGTGTCCTTCTCGGCTCATTGCGAAAGTCCTGCCCAAAGCGGCCGAAGCGGTATAGTAAAGGTTAATTCTTTCGTTCAACTTACATAATGTGAAAAGCTGACTGTTCTCTTCTTTGTTTTCACCGATTCATCATTATGGCATAAAGCTCATCCAATTGACTCTCAAACCTCGGAATCAACGATCTCCGTTCCTCTTCTGGCAGCTCTATAACAGGGCTTGTCAATTTGTGGGCTGTTTCCTGCAATGAATCAAATTTTGGAATCATCTCACTATCCATATTGCTTCTGGCAAAGTTAATTTCTGGAACGACAGAAGAAATAAGACGATAACTTTCTGAATCGGGAGAGATTAAGTATTGTTCTTCAACACTTAAACTGTTCCATTTCCCATGAATGGACAGTACCAAATCTTTAGGTTCACCAAACAAGCTGCTTTCAATTTGCTGTCCATAGCCTTTTGGATTCGCCGGATTGTGCTTAGACATTTCTAATTTCTTAGGCTCAGTGGCTTGCACTACTTCTTCTTGAATTTCGGGAGATTCGGAATCCCTCATATTTACTGAAAACACTAATGTAATTAAACAAACTAAAGTGAGCAAAGGAACCGCTACAATCAATTTCCTCATCAAACCACCTGCTGCCCTTCTATTAATATATTCTTTTTCTGCAATTTCTCATTACTTTCTTCACTCATTCTCGCTAGCTTGGACAATCTCCTCCTTTTCATTTTGAAGCAAACGGTTGGAAATCGCTTACATTTTCTTATCTATTTTTCTGTGGGTTATTTGTTGGATGCCAATAACTTTAATACCAGTAAATAGATAAAAGATAGACATCCATAACAAAAAAGAGAGAAAAAACTTCAAACGAAGTTCCTTCTCTCCTGATGACAACCTATAAACTGATTTTACTTTTCCAATTTCACACGCTGGAGGCGCAGCGCGTTTAATACGACTGACACCGAACTGAATGCCATCGCCGCTCCTGCAAGCCAAGGTGCCAACAAGCCGACTGCGGCAATTGGAATTCCGAGCGTATTGTAGGCAAATGCCCAAAATAAGTTTTGTTTGATATTGCGCATCGTTTTACGGCTTATGATAATTGCTTCGGCAATGCTGTTCAAGTCGCCTCGGATCAGCGTGATGTCTGCAGCTTCCATCGCCACATCGGTACCAGTACCGATGGCCATGCCAATATCCGCTGTAGCGAGTGCCGGTGCGTCATTGATGCCGTCGCCGACCATCGCCACTTTCTTGCCTTGCAGCTGCAGTTTTTTCACTTCATCTGCTTTGCCTTCCGGCAGCACTTCCGCAATCACCGCATCGACACCCACTTCTTTGCCGATGGCTTGCGCCGTCCGCTCATTGTCGCCTGTCATCATAATGACCTGGATGCCCATCTGCTGCAGGCGATGGATGGCTTCGCGGGAAGTGTCTTTGATAGTATCCGCTACCGCGACCATCCCTGCAAATTGGCCATTAATACCCGCTAACATGGCTGTTTTGCCTTTGCTTTCGAGCTCTTCCATATCCGGCAAAACGGTTGCAATATCAATGCCGTATTGCTGCATCAATTTGCGTGTACCAATAACAACGGCTTGTCCGGATACCGTTGCTTGCACTCCGTATCCCGGGACTGCTTCGAAATATTGCACTTTGCCAAGCTCGATGCCTTTATCCTGAATCCCTTGCACAATCGCTTGTGCCAATGGATGTTCCGATTGCTTTTCGGCTGCACCGATGAGCGACAAAAATTGTTCTTCGTCCTGTCCTTCGGCAATTACAACATCCGTTAATTCCGGTTTCCCGTGCGTGACCGTACCCGTTTTATCAACGACTACAGTATCTATGCTTTGAGTTTGTTCTAAATGCTCGCCGCCTTTGAACAAAATGCCCATTTCCGCTGAACGGCCAGAACCTGCCATGATGGACGTTGGTGTCGCGAGGCCCAGTGCACACGGACAAGCAATGACCAGCACCGCAATCAGCACTTCAAGTGCCGGAGTAAAGTTGCCCGGTTGCACCCAGATAAACCATACCAGGAATGTGAGGAAAGCAATCCCGACGACAATCGGCACGAAGATGCCTGAAATTTTGTCGGCCAACCGCTGGATCGGCGCTTTCGTGCCTTGTGCGTCTTCCACCACTTTAATGATTTGTGCCAGCGCGGTGTCGCGTCCGACTTTCGTGGCTTTCATCTGGATGAATCCATTGCTGTTGATCGTTGATCCATAAAGGGCATCGCCTGCTGTCTTGTCCACCGGCAGACTTTCTCCCGTCAGCATCGATTCATCAACCGCTGTGCTGCCTTCCAGCACTTCGCCGTCAACCGGAATTTTTTCTCCCGGTCGCACGAAAATAGTGTCACCGATCATCACTTCTTCCAACGGCACTTCTTTTTCTACTCCGTTACGAAGAACGGCTGCCGTTTTCGCCTGAAGGCCCATCAATTTCTTGATGGCTTCAGATGAACGGCCTTTTGCTTTGGCTTCAAACAATTTCCCAAGAATGATCAAAGTGATCAGCACCGCACTGGTTTCAAAATACAGCTCTGCCCCGTGATGCGTTCCGGCAGTTACAATTGCTTGATAGACACTGTAGAAGTAAGCCGCCGATGTTCCCAAGACCACCAGCACGTCCATATTGGCGCTGCCATTACGAAGCGCTTTATAAGCGCCCACGTAAAACTGCTTCCCGATATAAAATTGAACTGGTGTGGCCAGCAACATCTGGATCCATGGATTCATCAATATTTCCGGCACATAAAGAAATGAGGTGAAGGAAAAATGCCCGACCATCGTCCACAATAACGGCAACGACAAAATGGCTGAAATTATGAATTTCCGTTTCTGGTCCTGGATTGCTTTTTCACGGTAATCCACCCGTTCCACATCTTCTTGCTGTTGATGTGCGCCGTAGCCCAATTTCTCCACTTTTGTGATGATGTCGCCAATGCTTACTTCCGAAGGATTGAATTCGATGGTCGCTTTCTCCAGCGCCAAATTGACGTTCGCAGAAGCAACTCCTCCTAATTTATTGATTCCTTTTTCAATGCGCGTTGCACAAGCGGCACAGGTCATGCCGGTTATATCAAATTCAGCTTTCTGTTTCACGACGCCATAACCCAGCGCTTCGATTTTCTTCTCAAAATCCGCTTCGCTCAGTTTTGCCGGGTCGTAGTGAATGGATGACTTTTCAAGTGCCAAGTTGACGTTGGCTTGTTCGACGCCTTCCATTTTACTTATCCCTTTTTCAATCCGGGTCGCACACGCTGCACAGGTCATGCCCGTGATCTGGAAATTTGCTTCTTTTGTTTCCGTAGCCATAAAGCTTCCCTCCTCACCGATACCACATGGGGGTATATAACTTTTAAAAGTAAAGAGTGCTGAAAAAGCACTCTTATACGACGTCATACCCTTGGTCTTCGATTGTCTCTTGAATTTCGTTCAATGATGTTTTGCTATTGTCATAAGCCACTGTAACTTCACCTTTGCCAAGATCCACTTTTACAGCTGATACCCCTTGAAGTTCACCGACACTTGATTCCACCGCGTTCACGCAATGCGCGCAAGACATGCCTTGTACTTTTAATGTTTCATTCATGATTTTTTCCTCCTAAAATAATGGTTTTTAATATGTTATCAAAAATGATGATTAAGATTCTGCTTCCATGCTTATTTTGTCATGGTTTTCATAACATCCATCAATTCATTGATTGCTTCTTCGCCTTTGTTTTCCTTGATGGCTTTCGAAACACAATGATGGGTGTGGTCTTCCAATAAGGCCAGCGACACTTTATTCATCGCAGACTGAATGGCGCTGACTTGATGCAGAATGTCCACACAGTAACGGTCGTTTTCTACCATTTGATGAACTCCGCGAACCTGTCCTTCTATCCGTTTCAGCCGGTTCAAAAGCTGCTGCTTATTGGGTTGTACTGTGGTCTTCAATGTTTTTTCCATGAACTGAACCTCCCGATTCAACATACCCTATACCCGTATTATACAAGTAAACTTATGGAATGTCAAAGCATGTGGTTTGATAGTTGATTGGTTTCAGGGATTTCACTGAGCTTGCAAGTAGAAAGCTTCCCGTGGCTGGAAGTTTTTGTATCATTTTTAAATCTTGAACAAGGTCAGCTACTTAGCTGACAATTCACTTTCTGTCACCCATTTATGATTTTTTACCAGTTCTCCGTCCGTTGTTGCCGAGTAGTCAACCATGTAAACTGTCGCCTGTTCAGCAGAATCGATAGTTGCCTCAGCACCATCCATGCCTTCCATATGATCGGCTTCTACTGCTACTCCTTCTCCTGGCTGGTATGGTTCATTGCCTGCATCTTGAATTTCTTCATGGATAATCCATTTGTGATTGATCACTGGTTCCCCGCCAGTAGTCGGTGTATACGAAATTGCGTATACCGTCGTATCAAACGCGCCGACAATTGTTGCTTCAGCTCCGTTCATGCCATCCATATGATCTGTATTCATTATAGCCTTGCTTCCCACTTTAAATGCCGGACTTTCTGCTTCTTTCAAGCCTTTCGGCACTTCACCTGAACTTGAATGATCCATGTGTCCATTCTCTTCATGGTTCATCGTGGTGTGCTGTTCTTCCTGAGCACCATTGGAACAAGCTGCTAAAAGAAAAACAAGCATCAGAATTAACGAGTGAAATATTTTTTGTTTAAATTTCATTTTGATGCGCTCCTTTATTTCAGTTCGACTATCTTTAATAGACGGCAATGCAGCGTGAATTTTCACTTGCGTATTTTACCTGTACGGGGTATAGGAATGACAAAAAACTTAACGACCATGGCATTGTATTAAGTTCTTCTGCAAACCACGCAATAGTTATGCAGAATATCCATTTAGCCAATCAGCATCTCTATCCCTTTTTCTTTACACCTCCTCCTATTCAAAGTTAAGCATTATAACGTAGTTTGAATGAGAAATGCTTTTTGTCCCTTCGGCAGTAGAATCTTCTGCATATGAAACTGTAATTTGAACGTGCTGATCTTGAATTCTTTTACTTTATTAATTTTACATCCCCACTATACAATACCCCCCTATAGTATGTAAAGTTATTATTATCGAATATTTGAATAAACATTGTTTCTTTTCAAGAACATGGCATCCTATAAATTCCAACTTAAAAAACCCCTGCTTTCCCCCGTATGGCTAAAGAGAAAACAAACTTTGCCCAGCTCGTTAAAACGTTAAAAAGGAATTGATTTTACAATCAATTCCTTTTCCGCGTTTATTAAATTTTTTTCATCCCATAAAACACATAACTGTAATCACGTGAATTTCCATGATAAAGATCTATTTCTTGTTTTAGCATGTTCACTACCGCCAAAGCTTCAGGCATGTCATGGTATTTGTGTACCATCTTCTTAAGATTTCGCTCAAGTGGAACGTAATAATCATCAGTCCAATCTTCCTCTGGCAATACAAATGAAAAGAGATAAGCATATTCTGTCTCAATAATTTGATTCACTTTATTAGAGATGGTATCGATTTCTGGATATCCTTGCTGCCAAAAATCTCTGCTTTCTTTAGAAGGGTTTGCGTGCAGCCAGGAAATTTCGCTGCATACAAGATAGCCGCCTTGTTTTAAAAAGGTTTTCCATTCTTTGAGCCCTTTTTGGAATCCTGCAATATAAATGGAGCCTTCTGCCCAGATCAAGTCGAAGGTTTCTGGAGGAAAATCCAGCTCCAGCATGGAAGCATTCAAGACAGTTACTCTGTCTGCTAATTCTTTTACATGGAGTTGATTTTTCAGCCCATTCAAATACTGCTGATTGGTATCAACAGCCTTAATATGGGCATTCGGAAAGCTTTCCGCCAAAGTCAGTGTATGAATTCCATTTCCGCAGCCTAAATCTAAAATATTCATCTCTTTTTCTTTAGCTATATTTACTAGAGAAATTGCTCTTTTTGTTGATTGTGCGCTTCCGGGTGATAAACGCTCCAAACCATCAAAAGCTTCAAAAAAATATTTTTCCATCAATTAGACACGCTCCTTAAAATTTTGATTGGATTTTATTCATAGCCTTCTCCTAAGTTTGCACCAAAAGTAAGACAACATCCAGTAGGTTAATTAGTACTGCATAACGGGTATAGCAATCCTAGACGTCAATAAAAGAGGAGGAAATAACATGGACTCGACAATGTGGCTGTACATAGCACTCGCCATCTTAATAGTGGGGCTAATCGTAGCAGGAATCGGAGTTGGCTTATTCCTAAAAGGAATGAAGGAACCGTTGAAAGAAATAAAAGGGTCAGTAAACAATTTAAAAGAGCGGGTGGACAAGCTCAAACTGGAAACAACGAGCCTACAGCATACTACAAATGAACTGAAAGAAGATATGCAAGTAAAGTCTGAAAAAGTCAGCCTATTTATCGATGCAGCAAAAGGAACAAAGAATTCAGTTGTTGACTTAAATTCGTCGGTTCGGGCAATTACAGTTGATGTTACAACGAGAGTGGATCAGAGCAAGGGGAACGCTGTACAAGTTGATCAATGGAGCAACACAGTAGTCGGCCTTGTTGGTCTGTGGGAACACCGGAAGAATGCTAAAAAAAGAACCGACTCCTATTATCCAGAAGCTGCGGCAGATAATGAACAGCTAAGAATACAATAAAAAGAACTAAAAAAGGCAGCCGCACAGGCTGCCTTTTTTTAATAATGACATAGAAAAGGGTGATGCTTTTTCTATAAGTCTATGAAAGCGGACAGATATTAATGACCTGCAGCAGACCATTCAGAGATACAGCCATACTATCTGCAGCATTCGAATTCAGTTTAGTTATCTTGTTTTATAAGGTTTTATGCTTCAGAAACACGCCGTTTCTATTGCTGCGCAATCCGTTTGATGAACTTTTTTCTTAAGCGAAATTATGGATATTCAATACTGTTATGAAGGATTCTGATTTTACATTGAAGAATTAAAACAATAAGAATAAACAAAAATTGAAGGAGGAATCAAAATGACATTGGAATACAATCAACTTTTAGTAGCTGTTGACGGCTCAAAAGAAGCAGAATGGGCCTTTAAAAAGTCTATCGGAATTGCACAGCGCAATAATGCAGCTTTAAATCTTGTATATGTAGTTGATAGCCGGACCATCACTAGTTCAGAAGTATATAATCCATCTATTGAAGAACATACATTCAAGGTGGGAAAAGATCTTCTTGAAAAATACAAGCAGGAAGCGGAAAAAGCGGGCATTCAGAAAGTAAATAACATCATCATGGCTGGATCCCCTAAAAATTTAATCTCTCGGGAAGTTGCAAGAAAAGTGAATGCGGATCTCATCATATGCGGAGCCAGTGGTCTAAATCCAATTGAACGATTTGTACTGGGGAGTGTGTCTCAGCATATTGTCCGCTATAGCCCTTGTGATGTCCTTGTCGTCCGCACAGAAGAACATGCAGAAGCGAACGCCTAATATACTTTTATTTTTAACTTGAACCAGAATGTCAAAGCCCACTAAAACAACAGTTCATGCTCAATAAAAATCAAGTCATCCAAAAGAAGGGTAAGGAAATTTTAGAATCCCTTGCCTTCTTTTTGAATTCTGGTGAGATGTAAAAAAGACTCTCTTTGCAATAAAAGAAGAGCCGTGGTTTACTTTATAACCGAAGCTCTTCTTCTACTTTAAGTATTCTTTATGAAATATGTGTCTGCCGTATTCCTCAAATCCCTCGGCTGTCTAAACTGATGCAGGAATTATGAAGATTCCTGCTTGATAAATTGTGCAAATTCTCGAGCAGCTAATCTGGTATCTTCAATGATTTCAAGCAGAACATTTTCATGTTCTCCTGCTTCCAGGTGATGATGCGGCAAATTAAGTGGCTCAATCATATTTACTGACTTTTCCTTTAAAAAATTTCTGAAATCTTCTTGTTCGTTCGTTTGATAGATAGGCCCCAATGTATCATCCTCAATTTGCAGATGGAATGCTTTTTTATTACTCAATTTTTCAATGTGTTTGGTCGCCAGCAATATTTCGATAAAGGATTTTAACTGCGCTGGAAGGCCAAATGCAATTGTTTGGGAAATGAAAACAATCGCATCTGAATCAGTTATTTGATCAAGCACTCGTTTGAAGTCCTCTGCTTCTAAATGCATGGGCTCTAATGTTTTTATTGCGTTAAAATTCAATGCAGGCATATCAATTTCGTATAAATTCACCTCATTGATTTCACTTTCTCTCTGGCTGGCACGCAACTCATCCAAAAATGCTCTCGATATCGATGAACTAAGAGAATCGGCTCTGGTATCCGGATTGGCAACAATGCATAAAATCTTTTTTGTCATCTCTGCACGCTCCTTTCTATTTTTCTTTATATGAGCATTTCTTAATCTTTACTGCCGGCTTTAGAATAACTGAAAGTAACTTAATATCCATAAAAATCACTTTCAATGAAGACAGTCAGAGCTTATTATGAAATCCTCTTTAAGGTCTTAATTTCCTCTTTTCTCTATTTCAAACTTCATATCGTCCTATATTATCTATCGACACTTTGAAAATATCCCCTTCTTGTCTTCCTTCATCTGCTCCGCAAGCCTTTTTCACAACAATCACTTCAAAGTTTCTTTTCCTATATCCAAATTCTTCTATTAACTTCATTTAGTTTTTAAGCTTTTGGCGTATAATGAGAATCATCAAACTTCCAGATAAGTCTAAATCCCCCAAGATTTATCGCAACCGGAAAGGAACATTCGTCATGACAAATTGTCCAATCTGATCATTCTCCCTTTTAAAGAAATCATTTAAGAAATGAACTCTTGGGGGAATTTATTGATGAAACCGAATCGAAATTTTAACTTGCTGCTTACAGGGCAATCGCTTGCCAACATTGGCGACGTTTTGTACATTGTCAGCATCATCTACGTCATTTTTGAATTGACCGGCTCTGCCACTGCGGCTGCATTTGTGCCGTTTACCATTACCAGCTCGATGTTCATCTCGAATACCTTGACGCCTTTACTGATGCAGCATTTCAACTTAAAATGGCTGCTGGCTGGTTCGCAGATGGGAAAAACAGCTCTGCTGATGGCGCTGGCATTCTTTCTGCCGCACCTTTCTATATCCAATTTTTACGGTCTGTTTTTGGTGATCAGCCTAGTCGCGTTACTGGACGGCTGCTCCAATCCCGTGACCCGATCACTTATTCCAAATTATGTAGAAAGTGAACAGCTGCTAAAAGCGAATGGGATGACCGAAACCATAACTCAGCTAATCCAGACCGCCATGTGGTTTGTCGGAAGCTCACTATTGATTTGGCTCTCTGCCAATGAATTGGTCTGGCTGACAGCTGGATTGTTTTTGGTGTCCTGCCTGCTGTTAAACAGTTTGGACACTGTCGACTTTACGCCATCGAAGGAGCAGGGAAAGTGGCAGCAGCTTAGCCAAGGCTGGCAGACCGTCTCCACTTCACCTGTGCTGAAACGCATTGCCTGGATGGATGTCTTGGAGACGATTGCCAGTACCGTGTGGATTGCCGCCATCCTCTATGTATTTGTCAGCGACGCGTTATTGGCAGACGAAAAATGGTGGGGATTCATCAACGGCGCCTTCTTCTTGGGCTTAATTGCGGGCAGCCTGTTCTGTCTGCGGTTTTCAAACTGGATCGAACAGAAACTTAGCCAGTTTATTTTCCTGGGTGCTGTTTCCAGCAGCGTGATAACCATTGCCTTTGGGGTGAACAGCCTTCCGGCGCTGGCATTACTTTTTTCTTTTCTGGTGGGTGTTTCGAGCCAGATCAAGAATATTCCGCAGCAGACCGTGGTCCAGACGAGCGTTCCGAAAGCCCAATTGCCGACGGTATTTACGACACTCGGAGCAATCGGCACCGGAATCTTCGGTGTGGCTTCCCTTTTAATGGGGATTCTGGCAGATGCGTTTGGCATTCGCAGTGTCTTTGTACTGTCGGGTCTTTTGTTAGCTGTGGTCAGTTTAATCGCCTACAAAGCAAAATTCCATTTATGGCAAGCGGTACAAAATTAAATTTTAATATAAAGGAGGCAATCGGAATAATCGCGATTGCCTCCTTCTTTTTTCATATTTAGTTGGGTTTCATGAAATCACTTCTATCAAGTCCAAATCTTTAATCCATTTCTTTTATTTATGAGTGATACATATTTCATACGTTTAATTTCAATCTTTTATTGCTGAATTATGCTTTTTTTAAGATAACGAAACGAATTTCATAAAAAATATTGGAGGAATCAGATGAAAAGAAAGCCGCTTTTTTTATGCATACTCTTATTCTTATTGATTTTGATACGTCTCTGTGACACTTACCAAAGAACTCCAAAAGTTGAAGAAGAAATTATTGAAGTACCTTTCACATAAAACAATAGTAAACAACCATAGAATCAATGAGCAATTAGTGAAGTCCAAGAATCTGATCATCCACTTTTATAATCATCATTTGAAGAAGAAAGTGGTTTGCCTAGACATCTACATAAGAACAGATATAAACGATTTAAAACCCACTGGGTTTCATCATAAAAGAATTCCTAAATGGAATTGAATATGCGCATAGAAAGTTTCCGTTTCGTACCACTCGATGAATCATTGCTTCTGATTTATCTACAAATCATCAGACTAAACCTTAATACCTTCTAGTAAACAATTGGGGATAATCCACTACAAAACCCAACTCATCAAAGGTGATGAATGACTCGAAATCCTGGCTTTGAAAATTAAATAACCTGTGCATCCCTTTGTTTTCAATATAAGTATAGGTCTGTTTCACTTTCTGTACGTCCAGCGCAGGAACAGAAACATAGACCATTTCAAACTCTCTTTGTTGATTAAGCTTCCAGTTAACCCGGTTAATGGGCAACGTGTTAGTGAAAGGAGTGGCTGATAAATCCACATCAATCGCTCCATTTAACTCACTCATTCTGTTTCCGTGCTGATCAAACCACTCCCCTTTTCCAGTAGAAGTGATCTGTAAGACCTTCCCTTTTCTGTCTTTGATGGTCACGCTTTTCGTTCTCCATAAATCGTCGAATTCCATCTGATAATCGATTTGTATAGGAGAATTTCTATCCAAATAAATTACTGTACTTTCTGCAAGAATGGCATTTTCTTTAGTAAAAAGATTTAAATACTCACAGCCAAACGTTTCTTTGGTCTCCCAGACCATCTCTTTTGAAAACATAATCACACCTCTTCAAGACTTGTTTATTCATATGCTGCTTCTTAGATAAGCATGAAAAATTTCAATGCTATTTCTCATGCACCTCTACAAAAACAGTGCCAATTATTTTATCGTCAATGACTACGTCCAACTTCCATAATCCTTTTTTAGGCAATGCCATATTAGAAGGAATATGATGATCGGCTCCGTTATTCGGGCTAAGGGATGATTGTCCTTCCCTTTCCGGCACCACAACGATTGGCTCTTTTCTTTTTTCATGGGTCCCGATTACTTGAAAGGCACCGGAAAGTTCTTCTTCACTTCCCCAGAAATGCCACATATACTTATTTATGCGATTTGTATAAAAGCGGTCTACCTCACTGTTTTCATAAATAAACCCTGCTCGGCCTTCTTGACCAATCATAGAGAAATTATTTGATTCAAAAAGAGGGCTTTCCTTCCAGTTTTCAACCTTAATCATTTCTTCTGCCTCGATTTTGCTGTTTTTATCAGAGGAACCGGCACAGCCTGTCAGAACGATAAGGCCTATTATTGAAAAGAAGAGTACTAGAAGCCGTTTCACTTTAAATCCCTCCTGTAACCATACTTTTTGGAGCGCTCTTTCGCTTCAAATATACCAGATATATACAGTTACGAATACAGGGGTTTGAATATTCTTTTAATGGAGAACGTAAATTTTTCATTCATTTATTGCAAGTAGAAATTTGATAGGATTTTATAGTTTTCATGCATCAAAATAAAGAAAGTCCGTAAAGGAAAGAACCTCCCTTTACAGACGAATAAAACACCAACATCATTTACTTTTAAAACAAAAAGCCTGTCACACATCTCGTTTATTAAAACTGTAAATCGAAAAAAGAACTGCCACTACTCCGTACAACAGCGCATACCAAATCATCACATTGCCTGGGACCGAGACACTGGTGAACATCCCTCCTTGCGCCATTGATAATGGGTTATCCGTTGTATCAAATAACAAAATGGTCATTTTGCGATACATGGAATCTATCGGAAAAACAAGGCTCATGATAATCCCGATGTTTACGAGGCTCGCTTTCTCGATTACCGCTCCAAATTGTTCGATAAAGCCTCCGATAAAAGCTGCTCCGTACAAGATAATGGCCACAATCCCTGCATTTAAGGTAGTCATGCGTGTGCTCAACAATAACCCAAACGCGATTAAAACAAACGGCTGAATCGCAAACACACTTACGGCTTTGATCATCTGTGCCAGGCTAATGTCCAACGCCATCCAGTCTGCTCCAATCCCTTGGTGCAGCAAGATGATACTGAAAAATAAGGAGACGGCATAAGCAATCATCAGAAGAGCTAATCCGATAAACTTCCCCAGGACAAACTGGGACCGGGAAATCGGCCGCATCAGCCACGTATCAATTTGATGGCTTGCCACTTCTCCTGAAATTGAACTGACACTGGCCATGATTGCCAGCAACGCTGTAATAAAAGACGAAAAATAAAGGCCGACTCCTAAAAGCTGCGAAGCGATAAACTGCTGCATTAACACCACTTCAGTTCCTTGGCCAGCATTCCCGACTTCTTCTGCTCCTTCTTTTCCAGCAAAATAAATGGCCGTTCCATAAAGCGCCAGAAAAATGAGCGTCATAATAATGGTAATCAAAAAAATACGCTTTGATACCATTTCTTTAATGGTTAATTTACCGATTGTCCACATAAGCGCTCTCCTTTTTCTGGTTCACCCAATGCATGAAAACATCTTCTAAATGCGGGATGATCGGCTTTACTTCAAACACATCAATTCTTTGGGAAGATAAATAATGAAGGATTTTGGGTATATCACTTTCACTTTCAAGCTGAATCAGCCAACGCATACGCCCTTCTTCTGCTTTGACTTTACGATAGCTTGTCACAAAGGCAGGAAATGGCGCTCCGATAGACCCTGCTGTGACGACTTCCACTTGTGCTTCCGTCATCATCAATTCTCGCCATGGTCCTTGAACAATCATTTCTCCTTCGTGGATAATTGACACTTGATCACATAAGGACTCGACTTCATGCAGCAGATGGCTATTTAAAAAAACCGTCTTCCCTTGATCTCGCAAATAGCCCATGAGATCCCGGACATCTTTGCGCCCGATCGGATCGAGTGCAGAAGTGGGCTCATCCAAAAAAATCACCTTTGGATCATTTAAAATGGCACAGGCTAAACCAATTCGTTGGCTCATCCCTTTTGAAAACCCACTGATCCGGCCTCTTTCTTTTCCGGTCATTCCGACTAACTCGATGACTTCTTCAATCCGTTTGTTCCGATGCCGGACGGGTATTTTACACAATTCCGCATGGCTGTCCAATAGCTGCTTTCCAGTTAACCAGTCAGGATAGCGGAACAACTCGGGTAGATAGCCCACCTGTTCCCGTGATTTTGTCGTTCCAATCGGTTCTCCGAGAATAAACCCTTCTCCGCTTGTCGGCTGCAGCAAGCCAAGAAGCGTCCGGACAAAAGTGCTTTTTCCAGAGCCATTCGGACCTAAAAAACCATAGACAATTCCCTCTCCTATGGACAAGGTCACATCTGATATGCCGCCTTTTCCATCGTATGTTTTCGTTAACGAATTCGTCTGAATTACGTTCATCCTCTTCCTCCCTCATGTTCAGAAAAAAGTTCAGAGCGGAACGTGGCCACTCTGAACTTTTAATTTCACATTAATTTACTTGTTCGCTTAAACCAATCAATTCATCTGTACCCAATTTGCCTTCAGCAAAAATTGTATGAATATCACCATTTGCCTGCCAAACAATATAGGAATGCTCTTCACTTTCAATGGCAAAACCTTGAGCATCGCCTACACGGACTTCAGTCATGGTGGATCCTTCTGTTGCAGCATAAGGAATTGGCAATGTCGATTCAATATTGTCAATACCGGCCAGCTGCGTCTTCACATTTTCAGGCAAGAACGGGAGAGAAAGCAGCGTAGCTCTCAACTGCTCGATCGACACGCTTTCAGGACCATCGATTTCCGGAGATTTCGTGCGCATATAAGAGATGTATTGGCCATCCATCACGTAATCTGTGTGAACAGCTTCATATGTTGATACGGAAAAAGGCTTTCCATCTAATTGGGCTTCAAACTGCTGGTCTGAACCTAACTGAGCCAATAACTGATTCGCTTTTTCTACATCCAAAGTAAATGTGATCGTGGATGCCGGCATCACACTTACACCCTCGACGTCAACTTCCCGTAGCGCAGGTACTGAATGGCCGGCTGCTTCAGCTGCTTGTTGGCTTTCAAAATACGTTGTCTCTCCAGCAGCCTCTGACATTTCCAATTGCCCGATGCCTTTCAAGTCGAGAGATCCTTCCTTATTCTCACTGACCCAGTTCTCGATTTCACTTATATCATTCTGTGTCAATGTCACCACCTCAAACTGATTCACACGGAATAAGGATAGAAATTGATTGGCTTCTACCCGGACTTGAGGGTGGGCAAATGAGCTGAATAACGCTGCTGCTACGGCTCCTGATAAGAGTAAACGTTTCGTTTTCGTCTTCAATGTACTCCATCCCTTTCTGTTTTTCACTTCTCTATTTTCTGCCAGTTTCTGATTGTCAGCATGCTTAAGATTTCCCTCGAACTTTGACCATGCCTGATTCGTATTAACATGGATGTCTTTTACCTCTAAGGTTTGTTCACAAAAAGACTGCAGTTTTTGTAATTCATCGATTTTTTCACGGCAAGTATGGCAGCTCTCTAAATGCTTCATAATTTGTTTTTTCTGCTCACGGCTAACTTCTCCATCTAAATAAGCCTGCAGCACTCCTAAATCATGAGACGTCATTTATCTTCTCCCCTTTCTTCCATATAAGAATCTTTAAACCGTTTTTTAGCGCGAGCCAATAAAGTGCCAATGGATATTTTTTCTACGCCTTTGTCTTTTGCAATTTCCTCATAACTGTATCCTGAAAATTTCATGATTAAGATATCGCGGTCCCGCTCAGATAATTTCATTAATATTTTTTGAACTTCATTGATGTCTTCAAGTTCCATGTACCGCTCTTCAACAGAGCCAGATGCACTGTTTTCATAGATTTTTTGTTTGTCTTTACGGGCATGATGGCGTTTTTCAGTTCGAATATGATTATAGGCTGTATTTACAGTAACTTTTGTCAGCCAGCCATGTATATTTTCAATTGTTTTTCGATCCGTATGATACAACTTTACAAATACTTCCTGGGCGATATCTTCTGCAATGGCTTGTTCTTTCACAATAACGAGAGCTTTCCGGACGACAAGAGAGTAATGTTGTTTGAATAAATTCTGAAATGTATCTTCTTTTGACGAATTGTTTTTGTCATTGGACAAATTCGCCTTCACCTCCATCATTATTTCCTCCCTTCAAAAAGCCCTTATTATAAAGACACCGGATTTCATAATTTTATGACAATTTAAGAGACATTTCTTTTTTCAATAGGATTAGAAATGATGACTAACTGTGGCAGCTTTTTATGTAATTATTTTCATTATGAATTTAACACATTATTTATCGATTAACAATAAATATTTATTCATTTTTTCACTTTCCTTTAAAGAATATGCAAAAAAATTAATGAAATAAAAAAGCAACAATTAAATAGGCACCCATTGTTTTGGCGAGTTGGGCATATAGTGCCTGCAGTTGGGCATAACCATCCGAGACTTGGGCATAAATGATTGAAAGTTGGGCATAACCTTCTTGAACTTGGGCATAACGAATAAAAGCAGCGAAGTGTCCATAGTTTATGCCGGCAAAAAGGCTAGTTGTTCCTGAAAGAAAAAAAGAAAGCTTGTCTCGCCGCTAAAACGGCCTGACAAGCTCTCTTTCATTATCTCCCAATTACATATTGCTCAAAGCGGTCGTAATCCGCCCGGCCCAGTTCCAAAAACTAATCCATATTTTGCGAAATAGTTAAAAGCCCCACATGCGGTAGCTTAATTTCTTTTATTCTTCAATAGTAACTTCTCGTCTCTAAATCCTTTTTATCTGCAAGCCTTCAAGAGTTAAAAATAAAGAGCCTTTTTGCTAGAGATTGGCATTCTTCCATGTTACGCTTAATGTCCAGAAACAAATGGATTCTTTCAGACTTTTCTTAGTCACTTTCCATGGTTGGAAAGGAGATTTCTCATATGAAATATAACAGCATTAAGGTTTTTCTAGAGACAATGAGTGAATACAATACCGTTAACATCAATCAGGTATTCACTATGGAAGACGGTCAAAGCTTATCTGTTCGTTGTCTGGCAGGCACCACTACTTTTGAAATTTCCAATGTACATACGCAAGAGGTTATTCAAAGCGATTCACTTGAAAAAACAGCTGAGTACATCGTTGCTTTTTTAGCTTCTTATGATTTGAGCATTAACTCCTGATGTTTCAGGGGTTTTTTTTCGATTAAAAACTGGAAAACAGGGTAAAATCTATATAGCCGAACCCTGGAATTCCTATAAACATGTATCAACTAAGTCACAGATGGAAAGAGCGCGATATTTATGAAGCTGGAACACATTAAGAATCTCTTGCAGATTTCGTGCAATTTTAATACTTCTTCTATCAGCCATTCCTTCTCGATTGGCGTGGATGATACGCTCATGGTGAAGTGCATAAAAGGTACGTTCATCCTTGAAGTGACATCAAGTGAAAATCTGCAAGTTGAATATTATACGTCGATCGATCAAGCAGCTGAAGCTCTCTATGAAAAAATTCATGCCAATAAAACTAACTGACTTCCTTAAAAAAGGGAGTTTTTGTTTGTTCGCTGCGATTGGACAAGACCCATGAAGTTTCCTCCTCCAAGTTCACTCCGTTTCCCACAACCAACTCCGCAATTAGTCTGGATAAAATTTTGCTGAACCAGCAAAAACCGGGTCTTGAGCGTTTCTTTTATACCCTAAAAGCAGAAAAAAGTTATTCTGATTACTTGCAGGATATCATCTTTGAATTGGAGAAATAATACGTACTAACATTAATGATGACAGGAGGAGGTACAGATGACATTCGAATATAAGAACATTCTTGCAGCTGTTGATGGATCAAATGAAGCTAAAAGTGCATTTGAAACGTCAGTTGAAATCGCCAAGCGAAACAACGCCATTCTTAATCTGATTTATGTAGTTGATACCCGTTCCTACTCAGCCATGACAAAACGTGTACCAAGTATAGAGGATGATCGAGTCTTTGCGCATGGAAGAGAACTTCTCGATAATTACAAAAAGGAAGCCCAAGCAGCCGGCCTTCCTGAAGTAAATGTATTTGTCACCCCAGGTTCCCCCAGTAAGGTCATTTCGCGCGATTATGCAAAACGGGTGCAGGCTGACCTAGTTGTCTGCGGAGCCCAAGGCATGAATGCGGTTGAGCATTTTTTGATGGGAAGCGTGTCTGAACATATTGTACGTTCCAGCCCTTGTGATGTTTTAGTCGTCCGCAGAAGTGAATCCGAGAAAGCAGAAGATCAAAAAAGAGCTGATCTTAAATAATAATGTGGCGGATTCTTGCTTCTAAGTTCCAAAGAAGCCAAGTTAACTAGATGTCCAGCTAACTTGGATTCTTGGATTATACAGAGATATTAAAAGAATGAAGCTGACGGATAAGTGCTCGGTCAGCTTCATTCTTTTTTATTTATAAGCGAAATATCCGATAAAGCCGGAAATTATAATTTTTTTCAATTTCTACATTCCAAATTCCATCCAATTTATGATAATGAGCTTTTGAATTGTCTGCTTTTATTACAAGATTTGTATCAACCTTTTCGAAACCTCGTTTTTTATTCACAACGATTTGGATAAGACAATTGATTTTGACCGATAGGCTGGGAAGAATTCCGTTTCCTCTCTAACACCTAGGCAAGCGCACAGTTCTTGATAAATTTTTTCATTCCAGATTTTTCGCCCGGTATAAAATTTGAAAGCGGTCTGTCTGCCAAATTGCTTTTTAAAAATATAAAGATTATCTTCTGGACTATTGGTTCTTCCGCCGCCGCCGTGTATTAAGTCTATGCCATGCTCTTTCCCCCAAAGCGTCAGTGCATAATTTAAAATGGACGCTGGCGAAAAACAATGGAATTCCGACAAGGTCCCCGACAGATGGGTATGTGCAAAATTTTCATAGACAAAGTTCAATCCAGCACCGATTACCCGCCCTTCATACAGCACTTCAACGAGCAGTATATTTTTCCCTAAAAGCAAGATCAAGTTATTAAAATACTCATCTCCGAAAAAATAATACGTATCGGCATGATTGCGCTCCATCGTTGCATAATAGATTTTCTTGAATTCGGTCAAATCTTTTGGGTTCAATGTCACGCGGTATTCCACGCCTGCTTTTAAAGCCTGCCGGATATTTTTGCGGGCTGACTTTGAAAACTCCATCTCAACCGGCTGTTCGTAATCCTTCAAATTGGTCCCGACGGTGCAGCGCAGATGAGTGACATCGTAACAAGTATGAAAATCCTCCGCGTTATTGAGTACGGGATGGAAACGGATAAATTCACTGACGATCCGCCGTTCAGTGCAATACTGCTGGAAAGCGGCCTCAAACGCCTTAATCAAGTCAGAGGTGCGCCCTTTTTCACATTTTAGGATTTGGGGTCCTCCATAGCCATAAGGCGTTACGAGATCGTAATATGCTTGCCCTTCTATCCGCTCAGGAATCTCCCGTTTAATGAACGAATGCTTCACTACCCCAAATTTATGTTGGAAATTGAAAACCTGAAAAATTCCGTTTTCGATTTCTTCAAATAAACGGCCATAATTTTCCTCAAAATAGATATCTTTCATCTCATTCCCCCCTTTTCTCTGCAAATGAACGACTCATGCGTTTTGCGGATTTATGCTTCTTTATATTTATTCGAGAATTTTCATGCGTCGCTTCTAAGCCATTCAGTGTATTGATTCTCTGAAGCTACCTGTATATATATCTATAATATAAAACTTAAGTGAAAATTAAGTGAAATTTTTTCTTTTACAATAAACAAAGCTCGTTTCACCTTGTCTAAGTGCAGATGAGTCCGAAGCATTATTTTATAAAACCGAAAATTTTTATAGCATATAACGAAATAAATGGAATTGATAAAATAAAATTGTTCATAAAAATATACTATTATAAACAAAGAAAGGAAGAGAAGAGGTGCTTTTTCAGCCTCTTCTCTTCCTCGTATTTAAAAAACTTCTGATAAATGGTCATATGGCAACTGATCATCTTAGTTTTGAACAATTCCCTGCAATGTTGAGGGAATTTATATTTTTCACTGATTTAAAAAGCAGGACATAATAAACTCCGAAGATTTTTGATTTCTTGGGTCGATAAATCAATATCCCTTTCTAAAAGGCGCGTATTAGTTTTGCCTTTTACCGTTGCAAGAAATAATTTGCTTTTTACAAGAGAAGTTGTTTGAAAGGCAAGCAATTCATTGATTTTAAGAACTTCATAAAAGGTCAGTTGGTGCGGCATAGAAGTTCCTCCATTCATTAGTTAACATTGATCGTTATTTATGTTTACCCTTTTCAACTAAATATAACCTTATTCTGTAAATACATTGTATTTATTATCTTTTTTCCATTCATTTGCTGTTAGTTTCGCATCTCATTATATATTGATGTCTTTTATCGACTTGATCTAAGTATCTATATCTGTGTGGAGAGCCCTGTGTGACCGCGTCTTACAAAATTCCCATATCCAAATCTGAAAGAGACGGCGATCATATACTTCACTGATACACAAGTTGCTTTACGGTGAAAGGTTTATCAGAATCGATACAGTTTTGCAACAGATTCAACCAACTCTTAAATTATATACGCCGCTTATACACCTACCGACAAGTGATGAAATATAAACCATTATTTTCTCAAATTAAATAAAACCAGCAACCTTGACAGGGTGCTAGTTTTATAAAAAATGTCTCATATAAGATTGTAATCATAATCGATCCTGTTGATGTTGCGGTGGCGAGCGATACCAGTAAAACGGCTCCTAATATGATAGGGAAAACACGACCGTTTTCATGGCATTCTTTGTAAGCAGTCTACCGCCCATAAGCGTTCCGACTAGACTTGCTGACCAATTAGCATAAAACTATCGTGACATCCAGAACCATGTGGTCCCCATTATATGGATCCTGGGAGGCGGAAAAAATGAACCCGAGATAACTCAGAAAATACTTATTTTGTAAGCGACCATTCTTATGCCTTACTTAATTAAACCGTTCGTAAAAGTACACTTTTCCCACAAAAAAAGGAGGGAAGATGTGCTTTGCCAGCCTCTTCTCTCACTTTGTATTCATGCAGCTTCTGAAAAGCCGGAATAAGTATTCACGCTTATTTCACAGTGTTTAATGCAGCTTCTTTCTGCTCCATTATCGTAGTACTATGAAGCGGATGGAATGATGAATTTGGGTCGATGTAGACTTTTGCATTGCTAATGGCTACTGGAGCTTCACCGAATCCACTTGCAATTAATTTAACTTTTCCTTCATACGTACAAATATCTCCAGTAGCATATATTCCGGGAATGTTTGTTTCCATGCGAGAATTTACAACAATTGAATTTCCTTCAATGTTAAGGGACCAGGATGAAATATGCCCTAACGAAGAAACAAAACCATAGTTAACTAAAATATCATCTACTTCCAGTTCCATTGTTATATTCTCTTTTGCATGTTTTAAACGAATTAATTCCGCAGAGTTTCCACCAATAAGTTCATGTAGTTTATAAGGCGTTAACTTTTCTACATTTGAAGTTTCCAATTGAGAGACACTATGTTCATGCGCACGAAACTTATCTCGCCGATGAATAATTTTCACACTTTCAGCAATTGGCTCCAGCATCAATGCCCAATCTACCGCTGAATCTCCTCCGCCAAACACTGCCAATCGGCGATTTCTAAACTGCTCTAAATTGTTGACGAAATAATGAATGTTGTCATAGATTTCTTCGCCTTCAACTTCTAATTTTCTAAAATTAAACGCCCCGTTGCCCGCAGTAATTAAAATTGTTTTTGTATAATGTATTCCTGCGTTTGTTTTTAACTTGAAATTATTATCTTCTTGACGTTCCACTTCTTGGACCGTTTCATTTAATGCCAATTCTACAGGAAATGCAGACATCTGTTCGGATAAGTTGTTAATCAAATCCTGCGCCTTTACTTTAGGCAGCCCTGCGATATCATAAATATACTTTTCTGGATATAGAGCCGAAAGTTGTCCGCCTAACTGAGGCAAACTCTCAATGATTTTCACCTTCATCCCTCGCATTCCTGCGTAAAAAGCTGAAAACATTCCAACCGGCCCACCACCAATAATAGTGATATCCATCATTTTCCCACTCATACTCTCACTCCTTTAATAGCCGCTTCTCTCTTGAAATTGCCTAACTAGATGCAGTGAAGTCTTCAAGTTTATAAATAAGTCTTTTCATACTTGGCATCAACTCAATAAGTACTCTGTATCTAGAGAAACCAACTAACGAACTAGAGACTTTAATTAGTTTCTTTGGATACAGGTAATGAGCATAGACTTTAAACTTCCGCATTAATCAGCATCGTCAAAAGGAGTACTCGACACCTTGATAGAATCTGATGGACAACTTTCAAAAGCCTCTTCAAGATCATCATGCAGGTCTTCTGGAACAATTTGTTTCCCTTGATTTTCATCAAGGATTACATAGGCCTCTCCGCTATCCAGGTAATCAAAAATGTTAGGTGCTACCTCTCCGCATGTTCCACAGGCAATACATGTTTTTTGATTTACAATGGTGAATTTCGGCATAATTCTGCCTCCTCGTATAATAATAGAAAGAATTCTTTTGCTAAAATTTCCGCTGACTGGTATGGCCAATATGAACTGACACTGCTTCTGCCAAATACGAGGCCTTCTTTCTTTGGCTCAATTCCCCCCATAATAGTCCATGCTTATTACTAATTTTCTTGGTTATAATGGATTAAGTGATTTAATGAGTGGTTTCAAATTGATCACAGTGCTTAAACCATCTATATAAAAAAGGAATCTATATAGATGGAATTCACTGAATGCACCTTTTCAATAAAAAGTTTTAGAAATTATTCATTCATCATTGCGACAGCTCGTACAGATCCTGCTGTGCCGTTCTTCACTTTAATCGGGAATGCACAGAACTTAAAACCGTGCTTCACAGGAAGAGAATCTAAGTTTGCTAATTTTTCGATGTGATAATATTCTTTTTTACGGGATAAAAAATGTGCTGGAAACAAGGCGCTTTTATTGCCTGCCTTCACGTCTTCTACCATAGCGCCAAATGGCCGGTCAAAAGTATAGGTATCAATTCCCATTAACTTAACGCCTCGATCAATCAACCATTCTGTTGCCTCACCAGTCATTCCGGGCTGATCTTTAAGATACTTTTCCGTATAAATGTATTTATCATAGCCCGTCATAATAAGTGCAATATCACCGGGTTTAATCGTATACTCCATATCTCTAAGAGCCTCTTCTATATCCTCCACAGTAATTCCGCTTCTAGGTTCTTTATGGCGCATATCCAAAACGACACCATCTCCATAAAAATCTTCTAAAGGCAACTCATCGATCGTACGCGCTGCCTTTCCTTCCGAAATTGGGCCGAAGTGAAATGGCGCATCGCAATGCGTCCCAATGTGAAATAAAAATTCTCCGCTCACATGTTCTCCAGACATGGCCATTCTATCTGGAAAATCATCAACATTTAAACCTAACCGGTCTGCCATTTGTTCAGCTTGTTCTTCACTGCTTGAAAACTCAACTTTCAGTTCCCAAGGCTCGGCCATCGGGTTTGCCTCCCAGTATGAACTTAGATCGTAAATCTTCATTTAAGTACCCCTCCAGACATTTCAACGATTAACGTTGATGATAAAAAACTGGAAGTAAGCAACTATCTATCCGCATTTGTAGATTTAAATAGCTTACTTCCTTTTATTATGTTTTCTAATTTCTCATTTTTCTTTTATCTATCAACCTTTTGTAACTGCGGTCTTTTTGATGCCTAAGATTTCACGGGCCTCATCCGGTGATGCAATCTCATAACCTAAATCCGTTGCAACTCCAACAATACGCTCTACTAATTGGGCATTACTCTCCGCTAACTGGCCTTTCCGATAAAAAACGTTATCTTCAAAACCAACGCGTACATTTCCGCCTAACAGAAGTGAAGCAATTGTCGCTGGATGCTGCGAGGCTCCGATACCCATGGCGCCAAACAATGCATTCGGTGGCAATTTCCGAACCAAGTGTGTGATATTTTCAATACTATAATCGATAGATCCCTGATTCATACGGTTCATCCCCATTACAAAGTTGAAGGATGGCGGACCATCAATGATTCCAAGCGGCATAAAGATATTCACTACGTCTTCTAATTGTGCGTGATTGAAGATTTCCAACTCCGGTTTAATCCCACGCTTTTGCATTTCTTTCGCAGCACTGATCAACCAGTCACGCGTCCACAAAGTTGGCTTGTCCATCCCTTTGTATTGGGCCATTGCCAACCCACAGTCTAATGAAAGCATTTCAGCTCCTGCATCCAGTACACCTAAACCATCGTCAATGGTACTTTCTGGAATCATCGCAGGCGCTGTGCTGAACTGCTGAATGATATTGCTTTTCGCCCCTACTTGAGCATTGATTTCTTTGAATACGTTCACATCATTTGTTTGAATACCCTTTTTATCACGCGCATGGATATGTGCGATTGCTGCACCCGCATTATAGCAGCGGTATACTTCCTCCGCGATTTCATCCGGATGAACTGGAAGTGCCGGATTTGCTTCTTTTGCATGGAAATTACTCGTCGGTGCTACAGTTACAATAATTTTTCGTTTTGCCATTATAAAATCCTCCTCAGAATGTAAAGTAATTTTGTATTGATAATTTGAAAATCGAATTGTAAATCAACTGATTTTAGACATCACCACCTTCAAGCCTTTTAGTCTACCTACATGTGACTCGGTAAAAATAAAGTGATTTGGGGAAAGGCAATTAAAATAATCAGGATCACAATGTCTACTGCAATAAACGGTAAACTGCCTTTTATAATGTCTTGTACTTCACTGTTTGGAACGGCCCTTCTCCATCAATAAAACACACTAAATTTGGCCAACAGTTCCTGGCTCAACTTACTTTCCAGCCAATGTTTTAAATTGGGGCTCACTGTAAAATCCGCTTCAGTCTTCGCCTTCACTTCTTCAAGAGTAGTTTTTCCTTGCAGCTCAGTAAGCACCATTCCATTTGAAGTAAAATCAAAAACGGCTAATTCAGTGATCAGTCGATGAACCACACCTTTTCCTGTCAAAGGCAATGTGCATCGTTTTTTGACTTTGGATTCTCCATGTTTAGTCACATGTTCCATAATGACAACGACTCGTTTAGCACCGGCAACTAAATCCATAGCGCCACCCATGCCTTTTACCAGCTTTCCAGGAATCATCCAATTTGCCAAATTCCCTTCTCCATCAACCTCCATACCTCCCAAAATCGCTAAATCGATGTGTCCTCCTCGAATCATTGAAAAAGATTCTGCACTGTCAAAGAATGAGCCGCCTGGTACGATGGTGACCGTTTCCTTCCCTGCATTTATTAAATCGGCATCTTCCTCTCCTTCATAAGGATAGGGACCAATTCCGAGTAGACCGTTTTCAGATTGCAGCATTACTTGGAAGTCCTCTGGAATATAGTTTGCAACTAATGTAGGCATCCCAATGCCTAAGTTAACGTTCATACCATTCTCAATTTCCTTTACAGCCCGATTGACAACGAGTAAACGATCATTCGTCATTTGCTACTTCCCCCTGTCGCACTTTGAACCGTCAACCGTTCAATTCGACGTTCAAAGCTGCTGCCTTTTACAACTCTTTGCACATAGATTCCAGGTGTATGAATTTCATCAGGATCTAATTCCCCTATCTCCACAATTTCTTCAACTTCCACGATGGTTATTTTTCCTGCCGTCGCAACTAATGGATTGAAATTACGGGAAGCTTTTCGAAAAACGAGGTTCCCATAAGAGTCTGCTTTCCATGCCTTAACAAGTGCGAAGTCTCCAACAATGCTTTCTTCCATCACATAGGTACGTCCATTAAAGTCTTTGTGTTCTTTGCCTTCAGCAATCGGTGTTCCAACGCCAGTAGCTGTATAAAATGCCGGGATACCGGCACCACCGGCACGGATTTTCTCAGCCAATGTCCCTTGTGACACTAACTCAACTTCGATTTCGCCATTTAAAAATTGCGCCTCAAACAGCTTATTTTCCCCGACGTATGATGCGGTCATTTTTGAAATCTGCTTATTTTCCAGCAATAAGCCCAGCCCACAGCCATCTATACCGCAGTTATTGCTGACAATGGATAAATCCTTACTTCCTTTATTTCTTAAAGACATTATCAAGTTTTCTGGTATACCGGATAATCCAAATCCGCCAACTACTAATGTGGAACCATCTGGAATATCGCCGATTGCCTCTTCGATTGATTCGAAAATTTTGGTCATTCTCAGACCCCCTTTTTTCCAAATATTCAGTCATGTAACTGCAGACTTGTCTAAGTGTTTCTCTAGTTCCTCTTTGATAAATGGAGGAATCGTCACTTTTTTGCCGTCTGCACTGGTAATAAATACTACTGTTAATGAACCCTTTATAACGACTTGGCCTGCTTTATAAAAATTGAAGGAATACGTAAACGAAGAATTGCCTATTTTGGCTACCGATACGCAAGCTTCTAATTCATCGTCATATTCCACACTGCCTAAATACGTGCAATCCAAGTGAACTCGCGGCATTTCATAACCTGTTTCAAAAAGGTCTTTGTAAGAACAACCAATCGACCGAAAGAATTCATGATCCAAAGTCTCAAAATAACGAAAAACAGCACTATAATGTATACGCTTTGAGGCATCCGTATCGACGAATTGAATTCGAATTTTCTTTGTAAACATTTTGAAGCCCCTCTCTTTGTTAATGCTTATTTTTTAGTTTTCACTTTCGTTTCAACATTTCAGAAAGTGTATAAGTGTAACTAACACAAACTGTTATTTATTAATTACACTTATCTACCATTTTCGTAAGATCTGTAATCAGAGCACTCTAGTTTTTATCCAACTCCTAGTTCACTATTTATGTCAGGTGAAGTTACTCTTCGCTTACCTTGACCAACAGCTGAGACAGCTCATCATGTCCCAATTCCGCAATAGCCTCAAGAACAATCGGATCTAACAGCACAAAGTCTCCACTTGATGGAACCTGTATTAAAAGACGTTCTCCGTTGCCCACTTTTACTTTACCGAAACGAACCATCGCAAATTCATTGGATAGAATTTCAAGGTTGCTTTTGTCCGAATCGTAGGGCATTCCATTCGTCGGGTTTTGCATCTTCACCCCTCCTGACAGTTATTTTTGATTGAGATGTAATTAGAAGAAGAAGCCTAAATTTCTGGTTGGCAGTACAGTGTGGTCTAAATACACTACACGTCGAGACAGTTTAAGGCCGTCTCCATCTCTTCTGAGAATGTCGTGGCGTTGGCCACAAAGAATGTCCCCATCAACACGGTCGACACCGCGATATAATATAAACGAACTGCGGACTCTATAGTGATTCTCATCTTCGCCAGGCATTGCCATAACTCCTGAAATAACTCGTCGAATACGTGACGGAGACTCTTCCGCCCAAGCTTTTTCCGTTTCCAATCTTTCCAGGCGTTTCATCACAAAAAACTTATTATCTTTTTGATGAAACGATCCGGGCGGAAAAAGCGGCTGGCTTGAATGGCGTTCACGCGCAACTCGAACCGGAACTTCATAAGAGAAATCATCTGTTAAGAAATTGAACCAGTCCCACAGTAAAAAGTAGTCATCCAGCAGCATCGCTTCATAATCAAGAAATTCTTTAATTTCATCAAGAACCTCCTTGTGCACTTGCCCTGAAATAAAGCCGACTGCTGCAGGAGAACTATCAATTTTCAACGTTTTCATACCGGTTCACCTTCCTTTGTACTCATTGCTTTTAACCAGTTTTCGTGGAAATTCCGTAAATTCGCATCATTGGAAGTGGTACGATGTCCGATAATATTCAGGGATGGATCAAAATGTTCTTCTTTTAATGTGCCCATTCCATCCAGTCCCATTTGGTAGTTGAATTTCATTTTTAATTTTTTAGCAAAAATTGTCTTTCCAGCTTCAGCTGAGCCTTCCCAGTTAGCCCCATCATCCATATCAAGCATTCCTGCTGCTCCCATCATTAACAATGCCCCTTCATGCGCTAGTTCAGAGTTTTCCTCAGGCTCAATTGCGTAGTTAAACATAATATTGCACACTTCTGTCTCACCCGGTCCGTGCGGCTGTAAAAGACGCAACTGATAAAATGTCGCAATTGCACCTGTCTGTGGATCTGGGGAATACCATCTGAAAATGTATGCATTTGGGAAATGACCAATAATAAATGGCTGATATTCATTCAAAAATTTCCAATGGCGGTCGTCTAAATCCTTCTTGTCAAAAAGATCTAAAATTTCTGGTGTGTAGCCGTTGAATTTTGTATGGGCTGGTTTAAACCCTTCCACACTATCCAACTCCTTGCACATAATCCCCGTCGCGCTGTTTTTGGCGTGCCAATTTGTATAGTTATTGTTAAGTGCATTTACCGGTGGCAGCAACCCAACATCCACCATGGAAGTATGGCCGAAGAAAATATGATAGCTATCCCCGACAGCGTTCTCAAGCCCCATCTTCCAGTTTTTCTTCATCACGTAGTTGCTTGGTTCCCCAAGTACTCGTAAACCTCGAGAATCTAATCCCAAGAACAGTTCATAGAAAAACTTGGAGTCCCCTAAATACTCATCTAGGGAAGGCGCTTCGGGATCAATATTGGCAAAAATCACTCCCCAGCGCACTTCCACGCGGGCTTTCAAAAGTCCCCATTCATCGCCGTCTAGCTTCTGGAAACTGACCGTTTTTTTAGGCGCAGCAATCCATTTTCCGCTATTTTTATACGTCCAGCCATGATAAGGGCAAACGAAATGGGAAGTGTTTCCTTTCATGTCTTTGCATACAGCGGTACCTCTGTGGCGACAGTGATTGAGCATGACATTAACTTCTCCCGCTTCATCTCGGCTAACAATTACTTCGTCTTCGCCAATGTAACGGAGCATATAGTCGCCTGCATTTGGAATTTCACATTCAAGCCCCATGATCAACCAAGAACGGGCATAAATTCGTTCCAGCTCTGCTTGATAAAGGTCCGGACTCCCATACATTTCAGCGGGGACTACCCCGGTTTTCAACCCTTCACTTAAATTACTCAGAATCTCATCCACTTTAATTGCTTCATAATCAAAAGCTGCCATCTTCTTCGCCTCCCCAAATGTTTATTGCTGATTGATTCTTAATGCAATTGTGCCCCACCCGTAACGTTAATCCCTTGGCCTGTCATATTCACTGCTAAGTCCGAGCAAAGGAACGCTACTACACCTGCAATATCTTCTGGTGTTTGAAGCCGGTTTAAGGGGATGCTGTCGCTGAATTGCTGAATAATATCATCTTTTGTAACTCCTTGAAGTTCAGCCATATCTTCGGTCGCTTTATGCATCATGTCTGTCATGACAACACCTGGACAAACGGCATTTACGTTTATATTGTCTTTTGCGACCTCTTTTGCGACCCCTTGAGTGATGCCCATTACTGCAAATTTGCTCGAACAGTAAGCGACCGCATTAGCGAACGCTTCTTTTCCAGTCATCGATGAAAAGTTGATGATTTTCCCTGACTGTTGTTTAATCATATGCGGCAATGTTGCGCGGATCCCTAAAAATGTACCTTTTACATTGATGGCAAAAATACGTTCCCAGTCTTCGACAGTTGTCTCGACTAACTTCATGTTTTTACTTACTCCAGCACAGTTGATTAAAAAATCAATTTGGCCAAATTTCTCAATGGTAAAGGCCACCATCTTTTCGGCGTCCTCTTCTTGCGTCACATTCACTTGGACTGCTTCAGCCAAAGCGCCAACGCTTCTGATTTCATCACGGACTTTTGTCGCGTTATCTATATTAATATCCGCTACGACAACGGATGCTCCTAATTTCGCAAATGTAAGAGCTGTACATTTCCCCATGCCATTCCCCGCACCTGTCACCAAAGCTACCTTATCTTTAAAATCAAAATTGAACATTTGTATTCCTCCGTTTACTAAAACAATTTTATTCTCTCTTTCGCTTTTCTTGAAAAACCACTAAATTACATGAATCGCCTTATAGAAAATCACTTCCGGAAAAGTCTTTCTTACCTGTTTTTGTTTTTTTGCTGGATAAGCCTTGCTGTTGGGTCAAAGTCATAATCAAATTGCTTTAGCCGTTTATAAACCGTTGTTCTGGAAATACCTAATTTCTTAGCTGCAAGTGTAATGTTGCCTTTGCAACTGTTCACCGCGTCAATAATCGTGTTAATTTCAACCTCTTTCAACGAAGCTGAAATTGTTGGTGTTAGAAAGTCAGCAGGAAGATGGGCTTCTTGTTTTCCAGCTGATAGCTCTTGCCGATGCAATCGTTCTGGCAAGTGCACGAGGTCAATGACATCGTCGCTTAAGACGACTGCCCGTTCGATCACATTTTCAAGTTCCCTTACATTGCCCGGCCATGAGTAGTTTTCCAAAACCTCCACTACGCTGGGTGTAATACGGGCTTGTTTTTTCATTTCTCGAGCAGAAGCCTTTTGTACAAATGATTGTGCCAGCAATAAAATATCGTGATTCCGCTTTCTTAAAGGCGGCACAGAGAGTTGAATGACATTTAGCCGATAGAAAAGATCCAGACGAAAGTTTTTCTTTTCTACTTCTTCTTCTAAATTCCTGTTAGTCGCGGAAATAATTCTAATATCAATCGGTAATTGTTCGTTAGAGCCAACACGCACAACTTGGCGGCTTTGAATAACTCTTAATAGCCTTGCTTGCATTTCCAAAGGCATTTCACCTATTTCATCCAGAAAAATCGTTCCTCCGTTTGCCAGCTCAAACTTCCCCATCCGGCCGCCCTTAATCGCTCCAGTGAAGGCCCCTTCTATATAGCCGAACAACTCACTTTCCACCAGGTCTCTAGGTATGGATGAACAGTCAATGGCTACAAATGGACCTTTCGATCGATTGCTGTAATTATGAATGGCTTGGGCAACCATCTCTTTTCCGGTTCCGCTCTCACCTTCAATTAAAATATTCGCTTCGTTTTGAGCACTTATTTTGGCTTGGTGAATCAATTGATTCATTTCAGGACTGCGGTACAGAATTTGTTCAAATTGAAATGCTGCGTTTGCGCCGACCATGTCATTCAATTTCTTTCTGACACTTTTAATTTCTTTGAATAATAAAATGACCCCAATGTATTCCCCGGGTGCAGAATTTATGGGTATTGCTGTTGTTACTAAATGCAGTCGGCCTTTATGCGTTTTAGCATATACCTCTCTTTCAGACCAGCCTACTCCTGTTTGTAAAGGTTCGAGCGGATCAATAGATAATTCCATGCATTCACTAAGTTTTTTTCCAGTGATATTTTCAGCCTTTTCATCCAAAATGTCGGTTCCCATTTTGTTTACATACATGACCATTTCATCTTTGTTGATGGTGATATATCCTTCGGAGAAATTTTCACATAATTGACTTTGAATATCACTCGCTAAAAAATCAGATTCCACAGTTCTGTAGGTGACTAACTTCGTATTCAGCAACTCTGCAATAACGGTAAGGAGTTGCAGCAGGTTAGCGCTGTCTGCAATTGGAGAAAGGCAAACTAAGTGATGATCAAAAACTTTACCGCTATTGACAGGCGCCATATAAATATAATCACCCTGCTCATTTCTCGGATAACAGTTGACAACGCTTTCATTTTTTGCGAAGTGATTGAATTTCATGAATTGCTCGATATCCAAGTCAATCTTGTCTGCAGACAATTTTCCTTTTTTAAGATCAAACTTCCCGATAATCACATCTTCTGCGTTCAATACAAACAAGGTTTGTATTAACTCATCTTGATGGAACTTTTGTCCATCGATTAATTGTTTAAGCGTATAGATAATATCGTTATTTTTGTTCATCCATATCACGCCTTCCTATACTCGTAATGTTTGCAGAGTAATTTATCTGCTCCAGAAAAATTGACGCGTTGATCCAGTATCGTATAAACGCCTATTCCATATGAAGGTACATCCATCACTGAGCTGCAAACTATTTCATCGCATAGGAAAATGGTATCAGAAAACAGAATTTTCTGTCAGTCATTTCTAAAAAAATTCTCTTAATTGTTCTTAAATGTTTCATTTTGCCTTTATAAATTATTTTTCAGCCAATCAAATAATGGGAATGCCTGCGCATGATTATCTGCTTGGCAGTGAACATCTCCTGTTTGGCCAGTCGGTACAATGTGCAGGGATTTTGGACAAGTTAAGGCATTATAAACCCGATAGGCATGATCTACATTTCCTTGGCGATCGTCCTCCCCGTGAAGGATAAAGGTTGGGCATTGAATTTGTTCCGCAATTCCGTTGCGCAAATTATATTTTTGTAACTTTGCTCTCGCTTCTTTCATGTCATTGACACCCATTACATGTTTGAGAATATTCGCTAATGGATGGTCATCTGGCCGATTTTCCCACATTTCACTGTAGTCATAGACGCCGCTGAAAATGCCGCATATTTTATAACGCGGTTCGAACGCGGCAATACGTGCAGCCATATAGCCACCCATTGACCAAGCCATTATGCCGATGCGTTCTGGATTCACTGTCGGTTGCTGAATGGCCCATTCCAATACAGCCGTCCCTGCTTTTTCATAGTCATACCGAGAAGCAATATTGTTAATTCGCAATGCCCCGCCTTGACCCGGACCATCCATCGCAATCAGTCCAATGCCGCGTTCCAGTAAATAGGGTGCTAAAGCATAGTACATTTCTTCGGCAGTTGAATCTAATCCGCCAAACATCACAACTACCGGCCCATTATCTCCATTGGGACTTTGGTAGAAATAACCTGGAAGATAGGAATCTTCATAAGGAACTTTAATTGCTTCAGGTGGGTTCGGCAGTAACTCCGCCCCTTTTTTAAAAGAGTCTATTCCTTTTAAGTACGTTTCCATTTTTCTTGAATCTTCGGGCTGTAAGAAAAATTCCCCTAAGCGGATATAGTCTGCGGCCCGCAAGTGATGGACGCGTGCTGTTTCTAAATTCCCATCTTCCTTAGCTTCGTTTGCTTGAGCTAGCACACGATCTCCAAGCCGGTTCCACTCTTTAAACCAACTGTTGTAGTCTCCTAGCTTAATGCGCTGTGCCGCTTCCAGGCACTCACTGAACTGACTGCCCCCGTATACTGATGTGTGTCCCAGAATCCGTGAAACTTGGTAGGACCACATATAATTTTCAGGCCAGAAATACCACATATCATTTACTCCCCCGTGTGATTATTTATTATCTGCAGTTACTTTTTTATCATCCAATGGAATCATGATGTTTTGCTCATCCCAAGCACTGTTTGGATTCTCTGAAATTTTCCATTTGAACGGACCCCAGTCAGGTGCAAATACAAGATGAGACAAAGCATAAAGTTCGATCAAGTTGCCGCCTGGCTCTCTTACATATAAATAAAATCCTTCTGCCAGCGCATGACGTGTCGGTCCGCCTTCTAATTTGTATCCGTAATCAACGATTGCATCGGCTGCTAGCAGAACTTCTTCTCTGCTGTCCACAGCATAAGCTAAGTGATGTATTCCTCCTCTTCCTACACCGGGACCTGGATTTAAAAAAGCAATATCATGCGACAAGTTGCTTACTGCAAGCCAAGCTCCTACTTCACGGTTTGTTTCGGACGTATAAATCCCTTCATGGTATCTAAAGCCCAAATCTTCGTAGAATTCGCGGTCCGCTGTTGTATCTGGAGTGGCACAAGTAAGATGATCAATGCGCCGAACCCCGACACCACGGCGGACAATTTTTTGCGGCCGGTTTTTCCACTTGCTCTTCATTTCTTCCGGCGCTTCGTACCATTCTACATCCCAGAATACTTCTGATTTGTGGCCACCCGGCGTTTCATATTGATAAGCACGTCCATGGCCGCGATCCCCATCAATCCAACCGATTCCCAGCCCTTTTTCTTCTAGAATCGATACAGCCCGCTGCAGCCCTTCTTCGCTAGTTGCTCGCCAACCAATATGCCCTAACCCGGCTTGTTCACCTTGAGTGACCTTAAGCGAATGATGGAAAAAATCACCCCATGCCCGTAAATACGCTGCCTCTTCTGTAATCTCTGTTACTTCCATCCCCATAAAATCTTGCATGAACTTCACTGTTTCTTCTAAATTTGTTGAGATAAGTTCCACGTGCGCCAGTTGAGAAATCAAGTATTCAGTTTTCATTTCTTTTACTCCTCTCCTTTGTAAGCGTTCTCACTTTTAATACCTAGCATTATTACAAATTGCTTTTTGTAATATCTAGTATTACTTTATATAAAGCAAGAACCGTGCCAACTTTTTATAATCTTTTAAAAAATCGTGGTTAACCGTGATGGAGCTAAGCATGATTTTATTTTTTGCAAAAAAAACCGTGGTATAAGGAAATAAAAAAAGTGTTCATATCGCGAACACTTGTGCACCTTATGAACGTTCACTTAGCTTACACATGGTAAGGAGCTCGTAGAAATCTTGGCTTTACAGACAAAAGAGAGAGTAGGCGCTGATTAAAGCACATCTCCTCTCCCTTTGTATCTAAGCAGTTACTGTTGAGATCTTTTTATTATCGTTTTTCTAGACATTCATCGGGCTATCATTCCAGAACAATCGCTTCTATGTAAGATACTGCTTATCCTGCATACCATCGTCTTTGTTTCCATCGCGCGCCTCAGTCTTATGATTTTTAGATGAAGAAAGTAAACGGCATAAAAGATTAAATAAATAAAAAAGAAGAAACCCAGGCCCTGCAGCTTCTTCTCTTTCATCATCAGCGCAGCACCTTATACCAAATCTCCACTTGCTGGTTGGTTTCAATAACCTGGAGTTTCTCCAAACTGATTTCAAGATCATCCAACTGCTCAAACAGCCGAAGCCCTTTTCCAAGAAGGATTGGGGCAATCGCAATCTGCAGTTCTTCCACCAGACCGGCTTTGAGCACTTGCCGGAAAACATCCACTCCGAGAATCAGGACATCTTTTTCCGCAGCTGCCTCTCTTGCTTGCCGGATTGCACTTTCTACGCCGTCGGTGACAAAGGTGAACGTCAACTGTTCATTTTCCTTCGGATGCTTAGCCGGCGGATGGTGGGTCACCACAAAGATTGGCACTTGAAACTCGTAGTCCACTGCATAGGAATCCGCTTCTGCCAAATCAAAAGTACGGCGTCCCAATATGACCGCTCCGGTCCTTGCCATGACGGCATTGATTTCTTCATTCGGCTCAAAACTGGCATAGAGCTTGCCCAACTCCCCGTCCCGGTCGTTGACAAATCCATCGAGCGACATAATCATTCCAAAACAGATTTTTGCCACCTTGCTCCCTCCTTTTCTTCTACTTATTTATTGGATGCTTTTTCATAATTCTTTTTTTGCGCAATACCAGGATTTCATTTCTTGTTAGTAGATTCCTTCTCGCTGCTGTTTTCTCCTTCCCTCTCATCTCTTCCAATAAATTTTGTACAAATTTTCTTTCTTTTTTTATTTATTCCGTTACAATAAAGGGTTTAAAAGCGTTAAAAAGGAAATAACAGATAGATTTGGAAACGAGATGTAAGGGGATGGATGAAGATGAAAATCATTAAAGGCAAATACAGCGACGCAAAAGTCTTTACAAATAATATCGATGACGTGACCGTGTCTCAAATAGAAGGGTTTTTGGATGAAGAACTGACGAAGGAAGCAAATGTACGAATCATGCCGGACTGCCACGCAGGAAAAGGTGCGGTCATCGGGACAACGATGAAAGTGACGGATCGCGTGGTTCCGAATTTGGTCGGAGTGGATATCGGCTGCGGAATGCTGTGTGTGGAAATCAAAAAGAAAGATATTGATTTTGCCGAACTGGATGCGGCGGTCCGGGCTTTAGTCCCTTCCGGCCAGTCGATCCGTACAACTGCGCATAATTATATTGGCAATGTCCAACTGGACAATGTACTGGCGAATTTTTCAGAAGACGCCGCCACACTTTCACTTGGCACCCTTGGCGGCGGCAATCATTTTATCGAAATGAATGAAACAGAAGATGGCCGCCTGTTCTTGGTCATCCATAGCGGGAGCCGCCATCTCGGCGTCAAAGTCGCGAACTTCCACCAAAAGAAAGCCATTGAAAGTTTGACAAGCGATAAAGAAGGATTGAATGAGCTGATTGCCCAGCTGAAAACTGAAGGCAGGCATCAGGAAATCCATGCAGCCATAAAGTCTTTTAAATCTGCAAAGCCTGTAATTCCGAATGATCTCGCTTATCTGCAGGGACCTCTCATGGAAGATTATTTTAATGATTTGAAAATTGCCCAAGACTATGCCAAATGGAACCGCGCAGCGATGATGCAGGTTTTAATGGAAGCGATGAAATTTGAAGAAGCCGGGCGAATCGATACTGTCCATAACTACATTGATCTCGAGCATATGATATTGCGGAAAGGCGCCATCTCGGCAAGAAAAGATGAGCTGGTCTTGATTCCGATCAATATGCGGGACGGCTCGCTTCTCGCAAAAGGAAAAGGCAATGACGACTGGAACCAATCCGGACCGCATGGCGCTGGACGCATCCTTTCCAGAACGAAAGCCAAAGAACTTCTTCAGCTGGATGATTTCACAGACACGATGAAGAATGTCTATACTACGAGTGTGAATCAGGACACCATCGACGAGTCGCCATTTGCCTATAAGACGATGGAAGAAATCATCAATAATACAAAAGAGACCATTGAAATCCAATCCGTCCTGAAACCTGTCTATAATTTCAAGGCAGCTGAATTCCAGGGCTGGAGACGAAAATGAAGGATGAGAGCGGCTTAAGAGCTGCTTTTTTTATTTCTCTTTAAAGTTTGAAGAAGAGACAGCGATAATAAGAACGAGGCAAAAGAATATACTTTCAATCAAAGGAATAAATACAAAAAATAAGGTTTTCCCCCCGGTTCCTGCGCTTCAACCGGACGCTTTCCGCGGGCTCGCGCCGAACTAACTTGGACTGCCGCCCAAGTGGATTTCGGCACTTCGCTGTCCCGCAGGAGTCGCCGGTTTCCGCTGCGGAACCTGGAGTGACGTAAAAATCGGATCCTCCTTTTCCTCACTCGCTTGAAAAAGGGGATCAGGGATGGAAATGAGTCCTTGTTGGGAAGCGGCACCCCCCAATCGGTACGGCCACGAGACTCCTGTTGGAGCAGTGAAGGAGCAAAGCGACGGAGCGACACGAGCCGAAGACCCTGGACGGAGCGAAGCGAAGGAAGCGGCTAAGGCCGTGCCCACGGAAAGCGAAGTGGCCGAACCGGTTGGGGTTTATACAGTTTTATTCATTCCTAGTCCACTTTGTTTACAGTCTGACACTCTTCTTACTTTTAAAAATGATTGGAATAAAAAAATTGAGCATAACTTTGCAAATACTGAATTTAAAAAGCATTTGTAAAAGCACAAGTTTATAGATGAAAAGAGAAAGAAGAAGCGGTGCTGCACCCCCTACTCTACTCAGCCTCTTCTCTCCTTTTGTATTCATGCATCTTTGATAAGTGCTCTTATGTTAATCAAAACAAAAGTCTTTCTGCGTACTTTCAAATGGATATAAAAATACCCTTTCTCCACCTAGAGGGAAAGGGTATTTTTTGCGGCATGTTTTTTGTAAACAGTTAAGAATCTATGGATTTTTGCTGCAGTCTATTATAATACTGGACACTTGTCATGGCGCCTTCATCTACCATTTCGGCATCAGGAATATCCGATGGTTTGCCTAAATTCCGCACGTATTTTGTGTTTAATTTTTCGACGGCTTTGTTCAGCTGTCCTTTTACTTTTTTCCGGTTCTCGCTTTTTGCAAGATACGCCGAACCTGCAACCGCTCCCGCTACTCCAACTAACTTTGTGATTTTACCCACTGCTATCTTCCTCCCTTCATTAAGTGAAGTGGCATTATTGCTATTCTTCTTCTTGTACGCTCATGACTTTGTCTACGCTTTCTTGCTCTTTGTGTACAATCTATTGAGGTAGGATGTTTAAAATGAACCTTGCTTCATGCATCATTTCACTTCGCAAAATACAGCCGTCCGTATTATTATAGTTTAACCATAAATCAGCTTTACCAAACTTATCCACTGTATCTTCTGGCTGTATTTAATGACATACCCGACTTCTTCAAGATGCTTTAACACTGCTTTTCTGTTTCAATTTTTACTTCAGTAATGCATATTTCAGTAAAGACTTTTATAAAGCGTCACATAATTAGTTGTTGCCGAGTTGTTCTGCCAAACCGATTAGAAGTCCTTCGGGTCCACGAATGTAGCAGAGCCGATACGAGTCCTCGTACTGGACCACCTCGCCAACGAGCTGAGCACCATGCTTAGTAAGTCTGGATACCATTTCGTCAATGTCTTCAACGGTGAACATGACGCGCAGATAACCGAGGGCATTTACAGGAGCCGTCCGGTGATCGGATATAGCAGGCGGGGTGAGAAATCGTGACAGTTCAAGTCGGCTATGGCCGTCTGGGGTAACCATCATAGCAATTTCTACATGCTGAGAACCCAATCCGGTTACACGGCCAGCCCATTCACCTTCGACAGTGGCTCGCCCTTCGAGGTTCAAGCCGATCTCCTCGAAGAAAGAAATGGCGCCATCAAGGGATTCTACAACGATTCCGACATTATCCATTCTTAGTAATTTGTTATTCTCCATAATTCCATCTCCTTATGGGTAAAAATTTATGACCTGATCTTCTTCTTAATTATTCTATTCAAAAGTTACAAATTCCTTTCTAACAAAAAACTCCTTATCACAGTGCACATAATAAATAAAAGGTTGCAGTTGGGGTACCGTCAGGAAAATGTGAATTTACAACGCTAAGCCCATTTTTCTGAAGGTATCTCTGTACAAACCGTTCATAGTTTCCTTGGCTGCTGCCTTTTTGTGCCGGTTCCTGATACTGGTGATGCTCTTAATGCTTTGCCATTGCGGTCCACTTCTTCAACAGATTTTTTCTCTTGAGTATTGGTTCTTCCTCTTTTGTTTATAAAAAGTAACTGTCGAGAAATTATGGAGAAATTCAGTTTTATCGAAGTGCCTTTCAACGTGTGCAGTTTCTATGGAGTTTCGGAATTCCTGTTTAATGGTGAAGGCAAAGGGAAGAAGTAGAAATGAGACAATAAATAAAAAGTGGAGGTTTTAAACATGGCTCATGAACAACATCAGGAACTTATTCAGATTTTGCATGACTGCGTAGCGGAATGCAATCACTGTTTTGATGCTTGCCTGCAGGAAGAAGATGTGAAAATGATGGCTCAGTGCATTCGATTGGATCGGGAATGTGCGGATATCTGCGCCCTTTTGGAACAGGCAATCTCCCGCAATTCGCCGTTTGTTTCGGAACTGGCGGCAGTTTGCGCGAAAATCTGTGATGCGTGCGGCGACGAATGCGCGAAGCACGCCGATCACCATGACCATTGCAAACGCTGTGCAGAAGCCTGCCGCCGATGCGCGGAAGCCTGCCGAAGCATCGCGTAAGCAGTCGAAAAGGCCTGAAGGAATGATTATTCCTTCAGGCCTTTTTCTTTTTAATCAACATTCCGGTTCATTGATCCATTTGTAGCCGATGCCCCAGACGGTGATGAAATGGTCGTCGATGGGGAACCCGGCTTGCCGGATCTTTTCGCGGATATTTCGCACATGCGAATCGATGGTCCGCCCTTCCGTCTCCGAATCGAATCCCCAGATTATTTCAATCAGTTGATCTCTGCTGAAGACTTTGTTCGGGTTTTTCAGCAGCTGCCCCAGCATCAGGAACTCTTTCGGCGTCAGCTTGATGGATTGCTTTTGATAGCTGAGGTCGAACCGGTCTTCGTCCCAAAACAGCCCCTTCGTTTCAATGCTTTTTTTCGGTGCTCTTCTGCGCAGCAGCGCTTCCATGCGGGCCAGCAGTTCCTCTTCATTGAACGGCTTGGTCACATAATCATCGGCCCCCAGTTTCAATCCCTTGATGATATCCTCCTGTTGCTCCCGTGCCGTCAGCATGATGATCGGCACATCCGAGACCTTCCGGATTTCCCGGCACAGCTCCCAGCCGTCCATTTCCGGCATCATGACATCGAGCAGCACCAGGTCATAGGCCTCTTTTTCCAAGTAGCTTAAGGCTTCATAAGGCCCTAATGCTTTTGTGCAAAGATATTGGTGGGGCCTCAAATACAACGCCACCAAATCCAGCATCCGTTTTTCATCATCCACCAACAGCACTTTCTGCAAGTGAATCCCCCCTTATCAATTCAATGCGCACCGTTGTCCCTTTGTCTCGTCTGCTTTGAATCGCAATCCGGCCGCCGTGCGACTCGACGATTTCCTTGGCAATGGCGAGCCCGAGCCCGCTGCCGCCATGCTGTCTAGATCGGGATTTGTCGACCCGGTACAGCCGGTCAAAGATGAAAGGAAGATCGGACTCTGGAATGCCTTCCCCTTCATCGCTGACAGTGATGAATACCGCGTCCTTCTCTTGCATAGCCGAAAGCGTCACCAGCGTCCATTCCGGCGAATATTTCCGGGCATTGTCGAGCACATTCAACAGCACCTGCTGAAAACGGTCGGGATCGATGAAGGCCGTCACGTCCGGTGGGCACTCGACCACCAAGGAGATTTGTTTTTTGTCGAAGGCTGGCCCGACCAATCCGACGACCGTTTGAAACAGCATATCGATTGAAACCAGTTCTTTCTTGATGGAAAACTGGTGATGATCTAACTGAGCTAATTCAAACAATTGCTGGATCAGTTCTGTCAAATGTGCAGTTTCTTCCCGGATGATGGCAATGTATTCTCGTTTTTCCTTATCGGAAGTATCCGGCCGGCCCGCGATGTCGGCATACCCTTTGATATAAGTCAGCGGCGTACGCAATTCATGCGAGATGCTGGCCAGGAATTCATTGCGGGCTTGTTTCAAGCTGTCCAGATCTGTCGATAACGTGGTGATGGCGTTCGCCAGCTCCCCCAGTTCATCGTTCCGGTCGAGATTGAGCCGGACTTCGTTATGCCCTTTGCTCAACTGCTCCGTGGCTTCCTTCATCCGGATCAGCGGAAGCGTAATCAAGCGTGACAACCCGAAAATCGTAGCGATGGTAAGGGCAGCCGCAATCAGGCCGACGAGCAGAAACTGATTCCGCAGGTGTTCGACCATCCCTTTGATGTGGTTGGTTTCGGCAAACATGAACACATGCCCCCGGTGCTCGCCTGCCACCGTAATGGGGCTGTCGGTCGCAATAAACCGTTTATCGTTCCAGCGGCCCTCCACGATTTCCCCTTTTTGCGGAACCTGTCCAAAATCAGTGTGCTGCAGCACGTCCCGCATTTCAGGTTCAATCCTATCGGAATGAGTCAACTCGTTGCCTTCCGCATCCGTGATGATGACGATGAAATCGGAAGCCGATTCCATCATGGCCACGTGATTCAAAGTGGTGGATACGAAACTGTCTTCCAGCACTTCGCTGTGCGTGTTCCCTCGGGCCAACAGATTGGACATGACTTCCTCCACCCGCTCCTCCACAAAGTTGACGTATAAAATCAGAAACAACACCGATTCGATGATGAGGATAAAGACAAAAAACAATAATCCGATTTTCAATGCGAGTTTATTGAACATGGCAACCCTCTTCCAGACTCGATTTACTTACTTCCATCTGATTGTGTGATCCTTTTATTGGGTTTTGCTGTTTTTTAGCAGCGGTTCCCAACTCTTAGTGCCATCTTCCGACAGGTATGCATCGCCCCGCAGCGTGTAGAAGGCCAGTTCCTGTTCATCGGCCGGATTCTCGCCGATAAAGGCGATGGCATCATCCGGAAGAACCGGCATGTTCAGTTTTTCCAGCGTCTCATTTTCACTAGTATACTGCATCAGCGCGGCCGCTGTCCCGAAGCTCCCGAAATACAGCCTTTCCTCGGTGAAATGCACCGCTGTCCCTCTTTCTCCTTCAGCGGTAAGGGCTTGGAACGTTTCTCCGGCATCCTCTGAGAAATAAATGCCGGTCGAAGTGGCCGCCGCAACGAATTTTGAGTCCGTCGGGTGAAGGGCCAATGCCGCCACTTCCCCTTCCAGTCCGTCAGCTTTTACAGGTTCCCAGGATTCCCCGTCATCCTGGCTTCTGTAAACGCCCGCTTCCAGCAAGGAATTCGGGGCCGGGTTGATCAGGAAGATGTCTTGGCTGTTGTACCCTACCGCCATGGCATGGAAGTCCGTTTCCCCCTGGAACGCAATTTCTTCAATCGTTTCTCCGCCGTCCACACTGCGCTGAATCCCCAGCGGATTAGGCAACTCCGAGTCTGCACTCGGATGGCCGGACGTAATAAAGCCTTCCTCTGTGGCATTGAAGCCCATGTAATCATGAAAATTGTCCGTTGTTTCGAACCATTCCCCGTCCCGGTAAATTTTCAGCCCAACGTGTGACGCAAAATACAGGCCTTCATCATTCCCGGCGTAGCCTAACCCGTGGACGTGGTTCATGTCCCCTTCAAAAGGGACTTCAAAAGAGCCCGCTGCCTCCCCGCTGCACCCGGTCAACAAGAATACGGCAATCAGTGCACCGATTGCCCTTTTCTTTTTCTTCATTTCTCTATTCCTCCAACTCATAAAATTCTTTTAGAACTGTTCTCCTCCATCAGTTTACCGGACAAGTCTCAATTTTTTGTGCAGTTTCTTCTATATGAATGAGAACTTCTCTTGTCGGTTCACGAACTTGCCACAATCCGGTAACCTGATTCCCCGAACAAGAAAATGTCATGGTTCCTGCACACAATATGCAAAGTTCAGGGGTAGAGTAACTACAGACAAACGCAGAAAGAGGGAGATCGCAATGCCGAAAAACAAATGGTTGATGGGGTTGCTGTCGCTCGTGGCAGCCTTCACGTTAAGCGCGTGCAATACGGGCAGCGAGACGAGCGAAGCGCCCGTGGACAACGCAGCCGAAGAGAACATGAGCCAGGAATCCGGGCATGAGAATATGGACCATTCTAGCTCAGGAGAAGTGCCGGCGGATCTGCAGGAAGCTGAAAACCCGACCTATCCAGTGGGTAGCCAGGCTATTATCGAAACGGGGCATATGGACGGGATGAAAGGCGCGGAAGCCACAATTGCCGGCGCTTATGAGACGACTGCCTATGCCGTCACCTACACGCCGACTACCGGCGGGGATCCGGTGGAAAACCACAAATGGGTCATCCACGAGGAGCTTGAAAACCCAGGGGACCAACCGTTGAAACCCGGCGATGAAGTGACGCTGGCTGCCGATCACATGGAAGGAATGGACGGTGCAACGGCTACGATTGATTCAGCGGAGGACACAACCGTCTATATGATTGATTTCACACCGACGACTGGCGGAGAACCGGTCACCAATCACAAATGGGTGACCGAAAGCGAATTGTCACCGAAACAATAAAACCAGAACCCGAGATCTTGCCGGCAAGATCTCGGGTTTTTACCGTACTGGTCCATCCGGGCTTCTGTCCGTTCCGGAAACGGGTAAACTTCATTTGTGTTACAAGCAGATTAAGTTTTTCCTGTCCGGCTTGTCCGCACGAATTCTGCACAGTTTCTCCACATCCATCTTATAAAATAAATCGAATTTAAATTGTTTGAGAGAGGTCACCCACCCATGAAAATACGTCAACTTTTGCATAAACTTGATTTGATCACCCGGTTAGATGCCAGCACGTTAGAATTAGACATCCAAGGCATTGCCGACAACTCCAGGGATGTGGAAGAAGGATTTGCCTTTGTCGCCATTGCAGGCTTTGAAAGCGATGGCCATGGCTACATTGACCAGGCACTTGAAAAAGGGGCAGCCCTTATCATCGGAGAACAGGCGATCGCCGGCTTAACTGTCCCTTATCTACAAGTTGTGAATAGCCGGAAAGCCCTTGGCAGGATGGCGAGGAACTTCTATGGCCATCCGTCAAACCGGAAAGTGATGATTGGCATTACGGGAACCAATGGCAAAACGACCACCAGCTACATGCTGCGGCATTTTTTAGAAAGCAACGGAATATCTTGTTCCATCATCGGGACCATTCAAAACGTGATCAATGGCCAAAAGACGAAAAGCTCCAACACCACGCCCAGTTCGTTGGCCCTGCACAAGCTGTTATCCCACAGCCACGATGAGGTCGTCATCATGGAGGTTTCTTCCCACGGATTAGCCCAACACCGTTTGGCAGGCATTACATTTGATTTCGGCTTGTTTACCAATCTTCATCCGGAGCACCTGGATTACCACGGCTCCATGGAGGAGTACTTCCAGACGAAGCTTTTGATGTTCCATCAGTTGAAAGCGCACGGAACCGCTGTAGTGAATGCGGATAATGTGTGGGGGCGAAAGCTTACCGAAACCCTGCAAAGGGAAGGGAAATCGGTGTATGCGATTGGCAGGTCCGCTGACTGCGACCTGCGCGTTGTCCACTTTACCCCAACGACCTCCACGATGCTGGTGGAGGAAAAGAACGAAACGTACCAAATGGACTCTGCGATGAACGGCATGCACAATATGTATAATACCTTGATGGCAGTTGGGGTTTCGCGGCTGCTGCGAATTCCCAAAGAAAAGCTCTTGGATTCCATTCCGCATTTCAAGGGGGTAGAAGGACGATTTGAGATGACCAAACGAGCCAATGGCACGACCGTCGTGGTGGACTATGCCCATACACCGGATGCTATTGCTTACTGTTTGGAAGCCGTGAAATTACAAAGCGCCCGACGGATCATCCATGTTTTCGGCTTTCGCGGGGACCGGGACCCCGGCAAGCGAAGCGCCATGCTGTCCTTATCCGCTGAATGGAGTGATCGCTATATTTTGACCTTGGATGACCTGAACACGGTTCCCCGAAGCGAGATGTTGGACGTCTTAAAACGATTAAATGAGGTTTACGGTAACCCGAAAGGATCCATTGTGCCGGACCGGACACTCGCCATTCAACAAGCCATCACTGACAGCCAGCCAGGCGATTGGATCGTGATCACCGGTAAAGGGCATGAGAAATACCAGCAATCCTATCAGCTCCCGACCACCTCTGACCGGGAGACAGTTGATTTTGCCATCGAATTCGACTAAACTCACCTAAAAAGAGGAGGCGTTTCATTTGAAGCATGAACACCATCCGCATCATGAAAGGGATCACGAGCTGCCGAGCGTTTATGTAAATGCCGTCTACAACTCCGGCCGTATACTGGTGCAAGTCCGGGATGCGAACGGCAAGGCGGTCGAGCTGGTGAAAGACCATGAAAAAAGCATGCACTTGGTGATTGTCCGTGCCGACTTGGAAACCTTTTTACACGTCCACCCCACCGAAACGAGTTCCGGAGACTTTGAAGTGGAGTTGGAACTCCCCTCTGGACGCTATCTGGTTTTCGCGGACATCAGTCCGGTCAATGGGACGTATGCCATCGAGCCAAGAATGGTGACCGTCGGGACAGCACCCGAAACCGCCAAAACCGATTGGCAAATGCTCGCGGAACGGGACCGTCCGGCCAAAAAAATCGGCGGAAAGACTGTCACTTTTCAGCACCCGGAATTGACTGCCGGTGAACCGGCTATACTGTCTTTTGACTTGAACGGAGAAATCCCCTTGCCGTATTTGGGTACAATGGGACATGTCGTTGTACTGGACGAGCAAGGAAAGCGATTTATCCATGTGCACCCATCGTCAAAAGACCGCCCTGAATTCCAAACAGAATTTCCGTCTGCAGGATTTTACAAGCTATGGGCGGAATTCCACTTCATCGACACGGGCGTTCTCGCCTTTCCATTCATCGTAAAAGTGGCAGAACCGAACAGTCCGTAACAGAAGGCGGTTTTCATGAAAAAACCCCGAAGAAAGCCTATATACCGGCACTCAAGTACCCTTGGCTAACGCGCTTCTACGATCCGCTAATCGAATCGGGTCTATGGGGAAAAAGATGAAAATGCAGTTTCATGTACTAGATTTTGAAAACCCGCAAAATGGGATGTGGTGTGCTGTCTTTCTCCCCGTCCAATTCCTGGACGGCTTTGAACCCACTTCGCTCAATGTCAAAGGCATCATTCCAGAACAGTTAAAGGAAACCGGGTTTGCGGCAATCGAAGAAACGGCTCGATTCTCGACGGGTGTCGGGACAATGCGGGCATATAAAGCTTTCAAGCTCTGAACTGCTCGGTTTTTCCAGGCATTTTCGTTTGAAATCGTGTTATAACAGTCTGCTGGTGAATAAAACAAGGGAGAGGAAATGCTTTTTTTAGCATTTCCTCTCCCTTTCTTCTTTTTTTCATCTAGATTTCATTTTCCGCCTTTATAGTTAGGGTACGTTAAAGCCTAGGCACTTCTTCGGATCCGACTGGCCTGAATATTCTTTTCTAAATGGAGGGAAGAAAATGCGCATACAGGAAAAGGGTTTGCTGACAATTATCGATGGCCCACATCAGAACCTAAAACTATATGACATTACGACTCCATACGGTGACGCAAGAGTGTTAGGAACGAACGGGGAGAATGATTCAATAAATACTTTTTAGAAATCGAAAAATGGCATTGATATATAAAGTGAGAAGGAAGGTTTTTATTATGAACAAAAGAAAATGGATTGTCATAGCAGTCCCATTCTTATTGCTTTTGGCTTTTGCATGGACTTATATCCCCCAAAAAGTTGTAAGCATAGAGCCAGCAAATGTTTCTAAAATAGCTGTTTTTGATGAAAATTCTATGAAATTAATGGAGATAACCAAAAAAAAGGATATCAATCATCTGGTCGATAATTTGAACAATGTCACTCTTCAAAAAGGGACACCCTCAATCGGATATATCAAATTTAGTTATAGAACGGTCTTTTTTGATGATGAAGGAAAAGAAATTAAAGACCTAACAATCAATTCAAGAGATACGATAAAGTATAAGGGGTTTTTCTATATGTCAGAAGATCACTTAATTGATTACGATTATATCGAGGAGTTAGTGAGTAAAAAAACGAATCAAACGAACGGAGGACAATAGTTGAACAAATGCAACACACAAAAAGGGAGAGAAGATGCTTCCGATAAGCTTCTTCTCTCTTCACTGATGCGTACTTTAAATTATGTTATTGCTTTCAATAATCCGACGATATAAACTATATTTTTTTATACAAAGTCTTCAAACCTCTGTTTGACTTTAGCTTCTTACAAAAATGTGCCCCAAGGTTAAAGAAAATTCAACTTTTGGGAGGCACCACTTTTCATGTACGACTATTACACACTGTATTAAACAGATTTAATTCTTTAGTTTTAATGCCATCGCATTGATAGCGACGATAACAGTGGAAACGGACATCAGAACCGCTCCTGCTGCAGGAGCTAAGGTAATCCCAATGGAGGCTAAAACACCCGCAGCTACAGGAATGGCAATAAAGTTATAACCCGCTCCCCACACGAGGTTTTGTTTCATTTTACTAGTTGTTTTGCTAGCCAATTCGATAAAGGATTTTATATCCCCTGGATCCGACTGAGTCAAAATCACATCAGCAGAATCGATAGCAACTTGAGTTCCGGCTCCGACTGCTACACCAACGTCTGCTATCGCAAGGGATGGTGCATCGTTTACGCCATCGCCGACCATGATAACGGTTTGCCCTTTGTTTTTCAGTGATTCAACCAAATTGTATTTATCTTGCGGGGATTGATTGGCTCTGTATTCAATGCCCAGTTCCTCAGCCACCCCTTGGGCGGCTGTTTCATTGTCACCTGTAGCCATAATCGGTTGTATATCGTTATGTTTCAATGCTTGTATCAAAGTTTTACTCGTTTCTTTTAATTCATCACCTAATGCGACCGTACCGATCGGTTTCCCGTCTTCAACCAGTATACTTAATGTGGCCCCTTTCGGAACATCCACCGCCACATCTTTTCCAAGTGCCTTTTGACTGATCAATTCGTATTTGCGTCCATTTACGTTTCCTTCCACACCGGCACCCGACACGACATCAATCGAATCAAAGCGGACAGGCTGAATCCCTTGTTTCTCCGCGTAATGGATTATCGATTGGGCGATTGGATGACTTGATCCGCCTTCAATCCCTGCCATAAGGGCCGCAATTTCAGCTTCGGTATGTTGGCCACCCCGTGTTTCCATGTTCAATACTTTAAATTCCCCAGTAGTCAATGTGCCTGTTTTATCCAAGATCATCACGTTGGCCTTACTTGCCAGTTCCAATGCTTCCCGGTCCTTCACCAACAGCCCGCGGCTTGCACCCAAACTGGTGCTTCGTGCAATCACTAAAGGAATAGCAAGGCCGAGAGCGTGCGGACATGCGATAACCAGCGTCGTGACCGTAAAGAGAATCGCGGTTTGAATATCAGCGATATACAGCCAAACACCGAACGCGATAATGGCTGCCGCAATGGCGATATAAAATAGCCAGCCCGCTACTTTTTGGGCTAAATTTTCAGCTCTCGAAGGCTGATTTTGAGCCTGGGCAATCAGGGTTTGAACTTGAGAAAGAAACGATTGGTCGCCCGTTTCCTGCACTTCAAGATACAAGATGCCTTCACCGTTCGTAGAACCGCCGATTACTTTGTCTCCGACTCGTTTTTCAACAGGTTTGGATTCTCCTGTCAGCAAGGCTTCATTGATCCGGGAAACTCCTCTCTTGATGATGCCATCGGCAGGAACATTTTCGCCAGCTTGAACACGTACAAGGTTCCCGACTTTTAACTCGGTTACTGGACGCGTCTCGATTGAATCGTCTTCCAGTACCACATGTGCATCTTTCGGCACTAATTCAGCGAGTGATTTTTGCGCGTCCCCCGCTTCTCCGACAGCTTTCATTTCAATCCAGTGGCCAAGGAGCATAATCAAGAGCAAAGAAGCGAATTCAAAGAAGAAATCCATGATGTGTTCACCGGTCGCATAGCGGGCCAGCACTGCGTAAATACTATACAAATATGAAACGGATATCCCTAAAGAAATAAGGGCCATCATTCCCGGATCTTTTTGCTTGAATTCGACTATCGCACCTTGATAGAAGGGTTTTCCCCCATAAACCAATAAGATGGTTGCCAATACAGCGACTACAATGTCCGAGTATAGAAAGGTAAATTGAAACGGAAGCCTAACGTCCATCATTGGGGACAATAGCAAAATGATAATTCCCAACGGCAGGGACTTCAGAAAAATTTCCTTGAAGTTCCCATGCTGATGGTGGTCATGTTCACTATGATCTTGGTGATCATGGTTCTGGGAAGGATTGCCGTGATCATGAATGCCCTCTTTTACTTGAATTTCATGATAGCTATGCCCAACATGTCTGGAATGATCCATCTTGCTGTGATCTGCCTGTTCATGGTTATAATCTTTCTGATTCTTTGCCATAAAGTCCGCCTCCTTCAATATAGTTACTTCCTTATGCCATTTATATCCTACTTTCGTGCCCTCTTAACGACGAGAATAACCAATAGGTTCATTGACCCCTTTGTCGCCGTTCTGCCAATCTTATGTTTGAACCTCCTAGTGTCCAACCGAGACCCGATTACAATAAGCATAAAATCAACGACATTCTCTTCTTGTTTATCAACGGGCATTTCAATACAGAGCCGTTGAAAGGTGATTAATTCCAGTCCCTCACCTTCATTCATGTATTTTGAAATGGGTATTAGTTGTCTGGCATTGAGTTAGCTCCGAATCCGATACCTCCATTAATGGCTATTTATATACACATGGGGGGTATAAAGCGTTGAAAAAATTTACCGAACCATACTCCTGGCCAATTATTCAACAGACTTCCCTGGCTTTCCGCAGCTGTTATTGCAGAATATTCACAAAGCGTACCGACAGAATCACAAGTTTTTGTTCTATCAGTCCGTGCTCCTTAAGATGGTTCTCTCTATAATTAATGGTGGTTCAAAAGCCGAAACACTGGCAGCAAGCCCTTCAGCAAATTGTTTCTCTACTAATGATCTGCTGAAGGATAGTTGCGGAAAAGACCATCTTGATTTCATTTTCTGATCAACTTCACAAGTCCACTATACAATACCCCCCTATGGTATGTAAAGGATTATGTTTGTTTTATCTAACAAAAAGAAAAATCTTCTACAAACTCGACAATTTGCTGAAATCTCTCTCTCCGTGCCTCGTTGGAAGTGGACTTATCCAATTCCTCAACAAAGTCCTCCTGGACATTCTCAATCACTTCGTTCTTTCAGTTCAGCCCTAAACGAAATTCATGTTCCAAGGTCTGAATCCCCACTTCCTCTTCGTTCCATCGAAGAATGGATTCGGTAACATCGTGACAGGGCTCACAAATAATCCCGCTCTAAATTTCTCTCCTTCTCCCTTTCAAAAGTGGATATCTGTCTTTTCTGGACACTGTCAGGCTTCCACAACGCAATTAATCTATTTTTTATTTTATTTCCTTTGTTCCCAACGACCCAATCGCTTCTTCCTCCTGGATGAGCCGGTTGAAAAGGTGACGGTATCTCCAGGATAGGAAAATAGCCCGCATCAGAATATCCAGGGCAATGGCTAGCCAGATTCCGGCAATCCCGAGCCCGAAATAAATCCCCAACACGTAAATGCCGACAATTCGGATCAGCCACATGCCAATCGCTGTGCTGTACATCGGACTCTTAGTGTCCCCAGCTCCTTGCAGCGCGCCGGTGAGCACCAACCCGACAGCTAGTGCCGGCTGGGCGAAGGCATCAATGCGCAACGCAACGGCCACCATCCGGACCGCTTCCGGATCTTGGGTAAACCAGGTCGCCAGCCACGGGGCAAACAGGAACAGGAAGACGCCGATTACGCTCATGAACCCGACCGCCACCCCCATCGTCAACAGGCCGTACTGATAAGCCTCTTTGATCTTGCCCGCCCCCAGATACTGGCCGACCAAGGTGGTGGCCGCGATCGCCAGCCCGTAGCCTGGCATGTACGAAAACGTCTCGATGTTGCCGGCAATGGTGTGCGCCGCAAAGGTCTTTGTCCCGATCGCCACAATCAATCCGAAGTACAGCACTTGCCCCAAACGCATGATCAGCCGTTCGGCAGCCGCTGGGGTCGCCAGGGAGAAAATCGTGGCAAACATGGAGTGTGCCTCTGTTTTTTCCCACAAGGAAAACGACACGGCCGACTTCTGGATGTAGAAATACAAAACGATCGCCCCGATCATCCGCACGATGACGGTGGCCCAGGCGGCTCCCGCCACGCCCCAGCCAGTCCAATCCCCGACTCCGAAAATCAGCACGTAATCGAGCGGGATATGCAGCAAGTTGATGCCCCACGCGACATTCATGGGAGTTTTCGTATCCCCGGCGCCCCGGAGGATGCTGCCGAAGATGAGCATCAGCGAAATGAACACCGAAGGGATTCCCACGATCCGCAGATAGGTGGCGCCTTCCGCGACGACACGTGCTTCCGCCCCGAACAAGCCGATCAAAAATTCCGCGAAAACCAACGTGAGCAGGCCGAAAAAAGCGCCGACGGCCAAGGCAATGACCATGGATTGTTTCGCCACCGCCTTCGCCTTCGCCATATCCCCGGCGCCGATGCTGCGGGCGATCAAGGACGAGGTGGCAATCCCCACCGCCATAAAAATCGCCAGGTAGATGGCGAGCACGGCATTGGCGACGCCCACTGCCGTCACTTCCAACAAGCCCACTTTGGCAATGAACAAGGTGTCGACAAATCCCACGACGGTCTGCAGAATGTTTTCGATCATCGCCGGGACGGCGAGAAATAAGATCGCCAGCAGTTTTTCTTTCGTGCTCCGGTTTTCAAACAATCCTTGTGCAGCCATATCTCCCTCTCCTTTGATGCAGAAATCGTATCTGTTTCAACAGTTTTTGACAATTTACTGTCTCCTTAACATTTCTTCCCTTTAAATCTGCTGATATGGCCGCTTTACTTTCACCGACTTTATACAAAATTCAGTGTATGTAATTTCAATATAAACTAACGCAATCTTCACACAACCAGAAATGTTTTCTTATCTGATAAATTTCTTCATTACCCTAATTTTCATCTATATTTCACTTTCTTCCTATAGAGTCAAGGTAGGTTAAGGTAACAGAACTGCTTAAAGCACCGTAACAAAAACAGTGGACAATCAGAACGGAGGATGAATGATGAAAATTGAAATCTTGCAGCCAACTATCGAACAAAGAAATGTTTTGCAAAACTTGCTGGAGTTGTACCAGTACGATTTCTCTGAATTCGAAACTGAAGATGTAAATGAAGAAGGCGTATATGGATACAAATACTTGGACTACTATTGGGCAGTTCCCGGGCACTTTCCATTTCTGATCAAAGTTAATGGGAATCTTGCAGGATTTGCCTTGGTAAGAGAAATCAACTCGGCAGATCTACAGTGTGACTCCTATTTCAAAATAAGCGAGTTTTTCATCCTGAAAAAATACCGGAAGGAAGGCATTGGCAAACAAGCGGCATTTTATTTGTTCGATCTCTTCCCTGGAGAATGGGAAGTGGCGGAACTTGAGGCCAATCTTCCCGCACAAAAATTTTGGCGAAAAGTTATTTCTGCATATACGAACAACAATTATTCAGAAATCCGAAAAGATAATTGGCATGGACCGATTCAGCGATTTACATCTGCTTTAAATTTTTCGCCTTTCGGAGCAGCATACTTCCCCAAACTAGAAACGGACATAGTTGAAACAAGATTCTAAACTTCGAATAATTGATTTGCCTAAACCCCGATGCTTACTTTTCTCCCTTACTTTCCATTAATCTGGAAGAAGAGATGAACCATTTGAGTGCTTCGATTCTGGAAGTTCACAACAATGAGAAAATATCCTCCGTTAACAAAAAGTAAATTGATGCCAATTAAATGAATTCATTACTGAATAAAAGGAAGAGACGGTTCTGTTCAAACGGCTAAGTTCCTTCTCTTCCTATAATTTCATCTTATGCAAACTAATAAGAGTTCTTCAGCCTTGTTGCCCCGATCCAGCCATACAGATCCGGAATCTTGTTGTCCATTTCCCATCCCCATAAAATCGTGAGGATAATGAACGCCCTGCCATAGGCGGCGTAAATCCGGTCGAATGAAGCGAATGATTGGAAAGTGGCAATGACACCATATAAGGCTAATTCGATGACGCCAAAAATACCCAAACGCAACGACTTTCCTTCCCGCAGCAACAGCCAAATCAAATCGACTCCAACAATTCCATCTATTCCTGCAATTACAAATAAGAAAATTGTATAAATCAATTCTAATACTCGTTCCCTATTCACGTTCTAATAGCACATAGATGGCCTTTTGGTTTTACTCAACTTAATCGTAACAATATCAAATAGAAATATTATTTTATCCACTAATATCAGCTTTTTAATATGAAAGAATAACTTAAAAACAGTTTATTAGAAAGCGTTCGGAAAAGTATATTTGTACAAAAAAAAAGAGCCCAAATGAGCTCTTTTCGTTCAGCAGCAATTCGGTGCTCCGACCATCACCAGGCCCGATTGCTCCCCATCTGTTTCAAAATCCAATGTCAAACTGCCTGTGGCATCTTTCGCATCCGAGGCAATCGCCATCCGGATGCCGTTGATGTCCGCTACTTCATCTGTTGCTTCCGGTGCATCCAGCGACAAGCCGATTTGCGGTCCGCAGCAGCCAGCTATTGCATAAATCCGCAGACCTTCCGCTTTTTGCTCTTCCAGAATGGATTGGATGTATTGTTTGGCTTCATTTGTAATCATCATAGGTTGTATCTCTCCTTTTTGGTTTACTTTCGTTTTGATATCACCATTTGTTAGGCGTTCGGAAAAATTCGCTGAAGGGATTCTTTCAATGGCGGTTTCACGTTGATCTTCTCGCGTACGGACTTTGCCTGGGCTTCCGCCTCTTCGATGCTGTCGGCTTTCCCCAAAGCCAACAGCGTGCCGATCGCCACAGTGCCGGTCCGGTTGCTGCCGCCTGCACAGTGGAAATAAATTTTCTTGCCGTCATTGTAGGCATCCACAACTTGGTCAATCGCTTTTTTGACCGAATCATCCTGCTGTTCATCGGAATTATCGACAATTGGGCTGTGGACTCGCAAATACTCGTACTCGCCTTCGGTCACTTCTGCACGCAAATCCACGACGACATCAATCCGTTCCGTCTCTGCTGCGTTTTTAGCATCCGCCGCGCCGCCAATGAAAATGCGGTCTTTTACCAATTCCTGATAGTCTTTGTTCATATCAATTCCACCTTCCTTTACCTGAAATGTCCATGCCCGCAAGTCCCAGTTCTTAAAAAAGACTTTGTAAACTAAGCATCCTTACAATATGAATTCTTTTAATTGGTGATAGCCGATCTTTTCCTCCTGCAGCCAAGGAATCAAGGCGCACTTAGGAGCCAGCTCTTCGTCCACTTTCTTGATCCATTTTTTCTCAGAACTCGCCCGGCCTCGCAACACCGGATCCGCGGTGTCCGTGGCGTATAGGCTTTGGTTGATGACCCACCATTTCGGCTCAATCTCGGCACGTTTCAAATCATCCTGAAGCCTCGCCGCTTCTAATACGGGTGTCGCTTCCGCCAGCGTCACAATGACCACGCCAGTTTCTTCCGGATTGCGCAAACGCGGCAGGAGTTTCTTGACGCTTTCCGGCACGTCCCCGGTCGAACGGCTCATCTCTTTGTGGTAGGCTTCCGTCGAATCCAGCAACAGCAACGTATGGCCCGTTGGCGCCGTATCGATCACGACAATTTCGTTTTCTGACTTTTCCACTACAGCCGCAAATGCCTGGAATAGCGCGATTTCTTCCGTGCACGGTGATTCCAAGTCTTCCTGCAGATAGGCCAGCTCTTCTTCGGTCAGTCCATTTCCTGCATTTTGGAGAACCGTCTGTTTGTAGCGCCCAACTTCAATTTCCGGATTGATGCTGCTGATAGACAGGCTGTCGCGTGTTTCGCTGCCCGCAAACGTATACGCCAGATGCGCGGCCGGGTCCGTGGTGGTCAAATGGACGCGGTGTCCTTTTTCGGACAAGCCCACCGCAATGGCCGACGCAATCGACGTTTTGCCGACTCCGCCTTTGCCCATCGTAAAGATAACCCTTGTATTTTTTGCCGAGAAATCCTCAATCACTTGATTCAAGCCTGGAAGATTCAATACTTCCGGAGTTGCCTCTTCCGCTTCAAATGTGATGATGGAATAGGAGCTGAACAAATGCCGCAGGTTCTCCACACCCGTCAGCGAATACGAGACGAACGGCAGTGCATATGTCATCACTTGTTTTAAGGCTTCCGGCGTTTCTTTTAAAGCGAGTCGCTGGCGGCTGTAAAACGCGGTCGATACTGCGTCTTCCGGCTGATGCGTCTGCAGCAGGCCGTTGATGATGAGCAATTGGTTCCGAATACCGATTTCTTTCAGTTCCAAAGATGCCCGGTCAGCTTCAAGCAATGACGAGTTGTCGGGACGCGCAATCAACAGCAGCGTTGTCTTTTCCCAGTCGGACAGGGACGTAACCGCCTTGGCATACATCTCTTTTTTTCCTTCCAAGCCGGCCAGTGGTCCCAAACAGGAAGCGCCGTGTGTGCTTTCTTCCAGAAATCCGCTCCATGCCATCGGCAGCTGCAACAGCCGCAGAGTATGGCCGGTCGGTGCCGTATCAAACAAGACATGATCAAACCGATCTAAGATGTTTTCATCGGCCAACAAATGTGAAAATTCATCGAAGGCGGCAATCTCCACCGTACAGGCGCCTGATAGCTGCTCTTCCATTGTGGCTAACACCGCATCCGGCAGTTTGCCGCGGTACGGGCCGACCATGTTTTCCTTGTAAGCCCGTGCCGATTCTTCAGGATCGATGTTGCACGCAGAGAGGTTAGGAACGCTTGAAATGGCTATTGGTTCATTCGTCAAGCCCACTTCCAGCACATCCTGAAGGTTGGAGGCCGGGTCGGTACTGACCAACAAGACCTTTTTTCCCTGGTCGGCTAATGCGACAGCCGTGGCACAAGCCGTGGACGTTTTGCCGACCCCACCTTTTCCGGTGAAGAACAGGAACGGCGTCAAGGGCATCTTTTTCGGATTGAATAGCGAATACATATCATGTGCTCCTTTACTTGCCAAAATTGACAGACACGCGAACCCGCGGCTTTTCCTGCAATTCGGCCGGCGTAATTTCAAACCAGTGGGCCAGTTCATTGTTTGTCGGATACTCGGCCACTTTAACGACTTCGTTATCAATCAGAACCAACGGCAGCGCTTCCGGTCCTTTTTCGGTCAATACTTGATTGACGATTTGATTTTCTACAAATGCACTTGGATCATTGGCTAAGTTATAGCGCGCAATCTCAAAGCCTTTCTTCTCTAAGGAATAGACGGCTGACGCGATTCTTGTTAAGTCCGGATCCACGACGGGTCCGCAGACACCTGTGGAACAGCACATCGCCGGGTCGAAGATTTCAATTTTTTTCATGATGAATTCCTCCATTACAATACTAGAATATGCTCATGTTCTGTAGAGAAAGAAAGCCGCGATACTAGATCACGGCTCTTTTGTTACTTTCCTGTTTTTGCAAACTCACGGATGCGTGCGCCGATTTCGTCGCGGACGTTTTGGAACACGGTCCATTTCTCTTCTTCTGTGCCTTCCGCTTTTGCCGGGTCGATAAAGCCCCAGTGGTCGCGTTTGACATGCGGCGGCGTCATCGGGCATTTGTCTGCGGCATCGCCGCAAAGTGTGACGACAAAGTCGGCATTGTTCAGGATGTCGGTGTCAATGATGTCGGATGTTTGCTTGGAAATGTCAATATCCACTTCGTTCATCGCTTTGACCGCATTCGGGTTCAGCCCGTGCGCTTCAATGCCCGCGCTCAATACCTGCCATTCATCCCCCAAAATTTCTTTCCCCCAGCCTTCCGCGATCTGGCTGCGACATGAGTTGCCTGTGCATAAAAAATACAATGTTTTTTTCGTCATGATGGTAAACTCCTTTTTGAATGAAATCTATTTTTCAAATTATTAATAACCAGAGATACAGCCCGATGAGGGTTGCCAGAAGCGTTGGAACCGTCAGGATGATACCGACTTTGAAATACGTCCCCCAGGAGATTTTCACGCCTTTCAAAGACAGGACGTGGAGCCACAATAGCGTGGCGAGTGAGCCGATCGGCGTGATCTTTGGACCCAGATCCGAGCCGATGATGTTCGCATAAATCAGCGCTTCGCGGATGGTTCCCGATGTTTGCGTCTCGGAAATGGCAAGGGCGTTGATCATCACCGTCGGCATGTTGTTCATCACCGACGACAGGATTGCTGCAATGAAGCCCATCGAAATCGTGGCAACAAACAAGCCCTGCTCGGCCGCGACCTGGATCACATCCGCCAAGACGCCGGTCAAGCCAACATTGCGGAGTCCGTAGACCACGACATACATGCCAAGCGAAAAGAAGACGATGTTCCACGGTGCGCCGCGCAAAATGATCCGCGTGCGGACAGCTGGGCTTTTTCGCGCCATCAGCAAAAAGAAGATGGCGATGGTGCCGGCGACAAAGGACACCGGGACGCCCATAAAGTCACTGGAGAAATACCCGACAAGCAAAATCACGAGCACGAACCACGACAAACGGAACATCTTGTGGTCCCGGATGGCGTCATTCGGTTTCTTCAAGTTCGCCACTTCGTAATTTTTCGGGATATCCTTGCGGAAAAACAAATACAGCACCAAGATGCTGGCCACGAGGGCAAACAGGTTCGGCACGATCATCCGGGAAGCGTATTCCGCAAATCCGATGCCGAAAAAGTCAGCCGAGACGATGTTTACCAAGTTGCTGACGACGAACGGCAGCGACGTAGTGTCGGCAATGAATCCGCTGGCCATGATAAACGGAAAAATCATCTTTTCCGAAAAATTCAAGTTCCGGACCATCGCCAGCACAATCGGTGTCAAAATTAGCGCCGCCCCGTCATTCGCAAACAACGCCGCCACAAAGGCCCCGAGTAAGCTGACAAAGACAAACATGCGCACGCCGTTCCCTTTGGCGATCCGCGCCATGTGAAGCGCCGACCACTCAAAGAGTCCGATTTCATCCAAAATCAACGAAATGATGATGATGGCGATAAAGGCCAGTGTGGCGTTCCATACAATTCCAAATACATCTACTACATCTTGAAAATCCACGACTCCAACCAGTAAGGCAAGCACGGCCCCGCCAATAGCTGACCACCCAATCGACAGATTGCGCGGCTGCCAAATGACGAGCACCAGTGTGAGGAGGAAAATCAGTGATGCTAAAATTCCTTGTACCATTTAATTCCCTCCACTATTCACAACTGATTCGCAGTCCTTGTTTCTCGAGTTCCTTGATGCGCTCCTCCTGGCTTGGAATGAATGCCAGGATATGCAGGACCATTACGTACATATCACTGTTTTTATTCAATGAATAGAAAATCCATTGGCCTTTCCGGTTTTCCTTCACCAACCCGACGTCGCGGAGTTTCCGCAGATGCTGGCTGATGGCCGACTGGCTGATATTGAAAATCGCCACAAACTCGCAGACACAGCACTCGTTCTTTTCCAAGAGCTTCATCATCGCAAGCCGGGTCTTGTCCCCCAAGAGCTTGAGCACCATGCTGGCTTTCTCGATTTCGATTTCCTTCGCTTTCACTTCCATTTGTTTTTCACCTCGCTCCATTTAGACCTGCCGATTTACTATTTATCAGGATTATTTACTTGCTGTTCCCGAAACCAATAATATCATATCAGCATATGCTTATATGTTCAAGTGCATATCGATATCCTTTCTGATTTCCAAGCAAGAGTTAGGATCAGATACCTAAAAAAGCACCTTTCGAACAGCTTAAAACTGCTCAAAAGGTGCATTTCAATTACTTACATTTAGAATTTAATAATTAATTTTTAGAACCGGTTTAATAACGGATCCATTCTCTGATTCTTCAAAAGCCTTATTGATTTCATCAAATTCAAAGAATTTTACCATCCGGTCATATGGAAATTGTCCGTTTTTATAGTAAGAAATCATTTCCGGAATGAATTTTTGTGGAGTTGCATCGCCTTGACTGGTTCCTGTAATACTGCCGCCTTTTAAGGCTAAAGCTTCCAACGGTATAGAAAGATTAAAATCAGTAACGACCGTAACTATTTTCCCAAAAGTATCCAATGATAGGATGGCTTGTTCGATTACCACATCTACGCCAGTAGTATCAAGTACACTCTGCACGCCTGTCCCAGTGATTTCTTTTATCTTTTCGGCAACATCTACACCTTTGCCACTTTTTATCGTCGCTGTGGCACCCAGCTCTTCAGCCAGTTCCAAGCGGTTCTCATGGAGATCAATTGCAATAATGTTTTTGCAGCCTGCAATTTTAGCAGCCATAATGGCACTTAATCCAACAGCCCCGACGCCAAATACCGCAATCGAACTGCCGGCTTCAGGCTTCAGCACATTTAACACAGAGCTGGCTCCTGTTTGCAAGCCGCAACCTAGCGGAGCCGCTAAAGCCAAGTCCATGTCCTTATCAATTTTCACCACATTCCGTTGGTTAACAAGTGAGTATGTCGCAAAGGAAGATTGCCCAAAGAATCTGGCAACCAATTGATTGGTTTCTTGATCGATATGGCTATTTAAATTAAGGTCGCCATAATACCGGCAATGTGCAGGGTGATTGGCTAAACAATTATCGCATTCTCCACAGCTTGCAAATGACACAACCACATGGTCTCCTTTTTGAAGTTCCGTAACTTCAGACCCGATCTCTTCAACAATTCCAGCGCCTTCATGACCAAGAACTGCGGGTGGATTAACCATGCCTGTGTCTCTCCCTGAAACATCCGTATGGCAAATCCCGGATGCTGTTACTTTTATTAAAACATCTTTCGAACCAAGTTCAGGCAATTCAACGTCCTTGATTTCAAAAGCTTGTCCTGTTTCGGGTGTGACTGCAGCTTTAATTTTCATAAATATATTCTCTCCTTCGACAAATTTTGTATCTGCTTCCTTACAGCAATTCATTATAACAATATATTGATTTTATATTCACACATAAGCCTTGAGATTATTGACATACAGTGCTTTTAATTTACGTTTTCCCTTTCCCTGACCAAAAGATGGTTCAGATGCAAAGCGGATTTTCTGCTTTATTTACAGTATTCGCAGAAACATAAGAATCAAGTGAAAAAAGAAAAGAAGCAGCTTCAGCTTCTTCTCTTCCCCCAAACCACGATATTTAAACTTTTATAAGTTAGATACTGCATCGGTTTATCCTCAAAATGGTCCAAGGATTATCAACTTCATTATTGTTATAGCATCTAATTTATCTTCTTTTACCTACTAACTGGGTGCATTTCTTATTTATGGATTATACTTTTTATTATTGTGGTAACATTAATCTTATTTATTAATCACTAAGCCGGTTACAACTCCATTTCGGTTCAAAGATTTCTGTCATCGGCAAACAAGCCGGACTTTAAAGAGATGACGATTTTTAAAAAATCCTGTGAACAGATCCAGAAAGATAAAAAGAGCTGTGCCGAATATCAATAACACAGCTCAAAATTTAAGATTTATTGCTTCGGATTCTTACATTTTACCTCTGATAACGTCATAGTATATAAATTCCCAATCCAGCTATACTTTAACTTCTTTATGCCTGCCAAACACTTAAGCTAGATTTCATTCATAAATTTAAAAAGAAAAAGGACCTCCACGAGATCCTTTCCTTTATTAAAAATTATAACTTGCTTCTTTTTCCAGACGAAGTTTGGTGTAAGTCTCGGTCAACATCACGGTATCTTCCGCTAACCGTTCAATGCGGAACAGCACATCATCGTTGACAATTTCTTTCCGGTGAAAATCTTTTTCTTCGATAAAGACATACGTCTGGACAATTTGGGCTTTCATATACGCCAGAATCGGCTTTAACTGCTGTTCGGCAATCAAATAATGCTTGGGTGAACCAGCGGTTACAAGCATGCTGACCACTTTAGCCTTCGTATTCCAGGTAATTGCGACCATCAATGAATTTGACGTAAAGAGAAAGAGCAATGCTAATTCAGCATTGCTCTTCCCCTCTCTTACTTTATAGTGGTAATGGATTCTACTTCTAGTAAGCTATCAATAGAAGTATTAGCTTTTATTCAAATAAGGCATCGCTAACCTGTTTAAAAATTTCATAGGAACGAATTTCCTTTTTGAGATCATAGATATTGGACAAAGCAATGATTTCATCCACTTGATAGACCTGTTGGAAGTTAACCACTTCACGGCGAATCGTTTCGGCATCCCCCATGATGGTATACCCCAATCGATGGTGAAGAATTTCCAATTCACCTTGTGATAACGATTCAAGAAAGTCCTGGGTCGGCGGGATCAATTGGCTTAAATTATTTGTGTAAATATCGATGTACACCTGCAAATGGCTGGCGGAAATAAAAGCTGCCTCTTCCATGGAATCGGCTGCAATCACATTAATGGCAGCGATCACATAAGGCTCTTGTAAATAAGCAGACGGCTGGAAGTTTTCCCGGTAAATCGCGAGCGCTTCCTCCATCACCTCAGGTGAAAATTGCGCACCAAAAGCATATGGCAGTCCTAGATTTGCAGCGATTTTCGCCGAGCCGGTTGACGATCCTAAAATCAGGACCGGAACGTTCGTCCCGAGGCCCGGAAAAGCCCGCACCTCTCCTTGGTTTTCTGTATCCCCCAAATAACGCAAAATATCCCGCACTTCCCGTTCAAAGAAAAATACGCCATTATGATTCGAACGCCGAATCACGTCGGCAGTTTTTTGATCCGTTCCCGGCGCCCGGCCCATTGCGAGATCCACACGGTTCGGGTACAAGGTTTCTAGCGTCCCAAATTGCTCCGCAACGACTACCGGGGAATGGTTCGGCAACATAATCCCGCCGGAACCTACCCGAATGTTTTCTGTATTGGCCAATATATGTTGCACGATTGATACGGTAGCGGCACTTGCATAGGCATCGTGGTTATGGTGTTCCGCAAACCAAATTCGTTTATAGCCCATCTTATCGACCGCTTTCGCTAACGATACTGCAGAATCAATCCCTTGTTTCATGGTTTCCCCTTTCCTTAATGGAGCAACAGATAAAACAGATACATCAAATTTCTTCATCATTTCACCTCTAAAATTTATTATTCGTTTCGATATTGTACTGATTGCCTGCCTTCTTTCCGTCTGTGGAGGCAGTTTCGTCAGCGTTCAGACACTTTACCTTTTACCTTTTTTAGTTCTTAGCCACTTGTTTAAGAGCTTGTTTTACAATTCTGCGGATGGTGTGATTTGAGGTTTGAAAACTGAAAATAGCAAAACTCCTGCAAACCTTTTTAATAAAGCATGAAATTCTTCCGCATCGACTTTGCCTCCATTAATCATGACCTCGTACAAGCCCCAACGGTCCTGATATAAATAAGCAGAGCCTTCATAACCATTCCGGGTATAGAACTTCCTTCTCGTTACCCGTTGCTCATAATTGCTTGCAGATTCATCAACAACTTCTATATTGAGTACGATCCGGTTGTCCGGGTATTTCTTTTTAATTTCAGCAAGTGCCTGGCCGCCATAACCTTTTGACCTCACTCTGCTATCTATTGCTATATACAGGACGTATGTCAAATCTTCACGGGTGATTAAATAAGTAAAGCCAACAAATATTTCCTCATCATAAATAACAAGAAAATCTACAAAATCCTTTTTTGCTTTCCACAATAAAAGGTTCATAGGTATCCGTTCATTTTTAGGGAATGACCCATCATACAATTCTGTTACCTTAGCGAATTCATTAGAGTTTTTTGTTAGCGGTTCTAGTTTTAAATACATACCGTCGTCTCCTTTTGATTACTCTTTTGTGCCATCATTTGAGTCCGATTGATTTTAATTCTGATAAAAGAGACCCTTAAGAGGGGCTCTTGCTATAAAAATTAAAATCTCTTACACGTTTTCTATTTCACCTTAATAGGAGTAAGCTTCTCCGTCATCCGGCACCACTACATTAGACTCCATTTCTTTTTCGTTGATAAAGTTCTTCAATTCTTCTCTGGACAATCCCCAGTGGTTCACTGCTTCCATATGGCTCACAACGATGTCAGCTTCCGGTGCAGCCTTAAATACTTCGTATATGTCTTCTTTGCCCATAATCAGAGGGCCCCCTTCAAGAAATTGGTTTTGGCCACCGTTTAGAATTATAACTTCCGGTTTATAGACATCGATGTTCTCTTGCACTTCTTCATACCAGACAGTATCACCAGCTAGATACAAAGTTTTTTCTTCCGGATGTTGGAAGACAAGCCCCATCACATTTCCCATGGCCTTTGCCATTTCTCCATATCCATGACGGCCATCCACTTCAGTCAGTTCAATATCATTAAAGCCTATGCCCACTCCTTCTTCCATGACTTCGACATTCGTGAACCCTGATTCCTTGGCCATTTCAGCATCCGCTTCATCCTGCATAAACAGCTTCATGTCTTTAGGCAGCTGTTCTTTTGCTGCGTCATCAAAATGATCCTCGTGTGTATGAGTTACAATAACTGCGTCTACACCTTCAAGAATTTCTTCAACCGTCATCGGCAATTCAACTATTGGATTCCGGTCATCACGCTCGGCAGGACCGAAAGATTCAAACGCACCCTTTTTGGAAAACATAGGATCGATCAAGAACTTTTGACCACCATATTCTACCGTTACTGTAGCATTTCGTATTTGCTGGATCGTCATATCTTGTTGTTGAGAAACGTTTTTTTGCTTATCTACTGGCTCAGTATTCTGAGGGCTGCCACAAGCAGCTAATATGCTACTCGCCAAAAGCATTGTCATTGTCAGCATAGATGTTTTTTTGAATTTCTTCATAATTGATAAATCCTCTTTTCTAAAATTTAATAGCCTTTTTTCATTAAGATTGACAACAGAATGATACGAGTTGACTCTTCTGTCGTCATGGCACCACTTTTCCAGTTTCTTTAGTGGTATAACCTTGTATACGGCGAATATTTGTGAACGTATGCCAACTGTTCTTCAGCGATTGAAGAAGCAGTCATAATTTAAAGCCAGTCAGCTGGAGCCGCATTAGCTTTTTCAATTTCCCAGTAATATGTCTATAAAAGCTTTGCAGTGTTGCGTCAACTCATTTTCCCTATCCTCCTTGTCTGGCTCCTCAATCTCGATAGAACTTCGATTTAATCCCTTTTTCGACGCCGTTGAATGTTAAAAAGAAATTGCAAGATGCAGACTGCCTGAAATTTCATGTCTAAAAATGCTGCAACGCTTTACTCGAAGTTAAATGTATTATATAGTGAGTACAAATCTATAAACAAGTATGCACTTTTTTCGCATATACTATCAGAAAGGATAGTGTAAACATGAAAACATCCAAAATCAATGTGGCTGATAACCAGGAAACCTTCTTTGGCTATACACTTTCCATCATCAACGGAAAATGGAAACTGCTGGTTATTTATTACTTGTCGCAAAACAATGCAGTGCGTTATAACGAACTGCAGCGTATGATCGGCAAGATCACTTACAGGACGCTTAGTTCGACATTGAAGGAAATGGAAAGTGATGGTTTAGTACATCGTGAGGAATATCCGCAAATCCCTCCAAAGGTTGAATACAGCCTTACGGAGAAAGGGAAAACGCTCTGGCCGATCATTCAAGAGATGTGCCGATGGGGAGAGTTCAATAAAGAAAAATAAAAAATTAATATCGACTCACTAAGCATCTGCAAGCATTGAAACTGCATGAATTTTGGGGAGCTACTGAAAATATAAAAGGCTGAAATTCTTGTTTGATCAAGAATCTCAGCCTTTTTTAATAGTGTCAGTCAGTAATTTTTATTCGGAAATGGCTAACTTTAAAAAGGCAGCCGAACAGGATTTTTCAGCTGCCTTGGTACACATCGCAAGGTTATGCAAAAAATGCTCAATTTGGAATTTGTATTTACTAAAAAATGCCCCCTATAAGGAAATCGTGTAAAGAAGAAATCGAAGTGAGGGTTTCCAAGCCCAATCCTCTGAATAAAACACATGGAGTTAAATGCTGTCAATCAATGAGCTGCGTTGTTTGATTTCTTTTATGGAGAGGTACAAGGCATAATTCCCGTAATCAAGAATGGCATTCAAAAAAAGATTTAATTGTTCTTGGGAAGCCACCTTGATCTTCAAATGGTAACAGCCTTCTCCCGACACCCGATGCGCTTCAATCACTTCTTGTCGTCCATTAAGAAAATCGATGAACTGCTCGTGGTTGGCAGTTTTCATGTAAATGATGACAAACGCAGTATAAGAAAGCCCCAACTTCATGTCGTCCACGATTAAGGAATAAGCTTTGATGACGCCGCTGTCCTCCAGTTTTTTGATGCGATTGCCAACGGCCTGTCCGGTCATATGGATTTGTTCCCCTAAGTCTTTCCATTGAATACGCGAGTTTTCCGACAGCAAGTGAAGGATTTGAAAATCAATATTGTTAAGTTCCATAATGCATTCCTTTCATGGTGAAATGATTTAACGCAAAAATGCTTCATCAGCCTATCGATAAAAACCGGGAACTTGTATATCATTACTTTGTACGAAAAATTTATGAATGAGGTGGAAAAATGAGCACAGCTTTGATCATTGTCGATATTCAAAAAGACTATTTTCCAAATGGAAAGATGGAGTTAAGCAATCCTGAAAGCGCATCTGCCAATGCAGCTAAAGTTCTTGAATGGTTCAGACAAAATCACAAAGAAAATATTTTTCATGTTCAGCATATTGCAAGCAACCCCGCAATGGGATTCTTTCTTCCAGACACGGAAGGTGCTGAAATACATGAAGCGGTTTTGCCATTAGAAAACGAAAGCCTCATCGTTAAACATTTCGCAAACAGCTTTTTACAAACGGAATTAGAAAGCCAATTAAAAGAAAAAGGAATAACCAAGTTAGTAGTGGTAGGTATGATGACACATATGTGCATTGATGCCACTGTGCGAGCGGCTGTTGATCTGGGATACGAAACGACATTGATCGAAGATGCTTGTGCGACTAGAGAATTGGCTTATCAAGATAAAGTCGTTCCAGCAGAACAGGTTCATTATGCGTTTGTCGGCGCACTTCAAGGTATGTATGCTGAAGTAACATCGACCGAGGATTTCTTGCAACAGAAAACCGCTGTCCTATAAACACGCTGATTTCAATATAAATGGAAACTTGTTTTTCTACAAGTTTCCATTTTTCTTTTTCCCTTTTCAATTCTAATCAAAGAGAGGGCGAAATAAAAAATTAATAAGAGTCCGTAAAAGTAAACGTTTAAAGACAAAAAGAGAATTGTCCGGTATGAATTAGATGATTACAGTTCCTTTATAACACGAAAGCTGTGAAACTAAAAAACGATGACACTGGCACCGTGGAAAACCACCGTGTCGATGTCATCGCATTGGAAAAAAGCTTCAGTGGCCTTTTTTCTTGAAATTGCCTGAGAGTTAGTGCTCATTAAAAAAAACCATTGTTTTTAATGTATTATTCAGCTACCGAGCGAAGCAATTTAATTAACGGTGCTTTTGTTTCAAAACCGATTCCTGGAACGTCAGGCAAACCAACATACCCATTTTCAACCGGAATATCATCGGCAAATCCACCGAATGGTTCAAAAATTCCGGGATAAGATTCATTCCCTCCTAGACCCAATCCCGCTGCAATATTCAGCGACAATTGATGCCCACCATGCGGAATGCAGCGGCGTGAAGACCAACCATGTTCTTTTAACATGTCCAATATTCTCATATACTCCACAAGTCCATAACTCAATGCACAGTCAAATTGCAGATAATCCCGATCCGGCCGCATTCCCCCGTAGCGAATGAGGTTTCGGGCATCCTGCATGGAAAACAGATTTTCGCCAGTTGCCATCGGGTTTTTATAATGCTTGGAAAGCTCCGCTTGAAGCTCATAATCCAACGGATCTCCTACTTCTTCATACCAAAACAAATTATAGGGCTCTAACTTTTCTGCATACCGAATCGCTGTCTCCAAATCGAATCGGCCGTTTACGTCCACCGCCAGAGATTGGCCAGATGGCACCACTTCCAGTACGGCTTCGATTCTACGAAGATCTTCTTCTAAACCGTTCCCGATTTTCATTTTCACAACTGAATAGCCTAAGTCCAGATAGCCTTTCATTTCTTCTTGAAGCATTTTATCGTCTTTTCCTGGCTGATAATAGCCGCCTGCAGCGTATACAAATACTTTATCGTCCGGCTTTCCATCCCCGTAGCGTTCAGCCAGCAGTTGATAAAGGGGCTTCTCTTCTATTTTTGCTACGGCATCCCAAATTGCCATATCAAGAGTTCCTACCGCAACCGACCTTTCCCCGTGTCCGCCTGGTTTTTCACCTGTCATTAAAATATCCCAAATTTTATGCGGATCAAAATTTGATCCCTCATCATTTAGAATGTCATTTGTTTCCGCTTCTAATAAACGAGGGATAAACCGTTCGTGAAGCAGCCCACTTGGAGCATACCGCCCATTTGAATTGAACCCATACCCTACCACCCGTTTGCCGTTTTTAAACACATCTGTGACGATTGCTACGACAGAAACATTCATTTTCGAGAAATCAATATAAGCATTGCTGATACTCGATTTAATAGGTACCGCTTTTTCTTTGATATCAATTATTTTCATCTTAAAACCTCCCATTTCGTATATTTCATTTGTCTACAGCATAATTAATAAATTTATTAATGTCAATATAAAGCTTTAAATTAATCAAAATAACGTAAATAGCTAAATAATAAATTTTTTAAATTTCTATACAAATAAAAAAGACGCTTCTTGTTAAGAAACGTCTTACACTATTTTTTCATCTTATTCGTTGGCTTGCTTTCGATAATCCCTAAGATTTCTTGTCCTCCACGATGCCTGTGGGAATGCATCAGGAGTTGAGCTGCTTTGCTATCTTGGGCCCGCATGGCAGCTACTATTGCCCGATGTTCCTTAATGGACCGAACAGGAAGCTTTCGCTCATTAATGGTAAACAACCTAGCCCGATACAATTGATCAGAATGACTATCCATTATATTTTTCAGCCGTTCATTCTGGGAGTACTCAACGATTAAATTATGAAATTGATTATCGACATCTAAATAAGCCTTTAAATTATTTTCATTCAGATGATTTTCTTGACGCGCAATAAGGGCATCCAGAATTTCGAGATGCTCTTCGTCAATATTTAATGTGGCTAACTCAGCTGCCACTCCATCTAGCGCTTCGGCTATTTGGCAAATTTGCTCAATATTTTCTTTAATGATGGGTTCAACACTAAACCCTTTTCGAGGGATTAACCTAATCCAGCGGTCCATCTCCAATCGAATTAATGCTTCACGAACAGGCGTACGGCTCATTTCCAACATTTCGATAATTTCACGTTCCAAAAAAGCCTCATTAGGGTGAAGCTGTAAATTTCGGATCGCTTTTTGAATAATTATATAAGCCTGTTGCGGCAAACGATCCTCATTTGCTTCTTCTTTATATCGCAATAAGGTTTTCTTTAAAGCAGTGTTATCGCTGCTTCGTCTATCTTTTTCCTTCATGGGATTCACCAAATTTCAATTTATTAAAAGTACAGATATTGAATAAATTATAGCAGATTTCCACTTAAATGAGCGCGGTTTTACATGTAACTCCTATGCTGTAATATAACACTTTATTAAAGAATTTTGGAGTGGAATCTTCTCTAGCTTCAAAGAGTGAACTTCCATCTAAAAATGATCGAAATTGCAACTCCGAGGTCCTACATTAAGAGAATGTCAAAAAACACCAGAGTCATCGGCATATGTACGATCGCTTCGATAACCCTCGTGTCTTTAATCTGAGCGAGCTTCGACTTTCATTTTTCTTGATAAACGATATGGACGCTTCCGTCCTCCATAATTTGAATCGGCTGATAACTCTTTATGAATTCCATTTTTACAGATCCATTAGCATTTAAATCCGTTACCCCTTTTATATAGGCCTCTTCATCTGTAATTAATCGATAGAAGAAACAAATTCCATTACCGACATCTGAAGACTCTTCAAATACGAATTTCTCTCCATACTTCTCTTCAAAATAATCGCTCGCTTCTTCATGGCTTTTAAATAGCGGCAATTTGGCTTCTTCCTGCCTGCTGATCCACTTCATTTTTGTCATTTCTCCACCTTTGAAATTTGAGTATGTTTTAATTTCATTTGAAGCTACGAGACGCTTGGTTGTGCCTTTTCATAGTTTACCTTGAGATGAGTTGTTCCTGCACAGACACTCACTCGCAAATTGTTTAATTCGTCCAACGAGGAAACTGTCCATTTATTTTACTTCAAAGTTCTAGAGGCTTACTCTCCTACCAGGCCGTCGTTATCGCTGTCTTGCATATAGGGGTATAACCAATGATCATTCGTGATCGGCATGTTAAAACCTGCTGCTTTGGCTTCTTTAATCGTCACCTGTCCATTGTTATCTGTATCGACACTCTTTACATCATCGTTGGTTTTTGAAGCGGTGGATTTAGAAGGCTCGCTGTCGGTTAAATCAAGTTCAGCATTTACTTCATCCGGGTTCACGTTGTCAAACGTTTCCACAATCTCGGTTCCCTTTAACGTATAGGTATATTGATATCTGGAAGGGATCTGCGTTTCCGTATCCGGATAAGTGATGATGGCTTCAAAATTTGTCGCCCCGCCTGCGCTGCGAATGACCTCTTCCAGATAGGCCTGATCGCCATGGCGGTTGAGTGTGCCATCCTGTGGGGTAATATTATAAGCATTCGCTACCCCACCGAGGGAATCTGCAATGACATGCCCTTCATCTAATTCGTCGCGTCCGACACCCGGAACTTTTGCCTCATCCGCATAGTACCGGCCAGACGATTCTACAGGTTCGTTGCTTTCATCTTGTAGAACGATTTCGTCTGCAATGACACGCACCAGCTGCCCGTGCTCATTCGTAAAGGCCCAATATTCACGGTCCCCATACCCAATGTCCACGACGACGTTCGGTTCACGAGTTCCAGACAAATCTCCGCCATCCACTTCAATCAGTTCGTATCCTGCGAACCGTTCATCATTGGATTGGGTTGGCGTTTCCTCTGCTGTGGGTTCCTCGCCAGCGGTAGGGACCGGTTCTTCTTTTCCGCTGCTTTTACCGGTTTCGACTGAGGCGACTTCTTGTGTATCGGTTTCTACATCGGTAACGGCTGCCTCTTCGACGTCGGTACAACCAGCCAGAAAGATGGCCGTTAAAAGGATGATTAAATAGTTCTTTTTCATTTCAGCACTCCTATAATAATTTTAATTAGTGGCTCTCTATTCCACAAAGGGCGGTTCATTATTTTACATTGATGGGTTTAAAACTCCGCACAAGTAATTTGATTCACCTGTATCATTCATTAAATTCGCTCATTTGCATTTGAATGCTAACTTTAAGTTCCCATACTATATAAAAACTGTTAAACTCATTTCACCTTCAAATCGTTTTAAAAACACCTACCTAGAAAAAAGAGAAGAAGTTCTACTAGCCTCTTTCCTTCCGATAAACCGGCATATGTATCAGTCAATGTCCCAGACTTTTCAAGGGACTTTTTCAAGGAAGGAATCAAAAAACGAGATTTCAAAGCAAAAGGAGGCCCATCAGGCCTCCTTTTTTATGTGTCTGATCCCTTAAAGCCTTAAAGCGGTTTGCGGTTATTCTTGTTCGTGAGATTATTGTCATCCTCGTCAACATCCGCCACTTCCCGGCGAACCGTCTCGTCCACTCGTTCCGTATCCTGGACTTTCTGTTTGCCGACTACGATCTCTTCTGTGACCACATCTTGCTTTGAGACGTTTACCCGTTCTTCGGAAAGCGGCACATTGATTGTTTCGTTTTCATTGAAAGCTTTAGTGCCGGAGGCTTCCTCGTTCACTGGATGGCGCTCTACGTACACTTCTTCACGTTCTACCGGTACTTCGAGGGTTTTATTCTCTTCGACTACGCGCTTGCCGACGTTTACTTCCCCCGTCTGCACCCGTTCTTTGCCCACGTTCAACTGTTCTTCATGAAGGCGAAGGCGTTCCTCGTCATTCCGAGGGGAGGTGCGGTTGGTCTCTGGAGTCGAACCGAAAGTGCTGTCCCGCTGAGAAGTCGAGTCCACCGTGCTGCCTGATCCAAGCGCGGCTCCCGTTCCGGTAGCCGGATCACTTCCCGTTGAACGGCGGTATCGATCGTAGGAATCGCCATAATCGCTGTCCACATAGAGCACCAGTTTGCCGTTCTGGACTTGGCGGTAGTATTCTTCGGATTCTGCCCGGTTCAACCCCATGCCGCTGAATGCATCCATTGAAGAGGATTCACCGGAAAGGGCGGACATGAATTTCCCCATGAATCCTTGGTCTTGCTGCTGGCCGGCTGCATCGACATGCACGTCTGTCTGGTTTTGCACCGTCGAGAAGGCGTCCCGGTCCTGTCCGACCACGTACATATCGCTTTCCTGGTAGCCTTGCGCTTTCAGTTCCCTCACCTTGCTTACTACTTCCCGCTGCGAATTGAATACGCCGATAAACGTATTTTCTTTTCGAGCCATCGTATCGTCCTCCTTTTCGTAATCGATCTTGTCGTAAGTGAATAGTGATTATTTACCCGCATTCCCTTTCGCCCTAAACATTCCGAATTCCTTGTACGGAGCCTAGCTAGCCGTACCAGGTTACTGGATGCCAATGGTTTCTTAATATTACTTGATGACCTGCTTGATTTAATTGGCTTACTGGAAGATTTGAATGATTTACTGAACTAACTGAAGAAACAATGAAGCGGATCCCTTACAATCAGTAAGGGATCCGCTTTTTATTTGCTAAATTTCCGATATTTTCGTTTTTTAAAGCGTCCGTAAACATATACTTAAACGAATAAAAGAAGCTAAGGAAGAAGCAACTGAATGACTCATTTCCTTAGGAAAAGCAATTCACAGTTGGTATGCAAAGAGATTATTTCTGAGAATGAATGTAGTTTAGAAGATCTGAGAAAAGCAGAGGCTTACTGAAGTAATAGCCTTGCCCCTTTTCACAATTGTAGCTTTTTAACAACTCTGCCTGTTCCCGCGTCTCAATGCCTTCCGCGATGACTTCCATGTTCAAACCATGGGCTCCCCGAATCATGTCCTGGATCAGCGTCTTCTTCGCGTCATCCACTTCCAGTTCACTTACGAAAGAACGATCTATTTTTAAGCAGTCGATCGGCAACCTGGTCAGATAACTCAACGAAGAGTAACCAGTGCCAAAATCGTCCAAGGAAATCTTGGTTCCCAGTTCCTTGATTTGCTCCAGTTTCTCTATCGTTTCCTCGATATTGTAAGCGACTACACTTTCCGTGATTTCCAGATTTAAGCGTTCTGCCGGAAAACCGGTTCTTTCGATCAGGTCTTTTATTTTCTGGACAAATGAAGCTTGCAGCAACTGCTTCATGGAGACATTGACATTCAGTATGAGCGGCAAGTCCACTTTCTGCATATCCTGAATGGCGGTTTCCAGTACCCAGTCGCCGATTCCGATGATATGGTCACTTTTTTCTGCCAGGGGAATGAACTCCATCGGGGAGATAGGGCCATACTCGGGATGCTCCCAGCGGATGAGTGCCTCGATTCCCTCCAGTTTTTCCGAATCCAGCCGCACCTTCGGCTGGTACACCAGGTGGAATTGCTTCAATTCCACGCCCCTTTTCAGGTCATTGGCCAATTTATTGGTTCTCAGGACATCCGCCTCCATGCACGGGCTAAAGAACCGGTAGTGTTGCTGCCGGTTTTCATCGCGTCTCGACTGATACACCGCAATATCGGCGAAGTGCAGCAGCGACTCGGCGCTGTCCGTATGTTTCGGAAAAAGGCTGATGCCGATGGTGGGCGCATCCTTTATTTCTCCGGAAAGCGCTAATGGAACGTCTCGTATCATTTTTTCCGCCAATTCTTCGATTTCAGCTATGTCAGCGTATGAAAGCAACGCCACAAACTCGTTATCTCCATACCTTGCGATAAATCCGGTTTCAGGCATCACTTCTTCTATTTTACTGCCGGCTTCTTTGATGGCTTCGTCTCCAGCCTGGTGGCCAAATGAATCCGTTATGGTCTTGAAGTGGTCCAAGTTCACAAACAGCAAAGCTACCATCACCCCCGCTTCTTGCGCCGCTTCCAGGAACGAATCCATCTTTTTATGAAGCAAGTTGCGGTTTGGAAGACCCGTCAGCACATCGTAATAGGCCAAGCGGTTGGCCAATTCCAGCGCCTGCTTTTTCTCGGTGATATCCAGCAGCGTTCCCATCAGTGCCAGTTTGCCCTTGTAGTTGATGATAGAAGAGCGGAGTTTCACAATGCGTTTTGTCTGGTCTTTTTTGACAACGGTGAGTTCCTGGCTTCCAGGCTCTTTCCCGTTTAAGTAGGATTCCACTCTTTTCAAGACCAATTGGATGCTTTCTTCATCGAGGATCTGGTCGAAATCCATGCCGATCAATTCGTCCATACGGTACCCGGTGATTTCCGCCATCTGCGGGGTGGCGTATTGAAACTTCCCGTCCTGCGAGATATACACCGCTTGTGCGCTCTGTTCCAGCAAGGTCCGGTACTGAGCTGCCGCTTCTGCCAGCTCCTCTTCTTTCTTGACCTTGGCCGTAATATCCCGGGAAACGCCGTTATAGCGGATGACTTCCTTGTTGGAGTCGAAAACGGGATTTCCTTTTACTTTTACCCAGATGGTTGAGCGATCTTTTCGTACCGCTTTATACTCCAGGTCAAACGGGACCTGTCTGGAAATATAGTCATCCGGGTTTTCTTCCATGCTTTCGCTCTCCGGGCAGAAGAAGCTGTTCGAAAGACCGGACTGTGGCAATTCGTCCGGAGAATAACCAAACAACTTTTCCAGCCCTTCCGTCACGGTCATTTCCCCTGTGCTTAACTCATACGACCAAAAGATCACATGGTTATTTTCCCCCACAAAATCCAGGTTGTCTTGCTGGGTGCTTTCAAAAAAAGAACGCAAGCTCTTCATCTCCATCAATTTGCTTTGAATATTTTGTTTCATTCAACAACCTCCTTTAGCTTTAAGATTTGAGACTTTTTCAAATTCAATTGCACTACAAGGAAAACCACTTGCTTCTTTCTCTCATTTAAATACAGAAAAGCCAGAACCATATATTGCCTTCCTTAACGTTTGGAACTTTGATACGACATGAAAGATCAATACCTTGTGTACGTCGTAAGAGGCCTTGCTGCTTATCTTTTATTTCGGTTCTTTTCTAAGAACTTTAACATTATTATGTAAATTTATTCCTCTAGCCTAATTTTTAGTATACACCCTTTTAAATAAGTATGAGAAGCAAGAAAAAGCGTTCGTAAAAGTACCCATATACAAACAAAGAGGAAAGCAGGGCTGATCAGCCCTGCTTTCCTCTTTGTATTTTTCTATTAAAATAATTACTTCTGTTAATCCCTCATATATAAACTTAATTAGATTATAACTTATTCGTTAAATTGAGATTTTGCGAACAAATAAAAAATAAAGATAAAGAAGATAACCCATAGTAAGCTATCTCCCCTTCTTTTGTAGTTTGAAATTCATTAGTTCTGGCAGAGTGAGGATTTGTAAACACAAATTCTCCTATCTCCTATCCGATATTAAAATAGTACTGAGCCCTTAAATTGAAATGACTCCTAATAGGACAGCCGCAATTACCATAACAGTAGTTGTCCCCAGTGCCCACTTTACCGCAAAGCGCTGCAATTCGCCAAATTCAATTCCTACTAAACCAATTAATAAATGAGCCGCTGCGACAAGTGGGCTTAATACATGAATGGGTTGACCCATCAAAGAAGCTCTTCCAATTTCCACTGCACTAATACCATGGGCTTCTGCTGCTTGAGCAATTATAGGCAATACACCAAAATAGAATGCATTGTTAGACATGAAGAATGTAAATGGTGCACTTATAAATGCGACAATTACCGGCAATAAAGGTCCCATAGATTCCGGAATAATAGACACTAGTGAAATCGCCATCGCATCTATCATTTTGGTTCCTGACATGATTCCTGTAAAAATACCGGCCGCGATAACAATTGATACAACGGCCAAAGCATTTTTAGAGTGCGCTGCCATGCGTTCCTGCTGATCTTTCAGATTTGGATAGTTGACCAGCAAAGCGATTCCGAAAGCAATCATAAATAAGATCGTAAGTGACATGAAATCGATAATCAGTGAAGCCATTAAGACAACTGTCAATAAAAAGTTGAACCATACCAGCTTGGGACGTTTATGATCCGCTGACATCATTGCGGTCGCTGCTAGTTCAGCATGCTCCCCGGATGGATGTGTAGAATTCAACTCCACGACTCCCAGTCTTTTTCTTTCCTTTTTCCCTAGGATGAATGCCGCTACCAAAACCCACACCAAGCCGAATCCCATTACAGGAATCATCGGGATAAAGATTTCCGAAGCATCTAACCCTAATGATGCCATCGCCATGGCTGAGGCGCCCCCCCAGGGAGTCATGTTCATAACCCCCATCGACAGCATCGCAACCGTAGCAAGAATCAACGGGTTCATGCCAATACGCTTGTACAATGGAAGCAAGGCTGACACGGTAATGATGTAGGTCGTGGTGCCATCGCCGTCGAGTGCAACTGTCATCGAAAGGATAGCTGTACCAAGGACAATCTTTAACGGATCGCCTTTCACGATTTTTAAAATTTTAGCAATTAGCGGATCAAATAACCCGGAATCAATCATAATACCGAAGTATAAAATAGCGAATAAAATCATGATAGCTGTAGACGCGATGCCTTCAACGCCCGCCTGCATCATTGGGCCAAGCTCTGTAAGGAAGCCTCCGATAATTCCAAATACAATAGGTACAAGCATAATTGCAACTAACGCAGATAATTTCTTTGACATGATTAAGTACATAAATACTGCAACCATTGTGAATCCTAGTAATGCCAACATACGACCATCTCCTTCGTCCGCACTATATGGTAGCGCTTTCTTTAGGAAATAGTAGCACTTCTTATTTTTTCTTAACAGTTAAAAACAGTTAAAAGACTTTTCGGTATAAAAATCGTTTTTTTCATATTATTTACGAAAAAAACCGTGAATATCAAACATTCACGGTTTTAGAGCGGTTTGTATTTTCTTTCAGGACGTCCAATACTGCCATAAACTACTTCGACTTCCATTTCATCGCGAGAGACAAGGTACTCCAAGTATCTTCGGGTAGTCGAATAACTGATACCCAGCAACTGACTATAAGTATCGGCATTCAAGCTTTCTTCAATCACGTTTACTTTGTCCCTGACTAATTTCAATGTATGCTTATCAATCCCTTTTGGCAATTGTGCCTGCACCGGTTCTGCAGGCTGCTTGTCGCTTGGAGAGGACCGAAACATCGAATCCACTTTCTCCTGATCGACGACTTCTCGCTGGTGGAGTTGAGTTCTCATCAAATCGTATTCCTGAAGTGTGGAAATGAACTTATCAATGATGATTGGCTTGATCAAGTAACCAAATGCTCCTCCGCGGATCGCTTGGCTTACCGTTTCCGTATCATTAGCGGCAGTAATTAAAATAACATCGATTCCCCAGTAATGCGTTCTGATTTTTTTAAGCAGATCGATGCCGTTTGTGTCCGGCAAATACACATCCAATAGCATAAGATGAGGCTGAACCACTTCCAGCAAATCGATGGTTTGTTTTCCGGACCCCGCGGTTGCAATCACTTCAAAATGATCGAGCTGATCAGTGAACTGCTTATAAATGGAAGCAGCTTCTTGATTGTCTTCCACAATAATTACTTTAATGGTCTCTGGCATATTCTGCCTCCTTTCTTTTAGGGACCACAATAGTGAATCGCGCGCCTCCCATTTCGCTTTCAGTAAGATAAATATTTCCTTTGAGCAATTGAAGAGCATGACGGACAATCGTCAAGCCGAGACCATGGTTTTCTTCCTTTTTTGAAGTATAACCTTCTTTAAAAATAAGTACTTCCATTTCAGGAGAAATGCCGGGTCCATTGTCTTCAATATCAAATAAAATATCTTTTCCCAAATCAGTAAATGAAACGGATACCTTGCCTTGATCCCCCCTGTTTTGATGAGCAGCTTCTAAAGCATTTTCAATAATATTTCCTATAATAGAAACCAGTTCTTGTGACTCTTCTGAAGTCAACGCAACAGAAAGGCTGCTTTCTTCTTCGATTTCCAGCGAGACCCCAAGTTCTTTGGATCGATTGAGTTTTCCAAGAAGACATGCCGCAATAATCGGGTCAGATACCGAAGAAACGAGAAAAGAAATCACATTCTGCCGTTCTGTCACCTCTTTCGAAATCAAACTGATGGCTCGTTCGTAATGTCCCAGACGAAGCAAACCGTAAAGTGTATTCAGCTTATTTAGAAATTCGTGATTCTGAGCTCGCATATTTTCAGAGAACTCTTTCATCCGCGATAATTTTTCATTTAGCTTTTCCACTTCTGAAATGGGACGAACCGTCAATACGGCGCCTTCTGCTTCCATATTCTGCAGAATCGGTGCAATATCAGCAATAAGGAGCTGGTTTTCTATAAGAATCGTTTGATTCACTTGTTCTTTATTAAATTCGAAAACATCCTTCAATAGCTTTTTCAACTGGGAATCTTTGATTAAAGAACCTTTTTTTAAGCCCTGACTTCCGAAAAGCAACCGTGCTTTTTTGTTCATGGATGTAATTTTATTTGAAGAATCTATGGAAATTGTTGCATCATGGATGGATTCGAGTGTAGCTTCTTTTTCTTTAAATAAAAGGGAAATTTCCTCAGGTTCAAGACCCCATATGATTTTCCGTACTCTTCGCGCAATGACAATGGCGCCGATAATGCCTAACGAAAGAGGAATAGCAGAAAGCCCAATGATTTTTTTTCGGTATAAAAAGACTTGTTCCTCGATGTCATTAAGCAAAAACCCTACCGAAGACACCCCAATGACTTCTCCCTGACTATTCCAGACGGGCGTCTTCGCTTTGATTGCCGGACCTGAGATGCCCACATCCTTATAGATTACCGACTCCCCTCTTTCCAAAGAGGCTTCGTTGCTGGTCGCTGTATGCTTTCCAATAAATTCGGGATTAGGATGCGAATAGCGGATTCCTTCCATATTTGCAATCGTAACGTAACTGGCTTCTGAAGTTTTACGGATCTTCTCTGCGATTGGCTGCACCTGTATCGATGGATTGTCTTCTTCAAACGCTGTTCTAATTTCTTCCTGTTGAGCAGCCAGTTTTGCTACCGTCATCGCTTGGTCACCCATATAGGATTCGACTAGTTCATCAATCATTGTTGTAAAAAGTATGCTGATTAGAAAGGTGCTAAGAATAACAACAAAAGCGAGCAAAAGCGTAATTTGTGTCATCAAATTAATTCGATTTTTTTTAAAGACCATGGATTCGGCTCCTTATATCTTCTTCCTGCTGAAGAAACTGATGTTAAACTGCCCGTTTTTTTAAGATCGAGCATTTGATTCCACTAGAGTCGCCTTTTCCTTATATTTAATTGTCTGTATATTTTCCACTATGTAAAAAGGTATCATACCATTAAAAGAGAAAAGCACCCACTTGATATTAAGTTCTTCTCTTCCGATAAACCCCTCATATGTAAAATCGAATTTTCTGCAATTCATCCCCTTTACGAAGACCAGTGAATTTTATTCTCTTTTTCTTCAAACCGTTTTAACCCGGCTTTTTCCAACACTCGAATCGAAGCGAAGTTATCGTTATCACACCCGGCGATAATCCTCTCTATACCGGGTTGTTTCAGCCCCCACTTCACCATCGCTTTTGCCATTTCGGTCGCATATCCATGACCCTGGTAGCGGGGAACGATGCTATAACCCAACTCCAGCTCTTTTGGATCCTCAGTACTGCGTCTGAAACCCATGTCCCCCATGATGGTATGATCTTCAGTGTGTATGATGATCCCTTCCCAGTCGTTTTCGTCAGGATATTGGCTGAACCGTTGAACTTTATAAGGAAGGATTTCTTTATACACTTCCGACGGGTATTCATCGGCAACTCGATACGTCGATATTTTTTCCAAATCCCCTTTATTTGAAATGGCTGCTTTCATCATGTCCGCAGTAAAAGTAATTAACGTCAATCTGTCAGTCTTTATAGTTGGCATTGCCCGTACTTCCTTTCAAATTTTAGGTCATTCCTAAAAAGCTACCGATAACTGCTGATATATACCTGGACTCTTATAAATTCGAACTTCAAAAAATTCATTTCACATGTAATATTTAGAACTATTGGAAACCCCTTTTAATTTTTGATTAAAGACTAAAGAGCTGGCAGAAAGTTGCAGCTAATTGCTGACACCTTCTATGAACCGACAACCTTCTTCGCTTGAATCAAAATTGATAGAGGTCACATCCCCGGGATTTTGATCATCAAATTGATAGCCTGTAGAAGGGGGAAGATCATATTCATTTATCAATTGTTTTATCGGTTCACCTTGCTCGTTTACAGAAAAAACCTTGGTGGTATACACGTACGCCACAGAATCATAATCTGTACTGGTATGCAATATGCCGTTTTCAGGAATTTCGAATATGACTTCATTGTTTGTAATTTCCAATGGTTTTGCTCCTGGTTGACCGTACCGTATCCAAGCACATCCCGTAAAATCTTCAGGAATCAGATAAGTATAAACCAGCTCCCGGTCTTCTGAGCTGTCCCACCCCGTCGAATAGCCAATAAGGATATATGTAAGAACAAGAGCAAGAATAAGAGTTCCAAAAACTAAAAGTACTTTTTTCATGTAATCCTCCGTATTTTTCCTGAATTTTAGAGAAAGGGACAAATGCATGCTTACAAAGCTATTTACACATCTTTTTCAGCTTACAAATTAAGTATAATCAGAACTTAAAATAATATCTAAATAATTTTGGAAATGAATCCGTTCGTAAACGTACACTTACACGAACCCAAAAAGGAAGAAACCTTCCACGAAGTCTCTTCCCTACAGGTCATAAAGAACAACCAATTGAATGTAACATTTTTTCTAGGAAATTCACTTTATCTTTTCCTCTTCAAAGTTCACTAGAATGAAGATTTCGAATGTATCTTAATTTAGATTAAGTTACATTCAAAACCCTCATATAAATCTAGACAAATTACTTTTGTGGAACATCTCTTTGTATGACGGAAATCCTTGGAGGTTCCGTCGAGATCACATCAATTGTGTGATTTAAAGCATTTATCCCATAGTGTTTGTATGGCCCAGGATGCACCTCGTCAGCTGTGGTCCCGATCTCAATAAAGTCCAGGTATCGGGATTTTGAATAAAGTGAAAACCCCCGCCCTTCATAAACCTCGTACTTGTCCAAAGCAGTAAAACTCTCGTTTAGAACCGAATAAGCAATGTACCAATCAAATTCAAATCGTAGAATGGGGAGGGTTTCATCCACATTGAAGGCGTCATAAGACGAAAAAGCATCATTCTCACCAATTGGAGTTCCAGGTATTTTACAACGGTCAATATCGACGATCAAGGCGTTGTCCTCAGGTTCGAGCAATGAATTCAAATAAAGATAGCCTTGGTATTGAAGTAGGTCAGAATAATTCATAAAAATCCCCTTCTCAAAATTAAATTTCTAGTTTATCAGCTTTTGAATGTAATTTACCTCACAATAAGTTACATTCGTTTTTCATATTCCCAAATGGTAAAGATAGAGATTCTTTTCTTTCAATCTCTCAATCATAGACAGTAACCTTTCCAATAATTCGAGTACATCATTTCTACAAAATAATAGACGTTCACGCCCGCATAGCACTTTTTTGTTGGAAGAATGCACAAATTCCCCAGTCAGCTCCAGCTTTTCAAGGGAGTTTGAAAATAAAGAGTGCCAAGCCGTAAAGATACTTTTCATAGTTGCTGCTGACGTTTGATCAAAAAGAGTGACGCCATGATAATGTATTCCTTTTACTTCTCTTGTCATTGATACCGCTGGATTTTTACATGGAATCCAGTTCATTGAATCGGCTATGTATTGAATCAAATTATCGGGGAGATCAATGGAGTCTATAATGTCTGGGTTTTTCTCATTGCTCCCCATCAACTCTTGATAAGAAACTGTATTAGGTACTAAGAAAAATTCATGTGCTAAGCTCATGTTTCATCCCTCCTTAAGCTTTTAGATTCTAGCGTTTTGAATGTAACTTAATTACCAATAAGTCACATTCAAATTAAGATTTTTATTATCAAGATACAGATTATTTTTTATTTCTGATGCTGATTTCCATGAAAAATGTTTAAAATAAAATCTTTTTCCGGCACTTCCAACACTTCGTATCCCTTTAAAAAATCTTGGTTGTTATAAGCCGCTTCTTCTAATTCAACTTTGATATCATCAGTCGTTATTAAAATGGTGGCGTATCTTGCAAAGGGCTTGTCGTAACATCCTAGCGATCCAGGGTTTAAATAGATTCTTTCTTCTGATGAATAATAGTGCATCGGATGATGATGACCAAAGCAAATTAAATCAAATGGAGACTGCTTGTATAAGTCATCCAGCTTTTCGATAGAAGGTTCGGTGTCAATGGGGATAAATTGATTCTCAGCATCTAAATGATAGTGCGTAAACAAGAGCTTCTGCCTTTCGTACACCACACTTAATTCTTTAGGCATACCACTGATGTGTGGAATGAATCTCTTCTCTAACCGATTTGCAAGCCATTCGTGATGAATTTTTTCTCTCCCTTGGCTGCTACTTTCTTCGCCTTCTAAAATCGCTAGAATTTCTTCCTCATGATTCCCCATTACAAAGGATACATCATCTCTAGAAAAAAGAATTTCAAGCACTTCATTGGTTTCGTACCCGATTCCAACCATGTCTCCGATACAATAAATATGATGAATTTCGGAATCCTTATCTATCTCATTTAATGCGGCAAGCAAAGCAGTACTATTCCCGTGTACATCTGTGATTACGGCGATTTTTGTACTCACAAAAACTCTCCCTTCGGAATTCTCTGGAACCGAATGTAATTTAAATGCACATAAGCGACATTCAATTAAAACAAAGCATTCTTATTTCCGGCTTTTCGATACCATGCTAAAGCTTCTTCTTGAATTTTTAAGGCCAGTTCCTCTTTCTCCCTAATATAAGACTCGATATCATACGGGAATTGCCGGCTCAACCGTCTTTTTAACCCTCCATACTCTTTCGCAACATCCGAATGAGTGCGCAGATAATCCCTGAACGCCAAATGTCGTTCAATTTCGGGACTGTCGATTTGATAAATATGGAGATGATGCGTCCGATCATCCTCGCCTTTTTGAAAATACCTGCGTCCCGGTATGCCGTTTTCGCCTTTTCCTTCGTAACCGAATGCTTCTAATACCGGGTTATATCCATCTACCAAGGTGATGTCTTTCGCAACGGCCAATATGTCAATAATCGGCTTAGCTTCTAATCCTGGAATCGACGTGCTGCCAAAGTGATGGATCGAAACCATTTCTTCGCCCAGAATCATCTTTAATTCATCCGCTTCTTTAGTGAATAATAAAACCCATTGTTCATCGTATGGCGAAACTACAACTTTTCTCAAAAGCTCTTCCTGCTTTCTTTGATTTTTTCATTTTCTCAATGTCCGCTTTCAATAACGCACAGTTTGTAGATTAGGATCATGCGGGAGTCAAAACATCGCGTTGAATAATGCGGTTAACGCCACATCGTTCTTTTCCCCCCTTAATTGGCTCCCATTTTCTTCACGTAGTCATAGAGAAAGAGCTTATCGGTCAATTGGTGCTGGCCAACTTTCCGGTAGCCCAGTTTCTCATAGAAGTGGTGATTTCGTTTATTCAAATGAGGGGTATCCAGATGCCATTCGGCTGCTGAAGGAAACTCCTTCTCGATCAGTTGCATAATTTCACTTCCTAACCCCTGGTTCTGGAACTTGTTCGATAGGAAAATTCGATTCAAACGGTATCTGTTTCCGTCTAAGCTGCGAATATCCACTCCTCCGATAATTTCATCTTCCAACCAAATTGTGTAATGAAGGAAGACCTCGATTTTCCGCAGCAGTATTTCGATCGGTTCATTTACTGGATTGGTCTCATGATCTTCATAGCGTTTTAAATCCTCTAAAAAGGCTTCCTTTTGTATCTCCAATAACTGCAGGGCTTCGGTTTCTTTCGTTCTTCTGATTGCTACATCCATAGCCATATCCCCATTCCTTCTTTTTCATTTAACTAACCACTTTAATTCAAGTTTCAAAATATTGTTAATTTAATTATAGCTTTTTTATTGCTGCTAAAGAATAGGAACGGTTAAATCTATGTTTGGTGTTATCGATCCAAAAAATTATGCAAATTAAAAAGACAAGAAACTCCTACTAGAATTTCTTGTCTTCCGATAAGTGCTGATATTTAGACCAAAAACGGACTAAGCTAGTTTAGAGAGATAACAATTCTAATTATCCATATCATAGTTAATTATTTTTCAAACAGATTATAAGAGAATACCATCTATTTTGCTGGTACTAAAAAAGACATTATTGGTGCTGCACCCCAAAAGTTAGAGTTAAAAACTAACTTTTGGGGTGTTTTTCTATGTCAAAATATAGCGAAGAATTCAAAATGAACCTGGTCAACGAATACTTGGACGGCT